>JADJZR010000013.1 GCA_016715645.1 Elusimicrobiota bacterium | reverse complement strand
TGCTGGGGCGATCGCCGTTTCCCGTGGGACTGCTGTTGGAAGCGGTCGATCGGGACCGATACGTTTTTGTTCTCCCGGGCCGGGGAAAAACATGGGTGGGCCCCACGGACTTGGCTTATAACGGAGACCCGAACTCTCTGCAAACCACGACGAACGAAATCGAATACCTCCTGGCTTCGTGTCGCCGGTATTTCCCCGAATTTCCGACTCGGTATGATTCCACCACCGTGGGAGCGCGGCCTCTGTTGGGTCAAACGGGTCCGGAAAAACTGTTGTCGCGGGGATTTCGGGTGTTTGATCATGCTCCCGTTGCGCCGGGGATGTTTACCGTGGCTGGGGGAAAAATGTCAGACTTCCGGTTGATGGGGCAAGAAGCGGCCGACGCGGCCGTCCGCTGGATGGGCTTGTCGGTGCCGTCGCGCACGGCGTCGATTGATCTTGACGGCAACAACGTCGAACGGTCTGCGGGGGCTCCTCCCTCCGCCCGAGAGAGGGCCTTTTTGGACGTTTTTCCCCGTTTGCGGGAGTTGCATGCGTTGGCATTTTTGGGCGCTCACTATTTAAAACAGAGTTTCCGGCGGGTCCTTGTTCGACCGTGTGAGTCGACATTGGAAGAAACCGCCCGTCATTACGACAATTAAAAGGACGCTTTTATGACCCAACCACCGGTTCCTCCCCCGCAAAACGAAATGCGGTTTCCCGAAGACTCCCGCACCGAATCGTTCAACGCGTGGGATCCGGAAATTACCGCCCAAATCGACGCGCTGGTCCAGCGGGCGCGGGTGTCCGACGTGGCGGAAGAAGACATCAGCGATTTGGTGCGGGAAATTGTGGTGACGGCTCTCAAAACCCAGCATTCCCAACTGCCTCGGGGGGACGCAAAAATATTAAGCCGTTCCCTGCGCGAACTGCGGTTTGGTTTCCGCGTGTTCGGACCCTATCGTAATCGACGGAAAGTGACGATCTTTGGGTCGGCTCGAACCCGGCCGTCGGACATGGACTACAAACAGGCCCGAGCCTTCGCGCGTAAAATGGTTCAGAGAGGATTTATGGTCATTACCGGGGCCGGGCCGGGCATCATGCAGGCGGGTAACCAGGGCGCCGGGCCTGAAAACAGTTTTGGCATCAACATCCGTCTGCCCTACGAACAAAGCACCAACGCCTATGTGGATCGTGGCGACCGGTTTATCGATTGTCGGTTTTTCTTTACGCGTAAGCTGATGTTCGTCAAAGAGGCCAACGCCGTGGCGTTGTTCCCCGGCGGGTTCGGCACCCACGACGAGGGCATGGAAGTGTTGACTTTGGTGCAAACCGGCAAGGCCGACCCCATGCCGATCGTCTTCATCGATACGCCCGGGGGCGATTACTGGAAAGATTGGGAACGTTACATCCGCAAGCACTTGCTAAAACGGGGCAAGATCGCCGAAGAAGATTTCAACCTTTTTATGGTCACCGACTCGGTCAACAAGGCGGCCGACGAGATCGCGGGGTTTTATAAAAATTACCATTCGGTTCGCTATGTTCGGGACCGAATGGTTATTCGCCTTCAACGGCCCATTCCCCAGTCCGGGGTGGATCGGTTGGAAAGCCAGTTTAAAGACATTTTGTTGAAGGGAGCCCATTTCGTCAATCAGGGACCGTTGGAAGAAGAGTCGGATTTCTTAAACCTTCCTCGGCTGGTGTTCCCGTTCAATCGGTTTAATTTTGGCCGGTTGCGGCTTTTGATCAACGCGCTCAACACGTTTTGATAGAATAGGGACTCCGCGGACAAGGAGATCCCTATGAGCGAAACAGTTAAGTATTTTCTCGACGAATCGAAAATCCCGAAACAGTGGTATAACCTGGTGGCCGATTTGCCGGCGCCGCCGTCGGCGGTGTTGCATCCCGGCACCCACGCGCCGGTGACGCCGGGCGACCTGGAACCGCTGTTTCCGATGTCGTTGATCCAACAGGAAGTGACGCGGGAACGGGAGGTTGAAATTCCGGAACCGGTGCGGGAAATTTACCGTCAATGGAGGCCGTCGCCTCTTTTTCGGGCCCGCCGTTTGGAAAAAGCGCTCGATACGCCCGCGCGGATTTATTACAAGTACGAGGGTGTCAGCCCCGCGGGAAGCCATAAACCCAATACCGCGGTTCCTCAAGCGTTTTACAATAAGGAAGCGGGGATCAAAAAGATCGCCACGGAAACTGGGGCGGGTCAATGGGGATCGTCGTTGGCGTTTGCGGGGGCCTTGTTCGGCATTGATGTTCAGGTTTTTATGGTACGGGTGTCTTACGATCAGAAACCCTATCGGCGGGCCTTAATGGAAACCTATGGGGCCCGCTGTGTGGCATCGCCCTCCAACGAGACCCAGTCGGGGCGAGACATATTGGCCAAGAACCCCCAACATCCGGGCAGTTTGGGCATTGCCATATCCGAGGCCGTGGAAGTGGCCGCCCAACGGGACGACACCAACTACGCTTTGGGTTCGGTGTTGAACCACGTTCTTCTTCATCAGACGGTGGTCGGGTTGGAAGCCATGGAACAGATGGCGATGGCCGACGATTATCCCGATATTTTGGTGGCCTGCACAGGGGGAGGGTCGAATTTTGGTGGGCTGGTGTTTCCGTTTTTGGGGGCCCAACTGCGCGGGGGGAAAAAAGTCCGCGTGGTGGCGGTGGAACCCGCGGCCTGTCCGAGTTTGACGCGAGGCAAGTTCGCTTACGATTTCGGCGACACGGCCCATTTGACGCCGTTGACCAAAATGCACACCTTAGGGTCCACGTTTACACCGCCGGGGTTTCATTCCGGAGGGTTGAGGTATCACGGGATGGCGCCGTTGGTGAGCCACGTAAAGGATTTGGGTTTGATTGAAGCTGTGGCGTATCATCAAACGGGGTGTTTTTCGGCGGGAGTCCAGTTCGCTCGGGCGGAGGGCATCTTGCCGGCGCCGGAAGCCAACCACGCCATACGGGGCGCTATTGACGAAGCGTTGAAGTGCAAGGCCGAGGGAGTTTCCCGGTCCATTCTGTTCAATTTGTGCGGTCACGGGCATTTCGATATGCAAGCCTACATGGATTACAACGCCGGAAAATTAGTGGACCAAAAATTGGACGAAGGCGAACTGGCCATGGCCCTGGCGGGGTTACCGTCGGTAAGGGGATAAACCGCATCTTCTGAAGTCGAGGTTTATGCGTGTGCCGTTGTTTATGCCTTTGCCGAATTGTATGATTCGGTCCATGCGAGAGCGTAAGTGGTCTGAGACAACCTTGAAATCCGCTGTCCCCGCTGTTTATAGCTACCGGCAGTTGTTGATCCGACTGGGGCTGAGGGAGGCGGGGGGAAATTATTCGCAGGTCCGTAAGTATATTGCCGAGCTGGGGTTGGATATCTCTCATTTTAAACACCAAGCCTGGAATCGCGGTCTTCGAGGCATTGGAAAGCCCCGGCTTCCACTGAGTAAAATTCTTGTCATGGGGAGTAATTTTCAAAGTTTTAAGCTAAAAAAAAGGCTGTTTTCTGAGGGTTTAAAAAGCAAGGCGTGTGAAGAATGCGGGTGGGCAAAAAAAACGTCCGATGGCTATCTGCCGCTCGAATTGGATCACATTAATGGTGATCGAACGGACAATCGGCTTGTGAATCTGAGAATCCTTTGTCCCAACTGCCACAGTCTTAAACCGACTCATCGCGGCAAGAACAGAAGAAAAGAAATAAATTTAGCCCGGGTGGTGGAACGGCAGACACACGGCACTTAAAATGCCGTGAGCCAAAGGCTCGTGCGGGTTCGAGTCCCGCCCCGGGCAGTTTTAGCGTGGGACTCGAAGCCGACCCTCGCGCTGCCATGAATGGCAGAAAAGGGCCCGAAGGGCCCGCCAGCGAGGGCGGCCGGCCCTCGGAGGAGCCGCGAAGCGGCGGGGGAGAGGGGAGTCCCGCCCCGGGCAGTTTTAGCGTGGGACTCGAAGCCGACCCGAAGGGCCGGATGAGGGAATTGCCAACGTGGAAAAAATGCTCTGTCAGGCCTTGACAGCCGTATGTGTGTGAGTCATACTAATGGTATGAAAACAGCCATTTCCATGCCGAACCGCCTGTTTCGCCAGGTGGAGGAATACACGCGCCGAGTAAAGAAGTCACGAAGCCGCCTCCTCAGCGAGGCCATGCAGGAATACTTGTACCGTCATTCCCCCAATGAAGTCACGGAAGCCATGAACAGGGTTTGCGGGGAAATGAGCGAACCGCTCGATCCTTTTCTTCAAGAAGCGGGCCGCCGTCGTCTAAAAACTTCGTCCTGGTGAAAGTCGCCCAGGGGGAGATATGGTGGGCCGATCTTCCCGACCCTACGGGGTCGGGGCCCGGCTTTCGACGTCCCGTCGCCGTCGTCCAGGGCGACCCTTTGAACAGGAGCCGAATCGCGACTATTGTTTGTGTCCCGTTGACAAGCAATCTCCAGTGGGCGGAGGCTCCCGGGAACGTCTTTTTGTCCGCAAACGAGACGGACCTCCCAAAAGATTCCGTCGCCAACGTCTCCCAGATCATCGCTCTCGACAGAACCCTTTTGACCGAGCGGGCGGGAAAACTGTCATCCCGCCAACTGAACCTCGTTCTGACCGGTATCGACATCATCCTGGGCCGTTAGAAACATCTGGCCGGTCGGTTGTGGACCGTGCATTTTGTATAGATAGTGAGCATTTTGCATTGTAAAATGCTCACTATAGTCCCCTTAACCCGGGTGGGGCAAATAGGTTGAATTTTTAAGCGGCAATCAAGACGCGGATAATGGAATCCAATGCTTTTTGCATGATCGTGCTCAAGCTGTAGGGGCTGGGCAGCACGTCGATCCCCGGAGGCGTGCCGTCGGTGTTCAACTCCCGCACCGTGTGAACGTGCAAAGAGGACGACCCGGCCTCGTCGACCTCGGTTGCCGCCCATCCGACAGCGATATCCTTTCCCTCAAATCGATTAGTTTTAAACCGAGAGCCCTTTAAGGTCGGAAACCGCGACTCAACGAAGGTTTTTTGACCCTGGTTGTCGCATCCGATAAAAATCTGTTGGGCCCTCTTTGTTGGATTTGGGTCGGCGGCCACAACAACCTCCAAAGCGGAAAGAAGCGTTTCACAGGCCAACCGATTTTCGGATCCCGGAGCCTCATCCAGAGGGGAAACGTCCACATAGTGGAACGCGCCGGGGGCCTCGGCCAATACCGCCCGCCAACCCGCCACCAAAAGGCCCCGATGCAACAATCGTTCGACCAGGGTGGAATCCATTCCGACATCCTCCGCCACAGCCATGAGGTGAGCCAACGCCCGCTGTCCACGGTCCCCCGCCAGAGCGAACGTCGGCCCCATGGCCCCGACAGGGGTCGCTGGCCGCGCTCCATCCCAATTCACCCCATGAGCCCCAACCATCGCCAATTTTATTAGGGCATCTGGATCACCATCCCGTGACCATCGCTCCAATAAGTTCGTTGCCAACCTCAACTGGACTGATGAAATTCGCGCCTCCGCTGTCTGCCAATCGATATTTCGGTCCATTCCGATGCCTTCGTCCTCAAGGATCGAGTGTTCCACACCCCCTGGTCCTTCAAGAATCTCGTGCATCATGGCATCGAGAAGAAACGCGGCCGGGTCGGCGGCCCCATTGAAAACGTCGGGATGGACAAAAACTCTTAACGTCCCATCCGGTTTCATGTCAAACCCCATAAACAAGCTTGTGTCCAATGATACTTCGGCCCCCGTGGAGGGATCCACGGCCTTTTTGCCAAATCCCAGTCGCACATACTCAATGGCGCGAACCCCCGGGAGGTCCGACGCCAATCGTCTTTGTACCTTCTCAAGAGCGGCGTTTTCCTTCGCAGTCCACGCACGCTCTTCCATGAATCCGTCCCTCGCCAGGGCGCCCACGATGGATTGTATCAGCTCTAACTGAAGTCCCCCCGCCATCGCCTTCTGAATCATTTGCGGCCAAAGTCGTGGACTCATGTCTTTTATTGGTTCCAATCCCCATGCCGCAAGGCTCTTCGCGACAGCGTCCAAAACGTTTTTGGTTCCCAGGGATAACAATGGAAAGAGGCCCCCGGTCCATAGGCCGGCTCCGGCCAGGGAGCGAGCGGTCGCCTCCGCCAAAACCCCTTCCTCCTGTCCGGAAGGGAACACCGATTGAAGAGAGGTGGCCAACCCATCCAACAAGGGGCTCAATATTTCACGCAAAACGGGCAAAGAAAGAATTCTTTGCCGATACTTCCCCTCAATAAATTCATCGAATCTATAATCAAACAAAGACAGAAACATACGATTCATCCCCGCTGTTTCTGAGTCCTCCAGCGGACGTCCCGCAAACCTCTCAAGGACCTTTCTTACCACAACGTCCAGGTCATCGCCCGACGTTCCCGGTAGAACATCCAATGCCGCACGAACCATTTTTGACGGATCAAGCGTGAGGCCGTTTTCCGAAAGCCACCCTGCAATCAGCAACTGCTGGGCCCGTGCACCCTCATGAACCTCAATGGTATGGAACGAATCCTCTTCAACAAATGATAAATCCCTATCAAACCCTAAGATATCTCGGTAATCCTCCAGGGATAAACCCCTTCTCCTGGAAAAATCCTCCGCGGCCAAATCAGCCAACCATTCATGAATCGTCCCACCGACTAATTCCCCCGTCAAATAATCATGTTGGTTCTCCAACAAGATGTGCGTGAGTTCGTGGACCATTGCTTGAAAAAAGAATTGAACGGGGTTTTGAGCTCTTCGGAGAAGGTGACCTCCGAACAAGAGATCATCATTGGCATTATTTAGATAGGAGCTGGCGCGGGCGTTAACCGCTCTCTCCGCCACCGCCACAAAACCCTTCGCTTTCAAACCGGTCAAATTCCCATGAAAGGCATCAAGGACCGTGGCGATTGCGTACGCTCCCAACTCTTCGTCCTGCCCAGGCCAACCATCAAACAGCCGGTCGATGAGTTTTGAATCATCGATGGCGGTCCCGATAAAACCGTGTGCATGCGGCGCAAGCGCACCGGCCATTTCTTGAAATTGATTCTCGTCGTAAGAAGAGGTTATCCCATCTTCATTCGTTGTTTTCAAATACTGACAGCCGTAGAGCGCAAAGGCATAGAAACGAATTTGGGCATTAATGCCCAGGGAATCCCCCTCGTTTGTTTTCCTATCCAATACGATGGCTTTCAGCAACCCCGCGCGGCTTGGATCATTTTTGTATCGACGCAATAAGAGGAACCCCAGACGAACAGGCATGGCCTTTGACCGTAGGGCGTTAAGAATGACCTCATCACTGGGGTTGTTATAAAAAAGGTTTTCGAATTGTCGGGAAGACGGCTGTATTGAGGGGAAGGAACGCACGAACCGCGGCTGGGTAACCTTTTTCGACCGCGATCCCAAGGAGAGCGATGGTTTCGGACCGGATGGCGATGTCCCCTTCCTTTTGCGCCACTTCAACAAGGTAAGCCATGGCTCGTCCCGCCACGGAGATCGATGCCGGAACGGATGATTGGGACGTCGCGCTTAAAGCCACCCTCCACAAAATGGCGAGTCTCTTTTTCACCGCCGTCATCGTCTCTCCCATTTGCCTGTTTGCCATATCCCTTTCAATACCGCGAGGCATTTTGTCTATTTCCGAAGATTGGGATCGAACCGCTTCGAATAATCCCGGCAAGCCATCCATGGCCATTGAAAAAACAATGTCAAAGGAAATTCCAGAATCCCAACCATCTTTGTGTGCGATCATTAACAAGCGTCCTATCGCGTCTTCTTTTAATCTCTCATCGCCATTGTGATGTGTTGCTTGAATCTCCTTGACAAGGTTTAATAACCTCTCATGCGCGGAGGGGAGGGTGGTTCTCCAGGCGCGGATCAGACTACTCTCCAAATGAGCACGCACGAGCGGGTTTTCCTCTTGATGGAGCGTTGAAAGGAGGGCGTTAAAAAGATGCCCCTCGGTGTCCTTTGACAGCAAGTTGTCGGTTAAACTTGACAAATATTCCTGTTCGCGAATGGCCTCATGGTACAGCGTGTGTAGGTTCCGGCGGGCTCCCATGTCTCGCACCAGCAATCTCTTCAAGAAGTCATCTTTAAAGAAGACCACGTCTCCATCCACGTCGAAGTATCTCCTGTAATCAGGGATGCCTTGAACAAAACTCAAGCGCGTGTACGGCCGAGCCCTAAATTCCTTTCGTAGGGCCATGAGAAGCGGCCCGGCGACCTCAGCGGTTGCACTTTCCCCCAGTCTTGGCGCATGGTCGACGAAAAGGGTGACGACGGCAGCGTGGGCTTTGAATGCTCGTCTATTCCATTGCAATGTCGATCGTTTCTCCATCAGCTTTAATAATGTTTGCGATAAGGCCCTCTCTCCCAAATGGGGGACAACATTCTTCGCAAGGTATACCCCAAATGAGTCTTTCCCCATGAGGGAATAGAGGTCCGCCGGCGTTGCGCCACCAGCCATCAAATCTTCAACCAGTGCCTCCGCCACCCATTCGGGATTCATTTCGAATAACGGCCGAAGAACGGAAACGGCGGCGAGGGCGGCCTTGTCTTTTTCTATTAACCGGTGTTCGTGCGCCAAATCCGAAGCCAAGGGGGCTTCGAAAATCCCCTTTGCTAGATCGAGAAGAGATCGAATTTTAACCCTTACAGCTGTTTCTTCGGCATGGCGCCGTTCGATCTCTTCTTGTTCAATCCGTTGTCTTACAATTTCTTCTTCCTCGGCCTTCCTCTGGGTATTGATCAGATCTTCCAATAAAGATATTTCACCCTCCCGGCTGTTCTGCGAAGAGCGTTGCCGGGAAAACTCTTTCCGAACGACAAACCCATTTTTTAATTTGGCCAAACTGAGTTTTTTCGAGATATCCGTGGCGGACAATCGGCCCTTGATTTCATAGGTCAAACTTAAGTCAGATTGCCGAAATACTTCACGTTGGAGAGCCCGGATGGCGTAGTGCCGTTCCATACCCTGTCGGCCCGGTTTGGACATATGGGCCTTGTACCAGGCCTGGGAGTTTTGGGAAAGTCGTGAGAGGATTTCATCGGCATTCGGGGCCATGGCTTCCGCGATCTCGTGAAACCAAGCGATGTGATTATTAGCGTAGCGTTCAGAAACGGCTACGAATCCGCCTTGCTCTCCCACCTGGGTCCCTATGCCTTGGGTGATGGGATTGTCTTTTAAAACGATCAATGGACCATGGAAAGCGTCTTGAAACCAATCCATGATCTCAATCACCAAGTCGTTTCCCATACCAGATAGACTCGAATAAAGGCGGTCGGCCCATTCCTCTCGATCAACGATTTCAGCCTCAAGGCGAATTGTTTCGGGTGGTTTGCCCGGGTTTTCAATGTCTTGCCCCACAAAAGAGACAGTTTTTGAAGCGGGATCCCATTGAGGGTCGGACAAAAGACGAAACTTCCCAATCAGGCCCCCCTGGGGGACTTGAAGGATGGGGAAACCGGTGTTCAATATAGGTGTTTGTTCGACCCCACCACGGCTGTTCACCGGACTGCGGATGGGAAATATTTTCCGGATCGAAGCCCAAACTTTTTTGAATAAACCTGGACGGATTTGGTGAAAGGTAATTTTGGCGCGGCCGTCGATCTCCACTGTTGACAAGGGAGGGGAATCTTCCTGCGGCGGCAGCGAACGTCCCGAAGGAGTCGCTATCATTTTCAGGTCGACTTGATCGTCCCCATTGGTGTCGATGGTTGTCCACGTACGGTTGGAACTGCCGGAAATCTCGATCGACATGGGTGCGCTAAGCTCCGCCGCGGTGCTCTCCGCCGTCCGACTGAGAGCTGTGTGATCCACGTTCGGTTCAAGAGAAGCCGTGGCGGCCATGGTGGCCACCCCTTCGCGCCGAAAAGCGGACGCCGGGCCCTCAAACCCCCTCATCGTTCCACCGGACAGCCTGGCGCTGTTTAACGAAATCTTTTCCCCCGCGAACAGTTTTTCTAGGGGCAATGGGTCACGGGCAAATACATCCAAGTAATTATTCTCTTTGGGGACTTCGCTGATTTTGGGGGAGACCACCACGTATGATAAGTCTCTTTCCCGGAGAAGGCGGGTTAGGCCGTCGGAATGGAAGCCTCCGGCTACGAGGACTGCCGAGGATGCTTTTTTCATTTCCATTTGGGCGGAAAGGTTGTCAATGAAAGCGGCGTTGCGGTCGATGGCAAAACGGCAAAAACTTTCTGACGGACTGAGCAGACCGGCCAGGGTGTCAAGGGGTAGCGCCTGTTCTTCGCCGGAAAGGGTGGCAAGGTCGGAGGCGATGGTCAGAATGTGCTCTCTTTCTTTCTCGAAGGCCGCCCAATCGTCTGGCGTCATGGTGTGGGTCGAGAGTTTTTCAAGGAGGGCCAGGCGCCGAGCGACGGCCACCAGTTTTTTTTGTTCGGACGTGATCGCCAGCCGGTCTTGAGAGGCCTTTTCGGCGCGGGTCAACTCGTTCAATAGGTTGTTTCGGTCAATCTTGTCTGCCAGGAGGACGTATTCGATGTAATTGTCCAGTTGGTTCAGGTCGCCCAGGGAGATCCCGTTTTCACGGCACAGAGATTTTAGAAACCGATGATAATCGCCGTAGCCAATTTGACCGGCGCGGTATTGGAAGCTCTTTTGCACAAGGAGGTCCAGCTTATCCTTGGCAAGGCGAAGGGCCAGCCTTTCCACCAGCTTGAGCCGTTCTTTCTCCACTTGCTTGAAGTCCAGGGCCTCTTCGGCCATGAGAGCCTTGACCAGAAGGTGGAGGTTCGGCAACCCCTTTTTGTTTGACAGTGATCCGGCCGTTAAAAATCGGACATAGGCTCCCAGCCCTTCCCGTTGGTCTTGATAGGCCTGGAAATGCTTGTCAAAGTCTTTCAGTTCCTTGGAATAAATCGTTTCCTTGAGGGAAGAAACGGACCTTTTGATACCGGCTAAGGCTTTTGTTAGTTCCGGTTTCAGCTTGTTGCGTCTATTAAGGCATGAACGTTAGCGAGGTAAAGGTCTGTATCCTCGATCCCCCAAAGTGTCAGAGGCTTGGGGGCGGTGATCCCGGCGAATTCCGCTCCGCCGATTGTGCCATCTTTGAGGAAATAGGTGGCCACGTCACGGGTCACATTTGCGTCCGGCCAGTCCCGGTAGGGTCCCATGTTGAAAGGGCCCTGGGCGGCTTCGACCCCGACCAGGCTCACCCCTCGGTTTTCGCTCAGCCCCTCGATCATGGCCGCCATGTTCTTTTGGGCTTCCTCGATCCCGTGGGCGTCCTGGATGTGGACGATGAAGGGCGCGTTGGGTTTTTTGGCGAGATGCGCCTCAAGGATGGACCCGTAAGGGAGGATAAGCTGTGACACCCACGTGGGGGTGTCACCCAAAAGGGTCGGGTGTTCAAAAGGTCGAAAGACGTTCGAAACAGGGGGGGGACACTGCCCGTCCAGAGCCGACGGATGAACCGCCCTGAATGCTGCCGGGGTTCAACTGGCCAGCCTTCGGCAGTTGGGTCAGGGTCTGATACTGTTCCGCCGTCAGCCCGAACCCGGTGGCCCCGGATTTTGCTTCCACCCCATGCATTCGTCGGGAGACATTGCGACGCTCCGCCCAAAAACTGGCCTCTCCCGCATGGACGGCAAGGACATTGGACCCAAAAAATATCACACTGAGCGCGAAGACCGACCAACGCCTGCGAATCCCGGAAACCGAAAAGAATAACGACATCACTGTGGCCCCCTCAAGACAAAAACGACTGGATTCCGGCTAACCCCACGCCGGAATGACGGGCATGGAAATGCCTTTCGTTCCTGTATAACTATGCAGTAGCGCATTGACATAAGCAAATAAGCCATTAATTATCTTTGGAAAATAGGTGAAACAATTTTAATGAGGATATTGTAAGTGGGCCAAGTTAATTTCGCCTTAACAACTTGTAAATCTTTTGTAAACTTTTGTTTCACATGCAAGCAACGTTTTTGCCATTTATATTTTTCTCTCCGTTAAGAAATTCCTGATTCGTCCGATACTTACGGTGGGTCCCGGAAGTGGTTTGTCCGTGTCCCCAACTTAAGTAAGGAAGGCTCGCATGGCGCGCTCGGACGACTCCTCGGTGCTGGGGCAGTTTATCCCCCTGCACTACCATCACAACATGCTCAGCGATGGCGTCCGCATGCGCGGGTTTAAGACGGCCATTGATTATGCCGTTCCACTGGGCGGGAAAGTCTTGGAGTTGGGTGGTGGGACAGGGGTTCTCTCGTTTTTTGCCATGCAGAAAGCGGGAAAAGTCTGGTGTGTCGAACGCAACCCTGAACTCGTATCCAAGGCGAGACAGATCCTTTCGCTAAACGACTGCGGTAAGAAAATAAAAGTGATCAAAGCCGACGCATTTGAATACCTGCCACCGGAACCCGTGGACGTGGTGATCTGTGAAATGATTCATGTGGCCATGTTGAGGGAAAAACAAATTCCCATCATCAATTCATTTAAGGAACGCTATCTGGCGCGGTTCGGAAATCCTTTGCCCCAGTTTGTCCCCGAAGCCTTTATCCAGGCCGTTCAGCCGGTGGAGCACGATTTTACGTTTGATGGTTTTTACGCCCCGATTCCCATTCTTCAAAATCCTAACCTGATCCACGAAAAAACACGTGAGTTGGGGACGCCGATGGTGTATCAGTTGCACACGTACAGAGACCCTATCCCGTACCAATGTGAGTGGAGCGGTGACATTGAGATTGAAAAAGAAGGGTCTCTGAATGCCCTCCGGTTTGTTACGAAAAACATCTTAGCGGTTGTCACCGAGACAAAAAAAACCATTGATTGGCATAGTCATTATCTGATCCTGCCGCTTCCTAAAGCCCACCCTGTGAGCCTGGGCGACAGTATCCGGATCGGATTTTCATATAAAGCAGGGGCTTCCATTTCCGACTTAGAAGAAACGTTGACCACCGAAGTGCGCCCATCCAGTTCCGAATCCCGTTTGCCCGCCACCGGCGCCGCTTGAGATAGAAGCACCCATAAAAGATTTCTCGTTTTCCAAACTCCACACTGACAGAAGGACGGGTGAAGTTTTATAATCACTGTATGCCTCTCTCCCTTCATGTCGGCCCGTTTTCCTATCTTGAAGAATCGTTTGTTTCCTCTCTGAAAACAACCCCCCCCGGAGTCGGTCGGCGGGTGGCGGTGGTGACGGCGTCCCAGCGGATGGCCGAACGGCTTCAGCGACTGTTGGCGACCGAGCGGGGCCTTTCGCTTTTCAATCTGCGTTTTTACACACTGCACACCTTGGCATTGGACGTATTGCGGTTTGGCGGCGGACCTTTGCCCACCGTGATCAACGACGAACTATTTCACGAAAGGGTCGTGGAACACATCTTAATGAGTGAAGACCGGATGGATCCCGCCCGGGCCCGCGCGTTGGCGGGAGCGTACCGCTCCACGTTGAGGGACCTTGTGGAAGCGGGCGTTGCGGGAAGCGCGATTCGCGAACATTTTTCTGAATTGGAGTTTTCCGGGAAAGAAAAACTGGACCGTTTGATGGACATGGCCGACACCTATCGGGCCCGGTTGGACCAATGGAACGTGGCGGGGTCCGCCGATGTGGCCCGTCGGGCCGCGATCGCCGTGGAGACCGACCCCTCCCTCTTATCGACTTACGACGAATTCCTTTATTATGGGTTTTACGACTTAAACGGGGCCCAGTCGGATTTTTTCAGGGCGGTGGCCCAATCGGCTCCGGTGACCCTTTTTTTCCCGTGCGTCAAAGGAAGCGCGGGATGGGCGTTTGCCGAGCGATTTTTAGATGTCAATATTCCTTGGGGGGGGGCGCGTGTTCACAGCGGAGGGGCACCCGGAGCCAGCGTGTTGGGTCCCTCTTCAGACCGTATCTTTGATCCGGGGTTTGTTACGGAACGGGTTCCTGAAAATACCCACATTTTGAATGTTTCCGGAGAACGGGATGAAATTTGGCGTGTGGCCAAAGAAATCCTTACGATGCGGGAAGGACCCAAACCCGTGGATTGGGACCACATGGGTGTGGTGGCACGCGGGGTGGAAAATTACTCCGGGCTGGTCCATGAAATTTTCTCGGCCCATGGGATTCCTTTTACCCTTTCGGACGGTGGGCCGTTGCTGGCCAAACCGGCGGCTCGGTTTGCTTTAAACCTTGCGCGGGTTCGCGGTCAAGGTCACGCTCGCGATGTTTTGGTCGATGTGTTGTCTTCTCCGCTCCTTCGTGCCGACATTTTTACGCCCTTGGCGGTCCGGGAAGCCAGAGCCTATTTGCTCCAGGCGGGACCCCGGGCGGGGTTCAGCCATCTGAATTCGCCTGCCGCTCAAAAAATTCCTGCGCTCAATGAATTGTATTGTCGGATGGTCGGTTCTGCCGATGGCTCAGCCGATACCGAGGGGGCCGCTCGTGGCGAACCCACGCAAACACCCTTCGCGACCAGTGGCAACGGTTGGTGGACCCATCGGTTCTGGAAACCCTGGATCCGGTGTCGAAGATTCTTGATTCATTAGCGGAACTGGACCGGTTTTCGCTCCCGGTGAGTTCCGAGGAATTTATCTCGGCGTTTTCAGAAGCCCTGCGCCGGGCCCGGGCGGACGGGACGGGAGCGGTACATGGGGTAAGCGTGATGGGCGCCATGGACGCCCGGGGCGAACCTTTTCGGGTTTTGTTTTTGATTGGGCTTAAGGAAGGGGTGTTTCCCCGGGTTGTTCGGGAAGATCCCTTATTGAACGACGACGCCCGGCGGTTTCTGCGCGATCCCGGTGGATATTGGATTTTGCCCAAACGGGAGGGACATGACGAAGAGAAATTGCTGTTCACCTTGCTCATCTCCTCGGCGCAAGAGCATTTGTATCTCGTGTATTCCCGGTCTGGGGAAGAGGGACGGGCGGAAATACCGTCCCTCTATTTGAGAACCTTGGCCCGCGCTGTCGGTCTCGATCTGGACGAAGCCCAACGGGTTCCCCGACCGCCCTTGGCCAAATGGACGTCTGTTCCGGCGAAGACCTTGACTCTTCGGGAAGCGGCCCTGGCGGACGTATTAGAAGGGCGGGACCCTCCTGGCCACTGGGGTGAAACGGTTCGACTGGCAACCCAACTGGTTGGATGGGACCGTCCGGGCCCGTGGGACGGCCGAGTGGGGGCACCGGAGTCATTTCTGGATCGGTGTGTTCGTCGTGGTTTGTCACCGAGCGCGGTGGAAACGTTGGCGAATTGCCCGTTCGAGTTTTTTATGGGGCAGGTTTTGGGAATTCGGGAACCGCGCCCCTTTTATGATGAAGATGGACCCCTTCCTGCCGCGGTGGGGTCCCTGCAACATGCATTACTGCATAAGGTGTATGACGATTTTTCCATTCGGGGCGTGCCGGACCCCGCCGCGGCCGCGGACCATCTTCAAAAGGTGGCGGGGCCATTTTTTGCCGGGGCGATCAACGAGGGGGCGGGACCCTATCCGTTGGTGTGGGTCACGGTGGTTGATCGACTGACCCGCCGATTGGCGGAATTTATTCAGCGCGACGTGACGCGGTTAACCCAAGAAGGCGCCCGCCCGGACAAGTTGGAGTGGGCCCTCAAAGCTCCCCTGGCAGGAACCGATTTTTTTTGGAACGGACGTATCGACCGGGTGGATTATTCCGCTCAGACGGGCCGCTGGACGGTGGTGGATTATAAAAACAAAATTATGAAAGACCCGTTGGTGAAGCGGGTGGTCGCCGGTCTGGCTCACCAGGCTCCCGCCTATTTGGAAATGGTGGCCGCCCAGGGCGTGTGGGGCCCTGGGGCGGTATGCGGGGGCGTTCGGTTTGAATCGTTGACGGCCCCAGAAACCGATATTTTGTCGGGTGAGGAGTGGGATAAACACGGTCCCGCCCTCGTTAACGCTCGGGCGCAACTGTTATCGAAAGTCCGCAACGGCGAATTCCTCATCCACCCCACCGATGGGCCGGGGTCCCACTGTTCCCTGTGCGGGTTTGCCCGGGCGTGTCGTAAAGCCCACGGACCCACGCGACGGCGAGCCCTGGGCGCGATTGAGCCTGAGGAGGACATCGTCCCATGACAGCGGACCAACAGTCCCGAGACACGGCACGAAAAGTTTTGAACGCCAACATCGTGGTTGAAGCCGGCGCGGGAACCGGTAAAACGACCTTGTTGACGGACCGTTTGCTTTTCCTTCTCTTGGCCGGAGGGCCGAACCGGGCGGGCCTCTCCATCACCCGCATTGTAGCGCTCACTTTCACTGAAAAAGCTGCCGGGGAAATTAAAATCCGTTTAGCGGAACGGTTGAACGATCTGTTGCGTGTTCTTCAGGATCGGCCCGTCCCCGACAAGCGGGCGGCTCGGATTCGATTTTGGTTGGCCGAAGCCCGAAACGAATTTGGGGCCGATGACGATCGTTTACGACGAATGGCGGAAGACGCTTTGCGTGACCTGGACCGCGCGCCCATCGGAACAATCCACAGCTTTTGTAAAACGTTGATCCAACTTTATCCGGTGGAAGCGGGGGTGAACCCCCAATTTCAAGTGGACAAGGGAAACGGGTTCGAAGATGTTTTTCAGTTGGAATGGACCCTGTGGTTGGAAAAGGAATTGGTTCTGGGCGGGTCCCAAGAAAAACTGTGGCGGGACGTTTTGGAACACGTGGGGTTGGGAGATCTGGGGTTGTTGGCCCGGTCCTTGGCTAAATATCCGCCTTATGAGACGGACACGGAGCCGCTCCTCATCCGCCTGGTGGACCTTCGATCAGCGCTGGAACAGTTGCCCGAAGGAAAACCCAAACCGGCTCGAGGCGATATGTTGAAGTCCCTCTCCACGATTGCAGAACGGTTGGCCGCTGTTGAAAGGGTGCTCCGCCAACCCGCGTGTCCTGTGGGAGAACCAACGGATTGGAAAGAATCGTGTAAAAAGTGGCCGACAGAATGGAAGGATTTCTCTGGGGAATCCGTTTACAAAGAGGCCTGGGACCTGGCTAAACGGATTTCTCCGGAAGGCGAAGCCATTTTGTTCCGCGCTCGGCGGTTGTTGAGGCCGTTTACAGAACCCTGTCGACAGCGGTATCGGGCGCAAGGGTGGCTCGGTTTTGATGATTTGTTGCGCGGCGCGCGGGACTTGTTGGCCCGCCACCCGACGGTGCGGCGTGAACTCAAGGAGCGGTACGGCGCTGTGTTGGTGGACGAGTTTCAAGACACCGATCCTCTTCAAGGGGAAATGTTGCTGTTTTTGGCGGAAGGGCCCGACTCCGCAGCGGATCGGTGGAACGACGTCCGGTTGGAGCCGGGAAAACTGTTCATTGTGGGAGACCCGAAACAATCGATCTATCGGTTTCGAGGGGCGGACATCCGCGCCTACGAAGCGTTTGTGTTTTTGGTGATTTCCCAGGGGGGAGTCAAATGCGACCTGCAAACAAGTTTTCGCACCCACGAGCGGATCGTTGATCCGGTCAACCGGTTGTTTTCCGGATTGATGCGGGAAGAAAAAGGTCTTCAGCCAGCCTATTTGCCATTATTGCCTCGCCCCAACGGGAATGAAGAATCCTCGGAGGCGGGCCGGTCTGCCTCGCCCTCGACTGTGGGCGGGGAGGTGGACCTGATTGTGGTGGACGGAGGGCCAGCGGCTGAGGCCCGTTGGATTGCTCGGTGGATCGTGGACCATTGCGGGCCGGACGGTTCTGGTCGGCCCTGGCGGTTGGGGGATGTGGCCCTGTTGTTCCGATCCACGTCACCGTTGGCGGTTTATATGGCGGCCTTGAAAGACGCAAAAATCCCCTATCGGGTTGAAAGCGACCGGGCGTTTTACGGCACGCCGGAAGTGACAGACTTTTTAAATTTGTTGCGGGTGTTGGACGATCCCGACGACCGGGTATCGTGGGTGGGCCTGTTGCGATCGCCTTGGATGATGGTGGAAGACCGGCATGTGATGGCGTTGGCCGAGTCCGGTTGCTGGGAAGGGGGGCCGTCGGTTCCGCCGGAAGTGAACAGCCGGATCACGGGGGTGGTTGAAATTCTCAAGGAATTAAGACACGCCGCGCGCACGGAGTCGTTGGGAGCCCTGGCGGCCCGGGTGTTGGAGGAGACACCGTTCGTCGCGGCCTGCGCGGCGGCGTATCATGGAGAACAAACCGTGGCCAATCTGCACAAGATGGCCCGGTTGGCGGCCGAGGCCGGCGAAACGCGGGGCGAAACCGTGGGCGGGTTTATTCGACGGGTGGCCGGCGACGTGGGACGGGGCGTGGAAGAGGGCGAAAATCCCCTGGGGGAAGAACGAACCGAAGCGGTCCGTCTGTTGACGGTTCACAAGGCCAAGGGGTTGGAATACAAAGTGGTGATATTGCCGAACTTGTCGGCCACAGTGCGGGGATCCTCCCACCGACCGGTGGCGTTTCGGTTGGATTGGGCCGAGGGCCGGGCCGGCCATCGGTTGGTGAAACGGAAGTGGGCGGATCTGGCCATGGCGTTCATGGACATCGACGAACGGCGACGGGAAAAGGAAGAGGCCATCCGATTGTTTTACGTGGCCTCAACGCGGGCGCGCGAGCAGGTGATTTTAGTGGGCGGGGAAAAATCCTCCGCGGGATCGTTTATGGACATGTTATTAGGCCAATCTCAGCTCGCGTTGGCGCCCCGTCAAATCGTCCCCGACAACGGGCCAACCCCCCTTTGGTCCGAAGGGAAACGTTCCAGCCCACCGCTCTTCACCCGAGATCTGGAGCGAGTGTGGGCGAAGCGCCGGGCCGATGGAGATCTCGCCCAGGGCCGTCCGTTGTTTGGCCGCCCGTCCCAAGGGGGACACCTTCGGGAGTCCGCGGTCTGGGCCGAGGATTCTTCCCCCGCGGCGGGGGCCCGGTCGGCGTGGGTGGGCCAACTGTGCCACGGGGTTCTGGAATTGTGGGAATGGGGAAAATCTGATATTTCGTCTGTGCTGGATCGGGCCCTGCGACGGTTGGGACCGGAGATTCAATCCGCGCCGGAAGTCCTTCAAGACGCGCGGGACATTTTGTCGGCTTATTTTTCGTCTCCGTTGGGGCGTTCCTTTGAGCGCGCGGAAATAGTGGCCCGGGAAGCCCCGTTTCTCTACCCGGACGGGGACGTCATCGTGAGGGGGGTCATCGACATGCTTTATCGTCGGGACGGAGGATTGTGGGTGGCCGACTATAAAACGGATCACGTGGAGGCTTCCACCATTGAGGAAAGTGCGAGGCGCTACGAAGCTCAGGGAACCGCCTATTGCAAAGCGGTGGGATCAGCCTTGGGCGAAAAATGTGGTTTTGAAGTGATTTTTTTACGTCTTCATCAACGGGTTATTTTAAGACCTTGACAGTCAGCCAATCCGGGGTTAGAAAGAGGTCAAGGACTCCCCGGTATGAAAACAAAAGCGTATGGGACACACGATATTGCCCGCGTTTGCCACGTGACGCCTCCCACGGTCGGACGTTGGATCGCGGAAGGACTTCTGCCGTCTTTTACTACGGGCGGCGGACACCGCCGGGTGTGGGACGAGGATTTGCTGGCTTTTTTAAAGGCGCACAACATTCCTGTTCCACCGGAAATGAATGGCCCTCGGGGCCCCTTGCGGATTCTGGTGGTGGACGATGAAGAGCGGATCCGCAAACTGGTGGTCCGAACCCTGCGGCGCGTGTTGCCTGACGTGGAATACCACGAAGCGGGCGACGGGTTTGAGGCCGGCCGAAAAATTTCGGAGTTGGTGCCCACCTTGGTTATTTTGGACCTTCGCATCCCCGGCATGGACGGAGCCAAGGTGTGCGAATCCGTTCGATCCGACGACCGGCTCAAAGATATCGCCATATTGGCAATTTCTGGATACGACTCGTCGACGAGCGGCCCAGAATCCCTGTCGGCGGGTGCGGACGTGTTTTTGGCCAAACCTTTCCGCCCCGACCAGCTCCAATCCGAAGTGAAAAAACTTCTCCCCCGCGCCTTCGCTTAGCCCGAATCCCGGTCAGCCGATGGCCATGCGGCCGGTTTCGCCGGTGCGGATCCGGATGACTTGCCCCAAGTCGAGAACAAATATTTTACCGTCCCCCACGTTGCCCGTTCGGGCGGCCGTTTGAATGGCTTCCACTGTGGGCTGAACATACTCTTCGTTGACAGCCACTTCTACCTTCACTTTTTTCAATAAACTGCCGCCCTCTTTGTGGCTTCGGTAAACTTCCGAGATGCCTTTTTGGCGTCCGCGGCCCATCACGTTCGTCACAGTGACCAAGTGAATTTCTTTTTGTTCCAAAATGTCCAACACGTCGTCCAAACGGTCCGGCTGAATGATGGCTACAATGTATTTCATATAAAATGGTTCTCCTTTCAGAGGATTTAGATCAGTCAATGACCGTGTAAGCGGCTTCCCGGTGTTGCGTGAGGTCCAGGCCGATGCGTTCGTCCTGATCGGAAACCCTCAGCCCCACCAGAACGTCCACCAGCTTAAACAGGACGACGCTCACCACAAACGAATAGAGGCCCGTGACGAGCACCGCTTTGGTTTGAATCCACAGGAGGCCCGAGTTGCCGTGCAAAAGGCCGTTGGCTCCGGCGGGGTTGACGGTGGTGGTGGCCCACAGCCCGGTGGCGATGGCGCCCCAAATTCCGCCCACGCCGTGAACCCCGAAAGCGTCCAGGGAATCGTCGTAGCCCAGCTTCACTTTCACGAACATCACGGAAACAAAACATATGCCGGCGACCGTTAACCCGATGGCCATGGCGCCGAGGGGTGTGACAAAACCGGCCGCGGGAGTGATGGCGACCAACCCGGCCACGGCGCCGGTAATCGTGCCCAGCATGGTGGCGTGTCGGTTCACCAAAATGTCCAACACCGCCCACACCAGCCCCGCCGTGGCCGCGGCGATGTGGGTGGACACAAACGCCGTGGTGGCCAGACTGCCGGACCCCAGGGCGCTTCCTCCGTTAAACCCAAACCAGCCAAACCACAGCAGGCCCGCTCCCAAAACAGCGAAAGGTAAATTGTGCGGGGGAGAAAGACGGGTGGGATAACCCCGTCGTTTTCCCAAGATCAGCGCCGCGGCCAAAGCGGCCATTCCGGCGTTCACGTGAACCACGGCGCCGCCGGCGAAATCCAGAGCGCCGGTCTGACGTAGGAACCCGCCCACGCCCCACACCCAATGGGCCACCGGATCATACACCACTGTGGTCCACAAAAGAGAAAAAAGAATATAAGCCGAAAATTTCATTCGTTCAGCGAAAGCCCCCAAGATGAGCGCCGGCGTGATCACCGCAAACATGCATTGGTAGATCATAAACGCTTGGTGGGGGATGGTGGCCGCGTAGTCGGGGTTGGGTTGCGTGCCGACGCCGTTAAGACCCAACCACTGCAGGTTGCCGATCCATCCGCCGAGGGTGGGGCCAAACGACAAGCTGTATCCCACCAGCACCCATTGCATGGTGACCAAACCCATCACGGCAAAACATTGCATCAATACCGAAAGCATGTTTTTGCGCCGCACAAGGCCTCCGTAAAAGAAAGCCAGGGCGGGCGTCATCATCAGAACCAACGCGGCGGACATCAGCACCCACGCGGTGTCGCCGGAATCAACGGCGGGAGGAGTTGTTTCAGCGATTGTTTGCGCCCAAACGGCGGGCGCGCACAGCGTGGCAAGGACAGCCAAGATGCGTTTCAAGGGTTTCATGTCGACGTTGACCTCCGGAAAATAAAAAACGCCCCGCGCACGGTCGAGGCCGCGCGTCGAGACGTCGGTGTCTCTGAAAACGGGGACTGAATTTAACGCAACGCGGCACAACACCGTGCCGGGGAATGGATTCTACATTGGCTCGTAACGGAATGTCAAATTACTTGGATTGAAAAAGTCTCTTTCTTTACCACCTCACAGAGTGAGGGGTCGGGCCTGTCCGCGCCGTCAAATGAGCGGCCATGTTGGAAATTATGGCCGTATGAGGGTAAATAAAATCCTGAGATTGATCCCGAAAAAAAACGGAAGGGGGGCCGTGGAAACGGCCCCCCTTCCGGGGAACAGGTGAACGCGAACTTTTCTAGTGAAGGTCCCGGGTGAAGATACTGCGGGTCTCGCTTTTGGTCAACTCATCGCCGTTGAGGCCGAAGTACGTTGTTTTGGATTTCGTTTCGTATTTCGTTGAGCTAATCTGAGTGATTGTCCCTTCCTCAACGAATTTGACCTCATGAAACTTCCACGTTTCTTTGGGACCCATCAGCCCATCCTTGTTGGTGTCGCCGACGATCATCCCATTCTTGTCTCGCAGGGGAAGGAAAACAATCCCTTTCGTGCGATAGGTCGTCACTTTCCCTTTCGTCACACTGGTGGTGGTGTAGGTGTCGGTGTATTTCCCATGCTTCACGGTTGTGACCGAGTTCGTGGTGGCGACTCCCTTGGCATCAATGACCGTCTTGGAGTTGGTCTCCACCTTGCCATCCCGAGAAACGTTTTTCTCAGTGGTGACTGAATGTCCTTTGGGATCGATGATCGTGTGGCTCCACGTCTGAGAATCATGTTTATTAATGACAGAAGTGATGACCACGGACCCGTCTTTTTTGTAACTGTATTGAGTGTCAATGGTGTATTGCGCCATGATTGGTTCTTGATCATTGGGTTTGTAGGTTATGGCCGATTCCATGCTGGTGAGACGGCCGCTTTTGTCCAGGGTCATTTTGGTTGAAACCAAGGGGTCCCCCTTGGGCGAGGTGAGTTCCAGGGACGCCTTTTCCCAAGACCGATGAATTTGTCCCTCTAATTTTCTTCCATCGGAATAGGTGACATTAATCCCTATATGGGATCTGCTGAGGATATGGGTGGTCCCGGAGAAACCTATGTCACGACCATCATTGGTTTTGATTCTCCCGGTCAAGACCGCGGCGCCAAAACCAAGTGGTTCAGACATTTTAACCTGTAATTTGACAACATCGCCCAACAAACCACCCATACTAATGAGGTTGGTTTCAAAGGATTGCTTAGCCAAGCCGCCATCTTTTTTCGGTTCGCGGAAGGATTGGATCGTTTGTTGCAGTTCCTTGGCCGCTTTTTCACCGGGAGATTCAATCTTTTGTACCCCCAGTTTCCCTGAATTGGCGTTCAACCGAGCCACCGCGTCATTGGCGGCCGCGATGTCTTTCGACAGCTTATCCACGGAAGTGCTCCCCTCCGATTTCGTGTCCCGACCGTACTCATACGAACTGGCGCGCAACGCCCCTGACGGAACGACCGACAACGCCACCGCTCCCGCCAACAATAAACGGGTCACTCCCAGCCTGTTCTTCCCGCTCAACTGATTCATTTTGATTCTCCTTGTTTTCGATTTGCCCGATTGGGCCGTGAGAAAGGGGAGCGAAACACATCATCCCGTTTCTCACTGGGGAGGAATCTAGCATGCGGGCACGGAAGAAACCCTTAAGAACTTGTAAATTATTGGAAACGAAATTGTAAATTTGTTGAAAACAACTTGAAAACGAATTGTAACAACAGGGGCCGTCGTTACGGCCGAGGAATTCGGACTAGGAAAACGCTCCCTTGCCCGATCCCGCTGGTGACCGCCACCGTGCCGCCCCGGTTTTCAACAATGTGTTTGACAATGGCCAACCCCAACCCGGTCCCGCCTCGTTCGGAGCCCCGGGATTTGTCCGCCCGATAAAACCGTTCGAACACCCGGGCCTGATCTTCCGGCGAAATGCCCACACCGGTGTCTTTGATTTCGATAACCACCCCGAATTCGTCCAGGCGGGCTCGCACATCCACCCGACCGTCGGGCCGATTAAATTTAATGGCGTTGTCCAAAAGATTGACAAGCACCTGCGTGAGTTCGTCTTCTGTCATGGCCACGCTCAGAAGGTCGGAGGCCAAATCAAGCTTCAACGTCACGGCGGATTTTTGGGCCAAAGGGGTCAGCGCTTTCACCACACGTCGGCAGGTTTCTTGGACCGGGCACGACGCGGGCGGTTGAAACGTTTGGGGCCGGTCCAGCCGGGAAAGAGCCAATAAATCTTCAATCAGTCGTTGCAGCCGCGCGGTTTGCTCTTGGGCGGTGATCAAAAAGTCTCGGGCGTGTTGGGGATCGTCCAGCGCTCCATCGAGAAGAGTTTCCAATGCCGCGCTCAGCGCCGTGAGCGGGGTCTTGAGTTCATGGGAAACGTTCGCCACAAATTCCCGCCGACCCTGTTCCAACCGCCGCAGCGCGGTTACGTCATGAAACGTCGCCACAACCTGGCTGATTTTTTCGCCGGTTTTAAGGGGCGCCATCCGCACTTCGAAAATCCGATCGTTGGACGACCCGAATGCTATTTCTTTGGTTTCGGTCTGGCCCGATTGGAACACTCGGTCCAAAAGATCGCTCATTTCCCGATGACGGAGAACTTCCCACAGGGGTTTTCCAATGGCTTGCGAATAGGGCTGGTTTAAAATCTCTCCCACCGCCGGGTTGGCCAACAGAATATGCTTGCGACCGTCCACCGCCACCACGCCTTCTGTTAAAGAATGGACCAGGTCTTTCATGAAATCCAGAGGAGGGCAAAGAGGCGGAGCGTTGGGTGCCGCCAACGGGCTGGCTCGGCGGCGAAACAGGTTGATCATGGTTCTCCCACAAATCGGTATCCGACGTTTTTGACGGTCACCAACCGTTTTTTTTCGGGGCCCAATTTGTTGCGCAATCGCGCCACGTGCTGGTCCACCGTCCGGGTGTCGATGTCGGCCGATCGGTCAATGCCCCACACCCGTTCCAAAACATCGTCCCGGGTCAACGTCTTCCCCCGGGCTGTCCATAAAGTTTTGAGCAAATCGAACTCTTTGCCGGTCAAGGCGACTGTCTCGCCGCCGACCTGAACCGTGTGTTTCTCGGCGTCCAGGACCAACGCGCCGGCTTGAAAAACCGCGCCGGCGGCCGGGCTGTCGGTCGCGGTGCGACGCAACAGGGTTTTTATCCGCGTCATCACTTCCCGAACCGAAAAAGGTTTCGTGACGTAATCGTCGGCGCCCATTTCCAGACCGACAATTTTGTCCACTTCCCCGCTTTTCGCCGTCAACATCAGAATCGGCACCGATCGGTCCGTGGCGCGAATTAATCGGCACACTTCCAGCCCGTCCACTTTCGGAATCATGAGGTCCAACAGAACCAACCGGGGTTTACGGCTTCGAAACAGAGCCACCGCCGATTCCCCGTCCTTGACAACCAGGGGTTCGTACCCCTCTTTTTCCAGATTGTACGCCAGCAGTTTGGCGATGGCCGCGTCATCTTCAACGACCAAGACTTTCCGTTTCATTTAGACAGGCCGTCGGAAAAGAGACCGCACCCGCGCCAACAGTTCCTTTTCTCCGAACGGTTTCGTAAGGTAGTCGTCGGCTCCCGCCATCAGGCCGGTGACTTTGTCGTTTTCTTTTTTTTGGCCGGTCAACAAAAGGATCAGCACCTTGTTGTCATCTTTGCGGATCTCTTCACAAACCATCACGCCGGTTTTTTTCGGCATGAAGACGTCTAATATCATCAGGTCGGGTTTCTCTTTTCGATACAGCTCCATGGCCCCGTCCCCGTCGTTGGCCACCCACACCGTGTACCCCGCCATTTCCAAAAGCCGACGGACAAAAAAAGTGATTTCTTTTTCGTCATCGGCGATCACAATCGTTCCGTTCGACATGGTGTCCTCAGATCTCCCGCCGGCCCGTGACCGCCTGGGCCAGGGTGTATTCGTCCGCGTATTGAATCGCGCTTCCCGACGGAAGGCCCGCCGCCAGCCGGGTCACGCGGACCCCGGCGGTTTTCAGCAGGTCCGCCAAATAGGCCGCCGTCGTCTCCCCCTCCACCGTCGGATTCGTGGCCAAAATAACCTCGTTGGCCCCTTGGTCTCGCACCCGCGTGAGCAACGATTCGATCCTCAACTCGTCTGGGCCCACGCCGTCCAGCGCCGACAACACGCCTCCCAAAACATGGTACCGGCCCCGAAACGCCCGCGACCGTTCCAGCGCCGCCACGTCGCCGGATTCTTCCACCACGCACACCACCGTCCGGTCTCGCCGGGGATCTTGGCAATGCCCGCAGGATTCCACCGAGTCTTCCGCTTCCATGTGGTTTCCGCACAACGGGCATCGTCGGATCTTCACCAGCGCCTGGGACACGCTGTGTTGCAACTGCTCCGCTTTGTCTCGGTGGCGTAACAAATACAGGGCGATCCGTTCCGCCATTTTCGGTCCGACACCGGGTAAACCCAATATCGACGATACTAAATTGTCCCAGGCGCCGGCCATGGCCCGTTACCGAGATGTTCCTTCCAGCCGCCGTACGCGGCCAGGAAACTTTTCCAACACTTTCCGAATCCCAGGGTCCAGAGCCGCCACAGTTTCCGGCGATTCTTCGGACCCTTCCACAATCGATTCGGAAACTTCCGGTTCGTCCTCTTCCTCCACAACAACCTCCTCGGAGACATTCGTCCCCAAGGGCCCCCCGGCCCCCGGGGCCCCCCGGGGCCGGGGGGCCCCCCCCGGGAAGGGGGCCCGGGACTTGTTCTGGGTGTTCGTGCTTTGGCGGTTCCCGGGGTTTCCCGGGGGGACGTTTGGGAAGGATCTTCCAGTCCCGGGGTAATCGCTTTGCGGGCGACCGTCGGCCCGGCGGAGGGACGCAACACAGGAGTTTCGACTGCGTATTGAATGGAAAAGGGCGTCCCGATTTTTTGTTTTAGGCAATCCAACCAAATCGGTTCTTGGGCCGCTACTTGGCTTTTTTGAAATTCATGGTCAAAGGCGATCTTCAAAATGTTTCCCGGCAAAGCCGACCATCGCGCTAGATGAAGAAACGTCTCCAAAGAGGGTTTTTTGTGTCCGATCTCATTCACCATCGTTGTCCAGGCCATCCGAACCGTTTCTGCCCCCCACAGGCCGCTTTCCAGCACGGGTTCAGGCGGCCTCAAACCCGCCGTCGGAACAGATGCCGCGGTCGACGGGGGTGGGAGGGAGGGGGAAATAACAGGTTTCAGCTCTCTCGGGGGTGTCGGCATGGCCACAGAGGGGACGGATGACCCTGACCGCAGGGCTTTTTCGAGGGTCTCCAACCGGTCCAAAATTTCAGTAACCGCTATCGCGTCTTGAGCCATTTCTAAACAGGCCAGCTCAAACGTGACTCGAGGCGACTCGCTTCGCCGCATGTCCGCCACCGCCCGGGATAAAACACCCAAATCCCGTTCCAATCTGGATTCGGGAAAATGCGTCGACTCCTCTTCAATTTCCGCCGCGTCGGGGTCCCGGACGTCTCTGACCCCCGCTTTCCATAAAAGCAATCGATGGCGCCGGTCCAACAAATCCTCCGCCAACTGGGACAAATCCAACCCGTCTTCCACCGCTTTCTGGATCGCTTGCAAAACCTGTCCGGGCATCCCCTGCCGAACTGTCTCGCTGAACGATCGAACAAACTCTCCCGGCAACAACCCCAATAAGTGACGGACGTCCTCCACCGTCGCTCCCTGGGGGGCGAAGGCGATCACCTGGTCCAACAACGACAGCGCGTCCCGCAACGATCCGTGAGCCGATCGGGCCACTTCCCGTAACGCGGCGTCTTGCACCGGTAATTTTTCCTGGGACACAATCCATTTCAACCGCTCAAAGATGTCCGCCAACGTGATCGAGCGAAGCTGGAACCTCTGACAGCGCGATAAAATGGTCTCGGGAATTTTTTGCGATTCCGTGGTGGCCATCATGAACACCACGTGGGGCGGAGGTTCTTCGAGGGTTTTCAGGAGGGCGTTGAACCCGTCTTTGGAAATTTGGTGGGCTTCATCGATGATGATGACCCGGTAGCGCGATCGGGCCGGGGCGTATTTGACGGTTTCGCGCAGTTCACGGATCTGGTCGATGCCTCGGTTGGAGGCGCCGTCAATTTCCAAAACGTCATCGGTCGACGTCCCCCCGGCAATGTCTACGCATTGGGGGCATGTGCCGCAGGGGGTCAGCGTGGGCCCTTGGACACAGTTGAGCGCCCGGGCCAAAAGACGCGCGGTGGTGGTTTTGCCGCACCCCCGCGGGCCCGATAAAACGTAAGAATGTGCGATTCGTCCGCTGGCCAACGCGTTTTGAAGCGTTTTGGCCACGGCTTCTTGGCCCACCAAATCGCTGAAGCTTTGGGGACGGTATTTGCGCGCAAGAACGAGATAGGACATAAGAGGCCCCTCCGGGGAGCTTCCTTAATCTAGCACTTTTCCGTCGATGAGGTCAACGGCGTTACAACGTCTTGACCCGGCGAATGTAACCGTCCGTGTCGAATTTGGATTTGCACCCGTTGGCCGTCATCCAGCGGATCGAGCCGATCACCGGCCGGTTAAACCAGGGCCGGTCGTGAACCCCGCCCAAAGACCAGGCAATGCCCGCGTACCCGTTGGGGTCCCGTCCGTCCAACTCGTAACGGTCATTTAAGTAGATCGCCGTGGATTGGGCTTCCTCCGGGGTGGGCGACCACTCCAAAATCTTTTTGGCCCAATACATTCGCAGGTATCCGTGCATTTTGCCACGTTTCACCATCTCGGTTTGGGCCGCGTTCCACAACGGATCGTGGGTGGCCGCCTTTTCGAATTCCGCCCTCTGATAGAGAAACGGACGTTTGTCCTGTCGATGGGCGTTGAGGCTTTTTTGGGCCCATGCCGGGAACCCATCAAAAGAATCGTAGCCGGGGTTGTAGAGACAATAGTTGTCCGACAGTTCCCGCCGAACAATCAACTCTTCCAAAAAAGTTTGGCCCGAGGGGGTGTCCCAGGCGTGGCGCCGAACGCTCAACGCCACTTTCTGGGCCGACACCTGGCCGAAATGCAGGTAAGGCGATAGGTCCGACTGGCCCTCTTCCAGGGGATCGTTTCGGGTGTCCGCATACGAGGAAAGGCGGTTTTTGATGAAGAGGCCCAGGGTTTTGGCGCCGGCGGATTCGCCGGGGTCCATCCCTCTCACCGGGGCGACGGATTTGTCTGGTTGCAAGCGGTCCATTACAACGTCCCAGTTAACAGCTTCCACGGTTTTGGTCCACGGGAAAGGGTGGCGAACTAACGCCGGAAAATCCGTTAGAAAATCCGGGAGCAGTTTGTGAAGTTTGGGGCGCAACGTGTAAGCCCCGTACTCTTGTTTGGGCGAAGCAACCCACGCGGGCACGATGTTGTGGGCGTCCACCTCTTCGAACAGAACCGGCAATTGAAGAGCGATTTTCTTTTTCCAGGACCGTTTGAGACGCAACGGATCGAAATCCGTTACAACGGCGCCCGCCTTGTGCCGCGCGGCAAAATCGAGCAGGGTCTTGTCGGGCGGTCCAAACAACAGATGAAACGAAATCCCCGCCGCTCTCAGCCGTCCTTCAACCTGGGCCAGCCCTTTCAGCATAAAATCGTAAGCGCGATGGGGGGCCCCCATAAATTCCGGCGCAAGAGTAAAGACCACCGCCAGCGGGGTTTGGCGTTCCAGCGCCCTCTCTTGGGCCCGTAGCAGGGCCCAATTGCCAGCGACCCGCTGGTCTCGGCTCATCCAATAGAGGACCGGTCCCGACCCCGGCCCGCGGGATGAAAGAGATCGGACGCGGCGCGGATCCACTTTCATGGGCGAAAAATGAAAAAAACCGCTCCCATCATGCACAGCGCCGCCCACAGGTAATCCCACTTAAGAGATTGCCCCATGTAAAACACAGCGAACGGTACAAACACCGTCAACGAAATCACTTCTTGCAGGATTTTAAGTTGCGCCAAACTCATTACCGTGTAGCCGATCCGGTTGGCGGGAACCTGAAGGCAATATTCAAAAAAAGCCACGCCCCAACTCACCACGGCGGCGGTCAACCAACCCCGGTGCCCCAAATTTTTGAGGTGGGCATACCAGGCGAAGGTCATGAACAGATTGGACAGCGTTAAAAGTCCGACCGTTCGGACGAATACGGACATGGATTTTCCCCTCCTGAGAGGAAACGCCGTGAACAGCCTTTGCGAAAATATTATAATAACTGTTTACGAAGTTTAATGTCCGGGAAAACATTGTGAAGGTGAAAAGGTGACGACACAAAACGAAGCGCCATCAAAACAGGGTTTGTACGATCCGCAATTTGAACGGGACGCCTGCGGGATAGGGTTTGTCGTTAATATCAGGGGCAAAAAGTCCCACGAGATCGTCGCCCAGTCGCTGGAAGTATTGAACAATTTGAACCACCGCGGCGCGTGCGGGTGCGAAGCCAACACCGGCGACGGAGCGGGGGTGTTGATCCAATTGCCCCACGGATTTTTGAAAAAGGCCGCCGCCAAAGAAAAGATCGTTCTTCCAGACCCCGGCCTGTACGGCGTGGCGATGATGTTCCTCCCGCAAAACGCCGACGATCGCCGCACCGCGGAAAAACAATTCGAACAGTTGGTGGCCGAAGAAGGGCAAACGTTTTTGGGTTGGCGCACCGTGCCCACGAACAACAGTGCCCTGGGCCTTACGGCCCGGGCCGGCGAACCGTTTATGCGCCAGGCCTTCATCGCAAAAGGAAAAAATGTCAAGGACAGCGACGCGATGGCGTTTGAGCGGGTTCTTTATCTCATCCGCAAGCGGGCCGAACATTCCATTAAATTTTTGAACGAAAACGGGTCCAACCGGTTTTACATACCCAGCCTGTCGTCACGCACCATCGTCTACAAAGGCATGCTGTTGGCCGGCCAGATGGAAGATTATTACCCGGAACTGCGCGATCCCGACCTGACATCGGCCTTGGCGTTGGTCCACTCGCGGTTTTCCACCAACACGTTCCCCAACTGGAACCGGGCCCACCCCTACCGCTACATTATCCACAACGGTGAAATCAACACCCTGCGCGGGAACGTCAACTGGATGCACGCCCGCTCGGCTCTGCTCAAGTCCGACGTGTTCGGCAACGACTTGAAACGGCTCATGCCGGTCATCGACACCGATGGGTCCGACTCGGCCATGTTCGACAACTGCCTGGAATTTTTGGTGTTGTCCGGGCGCAGTCTGCCCCACGCCATGATGATGATGATTCCCGAACCTTGGGCGAACCATGAAAGCATGTCGGAGGACAAGAAGGCTTTTTACGAATACCACGCGTGTTTGATGGAGCCCTGGGACGGTCCGGCCTCGATCGGTTTTACCGACGGTGTCCGAGTGGGCGCGGTGTTGGATCGCAACGGGTTGCGGCCGTCTCGGTATGTGGTCACCAACGACGATTTTATCGTATTGGCCAGCGAAGTGGGCGTGTTGGACATCGATCCCGAACGGGTGGTCCAAAAGGGACGGCTTCAGCCCGGCCGAATGCTGTTGATTGACACCGAACAGGGCCGGATTATTTCCGACGACGAAATCAAAAAAACCGTGGCCGCGGAACGTCCGTACCGCGCTTGGTTGGACAAAAACCTGATCGCCCTGGACGATTTGGTGGACCAGGACAAACCGGTGCGCGAGGATCACAGCACCGTGGTCCAGCGCCAGCAGGTGTTCGGCTACTCTTATGAAGACCTGCGCGTGGTGATGGAACCCATGGCCAAAAACGGGGTGGAACCCGTGGGCGCCATGGGCACTGACACGCCGTTGGCGGTGTTGTCCGATAAACCCCAACTGTTGCCCAACTATTTCAAGCAACTGTTCGCCCAGGTCACCAACCCGCCCATCGACTGTTTGCGGGAAGAAATTGTGACCTCGGCGTCCACGGCCATCGGCGGCGAGCGCAACCTGCTCGACCCCGCCGCGGAAAGTTGCCGACTGATCGAATTGAAAAGCCCGATTTTGACCAACGAACAGTTGGAAAAGCTTCGCCAGGTCAAAGAGCCGGGGTTCCGATCCCTGACCCTGCCTATTTTGTTTGATCCCACCTCGGGTGGCGAAGGGCTCCGTCGGGCCATGGACGAGTTGTTCGCCGCGGCGGACAGGGCCGCGTCCGGCGGGGTGAACATATTGATATTGTCCGACCGGGGCGTCAGCGAGAAAAAGGCGCCTATCCCCGCGTTGTTGGCGGTGGCGGGCCTTCACCACGACATGATCCGCAAAGGCACCCGCATGAAAGTGGGCTTGATTTTGGAATCCGGTGAGCCCCGGGAAACCCACCATTTCGCCGTGTTGTTGGGATACGGCGTGGGGGCCATCAATCCGTATATGGCCTACGAAACCATCGACGATATGATCCAACAGGGAATGTTGGTGGGCGTGGATCATAAGGCGGCGATTAAAAATTATGTCAAGGCCGCCACCAAAGGCGTCGTTAAAACCATCTCGAAAATGGGAATTTCCACCATCCAAAGTTATGGCGGCGCCCAAATTTTTGAGGCGTTGGGTTTAAGCCAAGAGGTGGTTGATCAGTATTTTACTTGGACTCCGTCCCGGGTGGGCGGGGTGGGGTTGGACGTGATCGCCGAAGAGGCCCGCCGTCGTCATCATCGGGCGTTTTCAGCGGTTTCGTCGGATGCCCACGTGTTGGATGCGGGCGGAAATTATCAGTGGCGCAAAGAGGGCGAACGGCATCTGTTCAATCCAGAAACCATTCACCGCCTTCAGTTGGCGTGCCGGACCAACCGATACGACGTGTATCAAAGTTACGCGGCGTTGATCAACGATCAGGCCCGGGAACACTACACCTTGCGGGGCCTGTTGGACCTTAAACCGGCCGATCGGGCGGTGCCCATCGACGAAGTGGAATCGGTGGAATCCATCATGAAACGGTTTAAGACGGGCGCGATGAGTTACGGGTCCATTTCCCAAGAGGCCCACGAATCGTTGGCTATCGCCATGAACCGCGTGGGTGGAAAATCCAACACCGGCGAAGGGGGCGAAGATCCGGAACGCTACAAACTGTTGCCCAACGGCGATTCCAAAAACAGCGCGATTAAACAGGTGGCGTCCGGCCGGTTTGGCGTGACGAGCCTATACTTGGTCAACGCTCGGGAAATTCAGATCAAAATGGCCCAAGGGGCCAAACCCGGCGAAGGCGGTCAACTGCCCGGCACAAAAGTGTATCCCTGGGTGGCGCGCACGCGCCACACCACGGCCGGGGTGGGGCTCATTTCGCCGCCGCCGCACCACGACATTTATTCCATCGAAGATTTGGCCGAACTCATCCACGACCTTAAAAACGCCAACCACCAGGCCCGCATCAGCGTGAAACTGGTGGCCGAGGTGGGGTGGGGCACGTGGCCGCGGGGTCGCGAAAGCCCATGCCGACGTGGTGTTGATTTCGGGATACGACGGCGGAACGGGCGCATCGCCCCAATCGTCTATTAAACACGCGGGCCTGCCGTGGGAATTGGGGTTGGCGGAAACACACCAAACGTTGGTGTTAAACAACCTTCGCAGTCGGATTGTCGTTGAGACCGACGGCCAGTTGAAAACAGGCCGCGACGTGGTGATCGCCGCCCTGTTGGGGGCCGAAGAGTTTGGGTTTGCCACGGCGCCCCTGGTGGTGTTGGGTTGCGTCATGATGCGCGTGTGCCATTTGAACACGTGCCCGGTGGGCGTTGCCACGCAGGATCCCAAACTGCGCAAGAAGTTTACGGGCGATCCGTCTCACGTGGTTCATTTTATGCGGTTTGTTGCCCAGGAGGTCCGGGAACACATGGCTCGAATGGGGTTCCGGTCTTTCAACGAGATGATCGGCCGGGTGGACCGTTTGGAAGCGCGCAAAGCGGTGGACCACTGGAAAGCCAAAGGGGTGGATTTTTCGAACATTCTTTATTCGCCGCCGGTGGGGCCGGACGTGGGCCGTTATTGCCAAATGACCCAAGATCACGGTCTGGACGGTTCTTTAGACCGGCGGGTGTTGTTGGACCTGTGCAAACCCGCCTTGGAGAAGGGTGAAAAAGTTGAGGCGGTCGTGCCCATTCGTAACCGCGACCGGGTGGTGGGGACCCAGCTGGGGAGCGAGTTGACCCGCCGTTACGGCGCCAAGGGGTTGCCTGACGATACCATTGACCTGACGTTCCAGGGATCGGCGGGCCAAAGTTTTGGGGCGTTTATTCCCCGGGGAATGACGATGTCTTTGGAAGGAGACGCCAACGATTATTTCGGCAAGGGGCTCTCGGGAGGCAAGCTGATTTTGACGCCGCCGCGGGCCGCGGGGTATGTGCCGGAAGAAAATATCATTGTCGGCAACGTGGCGTTTTACGGGGCCACGTCGGGCGAATCCTACATCCGCGGGCTGGCGGGGGAACGCTTCGCGGTGCGCAATTCCGGTGTTCACGCTGTGGTGGAAGGCGTGGGGGATCACGGGTGCGAATACATGACCGGCGGCCGGGTGGTGGTTATTGGGCCCACCGGGCGTAATTTTGGCGCGGGCATGACCGGCGGCGTGGCGTACGTGTGGGACGTCAACGGCGATTTTCTCAGCAAGGTGAACAAGGAAATGGTGGAAGCCGAACCCATGGAAGAAGAGGATGTGCAGGAAGTTCACGGGTTGTTGGTGAAACATTTGTTGCACACCACCAGCACTGTGGCCAAACGCATTTTGGAAGAGGGCCCCGCGTTGATCCGGACCTTCGTTAAAATTATGCCTCGGGACTACAAACGGATGATTTCCACCATCAAAAAAATGCACCAAGCCGGCATGACGGGCGACCAAGCCATCATGGCCGCGTTCGAAGAAAACGCCCGCGATTTGTCGCGGGTGGGGGGGAACTAATGAGTGCCGTGACGCCGCCGAAACCGTTGGGGGTTGCGAAGCCGACGGGGTTTATGAAATTTAAACGGGAGCTTCCCGCGGACGCCTCCCCCACGGAACGGATTCGCCATTGGGAGGAGTTCCACCAACACATGCCCGAAGACTCTTTGCGCAAGCAGGGGGCCCGGTGTATGGATTGCGGGGTTCCTTTTTGCCACACGGGCAATTTGGTGGCGGGGATGGCGTCGGGCTGTCCCATCAATAACCTCATTCCGGAATGGAACGATTTGGTGTTTCGTGGGTTATGGGAAGACGCTCTGGAACGGTTACACAAAACAAACAATTTCCCGGAATTCACCGGTCGGGTCTGTCCCGCGCCCTGCGAAGGGTCGTGCGTGTTAGGAATATCCGAGCCGCCGGTGACCATTAAAAATATCGAAGTGTCGATCATCGATCGCGGGTTCGCCGAAGGGTGGGTGAAAGCCGAGCCCCCCCAAAAACGCACCGGCAAAAAAGTGGCGGTGGTGGGATCGGGCCCGGCCGGACTGTCGGCCGCCGCTCAGTTGAACCGGGCGGGCCATTCGGTCACGGTGTTTGAGCGGGCCGACCGGATCGGCGGTCTTCTGATGTACGGCATTCCCAATATGAAATTGGACAAGGACGTGGTTCAACGCCGGGTGGATTTGTTGGCCAAAGAGGGGGTCGCGTTCGTGCCCAACACCGAGGTGGGGTCGGCGGCCTATTCGGCGGAAAAACTTAAAAAAGAGTTTGATGCCGTGGTGTTGGCCCTGGGCGCGACGGTGCCCCGGGATTTGAAGGTGCCCGGGCGCGAATTGAAAGGGATTCATTTCGCCATGGAGTTTTTGCACGCCAACACGAAAAGTTTGTTGGATTCAAAACTCAAGGACGGCCGGTCCATTTCCGCGGCGGGCAAAGACGTGGTGGTCATCGGCGGCGGCGACACGGGCACCGACTGCGTGGGTACGGCCTTGCGTCAGGGAGCCAAAAGCGTGGTCCAGTTTGAAATCATGCCTCGCCCGCCGGAGAAACGGGCTTCCGACAATCCGTGGCCCCAATGGCCTAAAGTTTTCCGCACAGACTATGGCCAGGAAGAAGCGGCCGCCGTTTTTGGAGCGGATCCCCGCCAGTTTCTCATTTCCACCACGCGCCTCGAAGGGGGCGAACATTCCAAACGCGTCAAAGAGCTTCACACGGTCCAGGTGGAATGGGGTCCGTCGGGTCCCGTGCCGGTTCGGGGGACGGAAAAAGTGTGGCCCGCCCAGCTGGTTTTGTTGGCCCTGGGGTTTTTGGGACCGGAAGAGAAACTGTTGAAAGAGCTCAGTGTGGAGCGTGACCCTCGTTCCAACATTAAAGCCGATCACGGGCGGTTTGCCACCAACGTTCCGGGCGTGTTCGCCGCCGGCGACGCGCGACGGGGCCAAAGCCTGGTGGTGTGGGCCATCAACGAAGGCCGCGGAGCCGCCCGGGAAGTGGATCGATACCTTATGGGACACACCGATCTGCCCTGAATGACAGAGCCTCTCGACGAGCCGGGTCCGCTGACCGCGGCGGATTTTGAAACGTTGCTTGAAGCCAGCCGAGCGTTGGCGGGCGCTCTGGATCTGCCTTCCCTACTTAAAACCGTTATGGAACTGGCCGCCCGGGTGGTCCGGGCGCAATCCGGCTCAATTCTTCTCAAAGACGAATCCACCGGCGAACTTGTGTTTGACGTGGCCCTGGGAACGGCGGGCGATAAGGTCAAGTCCGTTCGGTTAAAACCCGGCGAGGGCGTGGCCGGATGGGTGGCGGCTAACGGGGTTCCGGTGGTGGTCAACGACGTTCAGAACGATCCCCGCTGGACCACCCGTGTGGATACCCGAAGCGATTTTGTGACCCGCCATGTGGTGGCGGTGCCTCTCCTGCACCAAGGGCGGTTGGTGGGTGTTCTGGAAGGGATCAACAAGAAAGACGGGAACGGGTTCACCGTTCTCGACCGCCGCGCCCTCGAGATTTTTGCCGCCCAAGCCGCCGTCGCCATCGAAAACGCCCGACTGTTTACCCGACTTAACAGCGAAAAAAATACGTTGTCCACCTTGGTTCGTGAAATGTCGGATGGGGCCCTGTTGATGGACACGGAGGGGCATGTGACGTTGCTCAACGCCGCGGGGGCCACGCTGTTGGGCGTGGCGGACGACCCCGCCGGGCGCAACGCCGCGGACCTTTTTCGCGCGTTTGATGTGACTCCGCCCCTGAAAGTGGTTTTTGAGGGAAAAGAGCCGGCCCGGTTGACCCTGTCGCGGCCGTCCGGAAAAAAGTTCATTTTGGACGGTTCTTTTCAGATGTTGCGCGACGGATCCGGGGCCCTGCTGATTTTTCGGGACGTGACTGAAGCCCGCCGGGAAGAATGGCTGAAACAAAATTTTTTGGCGGTCATTTCCCACAAACTCAAAACCCCCTTGGTGTCGATCACGGGGTTCGCTCCGCTGTTGCTGGAAGATAAGTCGCTGACGCCCACCCAACGCCAAGGGTTGACGGCGATGCGCGACCAGGGAAACAAGCTGTCCCAATTGGTCGAACGGCTTCTTAATTTTGCCACGGTCGAATCTCAGACCGTGGCGCTGGCGCGCAAACGGTGTCGCGCGCGGGTGTTGGTGGATGGCGTGCGCGCGTCCATGGCGGCCGACTTGGCCCGTCAAAACGTCGATTTTAACATTGACGAAAGCATCGACACCCTGCCGGCCTTATCGGTGGACCCCGACCGATTTTCCGAGGTGCTCAGAAACCTCATCGACAACGGGGCTAAGTTTAATCCCAAACCGAACAAACGGGTTCGTCTCTACGCCCGCGCGGAAGGGGCCGAAGCGGTTGTGTCGGTGGAAGACGACGGGCCCGGAATTCCGCCCGAAGACGTGGGACGAATTTTTAAAAAGTTTTATCAAGTGGAAGACACCTTTACCGGCCAGGTGGAAGGGGCGGGGTTGGGTTTGGCTTTGGCCAAACGCATTGTGGAGGCCCACGGGGGGGCCATTCAGGTCCGGTCGGTGTTGGGCCGGGGGGCGGTGTTCACCACCCGCTGGCCCCTGGATGAATAACCGGGATTCCCCGGCTGGAACGGGGCTAGCATCCCTGGTGCAAAGGACAGAATTGTCGAGCCCTCCCGGACGGAAATGCTCCGGGAAAGGAAAAATTTTCGGGGGGGGGGCCCGCCTTGTGTCGCCCCGTTTTTTCGTTCGTCTGGGGGGGGGGGGGGCCCGAGCGCGGGGTTTTTGGGACGGGGCGGCTTGATGATTAAACTCGAACTGTATGCGGAAGAATCTCTTCGGCGAACGCTGTGTTGGGAAGACGGCCGTCTCGACTCCGTGACGGATACCGAGTGTTCCGGGGTTGGCCTGCGGGCGCTGGGGGACCCGGGGGCTTACGCGTCTTTAGAAGCCCGTTCCCCGTTGACCCGGGGTTTGACGGAGTCGGAAACCCGCCGGGTTCGAGACCAAGCGCGCTTGTTGGGGGGGCGCGTTGCGTTCCACGGGCGGACGTGGCCCCGTGCGCCCGATGAATGTTCTCTTCGCCCCGACCTTCCTTTCAACAAAAAAATTGCTTGGCTGTCGGAGGCCGACCGGGCCGCCCGGAACGATCCCCGCGTGCGCCAAGTTCGCCTCACCTGGGGGGAACTGAACAAAACAGTCGGCGGCGTGACCTTCGAAGACAAATCCTATTTTGAACAGCGGTCGTACCGGACGTTTGTGGTTCAGGTGACGGCCGAGCAGGGCGTGTTGCGGCAAACGGGTTATGAGGTGGTCGCGGTTCAGGGGGACTGGAACGATTTGATCTCCGTGGATCCCTGCGCCGTGTCGGCCCGAGCCGCCCGACGGGCCCTGATGAAATTGGAGGCCCCTTCGGCGCCATTGGGCGAAATGTCCGTGGTGATCGCCGCCGAGGCAGGGGGCACGTTGATCCACGAGGCGGTGGGTCATTCCCTGGAAGCCGACGCCATTTTAGACGGGAGTTCGCCCCATTATGGCGGGAAAGTGGGCCGGCGGGTTGCCGGGGAAAAAATTACGGTTTTGGATGATCCCACCCGGCCCGGTCAGCGCGGGTCGTTTTTGTTTGACGACGAAGGAACTCCCGCTCGGCGAACCGTGTTGATCGAAAACGGTGTTTTGCGCGATTATCTGTACGACGTGCGCTCGGCCCAAAAAAGCCAGCGCCCTTCCAACGGACACGGCCGACGGGAATCGTTCGCCCATCGGCCGATTCCCCGGATGTCCAATACGTTCATCGCGCCTGGTCCCGACGATCCGGACGACATTCTGCGGGATTTGACGCGGGGCCTTTACGTGACGCGTTTGGGCGGCGGACAGGTGAACACGGCCACCGGCGACTTTGTGTTCGAGGTGGAGGAAGGTTATTGGGTGGAAAACGGCGTGCCCCTTCATTCGGTCCGGGGCGCGAACCTGCTGGGCAACGGGCCGGAGGTCTTAAAAAGCATCGACCGGATGGGGTGGGATTTGGGTTGGTCGGTGGGAACCTGCGGAAAAGAAGGGCAGAACGTTCCCGTATCCGACGGTCTTCCCACCTTGCGGATCCCCCGGGTGGTGGTGGGTGGAGTGTGAGGTCCAGCTATTCGCGTATCGGCAGTTACGGTTTTTGTCCCAAAAAATACGAGTACCGCTATGTGTCCCAGATTCCCGCCCCCACGAAACCCGAATTGGCGTTTGGCGTTTCGATCCATGAAAGTTTGGAACATAATTTCCTGCAAAAAATCGAAACCCGCAAAGATTTGCCCATTGGAGAGGTGGCTGTTTTCTTTCGCCGCACTCTGGATGAACGGTTGGAAGCGGTTCCGGACGAATTTTTGCGGGGACCCAGCGATCCCCATTACCTGCGGGCCTTGGGGGAACATTTCTTGGACCGGTTTTTAAAAGAGCGGGCGCCGGGTTTGCAACCCGCCACGCGGGGGGTGGAATGTTCGTTTCGCCTTCCTCTTCCCAACGATCACGAGCTCACGGGCCAGTTCGATCTGCTGGACACGGATTGGGTCCTGCACGATTTCAAAACGTCCAATAAACCCTACGATCCCCGCCGGGCCGACCGAACGCAACTGGTGATTTATTCCTGGGCGTGCGAGCGGATGTTCGGCCGCCCGCCGAAAGAATTGTGTTTTGACGTGTTCGTTAAAGGCGACGGAGCCGACGGTGCCGCGGGTTTGCAAGATCCGGTGGTCTTTCCCGCGCCCACGGCGGCGGACATGGGCCGTATCGCCGCTCAGCTGGCCACCCTGCTGGACCGGTTGGTTTTGGCCGAATCCCGCCGGGATTTTCCCCGATCGTTCGAGCCGTCCCGGTGCCATTGGTGCGAATACCAAACGCTGTGCCAAAAAGAATGGGACCAAGAAGGCCAGCCCCGCCCCCAGAAAGTGTCCCTGGGCTCTCTGTGATCTTTCCCTCCAACAGCACAAAACCCTTGACCGTGTGACGAACTGAACCTAGAATACATTCATATACGAGCCCTTGAGAAAATTGATCCGTGGGTTTGAAGAAAGGGTGTTGATTTTTTCTTGAGGAGTTCCATGTCCTTGATGAAGCCATTTTCATCCGTTCAAGAATTGGCGCCGGAAGAGCTCGAACCGTTAAAAGACCTTTTGCTGGCTCATTTGCGGTCCCACAGCCCCACCGCCCGCGAGGTGGTGGACAAAAACCTTCATGTAACGCGCGGCGAGCGGGTTCCCGCCTACGCTTTGATTCTTCACTCCCTTGTGGAAAACCGGGAACTGGTGGCGGCCGTCACGGTTAAACCGTTGACGCCGGAATTGGCCGAGAAAACGGGCGGACCCCTTTTCGCCCCGGCGGGACCGGCGGGGGTTGCGCCCGAGCTGTGGGCGCACCCCTCTGAAACACGGTCCGATTTTTCGCCCCACTCAGACACCTACTTCGTTGCGGGGTCCCTGCAGATCAAAGAGTGCAACGACTGTTTTCAAAAGGGGGAATCGGGATGCAAAGCGTGCGCGGGAAAAGGGGTTGAATCGTGTTCTGTTTGTTTGGGCGCGGGACACCAAACGTGCGTGTTTTGCAAGGGAGCCGAGAAGGTCAGTTGTTTGCGGTGCGGCGGTGAAGGAAAACTGGCGTCGGGCGAGGTGGGCGGCCGCGTGGCCCGATGCGATGCCTGCGGGGGAACCGGAAAGTTTCCGTGCACCCATTGCCAAGGCGGAAAAGTGCTTTGTCCCCAATGTCAGGGGTCCGGAAAGGCCACCTGTGAAAAATGCAAAGGAAAAGGGAAAGTGGTCTGCGCCGTCTGCGCCGGGCACAAAAAAATTGTATCAGGGCAGTCCTTTCGGGCTTCCTTTAAACCGAGCGCTTTTCGTCAGGCGGTATTTGTCGTGGACGGGGGAACCAAACAGGCCTTGGATATGGCTCTCGAAAAGGGGCAACCGTCCGATCCTTTTGATTTTGATCCCGCGGTTCCACCTGAGCAACAGGTGGTGGCCGCGGATCCGCCGGCTCCCGTGCGTATCGCGACCGTCGACCTTCTCAAACGCGAAAGCAAAAACAGCGCGGCCTCTTCGCGTGTGGTTAAGCGGAGATTGGAATTGATCGAGGGAAGTTTGGTCCGAATCACGGGCTATTGCGCCGGGCAAGAGTTCGCCTACTGGGTGGACCCCGCCAGCAAACGGGTGGTGGCTGAAAAAGATCCCCTGACGTCGTTTGGAATGACCGCGGCTACATCGGCGGAAGAGGCCCGGGTCGCCGGGGATTGGAAAAAAGCCCTGGCGTTGGCCCGGGAATCCCTTTCGTTTTCGCCCGACCAGACCATCGCTCGGTTTGTGGTCAACGCGTTTCGCCGCCAAGTGGTTCGCGAAGTGCTTGTGGCAGGGGTGATGGGGGGAGCGGTGTCGGCGTTCGGGCATTCCCTGTGGTTGTTGTTTTTTGTGAAAGGGCTTCACAAATCCGGCGCGGTTTTACAAGTTGGGGCGGCCCAATTTGTTTTGGGCCCGTTGATCGCGGTGGCCCTCATCCCGTTTCTGTTAAAAGTGCCCCGGGGCCTGCACCGGTTCCTTCTGTTAACGGGGATGTTGTGCGCGGGGTTTGTGATGGCCACCGCCATGGGCCGTTGGTCTGCGGAATGGAACCCCATTCAAGCCGCCGACCAGGCGGCGTTGGACAGAGAATTGGACGGCCATTTTAAATACGGGGTTCCCGAAGTGTTCTACGAACCCGACCTGCGATTTCTCCAAGCCCTTCAAAACAAGTACCGCGACACCGAAGCCGACCAAACCCGCTTGACCAAAGCCGTCGCCCTTCAGTTGGAATTAAAAACCAAAAAGGCCGCCCGCCAAGATGAATTTGAAACCCGGGTGCGGGAAATCGCTTACTCCGGCAATTCGACGTCGGAAAAACGGCGTTTGTTGACCAAGCTGACGAACACCTTTCGAGTGGAAGGCATTGACGTGTCGGCTGGCGAAGATTTAATGAAATCCCTTGCTCCCGCGCCCAAGCGATCAAAACCGATTTCCTCGGGCCCGACATCTCGTATGGACATCTACTCCAACACGCCGCTGGGACGAACGCCCAAGAGCAATAAACCGGCCGGGGTGAAATCCGCGGCCCGCAAACAGTCACTTCTCAACAAAAAACCGACCGCTGTCCCCGCCAAGAAACCTACCCTGGGTGAAAAAAAGAAAGCCTGGTGGGAATAGCCGGGATTCCCCGGGTGGAACGGGGCCGCGATCGGCAGGGTGTTGAACAGAATGTCCCCGTTATCGACGTAAAAGATCGGCTGACTGAATTTTTCGGGATGGTCCTACGCTGTTTGTAAATTCAGGGAGGGGATGGGAACCTGTGGGTCCACGTCGGCCGATTCGTCCACGCCGGGCCAACCAAATCCAAACAATTTGAAAAAGTCTTCCCGGTACCCCGCCAGGTCGGCATACCGATCCAGATTGCGTCCCGTGACGCGGTCCCAGGCCCAGGCGACCTCGGCCTGTACCTCCGGGCGCATTTCCCAATCGTCGATACGAATCCGTTTCGCGTCGTCGGTGGGGGGAGGGGTTTTGGCGTAGAGGTGTTCGGAAAATAAGCGAACGGCCTGTTCACTGCATCCTTCGTGGAACCCCTTGCTTTTCATGGTCTTATACAAAATCGAAATATAAAGCGGCATCACGGGGATGGCGGAACTGGCTTGGGTCACCAACGCTTTGTTGACCGACACAACCGCCCGTCCGCCGTTTCGCGCCAGCCGATCGTTGAGTCGTAGAGCGGTGGTTTCCAAGTGATCCTTCGCTCGGCCGATGGTTCCCCCTCGATAAATCGGCCCTGTCAAGGCGGGCCCGGCGTAAGAGTAAGCGACCGTCAACGCGCCCGGGACCAGGAGGTCGGCCTTTTCCAGCGCGTCAATCCACAGCGACCAGTCCTCTCCGCCCATGACCGCCACGGTGTGATTTATTTCTTCCGCCGTGGCCGGGGCCAAGGTGACGTCCGACATGGCTCCCGTTTGAAAGTTGACGGTTTTGGACGAATACGGTCGTAAAATGGGTTTGAGCGCGGAGGTGAATACTTCCCCTGTGTCCGGGTGGATCCGTCGTGGCGAGGCTAGGCTGTAGACAACCAAGTCCACCGGGCCCGTTGATTTCAGTCGGGCGATCACGTCCTGTTTCATGGCGTGCGAATAGGCATCGCCGTTCAAGCTCCAGGCCTTGAGGCCCGCCCCTTCGGCGGTGCGTTCAAAAGCCGCCGTGTTATACCAGCCCGGCGTGGCGGTGCGCCGCTCGTCCGCGGGTTTTTCAAACGACACGCCCACGGTCGACGCGCCGTATCCGAAAGCGGCCACAACTCGGCTCGCCAGCCCGTATCCGGTAGAGGCTCCGATGATCAGGGCGGATTTCGGCCCGGATCCTCGGGGGATGGTCCGGGCCGCGCGAATTTGGGATTCCACGTTTTTGGCGCATCCGTCCGGATGGGCCGTCAAGCAGATGAACCCTTTCGATTGGGGTCGGATGATCATCGGGACTCTTCCAGGTCCTCCTCCCGTTTTTCGTTTTTTCGTCGGAGGCTGTGGTCCAACTCTTTTTTGCGAAGGCGGATGCGTTGGGGGGTGATTTCGGCGAGTTCATCGTCTTCGATGTAGGCGATGGCCTGCTCCAGGGTAAACACCCGCGGTGGCGTCAGTTGAACAAGGTCGTCGGATCCCGCGGCGCGCATGTTGGTGAGGGCTTTGCGTTTGCAGGGGTTGACCACCATGTCGTTTTCGCGGGAATTTTGGCCCACGATCATCCCAGCGTATATATCCATTTGGGGGGCCACAAACAACACCAACCGTTCTTGCAAACTTTGCAACGCGTACGACGTGGCCAGCCCGCTTTCTTTGGCCACCAGAACCCCCGATGCCCGGCGAGCCGGCGCGGCGGCGCGGGGAACGTATCCGTGGAAACTGTGGTGCATCAGCCCGTTGCCTTTGGTGAGAGCCAACAGTTCCGCTTTAAAGCCGATCAACGACCGCGCCGTAATGACCCCTTCCAACCGCAATCGATTGTGGTGGTCCACGTGCATGTTTTTAATGTCCAATCCCCGCTTGCCCAAATTTTCCATGATCGCGCCTTGATACGATTGTTCCACGTCGATGATCAAGTATTCCGCCGGTTCCAGAACCTGGCCGTTTTCTTCTTTCAGTATGACCTGGGGCCGGGACACCGCCAGTTCAAATCCTTCCCGCCGCATGGTCTCAATTAAGACGGACAAATGCAGTTCGCCCCGGCCGGACACTTTGAACACGTTCAGGGCCAATTCTTCCACGCGCAATCCCACGTTCGTTTTCATTTCCTGTTCCAACCGTTCGCGCAGGTGGCGCGAGGTCAAAAATTTCCCTTCCCGGCCGGAAAAGGGGCTGTCGTTGACCATAAACTCCATGGACAAGGTGGGCTCGTCGATTTTAAGCGGGGGAAGGGCCACGGGATTTTCCGCCGCCGCCACGGTGTCGCCCACGCGGGCTTCTTCCATGCCGGCCACGGCCACGATGTCTCCGGCTTGGGCGCAAGCAATTTCCCGCCGTTCCAAACCAAAGAAACCGTAAAGTTTCATGACACGAGCCGATAAGCTCCGACCGTCTTGCTTGAGGAGGGTCACTGTCTGGTTTCGTTCCACGCGGCCAGCGTGGATGCGCCCGATAGCGATGCGTCCCACATAACTGTTGTAGTCGACCATCGTGGTCAGCATTTGCAAGGGCGCGTCGGGGTCGGCCACCGGTCCGGGCACATGGCGCACAATCACGTCGAACAAAGGCTGAAGCGTGGTGGACGCAACGTGCAAGTCTTCCGAAGCCCAGCCGTTTTTCCCCGACGCATACAGGATGGGGAAATCCAACTGTTCGTCGTTGGCGTCCAAATCCACAAACAGGTCGAACGTGGCGTTGAGCGCTCGGGGCGGATCAGCGAAAGGGCGGTCGACTTTGTTGACCACCACGATGGGTTTGAGGCCCAGTTCCAACGATTTGCGCAACACGAACCGTGTTTGAGGCATAGGGCCATCGAGCGCGTCGATCAATAAAATAACCCCGTCCACCATGGTTAAAATGCGTTCCACCTCGCTTCCGAAATCCGCGTGGCCGGGGGTGTCCACGATGTTGATCCGCGTGGGCCCCACCTGAACGGACGTGCATTTGGCCAATATGGTAATGCCCCGTTCCCGTTCTTGGGGGTTCGAGTCCATCAGACATTCTTGCGCCTGGTCGGCCTTGACCTTGAATTCGCCGGTTTGGCGAAACATGGCGTCCACCAACGTGGTCTTGCCGTGGTCGACGTGGGCAATGATGGCGATGTTTCGAACATCGGCGCGACGTAACGATTCGGTCTTTTCAATAAGCGTCATAGTGTCCTTAAAAGAGGGGATCTTCGGAATTTGGAATTTGGGTACCGGATTATACCACAAACGGCCCGTACATGCTTAAATAGTCTCCGGTATGGCCAACGTATTCCACTTAATGAACCCCTCCCTGCGCCAGACCCCCTGGGTGAGCGCGCTGACCTCGTTCGGAAAAGACCTCTCCCAATGGGCGCGGATCGCTCGGCAACATCCGACTCACACGGAAACCCTGTTGGATTGGGCGTTGAAAATCAACGTGACCCGACTGGTCGTGTGGGGCGGAGATGGCACGCTTCATCGGGTGGTGAAGGGGTTGTGGAAACGAAAAGCCCTGGACCGTATGGAACTGGCGTTGGTTCCGGCCGGGACGTGCAACGATTTGGCTCGCCATTTTGGGTTGTCAAAAGAGTGTTGGGGTCGATGGGAATCCGTCCGGGCTCAGGGGCGGTTGGCCTCGTTGTCACTGGGCCACATGGCATGGAAAAGTTCGCCCCGCTCGGCCGAGGTGGATGGAGAAGACATTTTCATCAACAACGCCGGGTTCGGGCGGCCCCGTTCTTCTTTCGAGCGAAAGGACTCGCCCTGGCGGGTGTTGTTTTCGTTCGACCCCATCGGCGTCCAGGCCCAGTGGGACCAAGGCCGGTTGGAAGGTCGATATTATTTTACGTTGGCGGCGTTGGCCCCGTATTTTTCGGGCGGGCTGTTTTTTGAGCCGTCGATTTCTCCGGAAGAGGGCCGGTTGCGCTTATATTTGGTGCCGGCGCGCAACAAGCTGCGTTTGGCGTTGCGGTTGTTGCGCGGGCGGTGGGGGCGCTCCTTGTTCGACAATAAGATCACCAAGATCACATCCACGCATCTGTCCCTGGAAACCGACGTGCCCATTTGGCCCCAGGCCGACGGCGAGCCCCCGCCGGTCAAACCGGCGCGCCAGGTGACGTTCCGCGTCTTGCCGGAAAAAGTCAAACTGTGGGTGATTCAATAAATGCGAAATCAAGTCAGTGCGGCATGGAGTTGGCCGGAATCCATTCCGGACAGAACCGGTCCGGCAATGACGATCACTGAGACTTCACGGGATCTTTAAGGAGGGTTTATGTCGCTCAAATTGTTGGATGGAAAAGCCGCCGCGGCCACCGTGCTCGCGGACGTGGCGCGGCGGACCCAATCGCTTGTCGAGCGGGGACTTCAACCGGGGTTGGCCACGGTGTTGGTGGGTGACGATCCCGCCTCGCACGTCTACGTGGGTCAAAAAATAAAAAAGTGCGAGGCGGCCGGCCTGGCGTCGATCCATGTGCCCTTGCCGACGTCCATTTCTCAAAAAGAGTTGTTGGATCAGGTTCAGCGGCTCAATCGCGACCCGCGGGTTCACGGCATCATCGTGCAATTGCCGTTGCCCAAACATCTGAACCCGGAAGCGGTGCTGATGGCGTTGGACCCGGCCAAAGACGCGGACGGCCTTCATCCCTCGAACCAAGGGCGATGGATGCAATTAAAATCGTGGAAAGATGTTTTGGCCAGCGGGGTGCCTTTGCCGTGCACGCCAGCGGGGGTGATGGAACTGTTGCGCCAAAACGAAATTCCCATTGCGTGGCGCAAAGCGGTGGTGGTGGGGCGGTCCAGCTTGGTGGGGAAACCGTTGGGATTCATGTTGCTCGCGGCCGACGCGACCGTCACGCTGGCCCATTCCCGCACGGATAAGCTGGATGACGTGTGTCGCCAGGCGGATCTGTTGGTGGCGGCTATCGGATCGCCGAAATTCATCAAACGCGAATGGATCAAGCGCGGCGCCGTGGTCGTGGATGTGGGCATGAACCGCACGCCTGAAGGTCTTTTCGGGGACGTGGATTTCGCCGCCGCCCAGGATGTGGCCGGGGCGATCACGCCGGTGCCGGGGGGTGTCGGGCCCATGACCGTGGCGCTTCTGCTTCAAAATACGGTGCAAGCGGCCGAAAAACAGTTATGATAGGGGTCGTTGCCCCGGTCAGGTTTTGGGGGAAAGCGGCTGTCTCATGATCAACGGGAGGTCTCTATGAAGGGTAAAGTGAAGTGGTACAATCGGGTGAAAGGCTATGGGTTCTTGGTTCCTGAGGACGGTAGTCCGGAAGTGTTTGTTCACCATTCGGCCATTCAGGCGAAAGGCAAAGACAAAGTGTTGGTGGATGGGCAGGGCGTCGAATTTGAGGTGACCCCGGGTCCCAAAGGGCCCGCCGCCGCCAACGTCAAACCCGAGCCGAAACCCGCTCCCGCCGCTTGATGCGAAGGCCGACGGTTCCGCCCCTCCATCAGGGAGGGGCGGAACCGATCGGCGACGCGCCCGCTCCGCTCCTCTCCCATGTTCCGATTTCGTGACGGTTCCGGTATCGAAGGATTGCCCCTCATCATCGTTTTATCCAACGCGCTGGTGTTTTTGTTCAACGCGTTTCAGCCGGGGCTGATCAATTTGCTGAACTTGTCCAACGACGCGTTGCGCGCGGGCCAATGGTGGCGGTTGGTGACGTTCGTGTTTGTGCCGCCGTTTGTGGCCGACGGGGCGGCCGCCTCTTTGTCGCCGTTGGGCGTTCTGATGATGGTGGTGTGGTTCATGTTTTTGCACACCATGGTGACCGCCTTGGAAGAGGCGTGGGGTTCGTTTCGGTTTACGGTGTATTTTTTGGCGGGGGCGGCCGCTACGGCGTTGGTGGGCCTGTTGCCCCTGCACGGCGTCGTGACCAACGGGTATCTTCAGGCCAGTCTCTTTTTGGCGTTCGCCACCTTGTTTCCGGACGTGGAGGTGCTGTTGTTTTTTCTGCTCCCGGTCAAAGTCAAATGGCTGGGATACCTGACCGGCGCTTCGTTGGGATGGGCTTTATTGACAAGCGACGCGGTGGGCCGTCTGGCCGTCGCCGCGGGGTTGGTTAATTATTTTCTGATTCTGGGGCCGGATCTGTGGGATCGGATTCTGGCTCGTTGGCGGGCGGCTCGTCACCGGAAACGGTTTCAAGACCGTCCGTAATCACTTCTTCTTCCAAAGGAGGAAGCACTTCCTCCCTTTTCCCCAACGATTTCAATTCCTCGATTTTTCCTAAAAAAGTGTCTCCGGCGCGCCGAACACCGCGCCGACGCGAAGCGGAACGGCGGGTTTTGTCCTTTCGGCGTTGGGCGGGGGCGGCGGATTTTCTCAGACGGCGGGACGCACGACGCCGTTCCGTCTTTCGCCGTTCTCCTCCGCTTGTTCGCGGGGTCGATTTTTTCGGGGGGCTCTTTTTTTTCATGGGGCCGTACCCATTATCTACCAAAAGAAAGAGAATATTTCCAGTTCAAGAGAATTTTATTTTGACAGCGGTTCACTGGCTATAGTAGACTTCTCGTTCAATCGATCGGCCAGGAGGCGACCATGGGGCGCTCGAAAGGTTTTGAGTCGGTGTTGGGCGGAACCCAGTTGGCTGTCTCTGTGTTGGTGGGCCTTTACGTCGGGCGCCGCGCCGATGCCCGGTGGAACACAGACCCCTGGGGTTTGTTGGCGGGAGGCGCGGTGGGATTGGCCGTCGGGATGTACACTTTTTTGAAACCTTTTTTACGGGATCGGTGAGCCGTGCGATCGGAGGTTCGGTCCCTTCGCCTGTGTGCGACGGGGGCTTTGGCAATGGTTTCGGGGTTGATAACGGCGGCAACGTTCCTTTCCCCATCGGCGGGTCCCGTTCGTTGGGGCGTGTGGCTGGCGGCAGGGTTGGCGTTGCCCAGTTACTGGACGTTGTCGTTGGCGTTGCGGGGTTCGAACGGCTTTTTTTTCGGTGTGTTTCTCGGTGGAATTTTGGGTCGGTTGGCGGGGGTGGCCGCGGGCATCGTGGCGGCCTGGCGGTTTGATCCCTCCACCGTCGCGCTGTTTGCTTTGTCGGCGGCGGGGGCCTTGGCGGGGCTGTCTATAATCGAGGTCTATTTTATCGGGAGGCAGAACAGGTTGCCCCAATGAACTTTGTCCACACCTTGGAACACCATCTTTTGGACCACGTCTACTCCCACGTCAGCGCGGGTCCGCTGTCGTTTCGGTTCTCCAAACATTTGCTGGTGATGTGGATCGCCGCGGCCGTGGCCGCGGCCTCGTTTGTGGCCGCCGGTCAAATGGCGCGACGGGGAAAACGAAACCGATGGGTGCTGTTCGTCGAAAGTCTCGCCGTGTTTGTTCGCGACGATATCGTCCTTCCCAATCTGGGGGAGGAAGGGCGCGCCTATTTGCCTTACTTTCTCTCCACGTTCTTTTTTATTCTTCTCATGAATTTGATGGGCTTGGTCCCGGGAAGCGCGACGCCGACGGGCAACATTTCCGTGACGGCGGCCCTGGCCGTATGCACTTTTTTTATGATCAACGTGGCCGGCGTGCGCGAGCACGGGTTCGGGGGATACGTCAAAAGCCTCGTTCCCCACGGCATGCCAGTGTGGTTGTTGCCGTTGATGTACCCGATCGAACTGTTGGGCCTTTTGACAAAAACGTTCGCTTTGTGTATTCGGTTGTTCGCCAACATGATCGCCGGGCATATCGTGATTTTGGCGTTCTTGGCGCTCATTTTCCTATTCGAAAAAGTGTGGGTGGCGCCCTTGTCGGTGTCGGCGGCTTTGGGCATCAGTCTGTTGGAGCTTTTTGTGGCGTTTTTGCAGGCGTACATTTTCACGCTGTTGTCGGCGATTTTCGTGGGCGGAGCCGTTCATTCTCACTAGGTCCGTCCATCACACACCACACGAGGAGGTAACAACGAAATGGATATGCAACCTGTGATGCAAAGCAGTCAGCTCTTTTTGGGGCTGGGATACATCGGGGCGGGTTTGGGCGCGGGGTTGTGCATGTTGGCCGCGGCATCGGGCATCGCTCGGTTGGCCAGCGCCGCTTTGGAAGGAACCGCGCGCCAACCGGAAGCCGCCGGAACGCTTCGGACGTCCATGATCATTCCCGCCGCGCTCATCGAAGGGCTGGCGTTTTTTGCGTTGGTGGTGTGCCTGTTGATGGCCTTGAAGTCTCCCGCCGGCCACTAAACCGGGTTGATCTCACGTGGAGAAACTACTTAATCCCGAGATCGGTCTGATGGTCTGGACCGTGGTCACGTTCGCCGGGTTGGCGTTTGTGCTGGCACGGTTCGCCTGGAAACCCATCCTGGCGGCGTTGGACGCTCGGGAAGACAGCCTTCGCCAAAGCGCCGCGGCGGCGGACAAGGCCCAAAAAGCCGCCGAAGAACTTCGCCGTTCGTATGAGGCTCAGCTGGCGGGGGTGGAATCCAAAACCCGCGATCTGCTGGCCCACGCCGAATCCCAAGCCCGGGCGTTGAAAGAGGATCTGGCCCGAACGGCCCACGCCCAAGCCGAGCGGATCATCGACGAATCGCGCAAGAAGTGGGCCGACGAAGAACAACGGTTGCTGCGCGACCTGCGCGCCGATGTGGCGCGGATGTCGTTGTTGGCCACGGAAAAAATGCTTCGACGCGGGTTGGATAAACCGTTCCAAGACCGCTTGATGCAGGAAGCCCTGGGAGACTTTGAAAAATGGGCCGCGCCCAAACCGTGACGGTTCCTCGGGCGGTCGCGTGCTGAAGCTTCAGGACCGACCGGTGGCGAGGCGCTACGCCCGGGCCCTTTTTTCCGCGGCGGCGGGTCAAAAAGCCGTGGACTCGGTCCGTCAGGAGCTGGCCGCTCTTTGCGCGGCTTTGGACGCGGTCCCTTCGTTGGAATCGGCCCTTCGTCATCCGCGGTTCGCCCGGGCCGATAAAAGGGCGTTGCTTCAAAAGGCGCTGGGTCATCTTTCTCCGGTGACGGAACGGTTTGTGTCGCTTTTGCTGGAAAAAAAACGTTGGGACGCCTTGCGCGACATTGTTCCGGAATACGAACGGCTCGCCGACGCGGCGGGGGGTGTTCTGTCGGTGCGGGTGGAAACCCCCCGGGCGCTTGCGGCCGACGAGCGGGATCGATTGCGGCGGGAATTGGAAAAAAAATGGGGCGGTACGGTCTCGTTGGACGCGCGGGTTCGCGAAGACTTGGTGGGCGGGGCGGTGTTTCGTGTGGGGGACCGCGTGTGGGACAACAGTTTAAAGGCACAGCTCGAGCGGCTTCGTGAGGCGTGGTTGCAAGGGTCCGCTCGATGATCGCGTTTTACTCTCACAAAGGATGAGGACGCCATGTCGATTCAACCCGAAGAAATCACTCGCGTTTTAAAAGACCGTCTGGAAGGGGTGTCCCTTTCGACGGAAATGAAAGAGGTGGGCTCTGTGCTTCAAGTGGGCGACGGCATTGCCCGGGTTTACGGATTGGGCAACGCGATGGCCGGCGAAATGTTGGCCTTTCCCCACGGCGTGGTGGGCATCGTGTTGAACCTGGAACGCGAAAGCGTGGGCGCCGTGTTGCTGGGAGAAGCGACGCTGATTAAAGAAGGTGACGAAGTTCGCCGCACGGGGCGCATCATGGAAGTGCCCGTGGGCGAAGGATTGATCGGCCGGGTGGTCAACGCCTTGGGTCAGCCCATCGACGGTAAAGGGCCCATCGCGTCGGCTAAAGGGCGGCCCATCGAAGTGGTGGCTCCCGGCGTGGTTGAGCGCCAACCGGTGCGCGAACCCTTGCAAACGGGCCTCAAGGCCATCGACGCCATGATTCCCATCGGTCGCGGCCAGCGGGAACTGATCATCGGGGATCGCCAAACCGGCAAAACCGCCATCGCCATCGACGCCATCATCAATCAAAAGAAAGATCCCAACCGGCCCCTGTGCATTTACGTGGCTGTCGGGCAGAAACAGTCCACCGTCGCCCAGGTCGTGCAAAAGCTCACCGATCACGGGGCCATGGACTACACGGTGGTGGTGGCCGCCACCGCGTCGGAACCGGCGCCGCTTCAGTACGTGGCGCCCTACGCCGGATGCGCCATCGGCGAAGAATTTATGTGGTCGGGCCGGCACGTGTTGGTGGTTTACGACGACCTGTCGAAACACGCGGCCGCCTATCGGCAGTTGTCTTTGTTGTTGCGACGACCGCCGGGACGGGAAGCGTTTCCAGGCGACGTGTTTTATTTGCATTCCCGCCTGCTGGAACGGGCGTGTAAGCTGTCCGACAAAAACGGCGGCGGGTCGTTGACGGCTTTGCCAGTCATTGAAACCCAAGCCGGGGACGTGTCGGCCTACATTCCCACCAACGTGATTTCCATCACCGACGGCCAGATTTACTTGGAAGCGAACCTGTTTTATTCAGGGGTTCGTCCGGCGGTGAACGTGGGTTTGTCGGTGAGCCGCGTGGGCGGAAGCGCCCAAGTCAAGGCCATGAAACAGGTGGCGGGAAAACTTCGGTTGGATTTGGCCCAGTACAACGAACTGGCCGCCTTCGCCCAGTTCGGGTCGGACCTGGACAAGACGTCCCAGGCGCAACTGGCCCGGGGCCAGAGGTTGGTGGAAATTTTAAAACAGGGCCAATACGAGCCGCTGGCGGTGTCCCATCAGGTGGCTTTGATTTTCGCCGCCACCAACGGATTTTTGGACGATCTTCCTTTGGACCGCCTGCGCGGATTCGAAGACGGACTGTTCGCCTTTTTGGTGAAGGACCGGCCCGACGTTCTGAAAACCTTGGATGAAAAAAAAGTTCTGGACGACAACGTTAAAGCCCAGTTAACCCAAGCGATCACGGCGTTCAAAGGCGCGTTTAAATAAAATGCCCGCGGCTTCGTTTCACGGCGGTCGCGTTCGGCGGGAGGCGTCCAGACCGCGCGGGTTTCGGCCCATCGCGCGATCGGAAATCGTGAAAGCGGCTCAAGCCATCGCGAAGGCCGTTCGCCCGGAAAAGGTGATTTTGTTCGGATCCTACGCCTACGGTCAGCCGACGCAGGACAGCGATGTGGATTTTTTGGTCATCCATCGCGCGCCGACCCGACCCGCTCGGCTCAACGTTGCCTACAAGGCGCACGATGCGCTCTCGCCTCGGTTGTTCCCGGTCGATATCGTTGTTCGTTCAACAAAACAGATTCGCGATCGCGTCGGGCATGGGGATTTTTTTCTTGATGAAATAACCTCGCGGGGCCAGGTTTTGTATGAGCGATGATTTGCTTCGCGAATGGGCGGACAAGGCCGAGCAGGATTATGACGCGGCCCTCATTCTTTTTAAGGAGAGAAAGCGGTCCCTTTGCGATATTGTTTGTTTTCATTCTCAGCAATGCGCCGAAAAATATTGGAAGGCTTTTTTGGTTTCTTGCAAGAAACCGTTTTTTAAAACCCATGATTTGGCGGAACTTCGGGAATCGGTTGTGCGTTTGGATGGAACATTCGCTTTGATTGGGGATCTCTTGAAGACGCTTAATCCTTATTCGGTTGATGTTCGTTATCCTGGTGATGAGGCGGATCGGAAGGAAGCCGGTCGAGCGATCAAAGCCATGAAAGAAGTCCGGGCTTTTGTCCGAGGAAAGCTCAAAGGAAGAATTTGACCCGTGCCCTCTCTTCGAGAATTGCGGCGCAAAGTTAAAAGCGTCAAATCGACCCAACAGATCACCAAAGCCATGAAAATGGTGGCGGCGGCTCGTTTGCGGCGGGCCCAGGGGCGTATTGTGGGAGCGCGTCCGTTCGCGGCCAAAATGACCGACCTGTTGGCGGACGTGTTGTGGCAGGTGGCCGACCTCAACCAAGACGGCGTGTTGACCGCCGACGAGCTTAATCATCCTCTTTTGAAAGGAAATCCGGACGGGCCGAGGGGCCTTTTGTTGATTACCGCTGACCGGGGTTTGTGTGGAGCCTTTAACACCGCTCTGATTAAAAAAGGGCTGGAGTTTTTGCGCGGCAACACCGACCGGCCGGTGGACCTGTTGGCCGTGGGTCGCAAGGCCCGGGATTATTTTCGCCGTCTCAACACCCGGGTTCCCCACGAATACGTGGGCCTTTTTAATCAACTCGGCTATACCCAGGCGGAAATGATCGGCCAAGACGCGATCGACTTTTTTATCCAATCGCGGGCCAAAGATGTCACGATGATCTACACGGAGTTTAAATCCGCCATTCAGCAGAATGTGGTGACGACGACCCTGTTGCCCTTGACGCCGCCTCCGCGGCCGGTGTCGAACCTTCACAGCGCGCCGTTTATCTACGAGCCGCAACGGACCCACTTGCTGGAGGCTCTGTTCCCACGGGCCATCAAAGCCCAGGTGTTCCGGGCCCTGTTGGAATCGTATGCGTCGGAAATGGGCGCCCGCATGACGGCCATGGAAAACGCGTCCAAAAACGCCCAAGAGCTGATCGCGGGGTTGACGTTGACCGCCAACAAAATTCGGCAGGCCGCGATTACAAAGGAAATTTCTGAGTTGGTGGCCGGCGCGGAGGCATTGCAATGAAAAAAAACGACCGTTGGATCGCAAAAAATTTCGGGGATTTGGTGGATCTGTACGGCGGCCGTTACGTGGCGGTGGCCAACCGGCAGGTGGTGGCTGTGGGCGGGAAGGCCGACGCGGTGCAACGACGGGCGCGGACGGTTCCCGGCGGCGGGGCGGCGACGGTGCTTCGCGTACCGGACGCCCGCGAGATTGGACGGGAATTTGATTCGCTTCGACTATTCCGTTTTTCGTGACAACAAGGCTCCGGTCATCCCGGTGGAGTTCCGGGGCCGGGACCGGTGGCACAACTTGTGGGTGTATGTGGATTCCGGGGCCAGCCTCAGCATTTTGCACATGTATGAGGCCCGACGGTTAGGCGTGGATCTGCGGGGATGCCGAAAGTTTTATATTGTCGTGGCCGGCGACCGCAGAATACCGGTGTATGTGAAAGATTTGAAAATGCGGTTGGGTCGGCGGGTGGTCACGGTGGAAGTGGGTTTCTGTTCGGCGTTGGGGGGAGCTTTCAACCTGCTGGGCCGAAAGGGCGTATTTGATAAATTCAGAGTCGCTTTCGACGACCGGCGGGAAACATTGACGTTCTATTAGGGGGTCGACTTGAAAAAGACTTGTCTTCTGGTGATGTTGGCGGCGGTGTCGGGGCGGGCCGCGTGGTATGGGGCGGTGGGAAAGGCCACCGAACGCGACGGTCAATCGATCGAATTTGTTTATGACGCGGGTTATCGAACATTGGAGGATGACGCCGATGGGAGCAAGCAAAAAATGAGCTCCCGCCGACTGGTTCTTCAATACGCCAGGGGATTGGGGCAAGGGTTCGAAATGCTGGTGAGGGGGACGCCGCTCACATCCCGGGTCACCTTTGACGGTTCTTCCTCGAACCCGGACGTGTGGAGCGTGGGGGGAGGAATTCATTGGGCGCCGCCCGAATCTTTGGGGCCGTTGCGCGCGGGTCTTTTGGCTACGGTGGATTACTACGATGGACACGAGTCGGAGAAAGACAATTTTAACTGGGTGGAGTTAGGAATGGGAGCTGGGTTGACCTGTCCGCTCCCGCGTGACCTCAACATGACCGGCGGGGTGTCCATGCTGAAAGCCGACATCAATCGCGAGACCGGCGGCGTTAAAACGGATTACGGGTTGGCCCAGGAAATGGGTGGGTTCGCGGGCGCGGGGTGGGAGCCCAACGAGGCTTGGAACGTGTCAACGGAGATTCATTTCGGCAACGAAAAAATTTGGGGTCTTTCGGCCCGGTACACCTTCCAGTAAGGAGCGCGCGATGAATGTCGGAAAAGTGGTGCAAGTGATCGGGCCGGTGGTGGACGTGGAGTTCTCTGCGGGAACATTGCCGGCCATCTACAACGCCGTGAAAATTTCGATCCACGGTGAAGGCGCCGCCGCTCGGGAACTGACAGCGGAAGTGGCTCTTCATCTGGGCGACAATGTCGTTCGTTTGATCACGTTGGGACCGACCGACGGGTTGCAACGCGGCGCCGAGGCCCGCGACACGGGCGCGCCGATTTCCGTTCCGGTGGGTCCGGCCTGTTTGGGTCGATTGATGAACGTGTTGGGCGAGCCCAAAGATTATCGCGGCGACATTACGGCGAAAGAAACGTTTCCCATCCATCGTCCGACCCCGTCGTTTACCGATCAGGAAACCACCCCGTCCATCTTTGAAACTGGAATTAAAGTCATTGATTTGCTCGAACCTTACATGAAAGGCGGCAAGGTGGGCTTGTTCGGCGGCGCGGGCGTGGGCAAAACCGTGGTGATCATGGAACTCATCAACAACGTGGCCAAACAGCACGGCGGCGTGTCGGTGTTCGGCGGGGTGGGGGAACGGACTCGGGAAGGCAACGACTTGTGGCTGGAAATGCAGCAATCCAAACTGTCCGATGGAAACCCTGTTTTGTCCAAGGCGGTTTTGGTGTACGGCCAAATGAACGAGCCGCCGGGGTCGCGGTTGCGGGTGGCGCTGACAGCGTTGACCCAGGCGGAATATTTCCGCGATCGGGAAGGCCAGGACGTTTTGCTGTTTATCGATAATATTTTCCGGTTCACCCAAGCGGGGTCGGAAGTGTCGGCTTTGTTGGGCCGGATGCCGTCGGCGGTGGGATATCAACCCACGCTGTCCACCGAGATGGGCGAATTGCAAGAGCGCATCACCTCGACCAAAAAGGGGTCGGTGACCAGCGTGCAGGCCATCTACGTGCCGGCCGACGACTTGACCGACCCGGCGCCCGCCAACGCGTTCGCTCACTTGGACGCGACCACGGTGTTGTCGCGGCAAATTTCCGAGCTAGGCATTTATCCCGCCGTGGATCCGTTGGATTCCACGAGCCGAATTTTAGATCCCAAAATTGTCGGCGAGGAACATTACGCCACGGCCCGGGCGGTGCAACGCATTCTCCAGCGGTACCGGGACCTGCAGGACATCATCGCCATTTTGGGCATCGATGAGTTGTCGGAAGACGACAAAGTGATCGTCGCTCGGGCTCGCAAAATTCAACGGTTTCTGTCGCAGCCTTTTCATGTGGCCGAACAGTTCACCGGCATTCCCGGTCGTTACGTGCCGTTGAAAGACACCGTACGCAGTTTCCGGGAACTGGTCGACGGCAAATGGGACCACTTGCCCGAGCAGGCCTTTTACATGGTGGGCGGAATCGAAGAGGCGGTTGAAAAGGCCAAAACGCTGCAATAAATTTTTAAGGAGAATGTCATGGAAACAGAGGGTGCCCTGAAGTCGGTTTTTTCGTTGGGTTCGATGGGTCGAAATGCGATGGCGTTGTTTCGGTCGCCGGGGACGTTGTATGGTTTGATGGAAAAAGGCGGGGGATACGCGGCACCTCTTCTGTACGCTTTGGTGTGGCATTACGTGGCGGCTGTGATTACTTTGGTGTTGTCGTTTGTCAAACCTGGTCCGATCCCCGGGGGCACGACGGCTCAGGTGGTGAGTTTTTTCTTGTTGCCTCCGGTCACAGTGGGGGCGGGATTCCTTTTCGCGGCGGTTTTTTTTGTGATTTGGCATTTGATGGGATCCCCCGAAAACTATCAAACGGCGTATCGGGTGTGGGCGTTGTTGGCTCCGTTGTCGGTGGTGAGCGCGGTGTTTCGGTTGGTCCCCTACCTGAGCTTGGCGGTTTCTCTGTATTACCTTTATTTGTTGGTTGTGTCTTCGGTGACAGTTCACGGGATTCGTCGATCCAAAGCTTGGACGGTATGGCCTCTCTTGATGGCTGGGTTTGTGTTGGCGGTGGTGATGGCGGGTGTGTTCGGCGCCATGCGCGGCCGTTGGCCCGACGCTCGGGCGGGGATGGGCCAGTCCCCCGGATTTGAAATGCCCCGGGTTCCGCCGCCTTCGCCCATGCCGGATGAGATTCAAGAAAAAATGGAAGAGCCAAAGGCTCCGGCGAAAAAATAAATCATGTCCAAGCGGATCCCCCTGTCGATTGTCACCCCCGAACGGATCGCCTGGGAAGGCGATGTGGACGCGCTGGTGGTGCCCGCCCACGAAGGCCAACTGGGAATTTTGCCGGGGCACGCCCCGCTGTTGGCCCAGCTACGGGCGGGCACAATGATCATTCGCACTCACGGCGAAGATCCCCGTCTGTTGGCGGTGTCCGGCGGATTTGTGGAAGTGTTCAACGGGCGGGTCTCGATTTTCGCCGAGACCGCCGAACTGGCCGACGAAATCGATGCCGAACGAGCCCGTCAGGCCGCCGAGCGGGCCAAGGCCCAGCTGAAACATCACCACCAAGACAAGTTGGATCTGCAGGCTCAAGCCGCTCTGGAACGGGCCCTGGCCCGCCTGCGCGCCAGCGAAGCGGTTTCCCGCCGTCGATCTCCTCGTCCACCGACCGCGTAGTTTCTCCTTTCAAAAAAAATCGACGCATTGGGTCCATTGTCGAAGCCGAGAACAACCCCGAATATTATTAACAATGTCCCATCGCTTTTGTTACAACAAATTTACAACTACTTAAGGGAATCTTTCAGGTCTACTTTGTAGCCTTTAGGCAGGTTCCGGTGTCGAACGCAGGTCCGGACCGGTTGATAAGGCGGTGGATCATGAAAAAAGTTCTTGTCATTGAGACCGATGCGGTGACCGCGCGGCGCATGCGCTCTTTGTGGAAAGCGGCCGGATATGATGTTCGTTTGGCGACCGATTTTTCCCAGGCGGCTTTCGAGGCGGTTCAGTGGGGGCCCGATTTAATCACGTTGGACATGGATGGCGCGGAAGAACAGGCGCGCACGGTGTTGCTTCAACTCCAAGCGAGGCCTCACACCTGTCGGACACCCGTGGTTTTGTTTTCCAACAGGGGAACACAAAAAATTCCCGAGGCTCTCTTGCGGTGTGTGCGAACCGTTGTTGGCCATCGAACCGACCCAGCCCACGTTATCGAAAAAGCTCCCGAGTGGGCTTTATCGGTGGTGGGCTGATTTCGAGCGCGGGTTTCTGGCCAAGTCGTTCCGTAAATCTTACAATGGGGCTGTGATCACACGGTCTCAATGGGTCATCCTAGCTTTTGCGCTTTTCTCCGCTTGCGATTCGGGGGATATTTGCACGTATCGTGTCCCGAAAGAGACGGCCCATGTCTCCCCGGAGAATCCTGCCCCCGCCCTTCCTCATGAACACCCTTCTCTCGACGCAATGGCGTTACCGGAAGGCCACCCACCCATCGGCGAGTTGCCGGAGGGGCACCCAGAGGTCGGGTCCGGCATGTCCATGGCGGACGCAGCGACCCAGGGTTTGACCCCGCCGCCGCCCCCGTCCCAAAAAGTGTTGTGGACCACCCCCAGGGGTTGGCAGGAAAAACCCGGGTCCGGATTTCGTTACGCGACGTTCGTTGTTCCAGGGCCCGGTGGCGCTGTCGCGGACCTTTCTGTCACGGTTTTGGAAGGTGACGCGGGGGGAACTTTGTCCAACATCAACCGTTGGCGCGGTCAGGTGGGCTTGGACCCTCTTACGCCGTCCCAATGGGCCCAGGAAGAAAAAATTATTCGTCCCGCGGGCCGATCGATGGTTTACACCTCGTTCGCAAATAAGAAAAATCGCATGTCCGCCGCCATTTACTCGACCCCGAACCAAACGTGGTTTTTTAAACTGGTGGGTGATGACGCCGTTGTCCGAGGGGCGGAACCCGCCTTTTTGAATTTCTTGGAAAGTCTAAAGGGGCTTTGATCTCGATGTCGAGTCGATCGCGCTCGGTTTCCGTTCCGTTTTACCATCGGGCATGGACGTTTTTTGGCTCCCTGGAACTGACCTCGGTCGTGCTGGTTTTGATGATGGTTTTGGTGTTGTTCGGCACTCTGGAACAGGTTCATCTGGGCACGTGGCTGGCCCAAAAAAAATATTTTTCCAGTTGGTTGATTTTTTACGAATTGGAAAACGGCGGGCGTCTGCCGGTTTTTCCAGGCGGATACACGGTGGGCGGATTGTGGTTGATCAATTTGGCGGTGTCCCACGTCGCGCGGGCTCGGTGGGAGTGGCGTCGTTTCGGTCTCTTATTAACCCACGGTGGCCTTTTTCTTCTTGTGCTCGGCCAGGGCCTGACGCAAATGTGGGCCCAGGAAAGCCAAATGGCGATTGAAGAAGGCCATTCGGCACGCTATTCCGAAGACTATCGTCATGTGGAACTGGTGGTCATTGATACTCATTTATCGACCGAAGATGTGGTCCATGCCGTTCCCGCCGCCCTGTTGAAGAAGGGCCGACCCATCCAACACGCTTCCTTTCCGTTTAAAATTATCCCTAAACAATTTTTCCAAAACTCTGTATTAAAGAGTGGAAGCGGCGCAACGGCCACCATGGGAGTCGGAGCCCGCCTGAACGTGCTGGAATCTCCCCGCGTCACGTCGGATGACGAGATGGACACCTCTTCCGCGGTTATCGAACTGGTGGGCCCGGAGAAAAGTTATGGCGTGTGGTTGGTGTCCACAGGATTGGAGACGCCCCAAACCGTGGTGATCGATGGAACCCCTTATCTCCTGCAACTTCGGCCGGTTCGGCACTATTACCCGTTTTCACTGCATCTTAAACGGTTCACTCACGATCGGTATCCCGGCACGGACATCCCCAAAAATTTCTCCAGCCTTCTTCGTTTGGTGGACCCCGAAACGGGCGACGATCGAGACGTGTTGATTTTTATGAACAACCCCTTGCGTTACCGCGGCCTGACGTTTTATCAAGCCAGTTTCGGCAAGGGCGATAAACTGTCGATTCTTCAGGTGGTCAAAAACCCTGTCTGGGTGGCTCCCTACTTGGCCTGCGTTTTGGTGAGTTTGGGGTTGGCCTGGCATTTTGTCCTTCATTTAGCTCGTTTTCGACGGAGGGCCGCGTGAGGCCTCGTCCGTCGACTTTGGCGGTGTGGGGTGTGGGGTTGGTGTTGGCCTACGGGTTGATGTCCGCTCGGACGGCCCCATCGCCCGATCGGCTGTGGGGGGACCTGCCCGTCTTGAGCGGGGGGCGGGTCAAGCCGCTCGACAGCGTTGCGCGTCATTCCTTGTTGGTTCTGTCGGGCAAACAGTCGGTTCGAATGAACGGCCGCCCGGTCGGTGCGACGGCCTGGCTAAAAGAGATGGTGTTTCAGCCGGATGTGGCGGACACGTATCCGGTGTTCGAAATCGATGACCCCGACGTGCTGGGATCCATCGGCATGGCGTCGGGCCGTCAGAGACGGTATCGATTTCTCGATCTTCAACCGCATCTTTCGGAACTGCAAACCCAATCCGAACGGGCCGGGGCGGTTCGGCCGCAACTGCGGTCGCGGTTTCAAAAAGCCTTGCTTCGATTGTGGGAACAGGTTTTGCTTTATTGGCGAATCCAAAACACCCTTCGCCTCACGGGCCCGGACAGCGAATTGCCCGGGGTGACCGGTTCCGTCCATGAAATCGAAGCCTATCAGACCGCGTTGAACGAGCGGGGGGAGAGCACGGCGGCTCGTCCTGTCGCGGATATGAGCAGCGTGCTGAGCGCCTTTCAGGCTCGTTATCAAACCTTGGCGGATCGGGCCGAGTTTCGGGTTCTGCCCGCTGGAGCACCAGACCGTTGGGCCAGTTTGGGTCAAGGATTGTTGGACGGATCGGATGGGTCGCCCTTGCATCCGGCGATCGGTTTTTACGCCCGGATGGGCGATGCCTGTCGCTCGGGCGACACGGCCGCGTTTCGCCAGGCCCTTTTTGACTACCGCGATTGGCTGGGCGAACATGTCCCCGGCGCCTCCGCCCAGGGGCGGCGGGAAGGGCTTTTCAACCGATACCAGGCGTTCTACAAAAGTTTGGTTCTTTACGTGATTGTTTGTGGCCTGGTGTTCCTTTCCTTTTTGCGCTGGCCCGCTGAGTTGCGGCGGACCGCGTATGGCATTTTGGTCCTGGCGTTCATCGTCCACACGGGGGGCTTGGTGGCGCGAATGATTTTGCAAGGTCGTCCCCCAGTCACCAACCTCTATTCGTCGGCTATCTTTGTGGGGTGGGGATCTGTTTTGTTGGGCGTTGTCGTGGAACGGATGTTCAAAAACGGCTGGGGATCGTTGGGGTCGGCCGCCATTGGGTTTCTGACTCAAATCATCGCTCTGCATTTGGCCGCCCAGGGCGACACGATGGAAATGATGCGGGCGGTTTTGGACTCGAACTTTTGGCTGGCGACCCACGTGGTCACGGTGACCGCGGGATACAGCGCCACGTTTTTGTCCGGTGTGTTGGGGGTCGTGTTTATCCTCAGGGGGGTTTTCTCAAAAGGACTGGAAGAAGAAGCCGCCCAAAACTTAACCCGCATGGTGTATGGAATTGTGTGTTTCAGCGCGTTTTTTAGTTTTATCGGCACGGTGTTGGGCGGTATTTGGGCGGACCAAAGTTGGGGCCGGTTTTGGGGCTGGGACCCGAAAGAAAACGGCGCGCTCATGATCGTTTTGTGGAACGCGTTGATTTTGCACATGGGGTGGGATAAGCAAGTGGGTCGGCGGGGATTGATGAATTTGGCCGTGTTTGGAAACATCATCACCGCCTTGTCTTGGTTCGGGGTTAATATGCTGGGCATCGGCCTGCATTCCTACGGTTTCATGGACAAGGCCTCCCTGTGGCTGATCGTGTTTTGTCTGTCTCAGGCGGCCATCATCGGGTTGGGCGCTCTGCCGGCCCGGTTTTGGGGGTCGCCCGGCACTGTCAGCTGAATTCTCCGCGAGCTGCGGCTCGCTTTTCAATTGCCCAAAAATCTTTTGGATGGATGACTTTCGTATATTTGACGGCCCGCAGCTCTAAAATCTTTTTGTCTCGGGTGACGAAAAAGTCCGCTTTCGCCGTGACGCACAGGTCTAAAATGGGGAGATCGTCTTTATCCGAAAAGGCCCCCACGTGTCCTTTTCTTTCTTCCTTTACGACGACAGAAGACAGAATCACTTTCTCCACCAGCCTGTAGTCCGCCAAAGAAAAACCCAATTTCCCAAGCCATTTTTCTTTTAATTCACCCAAGATGTAAGAGGATGCAATGATCTGGTGTTTGCGGGCGGCGTATTCAAAGACGTCGCGGGAGGGGCCCGACGTGATGAACGCCGAGATCAAAACGTTGGTGTCAAAAACGAGGATCATGCCAATCGGCGATCCAGATCTTCGTCCGTGTAAATGCCCTTAGCGCGGGCCTTGAGTGCCATGCGCTCACGCACTTTGTTGAACCGGTACTTGAATAAATATTCTTCCAAGGCGGACGCAATCAGGGCGCTCCGAGAAATGTGAGTTTCCTTCGTGATTTCGTCCAGCGAATGGCTCAGCCGGGCCGGCAAGCTTATGCTGTGGGGGAAATGCATGATCGCCTCCATGTTAATTTTAAATACAATAATAGTATACAATAATATTAATTAAAGTCAATGGCAAAAAACGCGGGGGTTGTCCTGTCGCGTTGAAAACGGGGCAGGACATCCTTCCGAATACATTGAGGCCGCAATGGGTGCTGCCACGTTGACGGGGGCATGGGGGCCCACATGGCCCACAAGGAATCCAATGTCCGATGGGTGGTTTCTCAAATGGAAGGGCTCACGCCCGATCAAAAAATAATCGCCCGACGCATTCTTCGGAATATGGATTCACGCACTTCTCGTCTGGGTTTGGCGGAGTTCCAAAATCTAGTCCAAAAAACCGCGGAGTCTTTTGCTTCAACGGCGGGGGCTGAAAGTGTTCAAACCCAAGATTCGGTGGTTTGGGGGATTCTGGGCAAAAGAGTGCAGTTCCTTTTCCTTGATTCTCTCTCCGCCAAAGATCCAGCAAAAAGAGAGGGTGCAAAACAGATGCTTTCGGCAAGTCCGAACCTCTTTTTTGTCACGAATAGCGACAATCTGTCCAGCGCGCTCGGCAGTCGTGTCATTTTTGCGCCCGAGGTTTTTTATCCCATTGTTTCTATGGATGGGGAAGAGGTCTTGGAGGGAGTTGATCTTGGCCGATTGCAGTCACGGTTGGTCCGTCTCTCGGCGGGTCGACAGATGATCTTTTTGCACACGCCCCTTCTTCAGTTAAATTGTCGGTATGTGACCGAAGACAGCATAAAGACCGCCGCCAGCAACGCGTGGGTCATTTTGCTCGAAAAGTTATTGGCATTTTCCGGAAAGTCAATTAACTGGCAAAATACATTCGATGTTCTCTGTTCCCTCGGCAGATCCGCCTAGACTATTTGCAACCGTAGCACCCTGGTCCTTCCCGATGATTTAATTTTGATGTGCACTATACTGCCCAGTCCCATGAATAGGCTACATTCTGGCCGGTCAATTTTGTGGCGACACGAAGCCGAATTTTCTGGTCGTATCGGGAATACGGACAGAAAATTCGGCGAAGTGGTAGCCCAAAAGTGACCGGCCCCGAAGGGGGAGCCCCCTTTTGCCCGGGCTTCTGCGTCGCTCCTCGGTTACGATGGCCCGCATCCCCCTTCGGGGCCAGGGCCTGTTCGGCCCGTCGTGGACGCCTGCCACAGGCAGGCACGACCCCTCGTCGCTCCTTAAATCCGGCCAAAATGGGGCTCCCAGAATGTAGCCTATTCATGGGGACTGGGCAGTAAGTGGGCGGTTTGAATGGGATCAAAACAAGGGTCGTATCAATGCACAAAAACATGGGATCCGTTTCAAGGAAGCCGCAACGGCGTTTCATGATCCGGAGGCCATGACGGCCGATGACCCAACCCATTCCAACGAAGAACCCCGACGTTGGCTTGTGGGGGAATCCAACAGAAAGCGCCTTCGTAACCGTTCAGGTGCTTTCCCTCTCCTCTTGGGAGAGGGCAGGGCGAGGGAAACGTTTTTCCGACAATACGAGCGCCCATTCCCCTCATCCGGCCCTCCGGGCCACCTTCTCCCAAGAGGAGAAGGAAAATCTTTCTTTGTCGTCGGAGACAATGGTGGGCCTGAACGGTTACGCGCCTTCTTGAGGTCATTTTCACTGAGCGGCCTGTCAAAGCGTCAGGAGAACAAGATCCCTTGTTATCGCCAGGCATTTCCATTCGTATTATTCGCGCACGGTTAGCGATGCGCCGTGAAAGGAGACGATATGAAGAAAACCGAGGAGTTCCCTTTTGACCGGGCACGTAAGATTCGGCCGGCTGAACGACAAAAATATCTAAAAGCTTACGAAAATACGCTTGGTGAAAAACCTCCTCAACGGGGCCGGCCTCACAAGTTTCTGTCTGAAAAATAACGGGATATTCATATTAAAATTCGTCCGCGCGTGCTCCAATGGACCGTTGCCGAAGGGAGAAGGCGTGGCATTGGCTATCAGACGGTGATCAATCAAACTCTTTTGGAACACACTGTTTGAGATTTGAAAGGGGGATGAACGACCTGAGCACAGAGTCTGGCAGGGGATTTTTGAAAAACGTCGGACCCCTGCGGAAATCCGCGCGGGGGGTCATGCTTTCCCCCGCCTGAAAAAAAAAGGATAATGAGAGGGCGATGACCGCAAAACGCCTTTATAACGAAAACGATATCCGCTCCGCCTTAAACGAAATGGCTCAGTCCCTGGTGGCCCGGGTGTCGGTGCCCAAAAGCCAATGGGTTTTGGTGGGTATCCATCGGCGCGGGGTGCCCTTGGCCGGTCGGCTTGCGGCTGCACTGGACGAGCGGGGTTTTTCGTCTCTTCCGGTGGGCAGCCTCGATATAACCTTTTACCGAGACGACGCTGGAGCGTCGCCATTGGACCCGGTGGTTCAAGACACCAATCTCCCCTTTGATGTGGCCGGAAAAACCGTGATCTTGGTGGACGACGTCCTATTTTCCGGCCGCACCATACGATGCGCGTTGGACGAACTGATGGATTTTGGCCGGCCGGCCCGGGTGTTATTGGCGGTGTTGGTTGACCGGGGCCATCGGGAGCTCCCGATTCAGGCGGACGTGGTGGGGAAAACGATCCCTACCCAGCGCGACGAACGGGTGGACGTTCACCTCAGTGAAATGGACGGGGAGGACGCCGTGTGGCTGTCTCCGCCGGGCGAGCGGAAAGGAAAAACGCGATGAAAGACCTGTTGGGACTGGAATCCCTCTCAGCCGAACAGATCGGCTACATTTTGGATGTGGCGCGGCCTATGAAAAATTTGTTTACCCGCTCCATCAAAAAAGTTCCGGCGCTTCGCGGCCGCACGGTGGCTCTTTTGTTTTTTGAACCCTCGACGCGAACCCGGTCTTCTTTTGAATTGGCCGCCAAACGGCTTTCCGCCGATACGTTGTCGTTTACCGCGTCCACCAGTTCTGTCACCAAGGGGGAATCGTTGCTGGACACGGCCAAAACATACGAGGCCATGAAGGTGGACTTCCTTGTCATGCGCCACGCGGCTTCGGGCGCGCCGGAATTGGTGGCGTCGGCTGTGAAGGCACACGTGATCAACGCCGGAGACGGGTCCCACGAGCATCCCACCCAAGGCCTGTTGGATATATTTACGATCCTGGAAAAAAAGCGAAAAATCGAGGGGCTCAAAGTTGTGATTTTGGGAGACATTTTGCATTCCCGCGTGGCCCGGTCGAACTTGTGGGGGTTGACCAAACTGGGGGCCCACGTGACGGTGTGCGGTCCGTCGACGTTGATCCCGGCGGGGCTGACCGATGTTTTCGGACCGCGGGTCACGGTGTCCACGGATTTAGAGGAAGCGTTGGACGGTGCCGATGTGATCAACGTGTTGCGTCTCCAACGGGAACGCCAGCAGGGGGACTATTTTCCAACGCTTCGGGAATACACCGAACTGTTCGGTCTCACCACCGACCGGTTGCGCCAGGCGAAACCAGACTGTTTGGTTCTGCATCCGGGCCCGATGAACCGAGGCCTGGAGATTTCGTCGGAAGTGGCCGACGGGCCGCGCTCGCAAATTTTAGATCAAGTGACCAACGGGATCGCGGTTCGGATGGCGGTGCTCCATTTGTTCGCCGGGCCGGAAGGCCTTCCGGCCACTGTTCCTGACGGGAAACAGACGGCGAAAGCCGTCCAAACCACATTCAAGGCACTCTCATGACACCTTCGACGTCTGTTCCGTTGCTTATCAAGGGAGGTCGGTTGATTGATCCGGCCCATAACCGCGACGAAGTCCTCGACCTGGTGGTGGAGGGCGGGCGAGTGGCTCGATTGGGAAAAAATGTGACTCCCCCCGCGGGCGCGCACGTGATGGAAGCGGCCGGAATGATTGTGGCGCCGGGGTTGGTGGACATCCATGTGCACCTTCGCGAACCTGGCCAGGAAGGGGCGGAAACGATCGAAACCGGCACTCGGTCCGCGGCGGCGGGAGGGATCACGAGCGTGGTGGCCATGCCCAACACCCAACCGGCCATCGACAGCGCGACCGGCATCCGGTTTGTGTTGCGCCGCGCCGCCGAAACGGCTCATATTCGCGTGTGGCCGTCGGGATCGATCACGTTGGGCCGTGCCGGCGAAAAATTAGCCGAAATCGGGGGGATGGTGAAGGCCGGAGCGGTGGCGGTGACCGACGACGGAAATTCCGTGCCCGACGCGCAGCTTCTTCGTCGGGCCCTGGAATACGCCAAAATGTTCGACGTCACCGTGATGGAACATTCCGAAGACAAGTCTCTGATGGCCGACGGGGTCATGAACGAAGGGCCTTTGGCCACGCGGTTGGGCCATCGGGGCATTCCGCGCCAATCGGAGTCCATCGCGGCCGGGCGCAACATCGCGTTGGCGGCGTTGACGGGCGCGCACATCCATTTGACGCACATTTCGACGCGGGAAACCGTGGACCTGGTGCGCCAGGCCAAAAAGAAAGGAATTACGGTCACCGCCGACTGCACGCCCCACCACTTTACCTTGACAGAAGAGGCCGTTGTTCGGTGCGGAACCAACGCCAAGATGAACCCGCCCCTCCGGGCCGAAGAGGATCGCCGGGCGATCATCGAGGGCCTTAAAGACGGGACCATCGATTGCATCGCGTCAGACCACGCGCCGCACAGCCGTGCGTCAAAAGAACAGGAATTTTCCGCCGCGCCGTTTGGCATTGTGGGTCTGGAAACCCTGTTGCCCCTGACCGTGACCCAGTTGATCGAGCCGGGACACCTGAGCTGGATCGAAGCGATTCGGCGCATGGCCACGAACCCCGCGAAAGTCCTGAGTTTGCCCGTGGGCGATTTGGCGGAAGGGTCGCCGGCGGATATCGTGATCATCAACCCTGTCGAGGAACGCACCGTGACGGGATTCAGCTCCAAAAGCCAAAACTCGCCTTTCTTGGGCTGGACCCTGCGGGGGTTCGCCCAGGTGGTGATGGTGGAAGGCCGAATCGTTTTGCGTCGGGAGGCTCTCCGGCCTGTTTCTGCTTCCTAATGGGCGGGACTTCTTTTTTGTACCGAGCGATTATTCGGCCCGCTTTGTTTTGTTTTCCGCCGGAAACAGCCCATCGATGGGGGATGGCTGTGCTTCGGTGGGCGACTCCATTTTTGCGGCAGGGTCGATCAGCACCGGCGAAGGTCCCTCATCCGCCCCTTCGGGGCACCTTCCCCCAAGAGGGGAAGGAAAACAAAGATTTCCCCTCTCCTCTTGGGAGAGGGCAGGGTGAGGGATTTGGGCAGTTAAGTCGGTCCTTCAACCGCTCGGCGGATCCGCGGGGCGAGGTGGTTATCCGGACTAAATCGCGAACCCTGCGGTTTGCCAACCCGGTGGGGTTGGCGGCGGGGTTCGACAAGGACGCCGAAGCCTTGGCGGCGTGGGCGGGTATGGGTTTTGGGTTTGTGGAAGTGGGAACGGTGACGCCTCGGCCTCAACCGGGTAACCCGCCCCCACGATTGTTTCGGTTTCCGGTGTCACGGGCGCTTATTAACCGAATGGGATTTAATAACGCCGGGGCCGAGGCGCTGGCGCGCCGGCTTTCCCGATGTCCGCCCTTGGGCATTCCGTTGGGCATCAACATCGGCAAGAACAAGGACACCCCAGCCGATCGGGCGGCCGAAGATTACATTTACTGCCTGGAACGTTTATACAAGTTTGCGGATTTCTTTGTAGTAAACATCAGTTCGCCCAACACCCCGGGCCTGCGCTCACTCCAGTCAGCCGAATCACTGGAACCGCTGTTGAAGGCGATCAAAAACCGAGCCACCGCGCTGGCCCTTGAAAAAAAAGGGGACGAATGTCCCCGGGACGAATGTCCCCCCCTGTTTGTTAAGTTGTCGCCGGATGAAGAGGGGTATGAAGAGATGGTGGAAACAGTGGTCCGGTCCGGATTTGATGGTATTGTGGCCACGAACACCACCCGGTCACGGGAAGGGGTTCCCGGCTCAGCTCCGACGGACGGGGGTCTTAGCGGCGCGCCGTTACGGGACCGATCCACGGAGGTTTTGCGGACCATCGCGCGGGCCAGCCGGGGCCGGCTGGTTTTAATTGGAGTCGGCGGAATTTTTCGGGCCGAAGACGCTTTGGAAAAAGTGTTGGCCGGCGCATCGTTGGTGGAAGTGTATACGGGATTTGTGTACAACGGGCCCGGTTTTGCGCGATCGTTGGCTAAACGATTGGCGCAACTGGCGGCCCGGTGCGGCTACGAAACCGTTCAAAAAGCGGTGGGAAAGGGACTATGATAAAGAAGGGAATCATCGTCGCGTTGGATGTGGATGGGGCGATCGCCCGCCGGCTGGTGACCCGGTTGGGCCCGATCGTGGACTTTTACAAGGTGCCGCCGGCGTTGACGTTGGAAGACCCTGCGTTGATGAACTGGCTGTTGAAAAGGAAGAAAAAAGTTTTTCTCGACTGCAAATGGTTCGACATTCCATCGCAGGTGGCGCGATCGGTGGCGGCCGCCGGTCGAGCGGGGGTCACGGCAGTCACGCTCCACGCGGGGGCCGGTAGCGCGATTCTCAAAGCCGCCGTGGCCGTTGTCCACCGTCCGCGGATATGGGCGGTGACGGTCCTGACCTGTTTGGGCCCTGACGATTTGAAGGAAGTGGGGTTTCGTGCAAATCCGTTGGTCCAAGTGCTTCGGTTGGCTCGGTTGGCCCAACAGGCGGGTGTGGATGGGTTGGTTTGTTCTCCGCGGGAAGTGGGGATGTTGAGGCGGGCGGGGATCCGGTTGCCTCTGATCACGCCGGGTATCACCCACGGCGGACACGTGGGCTCGGACCAAAAGCGGGTGGCCACCCCGCAACAGGCCTGGTCAGCGGGGGCGAATTATTTGGTGCTGGGCCGAAGTGTTTTGGAAGCGCCCGACCCGGCCGCCGCCGCCCGGGACATTTTATCGTTCAGGAGATAGGCGTGGACCGATCGCTGTTGGCGAAAAAAATTTTCACCGTTTGCAACTTAAAAGGATCGTTCCGACTTCGAAGCGGGGCGACGTCGGCGGAATATTTTGACAAATATCTGTTTGAGTCCCGCCCGGACCTGCTCCGGGACATCGCCCGGGGACTTCGTCCCCTTATTCCCACGGGCACGGAGATCCTCGCTGGGTTGGAAATGGGCGGGATTCCCGTGGCCACGGCGCTTTCGTTGGAAACGGGGTTGCCCCAGATTTTTGTTCGAAAAGAGGCTAAGACCTACGGCACCTGCAAACTGGCCGAGGGGATCGACTTCAATGGAAAAAAAGTGGCGGTGGTCGAAGACGTGGTGACCACCGGCGGCGCTATTTTGGACGGCGTGCGCGCTTTGCGCGAGCAAGGCGCTCTGATTGAGACGGTGCTGTGCGTGATTGATCGGGAATCCGGCGGTTCGGACAACCTGAAAAAGGCGGGGCTGACGTTGGCCCCACTTTTTAGAGCCCGCGAACTTCGCGAGGCGGGAGACAAATAATGGCGACCAAAAAAAGTTGGACCTACAAAAAAGCGGGCGTGGACATCGTGGCGGGCGACGCGTTGGTGGACCGCATCAAAAAACGGCTTCCGGCCATCGGTGACTTTGCGGGTCTGTTCCCGTTTCCCAAGGGGCTCAAAAATCCATTTCTGGTGGGTTGCACGGACGGCGTCGGCACCAAACTCAAAGTGGCCCAAGAGTTGAACCATCACGACACCATCGGCATTGACCTGGTGGCCATGAACGTGAACGACTTGATTTGCACGGGGGCCCGGCCGCTCTTTTTTCTGGACTATTTTGCCACCGGCCGGCTGGACGTGGGTGTCGCCGAGCGGGTCATCAACGGGATGATCGACGGATGCAAGCAAGCCGGGTGCGCGTTGATCGGCGGCGAAACCGCCGAAATGCCCGGTTTTTACAAGCCGGGGGAATACGATTTGGCCGGTTTCGCTGTGGGCGTTGTGGACGAACCCCAGCGGGTTCGCAACGAAACCATTCGTCCGGGAGACGTGCTGTTGGGCCTTCCCAGTTCCGGGGTGCACTCCAACGGTTACTCGTTGGTTCGGGTGTTGTTCCGGGGGGCGGACTTAAAAAAGTGGGGGACCGCGTTGTTGGCCCCCACGCGGATCTATGTGAAACCAGTCCTGGCCGCCCTGGCGAAATTTCCGGGATCCATCAAAGGCATCGCCCACATTACCGGCGGGGGAATCACCGAAAATGTGCCGCGCTTTTTGCCGAAAAACTGCGACGCGGTGTTTCATTTGGCCACGTGGCCGTTGCCCGATGTGTTTGCGGAAATCCGTCGGCGGGGCAACGTGAGTGACGATGAAATGCACCGCACTTTCAACATGGGGTTGGGGTTGGTGGTGGCGGTGGCGCCGGACAAGGCCGCGGCGGTTAAAAAGGCCCTCGCCCCCTGTTACGACGTGGGGCGGGTGGAAAAAGGAACCCGGATTGTTCGGTACCGGTAAAGATCGATGATCGAAATCGGCGTTTTGGCGTCGGGGGGCGGGTCCAATTTCGAATCGCTGGCGAAAGCCTGCCGGGACGGCCGTGTGCCGGGCGCGCGAATGCGCGTGTTGGTCACCAACAAACCCGCTGTGGGCGCATTGACTCGGGCGGTTCGGCTGGGTGTGGAGGCGCTGGTGATCGAGCCAAAAGATTTTGACGATCGCAACGCCTATTACGAACGGGTGGCGGCCGAGCTGAGAGCCCGGGACGTGAAGGTGGTGTGCCTGGCCGGGTTTTTGTTGAAAGTGGAACCGGGGCTCCTTCGCGCCTTTCCCGGCCGAGTGCTTAACATCCATCCGGCTCTTTTGCCGAAGTTCGGCGGAAAAGGAATGTTCGGTCCCCACGTTCACGAGGCGGTGTTGGCGGCGGGCGAGACCGAGTCGGGATGCACGGTTCATGTGGTCGACGACCATTTTGACCACGGGCCCACGCTCGCCCAAGCCAAAGTGCCGGTGTTTGCCGGGGATACCCCCGAAACTTTGGCCGCTCGGGTTCTGATTGAAGAACATCGGTTGTATCCGGAAACACTGGCCCAGTTTGTGGCCCAGGAGACTTTATGATCGCCCGATACAGTCGTCCGGAGATGGCGGCGTTGTGGACCGACGAATTCCGTTGGAAGACGATTTTGGAAATTGAAATTTTGGCCGCCGAAGCCTATTGCAAAACGCGGGAGGACCGTCGGGCGGTGCGGATGTTGCGAAAAAAAGCCCAGGTGGACGTGGGGCGTATTTTGGAAATCGAGTCCGTCACGAAACACGATGTCATCGCTTTTCTGACTCAAATCGAAGAAAAAGCGGGTCGGGCCGCAAAGGTGTTGCACCGGGGCTCACATCGTCCGACGTCTTGGACACGGCCCTGGCGGTGCAAATGGTGAAAGCGTTGGATTTGCTACATCGCGGGTCTTCACCGGTTGATGATTCCGGTGAAACGCCTGGCGTTAAAGCACGCGGCCACCCCGTTGATGGGGCGCAGTCACGGTGTTCACGGCGAACCCATCACGTTCGGGTTTAAAGTGGCGGGCTGGTATACCGAACTGAAACGGAACGTGGATCGCCTTCGCTACGCGCGTCAAGACGTGGCGTTCGGCCAGCTGTCGGGCGCCATGGGAAATTTCGCCCATTTGGATCCCCGTGTGGAAGCGGTCGTGTGCAAGAAATTGGGTCTGAAGCCGGAACCCGTTTCCACCCAAGTGGTCCCGCGGGACCGGCACGCGGTGTTTATCCAATCCATCGCTTTGTGCGGGGCGGCGATCGAACGGATCGCCACCGAAATCCGCCATTTGCAACGGACCGAGAATGCTGGAAGTTGAAGAGCCGTTCACCAAGGGCCAAAAAGGGATCCAGCGCCATGCCCCACAAGCGAAACCCTGTGGCGTCGGAAAATATGTGCGGTTTGGCGCGGTTATTGCGTTCCTACGTGACGCCGGCCTGGAAAACATTGCCCTGTGGCACGAACGGGACATTTCCCATTCGTCGGTGGAACGGGTGATTTTGCCCGACGCCGCCATTACCTTGGATTACATGCTCCACCGCTTTGCGTGCGTTTTGGAAAATTTACAGGTGTATCCCGATCGCATGAAAGCCAACATGGCCAAAACCGCCGACATCGTGTGTTCCCAACGGGTGGTGGTGGCCCTAACCAAAAAAGGGTTACCCCAAACAAGAGGCCTACGAAATTGTTCAAGGGCACGCGTTGCGGGCTTGGACCCAGGGAGTTCCGTTTCGGCCCGCCCTCGAGGCCGACACGCGGGTGACGGAGCGGTTGACGGCGGCGGAGGTGTCGGCCTGTTTTGATTTGTCGCCGTTTTATCGCAACATCCCGGCAATTATTCGACGGGCGTTGGTTTGACCTTCGCGCCGGAGTCCACTCGGAAAACTGTCGTCAATCTCACGTTTCGAACCATTTCCATACAAACCGCGTTGTCGTTCGGGACGCGGGTTTTATTTTCCCATATTTTTCTTTGGATAGCGGCGGGGCTCTTGGTGGGCGTGTTCCACCATGTGCTGATGTCGTTTCTGTCTTTGGGCGGAGGGCCGGTTCGTTTGGGAGAACGTCTTTTGGAAGCGCTTTTATTGTCCGCCTGGCCGTTTGGATTTTCGGCTCACGTGGCCAATCAGGAGCACGACGGCGGCAATCCGGGCTTATCCTCTTTGTTTACGGTTCCCCACCTGTTTTCGATCACGTTCGGGCTCGTTTGTTTGGCCCTCTTGGCGTTGGGCGGAGCCCTGGCGGTGGTGCAAATGTTTGCGTGGTGGCTACCGGGGGCCGTGGCCCCGTTGGGGCTACGCTCACGGCGCCCGCCTCAGTGTCGGCCGGTTGGGGTTTACTCCCTCTTCTGGCGTTGGGGGGAATGACGTTTGGACTGCCCTATTCGTTCGGGCCGTTCGTGGTTGTTCATGAAGGAGAAGGTTTCTTATCGGCTTTTGAGCGTAGCCGCTTTTTGACGCGGGACCTTCGGATTAATCTCTTTTTTCTCCAGGGATTTTTGTTCGTTGTCCTGTGCGGCGCCTTTTCCGTGTTCAGTGCCATTCCCAACAGACCCACCTTCACCAACCATGTGTTGGAATCGGTGGTCATCACCGCAACGTCGGGTTTGGTCGGCCTGGTCTGGAATCACGCTTTTCGTCAAGCCCTGGACCTGGAAGGAACCTCAGGGACCGACTCTGACGCGACCGGGGCGGATTCATATTTCCGACTCTTCCGTTTCGTTGAGTTCCCTTCCTCCCGAAAACACCTTGAAATTTTTCGGTATCTCGACAATACTGTTTGGAGGGTATTCCATGACCATTGAATTGTATATTGCGATTCTGTTAACCGTGGTTGTCGTGACCATCGTGGTGGGTGCGGCGGCGTTGGTGGTTTTGGTGATGCAACTGCGGCGCACCGCGAAAGCCGTGGAAACAGCCGCCCATCAGGCCGCTGAGCAGGTTCACCGGGTGGGCGACATGGCCGGCGTTGGGGCAAGTGGCGGTGGGGTTGGCGGGGCTTTTGGAAAAAAAGGTTTGTTGGGCGCCGGGCTCCTTTACAGTATGGTCAATTCTTTCGACGTAAAAAGGAAAGAAAAACCCGTTTGAGGATGTGGAGAGAACGATGAATAGCGCGGACCTATCGGCGGACCTGCTGGAATCTCCCGCGCCGCGGCAAGGATGTTGGGGCGCATGAGCGCACGGGTGCGCGCGTCTGTGGAACGATTTTTGGGCGATCCGGTCCACCGTCACAAAATCCGGTTTTCCGAGGAATCCTTCTGTTTAAAGATTTGGGCCGCTGGGACCTGGCCCGGCTGGTTAACCGGACCATGGAAAAAACCTATGCCCCCGGGATGTCGTGTTCCAAGAAGGGCATTTGGGCGACGCCTTTTTATTGTTGCGGAAGGAAGCGTGGAAGTCTTGCGCCGAAACCCATTGACGGACGTTTTGAACCTGTGGCCAAATTCGGTCCCGGAGACTTTTTCGGCGAAATGGTTTTTTGGACGAACTGCCCCGATCGGCCACCTGCCGCGCGTTGGAGACCACCCGCTTGCGTGTTATATAAGGACCATTTTGATCTCTTGCGAGGCCCAATCGCCCCGGGCGGCCGCGCTGATTTTGCACGCGTTGGCCCGGCTGTTGAGCGCTCGACTTCGACGGGAACGGCGATTGCCTCGACTTTCTTGCGCCGAGGATCGGCCTGTTCAATGAACCGGATCATCCCGAAACCGCCATGCGTAAAGTGCAAACGTCGGTGGAGTTTGCCTGGCCCATTTTTCAAGAGACCAAAGTGTTGGAACGAGCCATCACCGGTTCCATGGCGTGGGTTCAAACCAATGTGTGGCATTCGTCGGCGGTGTTTGCGTCGGTGTTGACGTTCGTGATTAACTTGATGTTGGCGCCGTTCATCGCTTATTTCTTTTTGCGCGGGGGGGCCCAAACGGCTCAGATGGCCTTGGACGCCTGTCCCGGAGGCTGGGTGGAACGGTTTCTCAGTTTGTTGAACAAGTTTGGCCGGGTGTTCGGTAACTACACGCGCGGGTTCTTTTGGGGCGTTTTTGGTCGGACTCATCACGGTGCTGGCGTTGCGCGCGATAGGGGTGGACTACGCGGCGTTGATCGGGGGTTTTAACGGGGGCGGCCAACATGATCCCTACTATTTCGGCCCGGTGCTGGGCGGCGGTGGCTTTGTTGGCGGCGGTTTTTCCAGTATGGGAACATGGCGGGACCGCTGAAGATACTGGTGGTGTTTGTGGTCGTTCATTCATCGACAGTTGGTTTCCTCAGCCGATGATCGTGAAAAGGCCGTCGATCTCAATCCCATTACGAGCGTTTGCGCTCCTATGCGGCGCCACGTTGGGCGGAGTGTGGGGTTGGTGTTCGCGGTTCCGGTGGCGGGATTGTTGAAAGAAGCGGGACACGTTTTTACGTCTGGTATCGAGCGGAAGCGGCGGGGCTTGGTGGTCGCGTCCCAAGAGTTCGCCGTGGCCGCCGCCGAACCCTGCACCTTACCACACTACACACACACCCCTAGCGTTCGAACCCAAAACCTCCTAAACTTTCGACGGTGCAGTATAATGTCCTGTTGTGGGGTGTAGCTCCGGCAGGGTTTCAGTTCTCTGGAACCGCCGCCAACGCCTTGCATGCGGGGCCGCGGCGTTGAAAAAAGTGGAGGGTGATCGTTCCATTTATGGTGGTGGCTCAGCGGTTAGAGAGCGTCCGGCTGTAGCCCGGAAGGTCGCGGGTTCGAATCCGTTACTCACCCCATTTGTATTCTCGGTCCATATAAGACCTCCCACTCCTCTTGATTCTTAGGGGCTTTGGGAGGTTTTAATCGTTTATGGAGGGCCTGGACCTCGGAGGCAAATTCGGAAGAGGGACGGCGGGTTTCTCTAGGTCGTAGCACGGAGACGGGTTCTGATAGGAAAGTTGAAATGACACCCCAAAACCGACCCGACGTTTCCCGGTCTTCCCGAAGCCCAATTCCAGCCTGGTTCTCAAGGAAGGTCCTTCGTAATGAAGGTTGGACGTACCTCCAAAGCTGAGATGGACCGCTGTGAAGCAGTGGCTTTGGAAAAAGCTTTGATGTCTTTTCTTCACACGTATGACAAAGACCATCGGTTCCAGGGTGTCGGATGTTTGTGGAATGCGCCGGACCTGGCTGGAATGTTGACGAATGGGCGGACAATATCGTAAGGTGAATATGTCGAAGGGTGATTTTCCTTTCGCGGGGGCGGCACAAATCCCTCGTTTGATGGAGGGTTTCAACAAGATGTTTTGATTCCGCCAAACGCCATGCGCCTTTGCGGAAGGAACAGGGTTCTTGAGGGCCTTGGCTGAGGTCATGTGGAGTTGGTGTTGATTCATCCCTTCCAGAGAGAAACGGACGACTGGCTCGCGCGGTGACCAGCCAGCTATGGCCCTTCAGTCAGGGCGGCGTATTGTTTTGATTCGATCAAGGAGCCAACGGAAGATTGACTATTTTGCGTCGGTTCCAGGTGGGTTGAAGAAACTGCAAGGCCATGGAATGTCTCTTCAACGACCTTTTGGAGAAGTGACTATTTGCCGATACGGATTTGTTGGGGTGGCGGGAATGTTCTTTAAGTTCGGAGCATCTTTTTCGGGCACTGGGCCGATTTCGATGGCTGTGGAGGCGGCCACGGTTTCCACTAAAAACCGCCCATGAGCCACTGGGTCTTTTGTGAAAGCCATTCTCTTCAAACAGAGATTTTCGTTTCATGGGTAAATTATACCACCTGAAGCGTGGATTTCCGAATTTTTCGAGGGAAAAAATCAGGGTTGCCGTCAAGCAACCTGCAAAAATAAGCCATGGCCGCCTGTCTCGACGGAGCAATTTCACCATTCCCGTCATCCCGGCGAAAGCCGGGATCCAGGGTGTGAAACGGATAATACGACTTCCGGTTTCCCCAAAGTTTCCGTAACAACCAAGACCCTCACCCTGCCCTCTCCCGAGAGGAGAGAAAATCTTTGTTCCCTTCCCCTCTTGGGGAAGGCCCTTCGGAGCCGGGCCTATTCGGCCGGCATTGCAAACGTAATGCCAATGGCACCTTCGAAGGGGGAAGGAGCGGATGAGGAGCCTGAGTAGTTACAAGTTTTCGAAGGTCGGACAGGAGTTTTGCGTAATCAGCTTCTGTCAAAGTTAAGGCCGCTTCAGGAGTTTTCAGGAAACTCATCGTTGATTCCTCAGTCGCGACGCCTCAGTCCCAAAGTTCATCAACCACGCAAACGAAAGGATGCGTTGACTTCCTTCGTTGAAAGCTTCCAGGTCAAACTCCCGCCCCAACCATTGAATGAACTCCCGACGCTCTTCCGTGTCCGGTCCCCTCATGGAATTCACCAATTCTTCATAACCATGCAAAAAACCGCCGTCCTCTTGGCGGAAAGAACAGTGCTCCTTCAAACAAAGGGAACCTCCTTGTTTGTTTCCAGGGGCCGATCTTTTCTAACCACGTCATGCCACAATCCGTCGCCGAAGTCTTAGTGGTATGTGATTCGCAGCCCTCCCTCAGGGGCACGTCCTCAGGACAGCACTCGCCTCGGGCTTCGTCTCTGGGCCGATAAGATCGCGCGACCTTCCGTGATCCGGACCATTTAATGACGGGTACATGGAGGTGGGAGTTGGTCCAAACGCCGTATCCTGCAAGGTGCTGTGGAGCTTTCCCGGTCGAATATCGCTCCGGCACCTGCCCACGCCGCCAGATGGGCGGGTCGATGTCTGGAGCGTGATTTTAAGTTGGTAGGCCGCAAGGAGCAAACGGAGCATTCCGAAAAAGTCCTTGTCCAGCTTCGGCTTTACCCGTTTCGTTAAACGCCTCCACTCACCGCTACCAGATCAATTCCTGCAAGAACTTGGCTTTTTCATCAAGCCGCCCGGACCATCCATCAAATAACGCATTTTATC
>JADJZR010000012.1 GCA_016715645.1 Elusimicrobiota bacterium | reverse complement strand
CGCCCCTGATGTTTCGGATCGTTGAACGGGTGAGCCTTTTTGTTGCCCGCGGGATCAAACCGTTCGTCTTGAAACGTGTATTGGCCGATGTGGGCAAACGTCACGCACCGCAAATAGCGGGCCGGCATGATGCGGTCGGTATCGATATCGTCACCGGGCACCGCCACCCCGCGGCCTTCAACGGTTAGAATTTTCATAGGACCTCCCTCACATCGGTCACATGCCCGGCAATGGCCGCCGCGGCCACCATGGCCGGACTCATCAACAGGGTGCGCCCGGTGGCGCTTCCCTGACGACCGATAAAGTTGCGGTTCGAGCTGGACGCGCAAATTTCCCGCCCTTTTAATTTGTCGGGATTCATGGCCAAACACATGGAACAGCCGGCGTTACGCCACTCAAACCCAGCGGCGCGAAACACCTCGTTGAGGCCTTCCGATTCCGCCTGCGTTGAACTTTTTGCGAGCCCGGAACCACCAACGCCCGCACCCCTTTGGCCACCTGACGCCCCCGCGCCACCCGAGCGGCCTCGCGCAAATCCGACATGCGCCCGTTCGTGCACGAACCGATAAAAGCCACGTTGATGCCGATATCGCGCACGGGCGTTCCGGGCGTAAACGAGGTGAACCGATAGGCCTCTTCCAGCGAGACTTTGTCTGCGGCCCCATCCAGAACCGGCAACTTTTCCGTAACCCCCACGGCCTGGCCCGGATGAATTCCCCAGGCCACCTGAGGTTCCAGGGCCGCGCCGTCCAGAAAAAATTGGTCATCAAACGCCGCGTCTTTGTCCGAGCCCATGGACAACCACCAACGGGAGGCCCGATCAAAGTCCGGGCCTTGGGGCACGAACGGCCGGCCCCGCAAATACTCCACGGTGGTGGAGTCGGGGTTGATGTACCCCACCCGCGCGCCGCCTTCGATGGCCATGTTGCAAACCGTCAACCGTTCTTCCATGCTCAACCGGGAAATGGTGTCTCCGGCAAACTCGTAGGCGAAACCAATCCCGCCCTTGACCCCCAACCGCCGGATCACCGCCAAGATAATATCTTTGGCATAAACGCCCTTGGCCAACGACCCGGTCACGTGAATGCGACGCACTTTGGGCCGGCTGAGCGCCAGCGTTTGGGTGGCCAGAATATCGCGGATCTGTGTCGTGCCCACGCCGAAGGCAATGGCCCCGAACGCCCCATGGGTCGAAGTGTGGCTGTCACCGCAGGCCACGGTCAAACCTGGCTGGGTCAAACCTTGCTCGGGCCCGACCACGTGCACCACGCCCTGCTCGCCTGACTTGAAATCAAAGTAACGAACGCCAAAATCCCGGCAATTTTTTTCCAACGCGGCCATCATTTCTTCCGCCAAATCGTCGGCAAAGGGGCGGGCCTGGTTTTCCGTCGGGATAATATGGTCCGCCGTGGCGAACATCCGTTGAGGAAACGCCACCGGCAACCCTTTTTCCCGAAGCATCTGAAACGCCTGGGGGCTGGTGACCTCGTGGATCAGGTGAAGCCCGATAAACAGTTGGGTCTGCCCGTTGGGCAAAGTCCGAACCGTGTGCAAATCCCACACTTTCTCCAGCAGTGTTTTTCCCATCACATCCCTCTCTTTGCGACCGCCGGGCGTCCTCCCGCGCGGGACGAAACGATTTTGTTCAAAGCGTTCAAATAGGCCTTCGCGCTGGCTTCCACAATATCCGTGGACGTTCCTTTACCAGACACCACCAGGCCCTGGGCCTCCACTTTCACCACCACCTCGCCCTGCGCGTCAGTGCCCGACGACACCGAATGGAGCGCGTAATCTTTCAGTTCCGGCGCGAGGCCGGTGATTTTGGCCATGGCCCGATAGGCCGCGTCCACGGGACCGTCCCCGCAGGAGGCTTCTTGAAGGACTTCGTCCTTTTTTCTCAAACGGACCGTGGCTGTGGGAACGATCCCCGTGCCAGAGGTGGTGCTCATGTAATCCAAATGGTACGTTTCCGCCGAGGCATCCCGTCCCTCTTCGTCCAGCAAGGTCAACAAATCGTCGTCGAACACATACTTTTTTTTGTCCGCCAACAGTTTAAATTTGGCAAACAGGGCTTCCAACTTCGGCGCCGTCAACGAATACCCCAAATGTTTGAGGCGATTTTGAACGCCGTTGCGGCCCGACCGGGCCGTCAAGAGCAACGCGCTTTCTTCCACGCCCACATCGGACGGGTTCATGATTTCGTAGGTGGTCCGAGATTTCAACACCCCGTCCTGGTGAATCCCCGACGAATGGGCGAACGCGTTGGCCCCCACCACCGCCTTATTGGGTTGAACGGGGATCCCCGTCAATTTTGAAATCAACCGGCTGGCCCGGGCGATTTCTTTGGTGTTCACCCCGGTGGTCAAATGAAACAGATCTTTGCGGGTCCGCAGGGCCATCACGATTTCTTCCAATGACGCGTTGCCGGCCCGTTCGCCGATCCCGTTGACGGTGCATTCCACTTGCCGAGCCCCGTTTTGGATGGCCGCCAAGGAGTTGGCCACCCCCAACCCCAAATCGTTGTGGCAATGGACGCTGACAACCGCCTTGTGGATATTGGGCACCCGATCGACGAGCCGGCGGATCTTGTCGCCCCACTCGGACGGGATGGAATAGCCCACCGTGTCCGGAATATTCACCGTCCGGGCGCCCGCGTCGATGACGCTTTCAATCACTTGGCAAAGGTAGTCAAAATCTGACCGCACGGCGTCTTCGGCCGAAAACTCCACGTTGTCCGTCAACCGCGCCGCAAAGCGCACGCTGTCCACAGCGCGGTCCAACACCTGCTGGCGAGTCATGCGCAGTTTCTGTTCAATGTGCAAATCCGACGTGGCGATAAAGGTGTGAATGCGAGGCCGCTTGGAATGTTTCACGGCGTTCCAACAGGCTTCGATGTCGCCTTTCACCGCCCGGGCCAACCCGCAAATCTCGGGGCCACGAACGTCTTTGGCGATGGATTTGACCGCCTCGAAATCGCCGGGGCTCGACACCGGGAAACCCGCTTCGATCACGTCCACGCCCAACTCAGCCAACTGGCGGGCGGCCGCCTTTTTTTCGTCGATGTTCAAACTCGCGCCGGGAGATTGTTCTCCGTCACGCAAGGTTGTATCGAACACGATCACACGGTCTTGTTTTGGCATGGTTTTATTTCCCATAACTGTCCAACGGATCGTCTTTCACCTTGGGAGGCGCGCCCATCCGCGGACGAAGAAAGAAACTCACCACCCCCCAGCCGATGTACGACACATACAAAATAAAAATCATGTTTTGCGGATACACCCAAATCATCAACAACACCAACACCGAAATCACCAGGGCCCGCAACCCCCGGGGCCTCAACAGTCCCGCCACGCGAAACTTGGCGTAGCGCACATTCGACACCATCAACAGAGACAACAACAGCATCACCGCCGGAACCACTTCGTAAAACACCGGCACCTGTTTCATGACCAACCCCAAACTGCGAATGGGCCGGCCCACTTCTTGAATCGAATAAAGGAGAGCGAATATGGCCAAGACTCCGCCGGCCGCCGGCGTGGGCAACCCGGTGAAATAGCCGGTGGACGGTTCACCCAAATGGGCCTTGAGGTTAAAGCGCGCCAACCGCAAAGCGCCACAAATCACAAACAACACCGAAAGGACAAACCCCCACGAGGGATTGTTTTTCAACACCATCTCGTACATTAAAAACGCGGGCGCGATGACAAACGTCATCCAATCCGCCAACGAGTCCAACTCCACGCCGAACCGGCTGGACGTGTGGGTCAACCGGGCCACCACGCCGTCCAAAATATCCAACACGTGACCGATTAAAATGGCCGTGGCCGCGGCGCTGTATTCTTGGCGAACCGTTTGCGTCAGCGAGTAAAATCCCAACCCCATATTGCCCAGGGTAAACAAAGAGGGCAAAATATAAATCCCCCGCCGCATGGGCGGCCGAGGCGCGGACGAAGCCGCCGGCAACGTTGGCACCCGTTCTCCCCGTATATCAAAGAGGATGTGAAGCAAACTGCGTTTTTGGGTTTCGCTCATGAGTCCCCTTTCCAGCGGGCCATAACGGTTTCGCCGGCCCGAACCCGCTGACCTTCTTTGACAAGGATATCGGTCCCTGACGGAACATAGAGGTCCACCTGGGACCCAAACCGAATCAACCCCACCCGTTCGCCCAACGGCACGGAATCGCCCACCCGCACCCAACACAAAATGCGCCGAGCGATCAACCCGGCGATTTGGCGGATCATCACCGGTCCGTGGGCCGACTCGAAATGAATGGCGTTCGCTTCATTTTCAAACGGCGCCCGGGGATGGCGGGCATCCAAAAACGAACCCGGACGATACTGTGTGGCCGTCACTTTTCCCGCCACCGGAGCCCGTTGCACATGCCCATCCAACACCGACAAAAAAATCCGAACCACCCGACCGCGGCCGTACCCTTCCCCATCGATATCCGCCACTTCCAAAACGCGGCCGTCGGCCGGCGACAAGATATCCTCGGTCGCCGGAACGGCGCGCCGGCCGTCCCGAAAAAAATACAGGGAAAACAACGCCGCCACGATCAGCACGCCCCCCAGCAACCGGGGGGCCCAGTGACCGATAAACATCAACGCCGCGCCGGCGGCGGCGAACCCGAAGACGAACTTCCACCCGTCTCCGGCGATGGAAAACAACGGTTCGTTCACGGCAGGCTACTCTTTCTTTTTGAGCCAGGGCATCATGGACCGCAACTTTTCCCCCACCACTTCGATGGGGTGCGCCGCCATCGCCCGCCGGTGCGAATTCATCACCGTGCCGCCCATGGCTTTTTCCATTAAATATTCCCGGGCGAAAATCCCGTTTTGAACTTCTTTCAGGTTTTTGCGCATCTGCGCTTTGGTTTCGCAGGTAACCAGACGAGGCCCGCGGCTGTATTCGCCGTATTCGGCCGTGTCGGAAATAGAATAGTTCATCCATCCGATGCCGCCCTCTTGAACCAAGTCGGTGATCAGTTTGAGCTCGTGCAGACATTCGAAGTAGGCGATTTCCGGCTGATACCCGGCCTCGATCAACGTTTCAAACCCGGCTTTGATCAGGTCCACCACGCCGCCGCACAACACATTTTGTTCGCCGAACAAATCGGTTTCGGTTTCCTCGGTAAACGTGGTCTCGATCACGCCCGCCCGGGCCGACCCGATGGCTTTGCAAAACGCCAAGGCGTGGGCCAAGGCCTTGCCCGTAAAGTCCTGTTCCACCGCCACCAGGGCCGGCGTGCCTTTGCCTTCCTCGAACGTGCGGCGAACCAAATGACCGGGCCCTTTTGGAGCGATCAAAACCACATCGGCTTCTTTGGGCGGTGTCACTTGCCCGAACCGAATGTTGAACCCATGGGACCACGACAACACCACGCCCTTTTTAATGTTCGGCGCCACTTCTTCCCGCCACACTTTGCCTTGGGCTTCGTCAGGCAAGAGGAAATGAATCCAATCGGCGTCTTTGACGGCCTCCACGTTGTTGGTGATCAAATTTTTGCCTACCGTCCAGCCGTGTTTGACCGCCAGGTTGAAACCCCGACCGCCGGGCCGAACCGCCACCACCACGTTCATTCCGGAATCTTTGAGGTTCAGGGCCTGGGCGTGCCCCTGGGAACCGTATCCCAACACAACAATTTTTTTGCCTTTCAAGACGTTGAGGTCCGCGTCCTTGTCGTAATAGGTTTTCGCCTTCAATTCAATGGAAGTGCCGCACGTGTTCATAAACGCTCCTTTAATTAAGAAATTGGTAACTACTCAGGCCTTCTGACGTCTCAGACGACAAAGAAGCCTTTCCTTCTCCTCTTGGGAGAAGGTGGCCCGAAGGGCCGGATGAGGGAGTTCGTTGTTGATTCGTCAGAAGACTTCCCCTCACCCTACCCTCTCCTAAAAGGAGAGGGAAAGACACCTGAGCCGTTACAAAAGGTCGATGAATTATACCAAGTCTAGAACAGATCCGGAACCGCGTCGCCGTGTTTTTCGGGTGCCGCCGCGGCGCCCCGTGCGCGAATCCAGTCGCCGGTCACCATGTCTTTGTAGGCCGACCCGGGTCCCACCATGGGATACACCATGGCGTTCGGATCGATCATGACCTCCAAAAACGCCGGGCCGGTGGACGCCACGAAGGATTTCAACGCCTCCGCCAGTTCGTCCGGCTTCGCGATGCGCCGGGCAAACGGGAACCCCATGGACTCGGCGGCTTTCACGAAATTCACCGAATGCAGGTTCTTGTCGATGGCGTAATAGCGTTTGCCGAAATACAGGGTCTGCCATTGGCGCACCATGCCATCGCCTTCGTTGTTGAGCAGAATGATTTTGACGGGCAACCCGTAGGTGGTGACGGTTTCCAGCTCGCCGAAGTTCATGCGAATGCTTCCGTCCCCATCGATGTTGATGACCATTTTGCCCGGATTGGCGAACTGGGCGCCGATGGCCGCGGGCAATCCGAACCCCATGGTTCCCATGCTCCCCGACGTCAAGAAATGCCGGGCAAACCGGTGGCGGCCGTACTGGGCCGACCACATTTGATGCTGGCCCACCCCGGTGGTCAAGATGGCTTTTCCTTCGGTCAGATCCGACAATACCTCGAGCACCCGATAGGGCTGGATGAGCGGACTTTTGCGATCGTAATTGAGCGCATGATTTTTCCGAGTGGCGTCCAGCTGGGCCCACCAGGCGGAAAAGTCTTTTTTAAACCCGATCCGCCGACCCGCGTCGATTAAATCCCGCAGACCCCGTTTCGCGTCAGCCACGTGGCTCCAGGTGGCGGCTTTGACCTTACCGATTTCCGCCGGATCAATGTCCATATGTCCGATGAACGCGGCATTCGGCGCAAACTCCGCCACTTTGCCCGCCACCCGATCGTCAAACCGCGCCCCGATGGAAAACAGAAAATCGCAATCTTCCACCGCGTAGTTGGCATAGGCGGTTCCGTGCATGCCCAACATGTGCAGGTTTTGAGGGTGTTGGTTGTCCATGGACCCTATGCCCATCAACGACGTCACCACGGGCAACCGATACACCTCGGCAAACTCCCGCAGTTCCGACGCCGCACCACTGTTGACCACCCCGCCGCCCACGTACAACAGAGGCCGTTCGGCCACGGTCAAGTGTTCGTAAAAAATCCGAGCGGACTCTTCCGACAACCGGGACTTGGCCAACGTTTCCACCCGACGACGGTAACCCCGCAACGGCAACAGGCCCGACCCTACATAGCGGCCCTGCCACAATTGAACGTCTTTAGGGATGTCCACCACCACCGGCCCAGGACGGCCTGTTCGTGCGATCCAGAAGGCGGTGCGCAAGGTGGCTTCCAATTCTTCGGGTTTCTCCACCAAGAACACGTGTTTGGCGCAGGACATCATTATATTGAAGACCGGCGCTTCTTGAAACGCGTCTGAACCGATGGCTGGACGAGGCACCTGGCCCGTCAACACCACCATCGGAATCGAGTCCGCCGCCGCGTCGCGCACCGGCGTCACCGTGTTGGTGGCCCCGGGCCCCGACGTCACAAACGCCACGCCCACTTTGCCCGTGGACCGGGCATAGCCCGACGCCATAAACCCGGCGCCTTGCTCGTTGGCGGGCACAATGAACTTAATTTTTTTGTCGTCCGGCTGTTTTTCGTTGAACCGGAAAAAAGCGTCGATCCCCGGCAAAATCGCTCCGCCGGAATAACCGAACACCGTGTCCACCCCTTCCTGAGCAAACACCCGCGGAATCATATCCGCCCCCGTCATCATCTCGGGCCCAGGCACATTCGTGCCCTTTTTCTTTTCCCTCTCCTCTTGGGAGGCCGGTCGCAGAGCTCCCGGCACCTGGGGCGGCATAGCCGCTGATGCGAGGGAAGGGTGAGGGATTTGTTGTATTTTGTCTTCTTCTGGGTTCGTTTCAATCCCATGCATTAAATCAGCGGTCACGTCCAGGGATTTGCCGCGCTGAAGAGCGACTCGGCCCGTGCGGGACACTTCTTGAATTCCAAAGGGTTCCAGGGCCTGAATGAGAGCATCGGTTTCTTCACCCCGTCCGGCGGCTTCCACAATAAAGCCGTCCTTGCCCAAATCGTTCACCCGAGCATGAAACACCCGGCAGACGGTGTCCAAGACCTCACGTCCGCCGGCGGGGGCGGTGATCTTGACCAACATCAATTCGCTTTCCAAACAGTCGTCCCAGCTCAAATCGGCCACACGGATCACATCCACCAGTTTATTGAGCTGGTTGACAATCTGGGCCACCACCCGCTGGTCGCCTTTGCACACGAGAGAAATCCGAGAGATGCCGGGAATTTGTGTGGTCCCGACCGCCAACGAATCGATGTTAAACCCCCGAGCCGAAATCAGTCCGGAGATCCGGGCCAAAACCCCGGGCCGATCCTCCACCAAACAAGAGATCAAATGCAACGCATTTTTCGGATCACCGTTCATAATCGTTCCCCTTTTGATGAAACTGCCCCCCCCCTCCCGCCCTCTGTCTCCCTTCCACTCTGAGGGAAGGAAAGACCAGGTTTTTCCCTCTCCACTTGGGAGAGGGCTGGGTGAGGGATCCGAGCAGTTACTTTTTAGTTGTAATCATCCACCCCACAAAAAAAAACCGCCGGTCTTTTGCGCCGGCGGTGGTCGAACCAACTTTCGGATGAATCGGCTACCGCGCGACGCTCCCCAGGCCCGGGACAAGGCCCCGGACCGAAAGAACCACGAGGACAACAAGCCGATTGTATAACATTAAGGACATCCTAACCCTTCCTCTCCCTTTTGTCAATGCTTAGGACCCAAAAGCTCACGTAACTTTTTCCCTCACCCTACCCTCTCCCAAGAGGAGAGGGAAAGCCCTTGGTTTCCTTCCCCTCTTGGGTGAAGGTGGCCCGGAGGGCCGGATGAGGGATTCACCAAAGTGGTGAAAAATGCTCCGTCGGGCTCGGGACGTTATCGAAGCTTTTGGGATAGGATGGCGCGATTGACAATATATTACACTTTTAGTAAGATATAAAAAACCAAGGAGGACACAATGCTCACTCTGACAGAAAATGCGTCTAAAAAAGTAAACGAGATTTATTCGGGAGATTCTTCTCTCTCGGGGAAGGCCTTGAGGGTCCTCGTTGAAAAAGGCGGCTGTTCCAGCTACCAATACGGTTTTACTTTTGACGAGAAAAAAGAGGGCGACACGGAAATCGAACAGGCGGGGTTTAAAGTTCTGGTAGACCCCGAGACCGCGGGGCTCCTGGCGGGATCCGTGATCGACTACAAAAGAAGACTTTTCCGGCGGCGGTTTCGCCATATCCAACCCCAATGCCAAATCCTCCTGTGGCTGTGGAAAATCTTTTAACGCCTAAACCGGCGACGACGCGTCCGATTTTCGACATTTCCGATCGGGCCGCCGCCCAGGCCAAAACGTTGTTGTCCCTTCGTCCTCCCGAGGACCGAGCCCTGCGGGTCAAAGTGACCCCGGGAGGCTGTTCGGGCTACAGCTACAACATCGAACCCTGGTCGGGCCCCGCGCCCCGCGACGACTACCGAGCGAACTTCGACGGCTTGACGGTTTACGTGGACAAAACCAGCCTGCTTTTTTTAGCCGGCACTACGCTCGATTATGAAAACACCCTTTTCACACGCCGATTTGTCTTTAAAAACCCCAACGCCATCGCCTCCTGCTCCTGCGGCGACTCCTTTACCGTAGCCCCCACCCCCGATGCCCCACCCCCCCTCATCTCCCCCTGCTCCCAAAAAAGCGACCCACCCACTAAATCATGATAAAATAAAGTTGACTTTCATTTATCATGTTTCAGAGATTACAATAATTTCCTTGATTAACCCGCGAAACGTGTTTCTTCTGGGGCCCCCCTGTGGACTATCAGCGGTTGCGGAACAATACCCCACCCCCGATAGAGCCAAATGGGCGCGGTCCACGTTCTGCCGTGGTCTGATTTTCTTCAACGCCTATGGAACGGCAATCTCATAAAGTAGTCCATAAAAAAGTCATAAGTCCACCCCCTCACATTTAGTTATTTTCGGGTAAAGCTAAAAAAATATACCCGATGTGGACCGTCAAAACCGTCTCGGAAGGCGGCATGCATATTCTTAAACCCGAACCGGAAGTTTATCCGGAACTGCCCGCCACGATCCGCTCCATGGCCGCCAACCGTTTGGAGTAGCTATTTCCTATCGAACCAGGTCACCCGCCCATAATTCTTTGAGAAACAGGGTCCATGGCACAATTCGAATCCCGGGATCAACCGACCGGGGTTCTTGTTCCAGGCAAACAACCAATTTCTTCTTCACAGGTCCATCTTCTGAGAGAGCGACCAGATGAGTGAGATCGCCGGAATGGACCCGTGCCCCGCCTTTGACCTCAATGGCAACCTCTTTGTCTCCGAGGATAAAGTCCACTTCCTGCCCCGTACTGGCCCTCCAAAACGAAATCGGAAGATCCGGCGAGCGGTAGGCCTTGTAGGCCATAATTTCCATAAGGATAAATTGCTCAAACGACTTACCAAACTCCGCGCTCCCCAAGAGAGGGCGCCGTCGAGCCAGGTAATTCGTTACCCCGACGTCGAAAAGGTAAAACTTTTCGGTTAAAATCATTCGCCGATTTTTCGAACTCTTCCAGGGGGGCACACGAAACCCAAGGTATGTTTCTTCGAGGATGTCAAAATAGGTTCGAACAACTCGGTTTGATATCCCCGCTTCCCGGGCCACATTCGCATAGTTCAAGAGCTCGCTTGAAGAAATGGCGGCCACCCGAAGAAAATCCGAAAAGGCGGGGATATCTTGCACCTTGGCCTCGGCCGCGATCTCTTCTTTGAGATAGTCGGCGGTATAAGCCCGAAGCTCCTCAAGGGGATTGGGCGAAAGAAAATGCAACGGCAAAAGACCCGACATCATCACACGCTCAAGATCGAAACCCTTCACTTCAATAAAGGAAAGGGGTGTCATAGTGCGTTTCCAGGCCCGCCCCCCCAGTAAATTGGCGTGGCCACGCCTCAGTTTGCGCGCACTGGACCCCGTTAAAAGGAAAGAAAGTCCCCTATTCTCAATGAGCCAATGAACCTCGTCCAGCAGAGAGGGAACTTTTTGGACTTCATCAATTATCAGTAGCCCCCGGTGGTTCTGATATCTCTCCCGGAGAATGGCCGGGCGAGAGGCGTAGTCCGCGTAGACGTCCGTTTTTAACAAGTCAATGACGGTTGCATCCGGAAGAGAATGGCGTATCCAATAACTTTTCCCCACCTTTCGGGGTCCCCACAAAAATGCAGACTTCCCGGCAGGCAAATCAAGAGAAAAGGCCCTTTTGACAATCGATCGCATGACGCTATCTTATCCGGATAAACTCGCGGTGTCAAGAATAAATGCTAAACCTCTTCAATTTCAATCGCCGACAATAATTATAGATATTACACCATCGCAGATCAGGCGGGATTATTCTAGCGCAAGCGGGGGTTGGGCTTTGATGATTTTGGGGGATTAAGATGATTCGATGCCTCCCGGCCGCGATTTTTTAAGCGTCTATCTAACTTTACGATAATTTGATTAAATCGTAAACTAAGGTAAACGGTCCAAAGGAGAACGAACCATGTTGGAAGAATTGTTTTTTATTCACAAAAGGGTTGTTGAGGGCGCGCCGCTGGAGTTCAAAAGGTATCTTTATGACCAGATTGACTGGAAGGCGCAGGGGGTTTGTGTCACGGGGCCCCGGGGTGTTGGGAAAACGACGCTTTTGATTCAACACTATCACGAGGCTTACGGCAATCCCGAAAAGTGTCTTTACCTTTCGGCGGATAACGTTGAGGTGGCCGCGTTCGGCCTCTTTCAGATTGCCAAGGAGTACTTTCAATACGGCGGCGAGGCGCTGGTCATTGACGAGATACACAAGCATCCTCAATGGCAAGGGGAGCTCAAGAGCATCGTCGATACCTTTAAAAACAAGAAGATTATTGTTTCCGGCAGTTCATCCCTGGCCCTTCAGGAGGGCAAAGTCGATCTTTCCCGGCGTTTGGCGTATTACGCGCTCAAAGGGCTTTCGTTTCGGGAGTATTTAAGTTTGAAAGAGAAAATTGTCTTACCGGTCATGACCCTTGAGGAGATTTTCTCCCGCCATGTGGCCCTGGCGGGCCAGGTTTCGTCCCACGGGCCGGTGCTTAAGTATTTTAAGAAATATCTGGCGTCCGGATATTATCCATTCTTTGTCGAAGGAGAATCGACCTATTTCGGCAAACTGTTGACGATCGTTGAAAAAGCGCTCTACGAGGATGTTGCGGCCATGGGCAATCTCAAACGCTCCAACATTCTTGTCCTCAAGAAAATGTTATGGCTGATCGCGACGTCCAGCTCTTTTACGGTCAACATCGAGAAAATGAGCCGAGATTTGGGATTATCCAAAATATATGTTTACGCGTACCTGGAGTATCTTGAAAGGGCCGGGCTCATCACCTGTCTGGCTCCGGCGGGAAAGGGGTATGTAATGGCCCGCAAGCCTCAAAAAATCTACATCCACGATCCGAATTTGTTGGGAGCCTTACATAATCAACTGGAATCGCAGAACGATCAGGGGGCGGTGAGGGAGACGTTCTTCGTAAGCCAATTAAATGGCCTTTTCAAGATCACAGCCAGTGACAGGGGGGATTTTCTTTTGAACGATCGGTATACCATCGAGGTCGGCGGAAAGGATAAGAGTTTCGACCAGGTCAGAGACACCAGAAACGGCTACGTGGCGGCCGACCGTATGGAGATGGGAGCGGGGAAGAAGATCCCGCTGTATCTTTTCGGAATGCTTTATTGAGCACATTACACTGGAGAGGCCCCAACAAGGCTCTGAACTCAGGATGAACTTTCACCCATGAAATCCATGCCGCGGCCTCTGACACCGATCGAGCCGTGTTGGTTTCGCTCTTTTTTTCACCCAAAACGATTGTGCCTTCCCGTCATCAACATGCGGTCGGCCTTCCCTACGCGCCGTTTTCGGAGCTCTACACCTTCACGCTTTCGCATTGCGGCCTTGTCACTCCCGCCTCCCGGCATCACGGCGTTCGTTGCCTTGCCTCGCTCGGAATTTGGTTTCGGGTAGCCCGGCTCAGGCCTTTCCCTTTCGGATTTTCACCGTTACGGTTCTGCCAGCTCGCTCAGCAAACGTTGAGAACGTCTCCTTTCCCGTGCCCGGAAACCAATCCGCCTCATTTTCTTGGGGCGAGCAGATACCTTGATATCGCCATCGGTGGGAGGGAGCTTCTCTAATATGCAATTCAATACCCAACAGAACCCCGGCGGAAATCGTCGGAAAAAGTAGCGACGCCTTAAAGGGAATAGCGCCTCTCTCACAGAAAGAACCGTCGGAGGAATGTCGCGGACGACAGAACGTTTACCCCCAACACTTTTTTTCAACACCAGCAGGTCTTTGTCTCCGCTGACCAGAACCTGGACGCCGGCACTGCCCGCGTATTGGAGAAGCTTGTCGTCGTCCGGGTCCCGACAAAGGCGGAACGCGCCTTCTGGCGAGATCAGGATGGATTTTTTGACGATGAACCGCCGCCAAGCGTCCGTCAGACCCACTGGTTTCTTGCGGTCCATTTCCGTCGGGAGACGCTCGTATTCCTCCAGGATCTCGGGGCTGACGTAAGCGGTGATTTTGTCCTGGGCCCAAAGCTCCAAGACATGACTGGCCGGGCCACTCTAAAAAAACACCGGATACCAGGACGTTGATATCAAGGACGACTTTCATGACGAACTTTTTTGATGAGCTTGGGAACGTCGCTTTTCCTTACCAGCCTCCTTGGCCCACCGGCGACTTCGCTTCACCAGGGCGCGGAAAACCTCCATTTTAGGCGTCTGGACAGGTTTCAAAAGCAGGTTGTCCCCGTCCATCAGTATCATCAGCTTGGTCCCGCTGGAAAGACCGATCCGATCGCGAATGTCCGCGGGGATTACCACCTGGCCCTTGGACGACATCGTTGTCATTTCCATTGTTTTCATGGAAGCCCCCCTTGTAAGATTGTCTTACTTTATTATACCCCCCGCGCCGGGAAATGTCATCACTTATTTTCGTTCCTCCCCGCGGGTGTAGATTTGCGTAGTACCCAGGTGGCGGTGGCCCAAAAGCTCTTGGATGAGCCGGATGTTGGCCCCGCCGCGTAGCATGTGCGTGGAGCACCCATGGCTAAACGCGGGCTAATCGTGTGGCGGACATTCGACAGGCCCTAATATTAGCGGGCCAAAACAATCAGGAGGGGTTAGAAGATTCAACCTCAATGCGATTGAATGAATAAACTGGCCTTGCCTTCTTCAACAACAATCGCGTTATTACATCAGAGATTTTAATTTGGTTGATTTATGGAGAACGTGCCCCTGGCCACTTGTTGGATTTTCCAAGGTTCTGCCAGCTATTTCAATGTATTCAACTTAGGCCACTTGACAGTTAACTATATTATGTGTATAGTATAGCCATGAGGCTCAAGACAGACGAATCCGCTGCCCAATGGCTTCATGACTTTGTTGCAGATCCCGAAAATTTTGATTGGGACGAGGGCAACATACGAAAGAACCTTAAACACGGGTATTCGGCTGAGCAGATCGAGTCGCTTTTCTTGCAAACTGAATATATCTTTGCCGGTAAAATTATTGAACCCGCACATGATGAATGGCGGGGCCTTGTATTGGGCCTAACAGAGGGGAGTCGAATGACAGCACTGATTCTTACTCGCCGCGGTGAAAAGATCCGACCCATCTCCTGTAGACCCATGCGAAAGGACGAACGGAGGTTCTATGAAAATACAACACAAAAAAGTGGATAGGCAGGTTCGTGAATTTCATAAGCGTGATCTTGGGCACGATATCGCCATCAGCCGTTCTGCCGTCGTTGTTCGGCCAAAGGTCCGGCAATTTCCTACATCAATTATGCTGGACCCGACAATTATCACCAAACTGAAAGAAAAAGCAGAAACCAGAGGAATTGGCTATCAGACCATGCTCAAGATCATTGTTCATGAGCATGTGAATCAATATTGATGGTCACCGCTGGGACAAAAGGGAAACTTATTTTTGCGCGGGCCCTAAGGTCATAAGGATTTCACCGCCAAGCCGTAATCAACCGGCCCGACCATTGAGAAGACCGTCATCGGCACCGAAACCCCCTGAGGATTGGCGAGGACGGCAAAGACCAGAAAGCTGGTTAAAATGGAAATAGGGGGGCGTTTCATTTTCCGGGTGGCTCGTCAAGAATAAACCCGATCCCCGCCATGCTGGCGGACAGTTTCATCTCCTGGATGATCTCGTAAAGGGAGAAGGGGCTATACCGAATGTTGCGTTTGGATGCGGTCACAATTCGTGACCGCATCTTTTCGGCCTCCTCGGTGTTCAAACGGAACATAAAATCTTCGGAAAACCGGGAACGGTTCCGTTTGACGGCCTGGATCAGGTCCTTCGTCCTCACTTAATAGAGCTCGGCCAGATCTTCATCCAACATAACCTTCTGACCGCGAATGAGGAAAATGTTTAAAATTCTACCCCCAAGTGAAACCCGAACGGGTGCCATTCAAATTAAAAGAATTCCGTATTTTCATCGAGCGTCGGAAATACCGCGTAAGTGACCCCAAGCTCAATATTTGTTTGCCCCGCTTTAAAAAGAATGGAGGGCGATATTTCCCACGTCACGCCTGTCCAAGTATCAGAGGCACTTCCGGAAAAGGGGGTCGAATAAAGTTTTCCCGAGTAGGTTTCTTCGATTTTTCCCCTGGCCAAACCAAAACCGGCTCCAACGCGCATTTCCACTGTCCCTCGTCGTTAGGTCAAAACGAGTAGCCGATGGTGGGCCCAGCTTTTATGTCTGTACCAGTCCAACGAAGCGTCTCAACACCACGATATTCGGCTGTGTCCTTAACCGTTCCCACACCCAGAGAAAGATCCAAATCCCACCCGCTTCCCCACCGCCAACGATACCCGCCCCCCACTCCCTGCCTTCGAACCATTTTTTTGTCGTAAGGAACGCCTTCTTCATATTCCACCGTTTCTGGCGTGTAATTAAACCGCGTCACATACAGGCCCACATACCAGGACTTTCGAGGGAAACTGAAATAATATTTGGCACCATATGTCCCCGGCAGACCCGCACACAAGGCAAAGTGCCTCCGTTGAATTTCAAATCCTAAAATTCCAGTAAAAGGTGAAACGAACCCCACCCGGGGCCCGATATACCAATTCTCTGCCTGTTCCCCACGCGCAGAGCTAACCCCCCAAAAGAGAAGAATAAGGCTGAGAATTATTTTCACATTTTTATCCTGGTTATGAAATATCGCCCATTAGTTTTACTTGAGACGTATTTTTTCTCTTCACACACACCAGACCGGGGAATCCTATTTTGCGTTATGCGGAGACTCTTACGCCAGGCCGCTCACTATTTAAGAGGAATCCCTTGCCAGATTTGGATTTGGCGAAATACGGTGACCAGAATTCCAAGAATAAATCCAATTATCAGATTCCATTTGGTGATTTTTTGACTAAGAGTTAAAACTTCACGAGACTTAAACCAAGAGATACAATAAAAAAGAAAAATCGAGTATAACATTAATGGAAAAACCCCTGCAGAAACTCCTATTGACTCCGACCATTCCATTATAGGTTGAATAAAATAAAGAATAAACTTTGTTTTGGGTGTTCCTTCAATTTCATTTAATTCCATTTTCTATTTTCTCTTTTCCCCAGAGTTGTGATCCCCAAGATATCCCGCCGTTTCTTGGATGCTAATCTTCGTAACGTCAGATCCCGCAATTCTTAGAGTTCCGTACCATTTAGAGATAAACCCGGACCTTGACCCGAACCGCTCCATGTAGCTAACGGCGCCACCTATTCGTGTTACACTAATTCCTGGCTTAAACATTGGAACAGCGTCCAAAGGAACTGAGAGGAAAGATGAAAACCCTTTAAATAGGCTTGCTTTTTGATTAGACAGAGAGTAATGAGTCCAATAACCCGCCGTCGCAGTTATATCAAGACCTGCCGCAACCAATGACGCCCCTCCGTAAACTGGCGCGGCTTCAGGGCCAAATAGAAGCGATCCAATCGCAACGCCATTGGCCACATAGCTTGTTGCCTCGCTCCATTCGGCAACACGTAATGCCCATTCCTCCGCTTTTGAATGATAATCCCCCATACCGGCCTCTGCCAATAGCCCGGCTCCTGGCCGGGAATAGGCATTGTTGGATATTTCTTTTGAAACGTCGACCAACAGTGTGCTTACGGGATTATTGGGTTCGGGTCTGTATGGCTTGTTGTAGGGATGATATCTGATCTCTCCCGTGAACGAGTCCCGGTCGTTCCCACCAAGGGTTATTCCATACCCCCCGCTAAAATTGAAGTTGGGATTTTTTTCCTGCAAACGATTTAATTGGTCATCCCAGCGGTGCCATTGGCGATACATCGTTTGATTTATTCTTTTTAGTTCCTTCCCTATCGAATTGATCGTTCGATTCAAACTAAAGCTATACCCGCTGGGATCGGTATATAAGACAGGGTTGTTTCGGGCGTATGCATACCGGTTTAATGTCTGGGGATCATACGGGCTTTGAACGAGGGTGTCCGGCGAAACGAACCTCCCTATCGCCGGGTCGTAGTACCGCGCCTTCATGTAGATCAGCCCGTCGCTGAAATCGTGTCGATGACCAGTGAAACCAACATCAGTGAGGGAGCCGCTACTACTGTAGATGTTTCCAAACGGCATGTAACGCGTGGTTTGAACCACCGCACCGGCCATATCGGTGACCAGGCTGGTGCTTCCCAGGTGGTCTTGGTGGAAATAGAGAACCGTGTCTCCCGTCTTTGAGGCGATTCGTTGGCCACCCGCAAAGATGTGCGCCGTGCCTTGACCTCCAGTTTTCTCGTAGATGTCGCCATCTATGCGATTAATCACCGTCGGAATATGTTGCACCATCGTCGGTAGATTCTGCGGGAGCGCAAAACCTAGCGGATTGGCCGCGAGGGGCAGGGAAAGAAGGCTGGTTAAAAGAAAAACGGGAAGGCGTTTCACGCCGTGGATTTTACAAAAACCCGACGAGGTTGAAATGCTGTCGGGGGCAATAAATACCGGGGAAGGCTATTCCTACCGGAAGGCCACAACCAGGGTCTTCCCCATGGTCGCGGCGATGCGCTCCAGGGTGCTGACCTCGTAGTTGTCCGTATCGGCCGATTCAAGGCGGGCAATGTTGCCTTGGGACGTTCCAAGCTTTCGTGCCAGTTGGGTCTGGGTCAAACCTCGCTTACGTCGTAACTCGGCGATCTGGAAGGCGATTTTTAGTTTTACGCCTTCCTGCTGGTAGTATTTCTTAAATTCGGTGTCCTTCAGGTTCTCCTTCAGGTGGTCCTGGAAGGTTCTGGTTTTGTGTTTCATAGCGTTTCCTCCCGTCGCGCTTCTCATCTCGGACGTCGTTGAAGCCAGTCGTTCATCCGTCGTTCAGCCGTCTCGATATCCGCCGAGGAAAGCTCCTGCGTCTTTTTCAGAATCCCGTGCAATAACACGATCTCCCGGCCTGCGAAAAAATACAGCACACGCACACTATCGGAAGCGAAACGCACACGAAGCTCCCGGATTTTCCCACGCACCACGTCGGCGAAGGGTCTTTTTAAATTCGGCCCGTGGACCGCCAGCAGGTCCGCTAAATATCGAAAAACCTTCGCACGAACTTTCTTCTGAAGCTCGTCCAAAAAGAGCGCCACCGGCTGGTCTCCCCGCGCGGTCTCGTAATAGATTATCTCGTACATGGGCCTCGCCGATTCATTTCATTTAGATGATATATCATTTATGAAATAATAACAAGGATTTTCTCTTGTCCATCTTCCCGTGCGGGTGGTGTTTGCGGTGAGCCTCCTTTAAGTCCAGCGGGGTGACGTGGGTGTAGAGTTGCGTGGTTGTCAGCCGCGCGTGGCCAAGCAACTCCTGCACCATCCGGATGTCCGCACCACCGCGGAGCATGTGCGTGGCGCAGGCGTGGCGGAACACATGGCAGGTCGTGTGGCGGACATTCGATCGGCGCATATATTCACGGACCAAGACGGTCAGGGTGGGGTCCTTCAGCGGTCCGCTCTTTGTCAAAAAGAGGATCGTCGAATAGTGGCCTCCCGTGACATGGCCGTTGGGGATGCGGTGGCGAACACGGAGGTATTGGGACAGGGCGTCACAGGCCGCACGTCCTACGGGCACCACGCGGTCTTTCCCACCTTTACCGTCGCGGATGGTGAGCAGACCCTCCGCCAGGTCCACGTCCTGAACGTGGAGCCGCATCAGCTCCCGCCGGCGGATGCCGGTCGAATAGAGAAGTTCAAAGAGGGCCTTGTCTCTCAAGCCATCGGGGGTTCTACGGCTTGACGCGCGCAGCAAGGCCTCTATCTCTTTTTCCGTTGGAATGTCCCGGGGGATGGATTTGGGTGGGTAAACGATTTCAAGGGATTGGGCGGGGCTAAACAGGATTTGTTTCCGGCGAGCGAGATGGCCAAAGAAGTCTTTGACCGCGTGGGCCAAAGGGGACGTTCTCAACTAATCAATTTACTGAGGCCGGGGTGAGATTCCAGTAAGTCCCGACCTCGTTCCTTTGCCTTCGAAGCCGCCTGAATGGACATCCCGGTCATGTCTGCCATATTTTTGCAGGACAACCCTTTGAACCGCGTTCCTAAAAACACCAATCCACGGGCAATCACATGAAAGAGCCCGCCGGGAACCACAAGGCGCGCGCGTCGTGGAATGGAAATGTTTTAAATAGTTTTTCCCCAAAAATAAAATTAGCCCGAAATTTTTAGTTGACGGAGCATTTCCGTCCGGGAGGGCTCAACAATTCTGTTCCAATCCCTGTCGACGTCAGACCCGTTCCAACCGGGGAATCCCGGTTAATTGGTCGAGTAGAATACTCCCGGTAAAAGACAGGGGCATCCCCTCACGGAACCGTACGTGCGGATTTCCCAAATACGGCTCTTCAGTCATGCTCACGTTGCCGCCACTCGGAAAGAATGGGCAATGCGTGGGAGTGGCAATGGGTGTCGCCAGACCATCTTTGCGAAATCAGCCTGGCTTCCACTCCTCATCTGGCTTCGTCGGTTCCACCACTTATACGCGATCCACTTCAGCTTCCGGTAGAAACGGTAGATCCCCTTCCCGTTCCCCGTGATCCCGTAATATTGATAATGGCCCTTCAGTTTCCAGCCGAGAATCTTCCACCACTCTTTCAGCGGAACCTGATTCCGGATACGTCTCAGCCAATCGTTCATGGCCGTCAACGCCGCTCGGAATTTCTTTCCGCTTGTCCGACGCCCCACAACGAACCACCCATTGCGTCCTTCGGCACAGAAATGTGTGAACCCCAGGAAATCTACCGTGCCCGCCTTTCCTTCACGCCTTTCAGCGCGCTCTCGGGCGTACCGGCCGAACTCCACGATCCGGGTCTTCTCCTCCGACACTTCCAAACAGAACGTTCGCAACCGTTCCTTTAATTCCACCAGGATTTTCTCCGCTTCCCATTTGTTTTGGCATCCAATGACAAAATCATCGGCATACCGGATGAGTTGCGCGTATCCCCTCAGGCTTTTCTTCAGCTTCTTCTCAAACCAAAGATCCAGAATGTAGTGCAGGTAAACGTTCGACAGAATGGGACTGACAATTCCCCCACACTCACTCCATCCACCCCAGGGGCCTTTCGCTTCTTTAGCATTCCGTAGCACTCCGCCAGATGCGTCTCGTTCAGCAGGTGCGCCAGCGATGTGAATTTCAGCGTCGGCTCCTCTTTGGCTCGCTTCGTTATGAGGTCAAGTTTCGTTTCCAGCATTTATCCGCCTCTGTAATCGGTTGCTGTCTCCCTCTTCCTCTTCGCACTTCCGCCGACCCCTTCGAGCCTGTCCTTTTCGACAGATCCCCGCCTTTCAACGGGCTTCGCTCTACTACGAGTCAGTCCGACTTCCACGATCTCATTGGGACGTTCTCTCTTCTTCAGATTGTTCGCCCCTTCCCTTCTTCGGGAAGACTGTGGATCTCCCAAGGTTCCGACGTTTCGCTTTTATCCCCATGCCGCGGTCTCTGACCTCGATGGAGCTCCCGTTGATCTGATCATCCACCGATCAGGGGAGTGGTGCCTTCCCTATACTAATAGTAGGTCGGCCTCCATGACGTGACTAGTTTCGGGGCTCTACCCCTTCACGCTTTCGCATTGCGGCCTGGTGATTCCCGCCTCCCGGCATCACGTGGCTTGTTGCCTCACTACGCTCGGGTTTTGGTTATGGGTGGGCTGGCTCAGCCCTTGCCCTCTCCGGATTCTCACCGGCACGTTCTTTCCGTCAGCTCGCTTGGCACACATTAGTTGAGAACGTCCCCTTTTCCGGGCGTGCAACGTCGACCGACAGTGTGCTTACGGGGTTATTGGCGGGCGTCTTTGAGGAGTTTGTATTCGACCGCGTCGCGGAGGGCTTGCCAGGAGGCTTCGATGATGTTGCCGGAGACGCCCACGGTGCCCCACTCTTCGGACTTGTCCTTGGAATTGACGAAAACCCGAACCTTGGCGGCCGTTCCCGCTCGGGCGTCGATCACACGGACCTTGAAATCCATCAGCGTCATGTCCTTCAATTTCGGATAAAACTTATCCAGCGCTAGGCGCAACGCGCCGTCCAACGCGTCCACGGGCCCCGAGCCCTCCGCCACGCGATGTTCGGTTTTTCCGTCCACCACCACCTTGAGCGTCGCCTCGGCCACCAACCCGCCGGACTCTTTGTCTTCCTCCACAATCACCCGAAACCCTTTCAAATCAAAAAACGGTTTAAACGGTCGGACCAATCGCATCACCAATAAATAGAACGACGCTTCGGCCCCCTCGAAATGGTATCCCTGGTTTTCCAACAGTTTGACCTGGTGGATGATTTTGTCCACCGCTTCCGGATGTTTTTCCAGGTCCAGGTTAAATTCCCGTGCCTTTAACACCATGTTCGATCGGCCCGCCAGCTCGGACACCAACACCCGCCGTTTGTTGCCCACGGATTCGGGCGTGATGTGCTCATACGTGCCGCTGTGCCGCGCCACCGCCGACACGTGAACGCCCCCTTTGTGGGCGAAGGCGGAGTTCCCCACGTAGGGTTGGTTGTCCCGGGGAACCTGGTTGGCAATTTCGGTCACGTAACGCGAGGTTTCCGTCAAGCTGAGCAATTGTTCTTTCGTGAGACACGCCAACCCCAATTTGCGCATCACGCCCGGGATGATCGAAATCAAGTTGGCGTTTCCGCACCGTTCCCCGATGCCGTTGATCGTGCCCTGCACCAATTCAACGCCTTGACGAACGGCTTCCAACGAGTTCGCTACCGCCGCGTCGGAATCGTTGTGGCAATGGATGCCCAACGCCGCCTTGGGAAAATGGCGGCGGACGTCTTGGACAATGTCGGCAATATCGTGGGGAAGAGCCCCCCCGTTGGTGTCGCACAACGTCAGGTTGTCAGCCCCGCGGCGAACGCCGCTTTTAAACTGGACAAGGCATACTCCGCGTTCGAGCGATACCCATCGAAAAAATGTTCGGCGTCATACACCACTTCTTTCCCCTTCGATTTCAAAAACCGAACGGAATCGCCGATCATTTTCAAATTTTCGTCGAGCGTGGCCCGAAGGGCGTGGACCACATGCAGATCCCATGCTTTGCCGAAAATACAGGCCACCGGCGTTTTAACCCGGACGATGGCCTTTAAATTGGGGTCTTCGTGGGCCGTTAGGTCTTTTCGACGGGTGGACCCAAACGCGGACAGACGAGCGTTTTTAAAACGCAGGTTTTTCGCTTTGGCGAAAAATTCTTCGTCTTTGGGGTTCGAGCCCGGCCAGCCCCCTTCGATGTATCGAACGCCCAACCGGTCCAGGGCTTGAGCCACTTTCAGTTTGTCGTCCACCGTCAAAGACACCCCTTCGCCCTGGGTTCCGTCACGAAGGGTTGTGTCGTAAAGAAGGACTTTGTCGGGGGGGGCCATTAATCAACCGCCGAGAGAAACGGGAATACCATGTTATTTTCCTTTGGGGTGAGGCTTATCCAACCCGAACGCTTTGTGGGCAATGCGAACGGCCTTGGGGCCGTCGTCTTCTTTAACAATGCAAGCCACTTTGATTTCGGAGGTGGAAATCATGTCGATGTTAACCCCGCCGTCGGCCAGAGCGCGAAACAGGCCCGCCGCAACGCCCGGATGACTGCGCATCCCCACGCCCACAATGGACACCTTGGCCACTTTGTCGTCCACAACCACATGTTCCGCCTTGAGTTGGCTGGCCACGCTGTCCAACAGTTTCATGGCCCGTTTGGTGTCGCCCCGCGACACGGTAAACGAAATGTCGTTTTTGCCCGATTCCGGCGCCGATTGGATGATCATGTCCACGTTCACGCCCTCTTCCGCCAACGGACCAAACACCCGCGCCGCCACACCGGGCCGGTCCGGGATGTTCCGCAAAGTCACTTTCGCTTGTTTGGGGTCGTAGGCGACCCCCGACACCACCACGTTTTCCATGCGCGGCACCTCCGCCGTAATCAATGTTCCTTCGTCTTCTGTAAAAGAGGAGCGGACGTGGATGTCCACGTTGAACTTTTTCCCCACCTCGATGGACCGCGGTTGCATCACCTGCGCGCCCGCGCCCGCCAACTCCAACATTTCCTCGAACGAAATGCGGTCGATCTTTTGGGCCTCCGGCACGATGCGCGGATCGGTGGTGAACACCCCTTGCACATCGGTGTAAATCTCGCACACGTCGGCTTTCAACGCCGCCGCCAGGGCCACCGCCGTCAAATCCGACCCGCCGCGTCCCAAGGTGGTGATGTCGCTGTTGGGGTTAAGACCTTGGAACCCGGCCACAATAACGACCCGCCCTTTTTTTAATTCCCCAAAAATCTTTGTTGGTTTGATGTCCGTGATCCGCGCCCGGGTATGAACCGCGTCGGCAAAAATGCCCGCCTGCGGCCCCGTGAGCGAAACGGCTTCCACCCCTTTCTCGTTGATGGCCATGGACAACAGCGCGATGGACACCTGTTCGCCCGTGGCCAACAACATATCCATTTCCCGACCCGACGGGTTGTCGGTGATTTTTTCGGCCATTTCGATCAGGTCGTCGGTCATGTCCCCCGGCGCCGAGACCACAACCACCACCCGGTGACCGGATTTACGTTTGGCCGTCACCCGCGACGCCACGTTTTTGATACGGTCCGCGTCCGCCACCGAACTGCCCCCGAACTTCATCACCACCAGCTGGCTCATACGAACACTCCCCTTCCGACAATCGTCTTACCGAAATTCAATCGAATTAATAACAGCTGTTCAAGCGGCTTTTTTTAAGTGACCGGAGGGCGCATACAAAAACCCATAAACGCTTAAATCTTCATCCAAGGCCTTCCAGTGAATGCCATACCCGCTCGCCGAAATTTTGTATCGAAGCAAGTCTTTTCGCGAGGCGCGAGAGAGAGAAGGATACCAAGCCAAAGGGATCTCCACAATTCTTCCGTCACTTAACCCAACGCGCAGGGCGTCTTTTGGAAACGACACAGAAACGATGGACGGCCACCGCGAACGATCAATGTCCAAAGTGTTCATTCCATGCCTCCTCAACCTTCGACATATTCTTTTGCAACAGTCGGAACAACACGCCTAACTCGTGCCGATTGAACCCATGATTCCAAACCAACTGACAAGAAGGAACCCAAAATTTCGCTTCCCCCCCCTTGCCGGAAACGTGAACGTGACAGGGTTCAAAATTTTCGTTGCTATAAAAATGAAATCGAAACCCTCTTTCACGAAATATCGTCGGCACGTTTTAGGAGCCCTTCACTCGGGCGCCACGCAGGTCTAATTCTAGTATTTCGCTTCGAGCCGGGACAGTGGCGTCCCGAAACGCCGCCACCATGGCTTCGCCCACGGCGGTCGTCTTGGACCGTGGCGCGAGAGCCAGCAAGGTCGGGCCCGCGCCCGACAACGCCGCCCCATAGGCCCCCGCCGATTCGGCGGCGGCGATCGCCGAGGAAAATCCGGGAATCAGTTTTTGCCGATAGGGTTCGTGAAGACGGTCGCCCATGGCGTCGCCCAACAGGTCATAGCGTTTCGACAAGAGAGCCGCCACCAACAACGCCGCCCGGCCGGTGTTGAACACCGCGTCCAGCCGCGACACATTCTTCGGAAGAACCGCCCGGGCTTTTTCAGTTTTCAGTTCAAAATAGGGGATGGCCACCACGGCCACAAGGTCCCGAAACAAAGCCGGGCTTTGCCATGAAACGCAGTGGACCTTCCCCTCGCCATAAGTGGCCGCGCAAAACCCGCCGAACAACGCCGGCGCGACGTTGTCCGGATGCCCCTCAAACTCCGCGGCAATATCGAGCAACTGGTCCCGCGTCATCGGGTCGCCCAACGCCCGGTTGGCGGCCACCACACCGCCCACGATGGCGGCCGACGACGATCCCAACCCGCCAGCCACGGGGATTCGGCTTTTGAGGTCCATCCTCAAGGCCGGCAACGGTCGGTTGTGGATCTGAAACACTTTTCGAAAAGCCTGGTAAGCCAAATTACGGCCGTCGGTGGGAATTCCGTCGGCTCCGTCCACGGCGATACGCAACGACGCGTCCCCCGGCCACCCTTCCACCCGCCATTCGTCATACAAAGTGAGCGCGATGCCCAAACAATCAAACCCAGGCCCCAGGTTGGCCGACGAGGCCGGCACGCGAACCCGCACCGAAAAAAGCGGTTTTGGCACGGAGAGTTAGGCCTCGGCGGGAACGGGCACGTCCACGGGTTTTTCCAATCGCGGGGCGACCACACCCGCTTGAACGTGGGCGGCGTGTTCCTGTACCAACTTATGCAGATCTTGGGTGATGCGCATGGAACAAAATTTAGGTCCGCACATGGAACAGAACCGCGCGTCCTTAAACCCTTCTTCCGGCAAAGTGGAATCGTGTTTGGCTTGGGCCGCTTCCGGGTCTAGGGACAAACGGAACTGGTCTTTCCAGCGAAACTCAAAACGGGCTTTGGACAGTTCGTCGTCCCGGTCCCGGGCGCCGGGCCGCCCCCGGGCAATGTCCGAGGCGTGGGCCGCGATTTTGTAAGCGATGCACCCTTCCCGAACATCTTCAGCGTTGGGCAACGACAAATGTTCCGCCGGCGTCACGTAACACAACAACGACGCCCCCGCCCACCCCATCACCGCCGCGCCGATGGCCGACGTAATGTGGTCGTATCCCGGCGCAATGTCGGTGACCAACGGGCCAAGGGTGTAAAAGGGCGCTTCGTGGCACCATTTCTGCTGAATTTCGGCGTTCATTTTAATGAGATGCAACGGCACGTGGCCGGGTCCCTCGATCATGACCTGCACGTCGTGTTCCCACGCTTTCAAAGTCAAATCGCCCAACACCTTGAGCTCGCCGAACTGAGCGTCGTCGTTCGCGTCGTGCAAACAGCCGGGCCGCAACCCGTCGCCCAAGGAAAACGACACGTCGTATTTCTTGAAAATCTCGCACAGTTCCCCGAAATGGGTGTAGAGAAAGTTTTCTTTATCGTGGGAGATCATCCATTGGGCCAAAAGGGATCCGCCCCGAGACACAATGCCCGTGATGCGGTTTTTCGTCAACGGAATGTGTTCACGCAACAATCCCGCGTGAATGGTCATATAGTCCACGCCTTGCCGGGCCTGCTTTTCCACTTCGTCCAAGAAGAGTTGGGGGGTCATTTCTTCCACCTTGCCCACCCGAGCCAACACGCCGTAAATCGGCACCGTGCCCACGGGAACTTTCGAATGGGCGATGACCGCTTCCCGTGTCGCGTCCAAATCTTTCCCCGTGGACAGGTCCATGACCGTGTCCGCATGGTATTTGATGGCCATGTCGACTTTGTTCAACTCGCACTGGATGTCGGAGGTGGTGGCCGAGTTGCCCAAATTCGCGTTGATCTTGCAATTGAAGTTAATCCCAATGATCATGGGATCGAGCCGGTGTTTTAAATGGTTGATGTTGGCCGGAATAATGGCGCGCCCTCGTGCCACTTCTTGACGGACAAACTCGGCGTCCACTTTTTCCTTGGCGGCGACGATCTTCATTTCGGGCGTGATTTCGCCCGCTTTTGCGCGGTGCATCTGGGTGACATTGGTTGAACTCATGGGTTGGGTCCTCCTCACAAATCGGTCATTATTCTTAACCACTCAGGTCGCCTATCCTCTTCGACAAAACAAGCCTTTCCTTCTCCTCTTGGGAGAAGGCCCTTCGGGCCCGGGGCCTGTTCGGCCCGTCGCAATCGTGTGCCCCTGGCACACGCGACCCCCGGAGGGGCGGATGAGGGATCTGAGCAGTAAATCAGCTCCGACCGGCTTTTGCCTTCAAAATAAGATCTTTCATGCTCCGTGCGGCATGGGCCACGTCGGCCGCGCCGGCAATCGCTCGAACAACGGCCACCCGATCCGCTCCCGCGGCAATGGCTTGGGCCACGTTGGATTCGTCAATCCCGCCGATGGCCACAAAGGGCGTTCGGACCAGACGGCGGTATTCTTTCACCAAGTCCAATCCTACCGGCGCGTAATCCGGTTTGGTGGGCGTGGCAAAAAGCGGCCCGCAACTAATATAGTCCGCCCCGTCCCCCACCGCCGCCAAGGCTTGGGCCGTGGAATGGGTGGAACAACCGATCAGTTTCTTGTGGCCCATCATCTGGCGAACCACACGGACCGGAAGGTCTTCTTGGCCCACATGAACGCCGTCCACGTCCGCGGCCAGGGCCACGTCCACCCGGTCGTTCAAAATAAAGAGGGTTCCCGTTTTGTCGCAGAGGGCCTGAAGGTCTTTCGCCAACCGGAACAACGCACGCGCGGAAAGGCTTTTGTCCCGCAACTGAATTACGTCCGCCCCCCCCGCGCACGCCGCCGACACCATGTCCAGGTACGTCTGCCCCGCCCGCGGGGTCTGCGTCACCACGTACAAATGAACGTCCGAAAAATCAAACAACCGTTTTTTCACCTTAACTCCAGGGGACGAAGAACGATTTTGTTATCGAGGGAAACTTCCCGATCAGGATTTTAGCATGTTTTTTACTACGCGGAGATGAGGAAGAGGGTTTGTTTCTGGATGTTCTTCATAAACTTTGTGGTGAACAATACGATTTCGAAGAAAATCGGATATTGGGTTCCTTGAGTATCGAAATTGGATCTGTTACCCAAAACCAAGGCCTGTTGTTTTAATGCGTCGGCCCCGAAAGCGTGTGTGATAATCGGGGCAAGTAAGAATTGCCCTTGGGAATTGATCTGGTTTTGTCCGGCCAGGGTGGTGGAAATTCGTCCCTCCTTAAACTTCTGAACAATGTTCTCTGTTCGGTGAGGGGCATGTTGACTGATCGCGGTCAATGCGGCCTGTTGCATGGCCTCTTCACTCGGCCACCCCTCATCCGATGATCCCTCATTTTTAGCGACGAAGGTCAGTGAACGATGATCGGCGCCATAGGCGATTAAAGCCGCCGCGACAGACAGAGAAGCCGCCGGATCCCCCACCCATTGGGAGGGCGAGGGCATTTCAAAAACCGCCAGGGCCTTCGGCCCACCCATTATGGCATGCACCTGCACCACAAGATTTAAAAACGCCATGTGCCGGGCCATGTCGGACTCTGATTTATTCGGTTCAATAAGCGAGAGCCCCTCGTGGGCCACCCAGCGGGCGGGATCCGTTCGGAGGAGAGAATCGTCCGTTGTTCCGAATAGAGCTTTGGCGGCCATGGCGGCGTCCCTATTTTTGACATGGGACGCAAAAACGGTTCTCTCGACCGGCAATAATCGCGGCGCCGCGGGCGATCCCAAGAAAATCGTTTTAAGAAAATCCGTCATCGACGCTCGGGGATCTCGGTTCGCCCATTGGCCCTCCGAGTTCGTTGGATAGGCCACCATTTCAACACCATTTGCAATCTGCCGGGCATGGCGATGGGGCAAATCAATCGTGTAATTTCTGTAAGCGTGCCGGGTCGCCCACCACAGAATTCCCATCACAGCGACCCCGGGAGCCTGAAGGAGAACCCCCGCGACAATAGCCATCACCCCCACCACCTGCCCCCGCCCCGCCGTCTTCGTGGCCCCCCACGCCGCTTTCGCGGTCGCCCAAAAGCCGTCATTCCAAATATTGATCGAAGGTCTTCCTTCCCCCCGCTGAACACCCGTCCCCAAGTGCATGAGAAAGTTGAAAATGAGCGCAACCAGATAAATGCCAAGAACTATGACAAGGACATCCGGAAGAAGATAAGGGGCCATGGACGAAACCAGTTCTTGTAAAGCCAAAAACACGCCGCTCCCGACCAAAACACTCTCAAGAAATCCGCTCAACCCCACAGAGGTCAAACCCAGATATTTCCAAAGACCCCAGGAGCCTGGGAGGTCCTGGTTTTCCTGTGGAGGAAGTTGGGCAGGATAAACGATGAACTCACTCGGAGGATAAGAAAGGCTGACATCCTGATCATCGCGTGAAATAGTTATGACAGCCACTTGAGATAATGGTTCCATTGACTTTAACCGAGTCCCCACAAAACCCGAATAGACAGAACTGGAGTCAAGAGTCACTGTTTCATCAGGAAGAATGACCTGGTTGTCCCCGGAATCATCTTTTTTAATCATTATATCCCCAACAAGCTCCCTGGAACCTTCAAATCGGGTCACTCTCCAGGCAGAGGGAATTGTAATATCGATAGAGGTTGGTTCCGACCCCGCTTCATGTGAGCCTAGAACCCTGTGAACAAAATCCCCCACTCCACCAACCAAATCCGGACGAAATTTAGCCACCGCCTGATGCAATTCGGCAGGGAAGTTTGGCGACGATATGAAGTCGTTCGAAAAGATCTCACCTGTGCCCTCCGTTGATTCTACAGCGGACTGTTCACGCCCTTCATCTGAGCCCTCATTACCGACAACTTCTTGAAACCGGACCGCCAAATCATATTGACGGCCAAGATCCTCCAATTGTTCCGGCGTATGCGCCAACAACCACGAAATCCAGCGTGCGGTCAGAAATCGAGAATTCTCTTCGTCCATAACTTGACGACAAAAGTTCGCCAACCTTTCGATGTCCACGTCTAAAAATCTCCCCTTAATCTCATTTAATCCTTTCGTCACCTGGCTCCAATCGATAGCGGATAAAGGCTCTTGATTTCCAATTTCCGAAAACAGTCTATTTATTACTTTAAAATGCAAACCGGATGATCCCCCCCAGATTTACCATTACATTCATTCGATATCAGGATTGGGGAACCGACGCCGAAGTTTTAGTATGTTAATTTATGTGAATGACAATAGGATTGAAAATGAGTTTTACGTGTCAAGTCTTTCGACAAAATGGGCTCTGTACCAATGAGCGACCTTAAGCTGAATTTCACGGTCTCTATCCATAACGAATCAATGAACATTTGAATCGACCAACGCCTCCAAATGAAAGCTGAACGTAACGGTTTCACAGCAAAGAATTCATAACAATATTATCAGGAGTCACCGTTAGTCTGTGAATCATCCTTTCAAATGAAAATGGTGGGTCAATGACTATCTATCATTACAATTCATCCAACAATAAAATAACTGTATTCTTGTTCTACTGCCTCATCATCGGGACCGGGAGATGTGAGATAAGGCATTCGATAAACGATATTAAAGTTGAAAATTGCGGCGATAGAGTCGGCGGCTTCAAGCAGGAGGTTGATGGGAAAAACAAAAGCGTTGGTAACAAAGTGGGCGGGAACGAAAAAGTCGTTGTTTTTGAAAAGAACGATGAGTCCGACCAGTGCCGACGCGGACTGAATGACGACATTCACATCACCCGTCACCGCATAATAAAACAGGAACAGGGCGGGAGCAAACGTCATGAACACCATGAGCCGAATAAGTTGAAATCCTACAAAGATATCAATCCCTTGCCAGTGGTGAATACCGAAAAACCGATCAAGAGTCTTGTTCGTCGTTAAAGGGGCTTCATCAATGGGAGCGGCGAAGATTGCGTTAACGGCCTTAAACAAAAATAAGGCATTAGAGTTGAGGAATTGTCCAACCTTAGACCGAAAGAATCGATCATACATAGGTCTATTTAGCAATGTTACGGAACAATCACCGCTTGCACTTGTTGATGCGGAATATTCAGCGTTATTAATGGAAATTTTGAGGGTAACCCTTGAAGGAGTCGCCGCTTCCAACCTAGGGGAAAGGCTTATAAAAAGTTCGCCTAAAAGCCGAACCTTATTGATTTCATCTTTCAATCTGCTCGTTATTTTATCAACTGTTGCCCCCTCGGCTTTCATCTCTGCGTATACCCGCTGAATGGCATGAAGAACCATCGCAACCCCGATCTTCTGCGCCACAGCGGCATCCCCCCCCGACTGTTGACCTTCCCGCGAAAGACCCCGTAGGGTGAGAAGACCGATCTTTTCGCCGTCGAACAATTTTTCCAGCGGGAGGGGGTCGTGGGCGAACGCGTCCAGATAATTCTTTTCCGTGTCGAGGGTTTCAACACGCGGAGTGAGGACGATGTAGGATCCGCCTCTCCTTTTTATTTCTTCGGTCATGCCTTCGGTGTGGAACCCGCCCGCCACCAGGATGGCGGATTTGGATTTGGTCTCTTCCATTTTTTTCCACAACCGATCCGTAAGGGCAATGTCCCGTTCCAGGGCGAATCGACAAAAATCTTCGAAAGGCGATTAAGCGGTCTTCAAACCTGTTCGGTGGGACAATCGTGAATTCGACCCCCGCAACGTTGGCCAACGCGGACGTCCGGGAGACAATCTTTCTCACAAAAGCACGACGGGTTCGGTAACGGGCCCACGTTTCCGGCGTCATTGTGTTGTTGGTTAAATTCCCCAACAAAAGACTGTCCCGGGAAAGGGCCAGCACGTCCTTTTCCCGATCGGTTCGTGCCAGTTGGGTGCCCACAGTTTCTTCCAATGCGCTCAACTCCGTCAGGAGCCGGTCCCGATTGATTTGGTCCGTCAACCCCACGTACGCCATGTAGTCCATGAGAGCGGGAAATCGATCCCATTCCACATGTGCCCTTTTACAAAGTCCTTTCACATGGGCATAATACCGGCTATAGGTGGTCCGCCCTGCTCGAAAGGAGAGACTTTGATCGACTAATTCTTTGAGTTCCGTTTCGTCTAACCGACGTGCCAGTTCCTCCACCATGTCGGCCCGTTGACGTTCAACTTCCTTAAAATCCAATTTGGATTCGAGTTTAAAAGCTTCCAGCAGAACGGCGATGTTGGGCGATCGCGTACGAAGCGAGGATTTTTGGGAATCCAGTTCGACCAATTTGGCCAGATAATCGGCCAGTTTCAGACGGCCCTCCTGGTAAGAACGAATCGTGTCGTCGTAAACCGCCAGATCTACCGAATAGATGGCTTTTTTTAGTCGGTCAAGAACAGAATTGAACTTCCTGAGGAACGAAAGCACCGCGGTTTTACCAGCCAGGGACCCTTTGACCGCCGCCACGTTCGCCTCATAGAGAGCTTTATCTTCAATGCCCCACAGGGTGAGCGGCGTTTCAGAGGTAATGCCGATTTTTTCGGCGCCGCCGATCAAGTCCTTTTTGATGGCCCAATTGGTTGCGTCTTCCTTAACGTCCGGTTCAGGAAATCGGCGAAGATCATCCAGGTCAAAGGGGCCCGAAGCGCCCTCAAGACCCACCAAGGTCACACCCCGATTGGCCGAGAGGGCCCCAATCATGTGGGCAATATTTTTCTGGGCGTCCACGTTCCCGTGAATGTCTTGGATATGGATCATCAAGGGTCGGTCGGAGTGGGCAGAAACATGAATATCCCGCACATGGCCATATGACGAAACAAGCGAGCCAAGCCAGTCCGGGGAAGCGTCGCGGGAAAACGCCGTCTTGGCCGAGGTCAGATCCGAACGGGAAATGGTGTGAGTGAAAGGTTCCGGCCGAGGGGATCCACCCGACACAGGGTCACTCTGGGAAGGAGTAAACCCAACCGCCCGGATCGGGGGAAGCTGACACAGCAGGGAAGAAGACGAATACCGCTTTACCTGGGCCCGCCGTTCATTCCAAAAGTTGGTTTCCGCCCCATAAACGCCGCCAACGTTAGAGATAAAATAAACAACGGCAACCAACCCCGAAAAAGCGGACCGTTCCATTTTCATACACCTAGTCTAATATAGGGTGATTAAGACTTTCTTAAGAAGTTGTAAACTATTTGTAACAGATTTTTTCGGGAAATCCGATTGACAACGCCAGTCGTCCGATATAGAATAAATGTGACTACAAATGAAGTCACAGGAGAGGCCATGAAAATTGCCACCGTTCGGGATTTCAAAGCGCACGCGACACGCTACCTGCACAGCCGGGAAGATGTGTATGTGACACGGCATGGAAAAACCATCGCCATTGTTTCGCCAGTCCCGGAAAACAGCGTCCAATCGGCGTTGGTTGAAATGCGGCGGATGCTTCAGAAATCGCGGCTGTCAAAAAAGGAAATGCTTCGCTTGTTGGATGAATCGCGCAAAGAGGTTTACGGACGGTGAAAATTATCCTGGACGCCAATGTTTTGGTATCGGCCCTTTTTGGGGGTGTGCCTGAGCGGGCGGTCATCCAGGCTTTCAAGGAAATGGTTTATATTTCTCCCCGGATCGAAGCGGAATTCCAATCCTTAAGCGCCAAATTGGCACAGCGGTTGAGTCCGACAAAACACAAGACCTGGACCCACGTTTTCCTCCCCTCCGTGCTCGGGCGATGCGAAAGGGTAGGGGTTCGTCGAAAAGTTGATCTATGTCGAGACCCAAAAGACAACGCCTACCTCTCGTTGGCCTTGGAAGTAGAAGCCGACATACTCGTCACAGGAGATAAAGACCTCCTGGTCCTCTCTGAAAATGAATTAAGAAATGCGGGCCTGACGTTTTTAAAAATCCTCACCCCTCGCGATTTCCTCGAATTGCACTAACCGGGATTCCCCGGTTGGCACGGGTCGCCCCCCCCCGAGCAGCGGATGAGGGGAAGCCTTATCTAAACTCAATGCCAGTAACTTAAGAGTCGTCTCCCCGGCGAAAGCCGGGGGCCAGTGTGTAAAACGGCATTTTAAGAAACTATTTCACTGACTGGATACCGGCTTTCGCCGGTATGACGGACCCTTTTGGGCTTAAGTTACTGGCATTGTATCTAAACTGCATTACGTTTAACGAGTTGAATCCAGCTTTTGGAGGGCTTTTTTCTCTTGGAGGTAAATCTGAAATCGGTTTTTCTTGAACTGGGCGGCCGCGGTGGGGGCGAACACTTTGCCGTATTCTTCCAAAACCCTTAGGGCTTCTTGCACCCGTCGGAAATTGGCGGCCACCAGGCCGGGCCAATCTCGGGATTTGCCTTCCGCCATGCACCGGCCCATATCTTTGGCGCTCTCGCGCCCGGCCACCAGGCGCGGATACGCCGACCGCGTCGCTTTATCCAACCCGTGGCGGGCACGCCTTAACGCAGAAAACAGGGCCCGATCGTCCCACACGAACCGGGCCGTGTCTTCCAACACCCGCAGACCTTCCCGAGCGCGATTAAGGTTGGCGTCCAGCACGCGAGAAATTTTTTCGTTATCAATTTTTATCATCAGAAGTAACTACTCAGCTCCCTCACCCTACCCTCTCCCAAGAGGAGAGGGAAAGTCCTTGTTTCCTTCCCCTCTTGGGGGAAGGCCCTTCGGGGGCCTGTTCGGCCCGTCGCAATCGTGTGCCACTGGCACGCGCGACTCCCGAAGGGGCGGATGAGGGAGCTCTGGAGTTGCCATCAGAACCATATCGTCGGTTGATCGTCGAGATGATTCCGCTGGTGGAACGGCCTTTCAGGAGAGGCACCCGCACAACTTTTTTGACAAATTCACGGCCCACAATGGAATCAGACGCCCAATCTCCCCCCTTCACCAAAATATCGGGACGAAGACGGCGAATCAAGGCGTGGGGGGTTTCTTCGGAAAACCAAGTGACGTAATCCACGGGTTTCAGCGCGGCCATCAAAACGGCCCGGTCGGCCAAGGGCAAAATCGGCCGTCGCGGCCCTTTGAGCCGCCGCACCGACGCGTCCGAGTTCAGGCCCACCACCAAAATGTCCCCCTGCCGTTTGGCCCATTCCAACACTTTCAAGTGACCGGCGTGAACGAGGTCAAAACATCCGTTTGTGAAAACGACCGTTTTGCCCCGACGCAAAGGCCTCAACACCCGGAGCAATGAAAGAGAAGAAAGAACACTTTTATTTATCTTCAAAAATGCACCCCCACCCTCACCCGGCCCTCCGGGCCACCCTCTCCCGCGAGCGGGAAGGGGAGAGGGTGGGGGTGTCGTGTCGCTTTAAATATTAGTACCCGCTCGCCTTGGGAACGGCGGGAAAGAGCTCGTCTTCAATGATCGCGCACAAAACATGAAGCATCGCCAGGTGGCCTTCTTGAATGCGCGAGGTCCGCCGCGAGGGGACTTCCAGACACACATCCGCCAACGCTTTGAGCTTCCCCCCGCCCTGCCCGGTCCAGGCGATCACCACCGCCCCGGCTTTTTTCGCTTCCCGGGCCCCCTCCAGCACGTTTTCGGAATTACCGGAGGTCGAAATCGCCACCGCCACGTCGCCTTCCTGAATAAAGTTTTCCAATTGGCGGGAAAAAATCTCTTTGTAGGAATAATCGTTGGCAATGGCCGTTACGCCGAACTGTTGGTGGTGAGCGCCACCGCGGGCAGGGCGGGCCGGTTTTTTTCGAACCGGCCGGACAGTTCCGCCGTCAAATGTTGCGCGTCGGCCGCGGACCCTCCGTTTCCAAAAGCCACCAGCTTTTTTTTGTTGCGAAGCGACTCCACCAGGAGCTGGGCGGCCCGTTCAATGGCGGGGCTCGCATCGGCCAAGAGGCGAAGGTTATCGGACGACTCTTTTAACTGGGCTATGATGAGTTCCTGAAATCGGCCGCCCATGGTCAATGCACCGGCTGAAGAGCCAAATGCTTTTCGATGAAATCCGTGGTCACGTCGCCGTTCATGAACGCGTCGTGGGCCATGACCTCCCGATGGAACGGGATGGTGGTTTTCACGCCGTCCACCGTAAACTCGTTTAACGCCCGGGCCATGCGCCGGATGGTGTGTTCGCGCCCGCCGCCGGCGCCGTAACGCGTGGCCACGATCAGTTTCGCCATCAGGCTGTCGTAATAAGAAGGAATGGTGTATCCCTGGTAAATGTGTGTGTCCACCCGCACGCCCGGCCCCCCCGGCAAAATCAGCTGGGTGATTTTCCCCGGCGACGGCATGAAGTTGCGTTCCGGATCTTCCGCGTTGATACGGCATTCCATGGCGTGATGGCGGATTTGGACGTCGTCGGACGAAAACGGAAGTTTCTCGCCCGCGGCGGTGCGGATTTGTTCTTTGATCAAATCCACGCCCGTCACCATTTCAGTCACCGGGTGTTCCACTTGGATCCGGGTGTTCATCTCAATAAAAAAGAAATCGTCGGCCTTTTTGTCATACAAAAATTCCACGGTGCCGACGGTTCGGTATTTCACCGCCTTGGCCGCCAACCGAGCCGCCTTGCCCATCTTTTTACGGACACTGTCAGAAATCGACGACGAGGGTGATTCTTCAATCAACTTCTGGTGCCGCCGCTGAACCGAACAGTCCCGTTCCGGAAAACTGACCACGTTGCCGTAGCCGTCGGCCAAAATTTGGACTTCGATGTGGCGCGGCGCCGTCAGATACCGTTCCAAATACACGTCGCCGTTACCGAACGCCGCCTTAGCTTCCGTGGTGGCCGCCACGATCGCGTCTTTTAAAAAGGTTGCCTCCTGCACCACCCGCATCCCTTTGCCCCCGCCACCCGCTTTGGCCTTGACCAAAACGGGGTAGCCAATTTTTTTAGCGATTTTATGCAGGTCTTTGTCGTTCACATCGATGCAGCCTTTTGTTCCGGGAATGATCGGCACGCCGTAGTCGCCCATGATTTTACGGGCCTCGGCCTTGTCGCCCATCTTGCGGATCGCGTCTTTCGACGGGCCAATGAACGTGATGTGGCAACTTTCGCACACTTCCGCGAAATGGGTGTTCTCCGACAGAAACCCATAGCCCGGATGGATCGCGTCGGCGCCAGTGATTTCGGCGGCCGAAATGATCGCCGGAATGTTGAGGTAACTTTCCACCGCCGCGGCCGGCCCGATGCACACCGACTCGTCCGCAAACCGCACGTGCAAACTTTCCCGATCGACGTCCGAGTGGACGGCCACGGTTCGAATTCCCAGTTCCCGGCACGCGCGAATGACCCGGACAGCGATTTCCCCGCGGTTGGCGATCAATATTTTTTTAAACATCAGGCCCCCTCGGCCACGTCAATTTCGAACAGCGGTTGGCCGTATTCCACCGAATGGCCGTTTTCCACCAGCACCCGTCGAATTTTACCTTTGACCGAAGACGTCACATCTTTGGGAACCTGCATGGCTTCCACCAACCCCATGCGCACACCCGGCGTCACATCGTCGCCTTCCACCACCAAGGGCGGACGACCCTTGGGCGCCCGCAAGAAGGTGCCCACCATCGGCGACCGGACCGTGTGGGGTTTGCGTTCACCCTCTTTCTCAGCGCCCGCCACATGGGTCCCGTTGGATACGGGGGACACAGCGATCAGCGGCGGGACCGATCGCTTGAACGCGATGCGGCGAGATCCTTTTTCCCACACCACTTCCGTCAACGAGACAGATTGGGCGAAACTCAACAACTCGTCCAACGACGGGCCCCCGTTGTCACTGCCGGCGCGGGGTTTCATACGCGGCTCAAATACTCGCTGGAACGGGTGTCCACCAGGATGGCTTCTCCTTCTTTAATGAACAAGGGTACCATGATCTCGATGTTGTTTTCCAAGGTCGCGGGTTTCACCATGTTCGAGACCGAGTCACCTTTGATCCCCGGCACGGTGCTGACCACTTTCAAGGCCACGCTGGTGGGCAACTCCACGCCCAAAAATTCCTCTTCCAGATACAACGCCTGCACGTCCATGTTTTCGGTTAAAAATTTAACCGAATCCCCCAGCTTTTCCCGAGGCACCGGCACCTGATCGTAGGTTTTCGGATCCATGAACGTGTAGTTGTCGCCTTCGGCGTACAAATATTGCATGGGTTTGCGCGCCAATGACAGTTCGTTAAACCGTTCGCCGGACTTAAACGTGCGCTCGATGCTCGACCCCGTTCGGACGTTTCGCAACTTCACCCGCAACATGGCCCCGCCCTTGCCCGGCTTGTGATGTTGAAACCAAACAATTTGATAAACGGCGCCTTCGTGTTCAAACACCGTTCCATTGCCCATATCCGATGTGCTAATCATGTGTTCCCCTTTGAGTATTAAAATTATTCAACGGTGAGCCGTTCGTGGCCGTCGGCGGTGACCAACAAGGTGTCTTCGATCCGGACCCCGAACCGGCCCGGCAAATAAATGCCTGGTTCGACGGTCAGAACCATCCCCGGCGCCAACACACCGGGATTTTTGGGACGCATCCAAGGCGGTTCGTGGATATCGATGCCCACCCCGTGGCCCGTGCTGTGCACAAACTGTTTGCCGTACCCCGCCCGATGAATGACCCCGCGCGTGGCCCCGTCCACACGTCCGCCCGTGGACCCCGGCTTCACCTGATCCATCCCAGCTTTTTGCGCCGCCGCCACGATAGCATGAACTCGTCGGTAAATCGACGGAATTTTACCGTAATAGAACGAGCGGGTCAAGTCGGACCGGTAAGCCCCGACCCGGCATCCCACATCAAACAGGACCGGACTCCCCTTCGCCAACCGGGCCTCCCCTGGGATGTGATGGGGCAACGCCGTGTTCGAGCCCACCGCCGCGATCAAATCGAATCCGATCCCCACCGCCCCGCGTTGGTGAAATTGATCAGCCACCCGCCAGGCCAGTTCCCGTTCCGTCTGTCCCAGCCGAACCCGAGGGATCAGGTCCGCCACGGTTTGGGCGGTGATCCGACAGGCTCTGCGCAACAACGCCAACTCTTCGACGCCTTTGACGATCCGCAACTCTTCCAACACGTTCGGGCTGGGGACAAGACCTTTCTTTTTGAGAACGTCCCCCAACCGATAGATCAACTGGTCGGGATCAAACCCCACCCGCCGAAACCGGAATTTTTTCATTAACGTTTCCACGGACAAAGAGAGCCGTTTTCCCATCACCAGCCGACACCCGGGCGCGCTTTCCCGGACCTGCCCGGCCAGCAACGCCGACACAAACAACCACATTCCCCGCCCCGTGGCCAACCCGTAGAATCCTTCCGATTGAAACCCGGTCAAATAATAAAGATCGGCCGGGCTCGAGAAAAAATACCCGTCCAACTTTTTCTTTTCCAACAGATCCGCCAGCCGGTTTCGCCGGTCGCGAAAAACCGTTGGACTCAATTTTTGATTGAGAGGAATCACAGGCCCACCTCGTCCAAGACCCCCGCCAGATCGTTCGCCGCCACACCACCGACGACTTTGGCCCGCCCGATCCCCGTCGGCACCACAAACCGAAACCCGCCCTTGAGCGCCTTTTTGTCGCGCCCCATGGCCGCCAAAATGCCCGCCCGAGACAACGGGCGGTTGACCCGGACCGGAAGGCCCCAACGCCGAACCAGCTCGTCCACCCGTTTGATGTCCGCCGGAGGAAACAATCCCATGCGAGCCCCCAAACGAGCCGCCGCGCACAAACCGATGGCCACGGCTTCCCCATGGGTATAGCGCGTGTATCCGGACACCGTTTCGATCGCGTGGGCGAAGGTGTGCCCCAAATTCAACGTGGCGCGCAACCCGGTGGTTTCCCGCTCGTCACGGGCCACCACGTCGGCTTTGATCCCCGCGGAAACCGCCACCACCTGTTCGAGAAATCGGGGGTTCTTTTTCAGTGTCGGCAAATCGCTTTTTTCCAGCCGGGCCCACAGGCGCGGGTCCGCCATGAGACCGTACTTAATGACTTCGGCCATCCCGGTCCGCCAGTGCCGATCGGGCAACGTTTTTAATACGCGCAGGTCCATGCACACCAAGGCAGGTTGCCAAAAAGCCCCCACCAGATTTTTGCCTTCCGGCAAATCCACACCGGTTTTTCCTCCGATGGAAGCGTCCACCATCGCCAGCAACGTCGTTGGGCATTGAACGAAGGGAACGCCTCTCATGTAAGTGGCCGCCACAAAACCGGCCATGTCGCCCGCCACGCCGCCGCCCAGGGCGATCACAACCGACCGACGGTCCAACCGCGCCGCCAAGGCCCGACCATAAAGTTTTTCCACCGTGGACAGGGTTTTGTGCCGCTCGCCATCCGCGATCAAGGCCATCGATGGATCAAACCCCGACCGCCGAAGCCCCGCCAGCAAGGGGGACGCCCATCGGCGGGCCACCGGCGTTGGGCTGACCACCAAGGCACGCCCGGGTTCCAGGCGGGCCGCCAACGTCCGGCCCACATCGTCCAGCCTCGCTCCGATATGAATGGTTCCTATTTTTTTCACACCCAATCCTCTTGTTTTGCCCATTTCACGATAAGATCCACCACTTGCTTTTCATCGAGGCCATCGGTGGAAACCGTGAGGGAATTTCGGGCGTAAACCGATTGGCGTTGGGCCAACAATTTCTTCACCCGTGCCGCCGGGTCAGCCCCCGCCAGAAGCGGCCGGGGAACCGCGCCCAAATTGAGTCGTTTTATAATGGTCTCCGGCGACGCGGTCAATAAGACCACCCGGCCGTTGCGTTCCAGCTCGTCCATGTTGTCGGGTCGCAACGGTACCCCGCCCCCCGTGGCAATGACCGCTTTGTCCATCAGGGCGACCAAAGACACCGTTTTAGATTCCAACTCCCGAAACGCGTCTTCGCCCCCTTTTGCGAACAAATCGGCGATCGTGTGTCCGGTCTGGCGTTCGATCATGTCGTCGGTGTCAAAAAAAGACCAGCCCAACCGTTCGGCCACGCGCCGACCCACGGCGGATTTTCCCGTCGCCATAAACCCGATCAAAACAATGTTCATTCCATCGCGGGAAGTGTTCGGTTAATACTGCCGCAAATGGTCTTGATAGCGCGTCCAGTGATCTTGAAGTTCGCGCACCGAATCGGACCCAAACTTTTCAACCAGCGCCTGGGCCAGGGTGATCGCCGCCACCGCTTCCCCGATCACCGCCGCGCTGGCCACCGGACAGACGTCGGAACGAACAATTTCCGCCGTCATTTCATTTTTTGTCAGGATGTTCACCGACCGAAGGGGCTTGCGAAGCGAGGCCAACGGTTTAATCGCGGCCCGCACCACGACCGGCTCGCCGTTGGTCATTCCGCCCTCAATACCGCCGGCGTTGTTACTTTCCCGAAAAAACCCCGTCCCTGCTTGTAATGGATTTCGTCGTGAAGGTCCGAGCCTTTTCGCCGCGCCATCTCAAAGCCCCGGCCCATTTCCACCCCTTTATGGGCTTGAATCGACAAAATGGCCTGGGCCAGTCGGCCGTCCAGCTTTAAGTCCCATTGGGTGTGGTTGCCCAACCCCACCGGGCACCCCGTGGCCACCACCGTGTACACCCCGCCCAGTGTGTCGCCATTCGCTTTCGCGTCTTTAATGGCATCCATCATTTTTTCTTCGGCCTTTTTGTCCGGGCACCGCACGGGGGACTTTTCCGCCAGGGCAAAAGCTTCTTCCACCCCCAGCTCCGCCGTGCGGGCCACGACGGTTCCAATTTCTTCCACCCAGGAATAAATTTTCACGCCCACCTCTTCCAACAACCGGCGGCACACGGCGCCCACCGCCGTGCGAGCGGCGGTTTCCCGGGCCGAAGCCCGTTCCAAAATATCTCGCGTATCCTTTCGATCGAACTTCAACACCCCCGCCAAATCCGCGTGGCCCGGCCGCGGGCGGGTGAGCCGAAACTTTTCTTGGCGGTCTTCCGCCGAGACCGACATGATTTTTTCCCAGTTTTCCCAATCTTTGTTTTCAATGTGGAACGTGATGGGCGACCCCAACGTTTCCCCCCAACGAACGCCGGACAGAATCCGCGCCTGGTCTTTCTCGATGTATTGCAGACGTTCCCCGCGGCCGAAACTGTATTGGCGCCGGGCCAACTGCTGGTTCACGTAGGCTTCGGTCACAACAAGTCCGGCGGGGATGCCTTCCAGAATGGCCGTTAAACTCGGCCCATGGGACTCTCCTGCGGTGGCGTATCGGATCACGGTTGGGTCCTTTCATTGAGGGCGGCGTCAAACGCGCGGCCCATGATTTCTCTCAACAAACGAGGGGTATAGTGTACCTTTTTCAAATCGGTTTCGAACCACCGTTCAAAGGCCAAGGCCCCTTGGTTGACCAACATGCCCTTTCCCCCCGCCGCACGGGCACCCACCGACCGCGCCCCGCGAACCAACGGCGTTTCCCGGTGATAAACCATGTCGTAAACCGCCATTCCAGATCGAATCCGCTCCAGGGGCACCGGAACGGGATCCTCAGGTTTAAGCCCCAACGAGGTGGCATTAATGATCAAGTCCGCCGAGGCCAGCGCACCTGCGCCATCCGAGCAAACCACCAACTCCGACAACTCAAGCCGGGACTGAAATTCCTTAACCAATCCCTCGGCCCGATCTCGGGACCGGTTCACAAGAATCACGCGCTGGGCCCGGTCGGACCCCGTGGCCACGGTCAGCAACGCCGACCGCGCCGCTCCCCCGGCCCCGGCCAGCACCACGTTTTTGTCTTTCCAGCACATTTGAAGGGCTTTCAAGTCTTCCGCCAAACCGGGAGCGTCCGTGTTATCGGCCCGCCATCCGTCCGGGGTGCGGATCATCGTGTTGGCCGAACCGCAGAGGGATGCGGTGTCCGTCAACGCGCAGGCCAGGGCCAAGACCCTTTCTTTATGAGGAACGGTCACGTTGAACCCTTCCAAAGGGGACGCACCGGGTGTTTTCAATTGCCGCGCAAATTCGGGCCAATCGTCGGGTGAAACGCGCAAGGCCCGATACACCGCGGGAATACCGAACTGGGTTAAAGCCGCGTTGTGCATCGCCGGCGACAGGGAATAATCCAACGGCCAGCCTACCACCCCAAACCGCCGAACGGTTGGGCCGTCCTGAGAAAAAAATGAATCAATGCCCGCCAACGGACAGCCCCTTCACCCGAAACAGAGGAGACCCAAAGGCCCCCTGCCAAACCACCTCGTTGGCCACCGCGTCCACGCCCGCCAACAAATCCAACAAATTGCCCGAAAGGGTCACACCCCGCACAGCCCGGCGCACTTGACCTTTTTCCCACAACAATCCCGCCGCGCCCACAGAAAAATCGCCGCTCACCGGGTCGGCGGTGTGCATGCCGATTACATCGCGCACCTCAAAGGCTTTCGCGGTGTCCTGGTACAAAGCGGCATCGGTCCAGGGGCCCGGCTGAAGATAAAAATTCGTGGTCCCCGGCGACGGGGGCCCTTCGCGTCCCGGTCGAGACGCGTTGCCCGTGGACACCACGCGAGCCCGGCGGGCCGAGGCGGTGTCGTGCAGAAAAGTCAGAAGCCGTCCCTCCATCACCACAGGCGTGCGCCGTTGGGGAACCCCTTCGTCGTCCCACACACGCGTGGCCACCCCGTGAGGCAAACGCCCGTCGTCGATGACGGTGACCTTGGACGACACCGCTTTTCGACCCAAACGCCGAGCCAAAAACGACCGGCCCTTTTCCACCGCGTCCCCCAAAACCGCCTGGGAAAGAAGTTCCATCAAATCCACCCCGACCCGCGGGCTGACCAAAATTGTCCATGTCCCGGACGCCAACGGCTTCGCTCCAAACGACGTCACCAACCGCGCCCGAACATCGTCCACCACTTTTTCGGGATTCAGTCGCTCCCACTCAATCGCTTCGGCGGACCCCCAAGCGGTTTCGGTTTCGGTGCCGTTCGCGCCCAACAGTTCGCCGGAAAACGACACCGCTTTCCAGGGTTCAGCCATCGCTATTCCCACCGAGCTGACCAAGGCGCGAACGCCCCGTGCTTCATGAAACGAGAGACCGAGAGCCTTTTTCATGCGCCGATCGCCATCCAGAGCCCTTCGTTCCAAGCGTTTTAACAGGTCCCACACTTCGTCGGCGGATTTTTTTTCCCCCGCCTCAACCGACCGCACGGCGGCCCTTTTGTTCAAATCGCCCGCTGTTGCCGAAAGGCCCCGGACCGGGTGCGGCAGAACCCGCGCCGGATCGGCATTGACCGATTGACCGGCCGCACAGGCCCGATCGAAGAGGGACCGCACTCCCGCCATCGAGGTGTCGGTTCCGCTGGCGAACCCCCACCGGCCATTTTTAACAACCCGCACCGCCAAACCGGATCCGACCCCGAACGAACGATCTTTCCGACGTCCTTCGGCCCAGGTCTGTTCCCATTGCTGTTCTTCTTCCCAAAACAATTCCACGTCCCACCCGCGGGGATGAATCGCCCGCACGAGTGAGTGTGTTTTTCGTAAAAGGTCGTCGGGGAAAAGAGTCAAAGGCAACGTCAACGGGGCGATTTCGTTTTGAGCTTGAAGAGACGGGACACACGCAAGAGAAATTCCGCGTGGCGATTGCCGGGTTCGCCTTGAAGAATTTGATCGGCAATGGCCGCCGAGTCGTCAAACCGACCCGCATAGAAGGCGCTGTATCCCGATTCCACCGGATCCGGACCTGAGGGAGCCCGCGGGATCGTGTTCAACAGGCCCGAATAAAGAAACAAAATGCCGGCCAAGAACGCCAACAGACCCCACCGGCGCCGGTGGTGAAGCAAATAGGCGTCGTTGAACAAAAACACCCTCACCCACGCATTGAGCCGCAAAATAAGGGAGGGACGATAGAGATACGCCAAACTCAATCCCATCAAACTCAACCCAAGCAAAATTTTAACGATGGATTCCATAATCACCTCAAAATAGCCGGACATTTCGGTGAAACCTCGGGATTCGATGTAAAATCCGGGCCCGGGCGGACTCGAACCGCCGTCCCCTCGCTTAGAAGGCGAGTGCTCCATCCACCTGAGCTACGGGCCCCGCCCGGGGATTATATCACTCCAAAAGTCGGAGAAGGTATCGGCCGTAATCGTTTTTTTGCATGGGCGCGGCCAAAGCCCGCAGTTGGTCGGCGGTGATGTACCCCTGGGAATAGGCAATTTCTTCCAGACACGCCACGCGCAAACCTTGACGATCCTGAATGGTTTGAATAAAGACGGCGGATTGAAGCAACGACTCGTGGGTGCCGGTGTCCAGCCAAGCAACCCCGCGCCCGAACCGTACCACGTGAAGATCGCCCCATTCCAGGTAAGCTCGGTTCACATCGGTGATTTCCAGCTCCCCGCGAACGGACGGTTTCAATCGGTCGGCCACGTCCAACACCCGGTTGTCGTAAAAGTAAAGGCCTGTGACAGCGAAGTTAGATTTGGGCGATTTGGGTTTTTCTTCCAACGACACGGCGCGGCCCTGGGAATCAAATTCCACGACGCCGTAGTCTTCGGGTGTCCGGACCTGATAGGCGAAGACGGTGGCGCCTTTTTTGAGCGCGACAGCGCGGCGCAAATCGTCCACCAACCCATGGCCGTAAAAAATGTTGTCACCCAAAACCAGCGACACGCTATCAGAGCCTACAAATGTGCGCCCAATGGTAAAAGCCTGGGCTAACCCTCCGGGGTTCGGTTGAACCGCGTAAGAAAGGCGCAGTCCAATCCACGCCCCGTCGCCCAACAGGCGCTTGAACCCATCCTGTTCGTGGGGCGTGGTAATGATCAAAATGTCCCGAATCCCCGCCAGCATCAAAACGGAAAGGGGATAATAAATCATCGGCTTATCGTAAATCGGAACCAACTGTTTGCTGATGGCCCGAGTCAACGGGTATAACCGTGTTCCCGACCCACCCGCTAAAATGATCCCTTTCACGTTGCCTCCTTCAATCGGCGTTTTGAATCCTAACACTTTTTCTCTTGCTCTATAAGTCGCCGCTTGGCCGCAACGCCCCCGGGAGCGGAATACCCCCCCCACCCGCCATCGGATCGGACCACCCGGTGGCACGGGATGATCGGGGCGAACGGGTTGGCTCCCAACGCGCGCCCGACAGCTCGAGCGGCGCCGGGCTTTCCGATGCGACGAGCGATCCACCCGTAAGTACGGGTTTCGCCCTGTGGGATTTCGGCGCAAGCGCGCCAAACGGACTGATAAAAAAGCGAGTATTTTTTCATGCCGTCCAAAACAGGGTGAGGGAGGCTCACGATTTCTTTTCCTGAAAAACGGCTTTTGACCGACGCGCGCGGTGAAATCCCACGGCAAACCGATGGGCTTCGTCCCGAGCCCGTTGCAACACGTGCAGGGCTGGAGAGTCTTTAGAAAGGCGGACAGGCTCGGACCGGTCGGGCAAAAACACCTCTTCGTCGCGTTTGGCCAGGGCCGCGAGTGGAATCGGCCGAGCGGTCACCCGGGCCAGGGCCTGGCGCGCCGCGCTCAGCTGGCCGGGCCCGCCGTCGATCAACACCAAATCGGGCCAGGGCAAATTCTCGTTTTTGACGCGACGGTAGCGCCGTTCCACCACTTCGGCCATGGAGGCAAAATCGTCTACGCCGGCCACGGTTTTGATTTTAAATTTCCGGTAACCGCTTTTTAAAGGGAGCCCCCGCTCAAAACACACCATGGACGCCACGGTTTCGACCCCCTGGATATGGGAAATATCGAAACACTCAATGCGCACCGGAGGCCGGGGTAAACCCAAAGCGGTTTGAAGGTCCTGCAAAGCGCGGGACGTTTCCAGTCGGCCTTTCACATCTTCTTCTTTTAAGGATCGGAACGTCACGGGTTCCCGAATATGGTTCAACGCTTCCAAACTGTCGCGCAGTTGGGCGGCCCGCTCAAAATCCAATCGGCGGGCGGCGTCTTTCATTTCGTCGTGCCAGGTAGCGAGAAGGTCCGCGTTTTTTCCGGCGAAAAACAGGCGAGCCCGTTCCACGATCCGGCCGTAGTCATCGCGCGACACGCGACCCAAACAGGGCGCGGGACATTCGCCCGTGTGCAAGTAAAGGCACGACTTGACTTTTTCATAGGTCAACGGATGGCCTTCACGAATATCCAAATCGCACGGCCTTAAGGAAAAAAAACGCCGCCGCCATACCCAATCGAGCAAATGCCGCACAGCCCGCACGTTGGGGTAGGGGCCAAAATAGAGGGCGCCGTCCCGACGGCGCGATCGCGTCAGCCGCAGGCGGGGAAAATCCTCGTTCACCGTCAATGACACGTAAGGGTAAGTTTTTCCATCTTTCCACATGGTGTTGTAGAGGGGTTGATGGCGTTGAATGAGCCGTTGTTCAATGACCAGGGCGTCGCGCTCTCCAGCGGCGGAGATGTAGTCGATGTGGCGAACTTCAGCCATGAGGGCGCGGATTTTGGGTTCCACGTCGGGACGGAAATAGTGGGCCACCCGTTTACGCAAATCGATGGCTTTGCCGATATAGAGGATGGTTCCAGCCCGATCGCGCATGAGATAGACCCCCGGCTGATGGGGCAGGGTCTCCACGAGGGAAGGAATACCAACCTCAGCGGGCATCCGGTTTTCGTCGGGTGAGAAGGTCGCGCAGATGACCGAACTCCTCCATCCCCACCCCCCGCGTCAATGCCAGATAAAGAACGACTCCCACCGCCACCGCGCCCAGGGCCCGTGCGGCCAACGGACCCGGAACGAGATGTAAAAATCCAAACGCCCCTGCCGCCATCAGGGCCGACGCCCCGCCGGACACCAACAATGTCCGGGCCATTTTACCCCCGCCCAACAAACCGATGTTTTTACGAAGCAAGAACATGAGAAGGCCCGCGTTGACAAAAGACGCGAACGCCGTCGCAAAAGCCAAACCGCCCACTCCCCATCGCCGCATCAACAGGACATTGCCGATCATGTTCACAATCAGGCACAGGGTGGCCACCCGGACGGGGGTGCGGGTGTCTTTGCGGGCGTAAAAAGCCGAAACCACGATTTTCACCAGCGAGTAGGCCGGAAGACCGACGCAATAGGCGATCAAGGCCGACACGGTCAACCGGGTTTGGTCAGGCGTAAAGAGACCGTGTTCAAACAATGTTTTAACCAACGGATGGGCCAACACGATCAGCCCCGCCATGGCGGGAAGAACCAAATAAAGGGTCATCCGAACAGAAAAATTGAAGTTGTCTTTAAAGGACTCCCACTCTTGTCGGGCGGCGCTCATGGACAAATGGGGCAAAGTGGCCGTGGACAACGACACGCCGAACAGCGCGAGGGCGAATTGCATGAGCCGATTGGAATTGTAAAGGGCGGTCACCGACCCTTCACGCAAAAACGACGCGCAAATGGTATCGACGTAAGCGTTGATCTGGTCGATGGACAAACCCCACAACGCGGGCAAAACCAAGACGGCCACCCGTTGAATGTCGGGATGGCGGGGATTCCAACGAAAGCGGGGGGCCATTCCTTCGCGACGGAGGAGGGGCCACACCATGGCCAGGTGAAGGAGTCCCCCCACCGTGGTGCTGATGGCCAGTCCTTGAATGGGGTCTAACGCCCACGACTTGATGCACAACACGTAGACCAACGTGGCCACCGACAGCATGGCGGGGGCCAGCGCTGGAATAAAGTAGTGCCCCAACGCGTTCAACGCCGCCGACGAGAGGGCGGCCAAACAGACGAACAGCAAAAAGGGAAACATTTGACGGGTGAGGGTCACGGTGAGGTCAAAGGTGCCGGGCGCGGCGGATTTAAACCCCCCGGCGGCCAAGGACACGATCCAGGGCGCGCCCAACATCCCCAGGACCACCAGGGCGACCAAAACCAACGCCAACGTGGAAAAAAGGCTTTGAAAAAAGTCCCGGGCCTCTTGGGGTTCGCGTTTGGCCAAATGGTCGGAAAAAACAGGAACAAAAGCGGTGGCCAAAGGGCCCTCGCCCAACATCCGTCGAAACAGGTTGGAAAGCCGAAACGCGGCGTAGAAAGCGTCGGTCATATGGCCGCCGCCGAAAGCGCCGGCGACCACCGCGTCACGGGCGTATCCCAAGATCCGTGACAACAACGTGGCGAACGAAACGGCCCCCGCCTGACGGACAAACGCGCGCGGGCCCGTCATTGGATTGACGCCCAACCAGGAAAAAAGTATAGTTCCGCCCTATGGCAAAGCTTAAAACCGGACGTCACACGTCCTCCCTTAAAGAAGTTCGCAAGGCCAACCGTCGTCGTTGGTCGAACGTTGCGGCCAAAACCGGCACGCGCGATTTGACCAAAGAACTTCGGGCCGCCATCCAGTCGAAAGACGCCGCTAAAGTGAAAGAATTGCTTCCCAAGGCGATGTCGAACTGGACCAAGCTGGGCAACCGCAACACGGTACACCCGGCCAACGCGTCCCGCAAGATCGCGCGCTTGTCGCGCGCGGCGCACAAAGCCCTTAGCGTCTCTTAACCAAGGTCGAATCATTTTCCGTCAGGGCCCAGACCGCACGCGTTAAATCGGCGTCGGGATGTCCGCGTCCTCTTTTTAAAGAGACGTCGGCCTCCACAAGCCGATCCAGCGCGCGCAAAAGGTCGTTCCATGTCCACCCGGCGACGGCTCGTTCGAACTCGGCTTGGGTGTCTTGGAGTTTAATCCAAAGCCGATCGAAGACTTGTTTTTTGGACATATTTTTTTCGCTCATGAGCGCCTTTCCCAGACACAGTTTCTGAACCGCCCGAATGAGTTGAGGAAGAAGTTTCTCAGCCGGTTCTCCCTGAGCGCGCAGGACCTCCACGATGGACAACGAACGGGCCCGATCTTTCCGCCACAACGCGCGCTCCCATTCCATAAAACGCAACGACGACTTATCCCCCACCACGGCGGCCACATCGGCGAGGGTGAGCGCGGGCCTGTCTTTGGCGTACAGGGCCAATTTTCCCAACTCCTGAACCAAATCGGGCAGAGCCGGCCCCGCCTGTTCCACGAGGGCCTGGGCGGCGCGGCGATCCATGGATTTACCCAAAGACTCCGCCCGAGCGATGACCCAACCAGGCAACTGATTTTCAAAGGGGGGCCACAGGGTTAGGACGACCCCGGCGGATCGAGCGGCTTGCACCAACACGGATCGGGCATCGGGTTTTTCGTCCCACAACAACACCAACGCGTTGCTGGCGGGGATGCTGGCCAACCCGTCAGCGAGACGGTTGGTATCGGCGGTAGCCATCTCGGCGGCGCGGCGCACCAACACCAACCGGCGCCCGCCGAAAAAAGGAAGCGTGTTGACCGCCGACAAAATGGCCCCCGCGGACGCATCGTTTCCGTCAAACACATCCAACCCCATGCCGGCGGGATCCGGGCCTAAAAAGGCCTTTTTCAGTTTTTGTAAAGCGTCGTCTTTAGTGAGGGTATCGGGCCCGGCCAAGAAATAAACCCGGTGAAAGGCCCCCTGGGCCCAGTCCTGAGCCAGAGCGGACAACGACGGTTCAATGGACGGCGGCATCCGATCAGTAGGGTGACGGAGGCGGAGCGGTTCGTTCCTCTGGGGCGGGGGCGGGAGGCGCAACGGGGATCGCGCTGTCGGGAGCGGGCAAAGGCGCGTCGGGGACCTTTCGAGAACTCGCGCCGGTCACCGAGCCGAACCCTTCGATGGTGCGTTTGACGATGTCGCGGGCGAAATAGTCCCAGACATATTCACGGGCTTCATCCTCGGTCATTCCGCCGGGTTGGGTTTCCACAAAGTAACGATAGGATTGTTCCAGTCGGGGCTCTTCCCACAAAACGCGGTTCTCTTTTTTGTCAAAAAACGAGACATTGATGATGACCCACAACCGGTATTCTAGGGGCTGGTTGTTAGAATCGTAAGCGGCCACTTGGGGGATATAATTGACGATTTCGCCCTGGATAAACGCGTCGGCGTCGGACTCCACACCCGCGAACGGGAAGCGCCCATCCCGAATCATTTCCTGCTCGACGCGCAAGCGAAACCGGTCTTCCAACCCAAAATATTGGGTTTTGTTTTTAAAGGTGCGCAACCCGATTTTGTTGATACCCACAGGCAAAATCACATTGGCCGGCGCGCGCCCATCCGACATTTCCGCGCACCCCGCCAACCCCACAGCCAACACCATGCCAATGAAATGAACTCGCTTCATACGGATCTCCTTAATGCAGCATCCCCCACTACATGCACAGTATACCTCTCATTTACCTCAAAGTCGCCCCCATCACTGGCCCAGAAAGCATTCCCATTCCTCTTTACACAACCACGAAATTGACCATGCGGCCGGGGACGTGGATTTCTTTGGCGAGGCGATGGCCTTTTAACGATTCTTGGACTTTTGGCAACGCTTTGGCGGCGGCCAGGACGGCCTCGGCGGTGGCGCCGACGGGGACGGTTAACCGGTCCCGCAATTTGCCGTTGACTTGGACAGGATATTCCACTTGGTCGTCGGCCAGAAAGGCGGGGTTGGCTTTGGGCCACGGTTGGGCCGACACAAAACCTGTCTGCCCCAGGCGTTCCCACAGCTCGTCCGCCAAATGGGGGGCGAACGGCGACAACAACAGGGCCATGGTTTCTAAATCATCGGGGGCAGCCCCGGGGGTCAGGAGGTTGGCGTATTCCATTAACGCGGCGATGGCCGTGTTGAACTTGAAATTTTCCACTCGTTCCGTCACCGCGGCCACGGCTCGGTGGCGGGCCCGTTCATTTTTGTCGGCGGAAATCCGGGGCCCGTCCCACAACCGGCCAACTTTTTGCAAAAACCGAACCACGCCTTCAACGGTGCGCATGTCCCAGGGTTTTTCGGCTTCAAAGTCGCCCATAAACATTTCATAGAGCCGCATCGCGTCGGCCCCGTAACGGTCAATGACGTCGTCGGGGCTGATGACGTTCTTTTTGGACTTGGACATTTTTTCTTTCAGTTCCCGCAAGGGCGCGCCGGTGGCCTTCAACACCGGCGGGGTTTTGGAAAAATCGATCTCGTCATACGAATGGTACGCCCCCCCGGCGTCTTGGTAACTGTAAGACAAAATCATCCCTTGGTGACGCAGTTTTCGAAACGGTTCCGGCGACGTCACCAGCCCCAAATCGAACAGCACCTTGTGCCAAAACCGTGAATAAAGAAGGTGCAGTACCGCGTGTTCGGCCCCGCCCACATACAAATCCACGCCGGACGCGCCGAGCCAATATTTTTCAGTGTCGGCGCTCCACGCCGCCTTTGTGTTTTTGGGATCGATAAACCGAAGGTAATACCAGCAGGACCCGGCCCATTGGGGCATGGTGTTGGTTTCTCGACGGGCGGGCCCGCCGCATCGGGGACAGACGGTGTTGACCCATTCGTGTACCGCCGCCAGGGGCGATTCGCCGGTGCCCGTGGGTTCGTATTTTGCCACGTCGGGCAACAGAACCGGCAGTTGGTCTTCGGGAACAGGGACCGCCCCCCCGCACGCCGCGCAATGAACGATGGGAATGGGTTCGCCCCAATACCTCTGGCGGGAAAAAACCCAGTCGCGTAACCGGTAGTTCACGGCCTTACGGCCGGCTTTTTTCTCTTCCAACCAGCGGGTGATCAAACGCTTAAACTCCGCGGTGGGCAACCCATCGAACGGTCCGCTGTTCACCGCCCATCCGTCTTCTTCGAGGGGAGCCGTTAAAACCATCCCCGCATCGGAACCGGCCGGATCCGGCGTCACCACCCGGCGAATCGGCAATCCGAACTTTTGGGCGAACTCAAAGTCGCGCCCGTCGTGGGCGGGCACGGCCATGATGGCGCCGGTTCCGTAACTGATTAAAACATAGTCGGCGATCCAAACCGGTATTTTTTCGCCGTTGACCGGGTTGACGGTGTAACCGCCCGTAAACACCCCCGACTTTTCTTTGGCCAAATCGGTCCGTTCCAAATCGGACTTCGCCCGGGCCTGGGCTTGGTACGACTTCACCGCGGCCCGCTGGGCCTCGCTGGTGAACGCGTCCACCAGCGAATGTTCCGGCGCCAATACCATGTAGGTGGCGCCAAACAGGGTGTCGGGCCGGGTGGTGAAAACGGTGATCTTCTTGCCCGCGGCCCCGTCCGGGGCAGCCCCCTCAAAAACCACTTCCGCCCCTTCCGATCGGCCAATCCAGTTTTTCTGCATGGCCAACGTGGACGCCGGCCAATCCAACCCGTCCAAATCCGCCAACAAGCGATCGGCGTAGGCGGTTATTTTCAACAGCCATTGGCGCATGTCGCGCCGTTCCACAGCGGTTGCGCACCGCTCGCAGGCGCCCTGGTGCACTTCCTCGTTGGCCAAACCCGTTCGGCAAGCCGGACAAAAGTTGATGGGGCTCACACCTTCATAGGCTAACCCCTTTTTGTACAACTGCAAAAAGATCCATTGGGTCCATTTGTAATAGGCGGGGTCGGTGGTGTCCACCTCCCGGTCCCAGTCGTAGGAGAACCCCAGCGCCTTGATTTGCCGACGGAAATTAGCCACGTTCTTTCTGGTGACATCCCGTGGGTGCTGGCCCGTGGCAATGGCGTGGTTTTCGGCCGGTAACCCAAAAGCGTCCCAGCCCATGGGATGAAGAACGTTAAATCCTTGCATGCGTTTAAAACGGGAATAAATGTCGGTGGCGGTGTATCCTTCCGGATGGCCCACGTGCAGGCCCGCGCCAGACGGGTAAGGGAACATGTCCAGAATATAGAGTTTCGGTTTTTTCGGGTCGGGAGCGGCGCGAAACGATTGGGCCTCGTCCCACTTTTTCTGCCACTTTTGTTCGATGGTTTTCGCGGCGTTGTCGGCCATGGATCAACGTCTCCTGAGGTGCAAAAAGAATTCCCGGTTTCCTTCCGGTCCAGTGATGGGTGACTCACACAACCCTACCCTGTCAAAACCCGCTTCGCGCGCAACAGCCGAAACTTTTTCGACCATCCGGTCGCACACCCGGGGATCAATCACCACCCCGCCGGGAACGTCCTTCGGGTCGGCTTCGAACTGGGGTTTGACCAAACAAACCATCTCGGTCCCCGACCGCAACAACGACGCCAAATGGGGCAAAACCGTTTCCAGCGAGATAAAAGAGACATCCACCGTCACCAGCGGAAAAACGGGGCTATCGCCCCCAAACAAATCCATGTCCGACCGGGTCAACCGCAAGACGTGGGTTTTTTCTCGGTTAACCACCCGGGGGTCTTTTTGAAGGGACCAATCTAATTGGCCCCGCCCCACATCCACGGCCAACACCCGAACCGCGCCTGCTTTCAACAAACAATCCGTAAACCCGCCGGTCGACGCGCCAATGTCCACGCACGTCCGCCCGGCCACAGAGATCTGAAACGCGTCCAACGCCCCGCGCAATTTCAATCCCCCGCGCGAGACAAACGCCTTACCGGGTTCCCGCTCGAGGATGACATCATCGGACACCTTCGTTCCCGCTTTCAAAGAAGGGGATCCAGGCGCCCGCACGCGCCCGGCCAACAGCAACGCCTGAGCCTCTTTGCGATCTTTGGCCAACCCCCGCCGAACCAAGAGGTCGTCCAACCGACTTTTAGCAACCAAGAATCAGCGCGCCGCTAACCGGCCCCGATGCAGGTCCAAAACTCGGTCGGCGATTTTGGCGGCCGACAGGCCCACCTTGTCGCGCAATTTGGATTGAGTCCCATGTTCCACAAAACTGTCCGGAACGCCAACCACGCGGACATCCGCCTTTTCGCCTTCCAAGGCCGCGCGCACCGCGTCGCCGAACCCGCCGATCACGGTATTTTCTTCCACGGTGACCAACAGCGGGGCGCTCCGGGCCACGCTCACAACAAATTCCCGATCCAACGGTTTCACGAACCGGGCGTTCACCACGCCCGCGCTCACGCCCTTTTCGGCCAAAATATCAGCGGCTTCCAGGCAGGCTTGGACCGGATACCCGATGGCCATCAACGTGACATCCGCACCGGGCCTTAATGTTTCGCCCTTACCCAAGGGCAACAGTTTCAGTTGGCTGTCCATGGGCACACCCAGCCCCGCCCCGCGCGGATAACGGATGACGGAAGGGCCCGGCAAGTTGAGCGCGGTCTTCATCATGTGCTGAAGCTCGTTTTCGTCTTTAGGAGCCATCACCGTCAAATGGGGCATCATGCGGCAAAACGACAAATCGAAGGTCCCGTGGTGGGTGGGCCCGTCGTCGCCCACCAGCCCGCCCCGGTCCAAACAGAACACCACCGGCAGTTTTTGCAGGCACACATCGTGAATCATCTGGTCAAACCCTCTTTGCATAAACGAGGAGTAGATAGCCACCACTGGTTTGAGCCCCCCGCACGCCAACCCCGCGGCAAACGTGACGGCGTGCTGTTCGCCCAACCCCACATCGTAAAACCGTTTAGGAATTTCTTTGCGGAACAAATCCAGCCCGGTCCCTTCGGGCATGGCGGCGGTAATGGCCACAATTTTGGGATCTTCCTCGGCCAACCGCACCAACGTCCGGCCGAACACTTGGGTGTAAGTGGGCGGCCCCCCAGGGGCTTTAACCATTTCGCCGGTTTCCGGATTAAATCGGGTGACCCCGTGGTATTTGATCGGGTCCGACTCGGCGGGCTCGTAACCGCGGCCTTTTTTCGTCACCACGTGAAGCACGTGGGGGCCTTTCAGTTGTTGAATGGCTTTCAAGACCTCAATGAGTTGGGGCAAGTTATGGCCATCGATGGGGCCCAAATAGCCGAACCCCATTTCTTCAAACAACACCCCGGGGAAAAGCAACACTTTCACCCGTCGAGCCAACCGCAACAGGTAAGGCCCGTAAAAACTCATCCGGGTCAAAAATCGTTCCACCCGTTTTTCCATGCGTCGAAACGCCCCCGCGGTGGTCAGCTTGGCCAAAAACGCCCCAAAGGCCCCCACCCGGTGAGAAATAAACATTTGGTTGTCGTTCAAAACGACGAGCATGTCGGTGCCCAGATGCCCGGCGTTTTGGAGAGCCTCAAACGACATGCCGCCCGTCAAGGACCCGTCGTTGACGCAGGCCACCACATGGTGGTTTTGTTTTAAAACGTCCCGGGCCGCCGCGAACCCCACCGCCGCGGAAATGGCCGTGGACGCGTGCCCCGCACCGAACACGTCGTGTTCGGATTCCGTGCGGGTCAAAAATCCGGAAATGCCTCCGAACTGGCGCAACGTGTGAAACCGGTCCCGCCGGCCCGTCAACAACTTGTGAGGATAAGCCTGGTGCCCGGTGTCCCAAATGATTTTGTCCGTGGGCGAGTTGTAAACATAGTGGAGCGCGATGGCCATCTCAACGGTTCCCAACCCCGCGCCCAAATGGCCGCCTACCTGAGAGGTCACCTCCAAAATTTTTTCCCGAACATTTTTAGCCAACTCCGGAAGTTGGTCCATCGTCAGTTTTTTCAAATCCGCCGGACTGTTCACTTGGTCAAGTAAGTTCATGGTTTATCCTTTTGCCTTGTTTTTAACGATCCCGCTCGATCATGTAGTCGGCCAGGGCGGACAGCACCTCGGCCCGGGATCCGAACCGGCGAAGGGCTCGTTTCGCGTCGGACACGGCTTTGTGGGCCCGTCGACGGGACTCTTCCAACCCGTACACCGCGGGGAACGTCAATTTCCGGTTGTCCTGGTCCGACCCTTTTTTACCCAACAACTTTTTGTCCCCCACCACGTCCAGGACATCGTCGGCGATTTGAAACGCCAGCCCGATGTTTTCCCCATACCGCGCCAACGCGCGCCGCTCGTCGCGGCCGGCGCCCACCAACACCGCGCCCACGTCCAAACTGGCGCGGATGAGCGCGCCGGTTTTGTGCCGATGAATGTAGTCCAACACCTGGGCGCGATGGCCGTTAAGGGCCGCGTTTCCAGCAGAAACCAAATCCACCGCTTGCCCACCTACCATCCCCAACGATCCCGCCGCCACCGCCACCACGCGGCTGGCTTCCACCGCCCATTCCGGCTGAACACCGGAAACCTCGGCGTTACGGGCAATCAGTTCAAACGCCAAGGTCAACAACCCGTCCCCCGCCAAGATGGCCAACCCGTCACCGAACACTTTATGGTTGGTGGGACGCCCGCGGCGAACATCGTCGTCGTCCATGGCGGGCAAATCGTCGTGGACCAACGAATAGGTGTGAAGCACTTCCAACGCGCACGCGGCGGGCAAAACCTGGCGTGCCGACCCGCCGCAAATTTCCGCTCCCGCCATGCAGAGAGCCGGCCGCAACCGTTTGCCCCCGGCAAACACCGAATACCGCATGGCCTTGTGCAACACTTCAGGCATCCGGGCTTCCCGGGGCAAAAACCGTTCCAGAGCGGCGTCCACCTTGCGACTGCGGCTTTTTAAAAATGAAAGCAAAACGGATTGTTCGGTTTTTTCCACGCTCTATTCCTTTTTTTTTGGTTCGGGCCGCTCAAAAACATTAAAAACCCGTTCAATCGACCGAGCCCGTCCGGTCAATTCATCGATATCAACGATCACCGCGCAAAATTGGGCGTCCCCCTCGGCCACCGTCAACCGCACACGGATACCGGTCAAAAACCGTTCCAGGGCCGGCCCCCGGTCGCCGCCAATAATGCCGTCCCGGGGCCCGGTCATCCCCACATCGCCAATGTAGGCGGTACCCCCAGGCAACACCCGGTTGTCGGCAGTCTGCACGTGGGTGTGGGTGCCCAACACAGCGGCAACCCGGCCGTTCAAGTGCCACCCCATGGCCTGTTTTTCGCTGGACATTTCCGCGTGCATGTCCACCACCACCACCTCGGCACCGGGATTTTTTAAGAACGCGTCGGCCGATTGAAACGGGCAGTCGATCATGTCCATGTGATGGCGCCCCATCACTTGCAGAACCGCCACCCGAACCCCGTTCACCGAAAAAACGCCCGCTCCTCTCCCCGGCACCCCCGGTGGGTAGTTAGCAGGCCGAAAAACCCGGGGGTCGTTAAGCAAAGGCAACGTTTCTTTGCGGTCCCAGGTGTGGTTACCCAACGTCAGGGCGTCAATTCCGACGGCAAAAAGCTCTTTGGCCACGGATTCCGTAGGCCCTCGGCCCCCAGCGGCGTTTTCCCCGTTTCCAACAACAAAATCGATCTTAGCCGTTTCACGGATCAAAGGCACGAAGTGCCCCGCCGCTTCCCGACCCGGCCGGCCGTAAATGTCCCCCACAAAAAGGATGCGCACGGTGTCTCCCGTCGAAAATGAATGGAGGAATTATACCAAAAGAGGGGGGCAACCGCGAAAAAAAACCGGAAAATCAAGAGGCCAACAAAACGCCCAGCTTTTCAAGAACTTCCTGTACAACGCTATCATCCGCTTGGAAATAGAACCGCGCGCCGCGAGCTCGCCAGTCAAGACATTTGACCTGATCGGCCAAAACCACACCTGCCGCTTTGGTACCTGAGATGGGAACCTCGAATGGGTAGTCCTTCGATTTTGTCGTCATCGGGCAAAACAGAGCCAGACCAGCTCTTTGATTGTATTCGTCCGGAGAGAGCGTTAAAGCTGGGCGATGTCCTGCCTGTTCATGACCTGCCTGGGGGGTAAACGTCAACCAAACCACGTCCCCTCTCCTGGGGCAATAAGAACTCACCACACTTCTCGGCCGACCGCTTGTCCCCAGTCGGTTTCGCTGTGAAGAGTGTTTTTGTTCACGCGGCGAAGCATACGAGCCAGAGACCAAGATGTTCGACGCGTCGGACGAAAAAGGACTCCCTCTCCAACAACTTTTAATTCAACAACAGATCCCTGACTCACATGCACTTCCTTGGCTAATTCCCTTGGGATCCGAAATGCCAAACTGTTTCCCCATTTTTGGACCGTGGCATGCATAGGGTCCTCCTCTTAAATAGTATACACAATGATTATACATCCTCTTTCTGCCTCAGTCAAGGCACCCCACCTCGGGCGGCCCAGGCCCCCAACCCAAAAAGGCCCACTCCCAAAGCCCCGCTGGCCATCATGTAGATCAACGCGTACCCCGGGGATCCCGATTTAAAAAGAGTCGACACTTCTAGGGCAAACGTGGAAAACGTCGTAAAACCCCCGCAAAAACCAGCCATCAGCAGAAGCCGCAGTTCTGAACCCATTCGCCAACGTTGGTCCCCAACGCCCACCAAAACACCAATCAAAAAACACCCGGCCAGGTTCACGGCCAACGTTCCCCAGGGAAACGATGTCCCCCACCGTCGAATCAGCGCGCTGGACAAAGCCACCCGCGCCACCCCGCCCAACGCACTGCCCGCGGCTACCATCAAGTAGGACTTGATCATGGCCGATAAATTCCCGACGGCGTGGCCACGGCCCAGACACGCCGATCGTGTTTGGCGTTGGGTAACCAGATCGCAATCTGCTCATCAAAACACAGCCCCACCGATTTTACCCGCGGATGAGCCGCCAAAAATCGGTCGTAATACCCGGCCCCCGCGCCCAACCGGTCCCCCCGCCCCGTAAACGCCGATCCCGGGACGATCAAGAGGTCTAACCGGTCCACCCAAATCGGTTTAACGGGTTCCAAAATTCCGTAAACATTTTTTTTCATCCTCCCCGTCCCCTCCGACAAGAGCGCAAACCTCATCCGGTTCCGGTCAGGGAACACCACCGGCACCGCCACCTTTTTGCCTGCGGCCCAGACCGCGGCAATCAGCGGCCCCGTGTCGATTTCTGTCCCCATGGACAAAAAAAGGCCCACGGTGTCAGCCCGCCGAAATTCTGCCAGGAGACCCACGCGCCGCGCCGCATCCCGAGCCGCCGCCTTTTTTCCATCAACGGACATACCCCTCACCACTTCCCGAAAATGGAGCCGCAGAAAATATTTGTGCCGCGCCGTTTGGTCCGCCAATGTCACGAAAATCGCCCCGGCCAAAAAGATTTGTAATTCTGTTTTAACCGTTTTTCGTCCCCTTCTTCCCCCGGATTCCATAACCGCATCCAGTTCGGCATATACTCTTGCGGCGTGAAATGGGCCGGGAAATCGTGGGGATATTTGTACCCAACCCCATGTCCCAGCGCGTCTTTGTCCCGGCTTGAATCTTTCAAATGGATGGGCACTTCCCGCCGTCGGCCCCGTTCCACTTCCGCCAGGGCTTTGTTAATGGCCACATACGATGAATTTGATTTCGGCGCTGTCGCGATATACACCGCCGCTTGAGCTAACGGAATCCGCGCTTCCGGCATCCCCACCTTCTCCACCGCCTCAAACGCGGCGTTGGCAATCACCAACGCGCGAAAATCGGCGTTGCCCACGTCTTCCGACGCGCAAATCAGCAACCGCCGCGCCACAAACCGGGGGTCTTCACCCGCCGCCAACATTTTTGCCATCCAGTACAGCGCCGCGTCCGGGTCCGACCCGCGCAACGACTTAATAAACGCCGAAATCGTGTCGTAATGGTCGTCCCCACTTTTATCATACCTCAGCGCCCGCCGTTGCGTGGACGATTCCGCTACCGCCAACGTTACGTGAACCAACCCGCCCTTTTCTTCCGTCGTCATCACCGCCAGTTCCAGAGCGTTTAGCACCCGCCGCGCGTCCCCGTCCGACATGGCCAAAATATGCGCCTCCGCGTCCGGGTCCAGAAGCACTTTTTTTTTCCCGAACCCCCGGTCGGGGTCCGCTAAAGCCCGGCGCAACAGGCCCTTCAAATCGTCGGTCGCCAACGGTTTAAATTCATACACCGTCGACCGGGAAATCAGCGCCGCGTTCACGTAATAAAACGGGTTTTCTGTGGTCAGGCCAATCAGCGTCACCAAACCCCGTTCCACGTCCGGTAACAGCGCGTCTTGTTGGGTCCGATTAAAATGATGGATTTCGTCCAGTATCAGCAGTGTTCGTCGGCCCAGCGCCCGTTTTCGGTCCCCCGCCGCCGCCAACATCTTTCGAATGTCCGGCACACCAATTGTCACCGCGTTCGTCTGTTCCACATACGACTGAGTTTTGGCCGCCACCAATCTCGCCAGCGCCGTTTTTCCGCAACCCGGCGGTCCAAAAAACAGAGCAGAGCCCAGCCGGTCCGCGTCTACCGCCCGTCTTAAAAGGCTCCCCCCCGCCACCAAATCCCCCTGCCCCACAAATTCCCCCCAAACCCGAGGCGCCATCCGAGCCGCCAAGGGGGCATTCGCCCCCACCCCCCCCCCCCCCCCCCCCCCCCCGCGCCCACCCCCCCCCCCCCCGGGGCCCCCCCCCCCCCCCGGGACCCCCCCCCCCGGGACCATCCCCCCCCGGGGACATTCGCCCCCGGGGGGACATTCGTCCCCGAGGGGGCATTCGGCCCCGGGGGGACGAAAGTCCCCTCATCAGGGCGGGAAGGGGTTGGGAGGTCAGAGGGGTTTGATTCGAAAAGATCTCGGGTCACGAGAGCGCTTTTTCCAGGGTGTCCACGAGACCGCGCAGTTTGGTTTCGTCTTGGGGCGATAGTTCGCCGGCCACCATTTTTTGTTTGGAGCCCATCTCAAAGGCGATGTTGAGCGCGGCTAACACTGCAATTTTTTGCGTGTCCACCAACCCCAACTTGTCGGAAATTTCTTTCATTTTAGCGTCCACATACGCCGCCAACTGGTTCGCCTCTAACGGCGTCAATGAGCCGGGGTCCAACTCGTAGTGCTTTCCAAATATGTTCACACGGATTTTTTCTTTAACCAGGGGGTTCATCGAAGGTCCGCCTTGTCCAGTTTCCCGATAATCTTTTCCAACCGAATCCGGGTTTTTTCCCGTTCAACCAACAGGTCCCCGTGCTCACGCAACAATTTCCGCGCCCGACGGCTTTCTTCTTCCATCAAAGCCACCTCGGCCATCAACCGTTCCCGGTCCTTGCGAAGCGTGTGAATCTCCGCCGCCGCCAAGCGGACCTTTTCTGCCAACTTTGCAAGAAGGGGAGACGCCATGGATTATTTTTTAAGGTCCACCGAATGGAAAATAATTATGCTCAACACACCGCAAATTATGACGCATTTTTGACAACTCAACAATAATTAATACTCCCAACAGAGGGAAATCGGTCAAACAGTAAGTTGCATTTTTTTGACAGGGGGGGCGCTTTGCGATAGAATCGGGGCCATGGGTGTCTCTCATTCGCGTTGGGTTCGGGCTAGTTATTTTTACTGCGGGGCCGCTTTGGCGGCGGGGATTGGCGTCGTCGTTCTGCGCGTGGTGGCCGGCCCGGAAGCGGCGTTGCCGTGGGCGATAGCGGCGATTCCGTTAATCTTCTGGGTGATCGTCAGGGCCTCCCTTTACACCCGCGTGTATCGGGGAAAAAGTTTGGCGATGATGGGGTTGGTGTTGGCCTTTTTGGGGTTCAGCGACGCGGTGGGCCAGATCAGTTACCACCACCTTTGGCGGAAGGCTTTTTTGTTAACGGGGCGTGACGTCGCCTTTGAAAACCCGACGGACGGGTGGCGGGTGCGTTATCCCCAGGATTGGACGTCTTTCACGCTCAAAATTGGCCGCGTCACCACCTACGTTTTTAAACCCAAAAAACTCACGCCCGGGCTGGAATTTTCCTTGACCCACCGGCCCGCCATGATGGACACTGACTTAGAGTCGGCGGTCAATCTGTTCATCTTAGACCTGCCTAAAAGCGGCGACACACAAATATTATCCCGGGGACCGGCGCGTTACCCTCGATTCCAGAAAGCGTACGAGATTGTCTACGAAGATCCCAAACCGACTATCGTTTTACGTCATCGGGTGGTGTTTTTGGCGGGGGCGGAAGGATTGACGGTTCTATCGGTGGCGGCCGTCCCCCATTGGATGGACCGATTGGCGGCTGACGCCAACCATTTCCTTTTCAGCTACGAACCGATTTGAGTTCCGGTCTTTGAGGCCTTTTTTTTACCCCGGCGGTTCATGACGATCCCGGCCACCATCAGCGCGGCCATGACTCCCCCGCCCAACAACAACGGCATCCCATGTTTCGCCATGGCTTGGCGAAATCCCCCCAGGCCGGCTTCGGTTAATATTTTCCACAAGCTGTCCGATGACAGCGTGATCACCACCAACGACGGAAGAACCCCCACCGCCGTGGACCACAAAAACTGGCGGTATCGCATATGCGATAACCCCACCAGATAATTTGTCACCACAAACGGCGGCAATCCAACCAGCCGTATCACCACCAACCCCCACGGACTGGGATTGCGCAACAGGGCGGCCATGTCGCGGTTGTGCCACCGGCTGAAAATGCGGTTAAACCGGTGCTGGCCCAGCCACCGAGAAATAAAAAACGGGCCGGTGGCCCCCACCAAGATCGCCGCCATGTTGATGATAAGGCCACCCTTAAACCCAAACAACACTCCCCCCGCCACAGGAAAAAGGCTCACGGGTGCCACATGGCACGCCGCGACGAACATGACAAAGAACACCGGCAGTGCCAGGGGCGTTCCCTTAATAAATTCAATCAAATGAACGAAATCATTGAGCATGGGTCTCCTCCGGTCCGGACAAAATATAACTTATACCGAAGGTCAGTAGGGTTCCTCCGATCACCAACCAACTCCACCCCATGGGCAAAAGTCCCTTTTCTGATAACACCAGCAGCGCCGTGTTGACCACCGCGCTCACGACCATGGCAAAAACATTGAACGGACTTCGCCCGCGCCGGGTCAAAAGGCCCAATAAAAAAACGCCCAGGAGAGAACCGAACGTCACCCCGCCAATTTTAAAGGCCAGCCACAAAATGTTGTCGAACCGACTGAACCCCCAAGCCAGGAGCGCCAACACAACCCCAAATCCAACCACGCACCAGCGAGACAGTGTTAAGAGTCGCCGATCGTCCAAAACCATTTTTATCCGACCGGAGATCGGGCTTACCACGTCGGTTACAAACGACGTGGATAAGGAGGCCAAAGGAGAATCGATCCCCGCTAAAACGATAGCCGACAACAAAACGCCTTTCAAGAATGTCGGCATCTCATGTCCGATAAAATGGGGAAACACCGCGTCCGGTTTGGCGGGCAAAATCGCGCCGGGATGGCTCGCGTAAAAAGCGTAGAGACCCGCGCCCACCGTGAGATAAATCAATAACACGCCTAAACTGATTCCCAGCGTGGCCATCAAAGTGCGTTGGCTTTCCCGACGGGTTTCCACGGTGAGCAACCGTTGCATCAAATCTTGATCCGTCCCGAAAGCGGCCATGGACCCAAAAAAGCCGTTGAGCACAGCCACCCAAAAAATGTTGGGGTTTTGAAAAAAGGTCCGCCAAAAACCCGGACTCCCGGCCAGTGGACCCCCATCAAAAACAGCGAGTCGGCCCCCTTGGTGAGCCAACGAAAAAAGCCCACCCAACCCGCCCTCCACCCGCCCCGCCAAAAACACAATGGCCGCGATGCCCCCTCCAATGAAGACCACCGCCTGAAGCACGTTGGTCCACACCACAGCCCGTATGCCGCCCCACCCCATGTAAACGATTCCTACCCCGACAAAAATTAATATGACCGGCAAAATGTCCCAGCCCAACAAAACCGAAACCGCCAAACAGGCCGCCATCAACCGCACGCCCGACCCCAGCAGCCGAGTCACAAAAAAGAAGAACGACGCGGCCACCTGGGTCCCCCACCCGAACCGTGTCGCTAGAAATTGGTAAATGGATGTGCAGTTGAATTTGTAGAACGCCGGAATGAACAGCGTGGCGATCACGATCCGCGCGGCCGCGGATCCCACAAAAAATTGCAGGTATTCCCAATTTTCCCGGTAGGCCGTGGCCGGAACCGAAATAATGGTGACCGCGCTCACTTCCGTCGCCACAAACGACAACGCCGCCGCCCACCCCGGCACGGTTCGCCCGCCTAAAAAGAACTCGTGTGTCGACGTTTGCCGCCGGCGAAAATAAAAACCCACCCCCACCATCCCCACAAGGAGTACCGCCAACACCCCAAAATCCGCCCCCGACACCAACGCGTCACTTAAAAACATTTTGTCTTAACCTCATGGAATATCCCTATTCTCTCGTCTACCAGCTTTTTTCTTGGCACGCACCCGTGTTTATTTTCTCTTCTTGGGGTCGGTTTGATTTTGAATTTCGATTCCCCATAAGGCGTTATGAGCACGACGTTTTGACGGCTGTGGGCGGCCCGTTGTGCCGGCGATAGGCCGTTGAGCCGAGCCGGTCTCGCTTTGGCGGCGGAGCCGCCAGAGGCCGGGCACGGCGATTCTGCCGTGCCACGTGAGGGCCGCCCGTCAAAACGGCGCGCGCAAGCCGCTCGGGGTGCCCTTTCTTTTGGTTCCTTTTCTTTGGGCATGCAAAGAAAAGGAACCCGGGTGCAGGGCGGAGCGCCTGCCGGGGGTTGGAGGGGGCGGAGCCCCCTTGCCCCTGAATTGATGGCGGCCCTATTATTACGGATACAACAGGAAATCTTTTCGTTGTTCCTTAAAGTCGTCGGCGCTTTTGTGGATCCGTTCCAAAATGGCCTCCGCCGATTCCCCCGCCTTAAACCACGTTTCAAATTCACTGGATCCCACCACCCGGGGCATCTCAGCCCAGCGCGGCTGAAACTCTTTGGGCGACAGGTCCCGCAACAGGCACGCGATGTGAACGAACAGGTCTACCGGACGCGCGGTGTAGGAGTTTGTCACGACCACTTGGACCCCGCGGCACGGTTTGTTTTTGTAAAGGTCTGATTTGGGAGTGAACGTAACGGCCTTGAACCGAAACCCGGTCAACCCCAGTTTCGTCAACCGTTTTTCCAGGGTGTTTTTTTTCACCCAGGGCGCGCCGATCAGGGCAAACGGTTTGTCGGTCCCGCGTCCCACGGACACGTTGGTGGCTTCGAACGCACCCAACCCGGCGTAAAGCAAGGCGGCGCGATCCGAACGAATATTGGGCGAAGGCGGGATAAACCTGAGACCGGTATCTTTCCACAACATCCACCGTTTCCACCCACGCAGGGACACCGTGAGCAACCGGGCATTCAAACCGGTTTGCACGTTGTGCCAACGGGCCAGTTCCGCCATGGTCATCCCATGCCGCGCGGGAACGGAATAATACGCCGTAAAATGCCGAACGTCCGTTGACAACACCAGCCCTTCCACCACAGCGCCACCCAACGGGTTGGGCCGATCCAAAACGACAAACTCCAAATCGGCTTTGGCGGCCTCTTCCAAAGCGTAGGCCAACGTGGCGATGTAGGTATAAAATCGCGCGCCCACGTCCGGAAGATCGCACACAAGCACATCAATATTTCTCAATTGGTCTGGAGTGGGACGTTTGGATTCTCCGTAAAGACTGAGGATAGGGATGGCCGTCCCCGGCAACACGCTGTCGGGCACCAATTGGCCATGCTCCATTTTTCCCGAAAACCCGTGTTCCGGCGTAAACACCGCCGACAGGGTCACGCCGGGGGCTTCGCGTAAGAGATCAACCAAATGCCGGCCTTTCCGATCAACCGACGCGTGGTTGGCAATCACCGCAACCCGTTTGCCCAACAACGGGGCAAAGTTTTCTTCCACCAACACGTCCAACCCGGTTTTGACCTGGGCGCTCACCACGCCCGCAACAAAAACAAACGCCGCCGAAACGGAATAACGATTCATGGATTCAATACCTCCCGAAGAAATCCCCCCGCCCGAGCCAATACATTCCGCGCCTCGCGGCGGGACATCGAAAGCCGAGCCATGACAATGGCGGTTTTCACATTTCCCCCAGCCCGATCCAGCATCCGGGGCGCCTGTCTTAAAGGAACTTTTCCTAAAAGCGCGACCAGCCGAGCGGCCCGGGCCCGCAACTTTTTGGAACGGGGTTGCACATCCACCATCCACTGCCCATACACTTTCCCCAACCGGATCATGGTCAAGGTGGTCAGCATGTTTAGTATCATTTTGGTGGCAGTGCCCGCTTTCAAACGGGTGGACCCGGTTAAAATTTCGGGGCCGGTGGCCAACACGATTCTCCCGTCAGCAACGATCCGAGCGGACGGGTTGCAGGTGATCAACAGGGTGGCGGCTTTGTTCCGGCGTGCCAACGCCAACGCGGATCGAGCGAAAGGCGTGACCCCGCTGGCGGCCACAGCAACGACCACGTCTGAGGGACGAAAGGAGTCTCCTCGGCCCAAAGAAAGTGTCCGGTCTTCCGCGCCTTCCTTGGACCGAAACACGCTGGATCGGCCCCCGGCCATGAGGGCCCGAATTAAAGAAGGAGGCGTGCTAAAGGTCGGCGGACATTCCGCCGATTCCAACACGCACAATCGCCCGCTGGTGCCCGCGCCCACAAAAAACAGGCGCCCGCCCCGGGCCAGTCGGTCCGTGATCAACGCCACGGCGCGAAGAACGTCGTCTTTGGCCCGGGCCACAGCGCGGACGGCCGTCCGATTTTCGCCGTCCATCAAGTCAAACAGTTGGGCAGGCGACATCCGGTCAAGGTCCGCTGAACGGGGATGGGGGTTTTCGGTCGCCAGTTTTCCGTAAGATCGCGCATCCATGTCGATCAGAATATCAATTTTATAAGGATAATTTATGCCAACGTCCATTGACGCGCTTATCGGCCAAACATTGGTTTTTGGGATCCCCGGCCCCCGCCCCACACAACGGGACATTAAACTGTTCCGGGACACCCACGCGGGGGGCCTGATTCTCTACCGCATCAACTTCCGATCTCCAACCCAGATTAAACAGTTGATTCGAGATTTGGAAGAATCCTTGGGCCGACGGTTGCTGGTCACGGTGGACCACGAAGGCGGCCGGGTCGTCATGTTTCAATCGGGGGTCACTGTTTTTCCGGACAATTTGGCTTTCGGCGCCGTGGGCAAAACCGCCCACGCCCGCGCCCAAGGGACCATCGAAGGCCGTGAACTTCGACGGTTGGGGATGGACGTGGCCTTTTCGCCCACAGTGGACGTTTTAACCGACGCGTTTAGCCCCAACATCGGCATCCGCTCGTATGGGCGGGACCCGCGGGTCGTGTCCCGGCTAGCGGTGGCACGGATCCGCGCCCTGCAACGGGAACGGGTCAGCGCCTGCGCGAAACATTTCCCCGGGTTAGGCCCCGCCACGCTGGACCCGCACCTGGACTTGCCTATTATTCCCGTGAAGTGGCCCGAACTGAGACGCCGCCATCTGATCCCGTTTGACGCGGCGATTCAAGCGGGAGTGGACCTGATCATGTCGTCGCATCCACTTTATCCCCACCTGGATCCGACTCCCAAAACGCCGGCCACATTTTCCCGCCGGATTATGACGGATTTGCTTCGCCGCGAAATGGGATTTCAAGGCGTGGTCGCTTCAGACGATTTGGAAATGGGCGCCTTGCGGTCGTTGACCACCGTCGGTCAAGCGGCCGTGTTGGCCGCCCGAGCCGGTCACGACCTGATCTTGTGTTGCCACAAAGAAAATCTCCAACGGCACGTTTTTCAATCCCTAAAAAAGGCCTACCAAAACGGAGAGCTGTCAGAAAAAAACTTGAACAATCGGTGATTCGAATAGAAGCCTTGCGAGGCCGGCACGGCCCCCGGTTTTCCAACGGACGTCCCCAGGCGGACCCCGCCGGTGAAAAACTCGCCCGCACCGTGGCCCAAAGAGCGGTCCAGGTCACGACAGGCCGGGTGAACCTCCCCCTCCCAGCAACGAAAACTCAACAGCGCGTTCCTCTCCCCTTGGGAGAGGATGTCCCGCTCATTTTGTTTCCCCGCCTCTCCGAAATGTCCCAAACGATCATGGTCGAACCCGATCTTCTCCACGAAAGAGAATTTCTGGAGAACCATGTTTCTTGCCCGGGAAAACGAATCCACCTGTTACCATTAAATCCCGGCGCGGAAGATATTCAACGAGCGGCGAATCGTGCCGCCACCGCGGACACCACTGTTTTCTTTTGTTACGACGCACACCTTCAACCCGGCAACCGACGGTTGCTGGAACGTCTGCAAAAAACGACCCGGCGCCTCGTGCTGGTTCTCCTGCGCGACCCCTACGATCGGTCATGGGTCAAAAGGAGCACGACCGTCGTCACCGCCTTCGGATACCGCCAGGCCCAACTGGAAGCCTGCCTGGAAACAATTTTTTCATGACTCCCAGCACCGTCACCGTGGATCTGGGCGGCACGCGACTCCGACTGGCATGGATGACCGGGGCCGGAATTGTAATGGGATGGGAACAAACCGCTGTGCCCCCCTCCGATCTACCGAAAACCCTGGCGAGGATTTGGAAAAAAAAGAAGTGGGGACAAACCAACCGTTTGATTGTCGGGTCCAAAGGAATTTGGACAGGAACTGAACGGCTGAATCTTCAACACGCTCTCCAGGGCCTGGCCAAAACGGTCACTGTGGTATCGGACGTAGAACTGGCCCTGCACACGGCGTTTGTTCGGACCCCCCCAAAAACCAACCGAATCTTGATCGTTGCTGGAACCGGATCCATCGCTGTGGGAACGAATAAAACCGGAACCCTCTATCGCGCCGGAGGGTTGGGCCCAGGCAAGGGAGACGAAGGGTCAGGTTATTGGATTGGCAAAGAATTTCTTCGGAATAAGCGCGCCCATCGGGCCGACCCCCGTCCCCTATCGCCCCAAACGGTCAAAAAAATAGCGGCCCAGGCGAAAAAGGTGATCGACCAATCCCGGCACAACCCGCAATGCGCCGCCCTTGTTCGATCGGCCCAATCGCACCTGGCCGACCTCATCATCGACGTTCACCGCCAAATGGGCGGCCAAAAAACTGTTTGGATCAGTTGGGCCGGATCGTTGATGTCCAACAAACGGTTCCGCACCGGCGTACGGGCCTTCGCCCGATCCCCTGTCCCGGGAGCCCAACGTTGGCTTGCGCCATCCGACTCCCCCGCCCGAACCGCCGCCCGCCACCCCGATAAAATCCCCTTAATAATCCCCCGGACAGTGGGGGGATTCAAATTGGTATAATAAGTTCCAAAATCCCGAGGGGGGAGAAGCCCTTCCCAAGAAGGTTGTCTCTTCAGAGGGGCGGTTCCACGAGAAAATGACCAAAGACGCTTTCCTGTTTTTACCAACCCACGAATCGTTACCCGCCTTGCAATTAACCGTCTCGACGGATTTGTCCCAGGATGAGGTGTACGCCCAGATCCATGAAACGGGGGACATATCCCAGTCCTTCGAGGGGATCTTATTTTATATGGGTCCCGACTCCCTCGTCATCTCGGAAAGCGACCACCGCAACGTCACCGAGGACTTTGTTCGCCCACCCGATATCGCGGATTTACCGGGCGTTATTCTCCGGCGTATCGCCAAGTGCGCCAATCGCCACAACATTCCCCGATCCGAATGGCTGTTCTCCGTTAGAGAAAAGACGGGAAAAATACGCACGTCCAACACGCTCGTCCTCCCGAGAGATTGGCTTGATCCCGCCACCATACGTTCCATACAGTTGAACCACGACAGTTCTCGAAATTCCCTTTTGACCGAAGACGCCCTCCGCCACACCGACGAAGCGTTGCGAATGGTTCGGGAGGGCCATTTTCGGAAAGCCGTGCGCCTGTTGCGATTGGCCCGCCGTGAAGACCCACGCCTCTACGGCCCGTGCCTGGGTTTGGCTGAGTTGGCGATCGAGGAAAATCATCAAGCCGAGGCCCAAACACTTTTCGCGGAGGCCCTCACTCTTTTCAAACGGGATAAAAACGTTCCTCCAAAACAAAAAGCCAAGGATGAAAAGCGCTTCACCGATCTTGAAAAGGCGATAAAGAACCCGCCCAAGCAGATTGCCCCCACGAAGACATCACAGGACGTTCCCTCCCCGGTTTCCCCTTTGCCGAAAGAGCTCTCCGTCCGGTTGGCTGTGACGCGTTCTCCGATCCACGTCGATTCCGCGCTCATCCATCGGCTTTCGCACCCGGATTCCGCGGACACCCTGGCTTTCTATCATCTCCGGCTGGAGGCGGAAAGACTGCGGCTCTTGGGCGGATTCGATGAGCTTTTAGCGCCCGCGCGTTCCCACATCCAGATTTTCGAACATCAAATCCGGGCCGCGCAAATCGTGATGCAACGGATGGGCGGACGAGCGTTGCTCGCTGACGAGGTGGGTTTGGGTAAAACAGTCGAAGCCGGGCTGATTCTCAAGGAATATATCCTCCGGGGAATGGTGAAAAAAGCGCTCATCCTCACCCCTCCCAGTTTGGTCGAGCAGTGGCGCGAAGAGTTGGCGGACAAATTCGGCCTTTCGGCAAAAGCGGTCGATGGATCCAGCCCGCCGGACGAAAATTTTTGGGCCCAAGAGCCGCTCATTGTCGCCTCTCTTTCCCTGGCGAAAAGGGATCCCCATCAAACGTCCATCCTCAACCAAAGTTTTGATTTGTTGATCGTCGACGAGGCCCATCATTTGCGAAACCGGAAAACCGCCGCCTGGAAATTCGTGAACCAGATTAAATACAAATTCATTTTGTTTTTAACCGCGACGCCCATTCAAAACGATCTTGAAGAAATCTACAACCTCACGACCCTTCTGCGACCCGGGCAATTGGGGACCCCGGCTCAGTTCAGCGCGCAATTTAAAGAACGCGGAAAACCCCGGACGCCGAAGAACCCCCAGGCCCTCCGCGACCTCTTGCGCGAGGTCATGGTACGCCACACGCGCGCCAACACCGCGGTGAAACTGCCGCGCCGAGTGCCGCATGTTTTGTCGGTTGCCATGAACGAAGCCGAACGTTCTGCCTATCAAAATCTTTCCCACTTCATTCGGCGGCAGACAGGCGCCGCCAACATGTCCCCCTTCGTTCTCACCCTTCTTTTGCGCGAAGCCGGGTCGCACCTGATGAGCACAGTGGGGACATTGGAAAAAATCACCGAGGGTTGTCGCCCCGAAACCCGGCCGACCCTCCAGCGCTTGATGGAGGAAATCCGGTCCGTGCCGAGTCATTCCAAAGGGGAAGCGCTCCTTAAGATCATTGACCATTCCGACCGATGCCTGATATTTACGGAATTTCGCGAGACCCAAAACCAAGTGGCGGCGGCGTTAAGAAAGGCCGGTCACACCGTCGACCTTTTTCACGGCGGCATGAACGCCGCCGAAAAAATGGCGGCCCTTCAGCGGTTTGAACAGGGGACGCGATGTCTGGTGTCCACACCCACCGGCGGAGAGGGCGTGAACCTCCAGTTTTGCCGCACCCTCATCAATTATGATCTGCCATGGAATCCCATGAAAATTGAGCAACGCATCGGACGGTTGCACCGGTTCGGGCAAACCGGCGAGGTGATCATCCACAGCCTGGCCGCCACCCAAACGGTTGAACATCAGTTGCTACGTCTGTTGCATGAAAAGCTCAACTTGTTTGAACTGGTTGTGGGCGAAACGGAGACCATCTTGGGCGATATGTTGGAAGAGAAGGACTTTGAACACGTTTTGATGAGCCTCTGGCTCGAAGCGGCCAACGACTCGGATTTTGAAGGGCGCATGGAGGATTGGGGCCGGAAAATTATTCAGAAAAAAGCGGACTATTTTCAGGAACGGCGTCTGGACGAACAACTTTTCGGCGCCGACTATGAGAGGTCGTAAATGACGGAGTTGTCCTCGTTAATTCATTTCTTTTCTTCCGGCGTCCAGGAATTGGGCGGCCTTGTTGAGACCGTGGGGCATGAGGACTACGAATTCATCCTGCCCAACTCCCTCAAGGCCAAGACGGACAATGGGTATCTGCGTCTCAACATGGGGAGCCATCCTCTCACGGTCAACTCTCCCGTGATTGAAACCCTCTGCGAAGTCCTGAGCGAGAAGGTATGCGTGGCCAGGGCTTTTCTCAATCCCCAGCGAATTCAGGGCGGCGACCTTCAGGAAAAATGGACGCGGCGGTTCCATTTGGCCCATGGCCGCCCGACGCTCGTCCATTCCGTCGTGGAAGAAACGGCCCACGCTCTGATCCATGTGAAAGCGGCCTTCGTGTCGGAAAGTAAGGAGGAGCATTTGTATCAAGTGGCGCTCAACTTGACGACGGGAACTGCCCAACCTCATGTGGCGACATCGGCCGATTCTTTGTTCTTAGACCCTGTTCCCCGCTATGGGGATATTCCGGGATTTTGCCCCTTACCGTTTGACGTCTGGGCGCCGGCCCTGGAAACCGCGTTCGCTTCTGTTTCGGAGGCGGACGTTGAAAAATTCAAACAACGTCAGGAACGGTTTGTCGCCCGAGATTTGACGCGAATCGAAGACTATTTCAGCCAGATGGCCACGGAACTTATCCGACAGCAATCGCGGCTGGATTCCGCCGCTTCGCCCCACGTAAAGGCCGCCCTTCAAAGCCGCCGTGCGGCCCTGGATCTGGAATATCGGAAAAAGCGGGAAGACATCCGGGAGAAACACCGTCTCGTTGTGGAACCTCGGGTGTATGCCGTTCTTTTGGTTTTTCAGCCTTGGATCAAATGTCTTTTTCAATTGTCCTCTCGGGACAATTCCCGTGAGGCGACCTTTTTCTGGGATCCGGTTCTGAAAGACTTCCAACCCATACTCTGCGGGTCTTGCCGCACCCCGACCACTGCGATAACCCTCCAAACCCAAACGCTCCTCTGTCCGGCTTGCACCAAGAAGCTGTGAAACAATAACCCGGACATTTCGTCGGCTGATTTTGGCCTACGCCTGCGCTCCGTTGAGCATTGGCGTTACCTCAGGAATTGGGCGGGACCGGAGCGGTTACGAGCGGCTACTTTTTTACTAAAAAATAGAGCCGGCCCTTTTCCCAAAAACCAACGGCATATTGTTCGGCCTCTTCGTCACCACCCGCGAAAAAGTCCACCCGCGCCGGGCCTTTAATGGCGCCGCCTTCGTCTTGGCTCAACACAAACCGTTTCACGCCGTATTTTCCTTCCGTCTTCATCCACGCCAGGGCACCGGGCGGAAAAACCGCTGGGTCCAATGCCACCGACCGGCCCGGCGTTAGGGGAAGGCCCAACGAACCGTAGGCCCACTCTTGCGTAGGCCCCCGGTCGATCTTAAAAAAGACGTAACGCGGATTGACGTTCAAATGGGATTGACGTTCGTCCGGATGAGACGCCAAATAGTCCACCATCGCCTTGCGGCTAAACTTTTCTTTGGGGATCACGCCCTTATCGATCAAACCTCCCCCCACGGACTTGAACGGGTGGCCGTTGTTGGCGGCGTAGCGAACCCGCACCCGCTTGCCATCGGGCAACACCAACCAACCGGACCCTTGCACCTGAAGAAAAAAGATCTCCACGGGATCATCGGCCCAGGCAATTTCCAGATTGCGGCCGCGAAGCGCCCCGTTTTCGTCGATTTGTTTGCGGGTGAAGTAGGGGCGACGCCCGCCGCCAGACCGATACACTTTTCGCTCGCCCCCCGACACCTCTTCCACCAAATCCGCGGGCCGACCATAGAGGGGGAACCGAAACCGATCTGTTTTCGTAAGAGAGGCTTTTAGGGAATGTTCGTAATAGGAACTAAAAACGACCGTGCCTTGCCGATCGGACCCGACAGAAGAATAAAGCCGAAACTCCCGGCGCAACGCCCCGTTGAGATCTTTTTCTTCTGAGGCCAGTAGGCTTGCAAACGCGTCCATGGACTCCGCCATTTCTTTGGCCGAGTAAACATCGTTCCCAAAAGCAAACGATCGCTTATTGCCCAAAGCGCGGTAATACCCGGCGCTCTTACGAACCGCGTTAAGGAGATCCGAACGCTCTCCGTCGTCCTCCAACCGAGGCCATTGGCCCGGCTCCACTTCAACCAATGCCCCCGCGCCGCCTCCAGCAACAAATGGCTCCCCTCCCCGCGACATCGGCCCCCGGCAGGAAGACAGCATGACCGTCGAAAAAACGAACAATAAAATTGATCGGGAGTCTTTTAACGACATTTACTGAGATCGGACAAAATAGGCTTCAATGGCGGATTGGTCCCACTGGACAAAGACTTTTCTGAGCAGGTCGTCGGAACCGAACGAGAGGCGGGCCTCGATCGGCACGGGGCGGCGGGCGGTGGTGATGGTGTAGCGATAAACCAGGGTTTGAAGGGTCACTTCCTCGCGCACCTCCAGGGGGACGCCGAGCAACAGTTCTGTTTTGGTTCGGCTGGGCAGTTCGGCTTCCACTTCCGGTTCCAGATGGATTTGGGCCCGGGCCAACTTTTTAAGTTCGAACACGTCGGCGTCTTTGGCTTGCTTCAATGTGTCCACAATGACGTTACGCGGAAAGAGCATCATGAACGTTTCCGGCACGATGATTTTCTTCAGTTTCCCGTTGTCAAACGCCAAATCCAAAGTCAAACGGGCCAGCGGGGGCGGGTGGCTCACCGTCGAAATACGAACCAAAATAAAAGCGTAATGGGCGCGGTGTTCCCCCTCGCGACTCTCGTGGGCGGGTTCAGCCCCGATCAAAAATCGGGTATCTTTGACCCGGATGACGGGCTTTTTAAATTCGATCACCAACTCCGACCGGCCGCTAATGGCGAAATACTCGTCGAAGTTTTGCAGTTGTTTCTTGACTTCCAGTAGGCGCAGATAAACGCAACCGGTCAGCATCGACAAAAGGGTTCCTAAGAGAGCGACCCAGGCCATGTGACGAAGGGATTTTTGGCCGGGGGACGCGTTCATGCGGGAGCGACCGGCGCGCGCAAATGGGCGCTGAACTCTTTTCCCAATCCCGTCAGGACCCGCTCGTGCAAGGCGTGGGCTTCCCCGTCGGTCACGGTGCGGTCCGGGTGGCGAAACGTCACGCGAAACCCCAGGCTTCGGGTTCCCACGGCCAGCCCCTGGCCCGTGAACACGTCAAAAAGGTCAACGCCTTCCACCCACTCGCAGGCCCGATGGATCCAAAACACCACCGCTGACCACGTTACGGTTTCCGGGAACACCAACGAAAAATCCCGCACCAACGCCGGCTGGCGCGAGAGCGGAACGTGTTTCACGTCCAAACGTTTCCCTGTGACCGCCAACGATAGGTTCAGTTCCCCGACAAAGGTGTCCGCGGGCAATTCCCACGCTTCGGCCTGACGCGGGTGCAGTCGCCCGTAATATCCCAAAACGTGATCACCCATTAAAATCGACTGAGATTGCGCCGGATGAAGAAACGAGAACCGACCCGCTTCAAACCGAACGCCCGTCAATCGCCAATCTTTTAAAATGGATTTCGCCCATCCGCGCGCATCCCAAATTTCCAAGGGCCGGGAATGGAACTTCCAGTGATCGGGCCCGTCTTGCCCCACGGCCACCCACGCCAGATGGTCCGCCTCGTCCACCCCCCCGGCGCCCCGGTGAAACACCCGGGCGGATTCGAACAACCGAACGTTGGGGTTTCCGCGCCGAACGTTACCCGCCGCACACGCCAACAGGTTCATCAACAAACTGGGGTTCAAACACTCCCCCGTCAGCGAGAGGGGATTTAACAACTCGGGGGGATTTTCACCCCCGGGCCCCACCAAACGGTCCCACAAGGATCGAGGCACCAACCCGCTCTGGGCCGCTTCCCAAAATCCCAGACCGATCAATCGTTCCCGACCACGCACAATCAGCGATCGAAGAACCGACACCGGCGCGCCGCCCAAGGCGGCCCCGCGCACCCGACCAGGAATCCGATCGTACCCGATTCGGCGCGCCACCTCTTCCACCACATCGGCCATCTCCCGCACATCGGCCCGATGGATCGGCGGCGTCACGCGCAACTCGCCGGCCGTTTCTTCACACTTAAAGTCCAAACTTTCCAACGCCGCCCGCGCCTCGGCCCCGGTCACCGCCAACCCCAAGAGTTTTTGTAATTTTTCCAAGGAGACACGAACGGCGGGGCGCGCCGCCACGGATCCGTGAACATCCTCTTGTTCCACCAGCCGTCCCCCGGCCAGGGAAAGGATCAACGACGCTGCCCGACGGGAGGCGATGTCGGCCATATCAAAATCCGTCCCCCGCTCAAAACGATAAGAGCTTTCCGTGGACAGGCCGAGCCGGCCCCGAGCTTGGCGCACCTGGGAAGGTAAAAACCGGGCGCTTTCCAACAAGAGTTCAACCGTGGCGTCCCCCACCGCGCTCGACTGACCGCCCATCACACCGGCCGCGGCCACCGGTCCGTTTGCGTCGGCGATCACCAAAATGTCGTTCACGTCCCGGGTCACCGCATCCAAACATTCCAATTTTTCGCCCGGCCGGCCTTTGCGAACCCCCACCGTTCGACCCGCCAACCGCGCCCGATCAAACGAGTGCAAGGGATGGCCATATTCCAACAAAACGTAATTGGTCACGTCCACCACATTGTTGATGGACCGGATCCCGCACCGTTCCAACCGTAGCCGAAGAGATAAAGGGGACGCTTTAACCGAAACACCCTCCAAGGCCCGGGCCACATAACGATCGCACAACGCCGGCTCGTCCACGCGAACCAAACTGGATCGCACGGGGACCGCCGGAAGATCCACGGTTGGAATTTTGCATTTTTTCCCCAGTCCCGCCGCCACTTCCCGGGCCACTCCCCAATGGGACAACACGTCCGGACGGTTGGGTGTCACCTCAATTTCTAAAATGACATCGTTCAAGGCCAAGGTCTCGACGATATTTTGCCCAACAACGACGTCGGAAGGCAAGCTGTACAATCCGGAATGGTCCGCGCCCAAACCCAATTCGCGGGCGGAACACAACATGCCGTGGGATTCCACGCCGCGCAAGGGGCGTTTTTCAATCACCAGACCGTCGGGAAGAGTGGCCCCCAACCGGGCGAACGGATATTTCTTCCCCGCTTCCACGTTGGGCGCGCCGCACACCACCGTGTGCCGAGCCACACCATCGAACACCTCGCACACTTTCAATTTATCGGCGTTGGGATGTTTCTGGGCGGATTCCACCTGGGCCACCACCACCCCCGTGACAGAACCGCCCACCGGCGTCACCGACGCCACCTCAAACCCCTGGCGCAACAGCAGAGCCGCGATTTCCACCGGAGTTTGCGTGAAATCAACAAACTCTTTAAGCCAAAGGAATGAAATCTTCACGAAAAATTCCCTAAAAAGCGAAGGTCGTTTTCATAAAAAAGCCGCATGTCATCGACGCCGTATTTGAACATGGCCACCCGTTCCACGCCGATCCCGAAAGCCCATCCGGAATATTTTTCCGGATCGCACCCGGCGGCTCTCAACACGTTCGGATGCACCAGTCCCGACCCCAACATTTCCACCCATCCCGTACCCTTGCACACGCGACAGCCTTTTTGGCCGCAGATTGTGCACGAAATATCCATTTCCAGGCCTGGCTCCACGAACGGAAAAAACGAAGGCCGAAACCGCGTTTTCACCACTGTTCCTTGCCCGCCGAACAACCGTTCGGCGAACAAAGTCAACACGCCTTTTAAATCGGCCACCGAAATGTCCGTGTCCACCGCCAACCCTTCCACCTGATGAAATACGTAGGAGTGGGTCGCGTCCACGTTTTCGTGGCGAAACACCCGGCCCGGCGCCACGATGTAAACCGGAGGCGTGTGGGATCGCATGTATCGAATTTGTACCGGAGACGTGTGCGTGCGCAACAAGAGAGGCCGACCTTTGTCGTCCACATGGTCCTTCAGATAAAAAGTATCGTGGGCGTCCCGGGCCGGATGGTCGGGCGGATGGTTGAGCGAGGTGAAATTGTTGTCGTCGGTTTCCACTTCGGGACCTTCCGCCACGGAAAACCCCAACCGAACGAAAACGTCGGTGATTTCTTCCATGACCCGGGTGAGCGGATGGAGCCCGCCCCGCATCACCGGAGTTCCCGGGAGAGAAAGGTCGATTTTAGATTTCAAGAGTTCGGAGGTGATGCGCGCGTCGTCCAAGGCCTGCCGACGGCGAGCCAGGGAAGACTCAATCGCGCCCTTCAGCGCGTTGGCCCGTTTTCCCACTTCGCGTTTTTCGTCGCCGGAAAGGGTGGGAAGAGCCGAAAGGACTTTGGTAAGCCGGCCGTCTTTGCGGCCGAGGTATTTAAGGCGAAACGCCTCCAACGCTTCCGTGTCCGCCAACGTTTCGGCTTCGGCCAGAGCCTCGGCCGACAAAACATCCAGTTCGTTTAGGAGGGAAGACAATGGACTGCGGCTATCCCCACGCCGGAACGACGAACGTCGTCATGCTCCAACTGTGATCGACCGGTCAGGCCGCCTTAGCAACCGCGTGTTCCCGAGCCAACGACGCCAGCTTTTGAAACGCCGCCTGGTCTTCGGCGGCCACCGTGGCCAACACTTTGCGGTCCAACACAATCCCGGCCTTTTTCAAACCTGAAAAAAAGCGGGAATAGCTTAGCCCTTCTGCCCGGGCCGCGGCATTGATCCGCTGAATCCAGATGGCCCGCAAATCGCGTTTCTTGTCTTTGCGGCCCCGATACATATGCCGCATGGACATTTCCAAATGCTGAATCACCATCCGCCACCGGGTGCTCTTCGTGGCGTAAGCGCCCTTGGCTCGACGGAACCATTTCTTTTTTCGTTGACGTGTGTAAACGACGGATTTAGCGCGCATAGGGAATCAGAGCCTTTATGGTTTTGGTTTGTTCGGCGTTCAGCATATTGTCTTTACGGAACCGCCGCCGACGGTTGGACGACATCCCGATCAACAGGTGCCGCCGCCCCTGGGTTTGGTGCATAATGTGGCCGTTGGCCGTAATGCGGAACCGTTTTTTCGCTCCGCTGTGGCTTTTAATTTTTGGCATAGGAATAAGCTCGACTTGTCACTCTATTTTTTTTGCGGGGCCAACATCAAAATCATCCGGTTTCCGAACATCATGGGGTCGGACTCCACCGTGGCGGATTCCCCCAAAATAACCTTGATCCGCTCAATGATTTTTTGACCCAAATCTTTGTGTTCCATCTCTCGGCCGCGAAACATGACAGTGATGCGCACTTTGTCGCGCCCGTCCAAGAACTTCTGAATAGACCGCATTTTTGTATCAAAATCGTGCTCGCCGATCCGCGGGCGAAACCGCACTTCCTTGACCTGCCCGCCCTTGGCGTGTTTGCGGGCTTCCTTTTTCTGTTTTTCTTTTTCGTACCGATACTTCGAAAAGTCAACCACTTTACACACCGGTGGGTTGGCCAAAGGAGCCACTTCCACTAAATCTTTTCCGCGATCTTGTGCCGTGCGAAGAGCTTCCTCGATGCCCTTCACACCCAACTGGGTCCCGTCTTCGTCAATCAGACGGACCTGTTGAGCGCGGATTTGATGGTTGACACGAGGGCCACCGGCATTGGTGTTAAGAGGCGGCCGCTGAAAGGGTTTCGGGTAGATGCTCGTTATCTCCTAAATAAGCGTAGGAGGCGAACCCCCTCCGCGTCGTGGTGCGGGCAAATACTAACAGTACCGTAAATTTCTGTCAATGGCCACCGCCGTTTATTTTTCAGAAACGGGAGCCGTGGGAATTTGGGATTTGACAAAATTCAAATTCGACTGGGCTTCCGCCGCCCAGCTGGATTTGGGATACAACGTCAACAACCGCTCAAAAATAGCTTGGGCCTGGGCCCACTGGGACTGGGCCCCGTAGAGACGCCCCGTTTCCATCATCCACCGGGGAACCAAATAGTGCCCGGAAAAATCACGTATCAACGCCTCATAGGCGGTCACGGCTTCCGAAAACTTTTTCAGTTCCACCAACGATGCCGCCCGCCCCGCCCGCATCAACGCCTGGTAGTCCGGCGAGGTGGCCTGGCGAAGGCCCTCGGCGTAATTTTTTTCGGCTTCATCAAACTTCTTCTCCTGAAAAAGAAGTTCCCCTTTCAAAACAAACCCCTGCATCGCGACGGAGTTTGTCCGTTGGGTCTTTAAAACGTCATCGATGTTTTGATAGGCTTCATTCGTTTGGCCTTGGTTGGCTTTGTACCGGGCGGCGGTTAATTGCAAAATGCCGGCGTCGGTCAATTTTTTTCGGTTGGCCACGATGGCCACCGCCAGTCCTCCAGCCAGGGCCGCCACGCCCACGGCCAAGCCGATCTGAGCCCGGTGAGTGATCAACCAGCGAACGGCCTTTTGCCCCTTGGTTTCGACGCCGGGCGTTTGGCCTGGCAACGTATAAAATGTCGACGGCATAAAAGAACTCCTCGTGTTTTAAGATGAACCGATGTCCCGCCCACGCCCCCGGGCGGAATTGAACCACCAACCTTCTCCTTAGGACGGAGCCGCTCTATCCAATTGAGCTACGGGGGCCCGGGCGGGAAACCCGAACAGCGCATATCTTTAAAACGAAATCAAAGACACCACGTCCAGGTGAGCCAACCGATGGCGACCCTTGAGAAATTCCAATTCGATGGCGAAGACCGCCGCCGCGGGGTGCGCCCCCGACTGAGCGACCAACTTCGCCACGGCCTCAACTGTTCCGCCCGTGGCCAACACGTCATCGACCAACAGCACCCGCTCGCCGGGCCGAAGACCGTCCACGTGAATTTCCACGGTGTCGTTGCCGTATTCCAGCTGATAGGTGGCCGAAAAGGTTTTAAATGGCAACTTACCTTTTTTTCGAACCGGCACCACCCCGACGCCCAAACGCTGGGCCACCGCCGATCCGAACAAAAACCCGCGAGACTCGATGGCGACAACCTTGTCCACCTTATGACGAGCGCCCACATCCGCCAACAGTTGAACCGTGTGAGCAAACGCCGGCCCGTTTCCCAGGAGGGGCGTGATGTCTTTGAAAACGATTCCCGGTTTGGGAAAGTCCGGAATGTCCCGGATGAAATTTTTTAAGTTCAATGGAGGCCCATGCGACTGCTGACTCGACGCAACCGGGCCAGGGCGCGCTCTTCCAACTGCCGAACGCGTTCACGGGAAATCCGCAGTTTTTTGCCCACCGCTTCCAACGTCATGGGCTCTTTACCGGTCACGCCGTAGCGCAACTCCAAAATCATGCGTTCCCGAGGGCTCACATTGCGTAAGGCGGTCGACACATCGGACTTATCCCGCACAAGGGAAAACAACCGTTCCGGCCCCCGTTCGGGTGAATCGCTGACCATGTCGCGAATAAAAAGGTTTTCGTCCTCGTCCAACGGCATATCCAAACTGCCGACGGGTTTGGCCGCTTCGTGGGCGTCCACCACACTGCGGATTTGGCGCGGCGACAAAGAAAGCTTTTTGCCCATTTCTTGAAGAGTCGGGCTTCGGCCCATTTGAACGCGCAATCCTTCCCACGCGCGCAACCAGCGGCGGAGGGCTTCCAACGCGTGGGGCGGAATCCGGATCAATTTGGATTGTTCATCGTAAGCGCGCCGGATCGACTGCTCGATCCAGTAGGAAGCGTAGGTGGAAAACCGAAACCCGCGTTTGGGATCAAATTTGTCGACGGCGTGCATCAATCCCAGGTTCCCTTCCATGATGAGGTCAATAAAATCCACCCCGGATCGATAATATTTTTTGGCGACGGGGATCACCAACCTCAGGTTGGATTCAACTAATCTTTTCTTGGCTTTTTTATCGCCCCTTTTAGCCAGGCGCCACAATTCGGACACATCTTCTTTGGAAACATCCTGAACGCGCTTAACGCCGTGAAAGTAGAGCGAAACCGAATCCAGACTTTCCGCCATTCCCCGAGTCTCCTTATCTTGCCGTCTCGCGCACGAGAGCGCGATGAAGATCAACGAATCGCAAACCCCTCCGATGGGTCATTTTTTGTGGCCACCGGGTTTTCTTCGGTGCGATCCACGCGCGCCGGGAGGTGCCCTGACAAAAGATGCTGAAAAAATTCAGCCAAAACAGCGTCTTCGGCTTCGGCTTCCACGGACACGGACCCGTCGAACTCGTTTCTCACCCACCCGCGAATGTTGCGCGCTCTCGCGACCGCTTCACAAAAAGCCCGAAACCCCACACCTTGAACCCGCCCATCCAACCGCCACCGACGCCGAGCCATCACGAGATCTCTCCCCACGACAACCCAAAAATCGGGGTGCGGGGTCGTGGGTGCCAGTGGGTGGAATGTGCCTTGAATGGCACATTCCACGGGCGGCTCTGCCGCACCGGCTTTTGTCCGACACATCCGGTCGGACAAAAGACGTTTACGACGGGCCGAACAGGCCCCTGGTCCCGCGGTAAACGCAGATCCAAACGATCCCATAACCTGGCCATGAATCGAACACCGCAATCCACGATACGGCCCAAAAAAATCGGGGTGCGGGGTCGTGGGTGCCAGTGGCACCCGTTTACGACGGGCCGATTAGGCCCAGGGTCCCGCGGTAAACGCAGACCCAAACGCCCCTTAAACCACATAATGAAAGGAACACAGACACTGACGAGACGATACAAAAAAATCGGGGTGCGGGGACTTGAACCCCGGACCTCTTGGTCCCGAACCAAGCGCGCTACCAACTGCGCTACACCCCGCAAATCATTCAAATAAAATTTTAGCCCTACTCGGCACACGCGACCCAACTGCGCTACACCCCGTAAACTCATTGTGCCCAAATCCCCCCCGACCGCTCGGACGGACTCATTCGTCCCACACCGGTTCGAAACAATACCACTGATCGCCGTGAGTGGCAATGTATTTTCCCAATACTTGGGCCATCTTGTCCATAAGATTTTGTACTGGGTCGGCCCCTTCAGCCCACAACGGCTCTTCCACCACCACCCGATAGCGACCCGGTTTTTCCAATAATGCGAACCCCGGAAGCACCGGTGCCGACGAGCGCGCCGCTAAAAGAAACGGACCTCTGGGAAACCGCATGGGTTTTCCGCACACCGTCACCCACCCGCCATCTTCCCCGAAAGGTCGATCGCCCAACATCGCCACAACTCCCTGACGACGCAACACTTTCGCAATCCCGTGCGCGGCGCCGCGACCCACCGCCAAATAATCCAATCCCGGCGACCGGCGCGACTGAATAAAATTCTCCATCGCCCTCGACCGGTAGGGCTTGTACACCGCGGTCACCGGCCAGCCCCATTGCGTCAACACGCGGCCACCCAATTCCCAGTTTCCCAAATGGGTGGTTAAAATCAGAACGCCCCGGCCCAAAGCCCGGGCGGCCTCGGCCCGTTCACGTCCCTCCACCCTCCAGGAGACCTGCCACCCGCCTAAAAAATCCGCCAGAGTGATCCCGAAATTTCGAAAAACGTTGTCGACACGAAACGCCGTTTGAGCGTGGGCATTGATCCGGCCCAAATTTTTTTCAACGGCGGCCCGTTTTGACGAGAACAGACGACTGACGGCCGGCCCAAGACCCGCGGCCAGCCCGTATCGCGCTCGATGGGGTAAAAGTCCCGCGGCACCGCTCGAAAGGGAAAGGCCCGCCGCCCACACCGTTTCTTGAATCACCCGCGAACAGCCGCTCCTTCTCGGACGCGTCGATGTCCGCGCGAGGTGCGATCATCGATCAAACGCACAATGGCGTCGGCCGCGTCTCGAGCGGCCCACGGCCGGGCTAAACGAAACCCGTTTTCGCGCAATCGGTCCAATTTGGTCCGATGGGTCAACAGGTCGTCCACGGTTTGAACCAACTCGTCCAATGTTTCCGCCCGAACCGCCGCGCCGTGGCGGAGCAAGAACTGAGCGTTGCGCTCCTCCTGGCCGGGAATCGGTTGAATGATGACCATCGGCAACCCTTTAGCCAACGCTTCCGAGGTGGTTAGTCCGCCGGGTTTTGAAATAAGCACATCGGCGGCGTCCATCAACCGATGCACGGACCGGGTTTGGCCCAACACCAAAACATGGCGATCATCGGAAAAATGGGTTTGAATCCGCCGATGCAAAGAACGATTGTTGCCGCACACCAAAATCAACTGAGCACCCACCGGCAACCGGCGTAAAGCGCGGGCGGCGTCTTCCAAAGGACCCAACCCATAATTGCCGCCCATCATGAGCACAACGGGCCTGTGCGTCGACAACCCCAAGGCCGCCCGCTCAGACCGACGGTCCCCCGGCTGGGCGAAATGGGCATCGATGGGAATGCCGGTCACACGAACCCGCTCTTCGCGCACTCCCAGTCGGATCATGCGTCGTCGAACCTCGGGGGTCGGAACCAGATAAAGATCCACGTGAGGCGATATCCAGTATTTGTGGACTCCGAAATCCGTGATGATCCCCACCAACGGAGACCGGATGGCGCCCCGCTCTTTCAAAGCCGCCAACAAACCGGCCGGAACCGCCTGCGTGCACACCAAGCCGTGGGGACGATGTTTGTTCAACACAGCCACAATCCGACCGGTGTTAAAAAGGCTTAACAGGCCCCGAATGTCACGTGTGGCCTTTTCCACAAAAGGGTTATCGTATAGGTAATCCCAGACCTGGGGTGCCACTTTCAACAACTGGATATACAGTTTGGAAACTATTTTCCCAAACACCGGGTTCGAGTAACTGATGGAATTGATGCCTTCGCAAAGAACCGGCGGATCCCGGCGCCTTAACTCGTCCATCACCGCTTCGGCGGCCCGCTGGTGCCCGCTGGAGTGGGAAATGTAACAGAAAAGAATTTTCGCCAAAGGTGTCACAAAATCACAGTCTCAGTCGCTGACATCGGGGCGGTGGGACTTCCCTCTCCCCCGCGGCTTCGCCAAGGGCCTATTCGGCCCGTCGCAAACGTGTGCCACTGGCACACGCGACCCGCCGAGGGCCGGGCACCCTCGCTGTCGGGCCCTTCGGGCCCTTTTCCGCCATTCATGGCTATGCCGCTAGGCATGGTCCCAGCTTGTCGGATGGGACGGCGCGAGGGTTGCCTTCAAGTCCCACAGTTTTTTCTCTCAACTCAGTCGTTGACATCGGGGCGGTGGGACTTGAACCCACGACCTCTCGCACCCCAAGCGAGTGCGCTACCACTACGCTACGCCCCGGTGTCAGCGACCGAACCGACCTCATGCAATCTTCGTCTTCAAATCTTTGACCAGTCCCGCCAATTCCAAACGAACATCCTTCAACAACGCCACCGCCGCCGACGAATCGTCCAACGCCAACGGAATCTGTGACGGCGGACGTTTGAGCTCCGCGCGCAAAAACCGCTTGGCCCCCGCCAGCGTGTATCCTTTGTCGCGAACCAATTCGTGGACCTTCACCAAGGTTTCCACATCTTTGCGCGAAAACCGCCGATGACCCGATCCTCGCCGCGCCGGCCGGACCGCGCCCACAGCGGATTCCCAATAGCGCACGACATGGGCAGGCAAGCCCGTCAATCGAGTGACATCGCCGATGGAAAAGGATTCTTTGTCCGTCGGGAGACTAAGGATCATGAGGGGTGGTACTATACCACAAGCCACCCGGTAAATCAAACCAGGGTCACCTCAAATTCTCAGAAACGTCACCTCCCACGGCCGAGCAAAAGACCGCCGGGTGATTGTGCTGGTTATTCCATTGAACTGGATAATCAATAACCATTGAATGCAAAATCAAGACTTGACCCCAAGGTACTCAGCTCGAAGGGATGGGGGGAAACGTTCGATGGCGTAACGAAGGGTCGTTCGGGGCATTCGGTCCGCCTGCTTGTCTAAGTAATCTCGGAGAACTTGAACCGAACAACGTTTTCCCACTTCCCGCAACATCCACCCCGCCGCTTTGTGAATCAAGTCGTGTCGATCGTTGATGAGCCGATCGGCAATCAGCAAGGTCGGGCCCGGAACCCCTTGCTTAATGAAATGAAAGGTCGCCACCACGGCGATCCGCCGTTCCCAGAGGTTCGACGACCGAGCCAACCGGTCCAACAGGACCGGCCGGTCCGGATCAACGTGCGGGCCCACCAAAAAATAGGCCGACAAATCAACCAGGTCCCAATTGTTCACACACTCGGTTCGCTGAAGATAAAACCGGTGCAAACGCAAACGTTCCCCCGGCTCCGACCGCCGGTGGCGATCGACCAAAATCAACAATCCGGTCAACCGCTCTTCGTGCCAGGGGCTCCGGACCAATCGATCGATGTCCGCCAACGAAATACCGGCGAACTGTTTGGCCACCCGCCGTTGGTCGGGAACGACGACGCCCAAAAATCGATCCCCTTCCCCGTATTGGCCGGGCCCGGTTTTAAAGAACCGGGCCAACACGGCGGCTTTATGGGCCGAGGCGCAAGCCCGCAACGCCCGTGCGACTTCTTTAGAATCCAATCAAAGAAGCCCTTTTCCCATTTTAAATTTCACGCGGCGACGGGGCGGGATCAACACGGGCGTTCCGGTGCGGGGATTGCGCGCGGGTTTGCTTTTTCGCATCACCACGTGGAAACTGCCGAACCCCTGGACCACCACTTTTTCCCCCTGTTGCAACGCCTTGCGCATCCCCTCGAACAGCTGGGTCACCACGTTGAAGGCCTCGGCGTTCGTGCCCACGGATTGTGACGCCAACTTCACCAGGTCTGCTTTGTTCATGGTTTCTCCTTAGACGGACGTTTGTGTGACAAAAGGTTGAATGTGCATCATCTCAGGTATCGGCGGCCGCGCTAACAAGTCACGCATGGCGTTGGGAGCGGGCTTGTTTTCATAAAGGATTTTATACAGTTCGGAAATAATCGGAAGATCCAACCCGTGTCGTTGCGCCAACTGATAAGCGCTTTTGGTGGTGGGATGGCCTTCAGCCACCATGCTCATTTCCGCCAACGCTTGGACGGCGGACTTGCCGTGGCCAAGTTTTTCACCAAACGAACGGTTGCGCGAATGCCGCGACGTGCAGGTCACGATCAAATCGCCTAACCCGGCCAATCCCAAGAAGGTAATCACTTGAGCGCCTTCCAAGACACCCAAACGGACCATTTCGTTGAGGCCGCGCGTCATGAGCGCGGCTTTGGTGTTGTCGCCGAACCCCAACCCGTCGGAAACACCGCACGCCACCGCGAACACGTTTTTAAGAGCGCCGCACAGTTCCACGCCCACGAAATCGGGGTTGGTGTACACCCGCAAGTGGTCTGCGTTAAACACGGCCACTGATTTGTCCCGAAACTCGTCAGGTCCGGCGGCCACCACGGCCGTGGGCAACGAACGGGCCACTTCCTCGGCATGGGAAGGCCCCGCCAACACCGCCACCCGCCCGGCCAACGCCGGAGCCGATTCCGCGATCACCTGGCTCATGCGTTTTAAAGTATCGTTCTCAATCCCTTTGGAGACGCTCACCGCCCAGGCGCCGGGAACCAGAGCCCCGCTGGCGTGAACCGCGGCAAAAGTGGCCCGAACGTGGGTTGACGGAACCGCGTTCACCACCAACGTCCGACCGCTCAACGCATCCCCCATACGCGAAGTAACACGAACCTGGTCATGCAAAACCAAATGGGGCAACGTGGGCAACCGGCGGGTGCGCTTGAGCCGATCGGCATCGTTTTCTTGATACTCCCACACAAAAACGTCATGGCCGTTTTTGGCCAAATGGTCCGCCAACGTGGCGCCCCAACTGCCTCCCCCCAACACCGCAATGCGATCGCTCATGGGTTTTTCCTCGTGAATTCCAACGGCGGTTCTTTTCCGGTCAACAACCGTCGAATGTTTGGAAGATGGCGAATCAGGACCAACGCCCCCACCACGGCGGCCAACGCCGCCCGCGGCCGAGCACACTCCATCGCCCGTGCCGCCACGGGCAACGTTACCGCGGCCGCGATGGACCCGGCCGACACCCGGCGAAACAAACCGAACACCACCGCAAACACCCCCACCGCCACCGCCGTTGGACCTGGAATCAACGCAAAAAAAACGCCAGCCGAAGTGGCCACCCCCTTTCCGCCGCGAAACCGCACCCACGCCGACCAACTGTGCCCCGCCACCGCCGCCACGCCTGAAATCAACGGGGCCGCCTCGCCCCCCACAACCGAGAGAGCCGCCCACACCGCCCCATACCCTTTCAGGATATCGATGGCCAACGTCGCCAACCCGGCCGCCCGACCCACCGAGCGAAACACGTTGGTGGCCCCGACATTGCCCGACCCGACAGTCCGGATGTCGATGCCTTTTAAGGCCCGCCCCATCCAATACCCCGTCGGGATCGAGCCGATCAAATACCCTCCCAACGCGGACAAAATCAGTTCCATCATCGCCGCCCCTTGCGAAACTTCAACACCGCCGGCACGCCCGCTAGCCCATATACTTTACGAAAAACGGATTCCAGATGCCGCTCATACGAAAAATGAACTTCTTCCGGAGGCAAATTGCACCGAAGGACAAACACCGGCGGGGCCGTGGACACCTGGGCCGCACCGTAAAACACCATCTTGCGCCCCCGATACGAATAGGGTCGTTCCTGAACAGCTTTCCAAAAAAACGCGGTCAGATCTTCGTTGTCAAACCGGCGGTGATAGTCCCCCGCCACGGTTCGAACCGACGTTAACAGTTCGTCGATGTGGTGCCCTGTTTTGGCCGACAAAAACACCAGGGGGCAATGGGCCAAAAACGGCATTCCTTCCGGTGTCCGCTCGCGAAAATAAGCGGCGTTGGGACTGCGGTCCGGCACCAAGTCCCATTTATTGACGCCCAGCACGCACGCCCGGCGTTTCTCGTCGATCAACCGGCCCACGGCCACATCGCCTTCGGTCAACCCTTCTTGGGCATCGACCAACAACAAAGCCACTTCACAGCGGTCCAACGCCCGCTCGGTCATCAAGCGCGTCAATCCTTCCAAATCGTCGGCCTTGGACTTTTTGGCCCGCAACCCGGCGGTGTCCACGAAAAGGAACTGTTGGTCTTTCCAACGAAACCGGCTATCGATGGTATCGCGGGTTGTGCCGGGAACCGGCGAAACGATCATCCGCTCTTCGCCCAATAACCGGTTGGTCAAGGACGACTTGCCCACGTTAGGTCGGCCCACGATGGACACTCGAATTTCATCTTCTTGAAACTCCGACCCAACCGCATTGGCTCCGCCCGTTCGCTCTTCCAAAATATCCAACAACGTGTTGATCCGCCGGCCATGAGACGCCGACACCGTGACCAGCCCCGGAAACCCCAACCGAGCAAAATCACCTAAAGCGGCGTCGTGGCGTTCGGAATCGGCTTTATTGACCGCCAGGATCACCCGGTCCGCGGCGGGGCGCAGAAGACGGGCAAATTCTTCGTCCGCGGGGGTCACGCCGTCGCGGGCGTCGACCAACCACACCACGATTTCGGCGGTGTCCACCCACCGTTTCACCTGAGCGCGAACCGACGCCAACACATCAGCGCCGGGCGCGTATCCCCCGGTATCGATAATCCGGTAGGCACGGCCGTTCCAGTGGCAGAGGCCTTCGATCCAGTCGCGGGTGGTTCCAGCCACGGGCGAGGTGATGGCCCGGCGGGTTTCGCACAATCGGTTGAACAACGTCGACTTCCCGACGTTGGGCCGACCCACCAAAACCACCGTGGCCAGGGAACCGCTCACGCCAAATCTCCCAAGGTTTTCGATCCCACCCACACGTAATCCGCCATCGAACACAAGGTCACGATCACCATCGGCCACACCAACAGAGACGGCCACGTTTGGCCGGGAAACGACAACATCGCCATCACCGTCGACATCTGAACAAAGGTTGACGCTTTGCCCAACAGGCGCGGATGAATTTGGGACTTTCCGGACAGGATCGTGATCACGTTCCACCCCAACAAAATAAGAAGATCCCGGGAAAACACAATGACAAAAACCCACATAGGCGTTCGACCCAGGTGGGCCAAAACCAAAAAAGTCGACGACAACAACAACTTATCGGCGATAGGGTCCAAAAAGGAACCCAACCGGGACACTTCGTGCCGCCAACGGGCCACCCACCCATCCAGGATGTCCGACACCGCCGCCAAAGCGAAAATATAAAGGGGCCACAGCCGTTCTCCTTTCAGAAGCAAGATGACCAACAACGGGGTCAGCAAAATCCGAACGATGGTGATTCGGTTGGCCCACGTCAAAGTCGCATTAGACATCGGACAACTCCTTTTGAAGAACGCCCCAATTTTTATCGTCCAGTCTGACGCGAAACCACGTGCCCCGGGGGTCGGGTTTTTCCGACACGACTCGCCCGGCGCCGTAAAGCAAAACCAAAAGGTCACGCCGACCGTGCGGAAGAACGAAGGATCGTTCTTTTTGATCTTTTTCCAATATCGTTTCGACACGGTTCAAAAACCGGTCCAACCCGTCCCCCGCACGGGCCGACACCACCAACCGCCCCTCCCGTCGGGCATGCACCCGCTGGGCGGAAGTGAGAGCGTCGGCTTTGTTGAACAGGTCCACCCGCGGCACCCCATCGGCGTCCAGTTCTTTAAGAACCTCTTCCACCACTTTTTTTTGGTCAGGCCACGCGGGGTTCGAGGCGTCGATGACGTGTACCAGCACATCGGCGTCGCGGGCCTCTTCCAAGGTGGCGTGAAACGCCGCCACCAACGCATGGGGCAAACGTTGAATAAAACCCACCGTATCGACGAACAGGGCCCACCGGCCTCCCGGCAACTTCACTCGGCGGGTGGTTGGGTCCAGTGTGGCGAACAGTTTGTCGTCGGCCAACACGCCGGGGCCCGGGCCGGTTCGAAGCGTATTGAGGAGAGTGGATTTGCCCGCGTTGGTGTATCCCACGATGGCCACCTGGGCCAGTGGCACGCGTTGTCGGCTGTCCCGTTGCTGGCCACGCTGGCGGCGAACCCCTTCGATTTCACGGCCCAACCGCACAATCCGTTCGCGAATGCGCCTTTGGGAAATATCCAGTTTGCGTTCGCCCGGGCCCCGGGTGCCGATCCCGCCGGTTTGTTGCTCGAACCGCCCGAACCGTTCCGTCACCCGAGGAAGCAAGTAATTCATTTGCGCCAACTCGACCTGAAGTTTGCCTTCCCGGGTTCGAGCGCGCTGGGCAAAGATATCCAAAATGAGGCGGGTGCGGTCAATGATTTTGGCGGGGATAAGCTCTTGCAGATTTTTCTGTTGGCTGGCAGATAGCTCATCGTTAAACACGACAGCGGACGCTTTTTTAAGCCGAACCAAATCGGCAATTTCGGCGGCTTTTCCCTCGCCGACCAAGAGGGCCGAGTCCGGTCGAACTCGTTCTTGGGTCACCGCCGAAACCGTCTGGCCGCCCGCGGTTTCCAACAACCGTTTCAATTCTTCCATCGACGACAGGTACGTCGGATCGGGCGTTCCCTTCAACTGGATTCCCACCACAATGGCTTTTTCCATACTCCTATTCTAGCCAATCTTGAAAACGAAAGAAAGACATTGTTTTTATAGAAAAGCATCAGATAATGCCCAATGCTTGATGGAGCATTTTTCACCACTTTGGTGAACCCCTCATCCGGCCCGTCGGGCCACCTTCTCCCAAGAGGAGAAGGAAACCAAGGGTTTTCCCTCTCTTCTTGGGAGAGGGTAGGGTGAGGGAAAAAGTTACGTGATCTTTTGGGTTTTATAGGGCCACCCTTCTAAAAAAAGAACCGGCCCTTCCTCCCCCCTGGGGGAATGAAGGGCCGGCGCCGGACAGAACTTCCGTTCAGTGGGCGGACTGGTTGAGAACCACCATGGCTTTTTGGTTGTCGGCGCTTGAGAACACCACCAGGCACTTGGATTGGTCGAGCGCGGCCGAAGCATAGAGGTGGTGAAGGTCGATGCCGGCCCCTTTCATTTTTTCAGTCAGCAACCGCAACATGCCCGGCTTATGGGGCACCTCAGCCAAGACCACGTGTCCTTCGCGGACATTGCAATTCTTGGCCCGCAAAGCATCGGCGGCCCGCAGTTCGTCATCCACCAGGAACCGAAACACGCCGTCGGGCCCTTCCACCCACGCGCTGACAGCCAAAATGCTCACGCCCTTTTCGGCGATGATCTTAACGATATCGGCCAACGCGCCGATTTCGTTCAATCGTTTGATCACAATTTCTTTACCGAGAGTGGCTTTGATCATGGCGACCTCCTTTTCGAAGCTGTCGATCCACGGTAATCTCTTGACGGCCCAGACTATCAAAAAAGTGGGCATGAACCCGATCAAACATCGCCCCCACATCTCCATGGCGATCAAAATAAGCCATCAGATCGTCCCCCGGAAGAAACACGCCCGACGGCAAAGGCCCAGACTTGGTTTTGGTCACACCCGCCTCCCCCGCCGGGCCAGGGATTCCACGGCGCGCAACGTGGTGGACGCAACCACTTCGACCGGCACGGTGTCGGTGTTCCACACCAGGTCGTACAACAAAGGATCGTCGATATCCCGGTGAAAATACGTTTTCACCAACGCCGCCCGGGCGCGATCGCGGTCGGCCACCACCCGTCTGGCTTCCTTTTCCGACGACCCCAAAACGGCTCGGACGCGCCGAACCCGCACGTCCAACGGCGCCATCAACCGAAGATGAACACCCAGAGGCAGGGTCCGGGTTAAACACGCTCCGGCCCGGCCGACAATAATGACTTTGCCCTGTTGCGCCAGTCCACGAATGACTTTAAACAAGTGGGCGACCACGACCGATTGGGGCGACAACCCCCCTATCCACGACGACACCATGTCTTGAATATCCGACGCGAACTCTTCTTCGGCCAAGCCCCTCAAAGACACTTTCAACGCGGGATTTTCGGCCACCATTTCAGCGAGCCGTTCGTCGAACAAACTCCAGCCCTCGAACAGGGCTTTGGGCCGCGCTTCGAGGGTGCGGTCCAACAGCGCCCGCGCCAACACGTGCCCTCCCGCCCCCGCCTGGCGGGAGATGGTGACGAACGGGACCCCGCTGGCTCCGGACGATTTCGATTCCGGAAACATTTTTGCCGCGGCCGCCAAAAACCGTTCGAGAGGAGCTGTCGATCCCATGGCCGTCTCCTTGAGTATCCGTCAATGAACCACTAAAACCCCGCAGGGCGCATACGACGATACTTTTTGCGACACACTGCCCATGAAAAACCGGTCCACCCGGCCCATCCCCCGCCGCCCCAACACCACCAGCCCGAAACGCCCGGACTGGGCAACGTGCAAAATTTCGCTCGATGGGTACCCTTCACGAAGAAGGGCCTTAACAGATGAAAACCGCCGGGCCCATTGATCCCTCGCCCTCGCCAGCAAGGTTTTTCCCCGTCGGCGCAGGGCGTCCAGGGACTCTTTGTACGCGACCACGTTGCCGTATCCACCCGGGAACCCCGTTTCCGGTATCCACAGCGCCACGGGGTCGGCCACCACGTGAAACAACGTGACCGGTGCCTTCTCGGGTGTCCCCAACCGACGCAAAAAGTCCGCGGTTCGACGGTCGGCGGGGGAACCGTCGATCGGACACAGCAGAGAGGGTTTTTTAGACGGTTTGCGGTGCGCGATCAAAACGGAACATTCGGCGTGGCGGGCCACCTTGTTGGAAACGCTTCCCAGCAAAAATTGTTTGAGCGGCGAAAGGCCGCGCGCCCCCAGAACGATCAATTCGGCCCGAATCGCCCGAGCCCGGTCCAAAAGAGTCCCGGCGACATCATGGGAAACCAAAACCCGCCCGGTGGTTTTGTATCGAGGGGAAAGGCTTTTGGCCACGGTGTCGACCAACCCCTGCCCGCTTTTACGCAACCCGTCGGCCAACGCGGCCCCCACCGAAGATCCCGTGGGCACAACGGGACCCACAACCAACACCTCCACGCTGTGCCCTGGCCCTGTGACCTGAGCCAAAAGGCCCTCCGCCCATCGGGAATGGACAGACCCATCCACCGCCAGAAGAATTTTCATACGCTAGGCCTCCTCCAACTCCTCCACCCGGGGAAGATCACCCGGCCGGATTCGGCGCAGTCCTCCCCAGGAATAACCCAGAATATCCCGGGGATACTGGCGCCGCTCGCCGGGCCCCATCATCCGCGCTGGACACTGTTGGCACGCTTCCCGCATGAACAAGTGATCTTTCAAAACATCCACCAAACCCTCTCTCGTATGTCGACGAGCATTCTTTCCTTGCGCGAACAACGCGACCCCCCGATTTCGTAACCGGCGCACCAAAGCGGCGGCGACGGCGTCCATAAACCGATCGAGCGGTTGGCGGGTTTGCAAAATATGTACACGTTTCAATACGTCGTGGGTGTGAGGTCGCTCGCCGCACAAAACGCAGGGCGCCGACATACATCCCTCGCCACGCCCGCATTGGGGGCTAAAGGAAAGGCGGCTGAGGAAAATGTCGCGGAAAGTTTGAAAAAGGCCGGGCCAAACATGAGGATCCAGGGCAACGTCGCGAACATTTCTTTCCAACGTCACCCACACGCGGTGAGTCAACCGCGTGAGAATCTCAAACGGATCCTCACCCAACTGGGATCGAAGTTGGTAGAAGTAAACACGACGGCTCCATTGCCCCCGGTTATCCATAACGCCCCCGTGGCTCTATCGTCGCATATTGTGGTCACTGTCCGCCATGATCCCCGTCATATCCTGGGCGTGGAACAGCTATTAAAACGGATCGGGAATTTCGCTTTCTTCAAACCCGGGGGGAAGGTAAACGCAATGGGGTTCTTCCGCCAGGGCATCGCCGTGGGAATAATACGCCCGAGCCCGACACCCGCCGCACACATACTTGAACGAACACACCCCGCATTTGCCTTCCAACTGGGACGGATCCCTTAAACTTTGAAACACAGGAGACGTTTCCCACAAGGTTTTAAAATTCGTCCTTCGAATATTGCCGACGGTCAAGGGCAAATAGCCACACGGGAACACCTCGCCCGTGTGAGAAACGAAGCAAACGCCCTGTCCCGCCAAACAGCCTTTGGTGGTTTGGTGAAGGGCCTGGTGGGGATGGGTCGCGCCTTTGGACTCCTGCCGATGATGGCTGGGCGGTAGCCCGCCGATTTCTTTGGACCGCTGACGGACAATGCGAAAATAATGGGGCGCGCAGGTGGCTTTCAGTTCGATTTTTCGTTCCATCTCCCGATCAAAAAACCAATGAAGCCACTTCTCGTATTCTTCTGACGGAAGCATATCGGAATCGGCGATTTGCACGCCGCACCCCACTGGCACCAACATGAACAAATGAAGCGCGGCCGCGCCCCGAGCCACCGCCTTTTCGTAGGTCCGGCAGTTCGTGGGCGTTGAAACGGGTGACAGTCATATTGATTTGAAGGGAAACGCCTTCGCGTTTGAGATGGTCAAATCCTTGCAGGGCCCGATCAAACTGGCCGGCGCCACGAAACCGATCGTGCGTGGCGGCCTGGGCCCCATCCAGTGAAATGCTGACGCGGGCCACGCCGGCGTCGCGAATGGCCCGGGCTTTTTCAGCAGTGACCAAGGTGCCGTTAGTGGCCAACGCCACGCGCAGGCCTCGATCCCGGGCAAAAATGGCCAGCTCCAAAATATCCGGGCGAAACAAGGGTTCCCCACCCGACAACACCAAAATGGGCTTGTAATTTTGAGCGATGTCCGCGATCATGGCTTGTGCGGTTTCCGTTGACAGATCGTCGCGACTGACCTGGTCCAACACATCCAATCGACGGCAATGAACACATCGCAAATTGCATGCCGCCGTGGTTTCCCCAAAAAATCAATCGAGGCGGCATCGGGGCACCCTGTCGGGAAGAACCGATCGAATTAATTCCGACAGCGGGGGAAGGAACGTTCATTTCGTCCAGATATTAGCTAAAATAGCGTCTTCCGAACATGCCCATTACCGACCGAATTGAAACGCTTGTCTTTGGGGAAACCGTGGCCAGTTATTCCCTGGTCATTTCTCCCCACGCCACCCTGACGTTCGATCGATCCGGTCGGCCGACAGGTTTTTACGAAAACGGCCTTTACACCGCCCGCGGTCTGGACGGCCATTGCGTGGAAAAAAAGTGGGTTTGGCCGGCGGCGGGGGAAGCCCGTCGACACATTCGGATTCTTTCAAAAACCGAGCAGTACCAATTGCGATATCGGCTGATGGATTTGTTAAACCTGTGCCGGGACCATCTATCGGATGAGAACAACCGCCCATCGATTCGCCGTTTTGTGCGGGGGCGTGACGAGGAGTTCAACCGAGACGATCTGGAAGCCCACTTGGATTTTTTGGTTCAGGGGATAGTCCGGGCGTGGACAACTGACGTTGGACGGTTTGCCAAAGTGTGGAACCCCATCGGCATTCTTCCGCCGGATCAGTATTTGTCGTTGGTCGTTCAGATTTCGGAAGGATGCGCGTGGAACAAATGCTCTTTTTGTGATTTTTACGCCGGTCGTCCTTCTCGAGTCAGGACACTGGACGAAATTCGCCGTCACGTGGACAACGCCGAATCTTTTTTGGGGCCCGCCTTGGCGGGGCGGTGTTCAATTTTTTTGGGCGACGCCAACGCGTTTCAGGCGCCCCCAAGCGTGTTGATCCCTGTGGCGCAAGAGTTGGCCGATCGGTTCCCTCACTTGGCCCAAGCCCAAGACGACGGCGTGGGAGGCCTGTATTCGTTTGCCGACCCGGCCCGGCTCGCGGCCTGGTCCGCGGCGGATCTTCAAGTCTTGGCGCGAACCGGATACCGACGGGCGTATCTGGGAGTGGAAAGCGGGTCCGACGCGATCCGGCGTCAGTTGAACAAATGGGGTTCAGCTGAACTGGCCGCGGAGGGAGCGCTCAAGCTGAAAGGTGCGGGCATGGCGGTGGGCTTTATTGTGTTGTTGGGCGCCGGCGGTCGCGCGGGGGCCGACGAACACGTGCGGGAAACGGCGGCTCTCTTACGCAACGCCAATTTGGGCCCCGGCGATATGGTGTATTTTTCACCGCTTTTTTCGGCCCCCGGGGCCGACGGAACGCGAACAGCGCAGGCCGCCGGCCGCGAGGCCCTTTCTGAGGAAGAAATGGCGGCCCAACGGCGAAGCCTGGAGGCCCTGGTTCCCCCCCGAGGAGAACGCCGAGCCCTCTACGACATCCGCGAATTCGTTTACTGAGAACCACAGTCAACACAGAGGAGATCTTCATGGACATTTTCATCCATTTCTTGCACATCGCGTCGGCCATGTTTTGGGTGGGCGGCCAGCTTTTTCTGGCGTTGGTTTTAGGCCCGGTGGCACGGCGGCAACTGGCCGCGCCCCAGCGTATGCCTTTAACGATCGCCGTGGCTCAACGGTATAAGCGGCTCAGTCACGTCGCCTTGGCCCTTCTGTTGTTCACGGGCCTTTACCACGTGCGTTACGTTTTTATTAGTTCCGCCGACTCCTTTTTGAGCACCTCCTACGGCCGACTGCTCTCCATCAAAATGGGACTGCTGGCCCTTTCGCTGGTGTTGGGTGTTTTGCACGATCGCAAATGGGGCCCCGCCCTGGCCCGGTTAAGCGATCGCCCCGAAAGCCCTGAATTTAAATCGGCCGCCACCCAAATGATTTTTTGGGCGCGGATCCATATCGCTGTGACCTTAACCGTGGTAGCGTGCGCGGCGGGGTTACGGCATATTTCTTTTTAGGAGATACCATGAACCTCTTTGCGACCTTGCTGGACCCCACGACCGTTCCTCACGCGGTCATGGTGCTGTGCCTGGTGGCTGGAATCGGTCTTTACCTGGGCCACTTTAAACTTTTCGGTGTGAACGTGGGCATCGCGGGCGTGTTGTTCACCGGCCTTCTGTTTGCCCATTTTGGCACGACTATTGACGAGCACGTGTTGGAATTCATGCGGGAGTTCGGGCTGATCCTGTTCGTCTACGCCATTGGGATCCAGGTGGGGCCTGGCTTTTTTGCGTCGTTGCGCAAGGGCGGGTTGGGTTTGAACATCATGGCCGCGTCGGTGGTATTGTTGGGTGTCGCCATGACTTTGGTTGCCCACTTCGTTGGGAAACTTCCCATTCACGCGGCGGTCGGCGTTCTGGCCGGGGCCACCACCAACACGCCCAGTCTGGGCGCCGCCCAACAGGCCCTGCGCGACGTGGTGGGGCCCGCGTCGGAAATGGTAAAAGTGCCTGGATTGGGTTATGCCGTGGCGTATCCGTTTGGCGTGATCGGCATTATTTTGGCCATGCTGATTTTAAAGAGGATGTTCCGCGTTCGACCGGAAATAGAATTGGATTCTTTTTCCCAATCCCAGCAAACCCACGCGCCCAAACTGCATTCGGTCAACCTGGAAATCTCTAACCCGGACGTGATGGGCCTGCCCTTGGGACGAATGTCGGGTTTTCCGGAAAGCGGCGTTGTGATATCCCGGGTCTTGCACGACGGGGTCGTCCGTGTGGCCCACGCGTCGACCACATTGGCGACCGGCGACGTGATCTTGGCCGTGGGCCCGAAAGAAAGGTTGGACCGCTTGGCAAAAATTGTCGGACGCATTTCGGACGTTGATTTAAGAGAACTGGACAGCCCCATCACCTCCCAACGGGTGGTGGTGACCAATAAAAAAGTGCTGGGAAAAACCCTCGAGGAGCTGGCGTTGCCCAAACGGTTTGGCGTTACGGCCACGCGTTTGACACGAATGAACCTGGAATTAGCCGCCCGCAACGATTTGTCCCTTAAATTCGGCGATACCTTGGTTTTAGTGGGCGAACCCGATGCCATCGCGGAAGCCTCTGTCGATTTGGGTAACTCGCCAAAAGATCTTAACGATCCTCAAATTGTGCCCCTGTTGGTGGGAATCGCCGTGGGTGTGTTTTTTGGAAGCATCCCGGTGGCCCTGCCGGGATTGCCGGCGCCTGTTCGCCTGGGATTGGCGGGCGGACCGCTGGTCGTGGCGATTGCCTTGTCGCGGCTAGGCCAATGGAAAAATCTGGTATGGTCCATGCCTGTGCCGGCCAACCTGATGATTCGGGAACTGGGCATCGCCCTTTTTTTGGCCTGTGTGGGATTGAAGTCGGGAGGACGGTTCGTGTCCACGGTTCTGTCCGGTGACGGAATAGCGTGGATCCTGTGGGGTGCAACCATCACGCTTGTCCCGCTCCTGATCGTTGGGAGCTTAGCGCGCCTGTTTTACAAGATTAACTTCACCGCACTGTGCGGAGTGTTGGCCGGCGGCATGACCGACCCACCCGCTCTCGCGTTCGCCAACACCTATTTGGGATCGGAACTGCCGTCCCTGTCGTACGCCACGGTGTATCCGCTCACCATGCTGTTGCGAGTACTGTCCACCCAGGCGCTGGTGTTGCTGTTGATGAGATAACGAACGTCACCCCGCCTAGGCCCAAGGCCAGTCAGTTAAGGCCCGGTTTGTAGTTGCCCCATTCATGGGGCGCCTTTTAAATCGGTTGAATTGTTTTATCGACATTAAAACCGCCCGATAAATCGGGCATCTACGCTTAACTGACCGGCATTGCGCCTAGGCCCGACCGTGTGGATTTTTCGAAGGGAAAAACTCCTCTCTTTTGGGGGAACCAATAATCCGGAGTACATAACTCCGTTTTTACATGTATTTTAGGAAAAAGCAACTCCACTTTTACACACTAGGCCGCCTCGGCCAGAGCCCGGAATGCCTTCAACACGTCGGGCCATTTAAACGCCGTGGCGGAAAAACCTCGCAACAGTTCCAAGACGTAGACCAAGGCATTTTCGGATGCCTGACGGACGGGATCGTCCTCCGCCATACCCATTGTGTTCAAACTCAAGAGGGGCGACGTCATGATTTGGAAGGGACGATCCCCCGCCATCTCCAAAATAGATTGCCTTAAACCGCTAACCATAACATCATGTCCAACCCCATTCTTTACAAAGTGTTCCCCAGCGACAATCACTTGATCTGGAGGAAGTCCCGCCAACGGTTCGGCAAAAATCCCAATTAAGTGCGGATTGGTAGATAACATTTTTTTCAGCCGATCCGGATTGCCGGGTTTTTCCGAAGTCACCGGGTCCACCACAAAAAACGCAACCCCTCCCCAGCTGTGGAAGGGTCCCCTAAATCAATCCCAAAACCACTCTCCGAGGCCGCATTTTTCTCCGCCATTCGGTAAACCATTTCTTGAAGTTCGCCCACCCCCATCCGCAGTGGCTTTCCTTCCAAAGCGATTAAAATATCACGCGCCACCACACGTTGCGCTGACGTCAAATCGGGCAATGAATTCACCAGCCATTCACGGTTTCCTCTCTGATGGGCAATATAACCTTGATAGGCCCCGATCCCTGTTGCAAACTCAAGGACCCACTTTAAAGAATCAGGCGGCACGACATCCCCCAACAACAGAAGTAACCCTCCAAAGGCCATTGTCTTAACCATCCAGATCATCGCCTTATCATAAGAAGAGGGGTAAGACTCTTCGAGTTTCCCCCCCATCATCTCATACGTGCCAAACCGATGGGAATAACCCAAAACCCAGGCCAACAGGGGCACAGCCAGCGTGTAGACAAGAGAGGCGCCCGACACAAAATGAGCAAACACGGCTAACCCCATCAGCGACCTTAAAGCAACGGTCTCCCACGGCGCTTGTCGCAAAAGGGCGTTCAGTGGCCCAACAAACCCCGGCATGCGTTTCCAGAAAAAAGACAGGGTGGAGGGAGAAGACGATGGGGCAATGGCTTCAGAACCGCCTGGATCTTTATTTTCCACGTAAGGCACTAAAATTAATTGTTTTCTACCCAGAGAAACGACTTTGTCGGAAACCCTCTCACCTTTATTTAATTCGCGCAAAAGAAAGAGAGAATCATCATCCATAGTCATTAACAGTGGAAACTCGTCCACTTCTGGATTTCCAGGAAATGGGCGAAAAAAAATGGCTTTTTTTGCGAATTCTCTACCGATAACCCTTGCCAAAATAACCTTCCGCGATGCCAAGGTAAACCCATCGTATTGTTCCATCATCGTTTTGTAGGGAACCCAGTTGAACGCTACCGATTCATTCTGGACCTGAACAGGATCAATCCGGGGGAGTTGCTCTTTGTTCAACGAAATGTCCACATCATACACAGTTCGGTATTCGACGGTCCCATCCGGTCGAGTGATACTGTGATATAAAATAGGCTTTTCATTAATCCTAATTAATTTTTTGTCAATCGTTTCCCATTCAGCCCCCAACTCTTCCTTTAATTCTCGTAACACGGCTTGTAACAAAGACTCCCCTTCGTTCACTCCACCCCCTGGGCATTCGTCTTTATGCTTTCGATTTCTTAAAGTTAAAAATTTCTCCCCGTCCTCCGTTTCAAGCCTAATTGAAATTCGAACCGACGAAAGAGACTCAACACCCTCCGGCAAAGAGGACAGCAACTCGGTTTTTAAAGACCCCTCTTTTCTTTCAGGACCACTGGGATTCCCAATTGTGTCGTCGTCCCCGGAAAGGGTTGAATCGATCTTTCCCGTCACAGGAGACCGTTCCATTGATTTGAGCGCTCTGTCGTTTAAATTTTTCAGATAAGCGATCTCCGCCGGACGGGCGGCCATGAATGAACAGGTAAAATTCTTCGGGGGATTCCCTGCTTCAATCAACTCTTTAAATTCCTCAAAAATGGGTTTGCCCTCATGTGTGGTAACGGCAAATCCCGCGGCCGACAAAACAATGGCCGCTGGAAGAGAATCCCATGAAGAAATGGTTTTATTCAAAACAAGTGCTGGATTTCCCCCGTATTCTCCGGTCGCCATTTTAGCGGCGACAACCGCGATGGAAGGAATATCATTGTCGACGATTCCCCCTCCCTCAAAAAGATTTAACCAATCCCATCCTTCCTTGAGCCCCTTTTGAACTTTTACTTTAGTAAAAGGAATAGTATCGTCATCGGCGGGTGAGACATTCCCAGGACGGACGATCGGGCCATTCTTGAAAACCGTTTGAGTCGAAGGATCGGCTTCGATAAGGTCCCCGGAGACCGGCAAATAAGTGGCGGCAAACAGCGGCTCTCCGTCTTTTAGAACACAAAAGGTAAACGCAAAATTGTCGCCTTCACCAGAAGTAAAGGCGTTGGTCCCATCGATAGGGTCGACAATAAATACATACCCACCCGATCCGCTATCCCCGTTTGTCATTATCCGTGATTGAACGGCCTCCCGATTTGTGGCCGAAATAGTCCCAAGAAAATCATTGTTCAGGAGATCTTCTTCCCCCACCACCCGCGCAGCTGGAAAAAGTTTATTTATCCAACTCAAAAAAGCGTATTGAAGTTTGTAATCCCACTCTGTCACGGGAGAACTTTTAGTTGTTGTGAAAATTCCCGGATTATCCTTTTTTTGCTGTGCAATTTTAACACGGGCACTCAACAAATCCCTCCAAATTTCCCCCCCTTTAATCTTTTGGGCAATCCCACGGAGAATTCTGAAATCATCGAGTGACATTTCCGATAATTGTGTAGAAGAGGGTGAACCCAATGAACTTTGAAGGGCTGAGGTTTTCGAGGCTTTCACCAAAACAAAATTCTTTCCCCCGCTAAAAAGATAATAACCGTTCGTGCCATCCGCTTGTTTTTAAGAGGGATGCATGCGTTTGGCCGGTCTATCATAATGTCCGCCTCACGTAAAACAAACACCGTTCCCTTATTTTTCTTGCCCGTGCGCGTCTTTAATAGAAGTCCAACCGCGGCATCCCCTGGACTTGTTCTTAATGGTTTAACAGAAACAACGTCTAATCCATACGCCTTATGAATAACTCCCTTTAAGTCATCCAGATGACTGAAAGGTCCTATTTGATTTGCAGGAAGTCCCGGGAGATTCGAAACTGTTGTTAATAAAGCATCCCCAAACCCACCCGGGATATTTGCGTACCATTGCTCTTCCACTTTCCTCATAACGAGCTTTCCCGCGTCTGGCGATGAAGGAACTGCTGGAGTTTCCCAATCACTGAGAAGAGATTCCTTGTCCGACCTTCTTTCAACAACGCTCCCGGCGGTTAAATGAGGATATAGCTGACCCATACGTTGCGTGGAAGTGACGTCGTTCTCCGGACAAAACAAATACCAATTTTCCTCCGTTTCAATCAGGACAGGGTCCGTCAAACGTTTTAAACGATATTCATCATTCAATGGAATCAGGGATTTCACTCCCGTGATTCCATAGGCCTCTCTTAAGAACTCCAAATAAAACCCCATTCGAGGCCCGGTATTTAATTTTTGAAAATTGTTCAGGATATCGGGGAGCGACTTGAAAGAGGACCCTGTGTGCTCATGGCTTAAGACGACATTAATTTTTTTCTTTTGTTCGGACCGCCAAAACGTGATGGCTCTCCGTGCTCTAAAATCAGCGTTTGACCCAAGAATAGAGTAAATGGGATGATTTTGCTGTTGGGGAAAAATAATGGCGATAAGTTTTTTCACGAACACCTTTATTTCCTCCCAGAGCTCCCTGGATGTTCCTTCTTCAAGGGATACACCCACCGCCGCGCCCGCCGCCCCGCCCCCCGGAATGTCCCATCTGATTTTATTTGTTCTTTTTTCTTTTTTTTCCAATATAAGGTATTGCTTATTCCTCAAAACAAATACACGACCATCCACCTCACGTAATCCATTCAAGGCGTCCTCAGGGTTATCAACTAATTTCAACTCTTTAAATCCGAGTTTCCCTATAAAGCGAGGGTTCCTTCCCTTCGTGTTTTGAATTTTGTTTGCCGCCAAGCGAAAGAGCCCAAGCTGATTCCATTCTTTATGGTCCTTAAAATGTCCTCCCAGTTCTTCCAAGAACGTGAAGAACGAAATCCCCTTATTTTGATGTCTGCCCACTCGAATGGAGGTTATCGCCATCCAGGTCAAGAGAGACATAAGGTCCTGTTCATCTTTTAGTTTATGCCGTCTTGCAAACCAAAGGAAGTTGGCTGGGGTCCAGGAGGATAGACTTGAAAACAAAACAGCCTCTGTCCAAGCGGAAACTTTCTCGGCGTGTGGTCCACATTTTCCATGCAACCAGATCGCCGCCTCCATTAACCACGCCGTGGGAGGCCGCTCCTCATGATTGATCACGCCAAAAAATTCAATGTCAAAATTGCGACTTGTCACCAGCGAGAAATTCTCTCTTTCTTCCCCCACCTGAACACCGACCCCCGCCACCCAACCTCCGGTGGCCGTGTGTTCCGGGTCCGAAACAGTTAAAACCGCATCTGGCAATTTGTTTTTCATATATCCATTTATTTTCGCCATAGCTTCGTCGGATATTCCTCCGACGCTTTTTCTTTCTACCGCGGCTACCGCTGGGGCCAAAATAACCGCCGTTTGAACTCCTGCCGTTGGGTTGTATCCCAGGAACAATTTATGCCCAGCGAACAATTTCTCAAGCGGCGTTTTTTCTTGGGTGAAAACGCTCAAGTAGGCCGATCCCTGGGCGGTGTCGATCTTTTCGATTTTGGGAACATAGGAGACGACCACAACCCCCTGCTCGACCAGTCGTTGGGTCATGCCCTCGGCGTGAAACCCGCCGGTCACGAGGATGGCCGTTCGGGAGGGAGCGGGGCCATCGGTTCCCATGGCCCTCAACAAATTTTCCGACATGGCCCCGTCCCGCGCGTGCGCCTCAAGATAGAACGCCTCAAAAGAAACCAATTCCTTGTTTGTGCCGACCGTGCCCGTCGCCTGGTATTCCTTCCAATCCGCGGGCGTCAGGGCAAAATCCACCAATTGTTCGGTCAACCACGCCCGGCGCGATTCCGCCACGAGGGCCTTCTCCTCTTTGGACTTGGCCCGTCGGTCGTAGGCGCGTTTTTCCAGGACGGCGATGTCTTCGAGCAAACGGTCCCCGTCAATTCCGTCAACCGTCAACACGTAGCGCACATAGGCTTCCATGGCGGGGAACCGGGACAACGGAAGGCCCTTCGATTGGCAGATGTCCAGCAACCCGCGATAAAATTCCCCATAGCGCAATTGGCCGGACCGATAAGCGAGACTTTGGGCGAGGAGATCGTTCGTCTCGCGTTCGTTCAACCGTTGAGCGAGGGCCGTGATGAGGGTGACACGTTCAAGCTCCACCTGCTTAAAATCCAACGTCCGTTCCAATACCAACGCGTCCAAAAATGACCGAAGGGAAAGCGCCACGTTGTCCGGCGCTCTTGCCGTGAGATTTAACACATGGTCCCCCAGAGAAACTTTTCCTTCCCGGTAGGATCGAACCTGTTCATCAAACTCGAGCAGTTGTTGGGAAAATACGTTCCTCTTCCGCCCATCGATAGCGCCTCGCGCCACACGCAGGTCCTGGCGGGTCCTGTCCAATCGCACGGCGGAATCCGTATAGGCCCGCACATTGGCCGCATAATGGAGCGGATCATCGATGCCGAGTATTTTGGGAAGTGTGCCGGTGGCGGTGAACGCCGCGTGAACCGGACCGGTGATTTTATTTTGCTTAAGCAAATAATTCGCCGTCACTTCCACCGCGCGCCGGTGCGGAAAATCCACAAACGGTTGAAGATCGATGGGTCCCGTTGCCCCTTCCAAACCCAGCAAATCCACCTGCCCCGATTGGCTCAAAGCCCGCACCGTCTCACGAATATTCCATTGGGCCTCCTGGTTCATATGGACATCTTGAATGTGGACCACCACAGGGGAACGGGGAAGGAGGTGTTTGGGAAGGAAGACTTTGCGAACCGTCCCATGGGCCGGAGCGAGCGCGGCAAAAAGGGCGGCGTGGTCCTTTAAAAATCGTTTCGGGACCGACCGACTGACGTTTTGAGATAGAGAAGCCCCCACGCTTTGAGCGGAGGGAAATTGCGCGGCGAGGGGGTTTGTTCCGACCTGGCCGCCCATGGGCAAGGAAGCTAAAAGGGGCGAGGCCCCCCGCTTGCTCGCCCGCCGCCGTTCCGCCCAAAACCCATTTTCCGGTTGGTAGGCAAAAAGGCACTGGCTAAAAAAGTAAACCCCCGCCAAAACCCCAGCCCGTTTTCCCATGATCTTCATACACCCAATATACACCATCAACCCGAAAGAAACCCCAAAGAAGTTGTAACATTGTTGTAAACTAAAAAAACGTTATTTCCAGATTTTTGTACCAGAGTGCAAAAAGTTTGCTTTATTTTTATACCGGAGAATAATAATCAGGTGAAATCATTATCCCGCTACTTGGACCTATTCCTGCGCAAAGACCTGGAAAAAAAGATAGTTTTTCTGGGTCAGGCTCCCTTTGATTTCAAAATGTATCCCGTGGCCCGGCCGTGGCCGATTTGTTCAATGAGACCCGCGTATCATGGCGTTGGGATTGTCCAGCATCCATTGGAGCGCTTTAATTTGTTTTTTATCGAGCTGAGCGTGAACCTTAGCGCTTAACAAATCGCGAATGTCATTAACTTTGTTTTCCTTTTGGATTTCGGTTTGCACCTTGTTCAGTTGTTGCGCCAACGCTTTCAAGTAATAGAGAATGAAAAAAGTGGCGTCGCTCCCGTGAGCTTCCGCATTTTGGATGGCCCGATAATAGTCGCCCCGGTGATGGTCGAAATAATCGGAGGGGGCCAGAAAATTAATGAATTGATAATCCCTTTTCATGAGATAGAGGTTGGACAACGCCCTGGCTGAACGGCCATTTCCGTCATCGAAGGGGTGCACGTGGACGAAATAGAGGTGCGCCAACGCCGCCTTGATCAACGGGTGGAGCCCCGTTTCGTCGTTCAACCACCGCACATAGGATTCCATCATGGCGCTCGCGGCGGACGCGGGAGGGCCCTCATAAACGACTTGGCCCTGCCCGTCGACAACATAAATGGGTCCCTGGCGGTAGGATCCCACGGTGATGGGTTTCTGTTTGTGGGTGTTCCGGACGAGGATCTTCTGGAGCTCGCAAATCAGTCCATGGCTGAAAGGGTTTGAGCTTTGCGCCCGGATAGAGTCCAACGCATCCCGATTATTGACGATCATTTGGAGGCTTTCGTCTTCGTAATCCCGTCGGGAAGGCTTGTCGAGGTGAAGCAAGGCCACCTCCAGCGACGTGACGGCGCCCTCGATATGGCTTGAGTAATAAGCCTCCCTCTTTTGATTGTCCGAAGATAAACGGTCCAACAATTTCTGAGGAAGCTTGAGGGAAGCCAAAAATCCCCTGCTCCTCTCGATCTCCGAAACCAGATTCAGCAGATCGGACGAGAGCACGAACCAAAAGGGACTACCCTTTTTATCAGTCAGTTCGAGAGGGGTCGCTTGACGCCGGCGATCCCCTTCGATTTTGGCCCATTTTTCAAGACCGTATTTGGCCAAACATTTTCGTTTGTCGATATATTCATTCATAGATTAATCGCCAGCCATACGCCAACAATATACACGTTGCGCAGAAATGCGTCCAGTCTCTAATCGCCAATTATTCGCCAACATATCGCCAACCGGGCGGTACCTTTACAGGGTTGAAGGGTCTAAGCCGAGTGTGCCCACCAACGAGGCCAGGTAGGCGGGGGTTTGAACGTCTTCAAGCGATTTTCGGGCGTGGGCCAACTTTTTTTCAACGGCCAGCCGAGGGAACGCCCAGGTCGGGAACGATTTCAGAGCGGTTTCCAACCGTTCCACATGACGCCGCCAGAGGGCGATGTCCTTTTTCTGTTGGGCGGCCAACCGAGCCTTGTACCAGTCGCTTTTTAGAAGATTGTCGCGGGAAAACAAGGTGCGTATTTCGGGGTGATCAGACCGTTTTCCCTCAAAATCCGACTTGGCCATGATATGGAGCAAAGCCCGTAACGGGGGACAGGCTTGTTCCACACTCTTATCGGAAAAATAGTCTTCGGCCACCCGCTTTTGCGCTTCCACGATGGCCTCCACCCCCTGGACGAACACCGCCCGGTCTTGAATTTCGGGCCTCAACATCTCCGGTGTGAATACAATGTTGGGATTGTTAAACACCCGCCCCAAAAAACCCCGCACGAACTTTTCCGTGATTCGATAGCCCAGCCGACTCGCCGGAACGGTTCGCCCGTCGTGGACAAAATCGTTGACCTTTTCCAAATACCCTTCGTTCATTAAAAAAGTCGGATCCAATTCGTCCGCCGACAAGCGGGCCCAAATTTCCGGAGCCAACAAACTGATGTCGTGTTCCACTTTGATGTGCGGGCCGATGTATCCCGCCGCGGTCGAAAAACCGTTGGCCCCCGTTAAGATAAACGACACAAGGGCGTTGTTCAAATCCACCACGGGCGGCATCGCGTTGAATGGCGATTTGGTCAATGCCCCTTCCGAACCGAACCCCGTGGTGGACGGCGACTTGCCCGTCAAACTGCAAATAAAATCCATAAACAGCTCGGGCAATTCCTGGTAATGAATGGGGTTGTAAACGCACAGCGGAGGGGCCGCGACGCCTTTTTTTGACAGTTCGGGCGGGTTGTTGCGCCGAGCGGGTAGAACAGCGTCCACGGTCCATGGGACCGCTTGGCCCGGCGGGATTTTCCGAAACAGCCGCGTGCCCATTTGTGCGATGTACACCGAGCGGGGGGCCATGAGGTCCGGCCGGTTCTGAAGATAGCGAGGATTTTTTGAAGGTTTTCCATCCACCATCCGGGGCCGTGCCGACGACACCACGAACTGAGGTCGGCCGTCTTCCAAAAACCGCCGAAACAGATCTTGCACGGGCTCGGTAAACAATTCAAAAGATATCACATCGTCCGCCAACGCTTGAATATCTTTTTTCTCCAGGGGTTCCCAGTTGGACAAAAACACGTCCTGGCCGGCCATATCCGCTTCGGCCTGTTTGTCGTAACCGGGAACGATCGCGTCGTCAGGCCGCTGAAACAAACGGGTCTCGCAGTTGACCGAAAATTTAACGCTCAACGACGCGCCGCCCGGCCGCAACCCCGCCACCGCGCCGCGCGCAACCACCACCGACGCCGTAATATCGTCCTCCATCTGAATTTTGTCTGTCGGACAAAAATCCTGGCGCACCCGGCAAATCCGGCGGGACCCGTCCCGTTCAAACCCCACGCGCAAATAGGTGGCTTTCAACCTTCGGCCGTCCAGTTTCAGTTCGTGCCCCGGAGCGCCGTTAACCACGTCCACGCTGAAATGGTCCCGCCACCTATCGCCCCAATCCGGCTGGTAAAACCGTTTCAACACGAACACCAAATCTTTAATATGGGCCGGAATCGACCGCAACCAGGCGTTGAACTCAGCGCTGTATTCCGGACCAGGGGTCAACAGCTTAATCACTGACCCCAACGACCGCGACGGACCGAGGATGGGCCGGGGCGGGTGTTTGGCCATGTGGAGATCTATAAAACGGTCCTGGTATGAACGGTGGATTATGGAATGAACCTGGTCCATGTCCTTCTGAAAATCAGCCACAAACACGGGCCCTTGCACCATCGCGTCGCGGATGGACTTGGAGATTTCGGATTTCCCCCCTCCGCTCACGGTGCTGGGTTTGTGACAAAAGGTTCCTTCAGCGGAGGTCCCCGTCAAATGCCACCCCTGGCCGCCCACCGACCGGGAAAGAAATACTTTGTACCCATTCGGAAGCACGTACGTGTTGCGGGCCAACAGGGGGATCGAAGATTTTTTCCCATCCCAATCCCAGGAAACCGTTTTGGTGTTCATGTCGAACACCGCGTCTTCCGGCACATACAGGATGTCCGGATACCGTCGATCCACGGCGTAACCGTCGGGTTTTAAGTCCACAGCGTCGCCGTATGTTTTGACCACATCCAAAAAAGTCAACCCGTTTTGAGGCAACATCCGTTCTTCCTGGGCAAAGTGCACGCCCAAATCGTAACTCGCGAAGGCGATAGCGCCGCCGGCGTGTTCTTCTTCGGCCAAACCATAGAGGTTGGCCGAAAAACTAATTTGGGTTTTCACTTCTTTCTTACAGTAACCGAAATAGTTGTCGGCGATCAACGTGACCATGACCCCGCGGGAATCGCGGGCGGTGATTTTGAAAGCCTGACCCCCATTGTAAAGATCGTCGGGATTGTCCCAACACATACCGTCGCGGACCTGACGTTCAGACGCCCGCGACCGCGGGGGCAAGCCGAGATCCTTTTTCTTCAACGTCACCAGATGTGGCGCCAGGATCACGCACCCGGTGTGGCCGGTCCAACTGTCGGGATCCAAGACGGCGTCGTTTTCCGGAAGCGAGGGATCCCCCCCGTTGCCAAAAATTCGTTCCACAAAATCCAAGTTGCCCACCAAACTGCCGGGGGCGAAAAATCGGATCTCGGATCGTTTCTCCGCCCTGCGGCCCGGCACTTCCGGGACCACCAGGGGCCTCAACAGCAACGACACCCACACTTTCGCTTTTTCGGGTTGAGACGACGTGAACGGCAAAATCTTGTGTTCGTCCGGAGGGTTCAGCGCGGCCGACAGCAGGTTTCGGAAAACAGGTTTGGGAACAGATTTCTTGTCCCAGGGCACAGGGTATCCCCCCTCGGCCACATGGAACACCCCGGCGGTGGTGCGGCGGTCGCTTTTCGGGTTATGCAACACCCCTTGTTTCACCCGATAGGTTTGGACAAATTCCGAGCTAAATATGTCCCGGTCCGGCGGGAGCGACAGGGTTTTGGCCAGCCCGGGACGATCCAGGGTAAACGTGAGTCCCGGCAGGCCAATGGGCGCCGGACCGGCATCCCCCCCCGGCCCCGTGTCGCCCAGATAGTCGTCCAGGAAATCCTGGATACGTCGATCCACGGGGCACAGGTGCCCGGCCAGCAGGCGGCTTTTCTCCTGATGATTCTGAAGGAGCGGCCACGCCACTTCCAGAAAATCGCCCGAGACGCCCCCGAAGGTCGGCTGGCCTCGGGCCGCAAGCTTTAAATTGATGTATTGGATGAGACTTGATTCGTGGCTGTTGTCGGTCATGAAGTCTCCTAAAACCCTTTATCGGCAAATCCCTAGAAATATTAAGCTATTTGACCAGAGCCAACGCCTCGTTTAATGTCGCGCAACTCAAAACCGGCTTCCCTTCGCCCGTCAGTCCGGCCTGGCGAAGGAGCCGCAGAGGTTGGACCCCGGCGCCCACCAACACCACCTGGCGCCTCGATCGCAACAAATCCATCAACGCGCTTTCAAGGCCCACCAACGCGGTGGCGTCCAGATGGGACACGTCGTCCATCAATAAAATCACGGCCCGCATATTCTGACCAATGGCCCGCAACGAACCCAAAGCATTTTCCACCGCGCCAAAAAACAACGGCCCGGAAATTTCGTAAACAAAAACGTCTTTGGGAACCGATGCCCCCAGCGCGGCGTGTCCATGGTGAACCACCCGGCCCCGGGTGTGCCCGGCCATACGTCGCAAAAAGAGCAACGCGGCCAACACGATACCCACCGAAACCCCGATGACCATATCAAACACAACCGTTAACGTAAAACACACAAACAAAACCAATATGTCGCTTTTGGGCGCAACCCGCACCAGTTGCCGAACGCGGCGGATTTCCGACATATGGTAAGCCACCACCAACAGCAACGCCGCCAGGGCGGCCATGGGGATTTTGGAAATGACAGGTCCGAAAAAAATCAACGCAAAAAGGATGAACACCGCGTGGATCATGGCCGCGATCGGGGAGCGGGCACCGGCCTTGATGTTGACCGCTGTCCGTGCGAACGCGCCCGTGGCTGGGATTCCACCAAAGAGCGCGCCCAGCATGTTGCCTTGACCCAAGGCCACCAACTCCGCGTCCGGATCGTGGCGGGAGCGGGTCATTCCGTCGGCCACCACGGCGGACAACAAACTTTCGATCGCGCCCAACAGGGCGATGGCCATGGCCGCCGGGATGAGACTTTCGATGTATCGAATTCCAATCGCGGGCGCAACCCCGTCGGGACCGGCCCACAGCCAGGGCCAGCGAAACGGCGGAGGCCCGGCCGGAACGCCGCCGCCCGTGGGAGAGGGAAACCGGGTTTGAATGGTCTCCACGACCAGCCCCGGCCACTGGTGTTGAAGCAGGTACACCCCCACGGTGACAATTCCCAACGCGGCCAACAGGGGCGGAACCCGTTTTGAAATTTTCGGCCAAACCACCAACAACCCCAACGTCACGCCTCCCACCGCCAACTCGTTGATGGAACCCGTGGCGCGGGCCGACCACAGGGCGTGCACACGCTCAATGAAATGGTCGGGCAAGGGCCCCGGTTGAAGGCCTAAGAAATCTTTTAGCTGGAGAACAGCAATGACCAGGGCGATCCCCGCCGTAAAACCCGTGGTGACGGGATACGGAACAAACTGAATCACCTGCCCCATCCGGGCCACACCCATCAAGACCAGGATGGCCCCCGCCATAAACCCGGCGATCAAAAGGCCCGGCAGACCGAACCGTGAGGAAATGGGGGCCAAAATAACGACAAACGCCGCGGTGGGTCCCGTGACCTGGGTTCGGGACCCCCCCAACAGAGGAACAATAAACCCGGCCACCACGGCCGTGTATAAACCATGCTGAGGCGGCGCGCCGCTGGCCACGGCCAAGGCCATGGAGAGGGGCAACGCCACCAATCCCACCGTGAGTCCGGCCACCAGATCGCCGCGAAAATCTCTTAACCCGTACCCTTCTTTCCACCGTTCCCGCAAAGCATAAAACGGCCGTAGCCGCATCCGTCTCAGCAACGCTTTTACCGGGATTCGGATCTCTGACATCGTGGGGCCTCCTTGGTTACCTTTTTGTCCGAAGAGAGGAGGTTTCCAGCCGACGCAGGGCGGCCAGAGCGCGGTCGATGTGAGCCGCGGTAACGAACGGGCCGAACGAAAAACGGAATGTGCCGTTGGGAAAAGTTCCAACGTGTTTGTGAGCCCAAGGCGCGCAATGGAGCCCGGCCCGAACCATCACACGGCTTTGTTCCCACAACCGCGCGGCGGTATGGCGCGGATCTTCGTCCTTAAACCGCAACGACACCACCGCCGCCTGGTCCGCACCGTGGGAGGCCCCGAAAAAACGGATCCCTGGGATTTCTCCGATTCCTTTCCGAAATTGGTCCAGTAACCGCCGCTCGTGGCGACGGATGGCCCCCACGCCTCGATGGAAAATATAATTTATCCCTTCCCACAACCCCAACAATCCCGGTGCGTTATGACTTCCCGTTTCCAACCGGTCCGGATAAAAATCCGGTTGGGCTTCCTGTTCCGACAGGCTCCCGGTTCCTCCTTGACGGGAGGGATCCAAATCGATCTGTTTCGACAACATTAAAGCGCCGGTTCCCAAGGGTCCCAACAACCCCTTATGGCCCGGAAAGGCCAGCAAATCTATATTCATAGCGGCCATATCGATGGGGATCGATCCGGCGGATTGGGCGGCGTCCACCAACAAGGGGATGCCCTTTCGCCGGGCAAAAGCGCCCACCTCGGCCACGGGCTGAATAACCCCGGTCACGTTGGAAGCGTGAACACACGCCACCAGCCGAGTACGGGCACGAAGAACGGACGCCAACTTTTCCAACCGAACCCGCCCGTCCGAATCCACGGGCATGACGTCGATGGCGATGCCGACACGGTCTTTCAGGGCATGAAGAGGGCGTAAGACCGAATTGTGTTCAAACGGCGTGACCAAAACCCGATCGCCGCGCCGCCAGGGCAACCCATGGATAGCTACGTTCAAAGCGTCCGAACAGTTGAGCGTAAAAATCACGCGCTGGGAATCCGGCGCGTTCATCAGCCGAGTCAAAACCGATCGGCATCCGGACAAAATTTGGCCGGAGGCTTGGGCCCGGGGGTAGGCTCCCCGTCCGGCGCTGGCGCCCACCGTCCGTTGGTACACGGCCAAACTTTGATCGACCGCCCGAGGTTTCGGCCACGATGTGGCCGCATTATCAAAATACAGCTCTAAAAGTTTCATGGCAATGTTTTCATGTCCAATACAAATCGATACCGCACATCCCCGCGCAGAACCCGTTCGTAGGCTTCGTTCACCCGCGACACTGGAAGAACTTCCACCTCGGGTAAAACAGCCTCTTTGGCGCAATAGTCCAACATCTCCTGGGTTTCTTTGATTCCACCGATCAGGGAACCCGCCATGTTTTTTCGGGCCATGATGAGGGAGAAAGGAGAAAAAGGCACGGGCTCCCCCGGCGCGCCCACCAGGATCATGGTTCCCTCCCGTCGAAGAAGATTCAAAAGGGCGTCCATGTTGTGGGACGCCGAAACCGTGTTGACGATAAAATCGAAACGCCCCTCCCGCTTCCCCAATTCGGCATGATCTGTTGTGAGAACAAAGTCCTTGGCGCCCAACCCCAGCGCGTCGGCCCGTTTGCCCGGGGACGTGCTAAGCACCGCGACATCCGCGCCAAAAGCGACACCGAGTTTCACCGCCATGTGCCCCAACCCGCCAAGCCCCACCACTCCCAACCGATGGCCGCGCCCTATCTTCCAGTGTTTAAGCGGAGAGTAGGTGGTGATTCCCGCGCACAAGAGCGGCGCGGCTCGATCAGCGGCAAGAGAGTTAGGGATACGAAGGACGTAATGCTCGTCCACAACGATATGAGACGAGTATCCCCCGCGGGTGTGTTCGCCGTTTTTGTCGGCGGCGTTGTAGGTAAACAGGGGGCCGTGTTCACAGTAATTTTCCTGGCCGTCTTTGCAGGGCGGACAGGACCGGCAGGAATCCACAAAACAGCCCACGCCCACCAAGTTGCCGGGTTTGAAGCGCGACACATCCTTACCAATCCGGCTGACCCGCCCGACAATTTCGTGGCCGGGAACCATGGGATAATGGCCACGGCCCCATTCGTCACGAACGGAATGAATATCGCTGTGGCAGATACCACAATAAAGGATTTCGATGGCCACGTCCCGGGGTCCCGGATCGCACCGCTCAAAAGAGAACGGGACGAGAGGCGCTCCCGCCGACATCGCCGCATAGGATTTGACTGGGATCATAGGAGACTCTATTTTACAACACTTGGACCCTGCCCCGTCATTCCAGATTGGTTTTATCCGGAATCCAGTCGTTCATATTTTTTGTTTTATAAGTCCAGATAAACCCGAACCGTTCCGTCCGTGCAAACGGTTTGGCGGAACCCCAACCGCTGGCACATGCGGAGAGTTTCTTTGTTTTCCTGGCGGATATCCGCCCACAGGGTTTGTATTCCTTCCGACCGGGCCACAGAAATCATGTGTTTCAAAAATTCGGTGCCCACGCCCCGGTTTTGGTAAGGGTCGGCCACCAGCAGGGTCCATTGGGCCTTTTTTGTCCCGGGCCGGCGGGATAATCGGCTCACCGCCCATATTTCTCCCGGACGACCGTCTGGCCCGGGCTGTTCCACCACAAACACCAGTTCCCGATCGTAGTCGACAAAACACACCCGCCTCAACCGATCGTGGGCCACCCGCTCGCTGAAATCAAAAGCCCGCATGTAACGACTGACCACACTGCGTTCGGAGACTTTCGAGTGGTAATCCACCAACAAGGGTTCGTCTTCCGGCCGAACCGGGCGAAACCGCACGGTAGCGCCGTCTTTGGTTTTGAATGGTTTGTCGAACGCGATCGGATAAGGCCGAATGGCCGATCGGGTCCGGGCCTTTTCTTCTTCAGCGGTGTAAAGCGCTACCCGGGCGTCCATGGCAATGACGCCCTCGGGGGCGACCAACAAAGGGTTGATGTCAATTTCTTTGATGGCCGTCTGCTCCAACACCAGCCAGCTAAACCGGATCATCGCCTTTTCCAGGGCGGCCACATCGGCGGGTTTCTGGCCGCGCACGCCTTGAAGCGCTTTCCAAACTTTCGTTTTGGCCATCATCCGGCGGGCCAACGTGCTGGTGAGGGGTGGCAACCCCAGGGCTTTGTCTTGATAAATTTCCACCAATTTTCCACCGGTCCCAAACAACAACACGGGCCCGAACTGAGGATCCGGGCTTGCGCCGCAAATAATTTCGTAGCCTTCCCAGCGAATCATCCGTTGCACGGTGACCCCGTCGAAATGGCCCGGACCCTTGAGGGACTCCACGTTTTTGCGAATAGCGTCAAACGCCCGCCGCACCGCTTCGGCGTCGACGAGATTCAAGATCACGCCGCCCACATCGGACTTGTGAGTGATGGTTTTGGAATGGAGTTTAAGAACCACAGGAAAACCCACGGCCTCGGCCTCTCGGGCGGCCCCGTCGGCGGACGACGCCAACCGGGTCTCGACAATGGGGATGCCGTAAAGGGCCAACAACCGTTTTGACTCTTCTTCCGTCAAGACCAACCGTCCGGCCTTGCGAGCGTCTTGAATCAACTGGTCCACCTTTTTAAGGTCCACCCCCAACTCGTGCAGACCCACGGCGGGGCGGGGCGTTTCGTAAAGGGCTTGGAGGTTGCGGTTGTAAGCGTGCATGGTGCAAAAGATTTTCGCGGCGGTGTCGGGATAATTGAACACCGGCACACCCGCGTCATGCAAAATGGTTCGGCCCGATTCCACGGTGTCGCCGCCCATCCAACTGGCCAGGATGGGCTTTTGGCCCAACGCTTTGGCTTTCAAGGCCAACTGTTGGGCCGACCCGGTTGCGTCGGTCATGTCTTGGGGCGTTAAGATCAATAAAAGTCCGTCAGAATTGGCGTCGGCGGCCGCCGCTTCCACGGCATGACCGTAACGGGCGGCGTCGGCGTCGCCCAAAACGTCCACCGGGTTGCCGTGACTCCACGGCGCGGGAAGAAACGTGTTGAGTTCTTTCAACGTTTCGGGACTCAGATCGGTCAACTTCCCGCCGTTTTCAATCAGCGCGTCCGCGGCCAACACGCCGGGCCCGCCGGCGTTGGTCACGATGGTCAACCGGGGCCCTTTGGGCCGGGGCTGTTTGGCCAGGACGTCGGCCATTTGAAACAGGTCGGAAATAGCGCCCACCCGGATCACCCCACAGCGTTCAAACGCGGCATCCAGCACGTCGTCACGGCCCACCAACGAACCGGTGTGGCTCACGGCCGCTTTCGCGGCGGCATCGGTGCGCCCGGCTTTAATCACAATGATGGGTTTGGAAAGAGACACTTCCCGGGCCGCCGACATAAACGAACGGGCATCGCCCACGGATTCCATGTAAATGACAATGCTTTCGGTTTTAGGGTCGTTGCCCAAATAGTCGATCAAGTCGCCCCACCCGATGTCCAGCATGGACCCCAGGGACACGAAGGCCGAGAACCCGATTTTTTCCCGAAAACTCCAATCCAACACCGCTGTGCACAGAGCGCCGGATTGGCTTAAAAAACCCACGTTACCTTTGGCGTCGATGCCTTTGGCAAACGTGGCGTTGAAACCCGACGGAGGACACATGAACCCCAAACAGTTGGGGCCCAAAATCCGCATTTTGCCTTGAGCGATTTCGCGCACGCGCTGTTCGAGGGCCAACCCTTCGGCGCCGTTTTCTTTAAACCCGGCGGAAATAATAATGGCGCCCGGCACGCCCAACGACACGCATTCGGCGATGAGGTCGGGCACCGTGGGCGCGGGCGTGGCGATGACAGCCAAATCCACCGCTTCGGGAATATCCGAGATCCGAGGATACGCTTTGATGCCCAACACGCTCGGGCGTTTAGGATTGACGGGATAAACGGTGCCGCCAAACGACGAGGTAATCAAATTCCACAACAACGTGCGCCCCACCGTGCCCGCGTGTTCGGTGGCGCCCACCACGGCCACGGCCTTGGGCCGAAAAAAAACGTCCAACGATCCCTTGTCCCCTCGAAACACGTCGTGAGCAGGATCCCCCGCCACCAATCGCGGCGACACGCCTTCGTAATTAAGTGGATTGGGTCCTGTCATAGCGTTCCCCTTATAAACCCATGGATTTTCAAAGGTTAACCCGAATTTTCCGTCGAATTCCGCGATCCAACTGAGGATTTCGGGTTAAAGTGGAAAAATAAAAGTGGAGCGGGTGAAGGGAATCGAACCCTCGTCTCAAGCTTGGGAAGCTCGCATTCTACCATTGAACCACACCCGCTAAGGTTTTCCGCTGATCTTTCGGGAGTCCCGTTCCACGAGGGACAACCGCTCAGGTTTACCGCTGAACCGAAATTCTATCACGCCAAAAGGGTTTTGGCCAGGGCCAGAGCTTCCTTTTTTGATTTAACTTCGCCGGCGGCCTGGGCTTCCCTCACCGCGGCCAACAGCCGGCCCACCTCGGGCCCCGGTTTAAGTTTCAGCGCCTTCATCACATCGTTTCCGTCAACGATTTTGGGCGGTTCCACCGACGCGCGTTTAAGGAAATACGTCTCCAACAATTTCCGAATGGTCCGGTAAACAGGATCTTTTCGCCCGTTTCTCGCCCGCGGGGACAAATAGGTGAAATGGTCTCCCAACGCCACGATCAACAAACCCACCGCGTCTCCTTCCAAATCCCGAAAAAACCGGTAGATGGCCCGATCGGACAACACCGGTTGATGGCCCAAATTTCCCGGCCGCATATGGGCCCCCACCTGACGGGAAATCGACCGCGTCTCGTTGGACGAAAACCGAAGCCGGGCGGCGATCTTTTCAACCATTCGCGCACCCACCGCGTCGTGGCCATAAAAGTGCAGTTTGTCTCCTTCTTTCTTGGCGGTGGCGGGTTTGCCGATGTCGTGGAACAGTTCCACCAGTTTCAAATGGGCGTATCGCGGATGCTGGCCCACCACTTCATTTAAGTAGGCCGTGAGTTCTTTGTGAAAAGGCGGAAATTGCCGGGGAAGTTCCGTCAATAATTTCTCCAACGATCCCACGGCGGCGATCGAGTGGGTCAACACGCCCCCCTTTCCGTAATAATCAAACCCGGTCCGGCGCAAGGGTTCCACTTCCGGAAACACCACCGCCAACACCCCGGCCCGATCCATTTCCCGCAACGTGTCGGCCGCTCTGGGAGAAGCCAGCAAATAGAGAATTTCTTCCCGAACCCGTTCCGGCGAGCTTCGCTTCAACCAGGGTCCAGCCTTTTTAACGTCGGACCAGGTCTCCGGTGTGAAGCCAAACCCCAACTCGGCCATAAACCGAAACGCGCGCAGAATCCGCAACGGATCCTCTTTAAGATTAGCGGCCGAAATTCGGCGAATTTTCTTCCGTTGCAAATCCGCTATGGCCCCGGTGGGATCCAGCACCTTTTTTTTCCAGTTCGGGTCGCCCCAATGAAGAACGGAAAGGCCCATGGCATTGATGGTGAAATCCCTTTTTTGTAGGTCGTTCTCGATGGTTTTTCCCTGCCGTTGGCAGAAATCAAAAACAATTTTTCCATGGGACCCTGTCAACACGACCCGGTAGGTTCCCCGCTCTTCGTCTAAGGGGAAAAAATGCCCTCCCTGGGCCGCCGCGAACCGACGGGCCGCATTTTTCGCATCGCCCGCAACCACCACATCCGCGTCCGAGGTGGGCCGCCCCAACCACGCATCGCGTAAAAACCCGCCCACCAACCACGACTCCGGCGGACACCCTTTGATCAATTGATTCATCTTTTGTAACTGCGCAGGTCCCCCATCCGCTCCTCGGGGGCGAATGCCCCCTTCGGAGCACCTTCCCCCAAGAGGGGAAGGAAAACAAAGTTTTCCCTCTCCTCTTGGGAGAGGGCAGGGTGAGGGACCTGAGCAGTTACCCTATCTTTCATAAAATTCTCCTTTCTATTACCTCAACAACTTAGGCACCGCGTCCAACAACACCTGGGTCACACGGCTTTGGGGAGACCCGAGCACCGTTTGCGTCGGGCCGGTTTCAACCACACGCCCCCGATCGAGGATCACCACCCGATCGGTCATTTGGCGCACCACGGTCAAATCGTGGCTGATCAGGATCAAAGATAATCCCCACTTTTCTTTGAGGTCCGCCAACAAATTTAAAATTTGAGCCTGGATGGATAAATCCAACGCTGACACGGGTTCATCAGCGATCAACAACCTCGATCCCACAGCCAAGGCCCGTGCAATGGCGATGCGCTGTTTTTGCCCGCCGGAAAATTGGTGGGGATAAAGCCCGCTCCCATCCGAGGGCATACCCACGTCGGACAAAACCGACTCCACTGTCCGAGCCGAGACCTCCGCCACCGACAGGGCCTCTTGAATCAAGGTTCCCACCGACAGTTTGGGGTTGAGCGACGCGGACGGATCTTGAAACACCATCTGCACTCGCCCCGCCCATTGCCGTCGGGGAAATGAAGATTGGGGCTGTCCCTCCCACCGAACGTCGCCGGCCGTCGGGGATAAAAATCCCGCGATCACACGGGCCAAGGTGGTTTTTCCGGACCCGCTTTCCCCCACCAGCCCCACCGACTCCCCTTCCTGCACCGAAATCGACACACCGTCCAACACCCGCACCTCTTCGCGCCGACCCTGAAAAAGGCCGCCCCGCACGGGAAACGTTTTGCACAGGTTGTTCACTTCTAAAAGAGGTTTCATGGGAAGTCCCCAAACAAGTGGCAGGCCGCTTGAACCGTCCCATCCAAAACCGGCCGAAGAGCCGGCGAATGGACGACGCACCGTTCGAAGGACGACGGGCACCGGACACGAAACGGACACCCAGAAGGCAACTCTTTAGGATCCGGCGGTTGGCCCGGCAAGGCCGGAAGACGCCGGTCGGTCCCCGACAAGCGAGGAAGCGATTTCAGCAACCCCTGGGTGTAGGGATGGGCTGGGCGCGACAACACCGTGGCCGTGGGCCCGATTTCGACGATTTCTCCCGCGTACATGACCGCCAACCGGTCGGAACGTTCCGACAACAGTCCCACGTTGTGGGTAACCAGGATCAACGCCATTTTCATATTCCTCCGAAATTGCGCAAGCCCCTCACCCTGCCCTCTCCCAAGAGGAGAGGGAAATTCTTTGTTTTCCTTCCCCTCTTGGGGGAAGGTGCCCCGAAGGGGCGGATGAGGGACCTGAGTCTTTACGTCCCGTCGCAAATCGTCCAGCAGGTTCAAAATTTCACGTTGAACGGTAACATCCAACGCGGTGGTGGGCTCGTCGGCGATGAGCAGTTTGGGGTTCGACGCGATGGCCATGGCTAAACACACCCGTTGCCGCTGGCCTCCCGAAAGCTGGTGGGGATAGGCCCCGTACAGGTCGCCGGGGTCCGGCAATCGAACCTGCGCGAACAAATCCAAAACCCGTTGGCGGTTTCGGCCCCCCCGATGCCATTCCAACACTTCGTCCACCTGGTCGCCCACGGTCAACACGGGGTTGAGGGCCGAGAACGGATCTTGAAAAACAAACCCGACCTCCCCGCCGCGCAAAGCCCGCAATTCCCGAGGGGCCAAATCCAAGACCGATCGGCCATCAAAATCAAGCCGCTGAGCCGAGAGAGAAGCCGAATCCGGCAACAGCTTTAAAAGGGCCAGGGCCAAGGTGGATTTACCGGATCCCGACTCGCCCGCCACGCCCAAACACTCCCCTTCTTTCAGAGAAAACGACACATGGCGCACCGCCGGAACACGCCGCGCGCCGTGCCGATATTCCACAAACAGATCCTCGACGGTTAAAAGGCTCACGAGCGAGGATCCAACACATCACGCAAGCCTTCGCCCAACAAATTCAACGCCAACACGGTCACCAAAATGGCCACCCCTGGAAACACCGACAACCACCACGCCACATGCAAATAATCTTTTCCGCTGGTTAAAATGTTTCCCCACGATGCCATGGGCGGCTGAACCCCCAACCCCAGAAACGAAAGGGCCGACTCGGTTAAGATCGCGCTTCCTACGCCCAACGTGGCGGAGACAAGGATAGGAACCACCAGGTTGGGCAGGAGATGAACCAGCACAATGCGCGGGGCCGACAACCCCAACCCGCGAGCGGCCCAAACAAAATCCCGTTCCCGCAAACTCAATGTTTCCCCCCGAACCAACCGGGCCAACCCGGGCCAGGAGGTCATGCCAATAACCGTCATGACGGTCCACAGGCTCGGATCCAAAAACGCGATGACCATCAGGATCAAAAAGAGGGTTGGAAAACACAGCATAATGTCCACCACCCGCATAAGAAGGCCGTCCACCCACCCGCCGAAAAAACCGGCGGTCACGCCCACCCACGTGCCGATGATCACAGAAATTCCCACCGCCACCAACCCCACGCGCAGAGACACCCGCCCGCCGTGCAACATCCGAGCGGCCACGTCCCGGCCCAAATCGTCGGTTCCCAAGAGATGGTGAACCGACGGCGGCATGAGCCGTTCAGTCAGCCGCTGTTGGTTGGGATCGGTCCGTGACAACACCGGCGCCCCCACCGCCGCCAACCCAAGAAAAAGGAGCACCGAAGCACCGGCCAACGCCAGACGGTTGGCCAGGAAACGTCTTCCGTAAAAGCGCCACATCAGCGATGTTTCCCGGCCAAGCGAATACGCGGATCGACAAGGGCATACGTCACGTCCGCCAACAGGTTGCCCGCCAACGTCAAGAAAGCGGCGATGGTCCCCACGCCCATGACCACGGGAAAGTCCCGTGCCATCACGGCATCAAACCCCAGCCGACCCATGCCGGGAAAAGCAAAAATGGTTTCAAAAATAAATCCTCCACCGATCAAATCCGGCAACGAAAGGCCCAACAGGGTGACCACGGGGATCAGCGCGTTGCGAAGGGCATGACGAAAAATCACCCGGGATTCCGGCAACCCCTTGGCCCGGGCGGTGCGGACGTAATCTTGGCGAACCACTTCCAACAGTCCGTTGCGCACAAACCGCGACAACCCCGCCAACCCGGCAAAAGCCGAAATCAGAACCGGCAAAACCAGGTGGCGGGCCATGTCCAACACAGAGGAGGTTGCCGACAGCTCATCAGCGTTGAGCGCGTGCAAACCGGATAAGGGAAGCCATCCTAAGGTGACCCCGAACAACATCATCAACATCAACGCCAACCAAAAGGTCGGCGCCGAAAACCCGATAAAAACCAAGGCCGAAACGGCCCGGTCCCAAACGGTGTTTTGTTTGACAGCGGCCAAAATGCCGAGGGGAACCGCCACAAAGAAAACGAGCCCCAACGATAATACGTTCAACAAAAGGGTGTTCGGCAACCGTTCGCTAATTTTTTCCAACACCGGCCGGTCGTCCTTGAAGGAACGCCCGAAATCCAACCGGGACAGACGTTTCAACCAACGGCCATACTGAACGTACCAGGGCTTGTCCAAATCGTAGAGGGCCGCAAACTTTTTGCGCTGTTCGTGGGCCGACACCCGGGCGCTCAAATCCGTCGTCCCGGCGGTCAATCCCCCGGGCGCAATGCGCATGACCAAAAATGTCATCAACGTAATACCCAGCAATGTGACAAGGGTCAACGCGAAACGGCGAAAAAGGAACGCACCCATTAGGATGCCAACCTGTATCGTTGAAGGGACCAAGGCACAAACCATTCCCGGAAGTTCCAGCCAATTCCCGCGGGTGCGGTTTCCACGTTTTGGAACCGTCGGTGAACCACGGGCAGGGATTCCGGGTAATAGAGGAAAATGTAGGGCATGTCCTCGGCCAACAGCCGATGGATTTTTTGGTAGACCGCGCGCCGTTGGTCAAGATCAAAGGTCCGCCGACCCTGTTCCCACAACCGATCGGTTTCAGGATTGTCGTAACCCACAAAATTGTAACGCCCCTCCCCCCGCTGACTGGAATGCCATATGAGGTATTGGTCCGGATCCCGCCCCAAATTCCACCCTAAAATCAAAGCGTCAAAGTTTCCCTTGTCGACGAAATCATGGATAAACGAAGACCATTCCAGAACCCGAATATCCACCCGCACGCCCACCCGGGCCAAGTGGGCCTGCAAAATGAGGGCGGTTTGTTCACGCATTTTGTTGCCTTGGTTGGTGATGACGGTAAAGGCGAACGGGCTCCCGTTTTTATCCAGAACACCGTCGCCATCGGTATCGCCCCACCCGGCCTCTGCCAAGAGGGCCTTCGCCCTCCCTGGATCGAAAGGCACCTCCGGAACGGTCGGATCAAACGCCCAGGAAGAGGGCGGAAACGGCCCCGTGGCTGACCGCCCATACCCCATCAAGACACCATCGATAATTTCTCTTTTGTCCAACGCCATGGCCAACGCCCGTCGTACTCGAACATCGTGGAACATGGGCCGGGTCAAATTGAACCCGAAAAAGGTGTAGCTGAAGGAAGGATAACGAAATTTCCGATGATTCATAAAAAAGGCGTCGTAGGCCCTGTATTGGTCTGGCCGAAGGCCCATGGTATCGATGGACTGGTTGCGCATTTCCAAAAATTGGACGGAACTGTCCGGGATCACCCGCACAATCACGCGGTCGATGTAAGGCCGCCCTTCAAAATAATCGGGGTTGGCCGCGAGAACAGTTTTTTCGTCGGTTTTGAGCTGAACGAACCGGTAAGGACCCGTTCCGATCGGAGCGCGGTTGGCGGGATGGGTGTTAAAATCTTTCCCGACGAACACGTGGCGCGGGACCATGCCGATTCCCCAGGATTCAAGAGCGGGGGCGAACGGTTCTTTGTATTCCACCCGAACCGTGTGATCGTCCAGGGCGGTGACAGACTTGACCAGCGCGAAATCGGACCCGTAGGGTGTCATCACCTTGGGATCCACCAACCGCTCGTAGGTAAACACCACATCATCGGCGGTGAAGGGCGCTCCGTCGTGCCACTTCACGTTTGAACGTAAGTGGAACACAATTTCCAATCCGTTGCGGCGGACGTCCCAGGACTCCGCCAAATCGCCCACCAGTTTCAAATCCCGGTCGTATTTGACCAACCCGTTAAACACGTAGCTGTTGACGGAACCGGACGCCGAATCCGACGCGAGCAGGGGGTTGAGGCGGGAGGGGTCGCCCAAAGACGCTTCCACATAGGTGTCCCCGGTCACGGGCGATTCGGACGCGGCGGAAAGAGCCGGTTCAGGAATCGGGTCTTGCCCGCATCCCGCGGTCAACAATCCAATAACCGCCACCCCCGATAACCAGGAAATTCGATTCGGGAAGGAAATGTCCATCGTCAATGACTAATTTTTAGCGGGCTTATTAATGACGTGAACCGTCACGGAAGGATGAGCGAAAAGGTCGCGGGAAATTCGGTGAATAGTCTCAGTGGTCAACGATGAAATCACATCGGGGTAAACCGTATCGTAGGCATATCCCTTGCCCAAAATTTCCCACCAGCCCAAATACCAGGCGATCCGGCCATTGGTTTGGTGGTCCATCAAGTAGTGGCCCCGGATGTAGGTTTTCGCGTCTTCTAAATCTTGCGGAGAAGGCGGTTGGGCGGCGAAGTCCGCCAAAACGGATCGGACTTTTTGTTCGGCCAAATGTAAGTTGTGGGGGTCCATGCCCGCGTAGACAACAAACGCGCTACCGGCCTTGCGGGAGGGATAAAACGACGATACCTCGTAAGCCAAAGAACCTTCCTCACGAACCGACTGAAACAAGGGGGAACTCATTCCCCCGCCCAACAGAGCGTTCACCAGTTTCATGGCGGGATAATCATCGCTGGACACCGCGGGGGCGGGATATCCCACCATCAAATACGCCTGTTCGAATTTTCCTTCCCCCTGGGCGGACCGGACTTTGGACGGATACGCGATGGGCGCCACGGGAAGGGCCGACCCGCCCGGGCTTGTCCACGCTTTGGCAAATTTCTCAACCCGTCGCGTCAACGGGCCCATCGGAACACGCCCGACGGTCACCAACACCGCTCCCCGGGGCGACACCCGTTCCCGGTGCCAATCGCGCAACTGGTCCCGGGTGATTTGGGCCACGCTTTCCTCGGTTCCTTCGTCGGGCCGGCCGTAGGGATGGGCGCCGAACATTTCCCGCCGAAACAGTTCTTCGGCCACTGAGAAAATGTGCTCATCTTTTGTTTTCAACGCGTTGAGCAGGGCTTCCCGCTCTTTGTCCACTTCCTCTTGGGGGAAGGAGGGATAGAGAAGAACATCTTCAAACACATCAAACGTGGGAGCCCATTTGTCGATGATGACTTGCCCCCCCGCGGCCAGCACGTCGGGCTGAGCGTCCAATCCAAAAGAGGCGCCCAACAATTCCATTTCCTGGGCCAGCTCCAAAGCCGACCGGTGGATTGTGCCTTTCACCATGGTCGACGCCATCAGTTGTGTCACGCCGGACAAGGGTTCCGGTTCCAAAATGGCCCCGCCCGGTATAAACAGCTGAAACGCCATAATGCGGTTGTGTGTCACAGGTCGGTGGATCCATTTAAGGCCGTTGGCAAACACCTTCACCGTGATCCCCTCAGCCCGGGCGGTGGCGAAAGCGGCGGTCATAAGGAACAACCCCAAACCCAGTTGAGCGCGCATCGGAACGGGCTCACCGGCCTTGCCCATCGGAAGGCAGAACCATCACCCCCGTCAATGTTCGCCCGAGGGTATATTGGGTCAACAGTTTCGACAACTGATCCAGAGAAACGGCGTCCAACTTTTTTAAATAGTTTGACACAACTTCGGGCGCGCCCAAAGCGGTGTAAAAACCCCATTGGGACGCCTGACCGTGGTACGTTTCTTGAGAATAAAGCCAGGAACTTCGCATTTGAGCTTTAGCCCGAGCCAATTCTTCCACTTTAAACCCGTTAAACTCGATATCGTTTAAAAGAAAATAAATATCGTTGGGAAGAGCTCTCACCTTCTCCGGCGGACATTCGGCAAAAATCCCGAAAGCGCCGGACCCCGCGTGGCTGATAAAGTTGGCGCTGATGCTCCAGACCTGGCGTTTTTGCTCACGAAAGACCTGGTACAGGCGAGAACTTTGGCCGCCGCCGAGGGTGGTCGCTAAGACGTCAAAGGCCACCTGGTCTGGGTCTTTCAGGCTGGGCCCCACGAAACCGAGGGCCAGATAGGCCTGTTTGGCCGACCGTTTGATTTCACGCACCGCGTTGTTTTCCGCCGGCGGCTCAATAAGGTTGGGCGCGGCGGGCAACACGCCTTTGGGAAGAGACCCAAACACCTGTTTGATTTTTTTCTCAACCTCTTTTTTCTTGATGTCGCCCGCCACCACGACCACCATGTTGTTGGGCACGTAGTAGAGGCGATGTTGTTGCACCATGCGATCGCGGGTCATGGCGGTGATGGTGTCGACGGACCCGATCACGCGCTGGCGATAGGGGGTCTGGGTGTAAAGGCTTTCCAAAAATCCGTCCCACAGGTCCGATTGAGGATCGTCGTTGCGCCGTTTGATTTCTTCCAAAATAACCTTGCGTTCTTTTTCAAACTCCGCCGGGGGAAACGCCGGACGCAAGACCGACTGAGACAACACGTCAAACGCCTGTTCCCACTTGTTGGATGGCATATCGATGTAGTAGTGGGTGGTTTCGCCGCCGGTGGCGGCGTTGATGGATCCGCCGTTCGACTCGACAATTTTGGATATTTCGTTGGCGGAAATTTTGTCGGTTCCCTTAAAGATCATGTGCTCTAAAAAGTGAGACACGCCGGAGGTGGGACCCGCTTCGTTGACGCCTCCGCACCGGACCCAGATTTGGAGCGACACCACCGGAGAAGCGTGGTCTTCTATGATCACGGTTCGAAGGCCGTTGGGAAGGGTTTTGACGGGAATCGCCGCGAGGGCGCGCGAAGACGTGAGAGCCATAGTGAGAGCGAAGAGGGCGATGGAGAGCCGGTTCACGCGATCAGATCGCGGTCGTGACCAGGGTCTCGGTGGACGCCACGCCGGGAATGGCGCGGATTTTTTCCACCACCACGTTGGTCATTGACGGCAAATCTTCCGCTTCCACGTCGACCACCAAATCCCACCGGCCGTAGACGGCCGACACATGGGCGACGCCCTTGGTTTCTTTAATTTGTTTGAGGGTCGCCTTTTCCCGCCCCGCGTTCATGCGAACCAACACCAGACCTGTGACCATAGAGACCTCCTGAGATTAGCATCACCGCAACCGCTGACGATCATCATCCAATCAAGGGTCTAACTTCCCTTAAGAAGGGAAGGAAGACATGAATTTTCCCTCTCCTCTTGGGAGAGGGCAGGGTGAGGGACATCAAATCGACGGAGGTTCATCAACCGAAGGCGGCTTGCGGCCGGCTTTCGCCAAATCCCGAGCTCCCAAATAAGCGTCGATGACGCTGTAACCCCAAATGGCCAATACCAAATACCAAAAAGTTCGGATAAAAGTCCCGTGATTGTCCATCAGTTCTTGCGCCAAGCCCTGAAGCTGTTCGGGAGCCACAACGCCTCCCGGCGGCAGCATTTGGGCCAAAGAGACCGACAAAGACACCATAAAACCCAGGATCACCAACACAAACAAGCTGAGCAAAATGAGTCCTTTGGTTTTGTCTTTGTTATAGAACTGCCCAGCGCCGGGAATCACCAAAGCCGACAGCAAAACAGGGAACAAATAGTCTTTAGCGCGCATATCGGGAAACATTATAGTTTTTTGTAACCACGAAAAAACCATCCCCTTGCAAAAAACCGGTCCTGGGCCTAGAATGGATGTCACGGATGACTGCCATGAACGACAACAACGGTTTGGTAAGACGGCACGACCAATTCCAGTTCGAGGTGAAACTGGCCTACGACCTGCACCGTCACATTCCCCGGGACCGGTACCGAGTGGACACCTACTTTTTCATTCCTGAAAACCTGGACATCAACACAGCCACTTATACAAAGAACCAATTTTATCGAGACCTTCTTCTTTACATTCGATTCCGAACGCCGGATTTCACGTTAAGCGCGCTCACCGACAGCGGATCAGACCGATCGCCGCTCAAGGGAGTGGCCACCTGGCTGACCGCCTGTTTGAGCGCTCCCACACACGAACAGTTACACGCTCTCGATTACGAAATGCGCCTCTTGGGATGCGTCCTCAAAAACACATTGCGCCAACAAGCCCGGTCCATTGAAAATCTATTGAACGACAAAAGTCCCGACCGCGGGCACGAGGGATTGCCCCAAGCCGACGCGTTATTGACAGAATTTTTGGTGCAAATCCGCAACGTCACGTCGCGATTTCGAGGATTAAAATCGGGTTTTCAAGACCCCCGCCTGCCCGCCTCCGCGGCGGCCACCTACGGGTTCACGGACGAATACATCAGTTTGCTGATTGAAGAACGGGCCCACGAACTGTTGCGGTTGGTGCAAGACCGGGCCGAACCCTCTCTGATTAAGGCGGCCGCCGGATTGCGGTCACGGATCAACGGAGAAGTGGCCTATCGACGGGAAACGGGCTATCCTTCTTTGATCAATCAAGGTCAAGAGAACGAGACGCTGGTGTTTCGACTGAGCGTCCTCAAAAAGTTCATGGCCAGCGCCCTGCATCTGCACGTTCAAAAGCGCATGGAAGAAACGGGCCTGGAACATTTGCTTCTGGCGTTGGGAGCCGGTGTGGCCATGCTGTTTGCGACGGGTGTGGCGTTTTATTACCAAAAGGTGTACGGAACCCTGTCTTTGGGATTTTTCGTGATTTTGGTGATCAGCTACATGCTCAAAGACCGCATGAAAGCGATGTCCCAAGCCCGCCTGCAAAGTTGGCTGTCCAAAAACGTCTACGACCGATCCACCTCGATCTACGACCCGTTAACAGGTGACAAAATGGGCGTGTGCCGGGAAGCGGTGGGATTTGTTCAGGAAAAGAGGGTTGATCCGCTGGCGGTCAAACTGCGAAACCGCGACCACATCACAGAAATTGAAAACACCTGGCGGGCCGAAAAGGTGATCCATTACACCAAAGACATCACGCTCTACTCGCGGCACATTTTAAGGAACCACAAACGAAAAACGGGCGTCACCGACATTGTCCGTTTCAACCTCCGCAACTTTTTGCTCAAGATGGACGAACCGACAAAAGACCTCTTTACGCTGAATGAAGGACGAAGCGAAGTGATCCCCGGAGCAAGGGTGTATCACGTGAACGTGATTTTGCGTTTCACCTCCAAACGGGAAACCCGATACGAACGAATCCGACTGGTGCTAAACCGCGACGGCATCAAACGATTGGAACCCGTCGGAGCCGAAAGCGCCCCCGGCCGCCCCCACTTCTACCCCTCCCCCCTACGCCAATAACCCCCCCCCATCCTGGGGGGACGCATTTAGGTAATTAGGTTTTCTCTGTCCGCCGAACGAAATGGGGAGAATCGCCCTGTTCGTTTAAGGCCACGCGCTCGCCCACGGCGCGCAGACGCGCGTCGAGACAATTTCCACATGCGTCAGGCTCATCGGTTAAACAGGGTTTTCCCTCATAAAGCTGATACCGTTGCCGATGGACCGTTGGGGTCACGTTGGGCATGATGATGTTGGCGCCGAAACGAACGCCTTTTTCCCGGCCACTGGGGTCGAGCGCTTGCAAGGCGGTTGCGGCGGCAATATTGACGTCCCCCAACGCCAACCGGGTGAGAGCGATCATTTTCAATCCGAGCTGGAAATTCCGGGCCTTGTCAAAATTCACCGCGGACGCGGCCAGGGGGGTTTCCCCGTGAGGGATGTAGGGCCCCATCCCAATCATGTCCACGTCCAGTTCTCCAAAAAAAAGGATGTCATCGGCCAATTGTTCAGCGGTTTGGCCAGGAAGACCGATCATCACGCCGGTGCCCACCTGGTAACCGATGGTTTTTAGTTCCCACAGACAACGGACCCGATCGGCGAAAGAATGGTCCGCGGGATGAAGAGCGGCGTACAAGCGGGGGTCGCTGGTTTCAATCCGCAAAAGGTACCGTTTTGCCCCGGCGGCCCGCCAGCGCGCGTAGGTATCGGTGGACTGTTCCCCGCAGGAAAGAGTCACCCCCAGTTCCCCTCCGCTCGCCTTCAAAACCGCTCGCACGGCCTCATCGACAAAAGCGACGAAGTCGCTGTCGCGCCGTTCCCCGGACTGAAGGACGACGGAGCCGTACCCCAACCGGTGGGAATTCAAAGCGCATTGAACGATCTCATCAACGGTCATGGAGAACCGGTCCACCGCGCTGTTGTCCCGCCGAATCCCACAATAAAAACAGCTTTTAACGCACCGGTTGCTGAACTCAATAAGCCCGCGCAAATGAACTGTCCGGCCAAAGTGCCGAACTTTTACTTCATAAGCCCGGCACCGCAATTGTTTGAGCTGATCCGGATCATCGTCCGACAACGCCGCAACAATCGCCGATCGATCCATCAGAAATAGAGGTCCCGTTCCCCGGCGACGATGCGGTTGTAACTTTCCATGAGGCGCGGGTAAGCGTGGGGATTTTTAGTTTTGACCTCCGCCAACTCCGCCGCCAACACTTTATGCCCCACCACGCGGGTTTCGGGCGAGGCGAAATCGTCCAGCCATTCCCGAAAGGTGAGCACCGCGTTCAGTTTGCAGAACTTCCCTTCGGTCCCGGATCGCAGAAGTTCCATGATACATCGTCCCGTGCGGCCGCAACGATAGCCAGCCGTGCAAAAGCTTGTGATACAGCCTTTTTCCGCCAGTTCCCGCACCACCTCGTCGAGAGTGCGGGTGTCCCCCAACACGAACTGTTGGCGGTCGCCATCCTGGGTGGAGGCATGATCAGAGTAGGCCCCCACACCGATTTTGGTGGAAGCGTCGGTTTGCGTGCACCCCAACGGGAGTATGCGACGGCGCACATCGGCCGATTCCCGGGCGGTAATGATCATGCCCGCGTGGGGAATGGCCAGCCGAAGCACCGTCACCAGCTTTTCAAAGTCATCGTCTGAAACCCGATAGGGCAAATGGTCCAAAAACGGCGTATGGGCCGCCGGTTCCAACCGTGGAAAAGAAATCGTGTGGGCGCCAATGCCGAAGCGGGTCTCCAACTCAATGTTGTGCGTCAACAGTCCCAACACCTCGAACCTCCAGTCGTAAAGACCGAACAAGACGCCCAACCCCACGTCGTCAATGATCTCGGTTTCCAGCGCCCGGTGCATGGCGTAAAGGCGCCAACGATAATCACCTTTCATGGTCCCCGCGGGGTGAACCTGGGCGTAGGTGTCGTGGTGGTAGGTTTCCTGAAACACCTGAAAGGTGCCCAGTCCCGCTTCGGCCAACACTTTCAAGTCTTCCACGGTTTGGGGGGCCGCGTTTACGTTCACCCGCCGAATTTCTCCACGACCGCCGCCCGGGGTGGTGGTTTTCGTCTCGTAGATGGCCCGTAGTGTATCCACCATGTAATGGACATCAAAGGCCGGATGTTCCCCGTACACCGCGATCAACCGTTTGTGGCCAATTTCTCCCGCCAACACGGCCGTCTCTTTTTTAACTTCGTCCAAACTTAAGGTCCGGCGCGCCATCGCCGTGTTGCTTCGCCGTAAACCGCAGTAAGAACAATCGTTCACGCAGTGGTTGCTTAAATAAAGGGGCGCAAAGGTCACGATGCGGTTGTCGTAAACGCGGCGTTTCACCTCGGCGCCGGTGGCCCGCATACGGGCCCAGGTTTCGGGGTCTTGGACGCGCAACAGCGCGGCGACCTCTTCGGGGGAGAGCGTCTCAACGGCCAAGGATTTCGCTAAAATTTCGTCCACCCGTTGACGGCTGGGCACGACGGCGGTCCGCAGAATTTCGTGGATTTTGTCGTCATTAATAAAGTCCTGATCCCCCGACATATAACGGTGGACTTGGTCGGGAACGATACGCCGGGCCCACGCTTCGGTTTCGTTTAAGAGAGCGGGCACAGCGCCCCCTTGCCTTCCCGGTAAGCCGCCAAGGCCGCCGGGAACGGCGACAACACCCGCTCGGCCACCCCGTGCAAGGCGGAAATGGCCACGCCGTAGTTGGTCACCGGCACGCCCGCACGACGGAATTTCTGAAGGCGCGACAGCATTTCTCGGCGAGACAACATGCACCCGCCGCAAAGGAGCGCCAAGCGATAATCCGCCGCGTTGGCCGGAAAATCCCGCCCGGAACAAACATCCACCGCCAGCTCGCCGCCCACATATTTTGTTAACCAACGGGGCAGTTTGACCCGGCCGATATCATCTTCCATGGCATGGTGACTGCAGGATTCGCTGATCAACACCCGGTCCCCCGGTTTTAAAGTTTCAATAACCTGGGCCCCGCGGGCCGCGTCAACCAAGTCGCCTTTGGCCCGGGCAAAAAGGATAGAGAACGTTGTGAGAGGAACCGTCGCGGGGGTAAGGGCCGCCGTGGCCTCAACCACTTGGGAATCGCACACCACCAAATCAGGCGGGTGAACAAGTTTAGCCAACGCGGCGGCGTAATCGGTCAACTGTACCGTGAGGGCGGCCAGCCCATGGTCCAACGCGTCGCGAATGGCCTGGGCCTGGGGCAAAATCAGCCGACCTTTGGGAGCCTGCTTGTCCTGGGGAGCCACCAACACCACCATCCCGCCGGGAACCGCCAAATCGCCCAAGATCGGCGGCGGAGAAAGAAAATCGTCCGGACACAAAGAAATCAGAATGTCTTTCCATAGGGGCCCCACACGCCGGGTTCCGTGATGATCAGGGCGATGTCGCTTCGCTCAAAAGCCGCTCGGGTGCGTTGAAGCCGCTGGTCGCCCAGGGCGGAGTGGTCGTCCACCCCCGCGGTGTCCAGAAAAAGTACCGGCCCCAGGGGCAACAGTTCGAAGGGTTTTTCCACCACATCGGTGGTGGTGCCCGGCACCGCAGAGGTAATGGCCACGTCCTGGCCGGCCACGTAATTCAGCACGCTGGATTTTCCGACGTTGGTCCGTCCGAAAATCCCCAGGGTGAGCCGGTTGCTTTTGGGCGTCTGGTTCACGGCATCACCGTTGATAAAGCGGCCGGGGCGTGTAGGTAGTGTGAAGCAAGTGGTGAGACTTTTCGCCCAAGGGCTCGCCCAAGAACTCTTTGTAAAGTTGTTGAATGTGCGGGTTGTCGTGGGAACAACGGCGCGGCAAGTTTTTGTCTTCGCTGTAGAGGCCGGCGGCCCGTTTGGCGCGCAGATCGTCGGTGACGCCGTAGGGCTGGCCTCCCCCTCCGATGCATCCGCCCGGACAGGCCATGACCTCGACAAATTGGTAGGGCATGGACTGACCGGCCTTTTTCGCCTCGCGTATTTTGGTAATCACGTATTCCACGTTGGCCAACCCGTGGGCCACGGCGATGCGGATCTCTTTGCCGGCCACGGTCACCGTGGTTTCCTTGACGCCCTTGAGGCCCCGGACAGATTCAAAGTCAGGTTTCGGCAGGTTCTCTCCCGTCACCATATGGGCCGCGGTGCGCAGGGCCGCCTCCATCACCCCGCCGGTGGCGCCGAAGATTGTGCCGGCGCCGGTGTAGTCGCCCAGCAGTTGGTCGCACTCGCTGTCCGGAAGGCGGGCAAAATCGATACCCGCCATGCGGATCATGCGCGACAATTCCCGGGTGGTGAGGACAGTGTCCACGTCCTGGTATCCCGACGACCGCATTTCCTTGCTTCGGTGGATCTCATATTTCTTGGACGTGCACGGCATAATCGACACAACATCAACGTTTTCCGGTGCCAACCCTTTTTTCTGGGCGTAGTAGGTTTTGGCCAACGCTCCCAACATTTCGTGGGGAGACTTTGCGGAGGAAAAATGATCGATCATGTCCGGATAAAATTTTTCCATAAAGTCCACCCAGGATGGGCAACAGGTGGTGATGAGAGGCATGGCGCCGTTGCCGTGAACGAACCGCTGAACAAACTCGGCGGCTTCTTCCATGATCGTGAGGTCGGCGCCGAAGTTGGTGTCGAAGACCGCCTCGAATCCCATGCGGCGAAGGGCGGTGTATATTTTTTTTGACAAGTTAACGCCCGGCGCAAACCCAAAATGTTCTCCTAAAGTAACGCGTACCGCCGGCGCAATTTGAACCACGCAATGTTTTTCAGGGTTTTGCAGGGCGGCCCACACCTTGCCCGTGTCATCGTATTCGAAGATGGCTCCCGTGGGGCAGTGGGCCGAACATTGCCCGCATCGAACGCAGGGAGAGTCCGCCAAGTTGATGTCACCGGCCGGAGCGATTCGAGTTTTGATCCCTCGATCCAAAAATGAGAGAGCCCAGACGTTTTGCATTTCCTGGCACACCACCACACACCGGCCGCACTTAATGCATTTGGCCGGATCCAAAACGATAGTTTCGGTGGTCGCGTCCTTGGGCACGGGTGGAACAATTTTGTCGAAAGGTTCTTCACGGATCCCGAAATCCGCCAGGGCGTTTTGCAATTCGCAGTGGGTGTTGCGTCCGCACACCTGACAATCGTTGGGGTGGGCCGAGAGGATGAGTTCGACCACGGTTTTGCGTATGGCGACGATTTCCGGGTCATGGGTGGTGATCTCCATATTTTCTTCCACCGGCGTACAGCAAGCCCGGGGCATTTTGGACGAGTTCTTTAGTTTGACCACGCAGATCCCGCACGCCCCCGAGGCCCGCAGGTCCGGGTGTTTGCACAAGGTGGGGATATTGAACCCCACCGATCGGGCCGCGTCCAAAATGGTGGTGTTCTCCGCCACCTCCACCGGGATGGAATTGATGAGGGCTTTAACCATGGGACTCTCCTTAGGGTCCGTAAAGAAATAATTGACCCATTTCGCCGGCGGCTTTTGGCCTACGCCTACGTTGCTCATCGGTCACAATGCAGACGGCATTGCTTCCTCTTCGCGCCTTGGCTCGGCGCAAAATCCACTCGGCCAAATAGGTCACTTATTTCTTTACGGACCCTTATCGGCTCGTCGGCGCTGGGACTTTAATGAGCGCGCGGTATTCGTGTTCGAAATAACGCAGGGTGGAAAGCACCGGGTTGGGGGCCGTTTGTCCCAACCCACAGAGCGATGCCTTTTGCATGGCTTGCGAAATCGTCTTTAACTTTTCCAGATCCTCCGGCACCCCTTCCCCCGCGACAATACGGTTGAGAATGCGCAACATCTGGGTCCCCCCGATGCGGCAGGGGGCGCATTTGCCACACGACTCATCGACACAAAACCCCAGGTAAAATTTCGTGAGTTCCACGATGGAATCGTCCTCGTCCATAACGATCATCCCGCCCGATCCCATGATGGAACCGAGACGCAAGAGGTTTTCGTAACCGACAGGCGTATCGAAAAGCGCTTCAGGGATCACCCCGCCCGATGGGCCCCCTGTTTGGACCGCTTTCACTTTTTTCCCACCGGCGGCGCCCCCACCAATATCGTAGACGATTGCCCGCAAGGTCGTCCCCATGGGAACCTCCACCAACCCCGCGTGCCGGACCTTCCCAGTGACGGCGAACACCTTGGTTCCCTTGGACTTGTCGATGCCGATCGAGGAGAACCAAGCGGAACCCTTGTCCAGAATGGCCGGGAGGTTGGCCAACGTCTCCACGTTGTTGATGCACGTGGGTTTGTCCCACAACCCTTTCACGGACGGATAAGGCGGCCGGGGTTCGGGATACCCCCGCCGTCCCTCAATTGAGGCGATCAAGGCTGTTTCCTCCCCGCAAACGAACGCGCCCGCCCCCAGACGGATGTCGAGGTCGAACGAAAAACTCGTTCCCAGGACATTCTTTCCCAACACCCCTTGAGCCCGGCATTGTTTGATGGCTTTTTCGATTCGTTCCACGGCGAGCGGGTATTCGGCGCGGATGTAAAAGAACCCCTGATCGGCCCCCATCGCGTAGCCGGCGATCAGCATCCCTTCAATGACAGAATAAGGGTCCCCTTCCAAAACACCCCGATCCATGTACGCCCCGGGGTCACCCTCATCGCCGTTACAAATAACGTAGCGTTGATCGGCCGGGGTTTGGCGGGTGATCGCCCATTTGAGACCGGTGGGGAACCCCGCGCCGCCACGCCCGCGCAACCCGCTTTTTTTGATCTCCTCGATCACATCCTCCGGTTTGAGCGTGGTGAGGGCCTTAGCCAACCCCACGAACCCGTCGCGGGCAATGTAATCGCGAATGTTTTCCGGGTCCACGATCCCGCAATTGCGCAACACAACGCGCATCTGTCGGGTGTCTTCAAGGACGACGCGTTGTTCCTCCCAGCCCGCCTTTTGAACAAGTAATCGATCGACCAGTTCCCCCGCCCGGTCGGCGGTCAGGTGCTGGAAAGCGACGGGCGGCCGCCCGTCGACCGACACTTCCACAAGGGGTTCCGCCGAACACCGGCCGACGCATCCAGTTTTTTTAATCGGCACCGGGAGACCCCGTTTTTTCAGTTCCTCGCGCAAGGCAAAAAACGTGTCTTGCGCGCCCGCCGAGATCCCACAGGTGGCCATCCCCACACGGATCCAGCTTCCCTTATCGCGGGCGCGAAACTCCTCTTTGATTTTTATCAGGTCATCGATGTTCATCGGGGGACTCCCTTGTATTCGGCCAAGATAGAGGGAACCCGGTCTGGGGTCACCCCGCTGTACACCCGTTCGCCCACCGTCATGACGGGCGCAAGCCCACAACACCCCAGACACCGCACCACCTGCAGATGGCATTTTTTGTCGGGCGTCGATTCGCCGGCCTTAATACCCAACTGATGCCCTGTGGCCTCGAGCACTTTGGACGAGCCCTTCAAGTAACACGCCGTGCCCAGGCACACAGAAACGATGTGATGGCCCGGCGGTTGAAGCTTGAAATAGTTGTAGAACGTGATGACTTCGTAAATTCGGGCCAACGGGATCTCCAGGTATTTGGCCACTTCGAAGGAAACCATGCGCGGCACGTAGCCGTATTTATTTTGCACGCCGTGAAGCACCATGATCAGGTTTCCGGGCCGCCCCTTCCAGGGCGCGCATATTTTGTCGACTTCCAGCCGTATTTTCTCCAACTCCAGCAGATCCGTGGTCATGAGGGACTCCTTTGAAGACTTTGGGCCAATCGTTTGGACAACACCGCCAACGAAGACGCCAGGTTTTCGTCTTGGACAATGATCGAAGGCGGAACCAATAGTCGAACCGACGTAAAGTTCCATATGGCGCGAATCCTCGCGCGGATCATGATCTCGGCCACGTCCTGAGCCACTCCCCGCGGAACCGCTAAAATTCCAATCAGGACACCGTTGCGCTTAACCAGGTCGGCAAATTTGTCTAGGGCGTAAACATTTTTCCCGTGAATTTTCCCCCCGATTTTCCGTGGATCGTTGTCAAAGGTCGCGACAATATCCAACCCCTGATCGTTAAAACCCCTGTATCCCAACAGCGCCGCGCCCAGATCCCCGGCTCCCACCAAATAGGCCTTGGAGAGGTTGTTCCATCCCAGGAACTTCTCCAAGGAACTGATCAAGACCGGCACTTCGTATCCCACGCGAGGTTTCCCATCGATTCCTGCCGAATGAAGATCCTTGCGCACCTGAATGGGAACCAAGTGTAAGCCCGCCGCAATGTGCGTGCACGACACGAACGCCCGCCCCTGCCCCGCCGCTTTCTTCAAATAGCCATGATACATCGGCAACCGCCGCAACGTCGGAACGGAAATCCTCGCCACGTTTTTCCTCACCACCCCTACCTCCCCACGCCTGATTTTAAAACGATATTGTTATATCGATACTTTAATATCGATTTAACTTCCTGTCAAGCCCCCCCCCCGGGGACCTTCCATTGCCGACGACAGACCTGACGGGTCTGAAGCCATTTGACAACGCGGGGAATCCCTCATTCGTCCTTTGGAGCCGCTTGCGAACAACGCTCCGTTTACCAAAAATTTACAAAAATGTTGCACTTTATTTACAACTTCTTAACCCTTTCTTAAGACCTCCTTGATAAAGTGAAGACGTTGTCAAACACGATTTCGTGAATTCGAATTGTCGGGGAGGCCGATTATGAGCTATGCGCGAATGAAAAAGGTGGTCTGCGTGTGCATGGGTGGGATTCTGTTCTTGAACCAAACAGGGATGAGCGTGGAAATTGGATTATTGCGCGCCGCTCGACGGTCGAACACCGACAATAAAAAAGACGCCTCGATGGAAACGCCAACCCATAACACCGCTCCGACCATTTCGAAGATCACCGACCGCACCCTCCCCGAAAACGGGGTGGCCATCGCCACCTTCCTGGTCAACGACGCGGAAACCCCGGGCGAATCGTTAAAAGTCGAAGCGACAAGCGATAACCCGCTCCTGGTTCCGGACCTCGGTTTAACTGTGAACGTCCAGGGCCGTGAACGAACCCTTATGGCAGTGCCCGCCCGGGAAACCGAAGGCAAAGCGACGATCACGGTCACGGTGACGGATCCGAACGGCACGCAAGCCGCTACGGACTTTTCAATCACGGTGACAAACGACCTTCCCTACGTCCCCGGCGAACTTTTGGTACGCGTCCGAAAAGGCGTCGACCCCTCTTCGGTGCAGTGGACATCGATGCCATCAGCGGGCCGCCCGGCCTCGGCCCAGGCGGCCCCCTCTGTCCGCCCCTTGCTTCCTCTCCCATCGATAATCGCGCGGGCCGCTTCCCAATCCGGCCCACCGCCGGCGCGGGCGGCCCGCATCCCCCAGGGAGGCAGTGAGTTGGCGGCGCGAAGCCTTGAAAACTTGCAACGGACCTTTGTCATCGCCTTTGACCCGAACCAAGACATCCAACACCTAATGGAAATGGTCCAGCGCCAACCCGGCATCGAAAACGTTGAGCTCAACCACGTCGCTCGGATTGACACCGTTAATGACCCGGATTTATCGAATGGAAACCTGTGGGGACTCAACAAAATCCAGGCTCCCGCCGCCTGGGACAACTCACCCAAAGGGGAGGGCGTTGTCGTTGCTGTTCTCGACACCGGCATCAACATGACCCACCCCGACCTCGCCAGCAACATCTGGAGTAACCCCGGGGAAATCGCGGGCAACGGCATTGATGATGACTACAATGGGTATGTGGACGACGTGCACGGATGGAATTTTGTCAGTAATTCCAACGTTCCCGCGGACGGAAATTCCCATGGGACCCATGTGTCCGGCACAATTGCCGCTGTGGGCAACAACGGAATTGGTGTCATTGGGGTCGCCTACAAAGCCAAAATCATGCCGCTGAAAGGCTTGAATGACTTGGGGAAGGGAAACTCTTCCGATCTGATCAGGGGTCTTATTTACGCGGCAGACAATAGGGCGGATGTAATCAATAACAGCTGGGGTGGACATGGCCGTTGCATCCCGGAATCAACATTTTACGATGCCGTTAACTATGTGTATGGGAAGGGCGTCGTAGTGGTGGCCGCCGCTGGAAACGATTATGGCGAGACAGCAAACATAAGTCCGGCGAGCTGTCCGAATGTGATCACCGTCGCGGCCACAGACAGCAACGATGCAAAAGCTTCATTTTCAAATTATGGCCAGGGAATCGATGTTTCCGCCCCGGGAGTCGGCATCCTTTCAACCTCCCGCAACGGCGGATACATAACAAAGGATGGAACGAGCATGGCCTGCCCTCACGTCGCCGGAGTGGCGGCCCTTATTTTGAGCAAATTTCCCACGTTAGCCAACTACAGTATCAGTGAGATCCTCCATTCTTCCACGGATGACATTGGGACGCCCGGCTTTGACACTTATTTTGGATTCGGCCGAATCAATGCGCAAAAAGCAGTTCTTTCCCCCAATGATCAAATCAGTCCAACAACACCAACGAAACTTAACTTGGTTGTGACCGCTCGATGCGAGTTGCGTCTCACCTGGGCAGAGTCAAAGGACAACGAAATATTAATCGGGTATCTCCTGGATGTGTCGACCAGTCCATCCTTTTCAAGTTTTGTTAATCAATATAAGTCCCATTCTATCGGTCTTGAACCGAACTACGTAATTGAAGACATTAATCCGATGACAACATACCATGTCCGACTACGGGCCATTGACCTTGCTGGAAACGTATCAGATTTCAGCAAAACAATGACTGGATCAACACCCCGCGACACGGAAAACCCGACAGCCCCCAGCTCCTTCCGAATTTACCTATCAAAAGATGAGCACAGCGGATTGTTTGCACAATGGAATAAATCAAGTGACAATTTCCGGGTGGCGGGATATTCGATAGAAATATCCACATCTCCCGATTTTTCCACCTCTGTAGACGGTTATCCGAATCGAATCGAAGGAAACGTTGGAACCTATATTTTCAGGAAAGATTTACCTTTGACAAAATATTTTTCACGAATCCGGGCCTATGACTGGGCTGGTAACTTTTCAGGATACACCGTTGACAAGTACGCTTATGAAGACGTTCAGGCGCCCAGCGCGCCGGAAGATCTGCGGGTTTCTGAACTCAGAGAAAACGAGCTCCTTCTTCGGTGGCTCGATGTGCCTGATGCTTATATTTATTCCATTGAGATTTCCACGGAACCAAGCTTTGTCCCTCAATTCAAGAAACAAATATTATCGGACGGAATGTTGTTGTTTGTAGATAACCTTGAGCCGTCAACCACCTATTACGCTCGGCTACGAGCGATAGATCAGGCTTTGAATTTTTCGGATTACAGTAATACGGTGTCCAAAACTACGCGCGTCGGGGGCATCAAGCCGCCAACGGACCTGCGTCTGGAGGCAATCGGGCCAGACCAACTGTTCTTATCTTGGACAGCGCCTAATGAAACATTGCTAGGATATTTTCTAGACGTTGCAGAAAACGATTTTTTTACAAAGCCAGTCCCAGAATACACCAACAAGTTCATCAATGTAGTCACCTCCACAACAATCACGGGACTCAAACCAGACACTTTCTATTACGCCCGCCTTCGGGCTTTCGATAGTGGGCAAAAGATCTCAAAAAACAGTGTAATAACCGGAGGGAGGACACTCACGGATGTTGTTCCGCCCACCATCACGACCCAACCGGCCCCCCAGTCCGTGGGAGTGAATACGTCCGCCACATTCAGTGTGGTTGCAACGGGATCGGACCCGTTGGCTTACCAATGGCAAAAAAACGGGGTTAATATCCCCCACGCCAATAAAGCCACTTACACGACGCCCCCAACCCTCGTCAAAGAAAACGGCACTCTCTTTAGGGTGGTTGTCAGGAACAGCGCTGGTTCCGTCACCAGCGCCACGGCCCGGTTGTCGGTAACAACCTACTTGCGCGTGATAGAATCCCCACAAGACCAAACGGTCAATTTAGGTGAACCCGCCAAATTTAAGTACACAGTCGAAGGCTCCGCGCCCATGACCTACCAATGGTCAAAAAATGGAAAAAATATTCCAGGCGCCACAAAACCGTCTTATACCACTCCACCCACCACGACCAAGGATAACGGAGCCATCTTCACAGTCATCGCACGAAACGGCGGCGGCGCAACTGCTAGCTCCAGCGCAAAACTAACGGTCCTTCTGCCGCCCACCATCACCACTCAACCGACTGCCCAGTCCGCGGAAGTGAACACATCCGCCACATTCCGTGTGGTCGCAACGGGATCGGACCCGTTGACTTACCAATGGCAAAAGAACGGGACCGACATTCCCGGCGCCAAAAAAGCCACTTACACGACGCCCCCAACCCTCGTCAAAGAAAACGACGCTCTCTTTAGGGTGGTTGTCAGAAACAGCGCCGGTTCCGTCACCAGCGCCACGGCCCGGTTGTCGGTAACAACGTACTTAAGGGTCATCCAATCCCCACAGGACCAATCAGTGATTGTGGGGCGAACCGCCACGTTCGCATACAGGGTCGAAGGCTCCGCGCCCATGACTTACCAATGGTCAAAAGACGGGGTGAATATTTCCGGCGCAACGAATCCCACTTACACCACTCCGCCCACCAGGGCCGCGGATAACGGCTCTCTCTTTAAAGTGGTTGCCCGAAACGGCGGCGGCGCAACCGCCCAGTCCAGCGCCAGATTGAACGTAAGGAACCGTTAACCCGGATCCCTGGTCGGGGAGTGCTAACTAACGACGGATTGTTTAGCAATTCGGGGACGGTCTTACGATAATAAGTTAACGGGATTACGAAACAGCTATCGAAATTTCTTAGACGTAAGGATCGGCGGGTTCGGGCACGCGCAGAGCGGCCCGGGCCTCTTTGTAGAGCTTGGTTTTTTTTCGGCGAACGCGCAGGTCCACATCGGCGGCACTGTGGCCCATGGTTTTGCCGAGGGATATCAATACGCTCCGTTCGGTATCCGACACCCCTCCATCGACAAAACACATCTCCACCAGATCGTCCAACCATTGAGCGGATTCCACCAACGTTTCCGGGGCGGGCAAACGCAAAACTCCGGCTTGGTGGGCCCGGAAAAGTTCTCCGACTCGTTCTTTGGGGATACGGCGCTTCTGGGCAAACGTTTCCAAAACGGTTTGTTCGGCCGGATCCAGTTTTCCGTCGGCCATGCTCGCAACGATCAAGACCGACAGTAACCCGATGGGATCCAGGAGAACGGCGTTGACTTCATCGGCGGATTTCCCTGGTCCCCCGCCAAAATCCGCCATAGCCACGGGAGACACACTTTCCAAAACCCAGTCATGGTCCCCCGCTCCCAGGGGAAGCCCACAGTAAGAACAACCGGCATGATGGCTTGCCCTTTCCGGTGCCCCACAACCAGGACAATGAAGCGACAACAAACCTCTTGCAAGGGAAGTTTGAACACCGCGCTTGCGAACAAATGCAAAAATGTGGGAATAAAATTTTTTTCCGGAATATCCCCCGCTCTGGCCCGTATCCGAGTTCAAGGGAACCCCGGCCCACTTGACCAAGGCCTTCACGCGATCGTGGGGGTCGCCGAATTGAACCGACGTAATTTCCGTCACCCCCACCGCCACAGATCCATAGCCAGCCCCTTCTGGTGAAAGGGGAAGGCTCTCGCAGAATGAGGCAAGGGCCACTTTGCGCAACGGGTCGACATTTCTTTCCAAGAGGGCTTGTTGGTGCCGCCAAAACACGGCGGAAACGCGATCTTCCATAAACGACACATTGAATCCCGGATCCGACGCCAGATAGGCCGCCACGCCGCGGACCTCGCGCTTGTGTTCACGAAATCGCCATTCTTCTTCTTGGGTGATTTTGACCAAGGTCCAATCGTATTCGGCGGAAGCCACCAACGACCCGCAGGCGGAACAGTTGGACTTATCGTTAATCTTCAGACCGGCCCCGCAATTGGGACATTGCCCTTCAATCAGTCCCCATCGGCG
>JADJZR010000011.1 GCA_016715645.1 Elusimicrobiota bacterium | reverse complement strand
CTATTCTACCCTCATCCCCGACGAAAAACCAACCGTTGTTACGCCCAGACCGCCTCTTCGCGGGCTTCCACGCGGACTTTTTTGACGGGGTAAATGTCGGCCACCACCTCGTCCGGTTTAAAACCACAGCTTGATTTCCCGTTCAGCATCCTTGGCATCGGACGACGCGTGAATCACATTTTCAAAAACGCCTTTGGTCGTGATGCGCCCGAACGCTCCCCGAATGGACACCGAATCGGCTTCTTCCGGGTTGGTGGCTCCGGCGATTTCACGGATTCGTTTAATAGCGTTGGGGCCCTTATAGACCAGAGCCATGACGCGCTCAAAGTCCGGACCGTAAGGTTTGCCTTGAATATAATCGATCAAATCCTTGAAAAACGGTTTATCTTTAAGGTGTTGATAGTGCTGTTCAGCCAACGGTCGCGACACGCGAAGCACCTTCGCCCCGATGATCATGAACCGCGCTTCGGCCAGTTTGGTTAAAATATTTCCCGTCAGCGATTTTTTTAAGCCGTCCGGCTTAACGATGACGAGGGTGTTTTCGATATGTTCTTCGGTCATAGAGTTCCCTCCGCACAGGATAACGGCCTCGATGTTACCACGGGCTCTTCGTCCCTGTCAAACCCTATTTTTGGGCAATGACGAACAACAGCGATGTATCCAGCATCATCCACGCGAGGGACAAGATCAGAACAATCTCGACCGCAATGAAAAAGTTCGTGGAAATAAAATCCCGGGCCGAGTTATACGACTGCTCGATGCGTTCCAGTTTGGTGTCCACCGATCGAGACAGTTCATCAATATCAAACTCTTTTTCTACGTTCTTATAAACGGTGCGCAGATGCCAATCCGAATCGATCCGGGGAATGTTGGCCTGCACGTTGTGCAAACTGTCCACGATGGCCAACTTGTCTTTGACAAAGTCCATGGCTTCCCGGGAAAAGGTTTGATAGCGGCCGGGCATGGACCAAAATTTGTAATAGGGCGGCAGGTCGGCCAACAGAGTTTGGGCCTTGTCGATCTCTTTTTCCAACAGGAAGTTGTAGGCCCGAAGGCTCCAGTAAAGGGCGTAGGCCAAACGGATCAAGTCCAGAATTATTTGCGATTCCGCCGAACTCACCGCCGCGCCGAACCGTTTGATCAGAACCAGCTCATTTTCGTAATAGCCGAAATTACGCAGTTTTTCCTGGTCCAGAACAAACGCCGACAGCTCGTCGTAGTTGGGTTCCCCGCACACCAGCCCCGTGAGCGCCTTTTGGTTGCGGCGGATAAAATCGCCCGAGTTATCAACCACGCCTTTTTCGAACACGAAGATCGGAAATGGGTCCACCTCTTCAAGTCGCCGGTCATACGCATGGCTGGCAAACTTTTTGGCGTTGGCGATCACGCCGTCCACCAAGGTATGAGCCCATTCGGCGATACTGGCACCGCCCACGGTCAACGCTTCGGTCCGGCACGACAGGGTGGCCAAAAAGTCCAGGTCGCCTTCCACTTGAAACACCAGTTCCAACAGACCCACACCGAACTTATAAATTTGGGCCGTCACGTGAACATCCGAAAACGTGCGCCCCCCGAACACCAAATTGTCCACCGCTCGGCTGGACACTTCTTTGGCGATGGCCTTGGCGTCTTCACTTCCGAAATCCAGCTCCAACCCCAAATCAAACGGGATCACAATGTGGACGTGGGATCTCATACACAAAGCCTAAGCCTTCCCCGCACTCTTGTCAATGCCAAACTAGGGTGGTCAAAACCCCAGCGTATGACGGGAGCGATAAATCGGGCCCGCTATGAAAAGGATCACATTACTTTGTCTTATTTGGGTCACAGCGCCGGCCGGGGGGGAAGAAAAAGTTCGGGGCAAAGAACAAAGGGTGCTTCACTATCCGTTTGGGTCCGTTGCCTTTGTTCCGCAAGCGGAAAAACCGGCCAACAAACCCGTCGAAAAAGGGAAATTGCACGCCCGCACCGAAGGCGTTTTCAAGGTCTCCTACGAGTTGGTCCGGGACAAAGACGAGCACGTCGCCCGCCGTGTGAAGGTGCGGGTGGTCAATCGAGAAGAATACCTGTCCCCGGCCACACCGGATTTACGGGACCACGAAGCCGTCCATCGGCGCATCAACGAAACCGAAGCCGCCCGCATGGAAAAAGCGCTGGGCGCTTTTCGTGTCAAAGAGAACCGCCCGGACCAGGCCAAAATAAAATTCAAAGCCGAATTTCAAAAACAGATTGACGGCGTTAAAAAACGTCACGCCGACTGGGACGACACCCAGGTTTTTCTCAAACCCGCCCCCCCCAACGACTACAAATAACCCCAGGTGCGAAGCAGGTCGCCGTCTTTGCGCCAGCGGGCGCCGATGTCGGTGCGGTAGAACATATTGGGGATAATGATGTTTTTGACCCGCCCGTAGGCTTCCTTGGCGGCGTCGTCCATGGTGGGTCCGGATCCCGTGCAAACCAAGGCGTATCCGGTTTGACCCGCCAACACCCATTCCCCGTCGAGCACTTTGATGTCGCCGGGGTAAACCCCTTCTGTCATGGGTTTCTTAAAAAAGACAACCGCCCCCGCCGAATATTTGTTGAACGCGGCCTCGTCTTCAAAGGGAAACGGCGGCACCGCGATCACCACACCCACTTGAAATCCTCTTTTCGTCCGCAACGGCGGGCTCTGGCCCAACGCCAGCCCATGGAAAAATTCTCCCCACTTCGACAACGCCCCTTCCATCTGGATACTGAGAGTGGGATACCCGAACCGCGGGGTGCATTCCAAGGGATAAATGGCCCGGGCCGTGGCGATGCAGTTGATATCGAAATAGCCCACGAACCCCACCTGGGCCAGGCGGGGCGCCATTTTTTGAAGGGTTTCCCGATACAGGGGCCCGTCGCCGGACCAGAACAGGGACGTCCCCATCTCGCCGGTGGACGGGCCGATGTCGTCGTTAAACATTTTTTTATGCTCAAAGTTAATACAGACCGGAAGGGTAAACTCTTTTCCGTTGAAGAATCCGCCGATGGCCACTTCCACGCCGGTGGCGAACTTTTGAATTTGAAACGACTTGATCTGACGCGACCACCCTTTTTTGTACCGGGCCAACATGGCGGCCACGTCGTGGCCGTCTTCTTCTTGGCCGACGTAGGAAAGCACTTTTTCGTTTTGGGCCGATCCTGAGGGTTTCACCACGTAGCGGTCCGGGCGGTTTTGAACGAACTGAATGGCGTCTTCAAAACTCGTGAACGTCCAGTGGGGCAAAATGGTCAGCCCCGCGGATTTCATTTCCTGCTGGCCGAAATCCCGATCGTCTTCCAAGCGGTCCGTGTAGGCGGTGCCGCCCACCACCGCTTTGCCGGCGCGTCGAAGGGCTTCGGCTTCAGGCCCGAAATCCGAATCGTCAAAAACAACAAGATCCGCCCAGTCCTTGAGCGCCTTCCAATCGTCCACTTTTTCAACGAACCCGTCGGAAACATCTTTGTCGTGGCGGCTTTCGATGAAATACTTCACCGCGTTGCCCTCGGCCACCAACTGACGGCACAGGTCGCCGATGCACCCCACCCGCGACACGCACAGAATGCGGCGGGTGCCGGTGATCGGCGGAAGTCCAGGTTTCTCTTTTTCGGTCACGCTTTTCCTTCGGCCAACCGCTGTTCGACGATCTGTTTGGCCTTCACCAAATCGACTTTGCCCGTGGCCAACGCCGGCCAGGGATCGACGGCAAACACCGCCCGTTTGTCGGGCACCCACAATTTGGGCATGTCCGACTTCTCCAACCGTTCGATGAGCTTGTCGATGGGCTGTTGCAGGTTGTTCACCAACACCACCAGCCGTTCGCCCCGCTTTTCATCCGGAGTGGACAATACCAAAAAACGAGCCTCGGGTTCTTCGGACAGCTCCGCCAACTTTTGTTCCACGAGCATGTGGGGCACCATTTCGCCGCCGATTTTCGAAAACCGCGACAGACGATCGGTGATTTCCACAAACCCGTCTTCGTCCACCCGGGCGATGTCACCGGTGTTGTACCAACCGTCCACCACCACCTCAGCGGTTTTGGCGGGCTGGTTCCAGTAACCGGCCATCACGTTGGGGCCTTTGACCAGCAGGAGGCCCGGGGTGCCGTCGGGCTGGCGCTCGCCGGTGGCGGGGTCTACGATTTTCACTGTCACGCCGGGCAAAGGGCGGCCCACTTTGCCGGGTTTCCAGCCGGTTTGGTTTTCGGTTCCTTGGCGAACGCCTAACACGCTGACGCAGGCCGCCGGAGACAATTCGGTGGTGCCGTATCCTTCCAGAATAGGCACACCCAACAATTCGGTAAATTCCCGGGCAAAGGTGAGCGGCAACTTTTCGGCCCCGGTTAGAACAAACCGCAGGGTCGCCACATCTTCCCGGGACAACTTTTTGATCCACATTTGCAAAAAGGTCGGTGTGGTCACCAAAATGTTGGCTTTTTCATCTTTGATCAACTTGCGGATCGCCACCGCCTCCAATGGACTTCGATGGTAAACCCCCCGGCATCCCGCCAGCAGGGGCAACCACAAGGTGCCCGTGTATCCGAACGAATGGAAAAAGGGCAGTATCCCCACGATGGTGTCTTTCGCCGTCAACTGGAACACCTCTTGCAACCCCTGGGTGTTGGCGTGAATGTTGGCGTGGGTCAGCATCACCCCTTTGGGCGAACCCGTACTGCCGCTGGTATAAAGCAAGGCGGCCAAATCGCTGGATTTGGCGTCGGAAAACGGCGCCCACCATCGTTCGGCCCAACGGGCCGGCAACAGTTTGAGACCCACAAACGCAAGAGCCCCCACCACCGGGCCGGGCCGAGGCAAATCGTCCAAATAGACTAAGCGCTGATCCTCGCCCCACTTTAAAGCTTCCGCCATTTTGCGGGCGGTCAAAATCCGCGTCACGCCGGCGTCCTGACAAATTTGATCGATCACCCCTCGACCGAGGGAATAGTTGAGGTTCACGGGAACCCGTCCATCGAAAAGAAGGGCCAGGTTGGCCACGGTCCCGGCGACTCCCGGCGGAAGCAAAACGCCCACATTTTTTTCCCCGGGCAACAGTCCGCGCAAACGGCGCGCCAACAAAATGGATCCCGTGGCCAGTTTCCCGTAACTGAGCCGAGCGCCCGTGGTATCGACCACCGCCGGCGTGGTCCACTGTCGGCGGGCCTGCCGGAAAAAGAATTGGTGAAGGGGCTTTAAGTTTTCCAACCGAAGACCGAACGCTTGACTTCCCAATTCCATGACGGCGTGACGCACGTCGTCGGCCTTGGCGGTGGAAGGCATCGGTTTGCCGAACGTCACGGTGACCGGATAGGGAATCTGGCGGGGCATTTTCCAAATAAATTTTTTGCGCTCAAAACTGAATATGCTTCCCCACACCCGGTCGAGATGAACCGGGATGATGGGAACGTCGAGCCCGCCCACAATCCGCTCAAACCCTTTGCGAAAGCCGAGTGTTTGGCCCAACCGGGTCACCGCACCCTCGGCGAAAATGCAGACCACATGGCCCTGCTCCAGTCGACGGCGGGCTTCCAACAACGAAGCCAACACCCGTTTGGGGCTGTCGCCCGCCGAGATGGGAATGACGTCCATGAGTTTTAACAAGGGCCGGAAAAAAGAAGCGTCGTACATCCCGCGAAACATTAAGAACCGAATCAGCCGGGACGTGGCCCCACCGACTAAAAATGGGTCCACATAGGACACATGATTGGGAACGATGAGGGCCGGACCGGTCACGGGGATATTTTCTTCACCGACCACCCGAATGCGATACACCACGTTGGTGAGCAGGAACAGTCCCAGGCGAACCAAGGATTGGGGCAGATAGGCCACGATGGCCACCGTGGCAATGATGGACAACAGCCCGAGCACTAAAAATATTTGGGCGGGATTGGCGTTAAAAGCGGCGCTCATAACCCACAAAAAACCGCTGGACAACAAAATAGCGATAAACGAAATCAGGTTGCCCGTGGCCAAAATTCGGCCGCGGTCGCTTTTGGGACTGCGCGCCTGGATGAGCGTGGTGAGGGGAATAAAAAAGAATCCCGCGCTCATTCCCAACAAAGCCACGTCCACCAAAGTGCGAATCAGCGCCGCGTGGGAAAAATAAAGGTCCAAAGTAAAAAAACTCAAACCCAAAGCGCCCAGGGGGACCAACCCCAACTCGACTTTCTGGCGCGACAGCCGACCGGCCCACAAACTTCCCGCGGCGATGCCCACCACCAGGGCCATCAGCAACACCCCCGATACCCGATCCGACAGGCCCATAACCTGTTTGACGTACACCAACATGTTCAAATGAAGAACGCCTCCCATGAACCAAAACCAGCCCGTGGCCAGAAGACTTAATCGGAGCGATCGGTCGGGACCCACCAACGCCCAGTTGGCCCGAATGTCCGGCAACGGGTTCCAGCGAAGGGGTTGGCCGGGGTTGGCCGCTGGAACTTTTTCAATCGCCAAAGCGGCCGCCACACTGCCCACCGCCACCACGCCTGTCAAGAGGGCCACCGCGTTGATGTGGGTGGTCAAAAAAGTCCCGGCCACCGTGCCCAACAAAATGGCGACGAACGTGGCCACGTTCAACAGCGCGTTAGCGGACGACAGTTGAGAGGGGTCTTTCAGTTCCGGTATAAGACCGTACTTGGCGGGGCTGAAAAAAGCGCTTTGGGTGGCCAACAAAAAAAGGCCGGTCAATAAAAGGGGGACATTTTTCAGATAAAGCCCCGCCACCAACAAGGCCACCACGCCCAAGTCCACGGTTTTCGCCAACACCACCACCCGGGCTTTGCTCCAACGGTCCGCCAATCGGCCAGCCCCGAGGGAAAAAATCAAAAACGGCGCCGCGAACACCGCCCCGGAAATGGCCACCAAACTGCGGGCTTTTTCCTGCGTCATCCAGTGAGTGATCAACAGGGCGATCACGATCTGGAACACGTTATCATTGAACGCACCCAGAAACTGGGTGACCATCAGGGCCTTGAACGACCGATTTCTCTTTTTCAGGAACTGATCAGATCCCTCATCCGCCCCTTCGGGGCACCTTCCCCCAAGAGGGGAAGGAAAACAATGATTTTCCCTCTCCTCTCGGGAGAGGGCAGGGTGAGGGGCCTGAGTTGTTGCCTTTTTCATGGGATACTCCGTTTGGGGACGAAAGGTTTCGGGCGGGACCGACGGGGATCCACCCAATGGCGCACCGCCGCCACCACGCGCGCCACAGCGTGTCCATCGCCGTAGGGGTTAACCGCTTGGGCCATACGTCGGTAAACGGCCGGGTCATCCAACAACGTGTCGATGCCTCGTCGAACGGCCGACCGCTGGGTGCCCACCAACCGAGCGGTTCCAGCGCGCACGGCTTCGGGTCGTTCGGTGACGTCGCGCAAAACCAAAACGGGTTTTCCCAAACCCGGGGCCTCTTCTTGGATTCCCCCGGAATCCGTGAGGGCGAACAGGCATCGTTTCATCAAAAACAACATCGGGCCGTAATCCAAGGGGTCGGTCAACACCACGTTGGGCAACCCGGCCAGCAACCGGCGGGCCGGTCCGACCACGTTGGGGTTGGGGTGCACGGGGTAAATAAATCCCAGGTTGGGTCGGGCCCGGGCCACCTCGCGCACGGCTTCAAACACCTGTTCCAGGGGTTCACCAAAATTTTCCCGCCGGTGGGCGGTCATTAACACAAAAGGTCTCCGCGCCAACCGGGCCAGGGTGGGGGCAAGGCGCGGGGGCCGCGCGGCCAAACGCGCCACACCCAAGCGAAGCGCGTCGATGCCGGTGTTGCCCGTCACGTAAATGGCTTTTTTGTCCACACCTTCGCGCAACAGATTTCGTCGTGCCTGCTCGGTGGGCGAAAAATGCAGGGTGGCCAAGGTTCCGATCCCGCGGCGGTTCATTTCTTCGGGAAAGGGATTGTGAAGGTCGTGGGATCGAAGGCCCGCTTCCACATGCCCCACCGGGACTTTTTGGTAAAACGCGGCCAAGGCCGCCATCAACGCCGTGGACGTGTCACCGTGAACCAAAACCAAGGCGGGCTGTTCTTTTTTGATCACGGGTTCCAAGCGTTCCAGAGCGCGAACGGAGATGTCCGTCAACGATTGGCCGGGCCGCATGATGTCCAGATCGTGGTGGGGCCGGATTTGAAACAGACGAAGCACCTGGTCCAACAGACCCCGATGCTGGGCGGTGACCACCACCCGGGGATCGAACTCGGCGGAATGGTTTTGAAAGCCCAACACCACCGGCGCCATTTTCACGGCTTCCGGGCGAGTGCCGAACACGATCATTATTTTTCGGGGAGCGATAGTCACACTTTTCCTCGGAAAAAGGTCATCAACAGCGCCGCCATCGACAACAACAGCGTCAGCACATACACCAGCAAAACCACTTCCCGCTGGGTCCACCCCAGGGCCAGCAGTCGATGATGGAAATGGCCTTTGTCGGCGGTCATAAGTCCGTTGCCGCTTCGCGCCCGACGGATGAGAGCGAACGCCACGTCCACCACCGGCAGAGCCACCACCAAAACCGGGATGAGCAGGGCGATGACGGCGCTGGTTTTAAGGGTTCCAATGATGCTCACCGCGCCCAACATGAACCCCAAAAACAGCGCGCCCCCGTCGCCCATGAACACCCGGGCTGGATGAAAATTGTAAATCAAAAACCCCAAACACCCGCCCGCCAACGCCGCCGCGAGGACCGAAGCCAGTTTGAGTTGTTTCGAATAAAGCACAATTTTGGTGTCGGCCTGGAGCATGGCCACAAACAGAAAAGTCCCGGCCGCGATGGCGCAAATGCCTCCGGCCAAGCCGTCCAGCCCATCGGACAGATTGACGGCGTTCATAAAACCCAAAAGCCAAAACAACGTGACGATTTGAGAGATGAGCAACGGGAACGTGACAAACCCAAACCCCGGGATCGCCAAGCCGGCCATGCGCACGCCGTACATCATCGCCACGTAAGCGGCGATGATTTGGGCCAGTAATTTCACCACCGGGGGCAAGGACCGACGGTCGTCCCACATGCCCAACACCACGCACACCAACGAACCGATCAAAACCCCCGTCAGTTGGGCTTTCAAACTCATAACGTCGATGGTCTGGGCGTTTTCGATGATACGGTAACGGTAATCCAACAATTTTAAAAACCAGGGTGAAAAAAGAGCCGCTCCCCCCAGACCCAAGAACACGCCCCCCGCGATGGCTCCGCCGCCCCACCGGGGGACGGGGACCGAATGCACTTTGCGCGCGTCGGGCACATCCAGCACGCCGTATCGACGGGACAAAAACATCAGGACCGGCATAAACGCCGCGGCGCCAGCCAATGACAAAAAGAACGCGACGATCTGGGCGCGGATCAATGAAGACTCATGCCTTTTTCAGCCGGGCCGCGTAGAGCGGAAATTTTTTGGTCAGCGCCAACACCTCTTTGCGGATTTTCGCCAACCGTTTTGGATCGGTCCGGCTTTCGATCGTTTCGTTGATCCAGCCAGCGACGATTTGCATTTCTTTTTCTTTCATGCCCCGGGAGGTGATGGCGGGCGTTCCCAACCGAACGCCGGAGGTGACGAAGGGCTTTTCCGGATCGAAGGGAATGGTGTTTTTGTTGACCGTAATGCCCGCCTGGCCCAGGAGACCTTCGGCCTCTTTGCCCGTGATGGATTTGGAACGCAGATCGATGGTCAACAGATGGCAATCGGTGCCGCCCGAGACGATGCGAAACCCGAGTTCGGCCAGGGCCCGGGCCAAAGCCCGTGCGTTGGCCAAGACCTGGGCTTGATACTTCTTAAAACTTGGCTTGAGCGCCTCACCGAACGCCACGGCTTTGGCGGCGATCACGTGCATCAAGGGCCCGCCCTGCACGCCGGGGAACACGGCGCGGTCAATGTCTTTGGCGTATTTTTCTTTGCACAAAATCACGCCGCCACGGGGACCCCGGAGCGTTTTGTGGGTTGTGGTGGTAACGAAATCAGCGACTGCAACAGGGTTGGGATACAACCCCGCGGCCACCAAGCCCGCGTAATGGGCGATGTCCGCAAACAGCAACGCGCCCACGGAGTCAGCGATGGTCCGCAACCGCGCCCAGTCGATCACCCGGGAATAGTTGGAGGCGCCGGACAAAATCATTTTGGGTTTGTGTTCGTTCGCCTGTTGGGCCAACCGGTCGTAATCGATTTGTTCGGTGTCTTGGCGGACGCCATAGGAAACCACCTTAAAATATTTGCCGGAAAAGTTAAGCGGGTGGCCGTGAGTCAAGTGCCCGCCGTGGGAGAGTTCCAATCCCATCACCGTATCCCCAGGCGTCAGCATGGCCAAGTACACAGCCATGTTGGCCTGGGATCCCGAATGGGGCTGAACGTTGGCGTGTTCTGCGCCGAACAAGGCTTTCACGCGGTCAATGGCCAACGATTCGGCTTTGTCCACCTCTTCGCACCCGCCGTAGTAGCGTTTGCCCGGGTAACCCTCGGCGTACTTGTTTGTCAAGACCGACCCCTGGGCTTCCAGAACCGCCTCGGACACATAATTTTCCGATGCAATCATTTCCAACCCGGTTTCCTGCCGACGGGTTTCGTCCATTATTGTTTTGTAAAGTTTCGGATCCGATTTCTTAAGGAAACTCATGTGCGTCCTCCGATGGGTTCAGTGACAGATCTTACCGTTATAAATATCGCAACAACTCTTTTTTCTGGACGGCACCTTCGCGCACCAGGGTCCAGCCGAAACTAGACACGTCGATGACAGTCGACGGAACGCCGCCGGGGCAAGGGCCACCGTCCACCAGCGCTTCCACGCGGCCCTCGAAGAGGGCGCGGGCCTGGGCGCCGGTGACGGCTTCCGGCCGGCCGGACCGGTTGGCGCTGGTCACCGCCAGGGGCTGGCCCATTTCCCTTAAAATCGCCAGGGTGACCGGATGGTCGGGCACGCGCAGGGCCAAGGTTTCTTTTCCGCCCGTTGTCCAACGGCCGAGGGTAGAGGTTTTAAACACCACCGTTAACGGACCGGGCCAATATTTGTCCAACATTTTGCGAAGCCGCGAGCCTGGAGGTTCCACCAACGCTAAAGCCTGGTCCACGTCGGCCACCAAAAACGGCAACGGTTTATCGTAGGACCGGCCCTTCAGACGGTAAATCCGCCAAATGGCCTGGGGCCAAAACACGCTGGACCCGATGCCGTACACCGTGTCCGTCGGAAACACCGCCACCCCGCCCGATCGAAGAGACTCCGCCACAGACCGCGCCGCCGACCGCGAAATCCGTCGGCCGCGAACCGGAATCAACGCCGTTTTTGTTTTTCGCCCCGACTCGTCCGGGACCTGCCGTTCTTTCACGTGGTGTAATCGGCGTTGATCGTGATGTAGTCCTTTGAGTAATCGCAGGTGGCGTATCGGCTCCAGGCTTTGCCCTGATGGAGGTCGATGACCACCGTCACGCGCTCTTTTTTGAGGAGGGCGTGGATGGCTTTCTCAGAATAATCCGCTTTTCCGCCCCGTCGACAAACCAGGACATCGCCGATGCGCACATCCACCCGGTTGGGATCCAAGGGCACCCCGGCGCGCCCGAGGGCCGCCAAAATGCGCCCCCAGTTGGGGTCCGCCCCGTGAAGCGCGGTTTTTACCAACGCGCTGGTGGCCACGGTGGCCGCCAACTGATGAGCGTCTTTTTCGGTCCGAGCCCCCTGAACAAAGATCCAAGCCACCCGCGTCGCCCCCTCCCCGTCGGCCGCAATCTGTGTTGAGAGTGATAAACACACCTCTTCTAAGGCCGACTTGAAACTTTTAAGGCCTTTTGAGGAAAGGGGGCGAATGCCCCCCCCGCCGTTGGAGAGGAGGAAGAGGCTGTCGTTGGTGGACGTATCGCCGTCGACGCTGACGCAGTTGAAAGTCCGCCGGACGACCTGGGTGAGAGCATCCTGGAGCGATCGAGCCGTCAGGGGCGCGTCGGTTAAGACCACGGAGAGCATGGTGGCCATGTTGGGGTGAATCATCCCGGCGCCCTTGGCACATCCCCACACCGTGAACGTTTTTGATCCGACGACGAAGGTGGCCCGTGCGGCTTTAGGCCGGGTATCGGTGGTCATGATGGCCCGGACCGCGTCGTCGGTGGACGGGGTTCCCGTGCAAACGAGTTCGGCGATTTCTTTGATGCCGCGGCCCAAGGCGGGCCGGGGCAAATGGCGGCCGATGACGCCCGTGGAGGCCACTAAGACATCGTTGGAAACGATACCCAACCGGGCGGCCAACTCCTTCGCGGTCCAGACCGTATCGGCCATACCCTGTTGGCCCGTGCAGGCGTTCGCACATCCGGAATTGATGATGACAGCCCGAGCCGAAGAGGACTTTTTAATTTTTTTTCGGCAATACTGGACCGGCGCGGCGCTGAACAGGTTTTTTGTGAATACCCCCGCGGCCCGGGCTGGACGGTCGGACCAGAAGAGGGCCAGATCCTTCTTTCCAGGCTTCGACGAAATGCCCGACCGAATGCCGAAAAGTCGAAACCCTTCCGGCAGGTCACTGTTCTTAAGCGGGACAGACCTCCCCATTAGTGCCGCCGAGGTCCCCGATTGCGCCGAGTATTTTTCCGGCAGGTGGGGCACCGTTTGGGTTCCGAAAGGCCCCGTTCGGTGAAAAACTTCTGTTCCCCCTCTTCAAAGAAGAATGACGCACTGCATTCCGCGCAGGTCAGTTTCTTATCTTTTGACAATCCCGCAACACGTTTGATCCAAGCCATCAATCCCATAAGGGTTCCTCTTATTTTATTCCCAGGGCCTCCGGGAGGCCGAAGAGAAGATTCATGTTTTGCACCGCCTGGCCCGACGCGCCCTTAACCAAATTATCGAGCGCGGCCAACACCACCACCCGGCGGTTTCGTTCATCGACGGTCACATTGATGTCGACGTAGTTCGACCCCGCGGTGTCTTTCGTCTGTGGCCAACGGCCTTCCGGGAGCAGGCGGATAAACCGTTCCCCGCCGAAATCCTCCTCAAAGGCTCGCCGGACCGCGGCGGTGGTCATTTTCTTTTTCAATGTCCCGTAAGCGGTGACCAAAATGCCCCGGGTCATGGGAACCAAATGGGGCACAAACGTCAGCGACTGGGTTTGGCCGGACTGGTCCGCCAAGATTTGTTCGATTTCCGGTACATGGCGATGTTTCGCCACGGCGTAAGCCTGGAAATTTTCCGTCACTTCGCAGTACAGGTACATCGGGTCCAGTTTCTTCCCCGCCCCCGACACGCCGGATTTGGCGTCCACCACCACCGACCCCGGCACCAGCGCGTTTCGCCGAACCAACGGTGTCAACGCCAAGATCGTGGTGGTCGCGTAACAGCCGGGGTTCGCGATCAACGGCGATCCGGGGATTTCTTTTCGGTACAACTCGGGGAGGCCGTACACGGCCTTTTTCAACAACGCCGGGGAGGCGTGTTTGACTTTGTACCATGCTTCGTAGGTTTTGACATTTTTAAGACGGAAATCGGCGGAAAGGTCCACGGCTTTTTTGCCGAGAGCCACGAAATCGGCGATGTTTTGGCTTCCCACGCCGTGGGGGAGCGCGAAAAAAACCACGTCGCAGGTGGAGGCCAGTCGTTTCGCGTCGTAGGATTCGAGGGTGAGATCCATTCGGCCACGCAGAAAGGGATGGACATCCCCCAATTTCTGGCCGGGCCGGGATTGGGAGGTCACGTTGGTCACCCGGGCGTCCGGATGACTTAACAAAATTTTCAATAATTCACCGCCGGTGTAACCGGTGGCTCCCACAACAGCGACACGAATCATGATTTTTCCCCCAGCTGGGGCGAGACGACCACGGTGATCTCGCCCAGGATTTTTTCTCGCGCTTTCAACACCGCCGCGACCTCGGATAACCGCCCGCGAATAAATTCCTCATGTATTTTAGTTAATTCCCGGGCCACTGACGCGGGGACGTCCCCGTAAACGGACAGCGCCATTTCAAGAGCCGCCACCACCCGGTGGGGCGATTCATAAAAGACGACGGTCCGATCCTTTCCCGCCGATTCCAGCTCCCGGCAAAACCGTCCGGGCCGACGAGGCAAAAATCCCAAAAAGGTGAACCGGTCCCACGGTAGTCCCGACCCCGCGAGAGCTGTCAACAAGGCCGACGGTCCCGGGATGGGAACCACCGCTATTGCCCGCTCCACCGCTAGAGGAACCAGTCGCCCGCCCGGGTCGGAAAGGCCCGGCGTGCCCGCGTCCGTTACCAGGGCCAAATCTTCCCCCGCCGCAAGCCGATCCAACAACGCGGGCGCAACGCGTGCGTGGACATGCTCATCGTAACGCACGAGAGGTTTTTCCAGGTTGAGATGACGCAGAAGTAGCCCCGTCCGACGCGTATCTTCCGCCACCACCCCCGACACCTGGGCTAACGTTTCCTTAGCCCGTTCGGTGACATCCTTCAAATTCCCAATCGGTGTTGAAACAAGGAACAACGCCACTCAATTCCTCCCGCCTGTTCTCTCAGAGAAAGCCCGGTTTTCCCGGGAACCTGCGTCCTGATGATTTTATCAAAACCAGGAGCAGACCGTTCCGAACGATTCTATTCGGCCGGTTTCTGAATTCATTCCGAGATCTCCCAGGGACCCGCTTCTGTTGATCCTTTGAGCTTCAGGCGCCTCACCGATTCCCCTTGACCCCCATGATACTTAATTTCGTTTTCACTTAGCTCCATCATTCCGGGACGGAAAAAGGTCCGGGCGAACCCGCAAATCAATTTTAGAAAGTTGCCCGCGAAAAAAATATTGACAAATACATATAAAACATACATAATCATACATATGAGGACGACGCTCAACATTGATGACGGGATATTGAAAGAAGCCTCTCGCTTGACCGGGGTTCGGGAGAAGACGTCGCTTGTTCGCCTGGGCCTGGAAGCCCTGGTGGCGTTGAACAGCGCGCGCCGGTTGGCCGTTTTGGGAGGCACGGAAAAACGTCTCGTTTCTGTCCCTCGCCGTCGACCGTTGCATTAATGCTGGTTGACACATCTGTCTGGGTTTCCCATTTCCGTTTTGGAAACGCCTCTCTGGGGCGGTGGCTCACTGAGGGGAGTGTTTATTGCCACCCCTTCGTGATCGGTGAACTCGCCTGCGGTCACCTGACAAATCGAAACGAGATCCTTTCCCTCTTGCACGCTCTTCCCCAGTTACCAACGGTCGAATCCGATGAAGTCCTCCGTTTTATTGAACAGCGCAAGCTCGTTGGGTTGGGCGTGGGGCTCATTGACATGCATCTTTTGGCTTCCGTTGTTCTTTTTCGGACAACTCTATGGACGGAAGATAAAAACCTCCAAAAAGTGGCGGCGCGTCTTGGCGTTGCATCTATCCACTAACCTGGTTCTCTTCAAAAGACATACCGATTGTCATGAACACTCGTTTATTCCCGCGCCGGAAGGATCCGCGAATAAGGAACCGAATTCTGTTGCGCCCCCCCCCTTCCCGTGCTAGAATGCGGGGGTTGTTCTTGTTTGTTTTATGGAAAGGTGGCCGAGTGGGTCCTGCGTGCCTGTGGCACGCGTTTAGGACGGGCCGATAGGCCCAGGCAGCCCCTCCTGGCCACATCGATTGTTTGTTTTATGGAAAGGTGGCCGAGTGGCTGAAGGCAGCGGACTGCTAATCCGCTGTATGGGGAAACCTATACCGAGGGTTCGAATCCCTCCCTTTCCGGTTTTTTTAAAGTTGGGATTCGAAGCCAACCCGAAGCGCCGCCATGAATGGCGGAAAAGCAGGCCGAAGGCCTGCGTCAGCAAGGGTGGCCGGCCTTCGGAGGAGCGCCGAAGGCGCGGGGGAGAAAGGAATCCCGACCGCGTTAGCGGAAGTGCCGCGCGGGAGCGGCCTCCCTTTCCGTTTTTTTGACATCGGGAGAAAACGATTGCCGGGAACTCACCGTCAGGCACAACCCAACGGAATCCCGATGGTCGCCGTGGCAGCCGGGTGGATTTAGTTTGTTGCGGCGGCGGCGTCCTTCGTCTGGTTTAAAATATTTGGGTTAGACTTTTGGCTCCATGTGAAATTGGGCGAAGTCATTTTTCAAACCCGCTCCTTACCCGCCACCGGCCCCTTTTCCTACATCCTGGCCGGCCAACCGCTTCAGACCCACTACGAAACCCTGTCGCAAACTTTCTTTTATCTTTTCTGGTGGCCCGGCCGGGCGATGATGATAATAATGGATCGGTTTAGGAAACCCGCGGGACCATGGTGATGGCGTCCCAAGGACAAATGCGCGGGCACAAGGTGCAACCGATGCACACATCGGTTTGAACCTCGCAGACCACCAGAGCTGTCGGCACCGTGAGGTCATTGCCGGCTTTTACGAAGCACGTGTCGTGGGGGGCCACGGCGATGCAGGCTTCGCACCCCGTGCAGAATTCGGGCCGAATTTTGGCGATGGTGCGGGACTTTCGTGTGGTTGGCGTGTTCGTCATGGGCATAGTCTAGCCTTGGGAAGGCCCCAAGGCCCAAACTGTCAATTGACAGACATCCCGTTCCCGAGGTAGAATGCGTCATTATGCCCAAACGAACATTTCAACCTCATAAACGTCGGCGCAAGAAAACCATCGGATTTCGTGCGCGGATGGCAACGCCCGCTGGACGACGCGTTTTAAAACGGCGCCGTCAAAAGGGCCGTTGGAAACTGAACCCTTAGTCTCAGCCTCGCCTGTCGGACTTTTCTTTTCAACGCCACGAACGTTTGACCGGCCCGGACTTTAGGCGGGCGCAACGGTCCGGGCGGCGGCGAGCGGGCCGAGCGATCCTCGTGTGGGCCTACCGCCGGACGGAAACGCCCGCGCGGGCGGCCCGTTTCGGGGTGGTGGTGGCACGCCGTCACGGCGGGGCGGTGTTGCGGAACCTGTTTAAACGTCGGGCGCGGGAAGCGTTTCGAACCCACAAACCTTGGCCGCGCGGATGGGATTTGGTGGCGGGTCCGAAATCGCCGGGTCCGTTTCCACCGGCGTTCGAGCTGTTGCGTGACGATCTTCTGGACGCCGCCCACAAACTGGGAGTGACGACAACCGATGTTCCACCGAATCGTTCGTAGCACGTTGCTCGTTCTGATTCAACTGTATCAAGCCTCGGGCTTTCTCTGGAAGCCCCGATGCCGTTACTGGCCCACCTGCTCGCGTTACGCCCACGATGCGATTTCCATTCACGGCGCGGGAAGGGGGCTGATCCTGACCGTGCGTCGTTTGGCCCACTGCCACCCTTGGGGAGGAAGCGGCTACGACCCGGTACCTCACATTCGAAAGGCTCTGACATGAAAAAAAATTACGTTCTCGCGTTTATATTGTCGTTTGGGGTTCTGATGTCGTGGCAATATTTCATGGGCCGGCGCCACACACCGACGTTAGCCCCGGACACCCCGGCGGGATGGCCCGCGGCCCCCGCGACCCCGGCGGCGGCTTCTGGATCAGCCGTATCGACGCCTGAACCGGCGGTGCGGCACACCCGGTCGGTGGTTTTTGACATTGGCGCCAACCGCATTTCAATCAACCGGTTCGGCGGGGGCGTTTCCCAGTGGGAAATTCAAGACCGCGGCCGGTGGCTGACGTTGTTGCCTGAAAAAGAATTTTCCAGCCAGCCTTTGTCCACATTTTCGGACGTGGAGTTTGATGTGCGCCAGGACGGCAACGCCTTGATTTTTTCTGGAAAAAAATCCAACGGATTGTCGATCGTGAAAACCCTCACCATCTCCCCTGAAAAACCCATCCATCAAATCTCGGTGACCATCACAAACACCGCCGCCGCGCCCTTGACGGCGACCTACGAGTTGGGGTGGGGCCCCGGCGTCGAAGGGGGCGATGAAACTGGAAAAGACGGACGGGAAGCCAAAGGGTTTCAACGGGCGGTCGGTTACGGGAACGGAAAACTAAAAAAATTAAAGGCCGGCGTTGAGTCGGGAACGTACGATTGGTGGGGCGTTGATGGACATTATTTTCTGGCCGCCTTTTTTAGCAATCCCGGCGCGGTTCCCGCCGCGGGCACACTGCGCATCGACAAAGAAGATCATTATTTTTCCGTTCGTCGCGCGGTTTCCGTTACGGCCAATCCCGGCGAAACACACGAAACCGGGATGTCTTTTTATTTAGGGTCAAAAGGGTACGAAGACCTGAAAGCGCTCGGGTTGGGGCTCGAACGGGCGGTGGACTTCGGCTATTTTGCTCCCTTTGGCCGGGTGATTCACCGGGCGCTGTTCCTGTTTGAAAAAGGCACCGGCAATTACGGCTGGGCCATCATTGTTTTGACGTTCATTATTCAAATTCTGGTTCTTCCCCTCACCATCAAAAGTTTCCAACACGCCCAGAAAATGAAAAACATCCAACCCCAAATGAAACGGTTGCAGGAACTTTACAAAAACGACTCGCGCCGGTTGAACAGCGAAATGTTGGCCCTTTACCAGCGCCACGGTCTGCGGTTCATGGGGATGGAAGGATGCGTGCCGATGCTGATCCAATTGCCCGTTTTTTGGGCGCTTTTCTCGACGTTGCGAAACACATTCGAGCTTCGATACGCGCCGTGGATGGGGTGGGTGAAAGATTTGTCGGTCCACGATCCCTTCTACGTGTTGCCGGTGTTGATGGGGGCGGGCATGTTCGTTCAACAAAAAATGACGATGAGTTCCATGGACCCGTCCCAAAAACAAATCATGTATCTGATGCCGATTATTTTCACGTTCTTTTTCTTAAAGATGCCCTCGGGCCTGGTGATTTACTGGTTGACCAACAGTTTGCTGACGATTGGCGTACAATGGTATTTGATGCGGCGCGCGGCGGCGATCGAGGTTGTTAAATGAAAGAGTGGATCGGCACGGCCAACACCGTTGACCAGGCCGTGGACAAGGGGCTGGCATCGCTGGGCCTCTCCCGAGAACAGGTGGACGTGAAGGTTCTGGAAGAAGAGTCCAGCGGTCTTTTAAGCATGTTGGGTTACCATCACGTTAAGGTTCGCGTTCAAGAAAAAATCCGCCGTGTCGACCGTGGCGGTCGGTTCGATTGGGACAACGGAGACGACCGGCCGGACCGTTTTGAAGATCGCCGTCCCGGCCCCCGGGGCCGAAAAGAAGAAGCGGACGAGGACAAACGCCCAGAGCCGAAACGGCCCGACCGCATCCCGTCCGACAACAAGCTCCCGAAAACAAAAAAAATCCGGCCGTCCCCAGCCGAGAAAGACCGGGTCCGCGCGCCCAGAGCACGCCCGATCGCGTCTTTCCCGACCCCTTTGCCGAAACCAAAAATAAAAAAAGGGCCTCCTCTTGATCGGACGCACCGGACAACCGACCCCATCGAACCCGAGACGTTGCTGTCCCAATGGAAAAGTTCGCTCGGTTTTAATGACCTTTCCTGGACGATCCAGCCTCCGAAGGACCATCGAATCGCGGTTGAGCTCACGACGTCCCGTGCCGATCGGCTGGCCGCCCACGGGGGGAAGCCGCTGGAAGCGTTTGAATACGTTTTCAACTTGGTGTCATCGGGCGGCGACAGAGAAAAACCGTGGGTCTCTTTTCATTTGGAAGGCTTCGCCTCTGTCGACGAAACCCGCGGTGTCGATCAGGCAGTGTTTGCGGCGTTTCAAGTTCGCCGAACCGGAAAAGACTTCCACCTGGACCCCATGTCGGCGGGCCAACGGCGAGCCGTTCACCAGGCGTTGGCGCACCATCCCGACGTGCTGACATCGTCTGAAGGCGAAGGGGTCGCGCGCCACGTGGTCGTCAAACCCAAAATCAAAAATCCATCTTAGGTTCTATCCCCCATGAATTTGGATGACACGATCGCGGCGGTGGCCACTCCGGCGGGGTCGGGAGGGTTGGGGGTGGTTCGTCTATCGGGCCCCGCCGCTTTGACCATTGCGGCGAGATTGTTCCGAGGGGAGCCGCTGGATCAAGCGGCAACGCACAGCCTGCACCACGGGACTCTTCGTGACGGAAATATCATATTGGACGACGCGGTCGCGGCGGTGTTTCGATCGCCGCGCTCTTACACCGGCGAAGACGTGGTGGAATTGTCGTGTCACGGGGGCTCTCACATTCTTCGCGGCGTCCTGGAAACCTGTTTACGGGCCGGCGCACGGCTGGCGGATCCGGGCGAGTTCACGCGTCGAGCCTTTTTAAACGGCAAGATGGATCTGGCCCAGGCGGAATCCGTGGCGGACCTCATCGCCGCCCGCAGTGACAGCCAACACAGGCTCGCGCTCAACATGCTTCGGGGCGAACTGGGCAGGGCGGTTCAGCCGGCTCGGGAAACGCTTCTCCATTTGCTGGCCCACGTGGAAGCCAATCTGGATTTCGTTGAGGACGAAGTGCCCGCCCTCACTCGAGCCCATCTGCTTGAACCCTTAAGAAATCTTTGGCACGATCTGACAGAGTTGAAAGAACGCTCCGAGCGGGGGCGCTTTTGGCGAGACGGTTTGCGCATTGCCATCGCGGGCCGCCCGAACGCGGGCAAATCGTCCTTGTTCAACGCGTTGCTCAAGTCCGAGCGCGCCATTGTCACGGACCAACCGGGGACCACCCGCGACACTTTGGAGGAATCTTTGTCCTGGGACTCCATGGCCGTCACGCTGGTGGACACCGCGGGGTTGCGCGACACGGACGACGCGGTGGAACGGGAGGGGACAGCCCGAGCCCGGCAAACAGTGGCCAACGCGGACTTGATTTTTTTAGTCGTGGACGCCAGCGCGCCCCCGGTTCGCGACGATCGCTTGGCCGCGGACGCGGTTCAGGATCGGCCGGTGATCTTGGCGCTCAACAAAATGGACCGGATCCCGTTGAAAGACCGGAACGCGGTTGAAGAAAAATGGAACGGTTTTCTTCCTCTGAAATCGGCGAACGCGGTGGCGGTTTCAGCGATCACGGGAGAAGGGTTGGACATTCTTCGCCAAAAAGCCGTCGATTCGGTCCGCGGCGGCCGTGAACCCAGCGAATCCGGATTGGTGTTTAACGCCCGCCAAGAACAACGGCTCAACGAAGCCCTCTGCGCGTTGGGCCGTGCCCGCGAGGGGGCCGAAACCGGCGTCCCGGACGAATCGGTGGCGGTGGATCTTCACGGTGCCCTCAACGCACTCAACGCCCTGACCGGTCGGGGCGCGCCCGAGGAGGTATTGGATGCGGTGTTCTCCCGATTCTGTGTTGGAAAATAAACAGTCGAACCACGTTCATCCGGTCGCGGGGGCCCGGCGACCGTTGGGGATCGCGGCGGGGCTGACGGGTTTCATTTTTTTCGTTGAACTGGCGGGCGGGTATTACACCAGGTCGTTGGCGTTGTTGTCCGACGCGGGCCACGTGTTCATGGATTTGACGGCTTTGGGATTCGCCCTGATCGCGATGATTCTGGCGGACCGGCCCGTTTCGGATCGGCGAACGTTTGGCCTGCACCGACTGGAAGTGTTGGCGGCCTTGGCGAACGGCGGGCTCATCGTGGGAATGGCCGTTTGGATTATGTGGGAATCCGCGGGGCGTTTTTCGTCAACGTCGATCCCGCGTGTCGGGCCGATGGCCGTTTTAGGCGGCGCGGGATTGATCATCAATCTTGTTGTGGCGTGGCTTTTGCACGGTTTTTCGAAATCCGATTTAAACATGCGCGCCGCGTTTTTGCATGTGGCCTCGGACGCGCTGGCCAGCGTGGGCGTAATCGCGGGGGCCGGGTTGATCTCCGTGACCGGATGGACCTTTGTGGATCCCCTGGTGGGGATGGGCATTGCCCTGGCCATTCTAGTCAACGCAGGGCGGCTGTTGCGGGAAGCGGTTAACCTTCTTTTGGAAGGGGTCCCCAACCACCTGGACTTAGCCCAAGTTGAAAAAACAATCCGTTCCGTGGACGGCGTGCACGCGGTGGACGATCTTCACCTGTGGGGATTGTGTTCTCACCTGACGTCGTTATCGGCACACATTCAAGTCGACGCCGCCCACCTAACCCACCCCGCCCCGATCCTCAACACCATCAACACCCTCCTGCAAGAAAAACACGCCATCACCCACACAACCATCCAACTGGAACCTACTAAACAAGGGACTGGTTAGTAAACAAACCGCTGGAGCCACTGGGCAAAAAAGGGGTCCTGAAATTGATAGTGTCCCTCCATGTGGTCAATGACGTCTTTTTGAATAAGGGAGACGAGTGCGCGTTGAACGGTCGACGCCGTGCCAAGATTGTATTTGGATAAAAAATTCTCCCCGTAAGGCGTGGACGTTTCCTCCTGGCTCAGTGCAATGGCCAATTGACGCATCCGAAGGGTGAGCCCATCCATGATGGCCTGATAACCTGGGGTCTCCCTTTTCAACATGGTTTCGACGGCCAAATGAAGGTCCTTCTTGACGATCTCTGAATGGTGCGAACGATTCGACCAAAGAATGTGACAAAGCAGTTGGGTGTAATACGGGTGTCCTCTGCTTTCCCTTGCGATCAACTGAGCCACATCAGGTTGAAGAGAAAGGCCTCCTCGTTGGAATCGGTCGGTGACAAATTTAATTATTTCCTGATCGGGCAGGCGCCCAAGAGGAAAATGCTTTCCGCTTCGATAGAAAGGGCGATTGGCATCGTTAAATATTCCCTGAAAAAGGTGTTTCTTGCTTCCAAGGAACACATAGGACACATTATGGTGGTGCTGGAAGGAACTACGCATTTCACGCTCAATTTCGTCGTCCCCGTAGGAAGTCACTTCTTGAAATTCATCAAACACCACAACGGCGTTTCTCTTTTCCGCTGTCGCTCTCTTGTGAACAGATTCCAGGAGCTCATGAAAATAGTCTTTAAAATTCCGAAGGTTGTTCAAGTCGAACGTCAATTCCACTTTGCCGGTCGAATCGACAACCAGTTTTGGTAGGAACCGAGGGAGCCAACGGCGAACGGCCGAAAAGATCTTCGTGCTCGGCTTTCCAAGGGACTCAGCGATGGTCTTGGCGTAGAGACGGACAAAAGATTCTTTCGATGTGGCCGGGTACAGATCCATGTAAATGGTGATGAGATTTTCTTCAGCAAGCTTTTGGAGAACGGTTTTTATAAGCGATGTTTTTCCATACCGGCGAGCGGAAAACACGATCACGTTTTGGCCCCCCCGGAGATCTTGGGTCAGTTCTTTAATTTCCGCCGTGCGATTCCAAAAAGCCGATCCCGAAACGGCTTCACCGAAGACAAACGGGTTTTTCATATTCGAACCTCCTGGCGCTTAGTTACGCAGGTTGTATTATACATATTGCGTAATTGTCACGGATCGCCCAAACCATTGATCCTTCTATCTCAGGAAGGATATTTTAACGTTGATCGAGGGCGCAATAGGAGGGTTTTTTCGGGGGGGACGGGACCGAAGGCCAGGGGCAAGGGGCCCCAGTAGTCGGAGTGAAATCCAGCGCCCAATTCGCCATGATGCACAGTGAGTCCCCACGGGCCGGGGACCACCAACGTTCCCAGGTGGTCCACAGAATCCCGGGGCGGGAACTGGACGCGAATGTTGTTCAACGGGATCAAGAGCCGATCGGCGGGCAAGATCACACTGCGTTCATAATCGACGGCTTTGGCCCCGATTTTTTCCAGGTAATACTGAAACCCCCAGTGCCCTTGAAACCAAATATTTTCCGCGGTCGTTTTTAAGGAACCTGTTTGGCGGGCGGTTTCCCGGGCGGCGAAGGCCAGGCGCGCGTCGGCCCACCCGGCCGCCAGCGCCAAAATTGCGGCCACGGCGATCGCTCCGGTTCGTTGACGAAGCGGCACACCCACGGACTGCATGCGCCAGGCCAATACAATCGCAATGACCGGAAGCGCCGGCAACAAGGAACGGACGGTCACCGACCAATTGAAATAGGCCGCAAAAGCCATGGTGCCGCCCAGCCACGCGACTACCGCAAGGGATGCGGGATTCCGTCGGCGTTGCCATTCGCTGAACGCCAACGCCACCCATTGAATCCCCCCCATCGTCGACACAACGAATTGGATTAGAAGGCCCCAACGAACACCGGTTCGAGAACTAAAAGAGAACGATTCAAAGGGCCCCGCCACGAGCGCAAGCACGGCGACAACCGCGGCCCCGATCGCCCAGGGAGTCCTCTGTTTGGCCGGCCACAGGAAAGGGAAGAAAAAAACGCCGACGGCAAATCCCCCGCCCGCAAAAGAAAGGGCGGTCAGGCTCTTGCGCATAGCCCAGCCCGCGGTGTGGGGCTGGTATCCGAACGCGTAACGGGCCGACTCGCTGAAAAGTCCTTCCCCATAGAGGGACCCCGTGAACTGTTGGTAAACGGCGAGGGCAATCAAGGGTAAAATCAGACTCAATAATCCGATGGAAAATCGGCGGTCTTTGGCGATGCTGTAAAGGCCCATAAGGGGGAGGAGGGTCAGGCCGCTGTATTTGGTGAGAACCGCCGCTGTGGTGCACAGGGTAGCGGCCACCCACCAGGCTGGGCGCTCGTGGCCTTTAACCTGAAACACCAGGGCCCAGACCCAAAAAGATAAAAGGGCCATGTCCGGCATGACCAACGATCCGCACACGACAAAAGCGGGCGTGGCGATGGCGGCCAGACACGCCCACAGGGGGTCGGCGCCCCAGAGGCGGGCCAACACAAAAATACCGGCCACAGCAGTCAAAGCGAACGCCAGGGGAATGAACGGCAGGAGGGCTTCGTGATAGGCCAACGGCGAAAGAACCGCCGCGAACAACGGCGGCATGCGCAAAATTCGGTCCAACCCTTCAACGGTTCCAAACCAGTTGACCGCGACGCTGTAGAAATGGAGCGGGTCTTGCCGAACCTGCCGGGCGGCCCACACCATCAGAGGCGCGTCCATGTGAAGGGGCTTGGCCAAAAAGGGCGCCAACACCAACGCGGCCAGACCAACAAGCCACCCCAAGAATATGTTATTGACCCGACCTGTTCTCACGAAGAGCATTCTACAAACAATGCTGTTGAAATTTTTTGATTTTCAGTAACGGCTCAGGTCCCTCACCCTGCCCTCGCTTCAGCGGCTCTGCCGCCCCCGGTGCTGGGAGCTCTGCGACCAGCCTCCCAAGAGGAGAGGGAAATGCTTTGTTTTCCTTCCCCTCTTGGGGGAAGGTGCTCCGAAGGGGGCATTCGCCCCCGAGGAGCAGATGAGGGACCTGGGCAGTTGGGATTTTTAAATTCGTTCCTTGACGAGTTTTTGGACAGGCCACTGGCCGGGGGCTAGGGGGCGGCGGACGTAGCCGTAGGTCCAGAGGGAACCGTGGTCGAACCCCTGCAACCGGGTCTCCAGACCCAGGGGACCCATGGCGATAAATACCCGGCGACGAAACGGCGCGCGGGCGCAAAAAGCCATTAAGCGGTCCACATCTTTGCGTGAGTGGGGTTTTGCGGCAACTTTTAGAATGTCGCCGCCCAACCGGCGGGCTTTGCGCACATGCCCGGACAAGACGGCGTTGGACGGCGTTTTTTTAAAATGGTGAGCGGACATAACGACAAACCGGCCCCGTTTATGGGCTTCAAAGACCACATGGCGATTGATTTCCGTGGCGGCCAGCTCGACGTCCACGCCGTCGACATGGGCCAGCGCGGCGCGAAACAGGCCCAGGCGATCCACTTCCCGAAATTTGACCGACAACCCACCGCCTTCCTCGCCCATTCTCAAAGTTAACAACAGGGGCCGACGAACTTCCCGTCGAACCGACCGCAACAAGTGGGGCAACCGGTCAGCCTTAAAATAGGTTTTTGCAAACAAATCCGCGCGAATTTCCAAAACATCCGCGCCTTCTTTAACGGCCCGGCGGGCGTCCGCGATTAAACGAGACGCGTCGCCCAAAGACGCCACCACCAAAAAACGTCGGCCCAACCCCGTCGGCAACTTTGGTTTTGACATTTCTAGAAAGTGAATCGGAAAGAATAGCGGAACGTGTCGCCCAAAACGCCGTAGGGCTCCCAAGACGTGTCGAACCCCCACCGGGGGAACGCCACACCGACGCCCAACGACAACCCCGACGCGTCGTCGGCGTCAGCCCCGTCGGACCGGTAACCGGCGCGCAGTCGGCCGGATGCGTCTTTGTAGAGGGGCGGAGCCGCTTCGATCCCGGCGCCGAACCCCGCGGACTCGTTTCGCACGGACCGTGCCTCGATGGTACCCAACAATCGGTTGCTCATAAATCGCCCGGCCACGCCAACGGCGGCGGTGAGGGGCAACGGGTCTCCTTCTTGCTCGAACTGAATGGACCCTCCTATGTTACGAACCGCGGCACCCAGGGTCAAGCCCGGCACAGGCGTTTGCCACAACCCGCCCAGGGACCCCGCCGGAGCGCCGGCGGAAACACCGTCCAAGGTTTGCCGAACGTAGGCGGCCCCCACCCCCCAAGAAAAGGGGCCGGCCTTCTTTCCGTAAGAGACGCCGTAAGCGGCGTCCATGGACCCGAACGTGGACTCGGCCAAGTCGGTATCGGTGTTGCGCCGTTCGAGGTCGTCGAACGAGAGGGTGATGACGTTGGCGGCAAAAGTTCTCCATTTTGTTGGAAACGCCGCGGCCAGCGAATCATGCCGACCGCTTTGAATCCATTGGGTATGGGTCGCAGCCAACTCGATGCGCGACACCGCCGCCAACCCCGCCGGGTTGTAGAACGCCGAAACCGCATCGTCAGCCACGGCGGTATACGCCTCCCCCAACGCCGCCGGCCGAGCCCCCGCCCCAATCTTCAAAAACGCCGCCCCATTTTCTCCGCCCGCCAAAACCAAATACGGGGAAATTAGAAGAGCGCACGCCGCGAAAAGGGGACGAATGTCCCCCCTCATTTGAGGACTGCCAGTTTAAACATTTTTTCGTCTCCACTGTTCAAGGTAAACCGGCCGATGTAAATCCCCGAGGCGACTTTGCGACCGTCGTCGTTACGGCCGTCCCATTCCAACCGGTTGTAAGATTCGTCGCTGGAAGCCGTGGCGGACAAGGTGCGAACCAACACGCCGGCCGCGTCATATATTTCTATTTTTACGCCACCCATTTTTCCGTCTGGCAGGTTGTAACAAATGTAAGTGCCGTCGGTGGTGGCGGTGTTGGGCGTTGTGTGGGACAAAGATACCGTTTTGGATGCGAGCCGGAACGGGTTGGGGGTGTTGAACACCTGGATGGAATCCCCATTGTATCCGGCATCGGCCTGTTCGCCGCCCAAAACAGGGTCCTGGTTGTTCAGCACCAGGAACGTTGATAAGTGTCCCACTGACACCGTGATGGTGTGGTTAACTTCGTCCACCACACGGTTAGCGTTTTCAAGAATAAACAACTGTTTTTCGGGGTGGTAAAAATAGATGTTCAACGTGTTGGGATCCGACGCGATGTCTGGATCGTAGGTGAGGGTCAGTTGGGCGGACTTTTTGAGAACCGACTTAATCCCGGCAGGCAAGAAAATGTCGTAAAACGCGCTGTAAGGGTCCACCGCGGCAGCGGCCGAAGCCATTTCGTAAAGGTCCTGGGAGGGATAGGCCGAGGCCCCGAACTGTTTAGCCGCGTGGGCCACACTGGCCTGGGAGGATCTTATGGATCCGTTTCGTCCCGAAGATTTGGCGGCGGGAACCGAGGCCGGGGGCAGTTCTTCTAAAATTCGGATTTCCACCTCGACGGACGAGGACGACGCAACGTCGAACGTTCCGGACGGGAACGTCACGCCGGACGCTTCGTCTTCCAATTGAACGTCGCCCCCGATCACATTGGAGACCGTGGTCGACCGCCGTTTGGCGAATCCAGCGTAGAACGCAAAGGTTTCGTCAACTTCGAAATTGTCCCCGGTGGCCGGATCTTTTTCAATGGTTAAAAAATTCAGGCCCAAAACGAACGATGGTTCCGTGGCCGGTGCCGTGTAGTCTGCGGTGAGGGTATCGCGAGACGAGTTGACGGACAGGTCGCTCAACGTCCCCGCGCCTGAACTAACGATCACAATCGAGCTCAAGTCTGTATCTCCCGGCGTTTGGTTGCGCAGGGGTTGGCTGACAAAGAAACGCACGGACGTGACCCGTTGGTCATCCGCTGAATCGTTGGGATCGTTGAGGACCACCCGTTGGGTTTGATTGACGAACACCCGGGGCGCGGCGGCGCGGTATTCCAAATTGATTACCTGCGTTTCGCCCGCGACGGTAAAGGCGACGGTGCTTCCGGTGGCGAAAATATCGTCTTTGTCGGTCACGATGATCAGGGAATACTCTTTACCAACTTGAAAACCGGACACGGTATATCCTTCGATTTCCATGGTTCCCGCGTCGATGTCCAGGGATCCGAACAGAAAATCTTCGAAATCTTCGTCGACACCCACCACCATTTCCACCTCTTCGCTGTTGACGGCGGCGCCGCCGGGTTTGGTTAACGTGCCGGTCACGGTAGCGCCGCGTCCGAGAGTGAGGGTGCCGACATCTTTGGATCCGGCGGGAACCAAAAGGGTTTGGACCGATGTCACATATCCCTGGGCCAACGCGCGCAAGGTGTAAGGCCCGGGTTTGAGCCCCTCGACACGGAACGTGCCGTCGGGTGCGGTGCGCTCTTCAATTTCGCCCAAGGGATTGTCTTCAAACATGGCTCCGTCGCGATGCAACACCACGTCGGCCCCACGCAATCCCTCTCCGCTTTGATCGTCCAAAAACACCGGGGCGAGGGTCCCGCCATCGACGGGAACCACCTGGCCCGTGACCACGCCAATCGCCTCGGTGAGCGAAAAATTGTTGTCCACCGTTGCGGTGGCGACGGTGACATCCACCATTCGCCGGCGTTCCTCCGCGTACCGGGGGCCGGACAGGGACGCAAACGTTTCCCCCGGCCGATACCGGGGCGCGGCCACGATGTCGTAGTACGTGTAGGCCCGATCGATCCCTTGCAAGCTGTAACGGCCATCCTCGTCGGTATACGCTTCCACCTGCAGGTTCCAGGTATCCACTGTGGATTTGACCGAGGGCCGAGCGATGACCCGCACGTTGGCCAGCGGCTGGCTGGACACCGACAAAACGGTCCCCGACAAAGTCACGCCCTGTTTCAAATCCACGGTTCCCACATCTACGCTTTGTCCTTCGGACGCGAGAATGCCCGCGATCACCGTGGGCGCGTACGTTTTGACCCCGCTAGCGCGGTCAGCGTTGTCCAGTCCGTCGTAGCCACGGAAACGCAGGTCGTAGTTGGTGTCGGGAATGAGGCGTGGAATTCGGAACTGGCCGTCTGCGTCAAAATAAAATCCAAAGGTGGTTGTTGACCGTAAAGCTTCCACCCACCCGCCTTGAACCCACGGATTGGCCTGGGCCGAGATTCCAAAATTTTGCGGAAGGTATTGGGAACTGTTTTGGGCGTTGATGAGGGTTTGACTGTCGGCGTCGCGCAGGCGGCCGACAATGGTTCCTCCGCTCAACAACGTCACATTTTTTGTCACAGCGGCGGCCGCTACTTTTATTGGGACCGCTTTCGCGCCGTAGCGGGCATCCATGCCCTGGTCGGTGATTTCAAGAATGTAATCCCCCGGCGCCACGTGGCTGAACCGATACGCGGTAGCGGCCCCCACGCTGGTCACGGTTGTTTGCCACACGGTAAAATTGTCTGACCGGCGCAGGCGAATTTTAAAGATCCGGGTGTCCGAGGTCGTGTCCCCCGAGGGACGGTTCAGCGTGCCGGAAACGTCGACCCCGTTGGTGAGAGTGAGATCCACCCCCGTCAGGGATTGTGTGTCCACATAAATAACGGCGCCTTCGTTGGATAGGTCGGGCAGGCCCGGTTCCGACATACAGCCGTAACAACCCGCCGGGGGAGGGACCAAATCCTGTCGAACTCGCAACCAGTAGCCTCCCGACGAGAGGCCGGGGATTCGGTAAGTGGCCGACGTCGAATGAACGTCCGCGGGGACCGTTCGGATCGGGCCCGATCGTGTCTCGTAATGGTTCGGAAACGGGAGGGCGTAGACGTCCACCTGGGGAATAACGCCCGCCGCGGCCAGCCCGGTGATACTGCTGACCGACACGCTCCAGGTGCTGGGCAAAACAAGTGTTCCTTGGATGTCGATTTCTCCAGAGGCCTCATACGAGGGCACGGTTAAATCAACCTGGGCCGTGGCCGCCGATCCATTTTTTACGGGCACCACCAATTCCCGCCGAAAATCCAGATCGCGATTTCCGTTTTCCACTTGGAGGGTGTAAAGGCCGGTTCCCAAACCTGTGACGGTAGCCACCCCCTGCGATGGGCCGGACGCGGTCAAAACGCCGGACCAAGAAGATGTGTTCCCATAACCCAAAGACAGCTCGTAAGAGACCAAAGCCGCATCGTCGTCCGCGGGAAGGTCCGCCACCACGGTCAATGAACCCGCCAGGGCCACGAACCCCAGATTGGCTGTCCCGGAGCTGTTGGCCACTGTCACTTGAAGGGGCCCATTGGACGAAAATTCGAACCCCGGCAGGTAAGAATAGACCTCGTAAGTCCCGTCGGCTAAACCGGCGATTTCGTAAGAAGCCGAGCTGACGTTGGCCGATTTGGGTAGGCAGGCCTGGGTAAACGTTCCCATAAACGACGACCGGGAATTGGCGTTGAGGGGCACGGCAAATTCGTTGTTGGCGCAGGAACCGCCGGGGCCTGAGGAGGACAGGCCGGTCGTGTCGCCCGTGACCGTGAGGTCACCGGTGATTTTTCCCCCTTTAGAAAACGGAGCAAAATCCACCCCGCCGGTGTTGGGATGGCCCACATCTTCACCGTCCACGGTGACACTGGCGGTGCTCGCCACGAAACCCTGGGCATAGGCCCGAAGGTGGTAGGTGCCGTCGCTGAGTCCGTAGAGAGAGAACAATCCCTCTTGCGCGCCCGCATTGATCCATGCGCCGCCCCAGGCCGTGGACATAGACTGTTGATCCAGCCGCGCGTCCACGTTGACCCATTGCCCGATGGTGAGCGGTGACGGGAAAAACACTTTTCCATACACGTTGGGTTTGCGTGTCATATTAAACGTGAGGAATCCGATCCCCGTGGCGGGAGAGGTCCAAGCGGCGGTGGATCGGCCGAAGTCTGGAAGGTTCACCTCCACCTGGTACATTGTGTTGGGCCGAACGGTGATGAAGGTCCAGGTAGAAAACTGGGCATCGCCGTTATACCGCCCGTTATCGGACGCGGTGGACCCGCTGGAAATGCGCACACTGCCCCACTGGTTATCGCGGGCGGCCGGATCGAACACGTTGACGCCGCCAAAAATGTCGCGGTTTGGCGCCGCTGACACATCCACGTGAACCGCCAAGGTGATGCCCTGTTCAAGCGTGCGCGTGCCCAAATCGACGGCGGGGTCGGTGACCAGGTTGGTGGACGTGGAGAATCGGACAGTTTGGTAACCGCTCTTGCGCAGTTCGACGTTATAAAAGGAAAGGGGTTTAAGGCCGCTCACGTTGAACTGACCATCGGAATCGGTCAGTTGGAAACCGCCTCCGTTTTGGCCGTAGACATTCACTTCGGCCTCAAAAATAGGCTGCTCCTGGCCGTCCACCACGCGGCCTGTGATACCCACGGACTGAACGACGACGGTTAATGTGGATGACACGATGCCTTGCCCGTTGGTTTGAAACCGGGCGTAATACGTTGCGCTGGGCACGCGCCGTCCGGAGTGATCGTATCCATGCCAGTAAGCCTCGCCGGTTCCGTAACCGTAGTAACGATAAATCACGCTGGACTCAATGGAAGAATCGGACGAAATCCACAGTTCCCAGGGGGTCTCCAGGGCGGGGGGCGTGCATGAAAACACCGCGCTGTCGTTTGCGCCGTCGTTGTCCGGCGTGATGACGGTCGATGTGGACAGGCCTGCCCCGGCTGGTTGGGAGTTGGTTCGAACGCCAACGTTCGTGAATCCCGAACCCGCTGGAAGAACATCAAAATCATACCACGAATATCGGGATTGACCCGAAGACGGAAAATCCCGCGCTTCCACCCGCAAGGTCACATGGCCGGGCTGGGTGGAACGAAACACAAGGGGTTCGGACTCCGACAGGGCGGCCGCGATATACATCGGACCGGGCACGGGCTGAAACGCGTCCCCCCCCACTGACAGTTCAGGAACCATGTTACCAGCGACACTATAGGCCTCAAAATAAAGAGCCGTGGCCTCGGGGACCTCGACTATCTGATCCTGGGCGTCGCGGACAGTGACTTTCAAGGGGGACGAAGGCCGGTCAACCACAATGGTCTGGTGGGTGGACATATCGTTTCCGGTCAGGCGAATGTGGTCCGGACCTGGCCCGGAAATCAGGAGCGTTTGGGCATTGGAAATGGTGTTGGCCGTCACCATCAGGCTCGACACGTTGAATTTAGGTTCGTTGGCATCCCACGCGTAGGGAACGCCCACGAAATCGCTGTCAATCCACGCTTCCACTTTGTAGGCATTAGCCAGGGGTTTTAGGTGGGGAAGGGAATAGAATCCTCCTGCCAATGGGATGGAGGTATATTGCGTCAGAGTGGTGTTGGGCGCAGCCACATCTTCCACGGCGCGAATCATAAGGCGGTCGCCGGTCACTCCCCCCATGACACTCACCCAACCCTCAATAGCCCCGCGTGTAAGAAGGTCCAAAGAAACGGAGCCCGAATCGATGTTTGAGACAGCGGTCATGGTGGCGGTTGGTTGATGGTAAGGAAACGGCCCGTATCCGCCGCAGGGTTCAAGGGGATCGATCACCTCGTCGACGTCTGCATCGATGTAGGCGTAAACGTAATAGGTGGTGGGCGGCGTAAAAAAAGGCAGGCTGGGGAAACTAAATGTCCCGACCAGTGAAGGAATTTGCACGGTCACTGAAGCGACGTACACGCTCGGCGTAAATGCGGTGCTGGGGTTAATGACGGGATAGGTGGCCACGGCCACCTGGGCGAACACCGGACCGACCAACCCGCCGGTCAGGTTAACGGTTCCATTCATGCTGACGGCGTGGGCGGTGGCCCCCACCGCAAGGGCCAGCGCGCCGGCCAAAGAGAGACAGCGCAATTTAGTATTCATAATTAAATCCCAATCCCCAACTGGCCATTCGGTAAGTGTATTGGAACACGTCTTCGTAGTCGGTGTTGGATCGGCTCCGTCCCACGGACGCTTGAGCCACCCAGGAAGCCCGTTCGGTCACCTGTCGGGTGAGCGAAAAACGCCCGATGGTTGTCTTGACCCACAGGAGGTCGGACTGGTCGTTGCCATTGACGTCCTGCTCTTTGCGGTCGTCGTAGTCCCGCCGCTCCAACGAGGCGGACAGCCGCGTGATCCACGCCCCGCCCGAGGAGACCACCGACACAGCGGGGATCCACATCCACTCTTTGTAACCGTAATAGTTTTCCTGGAAAAGGTTGTTTTCATTCTTCGCGTCATAATGGTTTTGGTTGGACGACTGCCGATTCCACTGGCCGTCCAAAGAGAAACGCAGTTTGGAATCAAACAGGCTGTGAAACCCCCGGGCCAACCCCAATTGGGTCGATAAGAGAGTGTCTTGCCGGTCGGTGGGTTCCAATTGGCCTTGGGAGTTGACAACGGGTTGATCGTCGTAGAGTCGGCCGGTCAGGGTGGCCCCCGCGTCGGCACGAACACCGCCTGGAAAAACCGTCCACAGGCCCACGGTCCCCATGTGGTTTTGACTGTCCAACACATTTTCGCCGGCAAGTTCTCGGGTATTGGTTGCGTCCTGGGCGGATTCCAAAGACGTGTAGTTAGGAAACTCCATCTTGTAATAATCGTAAGCCAGCCGACCGCCCCACCGGTCGGAAGGTTGGTATTCGGATTCCAAACCGCCGCTGAACCGCCGGTAATCGAACAACCCTTCGCCCCAGTCTTCATCTTCGGTTTCTTTCAGCCATTCAAACCCGACCCCCACGGACGGTTTGATTTTCCAGGACCCTAGGGTGGTGACGCTTTTGAGCAACACCGACTGGCCTGTGGAATCCTGGAACAAAGTGCCCCCCCCCGCAAAGGACTGTATCTGCTGGTTGCCCAGATAAAACCCATGGTAGGTGGGGAACAGACTCCAGCGGTCAGAAAACTTGACCACCGGAGTCACGAGGACATCGGCACTCCCTGCGAGGGAACTGGCCGCGCCGTCGAAAAAGTCTTGACCGCCTGTCATCGACAGGTTGGCCACCGTCGTCACCGAAGCCGCCTGGAGGCCCGAACTCGCCGCAAAGAAAAGGAAGGCGAAAAGACCAACCATGGGGATCCCACGTCGCGAAACCATAGAAGAGGTCATGGGTAACGACTCAGATCCTCTGTCGTCTCCAACGACAAAGGAAGATTTTCCTTCTCCACTTGGGAGAAGGCCCTTCGGGCCCAGGGCCTGCTCGGCCCGTCGCAACCGTGTGCCCCTGGCACACGCGACCCCCGGAGGGGCGGATGAGGGAATGGGGTAATCGTTTGATGGAAAAATATTCCCCTCACCCTGCCCTCGCGTAAGCGCCTCTGGCGCCCCAGGTGCTGGGAGCCCTGCGACCAGCCTCCCAAGAGGAGAGGGAAAAACACCTGCGTAGTTACGGTCATGGGATGAGGCCCGAGCGAATCAAAATTTTCGGCTCCACCACCAAATCAATTTTTCGGCCTTGAAACTCGGTGGCTTCGATGGTCTGTTGATAATTCCATTTGAGCAGTTCGTTTTTAAAATCGGCTCCGGTGACGATACCGTCAAAGGCGCTCAAGGGCGCCTTCTCTCCCTCGTCCGAAATTATATAAGTATTGACAGTTTCCGAGGTTCCGTCGGCGTACAACACCTCCACCTTGTTGTGGTAGACGCCCTCGCCGGAAGGTTGGCTCACCAACGAATAGCGGTACATGAGCCCGTTGTCGGGGTCCTGGGGCCCCGCGAAATCCGTGTCCACGGTGGCGGAGAGCATTGTGTTAACAGAATTTTTTTTGGTCACGCTTTGTTTCAGTGTCCCCCCCACGGCGCAACCGGGTCCGAACAGCCGGTGTTCATAAGAATCAAACGCCGTGCGGTAATAGACATCCCCGGCTTCGAACGCCCGGTACGAGTCTTGAACGCTGTCGTAAACGGCGGATTGGCCCTCTCCGGCGGCCCGCTCGGCTATGGTGAACGTTCCCACACTGTCGGCCACGGGGTCGTAAATATCGTAATCCGACCCGTTCGGCGTCGCCTCATCAATCGTCCGGGTGTCAGAAGGGTCGTCTGGATCGGACAGCGTGTAGGCGGTCCCGTCAAATTCGACCTTGACCAGATGGCCGCCGGATCCTGTGTCTTTCACCGAATCCACCGTGTTGGATTGGCCCATCTCATAAGACGTCAAATAAAAATCCGGCTGAACATTGAGTTTTCCGCGGACGTCCTTTAACGCCGTGCCCAGGTCAGCGATGGTTTTGTTGAACACGCCTAGGTAATAAAAATAATCGAAGCGGTTGTCCCGTTCGTTGAGCACAACAAACTTAAATGCGCGATCTTTATTGGCGGCCACTTCGGATGGGTTTCGGATAATGTATTCTTCCAGTCGCACCCGGTTGCCGTTGACGTCGGTCAACACTTTTCCTTCTTGATACTCGGCGGTGCGGATCTCCCGGGCGGCGGCGGCCATGATCGACTCTTTGCTCATCCCCAATCCCACCTCCCGGCGCAGTTCGGCTCGGTCGGCCGCGCCGGCCCCGGCGGGGGCGGCGTCGGACCGCCGCGCGGGTCGGTCGCCCAACGGCATGCCGTGACGGAAGTCCATTCGTTCCCCGGCATGGACTGAAACAGTTCGATCCTCCTGGGACAGGTCCACCACGCCCCGGTCCACGTCCAAAAACCCTTCGTTCGCTGTTTCGTCAAACCCCATCTCAAAAACAGTGCCCCGCACGGCCGCCGCGGCCAGGGGCGTTTTAATTTCAAATTTGCTTTGGGGTTGAAGTTTTTTAACGAACGCTTTCACCCGGCCCACCGCCAGGCTGAAGACCCGAGACGGCGCCGACAACGCCACCTGGATGCGACTTTTAGAACCCAGCACTACCAGGGATCCATCGTCGATTTTCAGTTCCACCCGGGATTCGGGCCCGGTGCGGACGGAATCCCCGGGTTTGATGGGCGCTCCCTTTTTTAACGCGCGCCATCGGTTGGCCTGTGAATTGGATTTTTGGATTTCGGCCGTGCCCCGAACCGATTTGACCACGATGGGTTCGGCCCAACAAACGGCTGTTCCCAGAAGCGTCAGTCCCGCTCCTCGAAATAACATTCGCGCGATCTGTCGACGTAAATGGCCCATGGTTTTTGTCCGGGAAGGCGAAGCCTTCCCGGCCTAGGAAGCTTAGGGCCAGCTCGTCAATTTGTCAATGGTTTTTTCAAATTCGGAACAATCGGCGGGCGTTGGCAGAAGTGACGGAGGTCACCGTGTCAAAAGGAACCCCTTTGATGTCCGCCAGGGCCCGGGCAATGGCGGGCAGGTGAGCGGGCTCGTTGCGTTTTCCGCGATGGCTTTGGGGCGGCAAGTAGGGGCTGTCGGTTTCCAAAACCAAATGTTCCAGAGGAACGGTAGCCACCATCTCTCTCAACGCACCGGCTTTCGGGTAGGTTAAAGGGGCATCGACACCAATCATATATCCCAGGGCGCAAAGGGACTGGGCCATCGGGACCGTCCCTTGAAAACAATGGGCCACCCCGGCGGGTTTTTGGGCGTCGGCGGGAACCTTCACCGACCGAAGAATGTCCAGCAAATCCTGTTGGGCTTCGGTTCGGTCCGGGTGGGATTCCCGACAATGGAGAACCACCGGTTTACGGGCCCGTACCGCCGCGGCCAGCAGGTCCGCCAAGGCTTTTCTTTGAACGTCCCGGGGCGAATCGTCCCGGTGATAATCCAACCCGATCTCGCCCACCGCCACGCATCGGGGATGTTCAATCGATTGGGCTAACCGATCCAACAAGGCCCCGTCGACCGCGTTGGCATAATAAGGGTGCATTCCCGCCGTCCAGTAAACGTCTGGGTGGGATTCAGACAGGGCACGGGCCTTGGCCCACTGGGGTTCTTCCTCGCCGATCTCGATAAAAGGTGTCACCCCCGATAACCGAGCCCGGGCTAGAACGTCGTCGCGATCGAGGTCGAACTGGGCATCGGCCAAATGACCGTGGGTTTCGACGATCACGCGGGTTTGGATGCGGGCCCGGAACCGGCCTTTCCGGGAACCTCTTTGCGGGGGAAAAGAGGCGACCCCTTCTTAATTTTTTGCCCTGGGGTAAAACCAATGGTGCCGCTTTTGATCAGGTCCGGCGCGGCCTGGGCCAGAGGCTCGGATTCACCCAACTGGGACCACATTTCTTGGGTCACCGTGGGCATGAACGGATGAAGCGCCAGAGCCGCCAATTTAAGGGCCCGAGCCATTTCCACCAACACCGGATGGGCTTTGGCCAGGTCGGTTTTAACCAGCTTCCAAGGGGCCTGTTCGTCGGCGTATTTGTTGGCGCGGCTCACCAACCCCATCACTTTTTCCAACGCCTCGCTGAACGCCAGCCGCGACAGAACTCCATCGTAGTCGGCCAGCCAATCACCTGCGCGCGCGGGAACCAGGACAGGATCGGTGGGAACGTCCAAGGATCCATCAAAATTCTTTTCCAAAAGGGTCAACACCCGGTTGAGCAGGTTGCCCAGGGCGTTGGCCAGTTCGGCGTTGTATCGGCCCGCCAGGGCCGACAGGGAAAAGTCCCCGTCGGATCCAAAAGGCACTTCCCGCAATACAAAATAGCGAAACGCGTCCACGCCGTAATCGGCGGCAACGATGTGGGGGTCCACCACGTTGCCCTTGGACTTGGACATTTTTTCCCCTTCCACGGTCCACCAGCCGTGGGCGAACACCTGTTTGGGCAACGGGAGCCCCAACGCCATCAGCAGAACAGGCCAAATGACGGCGTGGAACCGATAAATTTCTTTTCCCACCAAATGAATATCGGCGGGCCAAAATTGGTTAAACAGGGGCCCTGGTTTTTCCAGGTCATAGCCCAACGCCGTGATGTAGTTGGACAGCGCGTCGATCCACACATACACCGTGTGGCGAGGGTTAGAGACCACGGGGATTCCCCAGGCCACTTTGACCCGGCTGACCGACAAATCGTTAAGGCCGCCTTTAACGAATTGGACAATTTCTGGCGCGCGAAATTTCGGCTGAAGAAAATCCGGATTTTGTTCGTAATAGTCCAGTAGGCGCTTCTCGTAAGCGGACAACCGTAAGAAATAGCTTTCTTCTTTGATCTTCTCCACAAGCCGGCCGCAGGTGGGGCAACGTCCGTCAATCAAATCCCCCTGGGCCCAAAATGTCTCGTCGGGAACGCAGTACCAGCCTTCGTAGGAACCCAAATAGATGTCGCCTTGTTTGAGCAACCGCTCGAACACCTGTTGCACCACCCGTTTGTGACGTTCTTCGGTGGTGCGGATAAAATCGTCGTGAGATATATTTAACCGCGTCCACAGGGCCTTGTAATGGGCCACCACCCCTTCCAGATAATCGGCGGGGGACTGGCCCTTGGCCGCCGCGGCTTGGGCGATTTTGGACCCGTGCTCATCGGTTCCGGTCAGAAAGCGAACCGTGTCGCCGCGCAAACGGCGCCAGCGTGCCGCCACGTCGGCGGCCACGGTGGTGTACGCGTGCCCAATGTGTGGCACGTCGTTGGCGTAATAAATGGGGGTGGTGATATAAAAGGATTTCATTTACCCTCCGTGTTTTCGCGCGTTACGTCGAATGTGAAGCAAAAGATGTTGGAGCGTCAGGCCCACGTTGGCGTTTTGGCGGATCCGCGTGAGCGCGAGCAGGGCTCGGTCCAAATCGTCCGCGGACCGATCCCCAGCCCGAACATCCAACTGAAACTGAGCCAACAGGGCTTCCAAAAACCGTTCCGCTCCGGTCCGGCCCACCCGGGGATTTTGAAATCCCTCGCACCAGGTTAACAGCTCGCTGAGCGGACACGTGGCCCAGTCAAAAGCCAGCACGGTGTTTTCTTCCAACAGCGCGCGGGCCCGTTCCACCGAGCCATCGGCGGCGCGCGCGGCGCGGTCCACCTCGGCGGCGGGTCGGTTTCCGTGTTCGCGCGCCACAATGTCCGACACCACCTCCAGGGCCAAGGGCCGAAACCGAACCCGCTGACAGCGCGACCGAATAGTGGCCAACAGGGCGCCGGCTTCGTCAGAAATTAAAACAATGTGAGTGCCCGGCGGCGGCTCTTCCAAAATTTTTAGCAGGGCGTGGGACGCGTCGTCCCCCACCAGGTCGGCGGGTGTCAGGACCGCCACTTTTACCCGCCCTTCCAACGGTTTCAATCGCAAGAGACGTTCCATTTCCCGCACCGTGGCGATTTTTAACGATTTCTGTTTGTCCAGGGGTTCCTTGAGCAGAGCCGCTTGAAACTCAAAATCCACCCACAACAGGTCCGGATGGCTGTGGGCGTTGACTTTTTTGCAGGCGGAACACGCCGCGCAGGGAATCCCCACCGAAGTGGGCGACACGCATAAGAGGGCCTTGGCCCAGGCCCGGGCCGTGGTTTTTTTGCCCACGCCGGCAGGGCCCGTAAACAAATAGGCGTGGGGTGCCCGACCCGCCGTTAAGGCCGCGGTCAACGTTTGAACCGCGTTGTCTTGACCCAACACTTCCGGGAAGAAGCGTTCAGCGATTTCGTTTGCCATGGAGCAGGGGAGCCAACTCTTGAAGAATGCGCCCGTGGACGTGGTCGATAGACAGGCCCCAGGCGATCACGCAAATCCTTTTTTTGTCCCGGCGGGCCAACGCCAAATAGCCACGCCGAACCCGTTTATGAAAAGCGGTCGATTCCCGTTCGATCCGGTCCCCGCCGACGGCCCGGGCCGAGCCCGCGGACAACCGTTTGGTTAAACCCCGGGCCGCCGATAGCCCTTGCCCGACCGGGACATCCAACAGAAAGGTCCGATCGGGCCGAAGCCCGTCGGTGGCAATCGAGTTAAGAACGCGGATTTTTTTGAGGTCCAGCCGTCGGCCAAAACCCTGGTACGCTTCGGTGGCGTCGGTGTATCGTTCGCAGACAACAATTTTACCGGCGGCCAGGGCCGGGGTCACCACTTCGGCCAAATGCTGGGCCCGGGCCGCTTCGTACAGCATCAGTTCGGTTAAAGGCGCCACACGGCTGGACGGATTGAGCAAAACCCGCCGAACCGATTCGGCGATGGACGTGCCCCCTGGTTCCCGCGTATGCTCGACCGCCCGCCCCATTTTTCGCAGTCGGTCGGCCAACAAACGGGCCTGGGTGCTTTTCCCAGACCCTTCCCCGCCTTCAAAAGTGATAAACAATCCCCGTTTCACGACGGAGATTTAACCATTTCCCCACCCCGAGGTCAAAAATATTTTTTACCCGGGAAAACGTATAGTTGACTTCACGAATTCCCATGCTATTCGTATAAGTCAGTTTCCATTCCGGCCTTGCCGAAGTTCCTGGCACATTGAAACTGGGTTACTGCTTAGTCCCCTGATTAGGGCCAGGGATTGGACGTGGGGGACACTTCGTCCCAGGTGACACGGCCGAGGACCACGTTGAGAAGGGGCAGGGTGAAGTTGGGCTCGTAAAACAACAATACCCGTTCACCACTGCTATCGTTGTTGACCACGTTGCCAACCACCCACACGGTTCCCGCCACGTCTGAAAGCGAATTGAACGTCATGTTGCCGCCCGCATAAACGAATCCTCGGATACCCACGTCGGTGTTGCCCGAGATCGGCCCGCCGGTCCATGTCTCCGACCCATGTTGGAATGTCAATCGGTTTGTTCTTAACCCGTTATCGGCGGGGTATTGGTTGGTGGTCGCCGTGTCGCTGGTCGCGGCGCTGATTTTGGCGTATTCTTTCCACGCGTTGGCGGGCACCGGACCGGTGTAGGTGTAACAGTCTCCGGAATCGATGGTCATGTTGCCCCGCACAATCACTGTTCCGTAAAGACCCAACCGACGGCATCCGGGGCTGTCCATGTTCCCGCTCATGATCAGGTTTTGGTCCCAGTACCACAACCGATTATTTTTGGATTGGGCGTGATTGTTGGAATTAAAAAAATGGGCGGTGGTGGCGTTCACGTGGGCGGCGGCGGTGGTGCCGGCCGATTGACAGCGTCCCATGCCTGACCAGCCAACACATTTCCCAGATCCCGAGGTGTTGTCGTTGGTTCGATAATTCAAGGTGCCGGAAGCGGATGCCGACGAGCGCATGGTCACAAAATCCAGCAGGGGCAAGTCCGGCACAGGGTAATCGGACCACCACTCCACGTTGTCGGTGTTGGGCGGGTTGATGCCCGATCTGTCCCGGGGATTTCCGCTGGTGCCCGTGACCACCTGTTTGGAAAATTTGCGCGGGAAATAACGGGTCGCGGCGGTGCCGGAAATGGTGATGTTGCCTTGGGCCATAATCGGGCCCCATTGAGCGTCGAAGGTCCCCGCGTAGTTGACGTTGCCGCCGGACAGCAAGGGACCCGGAAACGCCCTGTTTTCGTAGACCCCGCTGATGGCTCGAACTTGGCCCGACTTCAAATCTTTTCCCTCGGCGAACACCGTGACCTGGTTGGTGGACGGCCCCGACGAAAATCGGATCCGATAAAGGGCCCCGATGATATCGGCGTAGACCACGTCCAAATTGTATCCCGCGATCACCGTTCCCGACGCCGCGGCGGCCCACGTGGCGGTGGAACTTTTTAACTTCCATAAGGCGCGATCCACAGCGCCTTCCGCCAAATTAAACGTGGTAGTCGTTTGCTGGTCTTTGACCGCCCATTTGGATTCGTCTTGGCTCCATTGAACCATGAGGGGGATCAAAATCATCAACATCAAAATCAGCAGAGTGGCCCCCACAAGTATTTGACCTGAAAGTCGATGGCGCATTCTTGTCCCCCTCAATTCATCACTCGAACCCGTTCGGTGGCCACGTGCAGGGCTTTGGTTTTGCCCTCATAAATCGCTTTTTCCAGGGTCAGCGAAACCGACACGATGGTCATATCGTCCGAGCGCGGAAAATAAAAATTAAGAAACCGCAAATCGTCGCTTAACGTCCGGGTTTGGGCTCCCCGTGTTTCTTGAAGCACGGTGCCGGTTTGCCGATACACAAAAGAGACCCCCCCCACGTCGCTGAAAGCAATTTGCGAATAGTAGGGTTGGCCGTTAACCTGGCTGATCACGATGGTCGACGACTGGGCTTGCCTTAACGTTTTAGTGATCACAGCCAACGCCGACCGGGCGTCCCGTTGCAGTTCCACCCGAGTACGGTTCAGCAGGAAAAATCGAGTTGAGTGAAGCAACAACGGCACGATCACCAACGCCAGCATGCACAATATGGACGCTGTGATCACCGTTTCCACCAACGTGAATCCTTGTCGTCGTGTCATCGGGATATCCATCACCAACTAAAATTGACCGTGGTGGTCGTGATCCCCGGGGTCACCCAAACCCCCGCCGCCATACCGGAGTAAATCGACCAACTCGCCCCGGAGGGAACATGATAATAGGCATACACCCGGTAAGACGTGGAGGTGCTTCCCCGCACTTCCAAACTGTAAGTGCCGTCTTCGTTGCTGGCTCCCGCGTAGTAGGGCACACCGGTCAAAGACGCTTGGCTTAAGGTGGGGGGTGCCGCGGCAATGGTGGTGGTGGTCACAATCACCATCACGCCGGTTTTGATGGGCGAACCGCCCTTGCTCACCGATCCCCGCACGCCGCCCATCGCGCCCCGAATGGTGTACGTCGCGGACCACACGCTGGTGCCCACGCCCACCGTAACGTTGGCGGAAGCGGGACTGGTGGTTTCACCGGAATTCAAAATAGGTTCCACCACAAATGGCCCCGTGGAAACGTTCGCCATGGTGAACCGTCCGTCCGACCCGCTCACCTGGGAGGATTCCACAAACCCGGCGGCGTTGGTGGCCGTCATGGCCACGCCCGGAAGCGGATTGATTCCGTCCCGGGTCACGAATCCTTTAATTTGGCCGGCTTGGGCCAAGGTAAAATTGACGTTGGACGTGACCTGGCCGGCCGTGACCACCACGGAAGCCACCGAGTCGCTCACGTAGCTGGAATTGGTATTGTTTGGGTTCGCCCACACCGTGTAGGGGCCCGGTAACGATTTGAACATGTAGACGCCCGTCACGGTGGACGCCGTGGTACTGCGCGATCCGTTCGACACCACAATGGCCGGCGAAATGGCGGCGTTAACCGCGTTTTTAACTGTCCCGGAAATGTAGCCTTCCTCATTGACCGTGGAAAGAAAAACATCGTAATGGTCCGCAAAGGGCCACGCCGGCGATGTGTCGGCGTTGGGAATCCACAGGGTCCCCGACGCGCTGACGGTCACGTTGGTCATCTCGTGGGCTTTGGTGCCCGACGCAATAAAAACAGTCCACGTGCCCGTGGCCACGTTGGGTAACGAAAATTTCGCCAGGGGCGGCGAACCCGTACTGGCCGCGCTCACGGACGCGGACAACCCGTCGTTGCACGTCACCGCCGCGCCGATGGCGGGCGTGCCGGCGTAGACGGGACGCACCGCGGATGACGTGTTGCGTGGCGGCGTCCACATCGTGCCTCCATACCATTCGTCGCTGTTGTTATTGGAATCGTAGGCCGGCCCCATACTGCCATTGATCCCGGCGGTGGACGCGTAGCGGGCATACAGTTCGTTGCGCTGTATCCCGATATTTTGGGCAAGCGGAGTGGTTTCGTAGGATTGGGATCCCGGAGATTGGTTGCCATCGCCGGACCAGCCGATGGCGTCTATCGTCTGCCCCATGGCGATGTCGAACAGGCGAACCCCGCCGGCGGCGCTGGCGATCCCGTCATCGAACACTGGGATCACGTTGTAATTTTCCATTCCCGCCGTGGTCACGAATCGGGGCGCGAAATTGGTTTCGTTGGGGCCGCCGGGAGCGCATTCCCACACCGCGTCGGCCGCGACCGACGCTCCAGCCACGACGACGGTGGTCGTGTTGGCGAACAAATAAAATCCGCCGGGAACAATGTTCATGGGACTGGCCGAATAGTCGATGGCAATGTTGATGGGGTTTGGATCTTGAGCGGGTTTGCGTTGAAACGTCAGCCCCAAAACGCCGTTCACTGTCCACGTCCAGGTGGTGGGATTAAAAATTTCCACGTATTCCTGATCAAATCCCGTTGATGTGGGCGAACTGCCCACCACCTGGCTGATGACCAAATGGTCGTTGTTCCAGACGTAGCCCGACAAGGTGGCCGAGGTCATGGCCGTTAACACAAAGTTGACGGTGGCGGTCGCGTTAGTGGAAATCGCCACGGACGCGGTTTTGGTGAAATAGCCCTGGGCTTCGCACGTGAGATTGTAACTGCCGGGAAACAACGTAATCATGTATTTTCCCGTGGAATCGCTGGTGTCCAAAGCGCCTGTGTTTTCCGACACGGTCACGAGCGCGTTGGGCACGGGCGCCCCTCCGTCAGTCACCGTGCCCGTCAAAAGGCTTGAGGCCACCACCGAGTCGGGGTTGGATAAAACGTTGCGGATTTGAACTTTGTACCACTCGCCATCCACTTGCCAAATGGTGGTGACGGTCAGCAGTTTCAGATTTGTTTCCGACGAAGTGGGTGCCAGACCAACGATGTTGCCGGACACTTCCATGGCCCATTCCACGTGGGTCAGTCGCGTGAACCTCAGCCCCCCCTCCAAAATGGTTTCCGGAAGGTAGTAGCCGGTGTCGTAAGCCACCGGTGGGTTGAACTCGTTTCGAAACGCCGTCGAGGTGGTCACCATCACGCGGTAATAATTTTTTTGTTTCAATACCTGAAGCTGTTCCTGAGAAAGGTTGGATGCCAATCCTCGGCATTTGGAATGTTGGATGGATTTGGCAATGTAAATGAATACGCCCATGACCCCGATGGCCGCTACCACCAGGATGACCATGGCGATCATGAGTTCAACCAACGTAATGCCCGCCCCGCTTCGCCCAGCAGGTCCGCGGGTTCTCTTTAAAATCATACCCCTCCCTCCCGACACGTAAGTCTATGGCCGAAAGACCCCCCTGTCAAGGGGACGAATCATCGGGACCGCGGGGAAGAACCGGAGGGTTCTAAAACAAAATCCAGTTGACGCTTTTCGGTGTTCGCGCCCGCCAGCTGAACACGAAGGGGTTGGCCCATCCGAAATATCCGGCCGGTCCGTCGGCCTCGCAGTTGGGCTCTGAGTTCGTCGTAATGGTAAAAGTCGTCGCGCAAATCTTGCAACGGCACCAGTCCTTCCACGAACACCGTGGTCGGCTGAACAAACAGCCCAAACCCCGTCACCCCCGTCACCACCGCGTCGAAGGTTTCCCCCACCCGGCGGGACATCAGCTGGGCCCGTTTCAGGTCTAAAAATTCTCGTTCCGCTTCCACGGCCACCCGCTCCTGGGCCGACGCTTTGGCGGTCCACTCCGGCAACCGGCTCTTCCAAACTTCCTGGCGTTGCGGGGTTAACCGGCCCTGGGCCCGTTCTTTCACCAACCGGTGGACCAGCAGGTCCGGATACCGCCGTATGGGGGACGTAAAATGGGTGTAAGCCTTTGACGCCAATCCGAAATGGCCCGCGTTGGTCGGCGAATAGACGGCCTGTTTTAAACTGCGCAACACCATCATGTGAACCATGGGTTCCATGGGTTTGCCGCGAACCCCCGCCAAAACCCGTTGAAGCGCCGCGGGATGCCCGTCGTGCAACCCGCCAGGAACCCCCACACCCACGGCCCGTAACGTTTTTTCCAACGATTCCATTTTGGCGGGGTCCGGCCGTTCGTGGATGCGATAAAGAAAGGGCAGGGACGCCATGCTCCGAGCCACGGTCTCGTTGGCCAACAGCATGAACTCTTCAATCAAGCGGTGGCTTTCCCCCCGCTCGCGGCGTCGGGCGTCCACCGGCCAACCCTGGTCGTCCACCACGATGTGCGGTTCCGGAAAATCAAAATCGAGGGACCCGCGCCCGAACCGACGGTCCCGAAGACGCCGCGCCAACTCGCCCATCCGCCGAACCGCCGACTGCACCGACGGCGACACGTCCAACGCCGTTTCCCCTTTCAACAACGATTCCACCTCTTCATACGTGAACCGCCGCGCGCTGCGGATGACGCTTTCAAAAATCTCATGGCCCGTCACTTCGCCTTCGGCGTTCAAATCCATCCGGCACGTCAACGTCAACCGCGGCACGTGGGGACGCAACGAACACAAGTTGTCCGATAACGGAAACGGGAGCATCGGCACCACCGCTCCGGACAAGTAAACGCTCGTACTGCGCCGCCGCGCCTCCTCATCGAGAGGAGTCCCTTCCCGAACATAGTGGGACACGTCGGCAATATGAACCCCCAACCGCCAGCCCCCTTCGGGACGTTCTTCGAGGGAAACCGCGTCATCGAAATCTTTCGCGTCGGACCCGTCGATGGTGAACACCGGAACGTCAAAGAACGATTTTCGCCCTTCCCAGGCCGCCGGAGGCACATCGTCGCCGAACGATTGGGCTTCCTTTTCCACGTCCGCCGAAAACGCATCGGCAATCGAATATTTGCGAAGTAAAAATTTGAGATCAGCAGCGGGATCGTTGCGCCGGCCCAACACTTCCGTGAGCGTTCCGCCCGCGGGTTCGTGGGCGGTGGCCCATCGCGTCACGGTTAAAGCGCACAGGTCGCCGGTTTCCGGCCGGACCGCGCCTTTGTCTAAAATCGTCACCGGATCGCCGGGCCCTTCCAGCACCAACACCGGGCGCGACCCGCCCTGGAATGTGCCCACCAAGGTGGTCCTCGCCCGTGTCACCACCGACACAATCTCCCCTTCGGGCCGATCCCCCCCACGGAGTGTCCGTGCCCGTACCCGGTCGCCGTTCATGGCCAGTTTCAACGACGACCCCGAAATAAAAAGGTCCGGTTTTCCAACCGTTTCCGACAACACAAATCCGAACCGGCCTTTGTGTTGAATCTTTCCTTCCACAAAAGCCCCTGGGGGGACGTTCGTCGGGGCATTCGCGCCCAAGGGAGCGTTCGCCCCCGAGGGCAATTTCACCTTAAAAACCGTTTTCTTTGGGACATTCGTCAAGGCCTTCGTCGGGACGTTCGTTCCGCGAGGGACAGTCGCCCCCTTGGGGACCGGTGTCCCCTGGGATTTATTCCCTTTTCGTGAAAACTTTTCGAAGAAAGAGTTTTTTCGTTTCGGATGTCGTCCCATAAGGTCAGTCTACCATTTTGTTCCGTGGGCAGACCCGTATTCTACGAACAGGCTTGCTCGGAGGTTAACGCCGCGGCGTGGTGTTTGGCGATTGGTGACATTTTGCGCAACGTTTTATGGACAATGTCATCCATTTTTTCTTTCGGGGTTTTGGCGGCCAGGTCGCGGTATTGGGTTTCCAAAAAAACCAAACACAGGCCGTCTTCCAACGCTTGTCCTTCCGCGTCGCCGGCCCGGTGAGCGGCTTTCGTGATTAACTCCGTGACCCGCGCCACAGCCTCAGCCCCATACCCGGCCTCCCGCATGATGTCACCCACCCGACGGGCGTGAAACTTTTTTAACTCTTCACGCCAACGAAGGTAGCCGGCCCGCCCGTCCGGGAACGCGGCCCGCGGTGACGTCCACCGCTCGATGTGTTGGCCCTGGGCCGCGATACGAAGAGCGTCCGACGGGGTCGGACACAACCGTTCCACCCAGCGGGTCAACCGTTCGGAATGGTCCACTTCCACGGGTTTTCCGTCAGCTGTCCGCCGCGGATCAACAGCGTTTGCGGCGTCGATGGCCGCCAATGTTTTGGCCAACCGCGGGTCCGTCATGGGCGCGACCTCCGCCGAACGGCTCGCCGGGGGTAATCGAGCGTGAAATGAAGGCCCCGGGATTCGTGCCGCGCCAGGGCCGCCTGAATCACCTGTTCGGCCACCACGGCGATGTTACGCAGTTCCAGCAGGTCCGGCGTCACCAAAAAGTTCCAATAGTAGTCTTGAATTTCTTTCTTCAGCAACAGGATCCGGCTCAGGGCCCGTTCCAGCCGTTTGGTGGTGCGCACAATGCCCACGTAGTTCCACATGAACCGGCGGATTTCTTCCCAGACCTGGCGGATCACCACTTGCTCGTCCGGATTGCGCGCCCGGCCCGGGTTCCAGGCCGGCACGTCTCGAGGCGACAACGGAAAGTCCGCCCGCGCCATGTCTTTCCACGCCTCGGCCACCGCGTGGGCAAACACCAGGGCTTCCGGCAACGAATTGGACGCCAGCCGGTTGGCGCCGTGCAAGCCCGTGCACGCCACTTCGCCCACCGCCGATAAGCGAGGTAACCCCGTGGCGCCCCGTATGTCGGTCACCACCCCGCCGCAAAAATAGTGCGCCGCCGGAACCACCGGGATCGGTTGCGCCGAAATATCGATGCCGAACGACAAACATTTCTCAAATATTTTTGGAAACCGTCGTCGCAAATAGTCCCCGCCCCGATGGCTGATGTCCAAAAACACGCATTCGTCGCCGGTCCGTTTCAGTTCGGCGTCGATGGCCCGGGCCACGATGTCCCGGGGCGCGAGCTCGCCGCGGGGATCGTATTTTTTGGCGAACCGCTGGCCGGCGCGATTTTTTAACACCGCTCCTTCCCCCCGCAGAGCTTCGCTGATCAAAAAGTTTTTGGCTTTGGGATGGAACAAACACGTGGGATGAAACTGAACGAATTCCATGTTCGCCAACCGCGCCCCGGCGCGAAACGCCATGGCCATCCCGTCGCCCGTGGCGATGTCGGGGTTAGACGTGTAAAGGTAAATTTTCCCCGCTCCGCCCGTGGCCAACGCCGTGGCCCGGGCCAGGAAAGTTTGAACCGCACCCGATTCCACATCCAACACATACGCCCCGCCACAGGCGTTGGCCCCCCCTTTCAATCCCAATCGCCGACGGGTCAGGAGATCCACGGCGGCGTGAAATTCATGAACCACAATCCGAGGGTTTTGCCGAACCTGTTCCACCAACACCTGTTCCACCGCGTGGCCCGTGTAATCGCCCACGTGCAAAATGCGCCGACGGGAATGGCCCCCTTCCAGTCCCAGCTGGTAGGGCGGGTGTTCGGCGTCCACGGCGTCGGACGACGTAAAATGAACGCCCCAGTCAATCAGGTCCTGGACCCGCGCCGGGGCCTGGGACACCACCGCGCGAACAATTTTTTCGTCCGACAACTCGGCCCCGGCCGCCAGCGTGTCGCGCACGTGGGCTTCGATGGAATCGTCCTGGGAAAACACCGCCGCTAAACCGCCCTGGGCGTAGTCCGTGGCCGATTCCGACAACTGCCGTTTGGTCACCAACCGCACCGTGCCGTGCCGGGACGCTTTCAACGCCAGCGATAGTCCGGCAATGCCCGATCCGATAATGAGAAAATCTGAAGACAACGATTTGGGCATTTTGTTTCCTCCGCGCCTATTCATGGGATGCCAAGGCCTGCCACGTTCGAATCGCCCGTGCCGTGGCGGACACGTCGTGCACGCGCAACACGTCGGCGCCATGGGCCGCCGCCCACAGATGGGCGGCCAAGGTTCCTTCTCCCCTCAGCTCCGGCGGTAACGGCTGGGCTTCGCTTCCCAAAACACGCCCGATAAACGATTTGCGCGAAACCCCCACCACCAGGGGAAGTTGAAACTTCTTGAACGCGTCGAGCCGGCGCAAAATCTCGAGGTTGTGCCGGGTGGTTTTACCGAACCCGATCCCCGGGTCTAACCACAACCGATCGCGGCGGATCCCCCGGGCCGCGGCAAACGCGATCCGCTCGTCAAAAAAAGCGAGAAGGTCGTTGACCACGTCTCCGTAAACCGGCGCGTCTTGCATGGTGCGGGAGTGCCCTAAACGGTGCATCAACACCACCGGCGCGGCGTGGTCGCGCACCACCACGGGCATCCACGGATCGCCCAACGCCGACACGTCGTTGACCATGAACGCGCCCTCTTCCAACGCCTGGCGGGCCACTTCGGCTTTCGTGGTGTCAACGGACAATCGAACGGAAGGCAGTCGGTGGGAAAGGGTTTGAATCACCGGGATCACCCGCTTGAGTTCCACGTCCAAGGCCACCGGGTCGGACCCCGGCCGGGTGGATTCGCCCCCCACATCAATGAGAGCCGCCCCCTCTTCCACCAACGTCTGCGCCCGGGCCAGGGCTCGGTCCACCTGGTCGTAACGACCCCCGTCATAAAACGAGTCGGGGGTCACGTTTAAAATGCCCATCAACAAGGGCCCCCGGGAAAAATCCAACGGAGTCCGTCCGCGCGTTTGATCGCCCCCCGGATTCACGGCCACCCTTTCGACGTTGCGGACGAACCCGTTAAGCCGGGCTGGGGGCCGGCACAAACCCCGGGGCCGCACCGCCCGGATCGGGCGAAACAGGCGGCACGGCCGCCGTTTGAACTCTCTCGGGCCCACCACCGTCAACGATGGCGTTGATTTCTTCACCGTTCAACACTTCTTTTTCGATCAGCCTTTTGGCCAGGGTGTCCAGGGCCGCCCGATGATCGGTCAGAATCTTTTTCACCCGCTCTTGGGCCTCGGCGATTAAACGTTTCACTTCTTCATCAATTATTTGGGCCGTTTGGTCGGAATAGTTTTGGCCTTCCCCCAGTTCCCGTCCCAGAAACAGTTCTTCCGACTTTTTACGATACGTGATCGGGCCCAACCGTTCCGACATTCCGTACTCGCAGACGACCTTGTGGGCAATTTGGGTGGCCTTCGATAGATCGTCTTGAGCGCCTGTTGTGACTTCGTTAAAGACCAACTGTTCGGCCATGCGCCCGCCCAGCAACACGCAAAGCCGGTTCAAAATTTCCGATTTGGTCGTCAGGTAACGGTCTTCCGTCGGCAATTGGAGCGTATAGCCCAGGGCCGGCCCCCGTGGGATAATGGATACTTTGTGGACCGGGTCGGTGGTGGGCAATTTCTTGGCCACCAACGTGTGGCCCGACTCATGATAGGCAATGACTTCTTTTTCTTTTTCGCTCATCATGCGGCTTTTGCGTTCCGGTCCGGCGATCACCCGGTCGATGGCCTCTTCCAGTTCTTTCATGTCCACGGATTTTTTGTTGCGGCGCGCCGCCAACAACGCCCCTTCATTGACCAGATTGGCCAAGTCCGCGCCCGTAAACCCCGGCGTGCGCCGGGCGATCACCGTCAGGTCCACACCGGACGACAATTTGACCCCCTTGGCGTGCACCGCCAACACCTGCTCGCGGCCTTTCAAGTCCGGCATGGGCACCGACACCTGCCGATCGAACCGGCCCGGGCGTAGCAACGCCGGGTCCAACACGTCCGGCCGGTTGGTGGCGGCGATCAAAATCACCCCTTCTTTCGTATCGAAACCGTCCATTTCCACCAACAGCTGGTTTAAGGTCTGTTCCCGTTCGTCGTGTCCACCGCCGATGCCCGCAAACCGCTGGCGGCCCACCGCGTCGATTTCGTCCACAAACAAGAGGCACGGCGCGTTTTTGCGGCCCTGTTCGAACAGGTCCCTCACTCGGGAAGCCCCAACGCCCACGAACATTTCCACAAAGTCCGATCCGGAACTGGAAAAAAAAGGAACCCCTGCTTCCCCCGCCACCGCCTTGGCCAGAAGGGTTTTTCCCGTTCCGGGCGATCCGAACAACAGCACTCCCTTGGGAATTTTGCCGCCCAACTTCTGGAATTTGGCCGGATCCTTCAAGAACTCGATGATTTCTTGAAGCTCTTCTTTGGCCTCGTCGCATCCGGCCACGTCGGCGAAGGTCACTTTTTGTTTTTTACCCGACTGAAGTTTCGCTTTCGACCGGCCGAAGGCCATGGCCTGTTTGCCGCCCCCCTGCATCTGGCGAACCACCACAAACCACCACAAAAAGAAAAACACCCCGATCCACAACAAGTTGACCAACACCGAGTTCACCCACCCCCGTTGAGGCTCTCCCGCGAACTGTTTCACCCCGTGGGATTCCAAATCTTCCACCAGCTTGGGGTCGTTGAGAGGAATTGTGCGGAACAAAACCGATTTGCCGTCCTCGGATTTCAATTTGCCCCGCAACAGTTCTCCGCCCACGCGGACTTCTTCAATGCGGTTATCGCGCAATGCGGCTTTAAAGGAAGAGTAGGGGATTTCTTTTTCGGCGACCCGGGCCGTGCGAAGGCTTTGAATAAAAAATAAGACGCCCGAAAAAATCAGGAGCCAGAGTATGACATTGCGACCGTTGCCTTTCATAGGACCGCCTTTTTGGAAATACCGTTGGATTGCTTTTGACGCTGACAAAAAAGGAGGAAACGCCCGGTTTTGGTTACCCGCCCGCCGGGGACGTCCAGAGGACCCGGGGCCGCGTCCGCGCAGAACCGTCGAACCCGTTCCACCACGTCAAAGCGGGACAGCCCGAACCGGTGCCGTAACCGACGCCTTTGTTCGGCTACATGATACCGTAAAAATGAGGCCCGATCAAGACGGCCAAGAAGCTCTTTCCGTCGCAAACCAAGCCGGCCGCGCCAAAAATCCTCTTCGTCGCGAACCAGCCGGGCGGTTTGGGCCACCCGCTCGAAAAATCCCGGCCGAAGCCGGTCCCAGGATCGAAGCACCGGCCGAAGCCGGTTGCGCAAAAAGATCGGTTGGTCGTTGGTGATGTCCCTGCGAAACCCAAGCCCCCGATCGGCTAAATAGCGGACAAGAACAGATTTGCGAACGGCCAAAAACGGCCGGAGGAGAACCGGGGCGGTCCCTTTTACAGGAACGGGCCAGGGCCCGCGTTCGGCCATAGCCGCCAGTCCCCCCGGACCGGTGCCGCGCAACAGGTTAAGAAACACCGTTTCCACTTGATCGTCCAGCGTATGGGCCGTGGCCACCGCCGGACAACGAAACCGGCGCGCCAACCGAGCCAACGCGGTGTAGCGGAGTTCCCGGGCCGCGTCTTCAAGGCCCCGCCCACGTCGGCGGGCCCAGGCCCGGACCGGAACCGACACCACCGCCGCCGGTAACGCCCGTCGCCGGGCTTGAGCCCGGACAAACGCCGCGTCGTCCGCGGAATCTCTTCCTCGTAAACCGTGGTTAATGTGGGCCACCGCGACGTACGTGCCGCCCTCTTTGCGCCAGTTGTCCGCGGCATCCAGGAGAGCCATGGAATCGGGCCCGCCGGAACAGGCCACCAATAAGCGTTTTTCTTTAACCGACCCTAGGGAGAGGGACATCACTTCGATGTCATCACGTACACCCCGTCCCAATCCGCCGGAGGGGGGGCCAAAAAATGGTCGCATCGGTCCACATAGAGAACCGACGGACGGTCTTCCGGCAAGACCTCTCGGGCCCGAACAAATTCAGCCCGAGCCAACTCAAAGCGTCTCTCTCGATACAACCGCAACGCGTCGGCGAAAATGGTGAATCCGTGCCGCTGGGCAGGCGTGCAATCGTCTTTTAAAGCCAGCAATTCATAAACCCGAATGGGTTGTTTTTTCCCTTCCACCCGCAAAAAGTCCAACTCACGGCCCTCCACAGCCTTTTGCGCCGACGCAAAGGTTGTTTCCGACATAATCAGATTCGTTCCGAACAATTTGTTGACGCCTTCCAAACGCGACGCCAGATTCACCGTATCGCCCATGACCGTATAATTTGAGCGGGTGTAAGAACCTAAATCCCCATACAGCGCCATGCCCGTATGCAAACCCACCCGAAACCGAAGGGCCGGCCAACCCCGTTCGCCAAACTTTTTGTTCAGGGCCGGAAGAGCCGCTCGCTGGGCCAAGGCGGCCCGGCAAGCCTGGGCGGCGTGGTCGGGCTGGTCCAGGGGCGCGTTGCCGTACCCCATGATCGCGTCGCCAATGTATTTATCAAAGGTGATGTCGTATTTAAACAGGATGTCGGTCATCATGGAAAAATAAAGGTTCAACAATTCCACCAGTTCCGACGGGGGCAGTTGTTCCGACAGGGACGTGAACTTGGCCAAATCCGAGAAAAAGACGGTCACCTCCCGGTGTCCCGCGGTGGGCACTGTTTGGCCTTCCACCAGCAGGTCCACCAATTTGGGCGACATATACCGCGACCAGGTGTTTTTAATTTTTTCTCGATCACGGTCCGCCACAAACAGCCGATACCCCAACCCGCTGAAGTAAGCCAACAAGAAGGTCGTCATGGGGGCCGCGTAGGGAAGCCACACGTCTTGCCGAAACGCCAAATGACACACGTAAAAATAGCCCACGAGCACCGCCACCGCCGAGGCCCCGCCCACAAAGCTCGACGACCGGGACATCAACAACCACGCCGCGACCGCAAACAGCGACAGGATGCTCCACAAAACAGGTCCGGACGTGGCCTGCGCTTTTAAGAAATTATTGCGCAAGATATTGTTCAAGACGTTGGCGTGAATTTCGATGCCGTAGATAACCGGCGCGCCCGGCGCCGACTTGGCATCGTAAAGACCCGGCGCCGTCGCCCCCACCAAAACGATGCGCCCCGCAAACGTGGAGGGCGCGACTCGACCGGTGATCACATCGACGTAGGAGTAGTAGGGAAACGGAGACCGCGTTTTTTCGTCGTCACGCCAGTACGTGTAATTGATGCAGGCTTCGTTCCAGGCAGACGAACCGTCAATGGGCGGATGGGAACGGGCCACCCAGTCTTCGGGCGGTTTGCCTTCCGCCGCGGACCAGGCCGCCAGCGCAAAGGATGGGATAAAGGCGTCGTTGTGACGCACCCACAGCGGCGCTCGGCGGGTAGCGCCGTCTTTTTCGGGGAAAATATTAACCAAGCCCACACCCACGTTGTCGTGTTGCAAATCGAGCACGGGCAAAACGGGGTCGGCCGGCTGGCCATCGGTCGATCGGTTAAACATCCCGGCGAACACCACTCGGCCGCTGGACGACGCCGCTTGGCCCAACACGGCGTCGTCGGCGGGATGGTCCGGATCCCGTTCGCTAAAAAAGAGGTCGAAGGCGATGGAGTGAGCCCCGGCCGAGGTGAGCGTGTCGATCAGCTGGGCATGCCGGCGCCGCGGCCAGGGAAACAGGCCCAACTCTCGGATCGAGGGGTTGTCGATGGCCACAATGCACACCCGGGGGTCGGGCGCGGCCACACCCCGCAACCAGTAACGCAGGTCCACGAAAGCGTTTTCCAGATTGGATATCACCGGCCCGCGATGAACGGCGAATACGCCCAACGCCACCAACAGATTGAAGAGAAGAAGAACGGCGGTGGTTCGAAACTTAATTTTTTGTTTCACGAAACCAGGCGATGGTTCGGCGAAGACCGTCGTCGAGCCCGACGTGAGGTTCCCACCGCAGGGCTCGACGGGCAAAGGAAATGTCCGGTTGTCGAACTTTGGGATCGTCCACCGGCAGGGGCCGCCGCACAATCGGGCTCGACGTGCGGGTTAGTTTTTTGATCCGCTCGGCCAATTCCAACACCGAGTATTCGTTCGGGTTGCCGATGTTCATGGGCCCTGTGTGGGAAGAAAATAGAAGCCGCAACAGTCCGTCCACTTCGTCGTCCACATAACACAGCGATCGTGTTTGGCTCCCGTCGCCGAACACCGTGATCGGTTTGCGGGCGAGGGCGGCGGTAATGAATTCCGGAACGGCGCGGCCATCGTTTTTTCGCATGCGCGGGCCGTAGGTGTTGAAAATGCGCACGATCCGAACCCGCACGCCGTGATTGCGGTGGTACGCCATGGCCATCGCCTCCGCGAACCGTTTGGCTTCGTCGTAGACGCCCCGGGGGCCCACGGGATTCACGTGGCCCCAATAGGTTTCTTTCTGAGGATGAACCTGGGGATCGCCGTACACTTCCGATGTGGACGCCAGCAGAAACCGGGCTTTTTTGGCTTTGGCCAGGCCCAACATTTTATGAGTGCCCAACGAACCCACCTTGAGCGTCTGAATGGGAAATTCCAAATAGTCCCGGGGCGAAGCCGGGCTGGCGAAATGAAGAACGCCGTCAACGACGTCCGGCAAATAGAGGTCTTGGGACACGTCGTGTTTGATAAATCGAAACCGTTCGTGTCCGGCCAGATGGGCGATGTTGGAGGGGGAACCTGTCAAAAAATTATCCACACAGGTCACCCGGTGGCCCCGGTTCAACAGCGCGTCGCACAAATGGGATCCCAGAAACCCGGCCCCGCCGGTCACCAAATAATGGCCCTTTTTCATGGCATTCTCACAGTAAACCAGTCAATCCCCGCAAACACAGCCACGGCCGCGCCCAGGGCCGCGCCCGCGCAGAGAAGTCGAACCGGTTTGTTCATTTTTTCCCACAGGCGAACAGCGGTAACCGAGGACGCGTATACCGACAACGCAAACGGCAAAAAGCCCAGATACCCCAACAGAGGCATTTCAAACAACTTCCATTCTTCCATCCCTGGGATGGAATAAACCCACCGGGCCGAAGCCAGGCTGTTGAAAGACTCCCACAACAATCCGCACGCCAACCCTGCGCCCAGTAACAAGACCCACCGGCGCATTTGGCCCGACCGCCAGTCCGACAGCAACGAGGGGACCCCCCATCGGTCGTTGAGCGGATCCAGCAGAAAAAACGGCGCGCCCCAAATGAGCGGGAAAAAGAAACGGGGCCCCGCCATCGGCAAAACCAAACAGGCCGCTCCCGCGACCCAAAACAGGGCCCGGCCGGACCGGAAGAAAGGACGCACCGCGAACATCCGACGAAAAGCGCCGTCCAACAAGTCCGCCGTTTCCAGAATGGCCGGTGTCACCGTGGCAAACGACAAAGCGTAGCCGGCCCACCGCACAACCGTTTGGTCGGGCAAGCCCACATAGGCCCAGTTGCCCAACCGAAAATTAACCAGTTCAAACAGAGACCACAGAAACACGGACCAGCCCGCCAGAAAAACAAATCGGCCGGGGTACGAAATCAACAGGGATTCACCTCGATGACGGTAGACCCACCCATCGGCGATCAAAATATAACTCCACCACGCCGTCACATAAAACCACGTGCCGAACGGTTCACGGCCCAACCCGGCCAACAGACCCGTCGCCGCCAACACGCCCAATCCCGCTAACATGATAGCCCGCGCCAAATCGTTGTGAGGGTAAGGACGTTTCTTTATTTTTTCCATAGGGACAGTTTATCCTTTTGTGCGGCCCGCGGTAAAAGAGCGAACCTGCGCAACAAACGTATCGTAAAGAGGCCGCGCCAATCGGCCTAATCCCGGCGCACGGCGAGGCGTTTCATCCATAATTTTTTGTTCCCGGCCTGCCCCCGCGGCCGCAATTTCGTGGGACGCCCCCGGTTGGCCCAACCAGTTTTGAATCATCGGGGTGTCCACCTCCACGTGATATTGGAGCCCGTAGGCTGATTGCCCCCATCGAAACGCCTGATTGCGGCACAACGCCGACGACGCGAGCCGCCGGGCGCCCCGGGGCAAATCAAACGTGTCACCGTGCCATTGAAAAACCCAGGGGGTTTCCGGACCGCCGCGAAACGCGGGATCTTTTTTCCCTTCCGCTGTCAGCGCAATTTGGGACCAACCGATTTCTTTGGCCCCGTTCGGATACACCCGGGCGCCCAGGGCACGCGCCATCAACTGGGCTCCCAAACAAATGCCCAAGGTCGGAACGCCCCCGCGCAGAGCCGAGCGCAGGAAGGTCCACTCGGATTTCAAAAACGGAAACCGTTTTGTTTCGTAAACCCCCATGGGGCCGCCCATCACGATTAAGCCGGCCAACGACGAAACCGGAGGAAACCGCGCGCGTTCCCGGGTCGGGTTCAAGTATCGGTAAGCCAGCCCTTCTTTCTCCAACCGAGAAGCCAAGGTGCCCAACCCCTCATGCGCCACGTGGCGAAACACCAAGATAATTTTTTTCATGGGGTCATTCAACGGACGGGCGACGGTTCGGTCAGTTCTTTCGGAAGAGAAAAATGGGTGTCTTCTTCACGCACCGCCACTTCTTCCACCGGCCCACCGCGGCCCGCTAAAAATTCCAACACGCCTTGAACCAAATGTTCCGGGGCCGACGCGCCGGCCGTGACCCCCACCGATTTCACCCCTTCCAACCACCGCGGATCGATTTCGCCGGCCCGATCGATCAATTGGGCTCGGCACCCTGTCTGGCAAGCCACGTCCACCAACCGTTGACTGTTGGAACTGTTTTTGGAACCCACCACCAACAACAAATCGATCCCTCGGGTCACCAGCTCTTTGACAGCGTCCTGGCGGTTTTGGGTGGCGTAACAAATATCGTCTTTGGGCGGTGTCGCGGCGTTGGGATAGCGGGCTTTGATCGCGGCGATGACGCCGCGGGTTTCGTCCAAGCTGAGGGTCGTTTGGGTCAAAATCATGACCTTGGCTTGGGCGGGGTATGACAACAACGCCACATCGTCGACCGTTTCCACCAACTGAATTTGACGAGGGGCTTCCCCCAAAGTGCCTTCCACCTCATCGTGGGCCCGATGGCCGATGAGCACCAGCCCGTAGCCTTCGCGTAAAAATCGATGGACTTCCAAATGCACTTTGGTGACCAACGGGCAGGTCGCGTCGATGGCCCGAAGCCGGCGCGCCGCCGCCCGGGCTCGAACCGCTGGCGAGACGCCGTGGGCCGAATACACCACCACCGCTCCCTCCGGGGCCTCGTCCAGATCGTCGATAAAAATCACACCCCGCCCCTTAAAATCGTCCACGACCGCCCGGTTGTGAACAATTTCTTTGCGGACATAGACGGGCGGGGAAAACCGTTTCAAGGCGATGTCCACGATGTCCACCGCGCGAACCACCCCGGCGCAAAAACCCCGGGGACGAGCCAACAACACCTTCACGCGCGGGCCCGGTTGATCAGACTGAAAAACCGGTCCTGAAACTCGTCGAACAGGCGAGTCTTGTTCAGCAGGCCCGCCAATGGTTTGATGAGAGCGGGGTCGGATTCCGCTTTACGAAACAGGGCGTTGACTTCTCGACGGTTGCGTTCGTCGGAAGAGTCCGGGTTGAACAGGCCCCGTTCGTCGAGCTCCCGAAGGTTGACGGCGAAACTCTGGGAAGTCTCCTCTAGAATAAATTTCATGAGCGAAAAACTCCAGCCATTTTCCGGGCCCACGATGACGGCCGCGCGAGCCACATCCCGGGCATCCAAATCGCGGCGGATGTTTTTGGCCAGTTCCCCCGCCTCGGTGCGATGGGGTTCGGTGGACTTCAATTCATTGCGAAAACTGTACTCCAATCCCCGGAACGTGTCGGAGAAGTTGTCTTTCAAAAATCGCTCGAACGCCGAGGCTTCGTCGCCGAACCCCTGAAACCGCTGGGAAAAAAGGTCCGGAGTTAAAATCTGCGGCCGTTCAGCGATCACCAGACCGGTTCGCAGATGGGTGAGCACCGGCTGGTTCGACACCGCCGACACCAGCTGGTAATGGATTTCGGTTCGGCCAAACGTCGCCAACCGGTGACGGGGAAACCGAAGCACCGTGGTGTGCCGAAGCGTGTCCCACAAATAATTGTACGGTCGACGGGGAGCGGGCATGAGACGATCTACTTCTTCGTCTCCGTTTTAGGCTCGACCGCGGGCTTTGGGGTGGCAACCGGCGCGGCGGCGGGCGGCGTGACCGTTTCTTCTTCGAAATCAAACAGGTCCTCTTCGTCGCCGTAATAGTCCGGCTCCGACAAAGGCGGCGCGTTCACCGGCGCGCGCAACGAACTGTAAATGAAAAAGAAAAGCCCCGCAAACACCAATACGCTCATCAAAAAAGCGACCACTTTCTCGGTTCGGCTCATACAAACCTCCTGTATTTTGCGACGGACACCCCGTCAAAACGCACTCGTCTGTCGTTCCGTCAATATTTTTTCAAAATTCAATCTGGATCACATCATTCCACAATAATGCAACAGAACTTTTGGTCTGAACGCGCTATCCCGCCCTTGAAAGAGACCCATGCCACACCCGGAAGCCTCCCAAAATTTTTATCGTCCCACTTTAAAAAGATGGAAAACCTATCGGAACGAGCGTCAAAGACTCCCTCTTTCTCTCTTGTAAGTTTCAGGTGAATAAGCGATTTTTGCCGCAAGATTATCCAAAGAGTTCTTGTCCTTCTCGAACATTTGAACTTCCTCTGGTGTCAGCGGAATACGGACTGGATACAAACCTGATCCTCCACATTCGACCTCAATCCAGTATTTCCCTTGGGATTCGTCCTTAAAAACAGACCACATGTGATCAAAATTAATATGAAGTTGTTTCATCACTTTTTGAACTCAAGCACGAAAAATGAGCATTCTCCGCCTTTTACGGGTTCGATGGCTATCTCCGAGATCTTTCCAACCGTCGCCAACAAGTGCTCGGCGGTTTCCCGTTCCTCTCTCCTTCCTGACGGGGGCTCCTCTGGTTCGGAAGCCGTCGGTAACCCTCTGCTAAACGGTGAGCCATCTCAAATAACTGGGCAACATCCTTCTCTTCAATTCTATTTTCATTGTACCAGCCAATATCAGAAATTCCACGAAACACAGACCTCCCTGCCATTTGACGTTCATTTCGCAAAGGCCATGATCTGGATACGAGATCTTTTTCGATATTTCCAGAAAACAATCAAGATTTGACCCTATTTTCCTTCCCTCCTTTATGCGGTAATATCATTCTCGCGAACCAAGACCTTAGCCGCCAAAGAAAACGTCTCCCTTGCAAGAGCGATAAGGCGATCGTAGTTATTTTCCATTTTAAGGCTCATAGAGAATCGACGGATCTCCAACGACCTTCTGCCGTGCACCCCAGGATAGAGATTGCCCCGGCCTGAAAGGAAAGCTCGCTACCGCGCTCGTTGGGAGCCGCTTAATGTTCTCAACCCGGCCCCCCGCGGCCATCAAGTAATCTGGCTTCTTCCTTTTAGGCCAATGAAACCCTCCATGGACGTTCGAAATGGTGCCTTCAAGATGAACCCTCATCTTGTCCCGAACCCCTAGGGCTTTTAACCAAGGACTCGTCTTGGCATCTGCCAAATCACGAAACAGAACTTTTGGTATCACATTCGGCGACTTAGGGATAACTTGCGCCTGTGGAACGGCTGTTGGGTTTGATTGGTTGGGTCTGTTGAGTTTGAGCCTTCGTTGGCTTTGGGGTGCGTGGAAGGCGGAGGGGGGTTAGCGTGGGATTCTGTGACGTTGGTTTGACCACCGCGCCATCTGGGCGAACGTACTCGTATGTTGTTAAGGCGGGGTCGGCCAGTTCGGATCGGGCGGCGGCGCCCAAACTACGGGCGGGTTGAGGGGCTACCGCCGTAGACTTTTCAAGTAATTTAGAAACGGATCGGACCGCGTTGCGTAAAATCGGGGTTCCTTCTCTGACTATAAGAGCACCCCCGGTCACGGCCGCTGTGGCTCCCGCTTCGGCTCGGATAAAGAATTCACCGAAATTGTCCGCCGCCTTTCCAGCGGCCCTTAACTTCTCAACAGGATCTTTTTCATGAGCAACAAGGAAACTATGAACGACAAACTCTCTCGCGGGGTGAACACAATCCACCACAAAGGCGACCGTTTCTTCCACAGTTTTCGGGATCACCATCGCCGTTGCCAATATGAGCCCGCCGCTTCGAATAAATAAATTGTTTTCGGGATCCGTGAACGCCGCCATTGCGGTGTCGTAACGATCGCTCATGGTGGTGGTCCAAACGGGCTTTCTCTCGTCCAAATTCTTGTAATCCGAAAGATTGACCAGCCGGTCCGTGTTGAGCGTTATCTTGTTATCTTTTAGTTGAATGTACCCGTTGCCGGTGACCTCGGGTCCTGCCTCCCAAAAACCCGGAGTTTCCCGGGGTTTTAGGATTGGTCCTCTCACAGCCGTGTTGGTCAAAATAGCCTGGCCATTTTCAGCGTCGATGCGCCCTATCACTTCCCGTGTGATAGGCCTCACATGCTCGCCCGTTTTGAGCGGGATGTCCGGCAAGAGGGCCACAAACGTTCCCGATTTCTCGTCAATGCTCTTCACGGCAATGGCGGTTTCCCCGCCGTTTAATTGAACCGTGAGCCTCAATCCTCCGTCCTCGCTCGCAAAAATCGTGCCCTTCTCCATGTTCAATTTGCCACTTCCACCCATCGTGACCTTGCCGACGTAAACCGTTGCCCCGTAGTTGGGAAACTCCGTTTTGCCGGTCACCGTTAACCGTGTGCCAGCACCAAGCATTGCTTCGGTGTATAGGGTTTTTTGGCCTTCCTGGGGCCTATCCTTGGGAACGGACACGGAAACCGTCGCCACTTGGCCGGAAGTGAAAACGTATTGATCCCCCTCCTGGTGTACCGTGGCGTTGGTCGCGGAGTCAGTTTGTCGGCCTTTGACTTCGAACAGAGCCCCGGTCTTTTGCCGCCAATCGTTGAACTGGCCGGTTGTGAGAGAACTGGGTTTAGTGCCCGGTATGTCCGTGCGGATCGTTTGATGGCCCGTCAGCGGGGTCACTTTCTCTATTTCGTAGCCGCTGGTTGCGGGATTAGGCAAGACGTTTGTGATATACGCCGCCGGTTCAGCGTTGGGCGATTTAACGGTTTCCTTGAACCGGCCTTGATCGTCAATGGCGACGGGAATATTATTACCATCCACTTTGAGCACGGCCGACTGGTTAGGGTCAAAAGACCAAACCCCGTTGGTGTTGCGGAAAGACAATCCCGTGGTGGTCTCCCTAAACGTGTCGGTTCGAGACAGGGCGCCGTATCCCAAAAGGGTCTCGTTCCCTTGGGCGTCACCGTTCACGTATTCTTTGAAAGGGGCGCTGGTTTGAATCGTGGGCCCAGCTTGGTTGGTGAGCTTGATGCCGGGGCCATCCAATTGAAACTTTTCCCCGTCATAAACAAACTGGCCGCTCAAGTAATCGTTACCATTTATCTTGATGGGCAATTTGCCTGGGACAAGAGCCATCTCACCGGAATCCAGTTGTTTAAACTCGCCGACCGTGCGCACGGTCCCGGGAGCAATGGACAGAATTTTGTCCTCCCGGTTCAAGGTGATTTGGCCGGTCAGGAAAGTCCCGTCCGGCAGGGTCGCGGTGTTTTCGGTGCGGTGGCCCAGAACAACCCGGTTCCACAGAAACGAGGCCGCCTCTCCGATCTTGCTTGCCACAGTTGAAAAGAACGCCGGGATCGACTTAACCGCATTGGTAACTCCGCTAAAAAATCCAATGGGTGCCTTCGGTTGTGTGATCGAGGGGACGAATGTCCCCTTGGTTGATTGGATACCGGGGCTTTGGAGATTTGGATTCCCGATTAAATTCGTTGGTGCTTTAAAATTATAGGTTTGAACCACCGGTTTTGGGGAAAAGCTACTGGGGGAAAAAGATTTGAAATTCAGGTCAAGCTTCCCGCTGAACGGAGTGGCGCTGAAACTGCTGTAAGTTTGGGAAGTGTTTTGGAAGGTTAAATCCAAACTAACTTTTGGAAACTGAATCGGCGAGCGAGTGAACGGAGCGTTGTAGTTGAAACTTTCCCGGGCATTGAAATTACGTTTCCAGGTTTCTTGGGAGTTATTAAAAGAATAAGAGTCCGGCCCGCGGTCGTAACGGGAGTAGTCGTCGTAAGCGAGGACCGCGGTGGGGATCGTTAAAGAGAATGATAAAAATATCGCCACTATTTGGCGCATCGCAAACCTCTAATGGAAAATTTACTTCTGCTCACGTGCTACTTGAAAAAAAGGCGCCCAGAATCAATTCCCGACAAAACCATTCAAGAACGACGGTCTCGGAAACTTCCAAGCAACGTCTTCCTTTGGATTTTTCTAGCCTGAAAATTTCGTTGAGCCCCCTATTGACGGTAGCCCCGTGCCAACCGGGGAATCCCGGCTAACGATCATCGTTGATTGTTTTGACGTAATATTTTAGCATAGTTTCCATGTTCCGCGTCGTCCGAGAATTCCACTTTTGCTACGGCCACCGCCTGATGAATTACAACGGCAAATGCCGCCATCCCCACGGCCACAACGGCCGCGTGGAGGTGGAGATGGCCTCGGACAAACTCGATCGGTTGGGAATGGTGATGGATTTCGGTGAAATCAAAAAGAAGCTCAAAACGTGGATCGACGACACCCTGGACCACAAAATGATCCTGCGTAAAGACGATCCGCTGGTAAAAATTTTTAAACAGCTCAAAGAACCCTTTTATCTCACCGACGAGAACCCCACCGCCGAAACCATCGCCCGGGAAATATTCCGCGCCGGCCGCGTCCAAGGCCTTCCCCTCACCCGCGTCTCTCTCTGGGAAACCCCCACCTCCGTCGCCACCTACACCCCGTAGGGGGGATGGGAAGTCCCTCGATTATTCGTAGCGCAGGGCCCGGATGGGGTTGAGGGCGGCGGCTTTTCGGGCGGGCCAATAACCGAACACGACCCCCACCCCTACGGAAAAGAAAAATGCCAAGGCCACCGATCCCCCCGATACTCCCGCCGCCCATCCGGCAAATTTTGACAGGCCTACGGATACGCCCACACCCAACAACAGTCCGCTGATTCCGCCCACCAGGCTGATGACCAGAGCTTCCGTGATAAACTGGGTTTGAATGTCCCGCCCCCGCGCGCCCAACGCTTTGCGCAACCCGATTTCCCGTGTGCGTTCGGTCACCGTGACCAACATGATGTTCATAATCCCGATCCCTCCCACAAAAAGGGAAATGGCCGCGATCACCGCCAACAACATCGACAACGTTCGGCTGGTGGCCTGAAACGCCGACTGGATTTCCGCCAGGTTCATGACATCGAAACTTTCGTCATCTTCCGCCAACCGGTGCCGACGAATCACGTACGCCCGCAACGCCTTTTCGGTGGCAGGCAAATGGGCCGCCTTGTCCACTTGGACATCGATCATATCCACATAATCTTTGCCCATCAACCGGCGCATGGCGGTGGTGATCGGCACGCCCACCACGTCGTCTTGGTTGCGCCAGCCCATGGCGCCCTTTTCTTTCAATACACCAACCACCTGAAAATTGATCCGGTTGATTTTGATGTATTCGCCGATGGGATCCGTGCCCCCGAACAGTTCCTGGGCCGGGGTGGCTCCCAACACCGCCACGCGGGCCCGTTGGACCACTTCCAGATCGGTAAAAAACCGGCCCCGGGCCACAGACAACGCCCGCAAGGTCGCGTAAGAGGGAACCGTTCCGATAATGGAACTGCGCCAGTTTTTATTGCCATAAACCAGCTGAGCCGCACCCGTTACCGACGGAGCGGTTTGGGTCACGGTGTGAATTTCGTCGGGGATATCGCGGGCGTCGGTTTCCGTGAATCGCGTCACGGCCCCGGCCCCCTGGGCCACTCCGTGGGTTTTAAGCGAGCCTGGCATGAGAACCAGCAAGTTGGCCCCCAACGACGACAACTGCGCTTCCACCGCTTTTCGAGCGCCGGTCCCCAGGGCCAACATGGCCACCACCGCGCCCACGCCGATCAAGATCCCCAACATCGACAGGCCCGCCCGCACTTTGTTGGCCCCTAACGAACGAAACGCTTCACGACCATGGGCCCCCAACGCGCTCCATCGCGACCGTCGAATTGACAAGGACCCGATATTTTTCGCAACGGGAGCGGACCCGCCCGCGGAAACCGGCCCGGTCCGTTCGTCCGAGACCACCGCTCCGTCCCGCATGCGAATCACACGCCGGGCGTGACGGGACACATCAAGTTCGTGCGTCACCATCACCACCGTCAAACCGTCTCGGTTTAATTCTTCCAACAACAATAATATTTCCTCTTGGCTGTGAGAGTCCAGGTTTCCGGTGGGTTCGTCGGCCAACAGAAGGGTCGGGTTGTTGGTCAACGCCCGGGCCATGGCAACCCGTTGTTGCTGGCCGCCCGACAGTTGGTTGGGTTTATGCATCCGGTGATCCGATAATCCCACCCGGTCCAACAGATCCGCCGGACGTCGGCCCGATGTTCCCGGCCCGTAGAGTTTAGGCAGGGCCACGTTTTCCACAGCCGTCGCCCGCGGCAACAAATGAAACTGCTGGAACACAAATCCCACGGTTTGGCTCCGCAGGCCCGCCCGTTCGTCGTCCGTCATTCGATCCGTAATACAACCGTTCAGTTCGTAGGTTCCAGAGTCGGCCACATCCAAGAGCCCGAGCACGTGCAACAGGGTCGATTTTCCTGAACCCGACGGGCCCATGATGGCCACAAAATCCCCCCTCTCAATGGTCAGCGATACGTCCCGCAGGGCCCGAACTTCGGCGGCCCCCATGCGATACGTCTTGTTAAGGTGGGAGACGCGAATCACCGAGCGCGCCGTCCGGGTCGGCGCATCACGGGCGACAGGGGGCTGGTTTTCGCTTTGACCGTCGACGCGGGCAGGCCGTCGTCCACCACCACCGCGTCGCCTTCCGCCAGACCGGATCGAATTTCGATCATTTTTCCGTTCGAAAGCCCCGTCTCAACGGTCCGTGGTTGAGGTTTACCCTTTTCGGCGGGCACAAGGACCTCGGCCGTTTCGCCTGTTTTCACCGCCACGGCGGGTAAAAGCAAGACGCCTTTTTTTTCGTCCACATGAAACGTCACGTTCGCCGTCATGCCGCTACGCAAGTAGGCCGGCGGATCCTGGGGCAGAACGTCCACTTCATATATGGTCACGTTGCTCACGGTTTTGGCCTCAAAGGCGATGTGTTCCACGGTCGCGGCCAGGGGACTGTCAGGGAACGCGTCCAACACGATCCGCACCGGTTGGTCCAACCGGATCTGGGCCATGTCGGTTTCGTCCACCTGAGCCTTCACAATCAGACGATCCGACAACACCAAAACCGCGTCCGAGGACGTCACCGTCTGGCCCGGTTCCACGTTGCGGGCAATCACTCGGCCAGAAAGAGGCGCCACCAGAGGCGCGGGTTTGTACAGTTCTTCCCATCGGGCCAGTTCCGCGGTTCCTTTAGCCCGCGCCGCGTCGAGCAGTGCCGCCCGGTCGGTGGAACTCATCCAGGCCAAAATGTCGCCTTTTGTCACCACGTCCCCTTCCCGCACCAAAATCCGTTCCACCCGCCCTGGAAGGGGCGGCTTTAATTCCAGCCGGTTGCGTGGGCGCACGTCGCCAGTGGTCAACACCGACAGCTCGATATCCCCCCGGGTCACCCGCACCGTGCGGGGCTCGCCGTTTTCATTCGCTTTTCGAGTGAACCGCCACCCCCCATAGATCCCCCCGCCAACACCAACACCGCACCGATCACACCCTTACTCCGACGGGTCATGGACTCCATCCTTTCCCTTGGGCGCTTTCCCAGGCCGCTTCGGCCCGCACCGCGTTGCGAAGCGCCACAAGGTTTTGTTTGTGGGTTTGTATCAAATCGTTTTCAATCAGATCCCAATCCTCGAAACTCATGAGACCGCTGGTGTATTGACCTTGGGCGATCAAGGCCCTCGTATTGGCCGCTTCCAAAATCTCTTTTTGAAGGTCAGCGTTGTCGCGGGCATTTTGAAAGGCGGTCCAGGCGGCTTGGAGGTCCACGTAAGATTGGTGGTAAGCCTGGAGCGCGTCGGCGTCGGCTTTTTGGAGCTCGGCCCGTGCGGCGCGTACGCCTTGAAAAGAGGCACCTCCGGTAAAAAGCGGGAGCGATAAGGATAGGCCGCCGTTCCAACCGCGCGTTCCGGGCGCCCAATCGGTGCCGGTCCAACGATGGGCCAGCGTCGCGTCCACCCGAGGCCAAAATTCGCCCCGGGCCGAAGTGAATCCCGCGTCGGCGGCGCGGCGATCGGCTTCGGCCAAACCGAATTCGGGTGTGGCCCGGGCCAGATCCCCCAGAACGGGCCCATCGGGTGGAGCTAAGGTGGAAAATGTTCCGGTGGCGATCAAAACGTCATTTAAGTCCCGGGCCAGAGTGCGGGCCAACCGGGTGCGGGCCACCAGAACGTCCCGCCGAGCCTGGGCCACCCCGACAACCGATTCCCGTTCGGCCGACTTGATTCGTAGGTAGGACCCTTTGTTTTCCCGCCCGCCCTCAAATCGAAGTTGGACCAAATCCAGATTGTTGCGTCGACGTGAGGCGATTTTTTCTGCCAGGATCAGACTGTCCTGGGCGAACAAGAGCTCGATGTATACCGTTTTAAGTTCCGCCGCCAAGCGGGCGACCACGCGGCGATACTGGGCTTCGGCCGAATCCACACGGGCCCGTTGGAGGGCCACACCCGCTTGGGTTTTAAATCCCTCAAACAAGTTTTGGCGAACGTCCAGGCCCAGACCGAATCGGTCCGACCCCGGCGACCGAAGAATCGCATCACCGCCCGCCCGGTTATACTGGGCATCGGCGGACAGTTGAGGAAAGTAGGGAGAGGCGGCGGCCCGTTGGCGGGCCAGGGCGGCGTTGACCGATTCCCGCGCGGCCGCCAGTTCCGGATTGCGATCCATCATTTCCCGGGCGGCCTGATCCAGGGATATTTCCACCCCGGCGGCCAACACCGACGACACTGAAAATAAAATGGCGCAAATCGCCGTCCTCATGCACGTTGGACGACACGGGGCCCGCAAAAGTGTCTCCGAGGCCGTGGCCCTGGTCGGTTGATCCGTTGGATTCCGGACCACAGCCCCGCTGGAGTAAATCACCAAACCTATTTGGATTTAGATCGGGTGAATTCCACCTGCAAATCAATGGAGACCGCATCGGAAACGAGTGCGTCCATGCCGTAGGTAATATTAAAATCTCGTCGGTTGATCACCAGGGATCCTTCCCCGCCGACCACGTAAACGGGCATCATGGGATGCTCTTTGGGACCGGACAGGGTGAAAGGAATACTGACGGTTTTGGTGACCCCTTTCATGGTTAAGTTTCCGACTAACAGATAACCCGGTCCGGACTTTGAAACACCTTTGCTTTTAAACGTAATAACGGGAAATTTCGCCACGTCGAAGAAATCTTCGTTTCGCAAATGGTCGTCGCGTTTGGCGTTGTTGGTGTCGATGGCGGTCGCCTCAATGGTGATGTCCACGCTGGATTTGGCGATATTTTCCTCGTCCAGTTTCAACGTGCCCGACACAGACGGGAACGTTCCCTTCACGTTTGAAACCCCCAAGTGCCGAACCGAAAAACCCACCGTGGAATGGGCCGCGTCCAACGTGTAAGTGTCGGCCGCGACCGCCCCGCCCGCCCATACCAACCCCAACAAAGACAGAACCAGTTTTTTCATGGAAGACAACCTCCGTGTTTTGGAATTATAAATCTAACGGCCGGACGGGGAAAAAGTTCCCAGGAGCTTTTTGCGCCGTTTGCGGGTGTAAACCATCAGGACAACGCCGCCCGTAACCAAGAGGGTTCCGGCCAGAAGACCCACAATGAGGTCTGAGCGGGTCCGACCAAGGGACTCGTGTAGGATAAGAACCGGGAAATCGCTGGCGGAAACGGTTCCCGTCACCTGATACGTGCCCGGATCGTAGGTTTCAAATTGGAACAAGGGTTTCGATGAAGGGCCTTCCAAAGCCACCGTCATGTCGGCCCCCGTTTGAACCGCCAGGGCTTCGCCCGTGGCCACGTCGGTCACAGTCACAAAAATGCCGCCCGTCAGAAGAGGCGCTTGGGGAGCGGGGATGCCCACATGGAGCCCCCCCTTCAATTTCAGGTTATGGGAACCCGGAAACTTAACCGAGTGCGTTCCGCGGGTCAGGGCCGACAACACCGATCCCCCGGCGATCGCGGCCACCACCACGCCCAACACGATCAGTCCGACGCCCAACCCCATGCCGGTTTTCACCCAGGAGGGCGTCTCGGTCTGCGACCGGGGGGGAAGCTGATAGGGCGATTGTTGGCTCATTAGCCGGGATTCCCCGGTTGGATCAGGGCTTTCGTCGATCGTGCATGCAACATAATTTTCCAGGCCTCCCGGACGGGAATGTCCAGTCAACTGAAAATTTTTGGTTAGAAGAGGTGCCGGCCGCCGTCAACCCGCACGGTTTCGCCAGTCACGAAATCAGATTGAACCAAAAACAGAACGGTTTTGGCAATTTCTTCCGGTCCCCCCCACCGCCCCAACGGCGTGTTGGCCAACACTTCACGGTTGACGGCCGATGACAAACCCGTCGGAGCCAGTATGGGGCCCGGCGCAATCGCGTTCACCAAAATGTGCGGGGCCAGTTCTAAAGCCAACGTTTCCGTCAATCCTTTAAGCCCCGCTTTCGCCGTGTAGTAAGGGATGTAGCCCCGGTAACGGGGCCGGCCGCTGGCGACGACCCAATCCACAAAATTAACGATGCGCCCCCCTCCGGATTTTTTCATAAGAGGAGCCGACTCCAACGACAGCGTGTAGGCCGATCGTAAATCGATGGCTATATTCTTTTCAAACGCTTGGTCCCGCCGGGCGGGCGAGGCCAAAGTATTCAATGGGGTTTTTTCGTAATGGGACGCCATGTTAATTAAAACGTCCAGCCGCCCCCACCGGCGAATGACCCGGCTCACCACCGAACGAGCGAAGGCCCGTTGGCTCACGTCGGCGGGCAGAGCCAGCGCGTCCACCCCAAGGGCAACCGCCTGTTTAGCAGTTTCCAGCGCCGCCGATCGGGACGACCGGTACACCACCGCCACCGAACAACCCGATCGCGCCAAGGCCAACGCCACCTCCCGGCCGATTCGAGCCCCGCCGGTAATTAAAGCCACTTTTCCAGTAAGGTCCATGAATCGATTTAACCACATCCCCGGCTCTTGGGCAAATGACCCCTTGAAAATTTCCTGTTGCGGGGCCATACTAAGAAGAGTCGGATGACCATTGAATGAATGCGGGAGGACACATGGACAAACTCACGAAGCCCCCCCTTTTGGGCAAAGGAAGGCTATTTAAAATGCCAGTTCCACGAATTCCTTTTTTACCGCGCAAACGATTTTTTGTTAAACGAGGGCTTCAAGTCCGCCTGGCCGTCGGGGTGGCGGTCTCGGCGATGTTGTCGTTTTTGTTGGTCCTGGCGGACTACTATTTCAGTTTCGGGCGAAACGCCGGGTGGGACTTGGACATGTTAACTGTTTTCTTGCAAGCCCAAAAATTGCCTGTCATCCAATTGATTTTTTTTGTGGTGGTCCTGGTGTTCGTCACATTAAAATTGTCCCACCGGGTGGCCGGGCCGTTGGTGAACTTGGAAAAGTCTTTTGGCCGCGTGGGCGAAGGGGACTTAACCACCCGGGTTCAACTCCGTCCCCGCGACGAACTGAAAGATATCCGCGACGCGTTCAACGCCATGATGGGCCAACTCAATTCCCACGTGGCCGCGGATCGGGCCCGGGTGGGGGAAATATTGAAAATCCTGGACGAACTGATTTCCTCTTCGCTCCCCGACGCTGGCCGCGTAGCGGAATTCAACCGGGCCACGGCCCTCCTGCGCCGGATTACCGCCGACTTCAAATTGTAACAGGGCCTTTTCTTCAAACCAAAAGGGCGCCCGGGTGTTGGGACGGCCCGGTTTTTGATAAGCTAAGGTCCCATGAAAATATCAGAGGTGTGGAAAAAAAAGCCGACCACCTTTTCGTTTGAGTTTTTCCCCCCCAAAACCGACGAGGAAGGAGCCCTTGTTTTGGATACGGCCCGATCCCTGAAACCCCTGGGGCCTGATTACATTTCCGTCACCTGGGGGGCTGGCGGCGGCACGCGGCGCAAAACGCTGGATTTGGTGTCCGCCATCAAAAACGATGTGGGCATCGAATCCATGGCCCATTTAACCTGCGTGGGCGCGGGCCGACACGACATCGATGAAATCTTAGAAGACATGGGTCGGCGCGGTGTTCAAAACATTTTGGCCCTGCGCGGAGATCCGCCCCGGGGATCGGCCCAGTTTGAACCCCATCCCGACGGGTTTCGACACGCCAGTGAACTGGTGCGGCACATTCGGTCTCGACTGGATGTGTGTCTGGGCGTCGCGGGTTATCCGGAAGGACATCCGGAATGCCCCGACCTGAATAAAGATCTGGATCACCTCAAATTTAAAGTGGACCAGGGGGCTGATTTTGTTGTGACTCAGCTTTTTTTTGATCCGTCGGATTTTCTGCGTTTTCGCGACCGCGCCTCGGCCCGCGGTGTGCGCGTGCCCATCGTGGCCGGCGTGATGCCGATCACCAACGTCGGTCAAGTCAAACGGTTTACCACTTTGTGCGGCGCGCGGATCCCCTCCACGTTGGAATCAGCTCTGGACCGTGTTCAAAGCGACGCGGAAGCCGTGATCCGCTTGGGCATCGATCACGCCGTTCAACAGTGCCGCGCTCTTTTAGCTGAAGGCGTCGGCGGGATCCATTTTTACACCCTCAACCGATCCCGCTCGACCACCGAGATTCTCCGCCACCTCCGACCATCCCGACAATCGATTTGACATTTTTTCCCTTGCTAAACAGACGTTGCGGGTCTATACTGGGGCATCGTTTGGGGATTACTATCGGACTTCATGGGCGATCGCCCCAGACCGCCGTGAACAGGAGGCGCCATGAAATGTCCAAAATGCAGGTCAGCGCTGGGACCCATGAAGCTGGCCAATGTTCGAATGGAGTTTTGCGTGGGTTGCCGCGGGTTGTGGTTTGATGACGATTCCAACCAGTTTGTGTCCGAGTTGTCCGACGATTTTCCCAACCCCCAATCGGCCCACTCGCCGGAACAATCGACGCGCTTTCCCTGCCCCCACTGCCACCGGACCCTGGGCGAAATGAAGTTCGCCAACCCCCACAACGTTTTACTGGACCAATGCCGCGGGTGTCGCGGCGTGTGGTTGGACCGAGGCGAACTGAACAAAATGGCGGAAACCGCGCCGGGGTTCGATCGACCGCGCTCCAAAATTTTGCGGGTGGCCCGGTGCGCCCGACCGAAACAACTGACCGCAAAGCCACCCCGCCCGACCCCGTTGGCCTCTGCGTTGGTAGCGGTCAAATAAAGCGCGGGCGGGGTTCTTGAGAACCCCGCCCGCGCGGATACTTTTTTGAATCGTTGATGAACGTCGACGTCTAGAAGTCGCCGCCGCCCATGCCGCCCATCCCGCCGGGCATCGCCGGAGCCGCTTGTTTTTTCTCCGGAATGTCGGTCACGAGAACTTCGGTGGTCAGGAGCAGGCCCGCCACGCTGGCCGCGTTTTGCAACGCGGATCGGGTGACCTTCACGGGATCGACAACACCCATTTTGACCAAATCCCCATACTCGTTGGTCTCGGCGTTATACCCATAGTTGTAGTCGCTGTGGGTTCGCACCTTGTCGACCACGATGGACCCGTCGACGCCCGCGTTTTCAGCGATCGCGCGAATGGGATCTTCCAGAACTCGGCGGATAATGTTGATGCCGGTCTGTTCATCTTGATCAACGGCTTTGGTGTTATCAAGCACTTTCTGAGCCCGGATGAGGGCCACTCCGCCGCCCACCACAATGCCTTCCTCCACGCCCGCGCGGGTCGCGTGCATCGCGTCTTCGACCTTGAACTTTTTGTTCTTCATTTCGGTCTCGGTCGCCGCGCCCACTTCGATCACCGCCACGCCGCCGGAGAGTTTCGCCAACCGCTCCTGCAGTTTTTCTTTATCGTAGTCCGAGGTGGTCTCATCGATTTGTTTCTTGATCTGCGCGATGCGGCCTTTAATGGCCTTCTCGTCGCCCTGGCCCCCCACAATGGTCGTGTTTTCTTTGTCCACGACGACGCGGGTGGCTCGGCCCAACATGTCCACGCTGGCTTTCTCCAGCTTGAACCCCTTCTCCTCGGTGATCACCTGCCCACCCGTGAGGGTGGCGATGTCTTCAAGCATTTCTTTGCGACGGTCGCCGAACCCAGGGGCTTTGACCGCGGCACACCGCAAACGGCCCTGAAGCTTGTTGACAACGAGGGTGGCCAACGCTTCGCCTTCCACGTCCTCCGCGATCAGAACGAACGGTTTTCCCTGTTGAACAATTTTCTCCAGGACCGGCAGAAGGTCGTTCATGGCCGAGACTTTTTTGTCCGTGATCACGATGAGCGGGTCTTCCAACACCCCTTCCATGCGTTCCGCGTCGGTCACGAAGTACGGGGAGATGTACCCTCGGTCAAACTGCATTCCTTCCACGGTGCGGACGGTGGTGACCGATGTTTTGCCTTCTTCCACAGTGATCACGCCGTCTTTGCCGACTTTGAGGATCGCGTCGGCTATTTTCTGGCCGATTTCCCGGTCCGCCGCCGAGATGGTGGCGATTTGGGTAATTTCTTCTTTGGCTTTGGAGTCGATGTTGATCTTTTTGGCGGACTTCTTGAGTTCGTTCACCACAATTTCAACCGCTTTGTCCAAGCCCCGTTTAATGTGAATCGCGTTGGCTCCCGCGGTGATGTTGCGGAACCCTTCCGCCACAATGCCTTGGGCCAACACCACCGCCGTCGTGGTCCCGTCGCCGGCCACGTCGTTGGTTTTGGAACTCACCTCGCGGACCAACTGGGCGCCCATGTTTTCAAAGGGGTCTTCCAGTTCAATGTCCTTGGCGATCGTCACACCGTCGTTGGTGACGGTGGGCGAGCCAAACTTCTTGTCCAACACCACGTTGCGGCCCTTGGGGCCCAGCGTGCTTTTCACCGCTTCGGACAGCTTGTCAACGCCGGCCTTGATGGCTTTGCGCGCTTCGTCGGAATATTTGATTTGTTTTGCCATGGGGATTCTGCCTCCTTTATTTCGCGTCAAAAATGCCGAGGATGTCTTCCTGATGCATGATCAGGTATTCATCGCCGTCGATCTTGATTTCGGTGCCTGAATATTTTCCGTAGAGAATTTTGTCGCCCACTTTCACGTCCATGGGGATCAATTTCCCGTCATCCGTTGTTTTCCCTTTGCCGGCGGCAACAATTTCGCCTTCCTGGGGTTTTTCCTTGGCCGTGTCCGGGATGATCAAACCGCCCCGTTCTTGCTTTTCTTTGTCCATAGGTTTTACCACCACTCGATCTCCGAGCGGCCGGATTTTCACCTTGGTGAGAACTGCGTCTGCCATATCTGCCTCCTTGTTATTTGGCAATCGAACCAATCGACTGCTAGTTTTGCAACCCTTAAAAAGCCAAGGGCGCGAACCTCGCCGTTGGCTCTTCTCCGTCGATCGAGCGATGTCGATGGTTGCCAAAACAAGCACTCATCAACGGAGTGTGATAATAATAGCGAATATTTTGGTGCTTTGTCAAGAGCCGAAATTTCCCCCCCCAGAGGGTACGAAGGAACGGGCTCGGAAACTGGGAGGGTCAGACCGTCATTGTTGGAATCTGAATAATAGGCTACAATTTTCGTTCGTCGTCAAAGCGGCCCGTTCGTCTAGCGGCCCAGGACGCAGCCCTCTCAAGGCTGAGATCACGGGTTCGAATCCCGTACGGGCCACTTTGCCGACGGGTTCAGGGAGATTTGTAAACGGGCCTGTTGGCCGAATGATAGCGTTCACACTTAGAGAGGGAAAAGGTTATGGCCAGGGTGGTTCTCAGCAACGTCACGAAAGTCATTAATGATCATGTGATCGTTAAAAATATCAGCCTCGATATCCCCGACAAAGAATTTTTTATTTTGGTGGGTCCATCCGGATGCGGGAAATCGACCACTTTGCGCATGATCGCCGGATTGGAAGAAATTACCGATGGCGACATTTCCATTGATGGGCGCGTGGTTAACCACGTCCGCGCCAAAGACCGCGACATCGCCATGGTGTTCCAAAACTATGCCCTCTACCCTCACATGACCGTTTACGAAAACATGGCCTTCGGACTCAAACTTCGAGGATATCCCCGTTCTGAAATCACCCAGCGCGTCAAAGAAGCCGCTGATATATTGAATTTGGGATCTTACTTGGAACGAAAACCCAAGGCTCTTTCCGGTGGGCAACGCCAACGGGTGGCCGTGGGTCGGGCCATCGTTCGAAAACCCCGGGTGTTTTTGTTCGATGAGCCTCTGTCCAATCTGGACGCCAAACTGCGCGTGCAAATGCGGTTGGAGTTGTCTAAACTGCATGAGCGACTAAAGACCACCATCATTTACGTCACTCACGATCAGGTGGAAGCCATGACCATGGGCGATCGGATTTGTGTCATGAAAGACGGCGAAATCCAGCAGGTAGCGCCTCCTCTTGATTTGTACGAGCGCCCCAACAACAAGTTTGTGGCGGGGTTCATCGGAAACCCTCCTATGAACTTTTTCCCTGTTATGGTGGAAGGGACAAAAAACAGCATTTTCCTTCGGCATGCGTCGTTTACTTTGGCGGTACCAAAAACTCTGATCGAGGCGGTCCGGCCCCACGTGGGCAAAGAAGTTGATTTCGGTATTCGCCCGGAAGATTTGTATGACCGGTTGTTCTATAACTATCCCGTTCTCCCCCATTCCAGCGTTAACGCCGCTGTCGAGGTGGTCGAACCCATGGGTTCTGAAATATTTCTTTATTTGAAGGCTGGCACGGTGGACCTGGTGGTTCGAGTTCCATCCTACGTGAAAGCCGAAGCCGGTAAACGGATGGAGTTGGTGTTCAACCTTGAACGCATGCATTTGTTTGATATCAAAACGGGCGACGCCTTGTTAAAGTTGGTCGCGCGCGCCGCCCCCCAACCGCCTCCTGTTGCTGTTTGACCCATCCGGTCGCGCACTCGCTTGACTTGCTGGAAACGCTGGGCCGTGGTGATGGGGTTGGTGGGGGGGGTTGGATTTGCATGGGCGGGCCCGCCCACTCGGTTCGGGCATTGCTCCCATAAAGAAGCCCCTGCGTCGGACCTGGTGGAAGCGGGCCGATATCGAGACACAGGCCGGGTCGTCCGGCTTCGCACGGTCGCGGCGTCCGCGTTTAAGAAAATGGTCGAGGCCGCTCACCAGGACGGGGTCAAGATAATACCTATTTCGGGATTTCGGTCCGTGGCCTATCAACGAGACCTGTTCGCCAGTGCCGTGAAACGGTATGGGTCGGAAAAAAAAGCGGCCAAGTGGGTGGCTCCACCGGGCTATTCGGAACACGCTACGGGGTTGGCCATTGATTTGGGTGACGAATCTCGACGGATCAACGATGTGGATTCTTCCTTTTCCACAACGCGCGCCGCACACTGGCTGGCTGATCACGCTGAAAAGTTCGGGTTCGAGTTGTCGTTTCCACCCAACAATGCTCAAGGTGTCAACCACGAACCCTGGCACTGGCGATATGTTGGAACCGAGCAAGCGCGGTCCCAATTTCGTCGTCCTGCCATCAAGAAACTATGACCGGGCCCCCCCTCCTATCCCTTCCGGCAAGCAGGGACCATGGGTGGCCGCAAGGCGAACGGGGACGGTGATACCGCGGTTGGAACAGGGCCCCCGTCAACGGAAACGTGAACGGAATCCGCTCTTATCGACGAAAAATACCGGTTGACTGATTTTTTCGGGACAATCTTTCCATCACTCTTTGCACAAGCGAGGCAACTTTATGGCTGGTGAATATATTTTTACCATTGAAGACCTTTCAAAATCCTACGGACCCAAAAAATTGTTCAATGGGATTTACCTGTCTTTTTACCACAAGGCCAAAATCGGCATCGTGGGAGAAAACGGGTCCGGAAAATCGACGTTGTTGCGCATCATGGCGGGCGTTGAAAAAGATTTTATGGGCAAGGCCGAACTGAAGAAGGGGGCCACGTTGGGTTATCTGCCCCAGGAACCTCGGTTGGACTCTTCCAAAACGGTTCGCGAAGAAGTGGAAGAAGCTTTCGCTGACATTAAGAAAATGTTGGCCGACTACGACAAAGTTTCTGACAGCATGGGCGGCGATTTGTCGCCGGAAGAAATGGAGAAAGCCCTGGAGAAAATGGGGCGTTTGCAAGAACAGATCGAAGCGGTGGACGGGTGGAACTTAAAACGGCAAGTGGACATTGCCATGGACGCGTTGGTGTTGCCGCCGGACGAAACGTCTTGCGCCGTTTTGTCGGGAGGAGAGGCGCGCCGGGTGGCCCTGTGCACGTTGTTGTTAAAAAAGCCCGACGTGTTGCTGTTGGATGAGCCCACCAACCATCTGGACGCCGAAACCGTTGCTTGGCTTGAACAAACGCTCAGGGAATATCCCGGCAACGTCATTGTGGTCACTCACGATCGGTACTTCCTGGACAACATTACCCAATGGATTCTGGAGTTGGACCACGGCAAAGGCATTCCGTTTGAGGGCAACTACGGCAAGTGGCTGGAATCCAAGGCCAAACGGTCAGCCGACGAAGACAAGCGGGCGTCGGCCTTGCACAAGCATTTGGAAAAAGAGCTGGCGTGGCTTCGGCAAAGTCCTTCCGGCCGGCGGGCGAAAAACAAAGCCCGGGTGACCGCCTATGAAAGTTTAGCGGCCCAAAAACATGAAATTCACCCCGACAGTTTGGACATTGAAGTGGTGCCTGGCCCGGCCCTTGGCAACAAAGTGATCCGTGCCCAAGGATTATCTAAATCGTACGGCGACAACGTGTTGATCAAAGACGTGAGTTTCGATGTGCCACGGGGGGCCATTGTGGGTCTTGTGGGTCCCAACGGGGTGGGGAAGACCACGCTGTTTCGCATGATCACCGGCCAGGAAAAACCCGATGCTGGAATTTTGGACATCGGAGAATCGGTGGTATTTTCCTACGTGGACCAAAAACGGGAAACGTTGACGCCCACTCACAACGTTTTTCAAGAGATTTCCGGTGGAGTGGACATTTTGAACATCGGGGGAAAGGAAGTCCCGGCGCGTGTGTACCTGACTCGGTTTAATTTCCGCGGGCCTGACCAACAAAAAAAGGTCGGCTCGCTGTCCGGTGGGGAACGCAACCGCCTTCACCTGGCCAAACAAATGCTGACCGGCGGCAACGTGCTTCTGCTTGACGAACCCACCAACGATTTGGATGTGGACACCATTCGGGTCCTGGAAGACGCCCTTCTCGACTTTTCCGGGTGCGTGTTGGTCATCAGCCACGACCGGTTTTTCCTGGACCGGGTTTGCACCCACTTGTTGGTGTTTGAGGGGGACGGAGTGTTGCGATGGTTTGACGGTAATTTTGAGGAATACCACGCCAAACACCTGGAAGAAACCGGTGGACGGGAAGAAAACCGTCGGTCCAAATACAAGAAGCTGAGCCTCCGTTGACCCCATCGGCAGCCCTGATTGTCGCAAGGGGCGTGGGTAAAACGTTTTATACGGCCCAAGGGCCCCTGGAGGTTCTCAAAAATGTTTCGCTGGACGTGGACCGAGGAGAGTTTTTAGCGCTTCAGGGTGTGTCCGGGTCGGGCAAGTCCACTCTGTTGTCATTGTTGGCGGGTTTAGACCGTCCAACGGAAGGAGAAATCACGCTGGACGGGGAACGGTTGGACCGTCTAACCCAACCCCAACTGGCCCGGGTGCGGCGAAATAAATTGGGTTTTGTGTTCCAATCGTTTCATTTGGTTCCGAGCTTATCGGTATTGGAAAATGTGCAACTACCTATGGCGTTTCGTGGGCACGGTTTTGCGGATAAAACGAAAGCCCTCGCCCTGTTGGATGGAGTGGGGTTGACACACCGAGCCGACTTTTTGCCAGGAAAGCTATCCGGGGGCGAAAAACAACGTGCGGCCATAGCCCGGGCACTGATCAACGACCCGCTCGTTGTGTTTGCCGATGAGCCCACAGGCAATCTGGATTCTCTCAACGGACAGCGGGTTCTGGAGATGCTGGAAAAACACACGGTCCACGTTGGCCGATCGTTGGTTTTGGTCACCCACGATGCCGACATCGCGTCCCGGGCCCACCGACGGGTTTATCTCAAAGACGGTCAACCGACGGTCAAAATCGATCCACCAACCTAAAAACAGCGCTCGAACAATGGCAGATAACTGGATTTTGGATTACCTTGAGGCAATGCCCTATCTAAACCCCATGCCGGTCACTTAAGAATCGTCACCCCGGCTTTCGCCCAGATGACGGGCGCTCTGGGACTTAAGTAACTGGTATAAACCCCATTGGGGCTAAGGGTTTGAGCCGATTACGACGGTTTTTTTGCCAGGCGCATTTGTATTTTTTTTCGTTCGAAATCCAATAGACCGGCGTAAAGCGCATCCACCAATTTTCGATGGAACCGGGACGACCTCAACATGCCTTCCTCTTTAGGATGGCTGATAAACGCGGATTCCACCAAAATCGCAGGGGTTGACGTTCCCCGTAGAACGTAAAAACCAGCCTGTTTAACGCCACGATTTTGAATTCTTATCCGACGCATGACTTGCTGAGAGATATGGCCGGCAATTGCGGCGGAGTCATTCATGTGCTCGTTGCGAGCCAAGGACCAAAGCAGTCCTTCCAACTCCTGGCGTGCTTTGCCCACCATTCCTTCAAGTTCAATAACGGCGTTTTCCCGTCGAGCCACAGCCGCGGCTTCGTCGTCCGTCGCGTTTTCAGACAAATAGAAAATTTCAAATCCCTTTGAATCGCGCTGGATACCCGCGTTGCAATGCAACGAGATGAACAAATCAGCTTTAGCTTTGTTAGCAATCGATGACCTTTCTTGCAATGGAATAAAAACGTCTTTATCGCGGGTTAGAATGACGTTAAACCGGCCTTCTTTTTTCAACAATTTAGCCAAGGCCAACCCAATTTGGAGGTTCACCTCTTTTTCAAGAGTTCCATTGGGACCGACAGCACCCACATCTTTTCCACCATGCCCAGGATCTATGACGATCGTTCGAAACGGGGAAAGAGCCAAGAGAGCCCCGTCTGGCCCCTTGCTCCCGGGGACATTCGTCCCCTTAACAAACATCTCTCCAACATCCGTCGGTTCGGTGTCGGAATCCAAGTCGTCTCCATCAGCGGTGGCTTCGACGGGGGGCAATGTGCGGGGCCTATTATTTTTTGTCGCCACGCCAGGCAGGGGAGGTGCGACACTACTTGGATTTTCCTTTTCTGCTTGAGACACTTTTTTTCCGTTTTCTGCGCCCTTTTGTTTTCCCTTGGATGACTTCGGACTATCATTACCAGCGGATGCTTTTACGGTTTCAGAGGAACGGCCCAGGCGCTTTTCATTTGCCACTTCGATGAGCAACGTCCGAGGGCTCTCCTCCAAAGTTACGGAAGGCGAAACCGCGGAAGTTGACATGACCACAATGAGGTCTGTCGTCCTGGACCGCGGCACCACCTCCACCGATCGAACAGTGCCATCTTCAACCAACACTTTTTCCCTTTCCCGAGCACGGCCACCGTAAAGCCGAATGGCTAACGTGTTATTTCTCAGGGAGAGCACCCTGTAGTTGACATAGGGGCCCAACTCCACGGAAATTTCGCTCCGTGACGGGTAGGAATAAAGGCGGGGTGATCCCACGTCCGGGATTGGATCGATAGTAAGATTATTCCGGCCTGGATCCCAAAGGATGTTTGATGAAACCATCCGTTGAAACTCTGGGTTTACAAAGATAGTGGCGGGGATAAAAACATCGTTTCCCCAGGCTCGAACCTGCGGGGACAATTTTACGAATTTTCCAGCCACGATCGCCGTTGACGAATCCAATTCAAATTCGGCAGACTGACCGTCATAAAGAAAAACGACCTTGCGCGAAACTCTTTTCCATTGCGTCTGCCCACCAAACAGTTTATTGACCGTTCGAATAGAAACCATCTTGTGTCCATCAATTTCAATGGTATTAAGCCCTTTTATAACGACCCCATCTACAACGGTATTGAGTGGCTTTGATTCCCAAGGCGGCCGTCGGCCACCGGCGTTTGAGCTCCCCGGCAGTAGGAACAAGATTGACAATAATAACGATGGCAAAGCTAATTTCAAACTATTACCCCTTAATAAAAAAAATTATCGCAACATCCGTGTTTGATCCTACGGTGATGAACGGCCAATGTTTCACATGAAACAATACAATTGGGACCCCGATAGCGATTGTTTCACGTGAAACAATTACTTAATTTTCTTCCCGTAAACAATGGGTTCAATCTTTTTTGCCTCGTCTAAATGCAACTTGGCCTCTTTAGAGCGGCCTTTTGACATCAAGAAGGAACCATAGAAATGCCTCGCCTCAGCGTTCAATGGGTCCAAGTCGATGGCTTTCCTAAACCCCGCTTCGGCCTCAAAAACGTTGCCGATAGCCCGCTGGGCCAAGGCAAGAGCCAGCTGGGCGAACTCATTATTCCCATTAATTTCAACGGCCTTTGACGCCACATCAAGGGCTTCCTTATTTTTTCCCGTGGCTAAAAGGGACCTTGCGTAAATGGCCTGGGCAAACGCCATCCTCGGGTAAGAATCGGCAACTGACTTTGACAAAACAGACGCTTCCTGAAGTTTGCCATTAGCCATTAACGCCTTGGCTTTGACAGCCAAAGCGGCCGGATGGTTATTAAATCGTTCGACACCTCTCTGAGCCCAATTCAGCTGAGCATCTGCGTTGCCCTTTAATCGAGCCAAGTTAGATTTTCTTTCCCATACAGAAAAAAGGCCGTTATCAATGTTCAAAGCCTTGTCCAAAAATCCATCGGCATCCGAATAGCTCAAAGAGCGCTCCGCGATTTTGGCCTTGGCTAAAGCCAAGTATGCGTTAGCGACTTTAGCTGAGTCCCGAACGGCCTGCAACTTTTCTAAATCGCTTAACGAAAGACCAATCCCCCTGACCCCGCCCAACGGGGGCACAGACAAAGAAACTTTGTCTAACAGGTCCGATGCTTCTCGATTTCGACCCATATCAGACAGATCGCCTGCCCAAGCCATTCCGGAGAAGACTCGCCGATTGTCTTCGCTGTAAAGGCGTTGGACGACATCCATCGCCTGCGAGCGACGCCCCTGATCTCTGAAAATGTTGGCCCTGACCAACTCCCAACTTTCGTCGGTGGCCCAGGTTGGTTTAAGAGAATCCAAAATAGCCAGAGCCTCATCCGCGTCGCCGGAGTAAAGGTGCGTCAGCGCCACCTTACGACGAATCTCCCGGTCGGAAGGAGAAGCCTCCATCAAAGGAAAAAACTGGTTCAACGCATCATAAAACCGGCCCTGGAAAAGAAATAACTCGCCGGCCAACTCTTGGAAAGAGCGATCTGTAGGAAATAACGTGAGCGCCTGGATAATGACTGATTCGGATTTTTCAAAATCCCGTCGAGACAGATAAACTTTAGCCAAAATCAAATAAGGGCGGCTGTCGTTGGGCCTCAGCTTTCTGGCATCTTCCAAATAATCGATGCCAAAATTGACTTTATCCCTCAACAGGTTGATCGCGCCCAACCCGAGTGTTGCCTCAAAATTGGCCGGGTTGCTTGAAATGATTGTCTTGAAGACCGCCTCAGCCGAATCCACGGCACCTTTACCGATATAGGCTTTTGCCAGAAGTTCCCGCATAGGTTCAAGTTTGAGAGGGGGTTGGTCTTTTTCCAATGCCTCGGATAAGATTTCCACAGCCTTGGCAGGCTCAGCGTTATCCATCAAACGCAGAGCCCTGGCGTAAGGGTCAAACCATCGAACCGCCCAAAAAAAGACTCCGATCACGAGAAGAGTCATTGCGACAAGAATAATTTTTTTCATGCGAGTGGTTTTTTTTCCGGAACCCCCGGCCTTCGCGGAAACACATCACAAGTTTGACTTGATTTCTCAATACAAATTATAAACCTACCAAAATCGAGTCCAACAATTCCGTAAGATAAAATGTGGCCGGTCTTCCCCCCCAACTTAGACAAAACGGACTGCGCCGCGTCCAATTCTAGCGGGCCCTCGTGACCCCTATGGAGCAAAGCCAACCCTCCGACTTTAAGAAGAGGGAGTGTCAATTCCAAAACTGTAGAAAACCGGCCCACGGCCCGGCAAAAAGCCAAGTCGTATGATTCTCGGTGGGCGGGGTCCCGTGCCAACTCTTCGGCTCGGGCGCACAGGGGATGGACGTTGGTCCACCCGAGATTGGACGAGATAGACTGAAGGGCAACCTGCTTTTTACGCAGGGAGTCTAACAAGGATACGTCCCATTGGGGCCGAGCGATGGCCAAGGGGACGCCGGGAAACCCGCCCCCAGAGCCCACATCAATGGCGCGACAAGGCGAATCCACTGGGGCGCCGCGCAGGGCTTGAACAGAATCCACGACATGCAAGCGCAAATCGTTCACCGTCGCCGACGACACCAAGTTGACATCCCGATTGGCGGATTGAAGAGCGCCCAAATAAGCATCCGCCCGGGCAAAAAAAAGGTCCGGCAACCCCAGGCCCGCCAACGGTTGGGTATAGTTCTCCCACCCCGGCACGGAGGAATGGGTCACCCCGTGGCCCGACGGCGATGTCGTTCCAAATGGACCAACAACACGCCGGCGTCGGCGGGTGTCACACCGGGCACCCGTGCGGCCTGGCCGAGGGACTGGGGACGCACACGGCTCAGCTTTTGGCGGGCCTCCATCAACAAACCATGGACGGAAAAATAATCGATGTCAGCGGGAATCCGTCGAGACTCCAATCGGCGGAACTTCGCCATTTCGGCTCGTTCCCGTTTCATGTAACCCCAGTAGAGGCGTTCAATTTCCACTTGACGATGCTCCGTGCCCTCTTCCCAGGGATTGTGCAAAATGTCATCTCCCACCGCGGGTTCAGGCCTATCGGCCTCCACCGGCGATGGAAGATGGTCGAAGTAGCGGGACTCCGCATCCGACGGCAGGGCACGTCGGGCGGCCTCCCAGAGCCGTCCGCGGTACCCCAGAAAATGATCATACATTTTGCTTGAAACCAAACCCACCCGACGCCCCTGGTCCATCAACCGCAAATCGGCGTTGTCCCACCGCAAGGTGAGGCGGTATTCCGCCCGCGACGTCATTAACCGGTAAGGTTCGTCGGTGCCTTTGGTGACCAAATCGTCGATCATAACGCCGATGTAGGCTTCGTCCCGACCGAAAACAAGGGGGTCTTTATCGCGCAGAGAGTGGACAGCGTTAATACCGGCCATCAACCCTTGGGCGGCGGCCTCTTCGTAACCTGTCGTTCCGTTGATCTGGCCGGCGAAAAAGAGCCCGGCGACGGCCTTCGTTTCCAAGGAAGGCTTCAGTTGGGTGGGGGGACAAAAGTCGTATTCCACCGCGTAGCCGTAACGGATAAACCGCGCGTCGGCCAACCCCGGAACCGCACGAACAATTTGTTCTTGCACATCTTCCGGCAAACTCGTGGACAATCCGTTCACGTAAACCTCGTCGGTATCGTAGCCTTCGGGCTCGATGAAAACCTGGTGACTGTCGTGATGGGGAAATTTCACCACCTTGTCTTCGATCGACGGACAGTAGCGGGGCCCCAACCCCTTGATACGGCCGGTGTAAAGGGGGGACCGGTCCAAATTGGATCGAATGGCCTGGTGTGATTTTTCGGTGGTGCGGGTCAACCAGCAGGGCAACTGAGGCTGGGTAATGGTCCGGGTAAAATGGCTCATGGGAACCGGGGGTTCGTCGCCGGGGGCCAACTGACATTGGGTGTAGTCGATGGTCCGGCCGTCCAGCCGGGGCGGCGTTCCGGTTTTCAGGCGACCCACTTCAAACCCCAAGGCGCGCAGGTTGTCGGAGAGGAACGAAGAAGCGGGCTCGTCGATACGCCCGCCCGGAGTTGTTTGAAATCCCCGGTGCAACAGTCCCCGCATAAAGGTGCCCGAAGCGATGATCACGACGCGAGCGCGCAAGGTTCCCTGGGGGTCGGTTCGAACGCCCACGACCCGTCCGGCCTCGACTAAAACGTCCAGCACTTCTCCCTGCAAAAGGGTCAAATGAGCTTGGCGGGCGGCCACGCGGGACATTTCTTGACGGTAACGGGCGCGATCGCATTGAACGCGCGGGCTCCACACGGCGGGCCCTTTGCCCCGGTTGAGCATCTTAAATTGAAGGCCGGCGGCATCGGTGGTGCGGCCCATCTGTCCGCCGAGGGCATCGATTTCGCGGACCACTTGGCCTTTGCCCACGCCCCCGACGGCGGGGTTACACGACATCTGGCCGATCTTGGAAAGATCGAGCGTGACCAACAAGGTTTCGATGCCCAACCGAGCCGCGGCCAAGGCGGCCTCCAGGGCCGCATGGCCCGCCCCCACCACAATCAAATCCGCATGCGCGCGCATAAACAAAACCTTAACAATCCGTCGGAAAAATGTCAATACACCCGGGTCCGTAAGGGAACAAATGTTGATTTAGTGATAAATTGTTTTGAAAACTGTTTATCACCAAATCAGCATTTTGTTAATTTTGTGATAGGCGGAAACATGTTCATCGGCCGAGAAGAAGAGTTAAACAAACTCGAAAATCTGTTCCAGAAGGGGAGGGCCTCTCTCGTTGTGTGCATGGGACGTCGACGAATCGGAAAAAGCGCACTGATTCAACAGATTGGGAAAAAAGCCGACGTTTTTCTCGAATTCCAAGGTCTGCCTCCCCGGCCGGGCCTTCGTCGGGAAGACCAACTAAAATCGTTCGCTGAACAATTGGCCAGCCAAACGCGGTTGCCAGCGTTGCCGTTTGCCTCCTGGGCCCAAGCGCTGGGCCTTTTAGGGACTGTCATTAAATAAGTTGGTTGTTTTGCGGAGAAGATTTTGGCGTGTAAGGTGGCCCCCATTGTCAAGACAATTTTTTAGAGAAATTAAGCTTTCGTTCCACCCGTCAATCTTAAGTGTATTTTAGACTTCTGAGCTCTCCTCCTTTGTTCCGATGTTGCCGTATTCACGCCGCCTCTTACGCAATTTATCCTTGTCTTGCGTACACCTCCGCCGGCGTTTTCCGGCCGAGCGACTGATGTCGTCGCTCATGGTTGTAAAACGGAAAGTATCGAGCCAAACCACTTCGCGCATCGATCATGTCCATATACTGCGCCGGATACACCTCCTCATGTTTTACCGACCGCCACAGCCCTTCGACAAAAATATTGTCGTGGGCTCGGCCTCCACCGTCCATGCTGATCCGGATGTTTGACACCGTCAACCGATGCGTGAATTCCTCGCTGGTGAACTGTGACCCCTGTTCCGAATTAAATATTTCCGTAACTCCTTCTCCAAGCGCCTCATCCAAGGCCTCCAGGCAAAACGCCGTGTCGAGCGTTGTCACCGTTCACGCGCTCCAAAGTAGAGACTTTATTTTTAGCCAGTCCAACTCCACCTTCAATTGGCCAATCTGTTGGTAGAGATGGTCCTTGACCTCTTGCTCCGATTTCACCGAATCATCCCGACGTCGCGAAAAAAGATTCGGCAATTCCTCCAGCGCTTGTTTCTTCCACTTCGCGATTTGTGTGGGATGAATCTCGTAATGTGACCCAATTTCGTTGATCGTCTTCATCCCCTGAATCGCTTCCACCACCACTCGCGCTTTTTCTGCCCCGCTATATTGCTTCCTCGCGCTCTGTGTCCTCATATTTTCCTTCTCCTATTTCAAGACTTCCAGACACAGAATTATAGCTTAACGAACTGTCCAGTTTTTGGGGACCATTATAGTTTTGCCGGACTGGCGGGGTCCGCCCAGCGACACGGCGGGCATGGAGGACAACCGTTGCTTCAATAGGGTTCGAAGTCGTCTGTTTCGCATTTCTGACAAAATAGAACTTAACTTCTATTTCGTCAATAACAGGGGGACCTCGGTCGTTTCCGACAAACGCCACACCGCCCACCTCAAAGAGTCCCGCCGACCCCCACCGGAAGAAGCATAATCCCGGCTATTTTTTATTGGGAGAAAAACCGGCTGGCCGAAACCTTGTAGGCATTTTTTCCAGTGAGGCAAGCGACCCCTTCCTGCCGGCACACCTGAACAAACGGAATTCCTCCCAGTTGGGCTTGGGTTTCTAAGTGGTGGGAGGCCACAGCCCCATCCGAAAGTTTGCTTTCCACCAACATCCAGGGTTTGTTTTGCCTGAGGATCAGAAAGTCTGTTTCTTCTCGATCTTTTGTTCGGACGAAGTGGACCCGAAAGGGGATTCCTGTCCCCTCTTCCCAATAGCGCGTTAAAGAATAAATCTCGCAGGCCATCCAGTTCTCAAAACGAAGCCCCGGATCGATCACGCGCGTCCAGTCAAAGAGGTACACCTTGGGCGCTTTCAACAGAGACCGCTTAATATTTTTTGAATACGGGGGGAGTCGAAACAGGAGATAAAAATCTTCCATCCGACGTAAATGGTTTTTGATGGTCAGCGGACTCAAATCGATGTGCGCCGCGAGGGACGCCACTGAGAGAGGGCTTCCCACCATTTCAGGAAGAAGCCGATAGAGATCAATGAGATATTCTCGATCGATGATTCGTGTGAGGGACCCAATGTCTTCCCGCACCACCCGATCGAGATAATCCTGGGACCATCGGGAAATAAAGCGAGGAGTCCCATGTAAAAAGGGTTCTGGAAATCCGCTGAAATTAAGTAGCTTCTCTAAACTTTCGGCCGGGACTGGTGATGCGGCCATTCGTGATTCAACGAACAACGTCGGATTTTCAGGAGGAGGTTGAAACGCGGAAGTCCGGTTCAGCTCTCCCAACGAAAGGGGGAATAGGTGGAAAGTAAAGTAACGCCCAGCCAGGCTGTCCCCAGCCCTCTTAAACATGTCAAATTTCGCCGACCCCGTGATCAGAAAACGATACTGTTCCTGGGTGGAATCAAAAATGGCCTTGAGAACATTTTTCCACTTGGGGTACTTATGGATTTCATCGAAGCAAACCCAGGGAGGGCGCTCCAGTGTCGGAGCGTCTTCAGTGAAAAAGAGCTCGTTTTTTTTATAACGTTCCCGAACAGCCCGTTGATCCCAGAGAAAATACAGGGCCGAACATTGTTCCCGATTAAGTTTTAAACGGGCCAGGGTAGTCTTTCCGCACTGACGGGGACCCGTGATGAACCTCATTTGGCGCCCCCACTCCGGGTCGAAAACAACAGATTCCATTCGCCGGTTTAGCATGAGCCAATGCTACATCATTTGGGATTTAATGTCGACTAAAATGAATGATCATGCATTTTAGTCCGACTAAATAATAGGGTTATTCATTTTGGTCAGACCAGAATTTGCCCAATACCAGTCGAGCCAACCAGGTCCTCAACGATATATCTGTTTCTGTGACTGCTCAGGTCCCTCACCCTGCCCTCGCATCAGCGGCTCTGCCGCCCCAGGGTTTGGTGTGACTCGGGCGCGGGAGCCCGAGAAATGGTTGAAGGCCGTTAGGCCGGAAACCACCCCGATCTCTGTGAGGGGCCTCCCAAGAGGAGAGGGAAATTCTTTGTTTTCCTTCCCCTCTTGGGGGAAGGCCCTTCGGGCCCAGGGCCTATTCGGCCCGTTGCTCTCGTGTGCCACTGGCACGCGCAACCCCCGAAGGGGCGGATGAGGGACCTGGGTAGTTACAATTTTCGAACTTTCTTCCCTTTTCCAATCACGCGGACTACGTCCGTGTCCGCGAAATAGGCAACATCCAAACCCATAGCTTCAGATTCGTGTCGCCACAAAATTGACCGGCCAGAATGTAGCCTATTCAGGGAACTGGGCAGTAAGTATTAGGGTTTGAAAAGGTCATGCTTTCTCCAATAGCATCCGAATCTGTTCTGGCGCGGGAAGTTGTTTTCTAAGATTATTTGGCAATGTCGTTACTACGCGATAGGACGCCACACCAATCGGTTTTTTGGGTTGTAACAGAGCGTATTCAACAATGGTTCTCTTCTTGCTCTTACAGAGAATAATACCGATGGAAGGATTTTCATTCTTTTCCCTGACTCGTTTATCCAGGAGAGTTAGATAAAATTGCATCTTTCCCACATGTTCTGGAGGGAAGTCCCCGACCTTCAGTTCCACCGCGATGAGACACATCAATCGACGATGGTAGAGTAGCAGATCAATATAATATTCTTCCCCATCGGCCTCCACTCTGAACTGGTTGCCGACGAACGAAAACAAACCGCCCATCTCACGCAGAAAACGATCGACTCGGGACAGAAGAGCCTGTTCCAATTGGCGCTCGTTATACTTGTCGCCCAACTCCAAAAAATCAAACGTGTATTCGTCTTTGATAGCCAGCTTGGCTTGATCTCTCAGGGTCTGCGGCAGAGTTTTCGAAAAATTTGTTTGGTTAAGGAGAGTTTTCTGGTAGGTTTTGTTTTCGATCTGATGGATCAGAACGTTTTTGGACCAGCCAAATTTGCCAGTCCATCGGATGTAAAACTCTCTCTCCAATTTGTTCTTGCACCGCATCATAATGATGACATTGTGAGTCCATGCAATTTCTCTCACCAGCGGTGAGAGTCTTTCATCCCCGACGTAGGATTAATGGAATTGTTTCATTCGCCAAAGATTCTGGGCGGAAAATCCTCCGATCCCAGGGAATTCACGTTGCAGGTCACGCGCTAGATTTGCAACAATGCCCTTTCCCCAAACGCTCCCTTTTCGGCGAGAGGAAAGCAATCCCCCCAAATCCCAGTAAAGGGAAATCAACTCTCGGTTTACAGTTCTTAACGCCGCAAACTGAGCGGAACGAATACGTTCTGTTATTTGAAGTAAGGTCGATTTGTAATCAGCAGGAATCAGCGACATGATAAAAATAATTTTACCTTAATAAATTCACAATCTGCCAGGAAATATATTTGCCAGGGGAGTGTTGGGGATTTTTTGGGGGATCCATCTCGCTCACGGCGCCAAAACCGGCCGCCCTCAACGCCGTCCCTCAGGCCGGACCCAAAACCGTCGGGCGATTGTGCGAATCATTCCATAGGAGGGGAGCCGGAATTGGGATTGCCGAAGAATGCAAATTCAAGACTTGACCCCATTTCCATTTCCACTCGCGCCGCTTCGGCTTGGCTCAAAATTCACTCAGCCGAATGGACCGTTTATTTACAGCGCCTTACATACATTTTTTCATGCCGCCTGCTGGAAATGGGACGGTCTATTTTCAACTAAGGCCATTCGAAAACCCAATCCATGGAGCAAATTTCCCAACGTGTGAAGTTCTGGGTTTCCCTTCTTGCCTAAGATTCGGTAAAGGTTTTCCCGACCGATCCGACTCCCTTTAGAAAGACGGGTCATCCCGCCCTGCGCTTCGGCCACGTCTCGCAGACCCAGCAGGAATACGTCCGGATTCCCTCCCTCGAGGCACGCATTGAGATAGGCCAACGCTTCTTTTGGTTTCTTAAGATCTTTCATGAGATCGTCATGATAGGGTTTACTTGCTTTCATGGGTTCTCCTCCTGTAGTCCGCCCAATATTCCTGCGCTTTACGAATGTCCGCTTTTTGCGTTCCCTTGTGCCCCCCACAGAGGAGGAGGACAACAACACTGCCTTCGAGCCCACAGTAAATGCGATACCCTGGGCCGAAATGAAATCGAAACTCAAAAACACCCTGCCCAACAGCGTCTGAGTCTCCGAAATTCCCAAGCCTGACTCTCGCCAAACGCTCGCGAACGCGATTGCGTACCGCATCGTCTTTCAGCGATTGAAACCACTCCAAGTAAGGAGATCTCCCATCGCTCATTTGATAACGATGAATCTCTTTCATGAATAATGATCATGAAAATCCCCCCTTGTCTCAAGTGTGTCATATAAGATACATATTGTCAAGGGGGGGGCACGCCAAGTCCGGTTCTGTAATCGCCTCCGGGTGAAAATCCCCGGAACGACTTGGCGCCTGGGGGCTGCAAATATCCCCTGGGCGACTCGATCCTTTGCATTTAAAAAACCATTGAAATCGAAGTGTTCTTGATCTAGACTGCAAGGGCATGAAAAAGGACCTTCTCATAAAAATTCTGGCCCCGTTGGGGTTGGTGATTTTGTCGGCCGCTTTGCGGGCGTGGGACGTGGCGTTGACCGACGGGCAAAATGCGGAGGACGTCGTCGGTCAGACCGACGTCAACGGCGCGGGGGTGTTTACGCAGGGCGGCTTTTACAATAGTCAGTGGTTAAAAGGGATGGAAACTCCCTATGGCGTTTCCATAGATACCGCCGCGCACCGCTTGTTTGTGATCGACAGCGGAACAAATCGGGTTCTCGTTTATAATTTGGATTCCAGCAATGTCCTTGTGGATCGAACAGCCGACAATGTGCTCGGACAATCAAGTTTTTATTCAGTCAATACTGCTGTATCCCAATCTCGACTCAATTCTCCATTCGGGTTATCATTTGACCCCCTTTTAAACCTGTTGTACGTGGCTGACGGTTCGAACGATCGCATATTGATTTTTGATGTGACATCCATCACGGACGCGGAAAACGCTGTTAACGTGTTGGGGCAATCCGATTTCACATCCGGAAGCAATGCGACGGCACAAAATCGATTGACCACGCCCTACGGGGTCTCCCTCGATTCCGGCGGCAACCGGCTTTTTGTCGCGGATACACTTAACCACCGGGTCATGATATTTGACGTGGCCTCCATCACCAATGGTGAAAATGCGATCAACGTATTAGGCCAGGCCGATTTTACAGCCGGAGGAACCGCACGAACCCAAGGGGGGTTTAATGGTCCGCGCGACATCGCCTATGATGCGTCGGGGAATCGGCTGTTCGTAAGCGACTATTCGAACAATCGTGTGATGGTGTTTGATGTGGCCTCAGTGACGGACGGGGAAAACGCGGTGAATGTGCTGGGTCAGGCTAATTTTACGGCCGCGTCTGCCTCGCCGACTCAATCTCAAATGGGTTACTGTTATGGGATCGCCTACCACGACGCCACACAACGGCTCTTTGTTTCTAACGTTGTTCATAACCGCGTTGTTGTGTTTGATGTGGCCTCCATCACCGATGGGGAAAATGCCGTGAACGTCCTGGGCCAACCCGATTTCACATCCGCCGCATCCAACACGACTCAAAGCGGTTTTTTTTATCCCTACAGCTTAGCGCTTGATCCGGGGGGCAACCGTCTGATTGGGGCGGACCGGAACAACGCGCGCGTGGTTATGTATGACATTTCCACCACCACGATCACGAACGGTGAAAACGCGGAGAACGTCGTGGGCCAAACCGATGGCGGAGGCGGGGCCAGTTTTACCACCCGGGGTCTTTATGATGGACTCCCGGCGGGGGGATTTCAAAGGGCTCAGGACGTGGTTGTGGATACCACCACCCATCGGCTCTTTGTGGCCGATTATTACACCTACCGCGTGGCGATTTATAATTTAGATGCGAGCAACACCTTGGTGGATCGCACCATCGATAATGTCCTTGGACAAGACCTGGTCACCCAAGGCCTAACAGGAACCACTCAATCTTCGATTTATGTTTCACACGGGTTGGCTCTGGATCCCGCCACAAACCGATTATTTGTGAGCGATTATAACAACGACCGCGTTATGATATTTGACGTGGCATCTATCACGGACGGGGAAAATGCGGTGAACGTGCTGGGCCAAACAACATTCACGGGGGCCACAAACGCCTTATCCCAATCGAGGCTTTACGGTCCAGCGGGATTATTTTTTGAAGGAAATTCGTCCCGACTTTTTGTTGCCGACCGGGTTAACAATCGGGTGATGATCTTTGATGTGGAATCGATCACGGACGGCGAAAACGCCGTGAATGTGCTTGGCCAGCCGGATTTCACCACGGGCACCGCCGGCACGGACATCCATCGCATGTCAAATCCACATGGCGTTCACCACGATGGAGTCAACCGGCTTTTTGTTTGCGAAATAAACAACAATCGCGTGTTGGTGTTTGACACCACGGCCATCACGGACGGAGAGAACGCGGTGAATGTGCTTGGCCAAACGGATTTTACAACAGGAAGTTTTGGAACCACCCAAAGCAAAATGTACAACCCCCACTACTCCGTTTTGGACAGAGCCGGAAACCGCTTGTTTGTGAGCGATTACACCAACGATCGGGTTCTGGTCTTTGATGTGAGCACGATCACGGATGGGGAGAACGCGGTGAACGTGTTGGGTCAAACAACGTTTACCGCGGGAACAAACGCGAGCACCCAAAGTGGGATGTATTCCCCGCTAGGAATGGCTTATGATCCTGGGATGAACCGGTTATACATCGGGGAAAATAATAATAACCGCGTCATCGTCCATTCGGTCGGCCCAGTATCGCCGTCCACGTCGACGTTGGCGGCGGCGGGGGGTGGGGACCAAGTGCGGTTAACGTGGAACTCGGCGGGAGACGACGGGACCTTTAATAACTTGACCGGCACCTACCGAATCCAATACGCCACGTATACGGTGGCGTGGAGCACCAGTTCCACCCCCACAGACGCGACAACGGTGACGGTATCGACCACGTCGGCGGTCCCCGGCTCGGCCGAAAGCTACACGGTAACTGGGTTAACCGTCGGCACGACGTATTACTTCGTCTTGTGGACCGCTGACGAAATCCCTAATTGGTCCGAAATTTCCAACACCACCTCCGCCGTCCCCTCAGGCTGGTTTGACCCAAACCAAATCGAAGTGGATGGCGCGGGGGGAGGGCTCACTAACGGAAACGTGGCCTGGGGCGATTACGACAACGACGGGGACGTGGACATTTTGGCCGTGGGCAACAACAGCGGCGATCATCTGCGGGTCTACACAAACAATGGCAACGGAACCATCGACCCTACCGAGCTCGAGGTGGACGTGGCGGACGGCGGGATCCATTTGGGCCAAGCGGTCTGGGGCGATTTCGACAGTGACGGGGACTTGGACATTGTGATCAGCGGCTACGATTGGACCAGCCGGCGGTTGCGGATTTATAAGAACAACGGCAACGCCACTTTCGATGCCGCGCAAATCGAGGTGGACGGGGCCACTGGTGGCCTTCAAGACAGCGGCGTGGCCTGGGGCGACTACGACAACGACGGGGATTTGGACATTTTGGTCAACGGCTTGGAGGGGACCAACCGGCAGTTGCGGATCTACAAAAACAACGGTAACGGAACGATGGACCCCGCCCAAATCGAGGTGGATGGGTCCAACGGGGGACTGTATCTTGGCAGTGTGGCGTGGGGCGACTACGACACGGATGGGGACCTGGATATTTTGGAGAACGGAGCGGACAGCGGTGACGTGAACCAGTTGCGGGTTTATGGAAACAACGGAAATGGGACGATCAGCACAACTCAAATTGAGGTGGGGGGCGCCGGCAACGGGGTGTCGGCTTCTTTGGCCTGGGGCGATTACGACAACGATGGGGATTTGGATATTCTGGCCGCCGGGTATGGCAATTCTGCCCGCCAATTGCGGGTGTATAAAAGCAACGGAAACGGGACGTTCAATCCGACTCAAATCGAGGTGGACGGCGTGGGCGGGGGAGTTCGAAATGGGTCTGTGGCGTGGGGTGACCACGACAATGACGGCGATTTGGATATCTTGGTTTCAGGATACGATGCGAGCAATTCTGGGCAGTTGCGCGTGTATAGGAACAACGGAAATGGCACGTTGGACCCGGCCCAAATCGAAGTGGATGGGGCGGGCAACGGATTCGAATACGCGGGCGTAGCCTGGGGCGATTTTGACAACGACGGCGATGTGGACGTGCTGGCCAGCGGGTTGACGAATGGCGGGACTAAAGAGTTGCGCGTGTATAAAAATAATGTGCCCACACCCAACACCGCCCCCTCCACGCCGGGAGGCCATTCGGCCTCTTTTTCCTTTAACACCGGGTCGGTCAGTGTCGCCAGCATGACCTGGTCCGCCGGGACAGACAGCGGCACCGGGGCCACGGTGGAGAATGGGCTGACGTACGACCTGCAAATATCCACCACCTCGAACTTCAGCACGCTCCTGTTCCCCGGCCAGCTGGGCGCGAGCCCGCGCATGGGAAGCTATCTCAAACCGCCGAAGATATTCAACAGTAACACCGACTACGGCGTGGTATTGAAATCCACGGACCCGTGGAACGCCCAGACCACGGCGAGTTATGGGCTTCGCACGGACACTACATATTACTACCGGGTGAAAACCGTGGACGCGGGATTAGCGGAAAGCGGGTGGTCCAGCGGGGGGACGATGTTCTCCGCCGCGCCGCCGTCCACCAGCACGTTGGCCGGGGTGACGGGCGGGTTCGGCGAAATTCAACTGGCGTGGTCCTCCGCCGGCGACGACGGCGCTTTCAACAACCTCACCGGCACCTACCGGATCCAATACGCCACGTATACGGTGGTCTGGAGCACAAGTTCGACGCCGACCGACGCCACGACGGTCACCATCGCCACGACCACGCAGGTCCCGGGCTCCGCCCAAAGCCGGACTATAACAGGCCTCACGGCCGGGTTAACCTACTACTTCGTATTGTGGACCGCCGACGAAGTCCCCAACTGGTCGAATATTTCCAACACCGCCTCCGCGGTGTCGGGGGGCTGGTTTGACCCCAACCAAATCGAAGTGGACGGAGCCAACGGAGGACTGCTTTACGGTGGCGTGGGTTGGGGTGACTTTGACAACGATGGAGATATGGACATTTTAGCCAGCGGCCAGCAAACCATTGGAAGCAGCCGTGAACTTCGGATCTACAAGAATAACGGCAACGGGACGATCAACGCTACGCAAATTGAAGTGGACGGACCTAACGGGGGGCTGATATTCAGTAGCGTGGGTTGGGGCGACTTCGATAATGATGGGGATCTGGACATCCTGGCCAGTGGAGATACAGGAAGCACCTATGAGCTCAGAGTCTATAGGAACAACGGCAACGGGACAATTGACACCTTACAAATTGAGGTGGACGGGCCTAACGCGGGACTGAGGGAAGGCGGTGTATGTTGGGGGGATGTTGATAACGATGGGGATCTAGACCTGCTGGCCAGTGGATACACAATAGGAAGCACCTATGAACTTCGAATTTATAAGAACAACGGCAACGGGACGATCAACGCCACGCAAATCGAGGTGGACGGAGCCACGGGTGGGATGTATTACGGAGGTGTGGGTTTGGGCGATTTTGACATTGATGGAGATCTGGACATCTTGGTCAGCGGATATAGGGGAACCACACGCGAACTTCGGGTTTACAAAAATAATGGCAATGGGACGATCAACGCCACCCAAATCGAGGTGGACGGAGCCAACGCGGGTATGACGCGAGGCAGTGTGGGTTGGGGCGATTTCGACACTGATGGGGATCTGGACATCCTGGCCAGTGGATATACGGGAAGCACTTATGAACTTCGCGTTTACAAAAACAACGGCAACGGGACAATTGACGCCACACAAATTGAGGTGGACGGAGCCAACGGAGGGCTGTTTTACAGCAGTACGGGTTGGGGCGATTTTGACAACGATGGGGATCTGGACATCTTGGCCAGTGGATACACGGGAAGCACTTATGAACTTCGGGTTTACAAGAACAACGGCAACGGGACAGTCGACGCCGCACAAATTGAGGTGGACGGAGCGAACGGGGGGCTGTATTACGGCAGTGTGGGGTGGGGCGACTTTGACAACGATGGGGATTTGGATATTCTAGCCAGTGGATCCACGGGAAGCACCCGTGAATTGAGAGTGTATAAGTCCAATGTATCGCTGAACATAGCAAACACCGCACCCAGCGCGCCAACCGCTTTGACGGGAAGTTGGGCCCACAATGCGTCGGGGATATCCACGGCCACGTTTAAGTGGACCCCCGGCGTGGACAACGGCGTTGGGGCCACCGCGGCCGACGGTCTGACTTACCAAATCCAGATTTCCACGGCCAGCGACTTCACCGGTAACACCGTGGTCCCTGGCCAGTGGACGTCGCCGGGCATGGGCAATTACCTCAAACCTCCCAAGATCTTTGATGGCAACACCACCCACGGCGTGATGTTGCACTATGTGCCGTTGACGAACACGACGTATTACTACCGTGTTAAAACGATCGACGCGGGGCTCAAAGAGTCGGCCTGGAGCGACACGGGGAGCCTGTATACCCTGGTGGCCAGCTCAGCCCCATCGGCGGTGACGGATCTGATGGCCAACGGGGACTATGAAGACGGACAGATTTTACTGAGCTGGACCGCGCCGCTCAATATCAATTCCGCCGCCAACGCTGTGTATGATGTGCGCTACAGCACAACCGCGGCGATCACAGACGACGCGGGGTTCAACAGCGCCACCGCGGTGGCGGGGGAACCCGTTCCCGGCGCGCCGGGGGCGAGCCAGTCGATCTTATTCGCAACCCTGACGCCGTTTGTGACCTACTATTTTGCGATAAAGTCCAGCAACGATAACGGGTCCAGCGGCCTGGACGTATCGAGCCCGCGCCCCAGCGCGGTGGCGGCGCTGTTCAACCATACCCAAATTGAGGCGGGCGGGTTGGGCGGAGGAACCCGATACAGTAGCGTGGCCTGGGGCGATTTCGACAGCGATGGGGACTTGGATATTCTCATGAACGGTTCCAACGGTTCTTACTACCGTTTGCGGGTGTATAAAAATAATGGGAACGCAACCCTGGACTCGGCTCAAATCGAGGTGGATGGGGCGACCGGGGGACACAGGGACGGCGGGGTGGTCTGGGGCGATTACGATGTCGATGGGGATCTGGACATTCTGACCATGGGATCAGACGGGACCAATAACCAACTGCGGGTGTATAAAAACAACGGCAATGGGACCTTTGACGCCGGGCAGGTGGAGGTGGACAGTGTGAACGGGGGTCTCAAAGAAGGCGGCGTGGTCTGGGGCGACTATGACAACGACGGGGATTTGGACGTGTTGGCCAGCGGGAGCGATGGGACCAACCGACAATTGCGGATCTATGGAAACAACGGAAACGGAACGTTGAACGAGACGCAAATGGAGGTGGACGGCCTCAATGGGGGGCTCTCCTTGGGCAACGTGGTGTGGGGCGATTTTGACAACGAGGGCGATCTGGACATTTTGGTGGTCGGATCAGACGGGAGCAACTATCAACTGCGGGTGTATAAAAATAATGGAAACGGCACGTTTGATGGAGGTCAAATTGAGGTGGATGGACTGAACGGGGGCCTTTATTCTGGAAGCGTGTCCTGGGCCGACTTTGACAGCGACGGGGACCTGGACATATTGGCCAACGGTAACCGTCAACTGCGCGTGTATAAAAACAACGGAAACGGAACCATTGACGCGACGCAAATCGAAGCGGAGGGGCAAACGGGCAGGGGAACGATTTTAGGAACAAACGCCTGGGGCGATTTCGACAACGACGGAGATTTGGACATTTTGGTTAGCGGGAACGACCAAAGCGATGTGGCCCAGTTGCGGGTATATAGGAACAACGGGAATGGAACCATCGACGCGGCGCAGATGGAAGTGGACATGCTGAGCCAAGGGCTTCGGTACAGTTCGGTGGCCTGCGGCGACTATGACAACGACGGGGATTTGGATGTCCTGGCCAGCGGCCAAGACAACACCGCCGGCGATCAATTGCGGGTCTATGGGAACCTGATCCAGACATCTAACACAACGCCCGCGGCGCCGTCCACCCTGAGCGGAGCATTCGCCTACAACCCCGCGGGGTTGAGCGTCGCCAGCATGACCTGGAATGCCGGCACGGATAGCGGCACCGGCGCCACGCCGGAGAACGGGCTGACTTACGACATCCAGATATCCACGGTATCGAACTTTGCATCGGTCATATTCCCTGGACAAATGGGCGCCACGCCCCGTATGGGCAGTTATCTGAAACCCCCGAAGATCTTCAACAGCAACACCGACTACGGCGTCGAGTTGAAATCCGCCGACCCGTGGAACGCCCAGACCACGGCGAGCTACGGGCTTCGCACGGATACCACGTATTACTACCGCGTGAAGACAGTCGACTCCGCTCTGGCGGAGTCCAGTTGGTCCAGCGGGGGGAGCACTTACACGGGCGTGTCTCCCAGCACCAGCACAATTGAGGCCGCGATCACAGCAACGGACGGGGAAGTTTTGCTCACCTGGAACAGCGCCGGTGACGATGCCATGAACGGCAACTTGACCGGCACCTACCGGGTCCAATACGCCACGTATACCGTGGACTGGAGCACGAGCTCAACGCCGGCGGACGCGACGACGGTCACGATCTCGACCACGAACGTGGTCCCGGGTTCCGCGCAGGCGAACCTTGTCACGGGACTGACGAGCGGGCTAACCTACTACTTTGTTTTGTGGACCGGGGACGAAGTCCCCAACTGGTCGGAGGTGTCGAACACGGCGTCGGTCTACCTGCCCGTCCCGGTCATGGTGACCCTGGCGGAAGCGGTGGGTCAACCCGGCTGGATCGGGCAGGGGGAGACACAACGGATTTTGGGGACAGCGGAAGTGGTGTCGGATTCGGCGAGCGGGGTGGTGGTATCGTCGGTGGCGGTGAACGAGATGGGCGGTTATTCGGCGGACGGGAATTTGACGAACGTGGAAGTGTGGGTCAGTTCCAGCGGTGTTGCGCGTTTATTAAAATGTCCGCTTTCCGTTAAATAGAAATGTCCGCTTTTTCATATTGTGAATCCTCCAAAACCAAAGGGAGGACACATGAAAAAGAGGAGCCTACTGATTATGAGCACAAAGGAAATCGACACCTTGAAAATCATTCAAGACGTCATCGAAAAGCGAATGAAGCAGCACCGCGCGGGAAGCCTCCTAAAACTGAGCACCCGTCAGGTGCGACGTCTGTGCGGGCGGGTCAGACGGGAGGGGGCCAAAGGCCTCCGGCACGGACTCCGCGGCCAGCCCTCCAATCACCAGCTCCCGTCGGGGCGGCTGGACAAAGCGCTCGGTATCGTTCGCACAACCTATCTGGACTTTGGCCCGACATTGGCCAATGAAAAGCTTGAAAGCATCAACAAGATCTTCCTGTCCACGTCAATCCTCCGCCGAGGAATGATCGAAAACGGGTTGTGGCATCCGCATACGCAGGGGGCGGTCCATCGTGCCTGGCGGGAACGCCGCGCCTCCGTTGGCGAATTGGTTCAGCTCGACGGAAGCGATCACGATTGGTTTGAAGGTCGCGGGCCGCGGTGCGCACTCTTGATCTTTATCGACGATGCCACCAGCCGTATTCTCTGGGGCGCGTTCATTCCAGTCGAAGATACCCTCAATCTGCTGGCGTCCGCAAAAAGCTATTTGCTCCAGAATGGCCGGCCCCTCGCTTTATATGTCGACAGAGACTCCATCTACAAGGTCAATCGGCAGGCGTCTGTCGACGAAAGTCTCCGGACGGGCAACCCCTCACCCAATTCACTCGTGCCATGGGAGAGTTGGGCATTGAGATGATCTTCGCCTTAAGTCCCCAGGCCAAGGGCCGGGTGGAACGGGGTTTTAAAACGCACCAAGATCGTCTTGTCAAAGAACTCCGGCTGGCAGGCATTTCATCGATGGCGGAAGCTAACGACTTTCTCCGTCGGACATACATCCCCGCCCACAACGCCCGCTTCGCCGTCATGCCACGGAGCGCCATCGATGTCCATCGCCCGCTGCTGAGCATTCATCGGCTCGATGAAATCCTCTCTGTTCGTCGAGAACGGGTGGTCTCCAACGATTTCACTCTGAGACTGGAAAACCGGTTCTTTCAAATTCTCCCGGGACAGGTTCTTCGCGTCCGCCCCCATGACAAGGTCATGCTCGAAATGAGACTCGATGGCACCACACACATTCGCTTTAAAGGGGCCTACCTTCGCTTCAGAGCCCTGACAGAACGGCCACCCAGGCCCAACCACCCCCCACGACCAAAAAGCTCTTGTAAGCCTCGTCCTGGGACTCTTGCCTATGCGTGCCGGGTGAAGGTGAGCCTATGATTCCCTCGGCACCCAAAAAAAGACTTCATGACGAAATCGTGTAAAAAAAATGCGGGTTAAGGAAAAAACGGGGTCCAGGCCCATCCCCCCCCCGGACAGGTTCATGGGGGCTGGGCCATCGGCACTATTCCATTTTATCTCTTCACCTGCTTCCGATAGTGATCGAGAGTTTGTCGTCATGAGCCAAAAAAAACGAAGAGCGGCGGGCCTTTGGCCGCCCCCCAAAAAAACGGAGGAAAAAGAACTTTGAAACCCAAAAGCGGACATTTCTAAAAAATGCAAAAGCGGACATTTCTATTTACTTGCAACAGGTCAGTTCCAGCGGTTACATCGACGCCGCGGCTGTTCGGCTCGATGACACCTCAAAATCCTTCAGCGGAGACATTGTTGCCTTTGACCAGGACGTGACAGTGAGCACGGTGCCGTTGTATTACATCGTTCGCGCCGACGTGGCCGGGGGCGCCACAGAAGGCACGTTCGACATATCCCTGCAGGTCTACACCACGGCCGACACCACCAACAACCCCCTGGCGTTCACCAACGCCACCGAAGTGGTTGCTCCCCCCAGCGGGTCCCCGGCGGGGCTCACGGCCACGGCGGCTGGGAATCTATTGCAAGTCAGCCTCAGCTGGGGCAGTGCCACTGGGGCGGACAGCTACAGCATCTTCCGGGCGACGTATTCGGGGGTGACAACCTCGGACTTTTTCCTGGGCGTGACAAACGGTACGAGTTTCAACGACGATTACATCCCCCCTGCCCAACAAATGTATTACAAGGTTGTGGGCACCAACCGCGCCGGGGCGTCAGGCGCCAGCAGTGCCGCCAATGCCACGTCGGTTGATGTCACCGCGCTCACAACATCCAACATCTATCTCCGCGCGGGGTTGCCAGGAGGAATCGGGGCAGAGAATATGCCTCAACAACAACTTCTTGGTCCATGGGACACATTTGTGGACAACGCCGGAAACATCTATGTCGCCGATGCTTCCCAGAACCGTGTCCGTTTTGTTCCGAAAGCGAGTGGAACCTATTTTGGCCAGGCCATGACAGCCAATGCCATTTACACGATCGCGGGGAATGGAAATTATTCCTATGCAGGAGACGGCGGCATTGCCACCGCGGGAAAAATCAAATCCCCCAGCGGGGTGACCGTGGACAGCGATGGGAATGTTTACATCGCGGACACGGGCAACCACCGCATCCGATTTGTTCCGAAAACGAGCGGCACATTTTTTGGGCAAGCCATGACGGCCAATTACATCTATACGATTGCCGGCAACGGCACGGGGGGTTACGTGGCGGATGACGTGGCGGCCACGTCCACCCAGATCAAAACCCCCTACGGTCTGTCAGTGGACATCGCCGGAAACCTCTATGTTGCGGATTACGGGAACCATCGTGTCCGGTTTGTTCCGAAAACGAGTGGCACATTCTTTGGACAAGCCATGACGGCCAATTACATCTATACGATTGCTGGCAATGGAACGGGGGGGTACGTGTCGGATGATGTGGCGGCCACGGCCACCCAGATTTACAACCCCTATGGGGTGAGCCTGGACGCGGCCGGGAATATCTACGTCGCGGATTCCGGCAACCATCGCATACGATTTATTCCCAAACTGAGCGGGACAAATTTTGGCCAGTCCATGACAGCCAATTCCATTTACACGATCGCGGGAAACGGCACGGCGGGATATCAAGCGGACAATGTGGCGGCCGCCTCCACACGGATCAACGCGCCCAGAAACGTAAGGGTCGACGTCAATGGGCATATCTACATTGCGGACACTGGAAACCAGCGCGTCCGAATGATTCCAAAGGCAAGCGGCACATTCTTTGGGCAAGCCATGACGGCCAATTACATCTATACGATTGCCGGCAATGGAACGGGGGGATATTTGGCGGACAGCGTAGCGGCCACCTCCACACGTCTTTATGACCCGTCCGGCGTGAGCGTAGATGGTGCTGGAAACCTCTACATTGCGAATTACACGAACAATGCCGTCCGGTTTGTTCCCAAGAGTAATGGCACATACTTTGGCCAGGCCATGACAGCAAATTACATCTATCGAATTGCTGGATTCCGGTATGGCTATTCTGGGGAGGGTGGCATCGCCACGGCGACGATGTATTATGGAATGAACGGCGTGAGCGTGGATTCGAGTGGAAATATGTTCATCGTTGACACTTCAAACTTCCGTATTCGATTTGTTCCTAAAACCTCTGGGACTTTTTATGGCCAATCGATGGTGGCCAATTCTGTTTACACGATTGCGGGAACGGGGAGTTTTGCCTTCAATAATGACGGGGGAGTCGCCACCACCGCGGGACTAAAAAACCCCAATTCCGTTTATGTAAATTCGAGTGGCAACATTTATATCGCTGACTCCTCCAATCAACGCATACGGTTTATTCCAAAAACAGACGGGACGTATTTTGGTCAATCCTGGACGGCCAATCACATGTATACCTTGACCGGGGATGGAACAGCGACCTACGGCGGCGATGGGGGGCCCGCCGTATCGGGGCAGGTATCCCCACGTCACGTGAGCACAGACCGCGATGGAAACGTTTATATCGCGGACACCGGTAATCATCGGATTCGTTTCATCCCCCTTACGGACGGGACCTATTTTGGGGTGTCCATGACGGCAAATTACATTTACACGATCGCGGGGAACGGCACGGGCGGCTATGTGGCGGACAATGTGGCGGCCACGTCTACTCAAATTAACGCCGCTTGGGGTGTTAACGTGGATTACGATGGAAATATCTACATTTCAGACACCGATAACCATCGAATTCGATTTGTTCCAAAGTCGAGCGGAACCTATTTTGGGCAATCCATGACCGCGAATTACATCTATACGATTGTGGGTAATGGTACGGCGGGATACGTGTCGGACAATCTGGCGGCGACGGCCACGCGGATTAGCTACCCACGTCGTACCAGTATCGACAGCGGGGGGAACGTCTATGTTTCGGATTACTCCAACAATCGCATCCGATTTGTACCAAAACGGAGCGGAACCTATTTTGGACAGTCCATGACGGCTAATTACATCTATACCATTGGAGGAAACAGCCTAACAGGGTATAACGGTGAAAACGCCGCGGCCACTGGAAAGGGGATCTATTTGCCCACTGATGTGCATGTGAGTGAAGACCATAAAGTCTATATGGTCGACTATAATGAAAAAGCCCGTATGATCGCGGGGGAAGACTTTATCGCGCCGTCCACTGCGACGTTAACGGCCGTGCCGGGGTCAACGGCGGGAACGATCGACGTGTCTTGGTCTTCGGCGGGCGACGACATGGTGAACCTGGGCAACTTGACCGGCGACTACCGGATTCAATACGCCACCTACACGGTCGCCTGGAGTACCGGTTCCACTCCCGCGGACGCGACGACGGTTACGCTATCGACCACGAACGCGACCCCGGGGTCCGCTCAAAGCTATGTGGCCACGGGACTGACGGCCGGGTTGACGTACTATTTCGCCTTGTTCACCGGGGACGAAGTCCCCAACTGGTCGGACGTATCCAACACCGCCAGCGCCTGGCTGGACGGCACGCCTCCCTCCACCAGCACTTTAAACACAGTGACAGGCGACGTGGACGGCGAAATTGACCTGACCTGGTCCTCGGCTGGAGACAACGGGGAGTCCGGCAACCTCACCGGGACCTACCGGATCCAATACGCCACGTATACGGTCGCGTGGAGCACCAGCTCAACGCCGACCGATGCCACGACGGTCACGATATCGACCACGAACGTGGTCCCGGGATCGGCCGAGGCGTATACGGCCACAGGATTAACCGCAGGATTGACCTATTACTTTGTCTTGTGGACCGGGGACGAAGTCCCCAACTGGTCGGAGGTGTCGAACACGGCGTTGGTCTATTTGCCCGTCCCGGTCATGGTGACCCTGGCGGAAGCGGTGGGGCAACCCGGCTGGATCGGGCAGGGGAGACGCAACGGATTTTGGGGACAGCGGAGGTGGTGTCGGATTCGGCGAGCGGGGTGGTGGTATCGTCGGTGGCGGTGAATGAGACGGGCGGTTATTCGGCGGACGGGAATTTGACCAACGTGGAAGTGTGGGTCAGTTCCAGCGGCTACATCGACGCCACAGCCGTTCGGCTCGATGACACTTCAAAATCCTTCAGCGGAGACCTTGTCGCCTTTGACCAGGACGTGACAGTGAGCACGGTGCCGTTGTATTACATCGCCCGTGCCGACGTGGCCGGGGGCGCCACAGAAGGCACCGCGGAGATCGCCCTGGAGATCTTCACCACTGCGAACACAACCAACAACCCCATCGCCTTCACCAACGGCACCGAGATCGTCGCCCCGCCCAGCGGAAGTCCGTCCGGCCTGACCGCAACGGCAGAGAGTAACCTCCTGCGGGTGAACTTAAGCTGGAGCGGCGCCAGCGGCGCGGACAGTTACTCGATTTATCGCGCCACCCATTCCGGTGTGACCACGACTGATTTTCTGCTGGGGATTTCCGGAAGCACCAGTTTTACGGACGATTCGATCCCTCCCAACCAAACAATGTATTACGCGGTCACGGGCCATAACCGCGCTGGAGGCACAAATATCAGCGGCGCGGCCAACGCCAACAGCGTAGACCTGGATGCACTGAGCAATAACAATATCTACTTGCGTGCCGGAACGCCTTTCGGGACTGGTGAAGGGACCATGGCTTACGAGTCACCATGTGATCCTTACTCTATACATGTTGACTATGCCGGGAACGTCTACATCGCTGACCCTGCTAACCCTCGCATCCGGTTCGTGCCGAAGATCAGTGGGTCGTATTTCGGCCAGGCGATGACGGCAAACTACATTTACACGATCGCCGGCAACGGCGTGGCGGCCTACCTGGCGGACAATGTGGCGGCCACCTCGACGCCGATTAATAGACCCGAAGGGGTGACCGTAGACGCCAGCGGCAACGTCTACATCGCGGAGGTGAACAACCATCGCATCCGGTTCGTGCCGAAGAGTGGGGGTACGTATTTCGGCCAGGCGATGACGGCGAACTACATCTACACGATCGCCGGTAATGGAACGGGGGGCTACCTGGCGGACAATGTGGCGGCCACCTCAACGCGGATTTTTGCTTCCTTTGCGGTGAGCGTGGACGCTAGAGGGAACGTCTATATTGCGGACACGTATAACTATCGGATCCGGTTCGTGCCGAAGAACAATGGGACGAATTTTGGCCAGGCGATGACGGCGAACTGTATCTACACGATCGCCGGCAACGGCACAGCGGGCTACCTGGCGGACAATGTGGCGGCCACCTCAACGCAGATAAATGGTTCCTATGGGATAACCGTGGACGCTGGCGGCAACGTCTACTTCTCAGAATATTGGAACCATCGGATCCGGTTCGTGCCGAAATACAATGGGACGTATTTTGGCCAGGCGATGACAGCGAACTACATTTACACGATCGTCACGGGTCTTTGGAATCCTATTGGGGTGAGCTTGGATGGTGACGGGAACGTCTACATTGGGGACAGGGGTAACAATCGCATCCGGTTTGTGCCGAAGATCAGTGGAACGTATTTTGGCCAGGCGATGACGGCGAACTCCCTCTACACGATCGCCGGCACCGGCACAGGGGGCTTCCAGGTGGTGAATAATGTGGCGGCTACATCGACAAACCTTAGCGTTCCCAGTGGGGCGAGCGTGGACCCCGGTGGGAACGTTTACATCGCGGACACGACCAACCATCGCATCCGGTTTATCCCGCAAAGCAGTGGAACGTATTACGGTCAGGCAATGATGGCAAACTACATCTACTCGATCGCGGGGAATGGCACGGGGGGCGTTATGGTTAACAATGCGGCCGCGACCTCGTCGGGAATTAATACTCCCGGTGGAGTGAACGTGGACGCCAGCGGGAATATCTACATCGCGGACACCAATAACCATCGCCTCCGTTACGTTCCGAAGAGCGGTGGAACGTATTTTGGCCAGGCGATGACGGCGAACTCCATCTACACGATCGCTGGGAACGGGACGAATGGCTACCTGGCGGATAATGTGGCCGCCAGCTCGACAAGGATTAATTCGCCTCAAGGGGTGAGCGTGGACGCCAGCGGCAACGTCTATATTGCGGATTCCAGCAACAATCGCATCCGATTTGTGCCGAAAGTCGGCGGGACGTATTTTGGCCAGGCGATGACGGCGAACTACATTTACACCATCGCTGGCAACGGCACAGCGGGATACCTGGCGGACGATGTGGCCGCCACCTCCACGCAGATTAATTTACCCTCCGGGGTGACCGTCAATGCCAGCGGCAACATCTACATCGCTGACACGACCAATCATCGGATCCGTTTCGTCCCAAAGACCGATGGGACATATTATGGCCAGGCGATGACAGCGAATTCCATCTACACGATCGCTGGAACTGGCACGGGTGGCTACGTGGCGGACAATGTGGCCGCCACCTCGACAAATATAAATAGTCCCAGAGGGGTCAGCGTGGACGCCGCAGGAAACGTTTCCATCGCGGACACGACCAACCATCGCATCCGGTTTATCCCGCAAAGCAGTGGAACCTATTTCGGTCAGGCGATGACGGCGAACTACATTTACACCATCGCCGGCAACGGCACGGGGGGATACCTGGCGGACAACGTGGCCGCCAACGCGACGCGGATTAATGCCCCCTATGGGGTGAGCGTGGACGCCGGAGGAAACCTCACCATCGCGGATAGGAGTAACCATCGTATTCGGTTCGTGCCAAAGAGAGACGGGACCTATTTCGGCCAGGCAATGACGGCGAACTACATCTACACCATCGGAGGCACAGGAACATTGGGATTCAATGGGGAAAATGCCTTAGCGACATCCCAGGCGATGAATTATCCAAACGGTGTCTTCGCGGAGCCCAATGGCACGCTGTATATTGCGGATACCTCGAATTTCAAAATCCGCATGATCACGTCGGAAGACTTTGTTGCGCCGTCCACGTCGACTGTGGCGGCGACAGCGGGGGTTGGTCAGGTGTCGTTAAACTGGAGTTCCGCCGGAGACGATGGGACTTACAATAACTTGACCGGCAACTACCGGATCCAGTATGCCACCTACACCGCCAGCTGGAGCACCGGGTCGACGCCCAGCAACGCGACCACGGTCACGATCTCCACCACAAATGCGACCCCGGGGTCCGCCCAAAGCTACGTGGCCACGGGACTCACCCAGGGCAACACCTACTACTTTGTTTTGTGGACCGGGGACGAAGTCCCCAACTGGTCGGACGTATCCAACACCGCCAGCGCTTGGCTGGACGGCACGGCCCCATCCACCAGCACGTTAACGGCGGTGACAGGCGACGTGGACGGCGAGATCGACCTGTCTTGGGCCTCCGCCGGCGATGACGGCGCTTTAAACAACCTCACCGGCACCTACCGGGTCCAATACGCCACGTATACCGTGGACTGGAGCACCAGTTCCACGCCGACCGACGCCACGACTGTTACGATATCGACCACGAACGTGGTCCCGGGATCGGCCGAGACGTATACGGCCACAGGATTAACCGCAGGATTGACCTATTACTTTGTCTTGTGGAGCGGGGACGAAGTCCCCAACTGGTCGGAGGTGTCGAACACGGCGTTGGTCTATTTGCCCGTCCCGGTCATGGTGACCCTGGCGGAAGCGGTGGGGCAACCCGGCTGGATCGGGCAGGGGGAGACGCAACGGATTTTGGGGACAGCGGAGGTGGTGTCGGATTCGGCGAGCGGGGTGGTGGTATCGTCCTTGGCGGTGAACGAGACGGGCGGTTATTCGGCGGACGGGAATTTGACGAACGTGGAAGTGTGGGTCAGTTCCAGCGGATACATCGACGCCACAGCCGTTCGGCTTGATGACACCTCAAAATCATTTAGCGGTGACCTTGTCGCCTTTGACCAGGACGTGACGGTGAGCACGGTGCCCTTGTATTACATCGTCCGCGCCGATGTGGGCGGGGGTGCCACAGAAGGCACGTTCGACATATCCATAGAGGTCTACACCACGGCCAACACGACCAACAGCCCCCTGGCGTTCAGCAACGTCACCGAAGTGGTTGCTCCCCCCAGCGGGTCGCCGTCGGGGCTCACGGCGACCGCCTCTGAAAATCTGTTACAAGTAAACCTCACCTGGGGCGCCGCTAGCGGGTCGGACAGCTACACCATCTACCGTGCCACCCATTCCGGCGTGACCACGACCGATTTTCTGCTGGGGATCAGCAACACCACCAATTTCGCTGACGACTACATCCCCCCGCCCAGCAGATGTATTACAAGGTGATCGGCACCAATCGCGCGGGTGCGTCAGGGCCAGCGGCGCGCCAACGCCATGTCCGTGGATGTTCCCGCACTAACCACCGGCAACATCTATTTGAGGGCAGGAACGCCAGGAGCCGTCGGCGCTCATTCTGAATCCCTCGGAGCCCTCTCCACAATTTTCGTTGACGTTTCGGGAAATGTATATGTCGCGGACAAAGATAACTTCAAAATTATGTTTATTCCAAAGACGTCGGGGACCTATTTTGGGCAATCCATGACTGCCAATTATATCTACACCATTATTGGCAACGGCTCAACCGGCTATTTGGCCGACAATGTGGTCGCCACCAGCACCCGGATTTCATTTCCATCTGGCGTGAACGTAGACACCAATGGGAACATCTATGTAGCGGATTTTAATAACAATCGCGTCCGGTTTGTTCCAAAGACAGACGGCACCTATTTTGGCCAATCTATGACGGCAAACTATATCTACACCGTCGCCGGCAACGGGACAGGGGGATACGTTGCCGACAACGTGTCCGCGACCAGCACCCAGATTTATGGGCCAACACAAGTGAGTGTTGACTTGAGTGGAAACATGTTTATTTCGGATTATTACAACCATCGAATTCGGTTCGTGCCAAAGACGTCGGGAACTTATTTCGGACAATCAATGACAGCCAATTACATATACACCATCGCAGGCAACGGCACGGGCGGCTATTTGGCCGACAACGTGGCCGCTACAAGCACTCAGATTTTCCGGCCAGCAGGGACATCCGTTGATGCGGGAGGAAATGTTTATATCGCGGATTGCGATAACCATCGAATTCGGTTCGTTCCAAAGACGGTGGGGACCTATTTCGGTCAAAGCATGACCGCCAACTACATCTACACCATCGCTGGCAACGGCACGGCCGGCTATTTGGCGGACAACGTGGCCGCCACGGGGACCCGAATTAACTTTCCCCAGGCAGTGAGCATCGATGCCGGTGGTAATGTCTATGTACCGGATAATAATAACCATCGAATTCGGTTCGTTCCAAAGACCTCGGGAACCTATTTTGGCCAATCCATGACCGCCAACTCCATCTACACCATCGCTGGTAACGGCACGGCCGGGTACTTGGCCGACAACGTGGCGGCCACCAGCACACGGCTTAACGTTCCGAGAGGAGCCAGCCTTGACGGTGCAGGGAACCTCTATATTTCCGATCAAAACTACCGCCGAGTCCGGTTTGTCCCCAGGACATCGGGAACCTACTTTGGCCAATCCATGACAGCGAATTACATCTACACGATCGCGGGGGGCGGGGCAGGTGGTTTCGAAAGTGACGGGCGGGACGCGACCTCTACAGTATTTAATAATCCTCTGGACGTTAATGTCGATGGAAGCGGGAATATCTTTATTGCAGACATGGACAACAATCGAATCCGGTTTATTCCCAAAATTATTGGGACTTTTTTTGGGCAATCGATGGTGGCGAATTATGTTTACACGATTGCAGGAACCGGGGCGGCTTCTTTCAGTGGGGACGGTGGTCCGGCCACCGCCGCAAGCTTTAATCGCCCCCGCCAAGTTGTTCTCGACTCCAGTGGAAATATTTTTATTGCGGATCATACAAACAATCGCATTCGCCTTATTCCCCGCATGAATGGAACCTACTTTGGGCAGTCCATGACCGCGAATTGCGTCTATACGATCGCGGGAAATGGAACCCCTGCATTCGGTGGTGATAGCGGGCCCGCTACATCCGCTTCGTTGTATTTGCCTGAGGGGTTGGGCTTGGATTCATCCGGAAACGTTTACATTGCAGATACCAATAACCAGCGCATTCGGTTTATGCCAAAGACGGATGGTTCTTATTTTGGCCAATCCATGACAGCGAACAATATTTATACCATCGGCGGGAATGGCACGGCGGGAAATGGGGGAGACGGAGGCGCGGCCACGTCTTCACCATTGAATTATCCGGTCCGCCTCAACGTTGATCTTGATGGAAATGTCTTTGTGAGTGTTATTTATGGTTGGCGCGTTCGAGTCATTGCAAAGAATAGCGGCACCTATTATGGGCAATCCATGACAGCGAATTATATTTATGAGTTTGTTTATGCCAGTAACAATCCTTATGGGGTAAGTATTGACGCGGCCGGCAACGTTTACATAGCGGGGCAAGGGTCAAACTATGTTAAATTTGTGCCAAAGAAGAGCGGGGTGTATTTTGGCCGATCTCTTACAGCAAATACACTAAACAATATCGGAGGAACTGGTGCCATTAATTACAACGGGGAAAATGCAGTGGCTACTTCAAAAAATCTAAATTCCCCTTCAGGGGTTTATGCCGCCCCCGACCACATGGTGTATATAACGGACTACAACGACAAAATCCGCATGATTGCGGGGGAAGATTTTATTCAGCCATCGACCTCAACATTGTCTGCTGTCGGTGGTGCTGAGCAGGTTACCTTAAGTTGGAACTCGGCCGGGGATGACATGATCAACCTGGGCAACCTTACGGGGAATTATCGGATCCAGTATGCCACGTATACGGCCAGCTGGAGCACCGGGTCGACGCCCAGCAACGCCACCACGGTCACGATCTCCACCACGAACGCGACACCGGGGTCCGCTCAAAGCTACGTGGCCACGGGACTGACGGCCGGATTAACGTATTACTTTGTTTTGTGGACCGGGGACGAAGTCCCCAACTGGTCGGACGTATCCAACACCGCCAGCGCTTGGCTGGACGGCACGGCTCCCTCCACGAGCACGTTAAACGCGGTGACGGGCGATGTGGACGGCGAGATCGATTTGTCTTGGGCCTCCGCCGGCGACGACGGCATGGCCGAGAACCTCACCGGCACCTACCGGGTCCAATACGCCACGTATACCGTGGACTGGAGCACCAGTTCCACGCCGACCGACGCCACGACTGTTACGATATCGACCACGAACGTGGTCCCGGGATCGGCCGAGACGTATACGGCCACAGGCTTAAGCGTAGGGGTGACCTATTATTTTGTTTTGTGGAGCGGCGACGAAGTCCCCAACTGGTCGGAGGTGTCGAATACGGCGTCGGTCTATTTGCCCGTCCCGGTCATGGTGACCCTGGCGGAAGCGGTGGGCCAACCCGGCTGGATTGGGCAGGGGGAGACACAACGGATACTGGGCACGGCGGAAGTGGTGTCGGATTCAGCGAGCGGGGTGGTGGTATCGTCGGTGGCGGTGAACGAGACGGGCGGTTATTCGGCGGACGGGAATTTGACGAATGTGGAAGTGTGGGTCAGTTCCAGCGGCTACATCGACGCCGCGGCTGTTCGGCTGGACGACACCTCAAAATCATTTAGCGGAGACCTTGTCGCCTTTGACCAGGACGTGACAGTGAGCACGGTGCCGTTGTATTACATCGTGCGCGCGGACGTGGCCGGGGGCGCGACGGAAGGCGCGTTCGACATTTCCGTTGAGGTCTACACCACGGCCAACACGACCAACAACCCCCTGGCGTTCACCAACGGCACAGAAGTGGTTGCTCCCCCCAGCGGGTCGCCGTCGGGGCTGACGGCCACGGCGGAGAGCAACCTTTTGCGCGTGAACTTAAGCTGGAGCGGGGCCAGCGGCGCGGACAGCTACTCGATTTATCGCGCTACGCACGCGGGTGTCACCACCACGGACTTTTTGCTGGGAGTCAGCAACACGACCAGTTTCGCGGATGATTTCATTCCCCCCGCCCAACAGATGTATTACAGGGTGGTTGCCACCAACCGCGCCGGGTCCACCGCCAGCGGATCGGCTAATGCCACGTCGGTGGATGTCCCTGCCCTGACGACGAACAATATTTATCTGCGCGCGGGGACGCCCAGCCGATTCGGGGATGGGAACCCCGCCTACCGAGAAACGGTGAACGGCCCTGCTTCCACTTTTGTCGATAAAGAAGGGAATGTTTACATCGCGGATCAAGTGAACAATCTCGTTCGGTTCATCCCCAAACGGGACGGAACAGACTTTGGCCAGGCGCGCACAGCCAATTATGTGTACACCATTATCGGGACTGGCACCGGAGCCTACAGCGGCGATGGCGGGGCGGCCATCTCCGCTCAGATCAAGAATCCTGAGGGCGTGAGCGTGGATGCCAGTGGAAATGTCTATTTGACAGACTCTTTAAACCATCGTGTTCGATTTGTTCCAAAGACAAGCGGAACCTATTTTGGGCAATCCATGACAGCCAATTACATCTACACCATTGCGGGGAACGGCACGGGGTCCTTTGGCGGTGACGGCGGGGCGGCCACCGCCGCCCAGATACAAAAGCCCACTGGCGTCAGCGTGGACGCCGCTGGGAACGTCTATGTGGTGGATAATCTTAATAATCGAATTCGAGTGATTGCGAGAACAAGCGGCACCTATTTTGGGCAGTCCATGACAGCCAACTCTATTTACACGATCGCGGGTGACGGCACCGGGTCATTTGGGGGCGACGGCGGGGCGGCCACCTCTGCCCAGATTAACAATCCTTACGGAATCAGCCTTGACGTCAGCGGGAACGTCTATATTTCGGACACAAACAGCAATCGCATTCGATTTGTGGCGAGGACGAGCGGCACCTATTTTGGGCAATCCATGATAGCCAATTGCATCTACACCATCGCGGGAGATGGAACCGGTTCTTTTGGGGGCGACAGCGGGGCGGCTACATCGGCGAAGTTAAAAACGCCTTTCGGCGTGAGCCTGGATGCCGATGGCAACGTCTACATTGCGGATTATGGAAACAATCGGATCCGATTTATTCCGAAGACAAGCGGGACCTATTTTGGCCAGGCGCGAACGGCGAATTATATTTACACAATCGGTGGGAATGGGACAGCGCCGACTAATTATCAAGACACTTATGGAGGTCAAGATGGTGTTTCGCCCACCGCCACCTCCATTTCCGCCCCGAAAGGCGTGGGCGCGGACGCCAGCGGAAACATCTATATTTCAGATACAGGTCAAAATCGGGTTCGATTTGTGCCAAAGGCCAGCGGCACATATTTTGGCCAATCCGTAACAGCCAATACTATTGCCACCATTCTGGGCGGTGGCGAACCCGGCTACAGTGGCAACAATGTCCCGGCCACCGCCGCGCGGCTCAACATACCCAATAAGTTCAGCGTGGATACCAGTGGAAACATCTACATCTCAGAGCGAATGAATCACCGAATTCGATTTATTCCAAAGACCAGCGGGACCTATTTTGGGCAAACGATGACAGCAAATTTTATTTACACCATTGCGGGGGGTGGAGGAATTCTTGGCGATGGAGGGATCGCTACATCTGGAAGCCTCTCATTTCCAGGTTGTGTAACGGTGGATTCTGACGGGAATGTCTATATTGCGGATCTGAGCAACAATCGAATTCGTTTTATCCCAAAAGTAACTGGAACTTTTTTTGGACAATCAATGACGGCCAATTTCATCTATACGATTGCGGGCAACGGTGCGTCGTCATTTGGGGGCGATGGCGGCGTAGCCACCGCCGCGCAGATAAAAAATTCTGCCGGCGTAAATATTGATCAGAGCGGGAACCTATACATCGTTGACAATGGGAATCAACGAATCCGGTTTGTCCCGAAAAGTAATGGCACCTATTTTGGTCAATCCATGACAGCCAATTATATCTACACCATTGCGGGGGACGGATCCCGCGCCTTTGGGGGCGATGGGGGAATTGCCACCGCCGCACAATTTTATGATGTTCGAAACCTCAGTCTCGATTCCTTTGGAAACATCTATATTTCAGATTATGGAAACATGCGTATTCGATTTATACCCACAACCAGCGGCACCTATTTTGGTCAATCCATGACGGCCAACTACATCTACACCATCGTGGGAAACGGTGGGTTTAATTACACGGGGGACGGTGGAATCGCCACTTCCGCAACGATGCGATATGCGAGTGATGTCGGTGTCGATGCCGGTGGAAACGTCTACATTTCGGACCAGAGGGAGAACGGTCGCATTCGTTTTGTACCAAAAAAATCCGGAACGTATTTTGGCCAGTCTATGACAGCCAGTTACATCTACACAATTGGAGGATCAGGGATTTCAATTAATTACAGCGGCCAAAATGGTTTAGTAACCGGAGCAAACCTTCCTAGCGTCCAGGGCATCTATCCCGCGCCAGACCATATGCTTTATTTAACAGATGTTAATCACAAACTGCAAATGATTGCGGTAGACGATTTTATCGCGCCGTCCACGTCGACCCTGGCCGCCACGGCGGGGGTTGGGCAGGTGACCTTGAACTGGAATTCCGCGGGCGATGACATGGTCAACCTCGGCAACTTGACCGGCGACTACCGAATTCAATACGCTACTTATACGGCCAGCTGGAGCACAAGCACGACGCCGAACGACGCGACGACGGTTACGCTATCGACCACGAACGCGGTCCCGGGGTCCGCTCAAAGCTACGTGGCCACGGGACTGACGGCCGGATTAACGTATTACTTTGTTTTGTGGACCGGGGACGAAGTCCCCAACTGGTCGGACGTATCCAACACCGCCAGCGCTTGGCTGGACGGCACGGCTCCCTCCACCAGCACGCTGACGGCAGTGACGGGCGACGCGGACGGCGAGATCGATTTGACCTGGGCCTCGGCGGGAGACAACGGGGTGTCCGGCGATCTTACCGGCGCCTACCGGATCCAATACGCCACGTATACGGTGGCGTGGAGCACGAGCTCAACGCCGACCGATGCGACGACGGTCACGATCTCGACCACGAACGTGGTCCCGGGATCGGCCGAGACGTATACGGCCACGGGCTTAAGCGTAGGAGTGACCTATTACTTTGTTTTGTGGAGCGGGGACGAAGTCCCCAACTGGTCCACCATTTCTAATAGTACCTCCGCGGTGCCGTTTGTTTCTATCCGATCGGTAACAATTGAGGGGTTGAACACTTTGGGATTTGGCGCAGTGAATTTAGGGTCGCAGGTGGTGGCGAGCACGGGGGTTGTGATTCGAAACAATGGGACGTTGGTGAATAAATACGTGTTAAGCGCCTCAACGCAAACCGTAGGGTCCCCCTGGAGCGTGAAAGACAGCACCCCCGCCGGCCCCGACGCCATGGTGATATTCGGACTGTTTGACGGCGACACCGGTCCGGTGTTGGGCGATTTCGGGGGAGAAGACCTGATCGGCACAATGGAAACGGGAAGCAACAGCAGTGTGTTCAGTATTGACGGGTCCACGACCGGCGCCTCGGTGCCCGCAGGGGAAGGCCGCAAAATCTGGATCCGCCTGGACATGCCCACCACATCCCGCACCGAAGCCCCCCAAACCATGCGAATCCAAATCACCGCCCAACCCCCGTAAACCCCCAAAGGGGACGGAGTATACTTATTCACTGGGTGAATACTATTTCATTCGGGTTGGGTAACAACTCAAACCCCTCACCCTGCCCTCTCCCAAGCGGAGAGGGAAATCCTTTTACAACCCCACAACACAATGGGGATCAGACATTGATATGACTTCATAAATTTTGGTGCACTTGCACATTGAACTCGTTGGGGATTTACAATTAACTCAGTGGACTGAGTTAATTGTAAATTGGCGGGGGAAGGAAAGCCACCGGGCCGCCCGTGGTCAACACAACCCATAACGCAGTTTAGTACAATGCACCCATGACGGACGGCATCCGCATTCGCGGCGCGCGCGAACACAATCTCAAAAACATTTCGCTGGACCTTCCCCGCAACAAAATGATCGTGATCACCGGCCTGTCCGGGTCGGGGAAAAGCTCGTTGGCGTTCAACACCATCTACGCCGAAGGCCAACGTCGTTACGTCGAAAGCCTGTCGGCCTACGCCCGACAGTTTTTGGAACTGATGGAAAAACCCGACGTGGATTTGATCGAAGGTCTTTCCCCGGCCATCGCCATCGAACAGCGCACGCCGTCCCACAACCCCCGGTCGACGGTGGGAACCGTCACCGAAATATACGATCACCTGCGACTGCTGTTTGCACGGGTGGGCGTGCCCCATTGCCCCACGTGCCAACAAGAAATCCATCCCCAATCCGCCAGCCAGATTATCGCCGAAATCCTCAAGGCGTACGGTGGAAAAAACATCCAGATTTTAGCGCCCTTGGTGCGCGGCCGCACGGGCACCTACGAAGCCCTGTTTGAGAAACTGAAAAAAAGCGGCTACGTCCGCGTGCGCGTCAACGGCTCGGTTCACGAACTGGACAAAAAGATTAAGCTCGACCGTTACAAAAAGCAGACCATCGAAGTAATCATCGATCGGCTGGCCATTTCAGCGGCCGGCCGTCAGCGGCTGGCCGATTCGGTGGAAACGGCCCTGCGGGAATCCCACGGACTGTTGTTGGTCACATCCACGGACGGCCCCGACGCTCTCTATTCCGAACACCACGCCTGCGCCCATTGCGGCACGAGCCTGCCGGAAATCGAGCCGCGCTTGTTTTCATTTAACAGCCCCTACGGCGCCTGCGGCCATTGCGACGGGTTGGGGGTGAAACAAGAGATCACGGAAGACCTGGTGGTTCCCCGCAACGGCCTTTCGATCAACGACGGGGCCCTAGCCGCCTGGGCCGACCCGGTGACCACGCGCACAAACCGGTGGAAAAAGTCGTGGTCGGGTTACTACATGGAAATTTTAACGGAAACCTGCCGCCGCAACAAAATCCCCATGGACGTCCCCTGGAAAAATCTGTCCCGCGAACAGAGGCGAAGCCTCCTGCACGGCGGCATTGACCACAAATCGCCGTGGGGAAAAAATGTGAAAACCTTTGAAGGGGTCATCGGCAACCTCGAACGTCGGTATAAAGAGTCGGAGTCGGCTTTCGTGAAAGAAGAAATCCAAACCCGGTTCATGCGAAGTCGCCTGTGCCCAGATTGCCACGGCGCGCGGTTGAAACCCGAATCCCTGGCCGTGACAGTCGGAAAAAAATCCATCGCTGAGATCACCCATTTTTCGATTCGCGAGGCCCAGGCCTTTTTTAATGGGCTCACACTCAGCGAAAAATCGCGGTTCGTGGCGAAGCAGATATTAAAAGAGATCCAGTCGCGTCTGAACTTTTTGGTGGACGTGGGCCTGGACTACGTAACGCTGGACCGTGAATCGGCCACCCTGGCCGGGGGTGAAGCCCAGCGGATCCACCTGGCCACTCAAATCGGGTCGGGCTTGGTAGGCGTTTTATATGTGTTGGACGAACCCACCATCGGCTTGCATCCCCGAGACAACGAACGGTTGCTGACCACGCTCAACCGCCTGCGGGACATCGGCAACACCCTGGTGGTGGTGGAACACGACGAAGAAACCATCCGCGCGGCCGATTGGGTGATTGACCTGGGCCCCGGCGCGGGGGTGCACGGGGGCGAAATTGTGTCCCAGGGCCCCGTCAGCGAACTGTTGAAAGCGCCCCGATCTCTCACCGGGGCCTACTTGCGCGGGGAGCGGGGCATCGCGGTTCCCACCCAACGGCGCGCGCCCGGAAAAGAACAACTGGTGATTAAAGAGGCGGCCCAATTTAATTTAAAAAACATTGACGTCACCATCCCCCTGGGATTGTTTGTGGCAGTCACAGGCGTGTCGGGGTCCGGAAAATCCACTTTGGTGGGCGACATTTTGCACAAAGCGCTGGCTAAAAAGTTGAACCACGCCAAAGATGAGCCGGGCCGACACAAAAGCATTGAAGGCATTGAACACGTGGACAAGGTGGTGGAAGTGGACCAAACCCCCATCGGCCGCACACCTCGATCCAACCCGGCCACCTACACCGGAGCGTTTGGTCCCATTCGGGACCTGTTCGCTCAACTGCCGGAATCGAAACGCCGGGGATACCAGCCGGGGCGGTTCTCGTTTAACGTGAAAGGGGGGCGGTGCGAAAACTGCGAGGGCGACGGGACGTTAAAAATTTCCATGCAATTTTTGCCGGACGTCTACGTAAAATGCGACGTGTGCGCCGGCCAACGGTTCAACGCCGAAACCTTGGAGGTGAAATACAAGGGCAAATCCATTGCCGACGTTCTGGCCATGCCCGCTTCGGAAGCGGCGGCGTTTTTTGAAAATGTGCCCACCCTTTCGCGTATTTTGTCCACGTTGGTGGACGTGGGCATGGGGTACGCGTCCATCGGCCAACCGGCCACCACCCTGTCGGGGGGGGAAGCCCAACGGGTGAAGCTGGCCACGGAACTGTGCCGCCGACCCACGGGTCACACGCTCTATATTTTGGACGAACCCACCACCGGACTGCATTTTGCCGACGTGGAAAAACTGTTGGGCGTTCTTCAACGGTTGGCGGAAGGGGGCAACACAGTATTGGTCATCGAACACAATTTGGACGTGATCAAAACCGCCGACTGGATCATCGATTTGGGCCCGGAAGGTGGATCCGGCGGAGGCCGCGTGGTAGCCTCAGGCCCGCCGGAAAAAGTCGCCGCCACCGCCGGTTCCCACACCGGGACACACCTAAGGGGACGCATTTAGGTAATTAGGTTATCGTCGAAGGTTGAGGGTATAACCTAATTAACTAAATGCGTCCCCCCAGTAAAAGGAGGTTGTTATGCTTTTATTTTTTGACACCGAAACCACCGGCGTGCCGCGCAATTATAAAGCGCCCTTGTCGGACCTGGCCAACTGGCCGCGGCTGGTCCAATTGGCCTGGCTGTTGACCGACGAAACGGGGAACGAAATCGAAAGCACTGAATACATCATTAAGCCCGAAGGGTTCGTCATTCCCCGGGAAGTCTCGCGCATTCACGGGATCACCCACGAACATGCGCTCCAATACGGGGTACCGCTGGGCCCGGTGTTGGACGCCGTTGAAAAAATCATCCGCCCCACAACGATTCTTGTTGCCCACAACATTTCATTTGACGAAAAAATTCTCGGGGCCGAACTGATTCGCGCCAGCCGTGCCACCCAGCTTGAAACCAAAGAGCGCCGATGCACCATGCGCTTGGGAACAGACTTCTGCCGTCTGCCGGGTCCTTACGGGTACAAGTGGCCCACATTGCAAGAGCTTCACAAAAAACTTTTTGACGTGTCCTTCGACGGAGCGCACCGGGCCCTGGCCGACGTCCGCGCCTGCGCCCGATGCTACTTCGAGCTTCAAAAAGAAAAAACTGTTGGCCGTCGATAACTCCACCGGAGACGGCGACACTTCTTTGATTGTCATTGCGGATTTCTTGTATACGGGAACCTGGTTTGTTCCGGAGTTGACAAATCAAAATTGATCTAAACATCGGCGGAAAACGACCGTTCTCCGTCGGAAACAGGACCGAATCTTTTTTTACCGTCGCCCTTGACAGACACGGTCCCCTTGGTCTAAGATGTCCACCGACTTACTCACCGATCCTTTCTTCCAGAACTGAGAATAGCGGTTCAACAATTTTTTGCGCGGAGTTTTTGCCTGTTTTTTGTGTAAAAGATAGCAAAACATGGCACTTAAACAGATATTAACACTATCCACAATTTGCAGTTTCAATTGTGGATAAGTCTGTGGATAACAGGGGTTTCTTATGATTGCCAGCGAAGCGGCTGAAACAATTTGGGCGGAAATTACCGAAAAACTCAAGGCCACGGTTAAAGAAGAAACCTATAACCTCTGGTTAAAACCCCTTAAAGCGCTTAAGTGGGAAGAAGATTTGCTCACTCTTCAGGTCCCCAACCGATTTTTTTCCGAATGGGTCAAAAAAAATTGCCAAAAAGAGATTGAAGAGGCCCTGAAATCCATTTTGGGCCGCGACGGGGCGCTGTCGTTTGAGGCCGCGCGGGAAATAGAGCCTATTCTTAAGGAAGAAGAGGCCCGGGCGGAACCCATTCCTGCGCCAAAAACTGAAAGCCATTTCACCAACGAGCAGTTCAACCCCAAATATACGTTCGAAAGTTTTGTTGTGGGCCCCTCCAACCGCTTCGCCCAGGCGGCGGGGATGGCGGTGGCTAAAGATCCGGGGCGCGCCTACAACCCTCTGTTCCTCTATGGAGGCGTTGGGTTGGGCAAAACCCATATATTGCACGCCATCGGCCATTCGATCCGGCAACACCGGCCCGACGCCCGGGTTCTGTATGTCACCTCGGAACGGTTCATTAACGAGTTCATTGACGGTCTCAGGTTCGACAAAATGAAAGATTTCCGGTCGAAATACCGCAACCTCGATTGTTTGTTGATCGACGACATCCAATCGCTGACCGGTAAAGAAAACTCCATGGAAGAGTTCTTTTACACGTTCAACTCCCTCTACGATTCGCGCAAACAGATCATTATTTCGTCCGACCGCACCCCTGGGGAAACCAAAGTCAGCGCCCGGCTGGTATCGCGATTCGAATGGGGGGTGGTGGCCGACATTCAACCGCCGGATTTGGAAACCCGCATTGCCATTTTGCGCAAAAAAGCGGCTTCGGAAAACATTTTTGTCCCTGACGACGTGATCCTTTATATCGCCAGCATGATCCGCTCGAACATCCGGGAACTGGAAGGCAGTCTCATCCGCATTGTGGCGTTTAGTTCGCTCACGGGTACGCCGCTGACCATCGATTCCGCTCGGGAAACATTGAAAGACATTGTGTCGGCCAACGAAAGTTCACGCCCGATCCGCATTGAAGACATCCAAGAGGTGGTGGCGGCCCATTTTAATCTGGACATCAAGGACATGAAATCGAAACGCCGGACCGACGCGGTGGCGTTTCCGCGCCAAATCGCCATGTATTTAGCCCGCACGCTCACGGAATGTTCCACCATGGAAATCGGCGACGCGTTCGGCGGCAAAGACCACACAACCGTGATGCACGCCTGCACAAAAATAAAAACCAAAATGACCTCGGATCCCTATTTCACCGCGTTGGTTAACAAAATCACCCAACAGGTCAAAACCCACATATCGTTGGGCGACCTGCGGTCGAGCCGATAACTCCATGGACAACTTCGGGATAACCTTCACAGCCGGTGGACAACTTGAATTGTTCGGGATAGTGTGGACAACCCACTTTTCTTTTCCACAGGTTATCCCCTCCCGGGCATTCTTCATCCAACGATGAAAACCAACCACTTCCGCACTGTTACGAAAATTACTAACATCATCCACGTGCCCCTCTACTACGATGACTTGTCTATTACATATATAAGAAGAGAGGATCCCCTTGAATAACCTAACCGGAACCCTAACAGCCCCACGCAAACAAGAGGCCCTCATGGAGATACACTGTCAAAAAGAGGATTTGTTGAAAGGCGTTGCATTGGTTCAAAACGCCATTTCTCCGCGCAGCACGTTGCCTGTCTTGGCCAACATTCTGTTCGAAGCCACGGCGGACGGGTTGCGTTTGTCTTCCACCGATTTGGAAGTGGGGATCCGCTGTCTGGTGAAAGCCGACGTGCAGTCCAGCGGTGTCACAACGGTGCCGGCCAAAACCCTGGGTGAATTTTTGCGCACGCTCGACGACGGCCGCGATCTGTCAATCAAGATGGGCGACAATCAGAAAATGGAAATCCGGTCCGGCCGGGACCGGTGTTCGTTGGCGTGTTTGCCCAAAGACGACTACCCGGTCTTGCCCGAGTTCAGCATGGATAAGGCCATTGCGCTTAACCATTCTTTGGTGCGCGACATGATTCATAAGACGGTTTTTTCGGTGTCCACCGACGAAACTCGGTACGTTCTCAACGGCGTTAATTTGATCATTGAAAACGATTCCATCACCTTGATCGCCACCGACGGTCGACGTCTGGCGTTTATTCAACGTACGTTGACCGACAAAAAGGCGCCCGTGGGGGCCATTATACCGACCAAAGCGGTGAACGAACTCGCTCGGGTCTTGGCGGGTGACGAAAAGGGCGCCGACGTGTATATGGGGTTCACGGAAAACCAGGTCACGTTCCAATACAAAGGCGTCGTCATTATTTCCAGGCTGATCGAAGGCAACTTCCCCAGTTTTGACCAAGTGATTCCCAAAAGCCACGACATCCAACTGAAACTCAAAACCAGAACTATTCTCCAAGCCACCCAACGGGCCGCTGTGGGCACCCTGGAACGGGGTGGATCGGTTCGGTACAATCTCACCAACGGCCGGTTACAAATTTCCGCGTCGGCCCAGGGTCGCATCGAAGTGGAGTCGGAGATCGAGGTGGATTATAAAGGCGACCCGTTTATTATCGCTTTTAATCCCGCTTACCTGGTGGACGCGCTTAAAGCTTTGGAGTGCGACGAAATTTTGCTGGAACTTTCAACGCCGCTCAACCCCGGCGTTATCCGGCCTGTGGGCGACGACCATTACAAATACGTCGTCATGCCCATGCAAGTCAGCTAACACCGCCTCGTCCTTGCGTATAACTGAAATTGGTTTCCGCCAGTTCCGAAATTTTTCCCGTTTTGATCTAAACCCCGCTGGGAGCCTGAACGTTCTTGTTGGGCCCAACGGGTCCGGAAAATCCAACATTCTGGAAGGATTGTCTTTACTGGCCACGGGCCAAAGCCATCGGGGGGCCGAAGCCCGCCACTGGCTCCAGGAAGGCAAAGACGAGTGCGCCCTGGTGGGTCGAGCTGAAGGAGAAGAATCCTACGGTCTTGACCTGCGCCAGAAACGGGGTCGACCGAGGCAGTTTCGTGCCAACAATCGGGTTTTGACACGCCAGCGGGATTGGGCGGGATTGGTGCCGTTGGTTTCATTTTCTCCGGAAGAGTTGGATTTGGTCAAAGGCGAACCCTCTGTGCGGCGTCGGGCTCTCAACGCGGTTCTCGCCCAGGTGGACGGGTCCTACGCCGATGGGTTGGCGCGGTATACCAAGCTGTTAGAAGAGCGCAACGCGGCCCTGCGACGCATCCGAGACGGGTTGGCCAAACCCGGTTCCTTGGAACCCTGGGACCTGTCGCTTTTGGCGGAAGGAACGCGTCTCACGTTGGCTCGGGCGCGGTTTATGGAAGAATTTTCGCCTCGTGTCCAGGACCGGCAGGCGGCCCTGTCATCCGGCCGGGATCGAGGGACGGCCCACTACCGCCCGTCGTTTCATGTTCCGGCGGCGGACGAGGGCGCTGTGACGGAAGCCAACCGGGCGCGTTTTTCGGAACTGCGGGACGGAGAAATTGCGTTGGGGTCCACTCTGATCGGTCCGCACCGAGACGACGTGGAGTTTCGGCTCGATGACGATTTGGCCAAAGTGCGGGCGTCCCAAGGCCAGGCGCGAACCTTGGCGTTGGCCTGGAAATGGGAAGAGCGGCGCCTGTTGCAGGATCGGTTAAAGAGAGTGCCGATCTGTTTATTTGACGACGTTTTTTCCGAGCTGGACCCGGCTCGCCGAGGCCAATTGACGGAGTTGGTTCGCGGAGGCGGACAAAGTTTTATTACCGTGACGGATTTTGCCGTGTGGGGCGGGCCGTCCTTGGTGGAAGGGGCGAACGTGGTGGACATGGCGCCCTATTGCGTATGAGGCCGGAGCCGACGCCGGACCAAGCGCCTCGCCGCCGATTGTCCGGCCGGGATAAACCGGTGAAACGGCTGGTGTCTGCCCAGGAACTGTTTTCTGGAATTCTATCCAAAAGCGGATACGATCCCGCCGTATACGCCCTGTTTGAACTGTGGGACCGGCTGATGGGCGCCGAATCCCAAAAGGCCCGGGCGGTGGGTGTGCGCAACGGGCGGTTGTATGTGGAGGTAGACACCCCGGTGCGCACCCACGGGCTGGCCCTGCGCAAACGGGAACTGTTGAAAAAAATGAACGCGCCGTTTGGCGGAAACGCCCCGCTATCTGATATAATTTTCCGTCCAGGAACCCCGACTCGTTCCGACGACAACAAGGGACAGACTCCGCACCGACTTTCAGGAGGATCACCGTGGCCATAGAAGTAAACGAAAAACCGAAAAAATCGACATACGATTCTTCATCCATTCAAGTTCTCGAAGGGCTCGAAGCGGTTCGCCACCGTCCGGCCATGTACATCGGGTCCACGGGTCCCACCGGCCTGCACCATTTGGTGTATGAGGCGGTGGACAATTCCATCGACGAAGTGTTGGCGGGGCACGCGAAAGCGGTGGACATCGTGATCCACGAAGACAACTCGATCACCGTGTTAGACGACGGGCGTGGCATTCCGGTGGAACCCAAACACGACGTGTCCGACCCGAAACTGAAAGGCAAGTCCGCCCTGGAAATTGTGATGACGGTTCTTCACGCTGGCGGCAAGTTCGAACAAAACGCGTACAAATATTCCGGCGGTTTGCACGGGGTGGGCATATCCTGCGTCAACGCGTTATCCGACTGGATGAAGGTGGAAGTGTACCGGGACGGCAAAGTGTACGGCCAAAGCTACAAATGCGGCAAGCCCGATCACGACGTGAAAATGACCGGCAAAACTGACGAGCGAGGCACGCGGGTGACGTTTCATCCGGACCGGGCCATTTTCGGCGACATCACGTATTCGTTCGACACCTTGTCGGCGCGCCTGCGGGAGCTGGCGTTTTTAAACCCGGGGGCCCGCATCACTCTGTTGGACGAACGGGACGACAAACAACACTCGTTCCATTACGAGGGCGGCCTGGTGGAGTTCGTGAAGTTTATGAACGCCCACAAAAACCCCCTTCATCCCCAACCCATTTTCCTGAAAAAAGAACGAGACGGCGTTTTGATCGAAGTGGCGGTTCAATACAACGATTCGTACAACGAGCAAATCTATTCGTTCGTCAACAACATCAACACCAAAGACGGGGGCACGCACCTGTCGGGGTTCCGCTCGGCGATCACGCGGGTGATGAACGACTACATTAAAAAGCACGATTTGCTGAAGGGGAAAGATTTTTCGGTGACCGGCGAAGACACCCGGGAAGGGTTGGCGGCGGTCATTTCGATCAAAATGGCGAGCACCAAACTGCAGTTCGAAGGCCAAACGAAGGGCAAGCTGGGGAACACGGAAGTGGAAGGCATCGTGAAATCCATCGTGGGCGACACCCTGGCGACATTTTTTGAAGAGAACCCCACCACCGCCAAGAACATTTGCGAAAAAGCCATTTTGTCCGCGGAAGCGCGCGAAGCGGCCCGCAAAGCGCGGGAACTGACGCGCCGCAAAGGGGCGTTGGACTCCGCCTCGTTGCCCGGCAAACTGGCGGACTGCCAAGAACGCGACCCCGCCAAATGCGAAATCTATATCGTGGAAGGCGATTCTGCGGGGGGGAGCGCCAAGCAAGGCCGGGACCGGAAGTTTCAGGCGATTCTTCCGTTGAAAGGGAAAATTTTGAACGTGGAAAAATCCCGTCTGTCGAAGATGTTGGCCAACGACGAAATCCGCACGCTTATCACGGCGTTGGGGTGTGGCGTGGGCCAGGCCGAGGGAGACGACGGCATCAACTTGACGAAATTGCGTTACCACAAGATCTGTATTATGACGGACGCGGACGTTGATGGGGCTCACATCCGGACGTTGTTGCTGACGTTCTTTTTCCGCCAAATGCGGCCGTTGGTGGAAAGGGGTCACGTTTACATCGCCCAGCCGCCGCTCTACAAGGTGAAGAAAGGTAAAAAAGAAATGTATGTGGACACCGAAGAGCGGATGGACGAATGGTTGTTGTCGGAAGGTCTGGACGCGGCGGAAGTGTTGAACCTGACCAAAGGCCCGGTGGGAACCAAGATGGAGGCCGTTAAACTGAAAGGCGCGTTTCGGGCCATGGCGGAACTGGGATCTCTGCGCAAACGCCTGCACAAAAAGGGCGTGGAATGGGCTGACTTTTTGGCGTTTCGCGAAAAGGGCGAGTTCCCCCTGTATCGTGTCCAGGAAGAAACAGGTCCGCTATTTGTACACGGAAAAAGACGTGAAACAGTGGCGCGACGCGTTTATCGAGTCCCGTAAAGCGCGCCTGCAAAAAGAGCTGGCCGCGTCGGGCGAATCGTCGACCGGGTCGGCTGGTGTGGAAGAGGAAGATTTGAGCGGGTTCATGAAAGAACTTCTGGAACTCAAAAAAATCAATACGTTGGCCGACAAGCTTTACGAGGTGGGGTTCAACGTCACCTTGGAGAAACCCACCCGGGAAGAAAGCGACAAACGCAAACCGCTCTACCGGGTGTCTATTAACGGCGAAGACAAAGACGTGCTGTCGTTGGCGGAACTTCTGGAAGCCATTAAAGACGCGGGCCGAAAGGGCGCCACGATCCAGCGATACAAAGGGTTGGGAGAAATGAATCCACAACAGTTGTGGGAAACCACGATGGACCCCACCAACCGGAAGTTTCTGCAAGTCAAACTGGAGCCGAACAGCTCGGAAGCCGACGACATTTTCACTGTGCTGATGGGGGACAAGGTGGAACCCCGCCGGCAATTCATCGAAGCCCACGCCGCGGACGTGCAAAACCTGGACGTTTAATGACGCCGTTTGTCCCGGCCATTCAAGCTTTTGAGAAAGAGGGCGTCCGTTACGTGTTGGTGGGAGGGCTGGCCGCCATCGCCCATGGGGTAAACCGATTTACCGCGGACATTGATTTTGTCATTCAGTTGGACCCGTCCAATGCGGAGCGCGCGGTCAAGGTTCTGACATCGTTGGGGCTAAAGCCTCGGGTTCCCGTGGACCCCATGCAATTTGCAATAGCTGAAACCCGAAAGGCGTGGATTCGGGACAAGAACATGATGGTGTTTTCGTTCTTTGATCCGGGCGACCCGTTTCTCGCGGTTGATCTTTTTGTCGATTACCCGGTGGAATTCGAAGGACTTTATGGACGATCTGTGGTCAAGAAAATAGGAAATTTACCGGTGCGTGTTTGTTCCCGGGAAGATCTATTGACCATGAAGCGCAAGGCAGGGCGTCCCAAAGATTTAGAGGACGTCCGATTGTTGGAGCAAATAGGACCCAGTGACCGATAAGGAAGCGCGGGATCGCGGATTTGAAGATCATGCGATGGACCAAGTCTTGCGCATCGCGCGGGAGACGACGTTTGAGCAGAGGGTCCGCTGGTTGGAACAAACGATTGATTTACTTCGCCCGCAATTGCGGGAAAATTACGAACGACAAAAACAGCTCGGCTTGATCCGAGATGAATGAGGCAGACATTTATGGCTGACATAAAAGAACAGGGCGATTTGCTGGACCGGGTGGCTCCCCGAAACATCGAAGAGGAAATGAAAACGTCGTACATCAATTACGCCATGAGCGTGATTGTGGGCCGGGCGTTGCCTGACGTGCGCGACGGATTGAAGCCGGTGCACCGGCGGATTCTGTACACCATGGACGAAATGGGCCTGGCGCACAACAAGCCGTACAAAAAAAGCGCCCGCGTGGTCGGCGACGTCATGGGTAAATACCATCCCCACGGCGACAGCGCCATTTACGACGCGGTGGTTCGGATGGTGCAGGAGTTTTCGTTGCGCCATCCGCTGGTGGACGGGCAAGGCAACTTCGGGTCCATCGACGCGGACCCGCCGGCGGCCATGCGGTATACGGAGGTTCGGCTGGCGGGCATCGCGGCGGAAATGTTGGGCGACATCGACAAGAACACGGTGGATTTTGGTCCCAACTACGACGGTTCGTTAACGGAACCGTTGGTTCTGCCGGCCAAACTGCCCAACCTGCTGGTCAACGGTTCGTCGGGGATCGCGGTGGGCATGGCCACGAACATTCCGCCTCACAATTTGCTGGAAGTGTGCGACGCGGCGATGGCGTACATCGATAACGAAGAGATCACCAACGGCGAGTTGTTGAAAATCATGAAAGGGCCGGATTTCCCCACCGCCGCGATCATTGCTGGACGGGAAGGCATCAAAAATTATTTTGAAACCGGGCGAGGCTCCATCACCCTGCGGGCCCGCACGGACATTGAAGAGGCGAAGGGCGGCAAACAAGCGATCATTGTCAACGAACTGCCTTACCAGGTCAACAAGGCCCAACTGCTCGAAACCATCGCGGAACTGGTGCGCGACAAAAAAATGGAGGGCATCTCCGACATCCGCGACGAGTCCGACCGCGACGGGGTGCGGGTGGTCATCGAGCTCAAACGGGACGCGAACGCCCAGGTGGTGTTAAACCAGCTGTTCAAATACACCCCCATGGAAACGTCGTTCGGGGTGATTTTGTTGGCGTTGGTTGACGGGAAACCGCGGGTGTTGTCCATGCGGGAGATGCTGAAATATTACGTGGAGCATCGGCGCGAAGTGGTGGTTCGCCGAACCCGTTACGAGCTGAAACGGGCGGAAGACCGGGCGCATATTTTAGAAGGGTTGCGCATCGCGTTGGACCAGTTGGACAAGGTGATCAAAACCATCCGGGAATCAAAGAATGTGGAATCGGCCCGAACGGCCCTCATGGAAAGGTTCGAGTTGTCGCGTATTCAGGCCCAGGCCATTTTGGACATGCGGCTTCATCAACTAACGGCTCTGGAACGGAAAGCTTTGGAAGACGAGTATCTGGACCTGATCAAAACCATTGCGCGCCTCAAAGCCCTGTTGGCCGACGCCAAAATGATTTTGGCGGTTATCGCCGACGAGCTCAAAGAGATCAAAGAAAAGTACGGGGACAAACGCCGGACCCAAATCACCGGCGCGGCCCAGGAAATGGAACTGGAAGATTTGATCCCCCAAGAAGACGTGGTGGTCACGTTTTCCCACGCGGGGTATGTCAAACGCCTGCCGGTGGACACGTATCGGGCGCAAAAGCGGGGCGGGCGGGGCATCACGGGGATGACCACGAAAGAAGAAGATTTCGTGGAACAGCTCTTTGTCACGGACACCCACGCCCATCTCTTGTTGTTCACCACCCGGGGGCGGGTCTATGGGGTGCGGGTCTATGAGATCCCCGAAGCCAACCGCACGTCGCGGGGGAAAGCGGTTGTGAATTTGGTGGCGCTCAATCCAGACGAAAAGGTCACGTCGGCCATTCCCGTGACATCGTTTGATCCGGGCAAAACGAAGCACCAAAGCCTGGTCCTGTGCACCCGCAACGGTCAGATCAAACGGACAGCGCTATCGGAATTCGACGCGATCCGCAAAAGCGGTATTATCGCCATCGGTCTGGACGAGGGGGACATTTTGGTGGACGCCAAGCTGTCCATCGACAAAGCGGAAGTGCTGATCGGCACAAAAGCCGGAATGTGCATTCGGTTCGGCCAAGAAGACGTGCGGTTAATGGGCCGGGGCGCGGGCGGTGTGCGGGGCATTCGGCTGGACAAAGACGACCAGGTGGTGGGCATGGAAGTGACAACCCAGGGCCGGAACGAAACATTGGTGACGGCCTGCGAGTTGGGGTTCGGCAAACGCACGGAACTGTCGGAGTACCGCGACACCAGCCGCGGGGGCAAAGGCGTGATCACCATCAAAACCACTGACCGAAACGGTCCGGTGATCGGCATCAAATTGGTCACCAACACAGACGATCTGATGCTGATGACGGAAAAAGGCATGGCCGTTCGGGTTCACGCCAAAGATTTGTCCGTCATTGGCCGCAACACCCAGGGCTATCGACTGGTTCGCATGGAAGAGGGCGATAAACTGGCGATTCTCGCGCCTGTTGTGGCCGACGGCGATGACGATTCCGCTCCCGCGGTAAATTGACGTTCCGCCATCACTTCGAATTGATTGGTTTTTTCTCGTCATTCCGGCACGGTTGTAGCCGGAATCGTAACTGTTCCCCCTGGCCAGCGTTCGCGGCGATCGCCGTGTTTGGGCTGATCGCGTTCAGCGGTATTTTTCGGGCCGGTTTTTTGTGGGACGACCACGAGATGATCGAAGCCAACCCGCGGGTCCAATCGGTTTCAATCGACCACCTCCAGCACTTTTTCACCCACGACGTTTTTGACGGGAAAGGCGACCCCTACTACCGACCGTTGCAGTCTGTGCTTAACATGGCGGATTATCGCGTGTGGGGCGCGCGCCCGTGGGGGTTTCATTTCACCAATCTCTTTTTGCACATTGCCACGGCGTGTCTGTTGTTTGTCGCGTCGCGCCGGGCGGGGGTGCGGTTCGACACCGCGTTGACGGCCGGGATCCTTTTTGTTGTTCACCCCATCGGTGTCGAACAGTTGTTGATCATTGCGGGTCGGGCGGAACTGATGGCCGCTCTGTTCACTCTCGCGGCGGTGATCGCGACTCAACAGGGAACGCGTCGATCGGACTTGGCGGGCGGTTTGTTTTGTTTATTGGCCGCTTTTTCAAAGGAGAGCGGCGTGGTCGCGCCTTTGATGGCGGCGGCGGTGGTTCCTCGGCTACGATGCCGGTCGGGTCTTCTTTTTGCGGCAACGGCGTTGGCGGGGTGGGCTGTGTATTTTCCGGTCCGGGCCCTGGCGGTTTCTGGGGATATCCCGCTTGCAATGAATCAAATCGTTCCTTTTTTTGTTCAAGAACTGCCCAGCGTGTTAGTGGAGTATGGACGGATTCTTCTGGTGCCCGTGGATTTGCATTCCCATCGGCGCATGGTGTTTTCATTCACACAGATGACTTTGGCCGGTCTGGCGGTTCTGGCCCTTATTATTTTTCTGTTGGTTAAGGCGTGGCCGGTCCTCATTTCGTTTAATAGGAGGGGACCGGAGGTCTCTCTGAACGAGAGCGTCTCTCCGCTTCTCAAGGCGTGGCCGCTGGCGGCGTGGGCGGGACTATCTCTGGGGACGAAGGTCCCCTTGCTGGCCACCAACGCGTTGATGTTGGACCATTGGGCCTACGTTCCGGCCATGGCCCTGTGCGTGGGTGTGAGCGTTCTTTTTGAAGGTCCGTCCGAGGCGTTTGAGGCGGGAGGGAAGAAAGCTCGATTGAAGTGGGTCCCGGTTTTCCTGGGATTGTTTTGGATGGGCATGTCCCAATGGAACACGGCCGTTCGCAACACCGACGAAAAGATGTATCTATGGGCCCTTCGTCATCCGACGTCGTCGGTGGTAAGGTACAATCTGGCCCTTTTGTATCACGAAAGGGGCGACGACGCTAAAGCTCTCCCTTTGTTAAAAACGTCAAGGGCCATGAATCCAGGCCGGCCGCAAACGGATCTTTTGTTAGCGAGCGTAATGTTTAAGTTGGGCCAATACGAAGAGGCCCTGGCGGTGTTGGCCCCCTGGACAGAAGGGCGTGCTTCGGCGCGGCCACCAATATTGTCCACAATGTTCCGAACCCAAGCGGACATTCAGTATGCGAAAAGCGACCGAACCGGCGCGCGGCGCTCTTTGGAACAATATCTTCTGCTCGAGCCCGACGACACCCAAGCCCAGGCCAACCTCAACCTTTTGCGCTAATCGAGATTCCGCCTCCTAAACACCTGACGATTCTGGGGCTGGCCCCTAAAAAGACTTGCGTCTAACCGGCATCGCGGTGTATCATTCTGTCATCTCAAGGGAGGAACCATGAAAAAATCACTGTTCGTTGTGGGGTTGTTGTGGGGGGCGGGTTGGGTTTGGACGGGCGTCGCGGGGGCCAAGGAGGCCGTGGAGGAGGTTCCCAAAGTCATTTCAGAAACCGTTTTTTACAAAGACATGTCGGCTTATTTTTACGGCCAATTGCCTTTTTTGAAAAAAGGGATCAAGTTTCTTGATTTGTCCAAAGAATTAACGCCCGGGGAAGGGGCCGTCAGTTCCCTGGTTGTCCAAGGGCCCGAGGAAGCCAAGGATCCCAACCCGTCGGGCACGAACATTCATGTCACAAAAGAATTCGCTCCTTACGTGAACAAAATCACATCGGACAAAGAGGCGACGCAATACGTTATGTTTTTGAGCCGCAAAGGATTCCCTTGGATGGAATCGGTGAAGTTTGATTATTTTCAAGACGTTCCCTTTGTGGCCTTAGAGTATGTGGGGGTCTCCACCACGGCGGTGGCGTTGAACGGGATCAAGTCGCCCAAAGTCGCTGTTCAGCCGGGAAAGTTGTTGGGCAAGAAATCGTTTGTTGTTGTCCGCACGGTGGTTCCCTTGGACCAGCCGGCCTTGGCGGAGAAAAAAATATTGTCCGGCACCAATCCCATTGTGTTGACCGAATTGGCGGAAGTGACGGAACGGGTTTCAGAAACAGGCGACTATTCGTTTACGCTTCGCCGGTTTCCCGTCAAACAGTTCCCGATCCAAAACCCGCTCATCAACTTGCGAAAGCCGAAGAAATAGAGAAAGGACGGTTCCATGCTTGACATTAAACGGGTCCGATCGGATCCGGACGGTGTTCGCGCGGCCCTGGCCAACCGGGGAGGGCGATTGCTTCCGAAATTTGAGGAGCTGTTGACTCTGGACAGCGCGTTGCGGGCGGTTCAGGCGGAAGTGGAACCGTTGCGGGCCCGGCGCAACCAAGCGGCGGAAGAAATTGGCCGACTCAAACGAGAAAAGAAAGACCCCGCGCCTCTTCTGAAAGAAATGGAAGAGTTGAAAGAGCGGATGAAAACTTTGGAAACACGAGCCGCGGAAAGCGACGCCGCGGTTCAAGCCGCTCTCATGGAACTGCCGAACATGCCCCTGGGCACGGTGCCGTCAGGCCGGGGCGCCGAGGAAAATCGCGAAGTGCGCCGGTGGGGCACACCGCGGTCGTTTGGGTTTAAACCCAAAGACCACCAGGAATTGGGTGAGAAACTGGGACTGATGGATTTCGCTCGCGCGGCCAAGATTTCGGGAGCGCGATTTGCGTTGTTGACGGGCGTGGGCGCGCGGCTCGAACGGGCATTGATTAATTTTATGTTGGATCTGCACACCACCGAACACGGCTACACGGAAGTGTTCCCGCCGTTTCTGGTCACCCGCCAAACCATGACGGGCACGGGCCAACTTCCCAAGTTCGCCGAAGAGCTGTATGCCATGAAAGACGACGATTTATTTTTGATTCCCACGGCGGAAGTGCCCCTGACCAACTTGTACCGAGACGAAGCGCTCGACCAGTCCGCTTTGCCGCGGGCGTTGTGCGCTTACACGGCGTGTTTCCGGCGGGAATCGGGCAGTTACGGCAAAGACACTCGCGGCCTGACGCGCAACCACCAGTTCAACAAAATCGAGCTGGTGCGGTTTGTCCGGCCGGAAGAGTCGGAGGCCGAACTGGAACGGCTCACCGCCCACGCGGAGGCGGTGCTTCAGAGGTTGGAATTGCCGTATCGGGTGATGGCGTTGTGCGCGGGAGATTTGGGGTTTTCGTCGGCGAAAACGTACGATTTGGAAGTGTGGGCGCCGGGCGAAAACGGCGGGAAAGGGCAGTGGCGTGAAATTTCGTCGTGTTCAACATTTACGGACTTTCAGGCGCGGCGTATCGGTCTTCGGTATAAAAAGCCGGACGGTGCCCGGGGCCTTCTTCACACGTTGAACGGGTCCGGCGTGGCCGTGGGGCGCACAGTGGCGGCCCTACTGGAAAATTTCCAAGAAGAAGACGGTTCGGTGGTCGTTCCGTCGGCCCTCCGCCCGTACCTCAACCATCTTGCCCGGATTTGTTAACGGGGCCCCTGGGTGAGGACAATCCGCGTATCCCGAAATGCTTGGTAACAGTCGATCCGAGACGCGGCGCGCGGTTCGCGCTTGGGTTTTCGGGTGGGTTTTGATCGGCGTCGCCACCGCGGGCCCGTGGCCCGCCGTGGCGGCACCCTTGTCGTCCAAAGACCGCCGCTATCTGTCCGGCGTCTACCGGGACACCTGGGCGTGCTTGGCTCATCTTGTCAGTTCCGCGACGGGCTTGCCTTACGATAGCAGTCGTCGGGCTCCTTCCACATCCACGGGGAACACCGGTTTATATTTGGCGGCCTGCGCGGTGGCGGGCCGGACGGGTCTTGTTCCCGACCCGGAAGCCAAAGCCCGGATCGAAGCGGTGTTGACATCGCTGGAAAAATGGCCGCGCTTTTTAGGCGGGTTTCCGGAGACGCGGGTTAACGCGGAAACCTTAACGTCCACGGAAACTTCTTTCTCAACGGTGGACGCGTTATCCAACCTCACGGCCGGGTTGTTGGTGGTCAAAGGCATCGTGCCCGATTGCGCGGTTCGCATCGACAAACTGCTGACGCCCATGAACTGGGGCGACCTTTATGACCCGGATCGAGGCCTCTACAAGGGCGGGTGGAACCTGATCAAAAAAGAGTTTCAGGTTCAACAGAAGGGATGGCAGTGGCACTACGGCGAGTTGGCCTCGGAATCCCGGTTTGGATACCTGTGGGGGATCGGCACCGGCGCGGTTCCTTTAGAAAGTTGGGGGGCTTTGCCCCACCAAACGGAAACCAAACACGGCTTGACCTATTTTGTTCCCGGCGGAGCGGGGGGATTGGCCCCGGCCTTGGCGACGGGCATTTTTGTCGACGAAACGGAGGCCGAGCTGGGGTGGTCGGCGGCCCATTTTGTTTGGGCTCAATGGCAGAACGCCCAACGGATCGGAGCGCCGGCCTGGGGGGTTTCGCCTTCTGAAAGCCCTGACGGGAAAGAATTTTTGGCCTACGGAAAGATCACCGACGATGTGGTGGTGCCCGCGGGATCGGGTTTGGCGGCGGTGTATTATCCCCGGCAATCGGCGGACAATCTGCGTCGAATGGAAAAAAACGGGGTTCGAGCGCCGTGGAACGACCAAGGCCGTCGGCGATCGTTTGGGTTTCGGGACAGTTGGGATTGGAGGACTGGACAGGTGTCGGAGGTTTATACCTGCGCGAACCAAGCGATGATGTTTTTGTCGTTAGCCAATGTGCTTCACGATGGCATGGTGTGGAAATCGGTGGCGGCTGATCCGCACATTCAACGGGCGATCCGCGAAATCCCCGATTATGGTCATCGGGACCCGAGTTTAATGGAACTCTTCGCGGAAAGGGATGCCCAGTCGTTCAAGGAACCGCCCAAAAAGAAAAAATTGAAAGGAGCAACCCATGGCTTTTGACGAATTAAATTTACAATCGGATCTTTTGCGAGCGGTGGAGGCGTTGGGCTGGAAAGACCCCACCCCCATTCAACAACAGGCGATTCCGCTTGTCCTGGAAGGACGCGACGTGTTGGGGGCGGCCCAAACGGGGAGCGGAAAAACGGCGGCGTTTGCCCTTCCCATTTTGACCCATTTGGCGGAAGATCGTCGGCCGGGTCCACGGGTGCTGGTGTTGGTGCCCACCCGTGAACTGGCTGTGCAGGTGACCGAGACGTTTCAGAGCCTTGCCCAATTCACTTCGTTTAAGGTGTCCACCATTGTGGGCGGGGTGGGGTACGATCAACAGCGAAAGGCGGTATCAGAAGGGGTGGACGTGGTGGTGGCCACGCCGGGGCGGTTGCTGGACCATCTGCAAAGCCGGGCGTTCACGTTGGCGCGGGTGGATCATCTGGTGTTAGACGAAGCCGACCGCATGTTGGACATGGGCTTTTTGCCGGACATCAAATCCATCATTCAGCGGGTTCCCGCGGATCGGCAGACCTTGTTGTTTTCGGCCACGCTCGTTCCCGAGGTGGAACGGATTGCCGCGTTCGCTCTAAAGGATCCCATCCGCATCGAAGTGGCCCGCCCGGCCACGGTAGCGGAAGGCATCAGCCAGGTTCTGTACCCGGTCATTCAGGACCAAAAGACCGACCTGTTGATTACGTTGTTGAAAAACACGGAAATGCGGTCGGTGCTGGTGTTTACCCGCACCAAACACGGAGCCGACCGGCTGGCCCAGCGACTGGAAAAAGCGGGTTACCCGGTGGAGGTGCTTCATTCCAACCGGACCCAGCGGGAACGGACGGAGGCCATGGACAATTTCAAGGCGGGCAAATCTCAGATTTTGGTGGCCACCGACATCGCGGCCCGGGGCATTGACGTCAAAGATATTTCTCACGTCATTAATTACGACGTGCCTCAACATCCGGAAGATTACGTTCACCGGGTGGGCCGAACGGCCCGGGCGTACGGGGTGGGTGACGCGATCACGCTGATGGACCCTCTGGAACAGGTCCACGTGACAGACATCGAGCGGTTCACCAACCTAGTCTTTCCCCGCGCGGTGGCACCGAACTTTCCCTACAAAATCGCACCCAAACTGGAAGCTCCCAAGACCAGCCACAAGACGGCTTGGGATCGAGTGTGGAGCCGGGGTCACACCACCGCGTCGCGCCGCCGCCGGTAACACACAAATAACCATTGAAATTTGTGGGTTGGGGGGGTATACTCATCTCAAGAACACTTTACACCACGAGGCGAGGTTGAATGGCGCAAAACGCAACCGCAGGCACCCGCAAAACGGTTAAGGACGTCATCGCCGACGCCCACATTGTCGCACCGGTGGATCTTAACCGTGCCGACGAAGAGGCCACCCGCAACAATAAACCCCTTCAACAAGTGATCGTGGACATGGGCCTGGCCGACCGGTCGGCCGTTCTCCAGGCGTTGGCGGCGGAATGGAAAGTGAAACCGGTGGATTTTGATGATCTCAAAATCCAAATGGACGTGGCCAAACTGTTGTCGGACGCCACGGCCCGCAAAATGTATTGCTTGCCGTTCATTCGCGAGGACGGGTTCATTTTGGTGGCCATGGCCGACCCGCGCGATCCTCTCCTGCTGGAAGAAATCCGAATGAAATCCGGCGACGAAGTGCGCCCATTTTTGGCCCTCCCCGACGACATCATTAAAGAGTTGGACAAAATATATGGAACGCAGATGGCCGACGACACGCCCCAGGAACCCGAGCAGTCGTTGGAAGATGTGGCCGAGGAAAAAACCCGGGAAATCATGGAATCGTTTCGGGATTCGGACCAAGTCGAAACGATGGTCAAAAAGGCCGACCTGCTGGAAGTGGACGCCTCGGCCCCGGAAGTGGAACGGATCATCAACGCCATTATTTTGTCGGCCATTCAGCAGAAGGCGTCGGACATCCACGTGGAACCCATCGAAGATCCACTGGGAAAAAAGTCCCGGGTGATCGTGCGGTTTCGGGTGGACGGATTTTTAAAAGAGGCGCCGTTTCGCATTCCGTGGATGTTTCGCCACGCCATTCTGGCCAAAATCAAAATCATGAGCCAAAGCATGAACCTCACGGAACGGCGGATTCCCCAATCGGGCCGCATCGAGGTGATGGCCAAAGGGCGACCCATCGAGTTTCGGGTGGAAACGATTCCGACGGTGTACGGCGAATCAGCCAGCATGCGGTTGTTGGACCGCAAAAACGTGAACGTGGACATCCAAAAGATCGGATTTCTGCCGGACATTCTTCAGCGGGTGCTGGACCAACTGCGGGGCGTGGGCGGAAAAAAGAATTTCGGGATGATTTTAGTCACGGGCCCCACGGGGTCGGGCAAAACCACGACGTTGTATGCGTGTCTCAACCACATCAACCGGCCCGACATCCGGATTTTGACCGCCGAAAACCCGGTGGAATACAACATTGACGGCATTGTGCAGGTGGCGGTGAACCCGGACATTTCGCTGGGCAAAGACCGGGTGTTCAATTTCGCCACGGCGTTGCGGTCGTTTTTGCGGTTGGACCCGGACGTGATCATGGTGGGCGAAATCCGCGACAAAGAAACCGCCACCATTGGCATGGAAGCGGCTATGACGGGCCACTTGGTGTTGTCAACGATTCACACCAACGACGCGGCGTCGACGGTGTCGCGCTTGGCCGAAATGGGGCCGCCGGCGTATTTGGTGAGCAGTACGCTTAAAGCGGTGTTGGCGCAGAGGTTGTGCCGGGGATTGTGCCCCGGGTGCAAGGCGCCGATAGCGCCGACCGCCGACGAGAAAGAAATTTTCCGCATGAACGGTTTTGAATTGCCCGACGACACCATGGTGTATCTGGGCAAAGGATGCAAACTGTGCAACGGCACGGGGTTCAAGGGGCGGATGGGCATTCATGAACTGTTGATTATGGACGAGACCGTCCGTCGCGTGGCCTTGACGGACATGACCGCCGACAGCATTCGCAACGCCGCGATCTTCCATTCGCCCCAACGGATGCGGACCATGGTTCAAGACGGTTTAATCAAAGTTCTTCAGGGCACCACGACGCTGTCCGAAGTGCTGGGCGTGGTGATCAAAGAAAAGGAAGAATAACATGGCTGACACAGGTTCCGATTTCAGCGGGGTCTTGATGGTGTTGTCGGCTCCGTTGGGCGTGGGCAAACGGACGTTGTGCCAAGCGCTGATCGATCGTAATCCCGACCTGCGCCTGTCGATTTCGAAAACAACCCGCCCGCCCGCGCCCCGGGAAGTGCATGGGCACGATTACTATTTTGTGACCGACGAAGAATTCAACCGCCAGGTGGAAACAGGGGACTTTTTGGAATACGTTCGCATTCACAATCATGGGTATGGAACACCGTGGGAACCGATTCGGGACCATTTGGCGGCGGGGCGCGACGTGTTGCTGGACGTGGACAC
>JADJZR010000010.1 GCA_016715645.1 Elusimicrobiota bacterium | reverse complement strand
CTTCCCCAAGAGGAAGGAAAATATTGACTTTCCCTCTCCCTGGGAGAGGGGCAGGGGGAGGGGCCTGAGCTGTTCCACCATGTTTTTAGGTATGCAGGCCTAATATTTGCGTCAATGCAAATATTTAGGCGTAGGAATTTGCGTTTGGGTTAAAAAAGACTAGATTCCGGCCAAAAACATGCCGGAATGACGGCCAAAGAGAGTTGAACTCGGACGGAATCGAAAGCGGGGGTTACTCGAAGCGATAGCCTATGCGTTCGACGGTTCGGACCCGTTCGCCGTGTTTTCCTAGTTTTCGCCGTAGTCGGCCGACGTGCACGTCCACCGTGCGGGTGTTGTTGGAATACTCTTGGCCCCACACCGATTCGGACAGTTCCGAACGGGTCAGGACTTTTCCCTGGTTTCGCATCAAAACCAGCAGGAGATCGAACTCTTTCGGCGCTAAATTGAGGGATTTTCCGTCCATGATGACCGTGTGTTTATCCATGTCCACGCTGAGGGGCCCTTCTTTCACCGGGACGTCTTTGGTGTCTCGCCATTCGGCCCGGCGAATAACCGCTTTCACGCGCGCCACCAGCTCGGTTTGGTTGAACGGTTTGGTGATGTAATCGTCTGCCCCCATTTCGAGCCCGGCGATCTTATAAGAGTCCAGATTTTGAACCGTCAAAAATACCACTGGGATCGTCCGTGTGGCCGGATCGGCACGCAAAATTTTACACACCTCGAACCCGTCTTTGTCGGGCAGTTGTAAATCCAATATGATCAGGTCCGGCTTGGAGTTCTCAACCTTTTTAAGAGCGTCTGCGCCGCTTTCCGCCCCGATGGTGACAAACCCTTCTTTGGCCAAAATGCTTTCCACCAGACGGCGAATGTCTCGATCGTCGTCGACAACCATGATCCGTTTCTTAATCATACCCTTCCTCCCTTTAAAAGTGAGAGTATCCTAGAACAATAAAATGGGGGGGCGCAATGACTCATCCCTCTTCGGGCTCCTCCGGGCTGGTTTGGGGCAATACCACGTGCACGGTCGTCCCTTGTTGGGGTTGGCTTTCGATCCAGACTCGGCCGCCGTGGGCTTCCACGATTCCTTTGACGATGGTCAATCCCAGACCGGACCCTTTGGTTTTTCGCGCGAGGCCTTGGGTGGGTTTCACTTGCTCGAACTTGTTGAAAACGGTCGCTTGGGATTCCGGTGGAATGCCGATGCCGGTGTCGGTCACCTTGATATGAACATGGTCTTTCTCGGGGGCCGCGAAAAGGGTCACCCGACCGTCGGGAGGGGTGAACTTGAATGCGTTGCTCAATAAATTGGTCAACACCTCCAACAATTTGTCGGCGTCGGCCCGCACCGGCCGTAGGCGGGGGTCCATCTCGACACGGTAATCAATGCGTTTCTCTTGGGCCATGGGCCGGAACACCACCGACATTTCCAAGGCCAAATCCTGAAGCCGGATAAATTCCGGGTGCAATTCGATTTTGCCCGCTTCGATTTTGGCCACGTCCAAGAGGTTATCGATAAACCGCGCTAAGCGGACGGAGTTGTTTTTGATGACGATCAAAAATTCACGCTGTTCTTCGTTGATCGCCCCGGCGCCTTCCCTCAACAGCAGTTCCACGTAGCCGCGCAGGGACGTCAAGGGCGATCTCAGTTCATGAGTGACGTTGGACACGAAATCTTGTTTCAGTTGATCCAGTTCTTGAAGTTTGGCGGCCATGACGTTGAATTCCCGGGCCAGTTCGCCCAACTCGTCTCGGGTGGTGATTCGGATTCGGTGGGTGAGGTTTCCTTCCCCAATGATCTGAGCTCCCGACCGCAACAGCTCGATGGGTTTCGTGAACAGCAACGACAGCCCCACCGCCAGGGCCACGCCAAACCCCATGGCCAAAAACGTGGCAATCAAAATTCGGTGACGGGCCGCCAGCAAAGTTTGGTCCACCAGCTGGGCCATGGTGGCGCGCGAATAGCCCACCCGGGCGACGCCCAGCCGTTTGGTTCCGTGCAGGATGGGCACGGCCAAGTCAATGACGTCGTCCGTCGACCCGCCCCGTTGGCGCAGTAGAGAGCCGGCTTCCAACGCCCCCAACGTCAGTGGGTCCGAGAGCCGTTGGCCCACGAACGCCGGGTTGGTGTGGGACAGAACCCGGCCGGTGACATCTTGGATCATGGCGTAACTCAGCGCCTTCGACCGCCGCAGCAACGACAGGTAACTCAGGAGCAACTGCTCGTTGTTGGACGTGACCGACTCGCGTCGGATTTGGACCAGGCTGGTGACATTGTCTTCTTGGGTTTGGTCGAATCGACGAACCAAATATTGGCGTTCAGCGAAATAAAGAGAAACGCCCACCCCGGTCCCCGCCGCCAACACCAGCAAGGTCGAGTGGGCCACCAACTTTGTCCGCAGACTGATCTGTTTCACGGTGATCCAGTGTAACAAAATTTGCCTTGTCGCGGAGCGGTTTGTCTGTTAAGATAACGGTGTTCAACTTCGGCCCCGGGGCTGGGGCTCAAAACAGGGGGAACCTGTGTTCATATTAACGAGCAACATGTTTGGGTTGGCGATCTTAAGTTTGGGTATCATCGGCGTCATTGTCTCACTGTTGATCCCATCGAAGAGACGGTTTTTAATCGGCATCAGTCTTTCCGGATTATTAATGGCCTTGGGCGTTTTTTATGTGGTGGACACCAGTGTGCGCCAATGGTTGACCGCTCGGCGGATTGCGAAAATTCAAGCCCAAAACCGCGAAAGTTTGGAGGCGTTGAAAGCCCGGTTGGCCGAAAAGCCAGCCCCTGCCGCTGAGGTCAAGCCCGAAACCAAAACCGTCGCAAAACCCTCTCCCGCCCGGACGAAAGCGCGATAGGGTCGGTTATTCTTTGACTGCGTGTGGCTGTTTTTTCGGTTGTCATTTTTGGAGCCGAGCTGGATCGGTTGTATGAGGCGGTCGCGTTTGCCGCCGCGGCCCGAGCCCGGGGAGAAAACGTGATCCTCTTTTTTCGGGGCCCCGCCTTAAAAGCGTTTATCGAAAAACAGTGGCCGCCGCCCACAGCGGTCTCCGTTGACTCTCTCCATTTTCAAAACCGATCGCCCAGCGATTATTTAGACGGCCTGCGCCAAGCCGGGGGTGTTCGGGTTTATGCCTGTTCGGCTTGGGCTCGGCTGTTGAAATTGACGTCGCGTTCGCTGGCGCAACGAACCGATGCGGTGGTCGGCCTTAACGCCTTTTTGTCCCAGGCTCAGGGGGGGCCTGTCCTCACTTTTTAATATGGCCACCGCCCCGCCCACCGATATCGTCGCCGAAATTAAGCGTTTGGCCAAAGAACGCAACGCGGTGATTCTGGCCCACAATTACCAACGGGGCGATGTGCAGGATATCGCCGATGTGGTGGGCGATTCGCTGGCGCTGTCCCAGGAAGCGGCAAAATCTTCGGCGGATGTGATCGTTTTTTGCGGGGTCCATTTTATGGCCGAAACCGCCGCGGTGTTGGCTCCGACCAAAACCGTGTTGTTGCCGGACCTGGAGGCCGGGTGTTCGTTGGCGGCCACGGCCGACGCGGAGCAGGTTCGGGCGTGGAAGGTTCGCCACCCCCAGGCGGCCGTCGTGGCCTATGTGAATACCACCGCGGCGGTTAAAGCCGAAGCCGATGCCTGTTGCACCTCATCGAACGCTGTTAAAGTGGTTGAGTCGTTCCCTAAAGATCAGGAAATTTTGTTTTTGCCCGACATGTACCTCGGCCAATTCGTGCGAGAAAAAACCAAACGGAAAATTCATTTGTGGCCCGGTTCCTGCCACGTGCATTACGCCATCACCGACGCGGACATCGAAGCCCAGAAGAAGGCCCATCCCCAGGCCGAACTGATGGTTCACCCGGAATGCGGTTGTTTGTCGTCCGCTCTCAAACACGCCGATTTTATCGCGTCCACCAGCGGGATGGTGCGCCACGCCAAAGAGTCGCCGCGGACCTCGTTTTTGGTGGCCACGGAAACCGGCATTTTGCACACCCTTCAAAAACAAAACCCGTCCAAAACCTTTCTCCCGGTGGCCCGGGCGGCCGAATGCGAATTCATGAAAAAGATCACGGTGGAAAAGGTCTTGTGGTCCTTGCAAAGTCTCAAGCACCGCATCACCGTGCCCCCCGACGTGGCCGCGAAAGCGCGCCGGGCCATCGACCGGATGGTGGCCACGTTCTAATGGAATCGGTGCCTTTTTTTACGGACGGGCCCATCGCCTTCGACGGGTTGGAAGAACGAGCGCGTCAATCGGAAACAGGCGCTGTGGTGTCGTTTCAGGGCGTGGTTCGCCCGGACCGGACGGATTTGGGCAATGTGGTGGCCTTGGAATTTGAAAAGGCCGATGCCGACGCAGAATCGGAAGTGTCTCAGATTTCCTTGGAAGTGGCGGAAAAGTGGCCTGGAACCCAGGTCCTGTGGCAAACCCGTGTGGGGCGCGTGCCGGTGGGGGAAACCAGTATGCTTTTATTGGTCAGTTCCCCCCAGCGGGCCGCGGCGTTTTTGGCCTGCCATTACGCTTTGGAACAAATGAAGTGCCGTGTTCCCCTACGTAAAAAGGATATTTTTTCCGACGGTTCGTCGCGTTGGTCGGATCAACATCGGGAAACGATGCTGATTTCCGACAGCGTTTTAACTTATCCGCCCTCGTGACCGCCTGGATTTTTTCCACCGAACCCGACGTGTTCCCCTGGAGCCGTGTCGAACGCGACGGACGCGCCCGGTGGGACGGCGTTCGGGGCCCGTTGGCTCGAAAAAACCTTCGGCTTCTTTCCCAGGGGGACCGGGTGTGGGGATACCATTTCACGCCGGAAAAATCTCTGGTCTGTTGGGCTCGGGCGGCGGGGCCCGCGTACCCCGACCCCATCGACGATCGCTGGCTGGCGGTGGACGTGACGTTTGATCGGTGGTTAAAGAAGCCGGTGCCCTTGACTGAATTGCGCGCCCATCCTGACCTGGCCGCCATGGATTTTGTTCGCATTCCTCGGCTGTCGATTGCTCCTTTAACACCCTTTCAAGAAAAAGCGCTTTGCACGTTGGCGCACATGGGCCATGAAAAATAAATGGGTTTGGGCGGCCCCTCTTGGGTTAACAGTTTTGTGGGTGGGGGGGGCGTTGATGTGTTTGGGACTGTCAACCCATTGGTCCAGTGGTTGGCCGTTGGGGTTGGGCCTGGGAGGAATCTTGTTGGGGGCGGCGGAGCTGGGGAGGTTGGTCTTGACCGCGTTTCGGCAATGGAAAAAAAACCAAAAATCAAAGGTAACTTTTTGGTCAGTCGGTCGGCCGGGGGAATTGGTGGTCGGGGTTGTTCACACAGGAGAGCGGGACCCCGTTGCCGGTGGGTTTAGTTTCGTTTTGGAATGTTTGGAGCGAAGCCGCGGAGGCGAATGGTTGTTGTGGTCGGCCGAGTCCCTTTCCCCAACGCCCTCATCGGAAGATGCCTGGCCGTTCCATTTTTCCATCCCCGTGGAAGCTCCTCCATCGGGCCTTTCCCCCGATGGGGAGGTGCTGTGGCGATTGCGGGCGAAATCGAAACTGCCCGGCCGATTTCAAGGGGAATGGCCCCTGGTTGTTTCTCCCAACACGGGCCCGGCTTCAAAACTTTTTTCGGTACCGCTCCCCGCCGCGGCTTCGGTCAAAAGCGGGCCTCCTCGACCCTTGGCCGTCCGCAACGTGGGGGAACAAACTCGGTTTTCTTTACCTTCCCCGTTCGTTTTTCCCGGGCCCAACCCGCTTGTGATCTGGGCCGTGTCGTTAACAGCTTTTTTTATGGTTATGGTCCGCGTGAAAGCCCCCCTCTGGGCCGTGGCGGGGGGCGCTTTACTCAACGTGGGGGCCGCTTTTGTGATGGTCGCTCAATGGTTTGGTCGCGAGGAGGTGTGGGTGGACCCCGTTTCCGTCATTGTCGGACGGTCCTTGGGGCCGATCAAAAGGAGCCGTTCCTTTTTCCGTTCGACCGTGGTGGGGGTTCGGGTGGTTTTTTCCGGCGGACCGCGCCGGTATGGTGTTCGCATCGACCGATCGGGGGGACTTCGTCCGTGGGCCGCGTTTGGTGGATTTCAAAACCATTTGGACGCCCATGAAGCGGCCCGAGCCCTCTTGCGTTGTTTGAACCGTTATACCACTGCGTAGCCCCCGCTGAGACGGGCCTTGCCGATCCCCTGTCGGTGGCTCTTGCGAGTCCACTGGAAATGCTAAAATCAAGCGTTCAAACGCCTTAAAAGACACCCCATGAATGGGGCACTACTCAGGTCCCTCACCCTGCCCTCTCCCAAGAGGAGAGGGAAATTTTTAGTTTTCCTTCCCTCTTGGGGGAAGGCCCTTCGGGCCCAGGGCCTGTTCGGCCCGTCGCAATCGTGTGCCACAGGCACACGCGACCCCCGAAGGGGCGGATGAGGGACCTGTGTAGTTACGGGGCGACGACAAATCGCGCCTGAAGCCCTCAGGAGGAACCCATGCTAAAAGTTGGAGACAAGGCACCTGCATTTTTAGCGAAGGATCAGTCGGGACGAACCGTCTCCCTTGCGGATTTTAAGGGAAAGACCGTTGTTTTGTATTTTTATCCCCGGGACTTGACGCCGGGATGCACCGCGGAAGCCTGCGGGTTTCAAAGTGCCCAGGCGGCCCTGAAAAAAAAGGGCGCCGTGGTGTTGGGTGTTAGTAAGGATTCGGCGGCCACCCACAAAAAGTTTGCCAATAAACAGGGATTAACCTTCCCGCTTCTGGCCGACGAGGCCGGAGCCATCGTTCAAGCCTACGGGGCCTGGGGCGACAAAAGTCTGTACGGCAAAAAATACAAGGGAATTTTGCGCATCACCTACATCATCGGGCCCGATGGTAAAGTGGTGTCGGTGTTTCCAAAAGTCAAACCCGCTGAACACCCGGCCGACGTACTGGCGGCACTTTGACGAAAGGCCCCAAATAAAGTAATATATTCTCATGCCAAACGATTATTTCACTCTTGATGAAGCCCAAAACGCCCTTCCCCGATTGAAAGAACTGTTGGGCGAGGCCCGGGAACTGAAAAGTCGGGCCGACGCCAAGGTTCTTTACTGGAAAGAGAAAGGGTCCGAAAATCCCGTGGATTTGGCCCTGGCGCGGGGCCAGGTGGAATTTTTGTTGCTCGAAACTCGCCGACGGGTGGATCTGATCCACAAAGAGGGCGTTGTGGTCAAAGACATCGATCGCGGGCTGTTGGATTTTCCCGGTTGGATTCCGGGGGAAGGTTATGTTTACCTCTGCTGGCGGTGGGGGGAAGAAAAGGTGGCGTTTTGGCATCGGCGCTCGGAAGGGTTTGCCGGCCGAAAACCACTGGATGCCTCAGTTTTTTCTCTTCGAAAACACTCCTGACATTTCCATGAAACAGTCTCTTGCTCGTCGGCAGGCCATTGTTGTCCCCCCGGCGCGGGCGTTGACCCATCTGGCCGAAGAATTGTTGGTCACGTTGGGGGAAGACCCCCATCGGCAAGGGTTGCAACGCACGCCCCACCGGGTGGCCAAGGCTTGGGAAGATCTGACGTCGGGTTATCGGGTGGACGTGGATCAGTTGATCAACCGGGCGCTTTTTGATGAACCCTACAGCGAAATGGTGGTGGTGCGCGACATCAGTTTTTATTCGTTGTGCGAACATCACCTCCTCCCGTTTTTCGGTGTGTGCCATGTGGCCTACGTTCCCAATGGAAAAATTATTGGGCTGTCCAAAATACCAAAACTGGTAAAAGCCTTTTCCCGTCGTCTGCAGGTGCAAGAACGGTTAACCAACGAAATCGCCGACATTCTTATGCGGAAAGTATCGCCCTTGGGTGTCGGTGTGGTGATGTCGGCGCGCCACATGTGTATGGAAATGCGCGGCGCCGAAAGCCTCAACAGCCCTACCGTCACGAGCGCCATGCAGGGGCTCTTCCGGACAGACGGCCGCACCCGCGACGAATTTTTAGCGTTGATTCACCCCAAATAATGCGGGGTGCCGTTTTGTTTGATTTGGATGGAACCCTGGTGGATAGCCGTCGGGACATTGCCGAGGGAGTCAATTACACGTTGGATCGGTTAGGCCGGCCGGGGTTGTCGGTTGAAAGCGTGGCGCGGATGGTGGGCGACGGGGTTCGTCAACTGTTGATCCGGGCCGCCGGGCCCTTGGACGATGTGACGATGAAACAGGCTTTAGATATTTTTTTGCCCCATTATCTGGACCATTGCACCGACACAACGGTTTTGTATCCTGGCGTGATCGAAACGCTGGTATCGTTTGAAGGGCGGGCCTTGGCGGTGGTCACCAACAAACCGATGGCCCACACAGAAAAAACGTTGCGGGCGACCGGGTTGGCCGGTTTTTTTTCGGTGGTGATCGCGGGAGACACGTTGCCCACCCGCAAGCCCGACCCCGAACCTTTATGGGAGGCCCTTCGACGGTTGGGGTCGCCCCGGGAAACGGCGGTGATGGTGGGCGATAGCCCGTTGGACATTCGGGCGGCCCGGTCGGCGGGCGTGCGGGCGGCGGCGGTGACTTACGGGTTTCGGCCCGGATCGGATTTGTCGGCTTTGTCTCCGGATTATTTGATCGGCTCGTTGGCCGAACTGCGGGAGGTGCTGTCGTGAAATTGAACCAGGAACAGGTTTTGCGTTACTCGCGGCATTTGATCATGCCCGAGGTGGGCGTGGAAGGACAAGAAAAGTTGATGGACGCCAAAGTCCTGTTGATCGGTTCCGGCGGGTTGGGGTCGCCCAACGCTTTGTATTTGTCGGCGGCGGGGGTGGGAACTTTGGGCCTCGTGGATTTTGATGTGGTGGACCACACCAACCTTCATCGCCAAGTGATCCATGGCACCGGCGATGTGGGGAAACTGAAAGTCGAAAGCGCCCGGGAAACGATCCGTGACATCAATCCCAACGTGACCGTGAAAACCTACAACATTCCGTTTCGGCGAGACGTGGCCTTGGACATCGTTAAAAACTACGACATCGTGGTGGACGGGACGGACAATTTCCAAACGCGCTATTTGACCAACGATTCCTGCGTGTTCTTAAAAAAACCCAACGTGTACGCGTCGATCTTTCGCTTCGACGGTCAGGCCACGGTGTTCAAGCCCGGCGATCCGGAAAGCCCCTGTTATCGATGCCTCTATCCGGAGCCTCCGCCGCCGGGTGAAGTGCCTTCCTGCGCCGAGGGCGGGGTGTTGGGTATTTTGCCGGGGCTCGTGGGCCTCATTCAAGCCACGGAAACCATTAAGCTGATCATCGGCAAAGGCCGTTCGTTGGTGGGGCGGCTCTTGCTGTTCAACGCGCTGGACATGTCGTTTGATGAACTCAAAATCCGACGGAACCCCCATTGCCCGGTGTGCGGGGATCGTCCGACCATCACCGAGTTGGTCGATTACGACCAATTTTGCGGCGTCGGTCGGGGTTCCGAATCAGCGGACAAGCGGGGGATTCCTTGGACGAAATCACTGTGAAAGAGCTCAAAGCCCGCATGGACCGCAAAGACAAGTTCACCCTGGTGGACGTCCGTGAACCCAGCGAATACGAAATCGCCCGTTTGCCCGGCGCGCGCCTGATTCCTCTCGCCGACGTGGCTGTTCGCGCCAACGAGTTGGATACCGCTGACGACATCGTCGTTCATTGTCGGTCGGGCGTGCGCAGCGCCAAAGCCATTCAAATCCTTAAACAGATGGGTTTCAAAAAACTCTCCAACGTGAAAGGCGGTATTCGCGCCTGGTCGGACGAGATTGATCCGTCCGTCCCTCAATACTGAGTTCGCCCATGCCCCGCCAAGCCCGTTTGGACTCGCCGGGGCTTTTGCATCATGTGATTAATCGCGGCAACGATGGCCGGAAGATTTTTCCCAATCGGGCGGATTATGTTGTTTTTCGGGACGCTTTTGCCGAGCTGATTAAAGAGGGTGGGTTCACCTGTTATGCCTGGGCTCTGATGCCCACCCATTTTCACTTGTTGGTGGAAACCGGTCCGCGGCCCCTGTCGGAACTGATGAACCGGCTGTCGACCCGCTACGCGGGTTATTTCAACCGCCAATATAAACGGTCCGGGCGATTGTTTCAAAATCGCTATAAGTCCATTGTGTCCGACCCCCAGGCCTTTTTCAAAGAATTGGTGGCCTACATCCATTTAATTCCATTGAAAGAAAAAGCGGTGGATTCCCTGAACGCTCTGGAAACCTATCCGTGGAGCGGGCATCGGGCGCTGTTGGGACTTGAAAAAGTGTCCTGGCAATCGGTCGAGGCTGTGTGGGATGCTTTGGGAGGCCATGGCGCAAACGGGCCTAACAACTACGCGGCCTATTTGGCGGAAAGGAAAAATTCCCAACAGGATTTGTCCGGCGGGGGGCTGGTGCGCAGTGCGACTGGATTGGGCGTTGTCTCCCGGGTCAAGGCGGGGGAAGGGTCCTACGATTCCCGGGTGTTGGGCGGCCAAGCGTTTGTGGAACGTGTTTTGCCCAAAGAAGGCGTTGTCCGGGTTAAAGCCGCCGACCCGGCCTTGGCGGCGCGTTTGATCAAAAGCATCGAAAGTTATTTCGGGTTGCCTGAGAAATCGTTGTCTCGGAGGGGAAAATCAACACGAATTGGCGCCGAAGCGCGATCGTTGGCGTCGTATTTGTTGGCGGAACGGTGCGGCTTGCGAAAAATTGATGTGGCTGACCTGTTTGGAATTACCCAGCCCGCGGTCACCCATCTGTATCGTCGGGGTTCGGCCAAAACCAAAGAGGTCGAGGAAATTTCAAGGTCGTTGGGGATCCCATGACCTCTTTGGGAGTGGGGCTATTGGAACGAATCGGGAACACGCCCCTTCTTCGGTTGGATCGGTTGTCCCGGTGGGTTCCCGAAGGGGTGAAAGTGTTCGCCAAGGCGGAGTTCATGAACCCCGGCGGGTCGGTGAAAGACCGCGCCGCCAAAAATATGATGTTGGAAGCCTTGGCCTCCGGTGAATTGACCAAAGACAAAATTTTGTTGGATTCCACGTCGGGCAACACCGGGATTGCCTACGCCATGATCGGCGCCGCGTTGGGAATTCGCGTTCAGTTGGTGATGCCCCAAAACGCCTCAGAAAAAAGCCGTTTGATTGAGGCGTTCGGCGCCAAAGTGACGTTCACCGATCCCATGGAAGGCACCGACGGCGCTCAGTTGGAGTCCCATCGCATTTTTGAGGCGAACCCCGGCCGTTACTATTTGCCCGACCAGTACAACAATCCCAACAATTGGCGGGCCCATTACAAAACCACCGCCGAAGAAATTTGGCGCCAAACGGAAGGGCGTATCACCCATTTTGTGGCGGGGATCGGCACCGGCGGTACGCTGATGGGGACGGGTCGTCGGTTGAAAGAATTAAACCCGGCCATTCAAATTATCGCCGTTGAACCCGCCACCTCCTTGCATGGTTTGGAAGGGTTGAAACACATGGAAACGTCCATTGTGCCGGGCATTTACGATCCCCGGGTTCACGATCGAAAAGTGTCAGTGTTTACGGAAGATGCCTACGAAATGTGTTGCCGCATGGCGCGGGAAGAAGGTATTTTGGTGGGGTATTCCTGCGGGGCGGCGGTCCACGGCGTGTTCGAAGTGGCCCATGGATTAAAAGAGGGCGTGATCGTAACGGTTCTTCCCGATTCGGGGGAACGGTATCTTCACACGCGCTACTGGGGTGACCTGCTCGACAATTTTGAGGATTACATGAAAGGTCACGATTTGTGAGTTTGGTCTGGAGTTCGTCGGTCCGAGACTTCCTTCGTCAGTGGTCCCAGTCCTGTTACCCCTACGAGGGTTGCGGCGTTTTGGTGGGGCGGTTTTTGCCGGGAGGAGTCCGACAGGTGTACCGGTTTGTGCCCCTGCCCAACCTCCTGCGGGAAAAAACCACTGCCCAGCCCGGCGTCTTGGAAGCGGCCCGAGACACCTTGGGTTCCCGGGCTGATACGGAAGGCGAGTTCGAATTTGTGATGAACCCGGCGGCTTTCAACCGGGCGGTGTTGGACGCGGAAAAAGAGGGGTTGGATTTGGTGGGCGTTTTGCACACCCACCCCGACCATCCGGCGCGTCCCAGCGCCACCGACGCGGCCCAGCCATTATTGGCCGGTTGGTCCAACGTGATTGTGTCGGTTAAAAAAGGCCGATTTGAAGAGGCCCGTTCCTGGTTTCGCGACGAGGAATCGGCGCCGTTTATTGAAGAACCCATCGAACTGATGAAGGAGCCGTCCATGTCGTCCACTCTTCCTGCTTCTGTTGAAAACGAAATCCGCCAAGCCGAGGAAAATATCCGCGCCTTGAAAACTGGGAAAATGGAAATGGACGATTTTCGTCGGTTTCGTCTCAACAACGGCATTTACGGCATTCGCAACCAGGTGGACAAACAGATGGTTCGCATTAAGGTGCCTTTCGGAAAGCTCACGCCCGATCAATTGGAAGCCATGGCCGACGTGACGGAAACGTTTGCCCCGTCCAAGATCGGCCATTTTACCACCCGGCAAAATTTGCAGATCCACATGGTTTCTTTGGAAGACACGCCGAAAATTATTCGGCGGTTGGCCGAGGCCGATTTGACCCCTCGGGAAGGGTGCGGTAACACGGTTCGTAACATCACCGCTAACCCGTACTCGGGGGTTCACCCGGACGATGTGTTTGATGTGGCGCCTTATGCCGACGCGGCGTTTAAGTTTTTTCTGCGTAACCCGCTCAGCCAAAACTTGCCCCGCAAATTTAAAATTGCGTTTGAAAGCACACCCACGGATTACGCCCTGACGCCCATTCACGACATGGCGTTTGTGGCGGAAATTCGAAACGGCGTCCGGGGTTTTCGGACCTACGTGGGGGGCGGTTTGGGCGCGACTCCCCAGGTGGCGATTCGGTTGGAAGAGTTCACCCCAGCCGATCTGTTGATGCCGACCATTGAAACTGTGGTGCGGATGTTCGATCGGTTCGGCGATCGGGCCGACAAACTCCACGCCCGGATCAAGTTTTTGGTGAAGAAGTGGGGGGCTGACGAATTTCGCAAAAAGTTTCAAGCCGAACGCCGGGCTGTTTTGACCACCCGGGCCGGATCCATTGATTGGACGGTTCCTGTGACGGAAGAAACCGCGCCGGTTTTGGCGTCGGGGGCCGTTCCAGTGGAAGCGCCCGCGGCGGGGTTTGAGCGTTGGAAAGCCACGAACGTGGCACCCCAACGCCAGGCGGGATACAGTTGGGCCACGGTGGTCCTCCCCCTGGGGGACATTACGGTGGGCCAAATGCGCGCGTTGGCGGACCTGTCGCGGCGCCTGAACGGAGGTCGGTTGCGAACAACGGTGGAACAGAACTTTTTATTGCGCTGGGTGCGTAACGAGCATTTGCCGACGGTTTACAACGCTTTGGTTAAAGCGGGGCTGGCCACCGCGGGGGGAAACCGGTTGTCGGATATCACCCGATGCCCCGGCGCGGACACCTGCCAAATCGCCGTGACCAAATCACGAGAATTGGCCAAAGCCATTGGGGGATTGTTTTCGGACGGATTGTCGGCCGACGTGGACATGGACGGCGTGCACATTAAGATTTCCGGATGCACCAACAGTTGTGGGCAACACCACATTGGAAGTTTGGGTTTTTACGGCACCTACCGGAAAATCGATGACCGCCCTGTGCCCCACTACATGATGTTGGCTGGCGGTTACACGAAAGAAGGGGAGGCTCGCTTCGGCCAGGTGATCGGGGCGATCCCGGCCCGGAGGGTCCCCGACGCCGTCAAAAAGGTGATCGGGGCTTTTAAAGCCGAAAAAAAATCCGGGGACACCTTCACCGATTGGTTCGACCAGGTGGGAAAAACCCGAATGAAAGAGTTGGTTCAGGAATTCACCACGTTGCCCTCCTACGCGGAAAACCCCACTTTGTATTTCGATTGGGGCGAGACCACCGACTTCAAACCCGACATCGGCGTCGGCGAATGCGCGGCCTAGAATGGACACCCCGGAAAACGGGGATCCTTCGTTCCCCGTAGGCTGGTTAAATTGATTGCCCTGGATTTCGGCAAAACTTCAGTTGCGTTCGCGTTCGGATCTCATTGACAGAGGGCCTTCCCTGTGCTACCATCCGGAAACTTCAACTATTTACTATCGAAAACAGAGGCGAAACCTTCCCATGAGCATAAAATTCGGAACATCCGGTTGGCGGGGCATTTTAGCGGACGAAGTGACTTTTCCGAGATTGCGGATTTTGATTCAATCCATCGCGGATTATCTGCGCGAAGAAAAGTTGCACAACAAACGTGTGGTGATCGGTTACGACACTCGTTTTCTGTCGGAGGAATTTGCTAAGACGGCCGCCGGTGTTCTGGCCGCCAACGGCATGGAAAGCATGTTGTGTGTCCGGGACACTCCCACGCCGGTGGTGGCGTTCGAAGTGTTGCATCTTAAGGCGGCCGGCGGCATCAATATCACGGCCAGTCACAACCCGCCGAATTATTCCGGGGTTAAATTTAATTCCACGTGGGGCGGACCCGCTTTGCCCGAGGCCACCCGTCGAATAGAGGCCGCTTGCGAACCGTATTTGACGGGCGAAATGACGCCCAAATCCGGACGGGAAGCCGTGGGCCTCAAAAAGAAGTTGATCGTTCCCCATGATCCTCTTCCAGCCTATTTCCATCAGCTGGACAGTTTGGTGGACCGGTCGTTGCTGAAGAAAGGAAAAATTCGCGTGGTGGTGGACTCTTTATGGGGTGCGGGGCGTGGGTATCTCGACGAATATTTGAAGCGGGCCGGTGTTCAGGTGACGTCGATCCACACTCAGCGAGACGTTCTGTTCGGCGGGCACAGTCCGTCACCGGATCCCGAAATCCTGAAAGATCTGCGTAACGCCATGGTCGAGCACAAGGCGCAGGTGGGCCTGGCCACGGACGGCGACGCGGATCGGTTCGGGGTGATGGACATCGATGGGACGTTGATCAGCCCCAACGAGTTTTTACCGTTGGTGTTGGATCACATAGTGTCCACCCGCAAGTGGAAAGGGGTTGTGGCCCGCAGTGTGATGACGTCTCATTTTCTTGACGCGGTGGCCAAAAAACATGGTCTGACCGTGAAAGAAACGCCCGTTGGTTTCAAATACATCGGCGATGTGATGGCGCACGAAAATTCCGTATATCCGTCCAAGGGCGGCCATTTTGTGTTGGGTGGAGAAGAATCGGGCGGGCTCTCGATTCGGGGCCACGTTCCGGAAAAGGACGGAATTTTAGCCTGTCTGTTGGCGGCGGAAATTGCGGCCGCCACCCGTCGCCCATTAAAAAAGTCCATTGAGCTCCTCCAAAAGAGGTTGGGGCGTTTCACACGGCGCGTTTGAATTTCCATTTAACCACCGAGAAAATGGCCGAACTGCGCGATAAGTTGAGCCATAAGCCCCCCACGCGGTTGGGCGATTTTCCAGTGAGACGCATTGTGGAGACCGATGGCTACAAGTTTATCCTGACGGACGGAAGCTGGATCGGCGTTCGTTTGTCTGGCACAGAACCTGTGGTGCGCGTGTATTTGGAAAGCCAAGATTTAGCAAAAATGAAGGCGCTGGAAAAAGCCGGCCGCGTGTTGGCCGGTCTTTCCCCGACGTCGAAATAAAGAGAGAACCCTATGGCAAAAAAAACAATGGTTAAAAAAGCGAAAGCAAAAAAATTGGTAAAGGCCGCGTTTGTCGCAACGCGTGTGACGTCGGTTCGGGCCCGTGAAATTTTGGATTCACGCGGCAACCCAACGGTGGAAGTGGATGTGGTGTTGGCTGGCGGGGCTCAGGGTCGAGCCGCGGTTCCTTCGGGCGCATCCACGGGCGCTCACGAAGCGTTGGAATTGCGTGACGGCGATAAGGCGCGGTTTGGCGGCAAAGGCGTTTTGAAAGCGGTCGCTAACGTCAACGGCCCCCTGGCCGCTGCGCTGAAAGGCCGCGACGCCGCTGATCAACGGTCCTTGGATAAAGTTTTGCTCGAAGCCGATGCAACGCCCACCAAATCCAAACTGGGCGCCAATGCCATTTTGGGAGTCTCCATGGCGGCGGCTCGGGCCGCGGCCGCCGCAAAGGGGATCGCTCTTCACACCCATCTTCGGCAGACATTCGGGATCAAAAGCAAAGAGTTTGTCCTTCCCGTGCCATTGATGAACATTTTGAACGGTGGGGCCCACGCCGACAACAACATTGATCTCCAAGAGTTTATGATTGTCCCCGTTGTCGGGGGTTCGTTTCGCGAATCTCTGCGGGCCGGGGCGGAGGTGTTTCACGCGTTAAAAAAAGTCTTAAAAGACGCCAAACACAATACCGCGGTGGGCGACGAAGGAGGGTTTGCCCCCAACCTCAAGTCCAACGAGGAAGCGATCCAAGTGATTTTGACCGCGATTCAAAACGCTGGATATAAAGTGGGGAAGGATGTTTTTCTGGCGTTGGATTGCGCCGCCAATGAATACCACAACGGCGGGCGCTATCGTCTGGAAGGGGAAGTGGCCATTCGCGATCGTTCCGCGGAAGAAATGATTTCCGTTTACGAAGAGTGGGTCAACAAGTATCCCATCGTGTCCATTGAAGACGGTTTGGCCGAAGACGATTGGGCTGGGTGGAAACAAATGACCGACCGGATCGGCGGCAAAATCCAGATTGTGGGCGACGACCTGTTCGTGACCAACCCCGTTCGTCTCGCCGACGGAATCCGTCGGGGCGTGGCCAACGCCATTTTGGTGAAAGTGAACCAAATCGGCAGTTTATCGGAAACGGTGGAAGCGGTGCAAATGGCTCAAAAAGCTGGCTACGGAGCCATCATTTCCCATCGTTCCGGCGAAACGGAAGACTCTTTTATCGCCGATTTGGCGGTGGCGTTGAACGCGGGCCAGATTAAAACGGGTTCCGCGTCTCGGTCCGAACGCATAGCCAAATACAACCAGTTGTTGCGGCTGGAAGAGTCGCTTGGCAAATCAGGGTCATTTCCCGGCGCGGCGGCGTTTCGCCGTTAAGAAGTTGTGACCCGGCGAACCGGTCGCCGTGGGAGGGTGTGGGTCATCGCGGGGGTTTTGGCGGTGGCCGTTTTGGTGTCGGGGGGGGCGGTTCGGCGGTTTTTTATTCAGCGTGGAGAACTGGCCCGGTGGGAGATGCGGTTGGCGGCGGCTGAGCAACGGATGCTAGGTCTTCAGGCCCGGCGGGAACGGGCCGACACGGACGAAATGTTTATTGAAACGTCCGCTCGGCGCGAGTTGGGCCTGTTGGCGCCCGACGAAATTGAGTTTCGGTTCGTTGCCCGCGGTTCGTCGGCCCCTCATAAAGGAGATTAGTATGTCCAATACACCTTGTCCGAAATGTAACGCGAAAGGGTCGGTGGCCGTTAAACAGTCCCGAACCGATAAGGGCGCGGACCTTAAATATTTCGAGTGTTCTCCCTGCGGTATTCTCTGGTCCAATTCCATCGACATCGCTTCGCTTCCAGTCGATTAACCTGAGCGATACCATTTTTTCACGGAAAGATCGGGCCCTTTTTAAACGTCGGGGCCTGACGGTGGCCGAAGCCCGGCGCCAAGTGGAACTATTGAAATGTCGGCGGCTTAATGTGCCTGTTGTCCGTCCTTGTTCTGTGGGCGATGGAATTGAACGGGTTACGAAGGCCCAGGCTGACCGATTGATTCGTCTCGCCCGGAACGCTCAACTGGAGGGCCGCTTTTCGTCGTTTGTCCCCGCCTCCGGGGCGGCGTCTCGGTTATTTACCTCTCTCATTCAACTCTCCCAGCATTGCCGGTCCCAGGAAGGTCCTGTTTTAAAATGGCTTCGGGGGCCTTATCCTTTTTCCCGAGACTGCCGCCTGTTTTTTAGAGGGTTGCCCCATATGTCGCTGGCTTTGCCTCTAGATAAAGTTTTGCACAACCGGGGGGTGTCGTTAAAGAGGTGTCTTCGTTCGGGCGACCTCTTGCCCGTTCTGGATGCGCTTTTAGGCGAATCAGGCCTCCATTTGCCGCGCCAACCGAAAGCTTTGATCCCTTTTCATACGATGGGGAAACATGAAATCACCGCTTTTGACGAACATATTTTAGAATCACGCGCCCTGGTTGATCGAAAAAAACGGGTGACCCTGCATTTTACGGTTCCGCCGGATTTTCGATCGGAATTTCAAAACAGAGGCAATGGATGGGCACGGCAACTTCGGCAAGAAAAGGGGCTGGACCTGCGGTTGACTTACAGCGTTCAAAGTCCTTCCAGCGACACCGTGGCCTTGGATAATAACAATCGGTTGGCTCGTCAAGCTGACGGTCGGACGTTGTTTCGTCCGGGAGGTCACGGGGCTCTGTTGCCCAACCTGGAAAAAACACGCGGCGACATTGTGTTTATTAAAAATATTGATAACGTGCCTACGGCGCTTTTTCAGTCGTTCGCGCGACGTTGGAGAATGGTTTTGGCCGGACGACTCATCGAACTGCAAAATCAGGCGGGTTCTTTGCTCGAGATGTTGGGGGACGGCGCAGAGGCTGGTTTCCGGAAGGATCCATTCCGGCAGGGCGGACCCAGTAAATTCGACGGGGCGGTTACCGAGGCCGAGCAATTTATCCTTAATGAGTTGGGGCTCAAACCCCGTCGGGGTTCCTGGCCCAGTCGGCGGGCCTGGGTACGGTCTATTTTGACCCGGCCGTGGCGAGTCTGTGGGATGGTCCCCAACAAGGGCGAACCGGGCGGAGGGCCTTTTTGGGTGAGGGGCCCATACGGGCCGGCGCGGCAGATCGTCGAAGCGTCGCAACTGTCCCCGAGACAAAAGGGGTTATTGAAACGCTCCACCCATTTTAATCCGGTGGATATGGTCGTTGGATTGCGGGACGCGACCGGAAAACCCCACACGCTTTTGCGATACTGTGATCGCGATCAGGTGATTCTTTCCCACAAACATTTCGACGGTCGTGAAATTTGGACGTTGGAACATCCGGGTCTGTGGAACGGGTCCATGGCGGGTTGGAACACGGTGATTATGGAAATCCCCCATGGGGTTTTTCATCCGGTTAAAACTATCAACGATCTATTGAACCCCGGCCACCGGCGTTCGGGAATTGTACAATAGCGCCCATGAAAATCGCGGTGATGTTTGTTCATGGTATCGGCCGGCCGGAACCAGCCTTTGCTGACGGGATGATGGATTTGTTGAATCGCAAGTTCCGATCGGACACAGGCGCTGATGATCTGGTGATGCGGCCGGCGTTTTGGGCCCCGGTGTTGCAGGACGCGGAAAATGAGTTGTGGCGTCGGATGGCGGCGGGCGGGCCCATGGACTTCGTCAAACTTCGACGGTTCATGGTTGATTTTGCCGCCGACGCCATCGCCTATCAACCGGCCCCAAAAGAAAAAATTGTTTATGAGGGTGTTCACCGTGTACTGGCCGCCACGTTGAAAACCCTGGCCGATCAAGCCGGTCCTCAAGCTCCCCTGGTGGTGGTGGCGCATAGTTTGGGCACGGTCATTGCGTCGAACTTCTTTTACGACCTTCAAGCCCGTTCCGCCCCCAAAAAAGTTCCCGCCTCCGTTGCCAAAACCATGGGAAAGTCGCCTTTGGATCGGGGTGAAACATTATCCCTTCTGTTTACCCTGGGAAGTCCGATCGCTTTATGGAGCCTGCGGTACAAAGATTTCGGAAAACCCATTCAAGTGCCTTCGCCCGGATTTAAGGGTTTTTATCCGAAGGCCGTGGGTGGATGGACCAATTTTTATGATCAAGACGATGTGATCGGGTATCCGCTTCGGACCATCAACGCCGCGTATTCCAAGGCGGTGAACGAAGATCGGGCCGTTAACGTGGGGGGCCTTTTGTCGTCATGGAACCCCACGTCCCATACCGAATATTGGACGGATCGGGATGTGGTCAATGGAGTTTCTTCTCAGTTGGCCACTTTGTGGCGGCAGGTGCAATCATGAACCAACCTTTGGCCTATCGATCCCTTCCTCCGGCGGTCAAGGTCCTACTGACCAGCATGGGGGCGGTGTTTTTACTTCAATGGCTTGTGCCATTGATGGGCGGCCCCAGCCTGGTGGGGTTGTTTGGCATGACCCCGGCCCGGGTGATCGCCCACGGGTGGCTGTGGCAACCCCTGACTTACTTGTTCTTGCACGGGGGGCCGTTGCATCTTTTGTTCAACCTTTACATGTTGTGGGCCCTGGGCCGGGTGGTGGAAGAGCGGTGGGGAGCGGGACCTTTTTTGTTTTATTTTTTTCTCTGCGGTGTCGGCGCCGCGGGGTTGAACCTGTTGCTGGAACCGCGATCGTTGTCGCCGGTGGTGGGCGCCTCGGGGGCGATATACGGGCTCCTGGTGGCTTTCGCCATGATGTACCCGGAGGCGGTTTTCTTGGTGATGTTTTTGGTGCCGTTGAAAGCCAAACACGCCGTGATTTTTTTCGCGGTAATCGAACTGATGTTCAGCACTTCGGCAAACCAGTCCCACGTGGCCAATCTGGCCCATTTGGGTGGATTGGCAACAGGCTATCTCTATCTGAAAAGCCGCACTTGGCGGTATGGTTCACGCTCTGTGGTCAGCCGCTTGATGGACTGGCTTAAAAAGAAGACCGCACCCAAACCCTCTGTCCCGTTGCACGAGCTAGGCCAGGAAGTTGATCGCATCCTGGATAAGATCTCCCAAACAGGCCGTTCCAGCCTCACCCGCTCCGAGCAAGATCTCCTCGACCGTTACTCCCGCCTTAAACGTTGACTCGGCTATTATCGGATGGTGGGAATTCCGGTTAAAGGATGGGGGAAAATAGCCGGCAGAGTCCTTCGGAAAACTGGCGGGTGAGGGACAGTTCGGCCAGTTCGTCCACTTTGACCAGGGTGGCGTGGTGGGCCATTCGGTCGAACACTTTGACGAGGTGGCCGGCCACGTCTTGGTCGTATAAAAGTAAGCTGAGCTCGAAATTAATTAAGAAACTGCGGGTGTCCATGTTGGCGGAACCCACCAACGCCAGGTGGTTGTCCACAGTGACCACTTTGGAGTGTAAAAATCCCTCCCCCAACTGGTGAATCCGAACGCCGCTGGAAATCAGTTCCTTAAACCAACTGCGGCTGGCGAAATCCACCACGGGATGATCGGTTTTTTTGGGTAGCAATAGGTCCACCCGAACCCCCTTTCGTGCGGCTGATTCCAACGCCAAGGCCACGGGCGTTGTGGGAATAAAGTAAGGGGTTGTGACCGTGACCCGTTCCCGGGCGGCGTGAACGGCTTCTAGAAAAATCATGCTGAGCGCATTTTCCCGTCGGTCGGGACCGGTGGGAAGAACCTGGGCCAAGGTGGTCCCGCGGGACGGCGACAACGGAAAATAAGCTTCCCCCGTGAGGGCCGATCCCGCGGCAAAGTTCCAATCTTCCACAAAGACCGATTGAAGTTCTTCGGCCGCGGGGCCTTCCAACCGCACATCGGTTTCACGCCAGTGGTGGTGGCGCGAGCCCGATCTCCAAAAGTGGTGACCGATGTTTTGGCTCCCCAGAAAACCGATCTGTCCGTCGATCACGCTCAATTTTCGATGGTTGCGGAAATTAAATCCCCACGGCCGGCGAAACGTCCGAAAAGGAGAAAAAAAAGCGGTTTCCACGCCGGCGTCCTGTAAAGGTTGAAGAAATTTATTTCCCATTCGAAACGATCCAACGGCGTCCATCAACAATCGACATTGAACGCCTTGGCGGGCTCGTTCGATCAAAAGGTCTCGAAACCGCAGGCCGGTGCGGTCGGGTTCAACGATGTAATAACACATGTGCACGTGGTGGCGGGCTTGTTGGATGGCGGTGGCTAAGGCGTTGTCGGTATCGTTGGCGTGGTCGAAAACGGTGACCCGGTTGCCGCCCACCACGGGGTATTCCGTCAGGCCTTCCGCCAACCGTTCCACGTTTTGGAGCGCGGGTGGAATGGCTGCCCGGAACAGGGCGGTGTCGGACGACCGGGCCAAGCGGTGGGCCGGCGTGGGAATCCGCCGCCGACGAAGCCGGAACTGTTGGTATCCGAAAAACGAATAGATCAACAGGCTTACGAATGGAAACAGGAAAAATCCCAATACCCACGCCAATGTCACCGCCGCGTCCCGCTTTTGGGAAATGACAATGAATGAAAAAAGGGTCGCCAGAAGAAGGTCCGCAACCGCCAGCACCGGCCAGAGAGGATAGAGGACGTCGAACAGAAAGGACATGCCGCTCATTCTATCAAACACCGAACGAGCTTTCGAATTTAATGGTTCTTTGCTAATGTAAAGCTATTGATTGGATAGGAAGGAGGCAACGATGTCGACAGGTCAATTTCCATTTAAAACCGCGTACGGTCATTTTTCGGATGACGGCGCCAGTTATCTCATTCAGCGCCCCGACACCCCTCGCCCGTGGATCAACGTGATGTCGTCCGGCACCTACGGGGTAGCCCTGAGCCAATCCGGCTCGGGATATAGCTGGCTTCACAACGCTTCAATGAACCGTATCACCCGCTGGAACCAAGATTTGATCCGCGACGATTGGGGTCGCTTTTTGTATGTGCGTGACGACGAGTCGGGGAAATATTGGTCCGTGGGTTGGCAACCGGTGCAAATGAAACCGGAATCCTACGAAGTGATTCACGGCGTTGGATACACGATCATTAATTCCCAATATGAAGGAATTCAGGCCCAATGGCTGGTGTTTGTTCCCCATGACGAACCGCTGGAAGTGTGGCGGCTTCGAATTAAAAACACCACTCGTCGCCCTCGAAAAATTTCCCTGTGGAGTTACCTGGAATGGAATTTGGGCGAATCCCCCGACTCCCATCGGGAGTTTCACCGGACGTTTATAGAAACGTCTGTTCAGGATAAAAACAATATCATTCTGGCGAAAAAGCGGTTGTCACCGCTCAAGAACGCCAAGGGGCAATCGTGGAACCGCAATTGGGACCACGTGGCTTGGCACGCGGTGAGTTTGCCGGCGAAGGCCGTCTCGTGCGATAAACAGGCGTTTCTTGGCAATTACGGCTCCCTTCGGGCCCCGGCCTGCCTTGAAAAAGGCGCGTATGTGGGGACCACCACTCACAAATGGGACGACAGCATTGCCAGCTTTCAGGTACCGCTGACTTTGAAGGCCGGCGAAGAGCGGAGCCTGTTATGGTCGGTGGGCGCCGCGGATTCCCAAAGCCAGGCTTTGGTCAAGGCCCGACGGTTCATGGATTTTTCCCAGGTGGACAGCGCGTGGGGCCGCACCGAATCGTTTTGGGATAAGTACATGACGTCGTTTACCGTGAAAACCCCGGATCGGTCTTTCGATGCGCTCACCAACACGTGGTTAAAGTACCAGGCCCTTTCCGGCCGATTGTGGGGCCGGACAGCGTATTATCAAACCGGGGGCGCCTACGGATTTCGAGACCAACTTCAAGACAGCCAGGTGTTTTTGCCACTGGACCTTGAAGGAACTCGCAAACAAATCCATTTGCACGCGGCCCATCAGTTTTCCGACGGAACAGTGTACCATTGGTGGCATCCCCTCTCGGAAGAAGGGCACCCGTCGGGCTATTCCGACGATCTGTTGTGGCTCCCGTTTGTCATAAGCAATTACATCAAGGAAACAGCCCATTGGGGGCTATTAAACGAAACAGTGCCTTTTGCCGTTCGGCCCGGTGTCTCTGGCAGGAAAGAATCCGGCACAATCCATGACCACGCGGTTCGCGCCATTGAAAAATCCTTGACCCGGATATCGCCGCGGGGTCTTCCCTTAATGGGCGAAGCCGATTGGAACGACGGATTGTCGGGTGCCGGTCGGGGTGGAAAGGGGGAAAGCGTTTGGATGGCCCATTTCTTGGTGGGAATATTGAACGATTGGGCGGATCTCACAGAACGGGCTGTTGCGGCCAACGCGTTGCTGGGAACCGAAAAAAAACGTGCGGTCCGCTACCGTCGATCGGCGGACAAGTTGAAAGCGGCGGTCAATCGCACCGCGTGGGATGGGGCTTGGTTCTGGCGAGCCACCACAGATGACGGGACGGTTCTGGGTTCGAAAAAATCCATAGAGGGGAAAATCTTTTTGAACGCGCAAACCTGGGCGTTGCTTAACGGCGTGGTTTCAACCCCGGCCCGTAAAAAAGCCATCCTAAACTCTTTGGAGAAACATTTGTACAGCTCTCACGGGCCCCTTCTCCTCACACCGGCCTACACCACGCCGGACGAGCGGATTGGATATTTATCGCGGTACTCGCCCACCACCCGAGAAAACGGCGGCGTGTACACCCACGCGGCCGTGTGGGCGCTCCAAATGGAGTGCGCCTTGGGCCGCGCTGAAAAGGCGTGGGATATTTACGAAAAAATTTGTCCGATTCTGGCCAGCGCCAAGAATCCAGACCGGTATCGGGCGGAGCCGTATGTGACACCCGGCAACGTCGACGGCCCTGGGTCCCCGACGCCGGGACGTGCCGGTTGGACATGGTACACCGGTTCGGCCGCGTGGCTGTATCGGGTGTCCACCGAATGGATCTTGGGAATCCGGCCCGTGTGGGACGGCCTTTTGATTCGGCCCTGTTTGCCGCCCCACTGGAAAAAAGTGGAAGCGGCGCGGAATTTTCGTGGAGGGGCTTACCGGATTGTGATGGAACGGGATGCTTCCCTGCCTGCGGGGACGCAAAAAATAACTTTCAATAATCGAGAGTTATCCGGTGACGTGTTGCCCGTGTCGCCGGGAATGCAAAACACAGTTCAGGTTCGATTGGGCCCCGTTCGGCGATGACGCCTCCGGCGGTTCCTGCGGCCGAACCGGCGTCCCTGCGGGCCGAAACGGTCTACAACGAGGCCGCCATGGCCGCGCGGTTGCTTTATCGAACATTGGAAACAGAAGAAAAAAATCCGACCTCTTTGTTTTGGCCGGAAAACATCATTCGTAAAATTTGGCTTTTGCTGAATGAAGGGAGCCCGCGCCTTTTGGCGTTGACGTTGCGGTCCACTCCAGACCATTTTTTGTTTAGTCACGTGGCCAATATGACGGTGTTGTCCATGCGGCTGGGCTTAGCGGTCGGGTTGGAAGAAGACGATTTAATCACTTTGGGCTTGAGCGCCTTTTTAAACGAAATGGGTCTCGCCCCTTTGTTGGAACTCGTGTCAAAACCCACGACGCTTACCGATGACGAAGTGAAGCGGATTCGTCAACATGTCGAAGCCGGCGTCAAAATGCTCGACTTGTTTGCCATTCCGGAAAATTCACGCAAGGCCACCCTGCGGCAAATCATCGGCCAGTGTCATGAGCGCGTCAGCGGAACGGGGTATCCCAAAGGGCTCAAAAAAGAGGCCATTCATCCTTTTGCCAAACTGATAGGAATCGTGGATTCCTATGAGGCCTTGACCCACCCGCGTCCGTGGCGGTCCAAAACTTTGCCCGCGGATGTCCTCAAACGATTTGTGGAAGAAAACCCGGAAGAATTTGATCCTCTTCTCATCCGGGCTTTGGTCGACAGCCTGTCCTTGTATCCCCCGGGAAGTTTCGTGAAATTGAACACCGGCGAAACCGCTCAGGTGGCCGTCACGATTCCCGGCCTTCCCTTACGTCCCCAGGTGAGGGTGATAATGGACAAGACAGGCCAGAGGGTGCTTCCTCCGAGAACCGTTTCATTGGCGGCACAACCGACTTTGTTTGTGACGGAACCCATCGATGAAACCACTCTTTCTACGCCGTCATCGCGCTTGCGTTTAGAACTGCGGGCTCAAACACTCTGGGTAAAAGGATTGTGAATCGACGGGAACCCTATGGATTCCGGATGGATCCGTTCTGGAATGATCGCCCCGGAGCCGTCCACGTGACCTGTTGTCGCCCGAAATGACCCGACAAGAGGCTTCGCCAGGACGTGCTCTGCGCGTTCATCGGGTGTGCAAGTCGTTCCCGTCGCCGGCAGGGGCCCGCGTTGTGTTGCGCGATGTCTCTTTCGACGTGCCCGCGGGGCGCATTTTGTGTCTGTTGGGCCCCAACGGTTCTGGCAAAACAACACTTCTAAAAACCATCGCCACATTGTTGATCCCCGAACAGGGCTCGGTTCATGCCGGCGATGTGGATGTTCACCGCCATTCGGATCGAGCCAAGCGGTTGATCGGGTTTGCGTCAACGGAAGACCAATCGTTTTATGGGCGGTTGTCCGCTCGGATGAATTTGTGGTTCTACGGGCGGATGTACGGATTGTCGGAAAAGGCGTTCGAGGAACGGTTGAAAGATTTGATTGGCCTTCTTGATTTGTCCGCCGGGTTGGATCGACCTTTTCGGGAGCTGTCCAGCGGCCAAAAACAACGGTATCTTTTGGCGCGGGCGGACCTCCACGACCCCAAAATCCTTGTCTTGGATGAGCCTCATCAAAATCTGGATCCCCGTTTTTCTGCACGCCTGCGAACGGTGATTCAAGACGAATGGGGGACCAACCGCAAAAAAACCGTTTTGGTATCCACCCATCACCTGGAGGACGCGCAAAAAATTTCCGACCAATGGGTGGTTTTGGCCGATGGACAAGTTCGTTTTGCCGGATCCGTGGCCCAGGCCCGGGCCAAAGCGGGTCACGCCGACTTGGAGACATTTTTTCATTTTCTCACCGAACCCGCGGGATCGGCGGGGGACGGCCGATGAGCACGGTTTCGACGTTGTGGGCATTTTTTCGGCGGGATGCGTTGATTCACACGTCGTATAAAATGGGTTTTTTTATGGATTTGGCCGGCGTTTTTTTTACGGCCGCAACGTATTTTTTCGTGTCGCGTGTGTTCGGCGCGGCGGCGGCTCCTTACCTTCAACAATACGGGGGTGACTATTTTGCTTTTGTTCTCATCGGGGTCGCGTTTGCCGCTTACCAGAATGTGGGGTCTGAATTCGTTTTCCCAATCCTTGCGACAAGAACAATTTCTAAACACCTTGGAACCCCTTTTGATGACCCCCGTCAACACCCCGCGATTTTTGTTGGGGTCTTCCTTGTGGGATTTTTTGTATGCGACCGTGCGGGTGGTGTTGTATCTCGGGTTGGGATCGATATTTTTTGGGTTTCGCATGGGGAACGCTCGGGTGGGGCCCGCCTTGGCGATTTTGGCCCTCACGCTGGTTTCGTTTATGGGGCTCGGCGTGTTTGCCGCTTCTTTTATCATGAGATTCAAACGGGGGAATCCCGTTACCTGGTTCATGGAAGCCGCCAGCACACTCTTGGCCGGAGTCTTTTTTCCTCTGTCCGCCCTTCCCAACGGATTACAAAAAGCGGCCCTGTTTATTCCCATGACCCATGCCTTGGAAGGATTGCGTAAAACCCTTCTAATGGGGGCTGGCTGGACCGATGTGTCTCTTCAATTGGCAGCTCTCGGGGTTTTCACCGTTGTGGTGTGGCCCATTGGGATCTTTATTTTCGGGCGGGCTCTCCGCCAGGCCCGGGCCGATGGAACGTTGGGACACTACTAATCTCAGTCCGGGCACCCGCAGGGTCGGACCCGGTCAAATGCCGGTTATTCTTTTGGTGGGGCCCACAGGTACCGGTAAGTCCGAGGTGGCCCTGGCCTTGGCCAAACGGATTTCGGCGGAAATCATTTCGGCGGATTCCCGGCAGGTGTACCAGCACCTTTGCGTGGGCACAGCAAAACCTGTTGGGGTGTGGCAGGGTGGGCATTACCGAGTGGAAGGGGTGGTACACCATCTTGTGGACCACGTTGCGCCCACCGAAGCCTACACCGCCGGTCGATTTGTTCGAGAAGCAGGAAAAATCATCGAGGATTTGGCCAAGCGGAACGTTCCCGCCATCATTGTGGGGGGAACCGGTCTCTACATTCGAAGTTTGGTCCGCGGGTTGGCGCCTCTGCCTGAAGCCAATGCGGGCGTGCGCGATCGACTGGCTCAACGGGCCCGCCTGGACGGGAGGTCTTCCCTTCACTCGCAATTGGTTCGGATTGATCCGGTTTCCGCCCGATCCATCCCTTCCAACAACATCCAACGGGTCATCCGAGCTCTGGAAGTTTATGAGTTGACCGGGAAAACCCTGTCCGAAATCCAAAGAAAAGACACACGCCCTTCCCCCTGGGCCTTTAAATGGTTCGGTATTAAAATGGACCCGGACAGTTACGGCGAACGCCTAAAAACCCGTTGCCAATCCATGGAGGGGGGGATTGTGGAGGAAACGAGGGCCCTTTTGTCCCAGGGAGTTAGCCCTTCGGCGCCGGGATTTCAATCGTTGGGTTACACGGAGGCGATTCGGTTACTGACCGGGGAAATAACAAAAGAATCCTTTTCCCGGGAACTATTCAAACAAACCCGTCTCTATGCCAAACGCCAAATGACCTGGTTTCGGTCCGAGCCCACGCTCCGCTGGATGAACCAGGGCCCAGCTTCCAGCCTGGTTGACCAAATACTCTCTTCTTAACTCTTGGCCTGGGGGGCGGGTTCGGACTTCCGCTTAATTTTGTCCTTGTTGTCCTCGTAGAACTTCCGAATATTGTCCACGTTATCCAAAATGAGCTTGGCTTTCGTTAGGCCAAACGTGACTCCATACCGATCCTCTTCGTTGGCTTTTAGACTAATCACAAGGTTGCCTTTGAACTCGCCAATGGTGAACAAGGGTGTCTCCTCTGGGCTTATTTGAATTTTACTCGCAACATTCTATCACTTCCCGGCCAAACTCCGCTATGACTTAGATCATGTTTTTCTTTAATAAAAAACATAAATTACGCCAATTTTCGGCTTTAAGCGCCAAACAATAATAAATTAATAATCAGTCTAATAGTGGCCTAAAAAACGATTAACCAAGAACAGTTTTGCAATAAAACCTGAGCATGTTTATTTGGGTCGCCGTAAACGTCGGTGAATGGAAATATTTAACATAATATATATTATCGGACATTGTTGATTAGAAAAAAATTGCCTTCTTTATCACAGGCTTATTATGATCGTGCACTAAGAATTTTTTCAAGTGCATGGCTGGTCCGTCTGGAAGTGTCCAGGCGGATATCATTCAAAAAAGTTTTATTTGCTTAAAGATTGGGCTAAATTGGCCGCTGTTGTAAGGCCGGGGTGGGTGGCTCGATAGCGTGTCCCTTTGCCGGCCCCGTTTCGGGCGGCGAGGCCGTCTGCTTCAAGGCGAGCAAACGCCCTGGATAATCGTTTAAGTCCAGCAAACCCGGACATTCTTAGGTCTTCGGCCATTCGGGTGACCTGAACCTCGGATTTTCCAAGATTTTCGTGGTATCCATATAGGAGGAGCAGAAGGGCGTTTGAAATCCGTTGAATTGACTCTCCCCTGGGCGGTAAAACCCTTAAACGAATTGTTCTTTTGCCGTGATCAACGTCAAATACGGGGCTTTTTGGCTCTGTTTGGTGTTGTTTTTCTTGTCCTAGGTGTGAGAATGGAGCGCTTCTGGCATTATCGGTGTCCGCCATTATCCATTCTTTGGCTTCGGCCCAGCGGGCTTCGACAGCGTCTCGCGGACCTTCCGCCTCAAATTCTTTTTCGCCAACCCTTATTTTGAGTCGAACGTTATCCACCGCTACCCCCAATAATTCTGCACGCTGGGTGTGCAGAAAATATAAAATTATTCCCAATTTCTGTTCAATTATTGCACATTATCTGGCCGGATGGAAGGGAAAAAAGATTTACAAAAAGTTTACAACTTCATAAGGGAATCTTAAGGTCGTGTTAATAGAATAGAGGTGCGGGATACGACAGTTGGTGAGGAGGGTGTTATGGACCGATTGAGTTCCTTCGACGAAGTGTGCACGGTGTGTGACGGGAAACGGGTGGTCTTTTTGTGGGTGCGCGACCCAAAGGCCGACGGCCGATGGGTGATCAGCGAGGCCATCCATCAACACGAATGCAATCGAAACATCAAAGTGTGCCGGTGCCAGGATTAGTGATCAATAAAAAATCCTGGAACGGAATGTTGGAAGACGGTGGTTTTACTGTAGAATTTGACGGCTGGTTAGTAGGTCAGTGACTTTTTGGGCAGAATCCAATTCGGTTTCTTGCCCTGTGAGGTGCATGTCGGCTGAGGAGATTCCCCCCTCGCCTCTGATTTCTACTGTCAAAACAGGAAAATCGGGTATCAACGCCTGAACTGAAGCTACGTCGGCCAATCCGATGGCGTTGGTCGTGGAAACCACCAGAAGGCCTGCATCCAACAGCAGATGGGCGACCTCGGCAAACCGTCGAACGAGTTCCTGTTGGGTCGATTGGGCCCAAATCATGTCGCTGTCCACCCCTAAAAGGACGTTGGTTCCATCCAGCATATAGGCCGCTCGGCCGGACTCAAAGAGGGTCTTTTCAACGGCCCGGGCCAGGCGGTGTTTTCCCACGCCGGTTTTTCCCACAAACATCACCAATGCGGCCGGATGGCCAAACCGCCGTCCCCGTTCGGCCGCCGTGACCCCCCCCTTGATCCAATGAAAATCCCGCAGGCGGGCTTCTTCACGGAAATTTTCTTGATTGTCTTTTTCCGCGGCAATAATGATTCCCCCGCCCGCAATATCGTAGCCGTCCACCACAACGAACCGGGCGGTGGCCTCGCCTTGGGAAATGTCGTCAAAGGCGATGGGTTGCCGTGTTTCCACAGTGACGTCGGCCACGTCATGACGGCCCACAAAGGGGCGAGTTCCCTGTTCTCCGGAAGATGTGGCGTCCACCAGTTTGTTGATTTCGATCAAACGGACCGAAACGGCTTGGGTGTGTATCTTTAATTTGTAGTCTTTGTTTTTCTCAAACGGCTTTTTCCCCAGCCATATCATGTTCGCTCGAAATCGGGTGCTTACCAGCGGCGGGGCGGTTTCATGTGTCATCAGTTCCCCACGGGTGATGTAGATCTCTTCCGTGAGAGTGAACCCTGTGGACCAACCGGCCTCTATTGTGTGGCGGGTCGGGGCGTTGAACGCTTCGATGTTTTTGATGACACTGGACTTGTTGGAGGGTGAAAAGACAACCCGATCGCCCACTTTGACCCGGCCCGATTCGATGCGCCCGGCTACGATGCGGCGGTCGTCGCCTTCGGCCGCGAATTTGTAAATGGCCTGGACTGGAAACCTCAGGGGCCGGTCCCCTTTGGCGGGGGCTTTCTCAAATTGGTCCAGGGCGCTCAGCAAGGTGGGCCCCCGGTACCACAGCATTTGATCGCTGGGATTGGACAGGTTTTCCCCCGTGATGGCGCTGATGGGGATGAACTGTTCCGGGTCGGGGGACCCGATACTTTTCAAGAAACTCCGAAAATCCGATTCGATTTTTCGAAAGTGGGCCTTATCGCGGTTCACCAAATCCATTTTGTTGACCGCCACAACAATCTTGCGAACCCCCAGCATAGACAGCAAATAACCGTGCCGTCGGCTGTTTTCCCGGATGCCCTCTTTCGCATCGATCACCAAAACCGCCGCCTCGGCCCGGGCGGCGCCGGAAATCATGTTTTTTAAAAATTCGATGTGTCCCGGCGCGTCGATGATGATGTAGTCCCGTTTCGCCGTTTTGAAGAAAGACCGGGCCGTGTCAATGGTGATGCCCTGGTCCTGCTCGTCGGACAAAGCGTCCAGGAGAAAGGCGTATTCAAACGGCTTTCCAGTTCGGGCACATTCTTTGCGAACGGCTTCCAGTTTCCCTTCCGGCAACGACCCCGTGTCAGCAAACAACCGCCCCACCACAGTGCTTTTGCCGTAGTCCACGTGCCCCACAATAACAATGCTCATTTGATCGCGGGCGGGGACGGTCACATGTATCCTTCGCGGCGGAGCTCTTCGAGCCCATGTTTGCCGTCTTGCAATCGCCCGGACCGTTCGGCAATATTTTTTAATTTGCCGCTTTTAAGTTCATCAATTATTTGGTCGACATTCTTGGCCTGGCTCTGAATGGGGGCTTGGCAAGGTCCGCATCCCAAACTTCGGTACCGGGTGCCGGAACCCTGGTCGTAGTAAAGAGACACCGTGGGGATGTTTTCCCGTTTGATGTACTCCCAAATGTGCAATTCTGTCCAATCCAATAAAGGGTGGATGCGCACGTGGGTCCCGGGGGCAAAATCTGTTTTAAACTGGTTCCAAAACTCGGGCGGCTGTTCGCCGATGTCCCAGGCGCTGTTTTTGTCCCGAGGCGAAAAATAACGTTCTTTGGAGCGACTGCCTTCCTCGTCGGCCCGGGCTCCCACGATGACCCCGTGGTACGGGGCTCGATCGGGGTCCAATTCGTATCGACCCGTTTTAAGATTTAATTTTTGTCGGGGCCAAACGCCGTTGAGCGTGTTGGCCAGGGCGTCTTTTTTTAATAGTCCGCAACATTCCAACCGGGAGACTTTGTCAGGATGGCCGTCGGGAAGATGTTGCGTGGCCGGAAACGTCCGCCCCGCTTTGATGGCGTCGGCGTTTTGACCGACGATCATGGTGAGCTTGTATTCCAAAGCCAGCTTGTCGCGGTAGGTAATCATTTCAGGGAGTTTGTAGCTGGTGTCGATGTGGACCAACGGAAACGGCACATGCCCAAAAAACGCCTTGCGCGCCAACCACAGAAGGACGGTTGAATCTTTCCCAATGGACCAAAGCATACACAGGCGTTCGAAATGCCGAAACGCCTCTCGAAAAATATAAACGGATTGCTGTTCCAGTTGGTCCAGATTGTCCATGGGATCGATTTTAGCGCGAAATGTTAAAGAGATTTTACAAAATTTCCCGGTCCGCCCATTGGAAACCGGTGGGCGGACCGGGAAGTGAGCCTACTTTTTGGATTTTCCCCCGCTCATGGGACAGGTTGTTCCTTTTTCCATGGGACAGGCATGACCTTTTTCTCCCGCTTTGGGGCAGCATGCGGCCTTGTCTTTGGCGGCGCATTTGGAACATTTTTCCGTTTTGCCGGCGCAACAACCCTCGCCCTTCTTTATCATCTCGTCCAGTTTCGCGGTTTGTTTTGGAGTGAGAGCGGCGCGAATTTCTTGGTCGGCCGTGTCCGAAATAGAGCCCATTTTTTTGCTGGTCTCTTCGTGGAGCGCACATTTCTCAGACATCTTTTTTTCCATGGCGGCCTTAACCTTGGCCTGCTGGTCGGCTGACAAACCCAGCTCTTTGGTCATTTGGCTGACGTGGGCGTCGACCATTTCAGCCTTTTTGGCGGCACAATCCTTCTCGCTCATGGAACACATGTTAGCGCTGGCCGACATGCCCAACATCACAACCAGTCCCATAACCCCCAGCATCGACTTCTTCATAGACAAACCTCCAAGGCTCGCCTTACAAAATTTAGCGGCTGAGCTATATATTACTAAATTGGTATGACTTTCGCCGGCGGATTTTTTTAGTCGGTCCGAAATGGTGACTACTCAGGTCCCTCATCCGCCCCTTCGGGGCACCTTCCCCCAAGAGGGGAAGGAAAACAGAGATTTTCCCTCTCCTCCACTGAGCTGTTACCCAAATGAGGACAAAGTAGAGTCCCTTGAGACGATAGTGGGGTTTAAAATTGAACCAATCAAGACTTTTCCATACCGATGATCCGGTCGAAGATCAGTCCCAAGATGGTGAGAGCCACTGTTGGCGGTCGTCGACCCTCTTCCTTTTTTATCTATACAAATGTATAGTATAAGAATGGGCCTTTTACTGGCGGCATCGAGTCGGTTGATTTCTCAAAAGCTGGAACCCGCGGGGGGGCGGGGTCTGCATGTGGTCCATGGTCCGCGGGGGCTATCGCGTTGGGCGTTGGAGGCCCTTTGCCCTGTTCTGGAGACGACCTGGCCCCTCTATTGGGTGGACGCGGCCAACCGATTCGACGCCCACGCGTTGTCCAAGCGCGCTCGCGAGTTGGGGATGGATCCCCGGACGGTTCTTTCCCGCATCCAGCTGGCCCGGGCGTTCAACGGGTTTCAGTTGGCCGCTCTCGTCGAAGGGTTGGCCCGTCGTCCCCCCCATCCGGTGGTGTTGGCCGACCCCTTGGCGCCGTTTCACGATGAGGATTTTTCGTTGGAAGACGCCCGTCGGGCTTTCAGCGGACTGCTCCTGGGACTGGCGGACGTTCCAGGCCCGGTGTTGGCCCTGGTGACGGATCGTCCGGCTCCTTCACAGCGCGAAGACTTTTCTCCCCGATTGTTAAAAATTGCTCGGAGCGTGATCCCTGTGGAATGCCCGATTTTGGAAAATTAAATCAGGAGAGAATCTTGCTGTCATAAATATCGTCTGAGGGGTTGTTCCAAAAGACAAATGAAGTTTCGGCTACTTTTAACCGAACCATATCTTCTTTGGAGAGGCGAATGAGAGCAGGCAAGTCCCTAAGAAACTTTCTCTGTTCCTCGGGTTTTAGTGCGCGGATACATTTTTCAAGAGTTTTAAGAGTCACGCCAACATTTTACTCCCCAGAAAGTGGAAAATCAAGCCTTTTTTCGTCGGGAACAAAACATGTTGGCCACGTGCGACCGGCCCTTTATTCGGTGTTCAATCGAATGGGGAGCGGCGTTTTCTCTGTGGAATGCCCGATTCTGGAAAATTAAATGGGGCGCACGCTTCCCACCATTGTTCAAACGCTTCACCAGGAAGAAGACCTGTGGAAAGAGTTCCGCCGGGCTCTGCGCAAAGAAGATCAGGAGGTTTGGGACGGTCTCTGGCGGTTGGCTCGCCGCCACGCGGCGCCGCTGTCCATGGCCAGCCGGCCGGTTCCTATGGAAGGCATTTTGATGGCGATGCTTCTCGGCCTGGCCGCTCGTCTCGCCCAATGGGAGAAAACCCAGGGACCCAATCGGGATTCAGTGTAATGCGTCTAATTTACCTATTTGTCAATAACTCGCTTTATGGTGTGGGAGGGCGCGGATAGATGCGCGGGGACGGGTGGATATTTGATGTTTATCCGGTGGCCGAGGGGATGCGGGTGTGGGCCATCCTGTCGGACGGGCGTCGGGTTCATTTTTTGGACCCGTGGCGGGCGCCGTTTGTGGTGGACGGCGCGGACTGGGCACGGGCGCGGTCGTTGTTGTCCACGGTTCGAGTTGCGCTGGATGTCGTTGCCCGGGAGGGCGCCGACCTGTACTGCGAAACGGTTCGGCCTGTTTTTGAGGTTCGCGTTCCCCCCCTGATCCATGGACCGCTGGTCAAAAAACTGAAACGGGCCGGGGTTCTCCTTTACAACGCGGACATCCATCTTGTCCAGAACTATCACTACGAGCGGGGCCATTTCCCTCTGGCGTTCGGCCAATTTGATTTTGACGACGGTCAATTGACCCATTTTCACATTCAAGATAGTCCCTGGTCTGTTGATTTTTCCCTTCCCCCCCTTCGGTTTTTGCATTTGGCGTTGGCTGGATCGGAATTTTCAGGCGCGGTGAACCCCCGGCACGCGTCCCGCGGCGGGTTGATCGTGCGCCATGAGGACATGACGCACATCCTGGAGGGCGATCCCGCCGAACAGTTGGAAACCTTGGATCGGAGGATTCAGCAGTGGGATCCTGACGTGTTGACAACCGACTGGGGCGACGGGTACCTCATCCCGCATCTTTTGGATTGGGCCCGTCGCGCCCGCCGGTCTTTGCGCCTGAACAGGGACGGGGATTTTGACGTGGAGGCCCGTCCGGGAAAATCGTTTATGAGTTACGGGCGAACGGTGTACCAGTCGGGCGCGCACTATCTTTTTGGACGTTGGCATTTGGATCTGAAGAACAGTTTTTATTTCAAGGAATGCGGTTGGGAAGGGCTTTTTGAGATTTCCCGCATCGCCAAAATACCGGTTCAACGGGCGGCGCGGACCACCATCGGGACCTCCCTGTCATCGATGCAATTGGACGTGGCGCTGAAGCGGGGCCTTTTGATCCCCCTGGATAAAGCCCAGGCCGAAGATTTTCGTCCAGCGTCGGATCTGCTGGTGGCCGACAAGGGCGGGTTGGTGTATGAGCCCGACATCGGCTGGTTCGAACACATCGCCGAATACGATTTTGTGTCCATGTATCCGACGTTAATGGTCCAACACAACATTTCCCCGGAAACCATCAATTGCGCGTGTTGTGACGGAGCCGTGGGAGGCGACGAAATGGTTGGAGCGCGCCAGCGCGGAAACCATGACGGGGGAGCCGTGGGAGGCGACGAAATGGTTGGAGCGCGCCAGCGCGGAAACCATGACGGGGGAGCCGTGGGAGGCGACGAAATGGTTGGAGCGCGCCAGCGCGGAAACCATGACGGGGGAGCCGTGGGAGGCGACGAAATGGTTGGGGCGCGCCAGCGCGGAAACCATGACGGGGAGCCGTGGGAGAGAATGGTGCGCGCGCGGAAACCATGGTGGAGCGCGCCAGCGCGGAAACCATGACGGGGGAGCCGTGGGAGGCGACGAAATGGTTGGAGCGCGCCAGCGCGGAAACCACCGTGGATTCTCCGTCCCCGAAATCGGTCATCACCTGTGCCTTCGGCGTCGGGGATTGGTGCCCGACGTTTTGGCCCCCCTCTTAAAGAAACGATCCGAATACAAACGCCTTTACAAGTCGAACGCTCCCGACGCCGCCCGTTACAAAGCCCGCGCCGACGCGCACAAGTGGTGTTTGGTGACCTGCGTGGACGGCAAGACTCGCCTGCCCTATCGGGAAGGGGGTGAAATCAAAACCGGATCGATTCGTGACCTCGTTGATCGACACGCGCAAGACACGGAGGGGACGGTGCCGTTAAATCAATCGGTGGAAGTGGTCGGCCTGGATCAGAAGGGTCGGGCTTCCTTTTGTTCTGTGAAACAGTTCGTTCGGAAACCCGCCCCCTCCGCTCTTCTTCGCATCGGTGTGGGGGGCGGGCGAAAGATCAACTATACCGCTGAGCATGACTGTCTGATTTTGAAGGGAGGCCATTTGGTGAAGAGAAAAGCGGATCAATTACGGGTGGGCGATTGGGTTCCCGTTTTGGCACGGTTGCCTTCACCCGAAAATCCCCCTTGCCACGTTGATGTGTTTCGAATCCTTTTGGAAAGGCTCCCACTCAACGAGTTGCCTCTTTGGAGGGTTTTTGGGAACAGTCTTGGCCGTGTCATTTCCGATAACGGAGACGCGATCGAGAAAAACATAAAAGGCGACTATTCGCCCCTTTCTCTTCGGAATTGGCGATCCGGGAATTATTTGCCGTTCCATTTGGTGAGTTGCCTTTCGAAGGGGTTCTGGGCCGCGACCCACGTGGGGCGGGGCAAACGTTCCGGCGGACTGGTCCAAAAGATCCCTGCCCGTTTGGAATTAAACGAAGGCCTTGGTTTTTTCCTGGGATTTTACGTCGGGGATGGGAGCGTGTCCGGGAGAATGATTCGGTTGGATGTGGGAACGGCCGAGAAAGACATTGCGGATTTTTTGGTGGCTTTTGTTCGCCATCAATTTTGTCTGAATGTTCACCGGTATAAGGAGAAGGGCGTTGCGATGGAGGTGATTCAAATCAACAGCATCGCTTTGATCCGAATCCTGGAGGTTGTGTTTGGATTGGGCCGAGCGTCCGATTCCGGCAAGTTGGTGGTGCCTTCATTGGTTTTGAACGGTCCTCGGGAATTTCGTCGAGGTTTTTTGCGCGGACTTTTAGGGGCGGACGGGCACGTAGCGAGGGCAAGAAACTTCGTCGGGTGGAGTTCCATGGGCTCGGAGTTGATAGAAGATCTAGGCTTCTTGCTGGGAATGGAAGGTCTTCAATTTCGGTTCTCCGATCCTGTCCCCGCTCTTTCTCGGGTCGATGTGCGCGGGGCAACGGACGTGCGGGAATTAATGTCCGGCGGGATCCTTTCTCGGAAACACGCGGCAACCATGCGTGGTCAGCCAAAGAGGACGGCGGAGAGACGGGCGGAGTTTCCTCCCCACGCGTCGGGCCTTTTACGATTGGCCCGGAAGGCGCGTGTGGCCCGGGTCGCTCCACGTCTCACGAATGTGGAGAGAATTTCACTTCATTCGGCCCGGGTCAAAATTGAGCAAATACGCCGGCGTCTGGATCGGTTATCGCCCCAGGATGCGGTCGAATTGGCGCGTGTGTCAAAATTAATTAACAGTGACCTGGTCTATGAACGTGTAAAATCGATTCAAAAGGTCCTCCCCACTGGTCCGTACGTCTATTGCGTCACAATGAATCAAGACCCGCGGGTATTCTGTTTGCAAGGCGGGGTTTTAACGGGTAATTGTTTCGGGTATCTCGGGTACAAGAACGCGCGGTTTGGGAAAATTGAGGCGCACGAATCGGTGACGGCGTGGGGGCGGGAAGTGTTGCTTCGGGCCAAAGAGTGTGTGGAAAAACGAGGGTTTCATGTGCTTCATGGCAACGTGGACTGTGTGTGGATCCAGGGTCGGCCGGGTTTGGACTTTGAGGAGATCCGCCGGGGCATCGAGGCCCACGCGGGCGCGCCCATCGGGTTGGAAGGCGTCTACAAATGGTTGCGTTTTTGTCCATCGAAAACCGATCCGCTCTCCGGCGTGCCCAACCGATATTTCGGCGCGTTCACCAACGGGGAACTGAAAGTGCGGGGCCTCGCCCTTCGCCGCCGCGACACGCCGGAAATTTTCAAGACCATGCAAAATGAAATGTTGGCGGTGTTGGCCCAGGCCGACGACGTGGCCGGTTGCCGCGGGAGAGCGCGGGAGCTGGATGAAATCGCTGAAAAGGTCCGCGAACGCATCGCCCGCGGCCACGCGACCCCGGCCGAACTGGCCGTGACATTTTGTTTGTCCAGAGACCCCGCCGATTATGTGGGCCGTGGCCCCTCGGCGGTGGCGGCCCGGCGTTTGGCTGCTTCCGGCGTTGATCTCCACGCCGGCGAATCGGTGAAATACGTGATCACGTCGGCCGGGGACAAGTTGGTAGAGTTCCGCGCCACGCCCCTGGCCTTCGTCGACGAAGCAACAGAGTGGGATACCGCAAAATATCTGGAGCTGTGGCAACGGTGTCGCGACGAAATCATGGACGGGTTGGTGGACCCTCCCTCCGTTGTCGGGAGGGTTCGGGAAAATCGTTCGTGGTATCAACCCGAATTGTTTTGAAAAAATGCGTGTTCTTTTGTATAGTGTTTCGATGGCAACCCTGACAGAGCGGCAAAAAGAAATTTACAGTTTCATCGTCCGACAAATTCACAAGTCCGGGATCCCCCCCACGGTTCGGGAGATTGCCGGCCACTTCAAGGTGTTTCCGAAAGCGATCCAGGACCATTTGGCGGCGTTGGAAAAAAAAGGTGTTTTGCGCCGTGCCAAAGATCGGGCCCGGGGATTAATGGTGGCGGCGCGGCAATCCTTGGAAAACAAAGTCTCTCTTCCCATCCTGGGACGAGTGCCCGCGGGGTTGCCGTTGGAAGCGATTTCGGAAGTGGAAGATTATCTCGCGGTGGACGAGGCCATGGCTAAACGGGCCAACTTTGTTCTTCGTGTGAAAGGCGACAGCATGTCTCCCCACATTCTTGACGGGGACATGGTGCTTGTCCAAAACACCCCCGTGGCCAACAACGGCGATATCGTGGTGGCCACCGTGGACGGCGACGAGGCCACGGTTAAACGGCTTCGCCACGGCGGCCGCGAAACGTTTTTGGAGCCGATCAATCCCGCCTACCCCATCCTGCGCGGCCGCATCGCCGTCATCGGCAAAGTCACCAGCTTGATCCGAACATTTTTTTAAATGGGGAATTCGAGTTAAGGGCCCGCGCAAAAATAACCTCACATTTTCTCCGGCGGCTTTTGGCCTGCGCCTTTGCTCCGCTCGGCTTAATACCCCACGGTATGCGCGCCTCGCGTCGCTTCGGCTCGGCTCAAAATCCGCTCGGATAAAATGTAAAATTTATTTTTGCGCGGGCCCTAATCGTTGGCCCAGTCTCGTAGGGCGTCGCGGGTGCTTCGGAAGGCCACGGTTTTCCAGGGGATTTCTTTTTTTGAAAACAGTTTCACTTCGAGGGATTCCGGACCGGGGGAAGGGGTTCGAGTTAGGACAGTGGCGGGGTACACAATTGTCACGGTGACCGCGTCGGGATAAGAATACAACCGCGGGACACCCGCCAATTTTACCCGCGCGCGGATTTCTTCCCAGGTTTCCCTTTGGGCGCACTCTTCAACGGTTTCCCCCAGCTCCATATAGCCGGCGGGAAACGTCCACAGCCCGTACCCCGGTTCGATCGCTCGACGCAACAAGAATATCTTTCCATCTCGAACAGGAAGGGTGGCCCCCACGATTTTTGGGTTTTGGTAGGCGATCAGCTTGCATTCCGAGCAGACCAACCGGTTTTTCTCTTCAATTCGGACGAATTCCCATACCAACAGTTCCCCGCACCGAAAACAGTGGCGAACATCTTTGGTGAGGTGTTTCCACGTTCGGGAGGCGCGTTGATCCAGCGCAGAACGGGTTTTAGTGATTTTGCGTTTCACCATGGGAGAGTATTAGAGCAAATGCCAACTCGGAGGTGTAGGGTTTTTTAATCGGGCCGTTCCCCCCCCGCCCGGAAAGTTGGGTCATGGGAACGTCCAAAAGGCCTTCCATGGTTTTGGTGAATCGGGTTTTTAAATCGGTCAAGTTGAGCCCCAAATGGTCCGATCCGTAGGGGGCCAGCAATTCCATTCCCGATCCGTAAAGGATGCGCGCCCCGCGGGTGTTGCCCACTTGTAGGTGGTGCATGGCGCTGGCTACCTGGATGAGGCCTTGCAAAAAGTTCCTGTTTAGCCCATAGGTTTCGTGCCACAATTCTTCCCAGACCTCATGGGCCTCAAAAAAAAGTTCACGATTAAACAACAACACGCCCACTTCTAAGCGAATATCCACGGCGGTCATACGGTTCCCGCTGACGGACAAAGATTGCCCACCGGACACGACCCGCACCGAGGTTGTAGGGTTGTGTATACTGTTCGTCCATGATGAATGAGGGCGTGGCTAAACCACACCCAGTCTTTTTTGGGGATTTTTTTCATAAGGTCTCGCTCCACTTTCACCGGGTCTATTTGGCGGGTTAGGCCCAATCGCCGGGCCAATCGTTTAACATGGGTGTCCACCACAATGCCCGCGGCCACACCGAATCCCGTGCCCAACACCACGTTGGCGGTTTTTCGGGCCACGCCGCGCAGGCTCAACAAAGCCTCCATGTCGCGGGGGACCTGGCCGCCGTGCTGTTCCACCAGACAACGGGACGATAGGACGATGGATTTGGCTTTCTGACGGAAAAAACCCGTGGACCGAATCACCTGTTCGACGTCCGGCAAAGGGGCCGCCCCCAACTTTTCGGGAGTGGGAAATTTTTTAAACAACACCGCCGTGACTTGGTTGACCCGTTCGTCGGTGCATTGGGCGGACAAAATGGTTGCAATCAAGAGCTGAAACGGGCCGTTGTGAATCAGGGCGCATTGCGGCCGGGGATAAGCCTTATGGAGAGTATCCAAGAGTTTGTCCCATGCCATGGGCGAATTCTAGCAATTCATTATCGCATTGACAGAGACGATAGAGTACAATAGTCGCTATGAAAATTTACACAAAAGTGGGAGACGGCGGGGACACCTATTTGTTCGGAGGCGAAAAAGTCCGGAAGGATCATCCGCGGGTGATGGCTTACGGTGACGTGGATGAATTGAACTCTCTTTTGGGTTGGGCCGCGAGCTTTACGGAGGACGAAGAGTTTCGGAAAGTTTTATCGCGCCTTCAAAACGAACTGTTTGTATTGGGGGCCGATTTGGCGACACCCCGAACGGCCCGTCTTTCTAAAAGAGTCCCTCGCATCGGACCCTGCCATGTCGTGGAACTTGAAAAAGGGATCGATCACCTATCAGCGGAGCTTCCTCGGTTGACCCATTTTATTTTACCTGGCGGCTCGGTTTTGGGGTCGGCACTTCACTTGGCGCGGGCCGTTTGTCGCCGGGCGGAACGAGCTTTGGCACCGATGGTGGGGAGCGATAAAACTGTTTGCCCCGCCCAAATTTACATGAACCGATTGTCGGATTTTTTATTCGTGTTGGCTCGACACGCCAACCTAAAATCGACCGTGTCCGAAACGCCCTGGATCCCGGGGTTTAAACGGGAACCTTCAAAATCGCGCCTTCGGAACCAGAAGTAACCAACGCCGCGTAGCGGGCCAACCATCCGGTTTCTTTCTGTTTTCGGGGTTTCCACTTTTTGGCGCGCTTGGCTATTTCAGCTTTTGAAAGAGCGACGGACAGCTCTTGTTTTTCGGCATCGATGGTCACCCGATCGCCATTTTTGAGGTGCGCAATGGGGCCCCCACAGCGGCTTCGGGACAGACGTGGCCCACCACCCGTCCGTGGCTTCCGCCAGAAAAACGGCCGTCGGTCAATAGACCCACCTTGTCCCCCAGCCCTTTCCCTGAAAGAATGGCCGTCAAGGACAACATTTCCCTCATCCCGGGTCCCCCTTTAGGGCCCTCGTAACGAACCACCACCACGTCTCCAGCGACGATGCCGCCTTTCAGAGCGGCCTCCGTGGCGGCTTCTTCTCCGTCAAAGACTTTGGCGGGTCCGGTGATTTTTGTGTTGGAAAGTCCACCCACCTTGGCCACGGCGCCTTCGGGGGCCAAATTGCCTTTTAATACGACCAGGGGGCCCGTGGCTCTTAACGGATTGCTAAGCGGACGAATCACTTTTTGGTCCGGCGCCAAATCGGGGAAATTCGCCAGGTTTTCAGCCAGGGTTTTGCCCGTTACCGTCAGGGCGGACCCGTCGATCAATTTTTCTTTTATCATCATCTTGAGAACCCCCGGCACCCCGCCGGCCCGGTGAAGATCGAACATCACGTATCGGCCCGAAGGTTTTAAGTCCGCCAAATGGGGTGTCCGCTTGGCGATCCGCGTGAAGTCCGCCAACGTCAACCGGATTCCGAAAGCGTGGGCGATGGCAATCAAGTGCAACACCGCGTTCGTGGACCCGCCCAACACCATCACGAGGGCCATGGCGTTTTCAAAGGACGTTTTGGTCACGATGTCCCGGGGCCGCAGGCCCGCTTTGACCAAGTTCACAACGGCGCGCCCCGCTTGTTCGCATTCTGTATTTTTTTCCGCTGATTCCGCCGGATAGGAGGAACTGGCGGGTAAACTCATTCCCAAGGTTTCTATGGCTGAGGCCATGGTGTTGGCGGTGTACATCCCTCCGCAGGAACCGGGCCCCGGGCACGCGGCGCATTCGATCTCTTTAACGGTTTTTTCGTCTATTAAATTGTTGTTGTATTGGCCGACGGCCTCAAAAATGCTGACGATGTCCACGTCTTTTCCGTTGACCTGTCCGGGGCGAATGGTGCCCCCGTAGACAAAGACCGCCGGCACGTTCATCCGTCCCATGGCCATCAAACAGCCAGGCATGTTTTTGTCGCATCCGCCGATGGCCACGAACCCATCCATGCGTTGGGCCCCCACCACCGTTTCAATGGAGTCGGCGATAATTTCTCGGCTGGGTAGGGAATAGCGCATCCCCGGTGTTCCCATGGAAATCCCGTCGGATACCGTGATGGTGTTGAAAATCTGAGGTGCGCCGCCCCCGGCTTTGGCCCCGGCCTTGGCCGACACTGCCAACCCGTTGATGTGAACATTGCAGGGGGTAATTTCGCTCCAGGTGCTCGCCACGCCGATGAGCGGTTTTAAAAAGTCTTCGTCCGTGAACCCCACGTCACGCAACATCGCGCGGTTGGGCGAACGGTGTATCCCTTCGGTGATCGCTCGACTTTGGGAACGCGGATCGGTTTTTTTTTCGTGGGGGGCCATGGGGATCTCTCCTAAGGGTTCGTCCAGAAATAACTGGCTCAATTTGGCCGGAGGCTTTTGGCCCAGGCCTGCGTTGCTCATCCTCCTTACCGTCCTGTCCTGGACCAAAATCCTCTCGGCCAAATCGGCCACTTATTTCCGGACGAACCCTAACCTTTCATTTCTTTCATGATCAACTTTTCCAATTTCAAAATGTCCGCCCGGTCGGGGGTGTCGCCGGCGTTTTGCAAATACAATTCCAAATCGGCCAGGGCCGGTTGGTAATGTTTCAAATGGTAGCGAACCAATCCCCGGTCGCGCACGTGGGACCATTCCTCCGGAGCGCACAAAACCATTTTGTCGATGACCGCGTGGCCCTTGGCGAACGAACGGGATTCCATGTAGATGTTTTTGAGATTCGTCAGCAACCGAATTAATATTCCCCGCGGAGTCAGGGGTTCCAGATGGTTCGGCGTAAGGGCCATTTGACCGTCAAAAATTTTGGCCACCCGGTCGGCGCAATCCTTGACCGTCATCAGTTCCCCTTGATGGTACGGATCCACATACAACGTTCGCCCCGGTGTGACCAACCCCGCGATGAAATGCCCAGGCAGTCCAATTCCGACAATGGGTATGTCGGCCCGCCTCCCCACCTCCATGTAAAGAATCGACAGGGTGATCGGAATACCCAAACGCCGGTCCAGCACCTCGTTGATGAAACTGTTGCGGGGATCGTAGTAGTCGTCGGTGTTTCCCTTGAAATCTTCTTCGTCAAACAGCACTCGGTTCAACCCGGACACCAACACCATCGGGTCGCGACCCGCCGATGTTTCTTTCGCCACACGGGTAGCCAGACTGTCCATTTTTTTTAAGTAGGGCGTCGGGTCCAACAGGGGGTACTCATCTTGGGCGATGAGCAATGAGGCACGCACCAAATCCACAGAACTGTCACGGCCTTTCAGAATCTGGGCCAGTTCCTCCCGGGATGTTTTCGGTTTTTGGGTCACGAAGAAAACAACCCTTCCAAGTCCTTGAGGCGGATCGCGGTCAACACCGGAACCACCCGGTCCGCCGCCGCCAGTTCCTCCGCGGAATACGTGGTGGTGACGCCCACCACCTTCATCCCCGCCGCATGGGCCGACAAAAGTCCATGCTTTGAATCTTCCACCACCAAACAGTTTTCGGGCCGAATCTTTTTTTCCGGATGTTTTTTGTTCAATTCCGCCAAAGCTTTTAGATACGCGTCGGGGGCGGGTTTGCCGCGGGTCACGTCTTCCGCCGCAACCACGGCGTCAAAATAATGCTTGATTCCGGCGGCGTCCAGCATCAACAACACCTCGTCCCGTAGCGCACCCGACGCCATGGCCAGCGGATATCGTTGCGATGCCGCCATCACAAATTCCACCACTCCCGGTAAGATCACCAAGTTTTGGGTGGCTGTTTTTTGATAAAGGGCCGTTTTCTGACCAATCAGCCGCGATCGATCGACCGCGCTCAACGTTTTGCCCCGGGCCCCAAAAATGGCGTCAAAACAGCCCCGGTCGTCCATGGCCAAATATTTTTCCACGTATTCGGCCTGGCTCAACTCGATTCCTTCCGGTTCAAGGACCTTTTTGAACAACGAAAAGTGCAGGTGTTCCGAATCCGCAATCACTCCATCGCAATCGAAAATAATGGCTTTCAACACGAAACAGTCTCCTTGGTTCGGTTCTTTAAATAGGCCAAGGCCAACGCCGCGGCCCGATGGCCGCTTCGGCAGGCGGCTTCGATGGTGGGCGGCAAGCCCACGTTGACCCAGTCGCCAGCTATAAAGAAATTCTCCAGGGGGGTTTCCACGCTCGGACGCGCCCGATAAAATTTAGGCGTAGGCCGGGGCGTGGCAAGCCGTTCCCAGGTCACGGTGGCGTGGCGGGGCTCCTCTTCAAATTCCGGGAAGGCCCGGCGAAGATCCGCCAATGTCAACGCAATCAACTCGGTTGACGTCATCGATTCGTATTCGTGGGCCGCGCTGATCACCACTGAGATTTGGCCCGCGGCCGTGGGTCCCCAAAGGGTTTCCCGGTTAAAGGCCCACTGGATATCCATGTCCAAAAATCCAACCATTTTCTCCCGAAAGGGCGGCGTGTGAAACCAGAAATTAATGGCCACTATCGGGGATGTCCCCACCCCCCTCATGCGGTGTCGAATGTCAGCCAAAGGACTGGGTAGCAGATTCAACGCTTCCCCCATCGGCACGGCGGACACAAAAATGTCGGCGTGGACTGTCGCTCCGTCCGCCGTTTCCAATTCTGTGACGCGATTTTGGTCCGACCGAAACAGCACCGCTTTTTGACGGGTGGCGATTTGCCCGTTGGTTCGTTGGAGGTAGGGGCCCAGCTCCATGGACCAAACACGACTGAGAGCCAGCGTGGAAAAACCCAAAGCCCCCTTTCTTCGTCCCGCTAACAGGCCTTTCTTTAAAACGGTCAAAAGAGCTTCCGCTGATGCCTGATCGGGCCGATCGTTTAATGTGGCCAAGCACAGGGGGTCCCAAAATGCTCTCCGGGTTCCCGGCGATTGCCCCAAGTAGGACAACCACTGAGCCGCTGTCAGTTCAGCCACCCGTTTCGTCGGGGTCCGTCGGGCCCGCGCTAAGCCCCACGCCAACAAAATACGGTCTTTAACCGACAAAGCCCTAAACGATAAGATTCCCATGGCCAACCCGGCGTTTCCGGAAAAAAATTTCGGTTTCAATTCGGCCCACAGGCCCCCCCTGTTGACAAAGGGGAGCCTTCCATCCGTTTCGAAGCGAATCCGATGGGACACTCCCAATCGGGATAAAAATTTTCGAGTGTCTTCGTAAGCGCCGAGAAAGAGATGTTGCCCGTTGTCGACGTCTTGTTTGGTCACGCCGTCTTTGAACGAACAAGCCCGCCCACCGAGGGTGGGGCGCTCTTCCATTAAAGTGACCGAAACGCCTGCTTCAGTTAATGCCGACGCACAACTGGCTCCGGCAAACCCCCCTCCCACCACAACGGCGTGGGGGCGTCCGCCCCGGGATTCATTTTCCCAAGTTCGAAAGTTTGCGCGGTTATGCCCCTTGGATCTCTGCAGGCCCCACTTTAAGAGAGAAAATTTCATCGTTGATTATCACAAAAAACCCCCACCCCGCCCGACCAGGGACAGGGTGGGGGTTTTTAGAGAACTATCTATTTCAGCGCTTCCGCCACGCGGCCCACCAAGGTGGCCTCGTTGTTGGCAGTCTTCAGAGTTTTTCCACCCTTGTTCCAATTGGCCGGGCAGGCTTCTTGCGGATGGGTTGCCAGGTAAGCGTTGGCTTGGGCTTTGCGCAGAAGTTCCGCCGCGTTGCGGCCCACATTGTAGAAGTTGACTTCGCTGGAAGCCAATTTCCCCTCCGGGCTGATGATAAAAGTTCCCCGCAGGGCCAAACCCGTCGCTTCGTCATACACCCCGAACAGACGGGAAACTTTGCCCGTGGGATCGGCGCCCATAGGATAGGTCAAGTTTGCCAGCAGTTTTTCTTCTCTTTGCCAGGCCAAGTGGACAAACTTTGTGTCCGTGGAAACCGAAATCACTTCCGCCCCGGCTTTTTCAATCTCGACATACTTGTCGGCCACATCGGCCAATTCGGTGGGGCACACAAAGGTGTAGTCCGCCGGGTAAAAAACAAGAACAGTCCACTTTTTGTTCTTCTTCAAATCCGCCAACGAAATTTTCTCAAATTGGCGGCTTTTGGGGTTGTATACGTCCATTTCGAATTCCGGAACCGTTTGGCCTACGCGAACAACGTCAGTCATGGTTTTCTCTCCTTTAGTTGTTAACATCTGGATTCCGGCCGAAATTCTGCCGGAACGACGGGTGTCGGTTGACGAGCTTAAATTTTACCAGCCGATTCCGATTGCAGGCGGGTTATCATATCTGCCACCGCCAGTGCTCCTAAGTCTTTCCCTTCCCGGGTTCGCACGGAAACAGTTCTTGTTTCTGCTTCACGGCCGCCCACCACCAGCATGTAGGGAACTTTCTGCATGGTGGCCTCGCGGATTTTTGCACCGATTTTGTCCGCGTTGACGTTAATCGATACCCTCAAACCGACTTTTTTGAGTTCCCGCTCGACCTCTTCGGCGTAGGGTAAAAACTTGTCTGAAATCGGAAGCACAGTCGCTTGAATCGGTGCCAACCATAAAGGAAAAGCTCCCGCGTAGTGTTCGATGAGAACGCCAAAAAACCGTTCCAAAGAGCCCAGCAAAGCCCGGTGAATCATAAACACCTGGGTTTCCCCGCCCTTTTCGTCCCGGTAATGGATTCGAAACCGTTCCGGATTGTTAAAGTCCACTTGCACAGTTGAACATTGCCATTGGCGACCCAGGGAATCCTTGATTTTGAGATCAATTTTGGGGCCGTAGAACACGCCTTCTCCCGGATCGATGGTGTAGGGCAGTCCCACGGATTCCAACGCTTTACGAAGGGCGCCTTCCGCGTGGGTCCATCCTTCCAACGTCCCAGAATAATTTTCAGGCCGGGTGGACAATTTGATGTCGTACTCTTTAAATCCGAACATGGATAAAATTTCAGCGATGATTTTTAAAATGGCCACCACTTCGTTTTCAACCTGGTCGGGTCGGCAAAAGATGTGCGCATCGTCTTGGGTAAATCCCCTCACCCGCATGAGGCCGTGTAACACGCCGCTCCGTTCGAATCGATACACGGTGCCGAATTCCGCGTAACGGATGGGAAGTTCCCGATAAGAATGGAGTCCATTTTTGTAAATCAGGATATGGCCCGGACAATTCATGGGTTTCAATAGAAATTCCTGGTTTTCGAGTTCCATGGCGGGATACATGTTGTCTCGGTAATAATCCAGATGTCCCGACGTTTTCCATAACATGGACCGGGCCACGTGCGGCGTGTAGACAAAATCGTAACCATGGGCCGACAAATAATCTTTCAAGGTGTCTTCAATGATTCGTCGAAGAACCGCCCCTTTGGGAAGCCAATAAATAAATCCCGATCCGCCTTCCTCGTGTTCAATGGTGAAAAGACCCAACCGCGGACCCAATTCGCGATGGTCCCGCTTTTTGGCCTCTTCCACCCGCAATAGATGGGCGGTCAGTTCGTCGGCGGTCGGCCAGACAGTGCCGTAAATCCGTTGGAGTCGCTCTCGTTTTTCGTCTCCCCGCCAATAGGCCCCGGCAATTTTGGTCAGTTTAAAATGTCGAATGTCAGCGGTTGTGGGCACATGGCCGCCCCGGCATAAGTCCGTGAACGTCCCGTGTGTGCAATGGGTCACGGTGGGCGTGCCAAGGTCTTCGATCATTTCGACTTTGAACTTTTCTCCTCGCGCCCGCCAATAAGATTTGGATTCCTCAACAAGATGAGTGCTCATCACAAAGGCGTGATTGCCGTTGACGATCTCGTGCATGCGGGCTTCGATCGGGGGGAGGTCGTCGGGCGTGAACGGATGGGGACTTTCAAAATCATAATAAAAGCCGTCTTCAATCGGTGGGCCCAGTGTGATTTTGGTCCCTGGAAAAAGCTCCTGTACCGCCTGGGCCATCACATGGGTGGTCGAGTGGCGCAACGCGTCAAGAGAACTGTTTTGTTTTTCTTCCGCCATGATGTCGTCCTTCCAATCAAGTTAAAATGGTGCTCGGTACAGGACTCGAACCTGTGACCCCCTCCATGTCAAGGAGGTACTCTAACCAACTGAGCTAACCGAGCGAAAACGGAATAATTTCAATTTCCGATTCGTTTGCCGAAAGAGGCGGAGATTCGCGCTTCCATTCCCCCCCGCGCAACAAATCGGCCTTCCACAACCGCATAGCGCGGCCGGGCCGCTTTGACCACTGACCGCAGTACGCGGTTGACTACGTTTTCGGTGAAAATTCCCAAGTTTCGAAACGAGTTCAAGTATAGCTTGAGCGACTTCGTCTCCAAACAAAGCTTATTGGGACGGTAGCGAATCGTGATGGTTCCAAAGTCGGGAAGACCCGTTTTCGGACAAACCGACGTGAACTCGGGAAACACCAGTTCAACATCATAGCCAGGATATTGGTTCTCCCAACAGTCGATTTCCGGCAACGGCGCATCAACGCCGGCCCGGGCGTGAGATTCAGTATAACCGCGTTTGGCCATAATAGTTGGAGGTGCGGGCCGGATTTGAACCGGCGAATAGAAGTTTTGCAGACTTCCCCCTTGGGCCGCTTGGGTACCGCACCGCTTATCGGTGATTTTAGGATTTTCCCACCCCCAAGGCAAGGCGGTCACAAAATTAAAGTTGACGAAGCATTTCTTTCCGGTCGGGGGCGACTCTAACTGCTGTCAATGGGAGGCCCGTTTGAACCGGGGATTCCCGGTTATTTTTTTTGTTTGATTCGGATGAGGGTGATGTCGAGGGCGAGGTTAAGAAACCGGTAATCTTTTCCCAGTTCGTCCCACGGAACCATCTGGAGTGACATCTGGGACTGTTCGAAGGATTCCTGAAGTTTCCCAAAAAAAACTGCTTCTTGCAAGGGCGTTCCCGGGGGAGGTCCCAAGACTATTCCCACCTGAACTCCGGATTGTCGGCACTTTTCAGCAAAGGGCCCTATGTCCAGGGTCGGCGATAGGGCGTAATCCACCTCCAGGGCCGGATGCAGAGAAAACTTTAGTTTGTGTTTGCCTATAATATCGTCAAACTTTTTTTTCATTTGAACCAGTTCTTTGTCTCGTCCAGCGGGGTAAAAAAAGACCACGGGAATCTGCCCCGGGTTTGAGGGCAAGACCGACGGAGCGATCACCGTCGGTGCCGCAGGGGGTTTTGGCAAGGTTGGCGCCGAGGGAGCTGGAACTGGCTGGAGGACTGGTACGGGAACCGCCGTCGGTGTAACGGGGACTCTTGAAACCACTGTCTCGGGTTCAGCGACAGGGGCGGGCATTATTCTGCGAGGCTCTGGCGGATTAAGGGGCGGAACCTTTACAAAAGGTGGAGGAACTTCCACGGGACGGGGCCCAGGGGAGACGGGCACGGGCACCGCTGGTTTGGGCGGCGCGGGCGGGGGATTTTCTTTCGCGGTCGAACCCCCGGCCGGACGCAGATCAAAGCCCTCCATGTCGTTGGGTGGCGGAGCCGCCTGGGTTTCCTTGCCCGAGGCGGTTTCTTCAGAGCCCCATTCTTCGGGCGGGATAAGCTCTTTAAGGATCTCCTTAACCAACGGCAACGAAATTTCTTCGTTGTACAGTTGGGTGTAAGCTTGAATTCGTCGCAAAAAACCTTCCAATTCCCGGATGTTGGATTTTAATCGGCTGGCAATGTAAAGGCGCACATCGTCGCCCAACGTAAACCCTTTCAGGTGACTTTCCTTTTTTTTAAGAATCGCCACTCGGGTTTCAAGATTGGTGAACTTAATGTCAGCGATCAGTCCCCATTCGAACCGACTTCGAAGGCGATCTTCCAACGTGGTGAGCATTTTGGGAGGGCGATCCGATGTCATGATGATTTGTTTGCCGGAGGCGTGAAGATCGTTGAACATATGAAAAAATTCTTCTTGGGTGGCTTCCGAGGTGGCCAAAAACTGGATGTCGTCCACCAAAAGCAAATCCAGCGACCGATATCGTTCCCGCAAAAGTTGGAGTTTCCCCGCTTGCAACAGCTCAATAACTTCCGACATGAACTGTTGCGCCGTCACATAAAGAACCCGCGCGCTGGGGTTTCGATGCAAGACCCTGTGACCCACCGCTTGCATCAAATGGGTTTTTCCGATCCCCACCGGTCCGTAGAGAAACAATGGGTTGTAGGCCTTTCCTAAATTTTCCGACACCGCCAACGACGCCGCGTGAGGAAACCGATTGTGCGGGCCCACCACAAACTCTTCAAAAGTGTAATTGGGAACCAGTCGGGTGTCTCCCGACTCAAAGGACGATTCCACCACCGGGTTGTTGCTCATGGCGAAGGGGGCCGAATCCTTTTCTTAAACATCATCAGTTCAACCATGAGGTCCATATACAGCAACTTGGACTGAATTTCGGATTGGGGAACCAAAAAACAACGCAGTCCCGCTGATTCGGCCTCAGCCACCACCGGTTCCATCAAATCGGATCCTAAGTGGGGCGGCAAGATAACGAAGAAAATATCGGCGCCGCTTGTTTTTGATTTCCATATCCATTCAGCGGAATTTTCAAAGCTAATGGGGCCAGCCACCGATGCATTGATCTTAAAATGGGTGGGTTTTTTAGATTTTTTTAAAGCGATATCGCCCAGGGTGTTCAAGAATTGGGATTTCCATTCTTCCCCTTCTGTCGGATAAAAAATAGCCGCCTGAATTTGACCTTCTTCCTGTTTGGCGTTGGCGCCCGGCGATGTCGCTACCGGGGGTGGAGGTTTAATTTCCATTAAGGGAGATAATTCCAATGATGGGGGCGCAACCGCGGGGGTAATCGGTTCTTGCGGTTTGACGGTTGGCGCCGCCAAAGGTTCCACCCGAGGGGACAACACGGGTTCAGCTCTTTTTTCTATGACAACTTCCGCTGGCGGCGTTGGCGCAGGTGAAATTTCCGGACGCGATGATAGCGGGGGTTTTTCTATCGGGGAAACCGTCGGCGTCAAAGACGCCGCCGGCACGGGGGCGGCTGGCGGGCGCGGGGAATCGATGGGTGCGGTTGGCGGCGCAGTGGGCTGGGCCGGTTTTGAGGCTGATGGAACGCCGGGGAAAGTTACTTTCGGAAGGATTACCGGAGGCAATGGGGTTTGGGGCACGGCGGGCCCAATAGATTTTGGCGGCTGAACCGGTCGAACGATTCCAGGACTGGACGGAGACCCGGGCAGGCCCCCCGGAATCGAAACCGGTGGCAAAGGAGTTCCCGGCGTCACTCGTCCGGGGATTGGTTGGGGCACCACACGGCCCGGAGTAAAGCCAGGAACAGGAGGCAATGGTTGACCCGGAGCCGAGGGCATTTTCCCTGGGAGAGGTTGACCAGGCCCTCCTCCCGGAACGCCCGGCGCCCGGGGCGCGGACGGAACCGTAGGCGGACGCACTCCCGTAGAAGGCGGTGCGGCGGCGGGAGCTGTCGTTGCCCCCCCCAGAGGAATGGCCGCGGACGCCTGGCCCATGCGGGCCATTTTGTTCATCACATAGGCTTGTTCGTCGTCTGTCAAATTGGTCAGGTCTTGCAACGCGCCGCTGAGCCCTTCAATGACGTCCAATAATGAATCGGAAGGTTTTTTCCCCTCTGCGTCGGTGGTCAGCGACATGACTTGGTTTTGGATCGCCAGTTTTTCCGCCAACGTCGCCCCCACGACAAAAATCGCCCATTGGAAAGTGTCTTCCGAAATTTCTTGGACGTTTTGGCAAACGGTGGAGTGGGCCTGCACGATGCGGTCCACGTCCGTGCGGTCACCCTGTATTTTTAACAGGTAACTGTCGGCTTGGGCCGACAGCAACATTTCCCAACGACGAATGGCCATACCGCTTTTAGGCGTCCCCGATTCGAAGAGTGTTCATTTTCACCAATAAATCGTCGGGGTTCGTGGATGCGTCCAGCGCCTCTTCTTTCGTGATTTTGTGCTCGTTAAACAGCCGAATGATATCTTGGTCAAACGAGTGCATTCCGTAATAGGCCCCTTGCTCAATGGCGCGATTGACTTCGTTGGATTTTTCTTCCATCAACAGTTTTCGGATCAACGAAGTGACCACAAGCGTTTCGGTTGCCGGAAACCGCTCACGCCCGTCAGCAGATTCCAACAGGCGTTGGGCCACAATGCCTTTGAGGACGTTGGCAATCCGGGTTTTTGCTCCCGCCTGTTCGGCCGGATGGTAGGATTCCAGCAACCGTCCCATGGTCTGGGAGGCGTCCATGGTGTGGATGGTGCCCAACACCAAATGGCCTGTTTCGGCCGCTGTGATCCCCGCTTGAATGCTTTCGGCATCGCGCATTTCGCCCAACACCACCACGTCGGGATCCTGGCGAAGCAAATGTTTAACCGCCGACCCGAACGAAGGCGTGTCTTGGCCCACTTCCCGTTGGGCGATGGAGGATTTGTCGTTAGTGTGATAGTACTCGATGGGATCTTCGATCATGATCATGTTGTAGGCGAAAGTTTTGTTGATGTAATCCACCATCGAGTTGAGTGTCGTGGTTTTTCCCGCTCCGGTGATGCCCGCCACCAACAACATTCCGCGGGTGTTTTGGCACAGTTTCCGCATGGTTTCGGCGGGAAGATTCAACTCTTCAAAGGACTTCACCTGCAAAGGCACCACCCGCAACGACAGCGCCACCGACCCCTTTTGTCGATACACGTTGACCCGAAACCGCGACAGGTCCGGCACACTGTACGACATGTCCAGTTCGTTGTCCCGCTCAAAAATCGTCCGCTGGTTTTCGTTCATCAACAATCGGGCCAATTCTTCAATGTGTTCGGCGCCCATCTTGTTGAAGCCCGACGACATCAGCCGTCCGTGGATCCGCACCATCGGCGGTGTTCCCGCCTTGAAATGGATGTCCGAAATGCCGCTGCGAAGCATGGTTTGAAAAAGTTTGTTGATGTCAACGGCCAAGGTGTCCTCCTCGAACAGCAGATTCCGACCCCCGCGCCCAAATTCAGGGGATCGGCTCCTCCAGTATGTACTAAGAACAACTTACTTTCAACCCCTTTTATTGAAGTGGAAACCGCTTAAACAGGCTCGCCACCGAGCCTTCCACCGCCACATCCAAATCCAACCCTTCGTAAGTGACGCTTCCGCTCCACAACATTTCGCGCGTGCCCGGTTCGAGCAACCGGGCCGACAACGAAACCGTGGCGTTGGAAACCAATATTTGCGCGTCGTCCACCCCCGGGCCGGCCCCGGATGGGTATAGCGTTCGGCCCGAAATTTCCGTTACTGCGTTGTAGACAACAGAGCGGTCACCCCAGGCCCCTTTTAACGGGACCAGATATTTTTTGTCGGGCACAGCCTGGGACACGGTGATTTGAAGCCAAACATCCGATTGGTCGTCGGGCTCTCCCACCCGAACTCGATACCCCCGTGCCATCAACTGCCGGGCAAACTCATCGGTCACAAACCGTTGTTCAGGATAAGTGGGCTCCAACACGAGCACATTTTTAATTTTGGAAAAATCCATTCCCGGTTTAGTCACTGTTCGCAAGGGGGCGAAGCACCCGGTTAAAATGAGGGAAAGAATCGTTGCCGCACCGACAATTTTCACGGAAGGCGTTCCAGATGGCGACGGGCCAATTCGGCCGATTCCGCCGACGGAGCGAGCGCCAGAAACTTTTCCCACGATCGCCGCGCTTCAGGGTACCGTTTTTGTTTTTCGTAGAGGAGCGCTAACGAATACAGGGCGGTTTGAGATTTCGGATCCAGCGTGACCGCCCGCTCGAGCGAGCGTTGAGCTTGGTCGAATTGCTGGGCTTGAAGCGACGCGGTTCCCAATGCCGTGTGCCCGGCGGGATCGGAAGGATCCGTGGCAACGGCTTGGCGCAATACGGTCAACGCCGCCTCGGTTTTACCCTCGTTCATCAAAGCCAGGCCTTCTCGCAGGCGATCTTGGGAGACCGCCGCGAATGAAAAACAGACAAGACCCATCACAGATCCAGTGACAAGGAACGGCACACGGACCAATTTTTTCATCGGTTCCCCCTTTCCAGGGCGCGGATTTTATTAATGCGCCGAACGTGTCGATCTCCGCCAAACGGTGCGGCCAACCAGGCCTTTACCAGAGCCACTATAGATGAGGAAGATAAAATCCTCGCTCCCAGACACAACACGTTCGCGTCATTATGTTCCGCCGCTAACGCGGCGGTTTTTTTGTTCCACACCACGGCGGCCCGAACTCCCCGAATTTTGTTGGCGGCAATGGCCATCCCGATTCCTGTCCCGCACAACAACACGCCCCGGTCGGCCTTTTTTCCAGCCACAGCTCGACCCACGCGAACCGCGAAGTCGGGGTAGTCCACGGATGATTCATCGATGGTGCCTACGTCCGTCACATGGTGACCCGCCGCCATAAGAGCCCGGACCAACCTCTCCTTGGCTCGGTATCCGCCATGGTCGGCTCCGACAACTAGTTTCACGCGGGGATCTTCTGGAATTTGACGATGCGCGCGAAATCTTCGGCTTTCAGGCTGGCTCCGCCCACAAGCCCTCCATCGATGTCGGGTTGGGACATGAGTTGGTCGATGTTGTCGGGTTTCACTGACCCGCCGTAAAGAATTCGTACCCGAGCCGCTTCAGCCCCAAACAAAGTTTCCAGCTTTTTTCGAATAAACGCGTGAACTTCTTGGGCTTGGGCTGGAGTGGCGGTTTTGCCCGTGCCGATGGCCCATACGGGTTCGTAAGCCACCACCACCGAGGCCGCCTGGGTCGCCGAAAAACCCTTCAAACCCTCCACCACGTGGCGTTCCACGACCTTGAAGGTGTTGCCCGCTTCCCGTTCGACCAGGGTTTCCCCCACACAGACCACCGGGGTGAGACCTTGTTCCAACGCAAGTTTGGCTTTTTTATTGACCAGGGCATCGGTTTCCCCGTAAATTTGGCGCCGCTCCGAGTGGCCGATGATCACGTGTGAAGCCCCGGCGTCTTTGATCATGCCGGGAGCCACTTCCCCTGTGAAGGCGCCGGAAAGATTGTCGTTCATGGTTTGGGCCCCCACGGCGATGGATGTCCCTTTGGCGGCGTGGGCCACTGCCGCCAATGCCGTGAACGGTGGGCAGACCAGAATGTCTCGATCGGTCACTCCGAACGTTTGGGCTCCCAACTTTTTCACCAAATCCACACCTTCCGGAAATGGTCTTGAACATTTTCCAATTCCCCGCCATTAACGGTCTTCGCGACATAGTGAGCTCCTTATCGTTGTTTTTATATTCGGATTAAACTCCTGCACAAGAAATCTACCTTTTGGACAATGCCGGCGACAGGGATTCCTTCTTATTTCGAAGGCCGGCGATGAGTTTGTCGTAGGCGTCCACGAACAGTTGAACCCCATCCGCTTCCAGCTGGTCGGTAATTTTGCGCAGATCGATTTTTTGCGTTCTCAATGATTCTAAAGTCCGCCGAGCCTCGTCCACCCCTTCTTCCAACGTGTCGGCCACGGTTCCATGATCCAGAAAGGCCGCCAACGTTTGGGGCGGCAACGTGTTCACTGTGTTTAACCCGATCAGGGTGTCGACATACATCAAATCCGAGTAATGGGGATTTTTGGTGCTGGTGCTGGCCCATAGCGGCCGTTGGGGCCGGGCACCCTTTTTTTTCAAAACGTCCCAGGCAGGACTGCCGTAATGCTTTTTGTAAAGTAAATAAGCGGCTTTGGCGCTAGCGATGGCCGTTTTTCCCAATATTTCAAGAAGCTGGTCTTTTTCTGCCGCATTTTTTGATTTGCCAATTTTTTCCTGGACAATTTTATCTACGGCGGCGTCAATTCGGCTCACGAAAAAACTGGCCACACTTTCCACCGCGGTTATTGGCCCATCCGCCGCGCGCGCTTCCATGGCCCGCCGATGGGCTTCCAACACTTCCGCATACCGTTCAACTGAAAAAATTAACGTCACGTTCACAGGGATCCCTTCAGTCAAGGCTTGCTGAATCGCTGGTAGGCCTTCACGGGTCGCTGGAATTTTGATCATCACATTGGGCCGATGGAGTGATTTCCATAACCGGCGCGCTTCCGCCAGCGTGCGCTCGCTGTCCCGTGCGTGCAACGGCGACACCTCAATGGAGACGAACCCGTCCGAACCTTGCGATTCATCATAAACGGGTCTCAACTGATCAGCCGCATCGCCCACGTCTTCCAGGGCCAAGGCATCAAAAATCTCTTCCACTGTTCGTTTGCCGGAAAAATATCGCCGTAACGAGGCGTCGTAAGTGGTTGCGGACGATAATGCTTTTTCGAAAATGGCCGGGTTCGAGGTCATTCCCCGAAGGCCCTGGTCAATCAAATTTTTTAACTCTCCCGACCTCAGGAGATCGCGGCTGATGTTGTCGAGCCACACGCTTTGGCCGTGGGCCAACAAATCGTGCAAACGGGTCATGAACGACTCCTTGCGATTGATTTTTTGGCCGCCGCCACAACGGCGTCCACGCTAAATCCCATCTTTTCAAGAACGATCTCGCCCGGGGCCGACGCGCCGTAACGATCCAGGGTCACCTTTTCGCCAGTGGGACCCGCCCAGCGGTCCCAACCAAATGAAACGCCCGCTTCAATAACCACCCGGGCTTTCGATGTGTCGGGCATGACCCCTTGGCGATAGGCGGCGTCTTGTTTTTCAAACAGGTCGTGGGACGCAAGACTCACCACACCCGCGGCGATTTTTTCCTGCGCCAACCGCTCCCGGGCGGCCAACGCCAAGGATACTTCCGATCCCGTTGCGATCAAAAGAACATGAATATTTTGATCTCGATCTAAACGATACCCCCCTTGTAGAACGCCTTCGGCCCCCGAAAAAACAGTTCGATCCAAAGTGGGAAGTTTTTGGCGCGACAAGATCAGCGCTGTGGGTCCGTCTCGACGAGAGAGGGCGGATTTCCAGGCCTGGGCCGTTTCGTTGGCGTCCGCCGGGCGAATCACGGACAATCCGGGGATGCACCTCAGACTGGCCAGGTGTTCGACCGGCTGGTGAGTGGGCCCGTCCTCTCCAACGCCAATGCTGTCGTGGGTGAAAACATAGATCACGCCAATTTTCATAATAGCCGCGAGTCGTATCGACGGGCGCATGTAATCGGCAAACGTCAAAAAGGTACCCCCAAACGGAATAATCCCCCCGTAAAGAGCCAGTCCATTAAGGACGGCGCCCATGGCGTGTTCCCGAATTCCAAAATGAAAGTTGCGACCGGTTTCGTCGGCTGAAAAATGGCCGCCGCCGTCTATCCATGTGTTGTTTGAGGGAGCCAAATCCGCCGACCCCCCCACCAGGTTCGTCATCCGGCCCGCCAACGCTTGGATCACTTTGCCTGAAGCTTGTCGGGTCGCCATGTCATCTCCTTTCTTAAAGACAGGGACCGACTTTTCCCAGTCCGCGGGGAGAGGGTTGTTTTTTATGTTTATCCATTGTTTCGCCAAATCCGGATGGGCGTGTTTGTATTTCTCAAACAACCCTTCCCACTGGGACCGCAGGGCTTTTCCGCGATCGTGGGTTTGGCCCCAATGGTTTCGGGCTTCGTCCGGCACAAAAAAGGGCGAGTTTTCAGGCCAATTTAGATTTTTTTTCGCCAAAGCCGTTTCCGAGGCGCCCAAAGGCGCTCCGTGGGCTTCAGCCGTGTCTTGTTTGTTGGGCGAACCGAACCCGATATGGGTGCGCGCCAAAATCAACGTGGGTTTTTCGTTGTTCGACTGGACGTCCTTTAAAACCGTTTCAACAGCGACCAGATCTTCCGGATCAGGGATTCGGACCGTCCGCCAACCGTACGATTCAAAGCGTTGAGCCACGTTCTCGGAAAAGGCCAATTCGGTCGAACCTTCAATCGTGATGGCGTTGTCCAAATAAACAGACTTTAACTTGCCCAATTTGAGATGGCCGGCCAACGAGGCCGCTTCCCCCGAAAGGCCTTCCATAATGTCCCCATCGGAAACAAACGCCCAAATCGCGTGATCCACGATCGCCATTCCGGCCCGATTAAATCGGGCCGCCATCAACCGCTCCGCCATGGCCATCCCCACGCCGGTGGCAAACCCCTGGCCCAAGGGACCTGTTGTGGTTTCCACACCGGGGGTGTGCCCCACCTCCGGATGACCGGGCGTTTGGCTGCCCCACTGACGGAAATTTTTAAGGTCATCAAGAGTGAGATCGTACCCTGTGAGATGAAGAAGTCCATAAAGCAACATCGAAGCGTGCCCCGCCGAAAGAATGAACCGATCCCGGTTGAGCCACGAGGGATCCGAGGGGTCGTGGCGCAAAACTTTGGTCCAAAGGACATATCCCAGTCCCGCCGCCTCCATGGGCGTCCCCGGGTGGCCGGACCGGGCCTTTTCCACCGCGTCCACCGCCAGGAACCGAAGCGTGTTGACGCACAGCGAGTCGATAGGTGATGCTGAAGTTTTCGTCATATGTTGGGGAAGTGATTATACAAACTATTTTTCTGGCGCGAGAGGAATGGAGAAAAAAAACTCGCTTCCTTTGCCCGGGTCGGACTCCACCCCAATTCGGCCCCCATGGGCCTCTACGGCCAGCTTGCAAAAGGTCAACCCCAACCCGCTACCAACCCGCTGATTGGTTTTTCGACCTTCGGCTTGGCTGAACTTTTCAAAAATCCGATCTTTGAAATCCGCTGGGACACCTTCCCCGTTGTCTTTAACGCTGACGACCAGCGTACGGGTCAAGGCATCGTTCCTGACGTGAATGGAAATTTCTGTTCGGGGCGGTGTGTGTTTGAGCGCATTGGTCAAAAGGTTGGCCAAGGTTCGGTGAATCAAGTCCCGGTCTCCCCAAGCTAAGGGAAGACCGTGACTGACTTCAACGGAGATGATCTTTTTTTCTTTCATGATTTGCGGTTCCAAATCGTCCACGCACTGACCCGCCAGCTCCACGATGGAGAATGAACTCCAGCGGAGCGGAAGTTTCCCCTCTTCCATTTTGGCCACGTCCAAGAGATTTTGGATGAGCCGAAGCAGGTCGCGTCCGGATTTGGCCCCCAGCGAAAGCATTTTCTTCTCATCGGCGGATAAGGTTCGATCGGCCATCTGCAAAACGCACTCGATGGCGCTCAAGGTGGCCGATAAAGGGTTTTTAAGATCGTGGACGATCATGTGGGCTAAATCGCGTTTGGCTTTTTCCGAGGCGGACAACGACTCGGCCATGTGGTTGATGGTGTCGGCCACCTTTTTAAGTTCCGCCACGGATTGTATCCTCACCCGGTGAGAAAAGTCTCCACGACCGATGCGCTGTAGCCCCTGTTGAAGCAATCCCAAAGGTTCAACAATTTTATTGATCAAGAGGTAGCCCGCTACCCAAAAGAGACTACCCAACACCAAGGCGGCCACCAACACCCTTAAACCCATTCGACGGGCCGGTGCCAAGAGGGTTCGAAACGGGCTTTCGAACAAAACGGCCCACCCCGTCGGAACCACCCGGTGAAAAACCGCCAGATGCCGTTGCGGGCCGGTTCCAACGATAAGAGGATATCCTTGGCGACCGGAGGATTCAGCTAAAAAAGCAGCCACCGCCGGCCGATGGGCCCAGTCCTCGTTGGGGGTATAGTGAGAATGAGTTAATAGGCGCCCGTCGGCACCCACCAGATAAGCGTGGGCGGCGGGGGAAGCCGATTCTTTTATCATAGTGAATATGGCGCCCAACCCCAGGCGAGCCGATAAAACGGTGCCCTCTTTGTCTCCCACCGGAATCGTTAATGAAACCTGGGGTGTCGCGCCGTCCACCTGGGGAGCTCCAATGAGGAATTTTCCTCCAGAGAGGTTGGCGAATTCTTTTCGCCCGGCCCGTGACGAGGTGTTTTTTCCCCAGACCAAGCGACCTTTTATGCGGCCAGCCCGGGCCAGTCCGCGGCCATTTGAATCGAACGTGGCCACTTCCAGGATGTCGGGATATCGTGCCGCAAAAGCCCTCAGAACAGCGGTCTGCTTTTTCGTCGAAGGTCCGTCCGAACGCAGGGTGAGGCGCAGGGTGGCCAGTCCCCGCTGGGCTTCAGCGAAATGAGCCGACAACCGTTCGGCCAGCCGCCTCGATAATTCACGTTCTTCCCGAAAAGTGGATTCCTTTATGAACACGCACAACGCCGCGTAAGAGATGATCGCCGTTGACAAAGTCAACGCTCCCAGAGCCAATGTAAAAAAGGCCAACAACCGCGATCGGATACCCATCCGGCGTATGAGGGCGGAAAGGAATTTCATGGGTCCAAAGGGATTGAAACGGCCGGCGCCTGTCGAGGATCCAACAAACGCGCCAGGCGGGCATCTTGACGTGCTTGTGGAATTCGTCTCAGCGCCTCCGCGGTTCGGGCACGGGCAGAAAATATTTCATCGTAACTGGGGTTCGATCGGAGAGCTTGGGTGTAGGCGGCCCAGGCTTTTTCAGCGTTGGTCGCGGTTTCTATTTCGTATCCGCGGGATTGAGCATCGATCATGCGGCGGGAATACAAGTTTCCCAATTCAAAATTGATGTGAACGTCGTGTGGTTTCAACCGTTGGGCCCTTAACAACTGTTCTTCCCCCCCTCGTCCGCTGTTAAGCCGAGCCGGTTGGGTGGCCCGAAGGTATCCGGCTTCTCCCATAAAGGCTCGCACCAAAATCGGCATGATCCAAACGGCCGCCAACACGACCAAGAGGGTCAGGCCTCTTAAGGCCCACCGGGACCATGGTGTCTGGGCGGGCCGGCTAAGGGCCAGAACGGCCCATTGTCCCCACACCCAGAAAAATAGAAAACCAGGAATGGCGAAAAAGAGAGAGACGTTGCCGAAAAGGTTGTCAATCACCATGCCGACCATCCCTGCGAACAGCGCAGACGTTAGGGATTTTTCCGCTGACGTCGAACGGGTGTGTTGAATTTGTCCCCGCACCGTTATAAGCGCCAACAGAACCCCAAGGCCCAAACCGACCAAGCCCGTTTGTGAGCCGATTTCAAGGATGAGATTGTGGGCGTTGTTGGAGTGGGTTTTAAATGTTTGGAACAGGTCCAGCAAAAGCCATCGGCCCTGGTAGTAAGGGAAAAAAAGTTCAAAGGAACCCCAGCCTTTTCCGGTCAAAGGGTTTTCGGCCCACATATCCCAGGCGCATCGCCAAATCATGAGACGTTGATGCCAGGACGCGTATACAGATTGTCCGGTGACGCCGTTCCAAAGTTCGACCATTCGATGGATCGGCCGGGCCGCGCCCAATTCGGAGGTCGGCCAAAACAAGACGAGCGCCGCCAGGATTCCCGCCATCAATGTCACCCATGGGAGCTTCCGGCGAAATTGGGCCCGGTCCAAAACGACGAAAACCGCCAGCCCGCCCGCGAGGCCAATCCATGAGGACCGTGTCATCGTTGCCACCAACGCCGCTACGTAAACCAAGACCAAGGTTCCCCACCCCACCGAGGCGCCGATGGACCGGCTTTTTAGCCATTCATGGAGGGCCAAGGGAATAAACAGAACCAAGGCCGACGACAAAAAATTAGGATTGCCGTAAGTGGAAATAGGGCGGCCCGCAAACGGGTTTAATTGGGACCCCCAAATCGGGTCCACGCCGAGGAACTGAGCTATCCCATACACCGCAGACACCCCGGCCACGGCCAAAAGGAGTCGACGAAAAAAAAACGCACGGTCGCCGGTCGCCACGAGCGCGGACAAAAAAAAGGCCCCGATGGCGTTAACCCAAACGAACAGTTGTCCCCTTAATCCTTCATGCCACAATCCCGGACGAAAAAAATCCCCGTGGCGGCCCATCGACAACAACCAGGTCAGCGTGGCCCATCCTCCCAAAGCCAAGAGAGGTTTGTCGATCCACGTGCGGGCCGGCCAAGAAAACGCACAGTTCCAGTGGGTCAACAAAATCCAACACCACGCCGCCCAAAGGCCCACATGTAAAATCAAAATCTGAATGCTGTAGGGGTTTTGGGTCAGCTGGGTGAAAAAAAACAGCGGAGCAACCACGTGAATAATCGAAGCCCATCCCACAAGGGCTCGGTGTTGCCCGAGCATCAGCGGGCGGTCGGAGTCGCTGAAAAGACCCGTTGGACGTCCGAATCTTGAGGGGCCCACTGGCGCAGTTTTAACCAGAGGGCCGAGGCCTTATCATTTTGGCCAACACGGGAGTACAATACGGCCAAAGATTTTGCGGGCTCAACGGAGACTTCCGATTCCCGTCCGGAGTTGCGACCCTCTTCAATGGCTTTCAAATAGTACATTTCCGCCTTTTGGAATAGGGTTGAGTCAATAGGCAAGAGGGGCGCATTAGGATATTGGTTTATCAATTGAACATAGAAGAGACGCCCCAAATTGCTGTAAGATTCCACGTTGCGGTCGTAATAAACTCGGTTGACCACGTTGCTGGAGTTATACACCAGGGCACCTAAATAGGCTTTTTCGGCCCGCTCCAAGTCTCCCTGGTTAAAATAGACGTAGGACTGCCGGTAATAATTGGGCGGAAAAACAGGGTCGAGTTTGTTATAAAGATCGAAGTGTTTTAACGCCAACGCCCAGTTTTCCGAAGCTTTTTCCTTATCACCCAAAGCGGTTTCCAACTCGCCTCGTTTCAAATAAAGCAAACCCACCTGGTGGTGGGTCTGGACATAGTTGGGGGCAAATTTTTTGGTTCTGTCGTAGGCGTCCAAAGACTGATCCCATTTTTCGATGGCCAGTTTGCGCAATTTGGCGGCTTCAGCGGAGTCTCCTTTTTGGTGGGCTTGCCGGGCCTGGTCAGCGAGAGTGGATCCCCAATCGTTGTAAACGTTGCCCACAAAATAGCGGGCCATGGGAAACCCTGGGTTCAGGCGGGATGTTTTTTCGTAATGTTCCAATGCCCCGCCGACCCGAAGGTATTCCCCCTTCATATCGGGTGGAAATTCCGGGCTGTTGACTTTGTTGTCGAAATCGGGTGACTTGATCCAAACCATCTGTTTGGAGAAAAAAATCGCGACGTTGTGACTCACATCCGCCAAAAAGTATCCTCTCCAAACGTGAGCCCCGGCCATCCAAACCCCCACGGCAATACCCGCCAAAACCCATTGGACGGCCGATGGGGGCGAGGCCGCCTCGGCCCGGTTTACATCCGGGAGGGTTTTTTGTCGACGCAGAAGCGCCCACACGCTAATGAAAATGAGTGCGGTTAAAATCCGGACAACATGCATGGGAGTCCCCCCCTCCACCTTCAAGGCGGGGATCGCCATTAATTCTGCCGACGCGCAGAGTCCTGCTCCCCACAAGAGGGCGGTGGGATTAAACGAAGATAGTCCTGGTCTGAGCCGAACCTCAAGAAGTTCAGCCAATACAAGCAAGCAACCGATCGCGTAGAAAATGCCCGAATAGCCGATAAGGGGGCGCAAATGTTCATCGGGGAAAAGAAAGAACCCCGCCCACACGCCTAAAACCGCCACTCTCACCCAAAAATCGGAGGAACGGGGCGGGTCCTGTTGCGCGGGCATAGGGTCATTGCGCACAAACCCGACCACCAGAGCCGGCAAGAAAAATGAAAAAATACCCGACGATACGAACCGAATGGACACGTCCATGGTCCAGTGAAGCAAAGCCGCCCACCAGGCACCCATGTAGGCGATCACTTTATAGACTCGATCATCAAACGCTTGCCCTGGAGGAGGCCGAGCCCCTTCTGTTGTGAGACGGTTCAAAAACCGAAATCCCAAAACGCTCACGGTGATGATCAGCCATAAGAAAATCCCAAACCCGACCATCCCTTCGTCATACATAACTTCCAAATATTCGTCTTCGGCGTGGTCGGTTTCGGTGTTCGACCGTCCTTCCAGCAAAATGATTTCCGGCCGTCGGAACGCTGGGTAAGCCCATTTAAAACTTCCAATTCCAGTCCCCAACCAGGGTTGGGTTCGGATCATGTCCCATGTCGCGATCCAGGTAAACACTCGAAAATCCACCGACTGCTTGCGTTGGATCGCATACCGTCGTACGACCGCGAACCCCAGGATACCGACGACTAAGGACATGGCCATAAGACCGATTGTGACCTTGCGGGCCTTTTTTCCGACCAAGAAAAGACCTGCCAAGAGGGCCATGGCGATAATGGCTCCCACAAAGCCCACCCAGGCCCCTTTGGTTTCAGAAGCGAAAAGGTTGATGAATGTGGCGCCAAAAAAGATCATCATGCCGCTGGCGGCCGCTGAGGGGCTTTTCCACCACACGGCGACGAGAGCGGTCGCCAGTGAAGCGATAAGTCCGATTGTAACCCACAGTTCATTGAGGGCGGTGATTCCGCCGAAATGGTTGGCAAAAAGTTTGTCGGTCAAAATGACCACGGGAACGAGGAGTCCCACCAAAAGGAACGGGCGGAACAAGGGGCCTCGATTTCTGTAATAAAGCGCGATGAGAATGGGGGTGATAATGACTAAAAAATTTCCATAAAAATTGGGGTTACCGAACGTCGAAAAAACGCGGTATCCAAACGCTTGTCGCCAAATGAACGGGTCGAGTCCGACCTTGGTGAGGGTTGGAGGAAACAGACGGCTATCGAAATATTGCACGAAACCATAAAAGACGGTCACAGCGAATCCGGCAATGAGCCAACGAAGAAGCCGTCGTTGACGGTCGATGCCACGAAATTCAGCAATAACGATGAGGGCCATGAAAGAATAAAAGACTCGTCTAGAAAACTCTTCCAAACTGCCGGCTTGAAAGGATGATTGGAGATAAGAGACAATTCCGCTGACCAACACGGCCAAGAACGGCGCGACCAACGGCAAATCTTTTTTTGTAAAAGGCCATCGTTTCTGAAAGATCAATTGCAAGAACCAAAACAAAATAACCATCCCGCATCCCGCCTGGGTGAGAGTAATTTTAATTTGTGCGGAGTCGTAGGTGCGAAGGTAGAACGAAACAGAGACAAGAAAATAGGTGAGGGGTAAAGAAAATGCCACCAGACGCGAAAAAAAACCCCCCATTCCGGCACCGGACAATAAAGTCCCAACGGAAGAGGTGAAATTTTTTTCAGCGGAACAGGGCTCGGACAATAAATTCCTCATGATGCGACTAAACGATATAAAATCAGCCGAGGATCGGGGTCGAACCGACAAACCTATCGCTTACGAAGCGATTGCTCTACCAATTGAGCTACCTCGGCAGGGGTTTCGGCCGCACTGCGGCTACCTGCCTGTCCTTGCGCTCTGAGCGAGGACGGCAACCTTAATATTTCTGCAACACTGAGGCCGCCTGCCTGCGCCATCCTATAATCACGCACCATTCCTAGCGGCATGGTCCTTGCGCTGTGGGCGAGGAACGTCTCTCGTATCGTCGATATACTATAACTTTCCGGGAAAGATTGCTAATGGAAACTCAGCTCAAGAAAATGATTCCCGGAAAAAGTTCGACCTTATTTTTTTAAGGAGGCCAAATCCTTGTTGAAATGGGCCCACGCGTCTTTGAGATCGGCGACCAGTCCGGCCAACTCGGATTTATTGACATCTTTCATTCGGGCGTATCGTTGACTGACCTGATCGATGGTCTGTTTGAATGTGGTCTGGTTGATCTCGTTGAGGCCGGAGAGTGTGTCTTTTATTTCGCGTTTCATTTTTTCGGCCCATTGATTGGTTTGGCGACGAAACCGAGGATTTTTTTTGTAAAGAAGGTACGCCCCGGCCGTAGCGGCCAAAGCCAAACCCAGCCCTGTGCCCAATGCTTTTGACAATTTTCCCATCGTAAGTTCCTCCCTTAATTGGTGAAAATATCTATTGAGCGAGACAATCGTTCTAAAATATCTTTAGAGATCACCTTGACCGCCTGGGGAAAGATGCGATTATCTTCCATATCGATATGGGCCAACAACGGTTCTTCGACCCTCTGCAAGGATTTCAGCCACGACTGGCCGATAGGAAGAGTTTCCAACTCTTGTTGAAGCAAATAAAGGTTCCGGCCGATCCCGGTATGTTCTTCTTGAAGGTGGTGAATAACTGACGGATCAATGGGGGAAATTTTCAAACTGGCCAAAGCTTCTTTCATAGCGGGGAACAGCAGTTCCACTTCACGGCGAAGATGGTCTTTTTGGCGTTTGCGGATGTCTTTGACCAAATCCAAAGCGACGGCGCGGTTGGGCGCAAAGTCTTGAGTAAAGGCCAACACATGCAGTTGATTCAAACGATCTTTAAAAAAAACATGATCTTCAATTAAGAATTCCAAAATATCCACAAACGAATCCCCCTACGGGCGGCCGAAGGCCGATTTTTTGGGTGGTCCTTTAGAGCCCTGCCACAGATGCCATAAGGACAACCACGGGTGCTTAGGAAACATTAAAGGCCCGGCGGTGCGCATGACGAGCCGCATGGCGTCGCGTTCAGCGGGCCTGTAACAATGAACTGGACATTTCGCGCACGTTGTTTTGCCTGGGCCAAACGGGCAGTGGTCCAGTCGAATCAAAGCATAATCCAACAACCGATCGCAACCTGGGCACAGGTTCGTGACAAGGTGCTGGTTACGGCAAAACAGGCGCACCATGGCGGAAACAGTTTTGCGGTCCATCCGGATATTGAACGGACGCGCCGACACAGGACACTACTTGTATTTTACGCTACACCCATAAGGTTTCGATTCGGGCGTTGAAACGGTTTTTCCGGCCAAAGACTCGTTGAGTGCGGCCCGCACAAAATTGACGGCTCCTTTGACATCGGCCGGATCAGTGGAAGGCGTGTCGTCAATGGCGCCCTGGTAAATCAAACGGCCTGCGGGGTCGATGATGAACAGGTGGGGCGTTGTTTTCGCGCCGTAAAGGGCGCCGACCTTGCCGGCCTCATCCAAAAGGATGGCGGAAGCGGCTCCGCCCTTTTCTTTTTCAACGATGCGCCAATCCTCGGGGCTCAAGTGCCCTTGTTTTCCCATAGCGGACGAACAAATGGACAACCAAACGACGCCCTTGGCGGTAAATTCTTTTTGGAGGGCCTGCATGTTTCCGGACTCATAGTGTTTTTTGACGAACGGGCACCCGTGATTGATCCATTCCAAGACGACAGTTTTGCCGCGCAGTTTTTCCAATGAAACGGAGGATCCTTGAATATCGGGCAACGAAAAATTCGGTGCAGGTTTCCCCGATTCAACCGCCTGTGTGGACAACGCAAACACAGCAACGAGCAAAGAGCCTAAAGAGATAACCCATCGATTCATGCGGATCTCCTTTTTAACGTTTATTCAACTCATTCACAACGATGTCCGGCGTCAACACAGTGGGCAGAATCACCGGACGCCGGCCAGGCCAGTAGAGTATATATAAAGGGACGCCATTACGTCCAAACTGTTCTAAGGCGGTGGTGATGTGCGGATCGCGGTTGGTCCAGTCGGCCACCAACACTTCGACGTTGTGGGCACGAAAGGCGGCCTTAACTTTATCGGTGGACAGGGTAGTCCGCTCGTTGACCTGACAGGTGATGCACCACGCGGCGGTAAAGTCGACAAACACGGGCCGGCCCTCGGCCAACAGGGCATTGACGTTGGCCTGGGAGAAGGTGGTAGTTTTTTCTCCTTTCAGTTGAAGGGCCAACACCCAAGCCAACCAGATAAAGGTGCCGAACAAAAGAAGGGAAAGAATTTTTTTAAGCCGCACCATCCACGGGCCAGGTTTCGGCAACCAGCGCACGGCGCCCGGGAAGAAGGATAAAAGGACATAGGGAACAGCCATCCCCCCACCCAATGAAGCGAAAATAGCCAACGCGACGGGAACCGGCTGGGTGAGTGCCACCCCGAGCGCGGATCCCATGAACGGGGCCGTGCAGGGGGTGGCGACAAAGACGGCCAACACACCGCTCAAAAAAGCGTTCCAGTCGGAGGTCTCTTTTAACAACCCTCCTAACCGAATAAAAGAGGTCCCCACTTCAAAGACACCCCACAGGTTCAACGCCAAAAAGAGGAACAAAAGGGCCAAAAACCCGACGAAGACCGGGGACTGAAGCTGAAACCCCCACCCCAGTTTTTCTCCTCCCGCGCGAAGGGACATTAATAACCCTGCCAACGCCAAGAAGGACAAAACAACCCCCGCTCCATAAAGAAGCCCGTGCCGGCGAATCACCTCCCGAGGAGCCTGAACAAACCCAAGAACTTTAATGGAAAGCACAGGCAAAACGCAAGGCATCACGTTAAGGAGAATCCCGCCGAGAAACGCCAACGCCACAGCGAGTAAACCGCTCACTTCGGCGGTTTCGGTTTTCCCCACCTGCACCAGTTTTTCTCTCGCGCGACCAAAAAATTCAGCCATGTCAGCGGTGGGCGCACCAGCACTCGTCGCCACCGGGACAACCACGGACAACTCTGCTTTGCCTGGAACACACTCTTCTTTGCATTCCAACCACGACACCTTAGCGCGAAGGGTCACCGTGGCCCCCGACAAATCCGACGGTGGTGTGAGAACCACCAACAACGCCGCTTCTCCCTCATAGCCAAAGTTGACGAGCGGAGGCAATTCAATGCGATTGGGAACCGGCCAAAGGATTTCCCCCGCCGAGAACCCTTCCGGTAAAACCCAATCAATTTTTGTAGGCAAGCCGGAATCCCCCGGCTCTTTGTAGTAGGTGTGCCAGCCAGGCGCATGAACCAGTTTCAGCGCCACCGTAACGGGCACGCCCGCGGCGATGGAGGAGGGTTCTACAACAAGTTGCGCGGTGACATTTTTTGAATCCGCCGCCGAAAGAAGGGTCACCGCCGCCGCAAACGCGAGGGCCAAGCCTCCAAAATCTCGTCTATTCAAGGTTGCCTCACCCCTTCCGCCAACTCAATTAGTCTTTGAAAAACAGTCATATCTTATCCCAACTGATTTCAGTGAACGAACATACGATAATAGCCCATTCCTCTCCTCTTGGGAGAGGATGTCCCGAAGGGACAGGTGAGGGACCTGAGACACCATGAATAACCCGCTCACGTCCTATCGTGATGGACTGATCGTATCCAAAATCCAGGGCCATCACTCATGATCGCATATATTGTCAGGGTTCATCCCCATGGCGTTATCAGAGATAATAAACTTGTTACGCATTTTCAAAAACCCGATCAGCTGTTTGGGTGTCATCTCGGACGCCGAACAAGTGTGAAACCGCGCCTGCCCCCCAAACTTGCGAACAATAGCCTCCTCCAACTCCGACTCTGTAAAAGACCGCCCCGCCTCCACCATCATCCGCATGACGTCGTGACCATGAATCGAATCGTTCATCTAATCCTCCTTAGTTTCCCAAAAGCTCCGATAATGTCCCGAGCGCGACGGAACACGTTCCACCACTCTGGTGAATCCCTCATCCGGCCTCCCGGCCACCTTCCCCCAAGAGGGGAAGGAAACCAAGGGTTTTCCCTCTCCTCTTGGGAGAGGGTAGGGTGAGGGAAACGTTTTTCCTAAGCCAACCGTGGAAAAAGGGTTTCCGCCATATCGACGGAAATGTTCAGTCGAAGATCCCCATAGGGCGCATCGCTGTGAGCCCACCCGCCTTCCAGTAATTCTTTAATGATTTGCGAAGAGCGCCGTTGCTGAACGTGACAGATGTCCCGCACCGAAGCCCGGGAGACCCGCCCAGCGGTAAAAAGAGCCCCCAGCAATTTCCCCCCCGCTTTTGAAAGGTTTTTTTCTTTGATCAGCCCATCGCCGTATCTTTGAGCGCGTCGTTGAAAGTGATCCAAACTTAACACAGCGCTCATGAAATCGATTTGGTCCTTGCAAGCGGTGAGAAAAAAGAGGCAAAACGCGGCCAAATTTTCTTCTGACAAAGGGCCCCGCCCATCCCAATCGTTTCGACGGGGCTGATCGGCCAAGGCCAGGTGCGCATCGTAATCTTGCCGATGCCGGGCCAACGCTCTGGACACGGTCCAAAGTGGCGGATCCCCCAATCCGATCTTGACGCAATAAGCGGTGGTAAACAAGCGGGCCACACGCCCATTGCCGTCAGGAAAAGGATGAATCCATAACAACCGATGGTGGGCCGCCGCCAATCCCAAAACTTTTTTTGACCCGTGCAAAGACTCGGGCCGAAAACTTTCCTCAAACTTGGCCAGGAAATGCAGGATATCTTCTTTGTGTTCGGGCGCGTTGTGCAAACCAACGGAAGCCCCCCGATCTCTCCATTGTCCCGGCACAACCGGAACCTTATCTCCTTTCTCAGTTTTGGCCCAACGCATTTCGGTGGGCAGCTGGAGATAAAATTGTTCATGAAGCCACGAAAGAAAATTCGCCGAACAAATCGCCAGGCCCGGACTATTCCTTAAACGGGCCAACATGGTTTCTTGAACCTGCAGGTGAGCCAAATGTTCCACTTGATAATTGCGGGCCCACTCTTCTTTAAGAAACCGGCGGTTCAACGCGGCCTCAATGTCTCGCAATTTACTCGGGTTACCTTCCATGGCGTTTGTGTAGTAGCTGTTAACCTTGGCCATGTAGCGGGCGACCTCTTCCAAAACAAACGGATGAATCCCCTGCCCCAAGGCGGCGGAATTCTTGATGATATCGATGATGAGCTGATCCAATTCCGGGCTAATTTTAGACGGGAACGCGGGAAACATGGGGATATCTTAACAAAAAATGTGCAAGATAAAAATGCCACATGTTTTTTTTTAAAACGATTGAAGAACATATTAATTAGTCTTTCGGGAAGGCCCACCCCATAAAAAAAGTGCCAGATAACGCAACAGTTTTAGTTCATAGGGGCTTGATCTTTATCGAATCCCGTATTACAATCACCTCATGGTGTATAAATGAAAAGGGTGATTGTCGATTCGGCTCCTTTGATTCTCCTGACTAAATTGGGTTTGCTGGATGAAGCCCAGAAATGGTTTCGTCTGGTGATCCCCCAAGAAGTGGCTGAGGAAACGACTTTTCGCCGAGATTTACCAGACGCACGGGTGATCCATGAATACATTCTCAAAGGAATCCTTCACGTCGAAAAATGCCCCAAACGGCAGGCGGCGCAATTAAGCCAAAAATGGAACTTAGGAACGGGGGAGGCGGCGGTTCTTGTCATGGCGATCGAAAAGAAGGCCGTCGTTTTGACAGACGACTACGCGGCCATGCGGGTGGCCAAAGCCTATCAAGTTCCATTTGTCACGACGGTAGATGTCCTCGTCGAACTCCATTACAAAAAAGCGTTGAGCCGCGAATTGGCGCGATCGAAACTGATGGAACTACAAAAACACGCCTGGATTTCTCCTCGGTTCATCGACACCGCTCTGATAAAGATAGAAGAGGAAGGAGCCTGATATGGTCCTATCAGTTCGACTTGAAAAAAAAGAAGAAGCGCGTCTCGCGATTATAGCCCGAAAACATCATCTCAATAAATCGGACGGGTTAAAGGTTCTCTTGCGAAGGGGATTTATGATGTACCAGCTGGACGACTACAAAGCCGGTGTTCTGACACTTGGCAAACTGGCTGAAAACCTGGGGCTAACGATCTTGGAGACGATGAATTTGGTCGCCACCTACAACGCCCATCCGGTTGTACCGGAGGACTACGTAGTGGAATCCGCCGCCACCGCGCGCACCTTGTTCAAGTAACCGTCTCATAATTGAATTAACGTTCATTTGCTCGTCATTTCGGCGTGGGGTTGGCCGGGATCCAGTCGTTATTATTCGGGCAACTAAGCTTAACTAACCGGTATTGCGGTTAGGCCGCACGGAGCGCGGCCATAAGGGAATCCAACGTGTTTTTAATGGCTCTGGAAATTCCCTCAAAGGTCAAAGCGGTAAATTCGGTGTCGTTCAAAACGTGCCTATCCTCTTCCCGAATGAAGACCGTGCTGGCGAGAGGGACCTTTGTCTTACTTCTCTGGGACTCAACCGTCTTCATTAGGTCGGCATTTAACTCAGCGATATTCAAAACCTCAATGGGTGTCTGACCAGAATACATAATGGTTGCCGTCTCAAACCCCTCTTCAGCCACTACAAGAACGGGCGTTCCTGCCAATAACATCCCCCGCACCACCGCCAGAGCAATGGCTCTAGTTTTTTCCTCCCAATTAGCAATCCCATGCAAAACGGCAACTATCTGATTATTGGGTCCTTCAGCGATAGCCCACTGACGTCCATATTCCTCCGCGGCCTTCTCTGTGGTCGTGGGGTCACCAAGAAATTCAATCAAGTTGTCTAAACCGGCTCGACTTTCCCCGTCGGACAATTCAAAGGGTGCCCGGTAATTCCCCGCTTCAATGTAAGCCTTCAGATTATCTGGAAGTTGTGCTAATGGTCGAGCCTCAATCGCGGCAATCACCGCACTCTTTGCGTAATCATTTTGCTGTTGTTCGCTCACTTGGATTGCAGGAGCGGCCACGGTGGGTGCAGGCGTTCCCGCCAGTCCGAAGGCCAAGAGGCCCGCCACGGCGAACTTTCGCATGGAAGAACGCACTTTCGGAGAAAGCAACGCGGATGTGGCAAATCCCAACAAAGCCATCGGGGCCCACCCCATAGAAAAGGCGTAAGTCGAGAAGTTAGACAAGGTACCAACACCCAGGGCTATCATTCCGGACACTAGACCACTATCGGAGAATGCTTGGAAAGTGGTCGGGTCGAGGGCCTGGGTGCCCAGGGAAACCAAGAAAAATGTTCCCATCGGAAATGAGAAATTTGCCAGCACGAAAGGCGCGACGATAACCGCGAAGGTAGCCGAAACCAAACTAACAACCATCATCCTGACCACCGGTGCTAACTGGACATTTTTGTTGAGTAACCGTTTCGCATCAAAAGCTTTGATGGCGTTATAAACTCCGTGAAGGAAAATTCCTGACAAAATTTGAACGACCAGTTCCACAACCTGGGGAGAGACCCCCAGTAACTCTATCAAGGGGAGCAGCAAATCCAAAGCCATCAAATAGGGGGCACCGTAAATAACGAGAAGGTTAATAAAGAGGGCAGCGAAGGTGCGTTCCACCAGAACACCGGGCGGCGCACGCGACCCGTGGCTGGCCGCAAACAACAACGAAGCGACTAACGTCGTCGGGTCCAACGATTGCAACAGCAGAGCGAACCCCGGCAGTCCCAATGCCTCCGTCCACGGCGCCCATTTCCACCCGAACCCGGGCGAATCAATTTTTTGACGAGCTTTCTCTCGCGCTTGAGCCCAACTGCCGACATCTGGACCGCCAAAGAAAAAATACCAGGCCCCGAAAACCAATTCGTTCAACCAATCGATGGTTAATCCCGTCTTTCTTGGTCCAAGTCTTTCCTGCAAAAATCTTTCGACAGTATTCATATCTGCGTTAAGTTGCCATAACGAAAAGAACTCTTTAGGTCCGAATTTATTGCTGGGCGAGGGTTCAGCATTAACCTCCTCAAAGGCTTTTAACAGATCATTGGCTGTGGGCCTGAATGAAGTCAATGACAATCCAGAGTCGATCACATCCTGTGGAGCGTCATTATCTCTGATGGCCCGTTCCAATAGCGGAAAAATTTTCGGGTGAGTAATTAAATGATCATCCATGAGATCGACTAAAAGGCGCACCACGGCATAGATATCGGTTCCCCGGGTTGGTCCTTTTGCGATTTCAGGGGCGGCGTAATGCAACGAGAAATGGGGTGGATTGAAAACATTCGTCTCCGTTTGGGATATTGATGCTCCAAGGTCGATCAATGTGGCCCTTGATTCCCCAAGGATAATATTTTTTGATGTTATATCGCCGTGGACAAATCCGGCCGCATGAAGATCCCGAACCGCGGTCAAAATCGCGATGGCTTCTTTCAAATTAATCTTTTTGCTTGGGCCTTCCCCGGGATGATCCCCGCGGGCCATTTGCATCGCTAAAACGTTATGGTTACCGACCAACAAAGAATCCTTGAATTCAGGAACAGCTAAAACCCCCGTATTCTTCAATTTTTCTAACTGCTCTGCTTCGGACAGAAGAATGACAATCCGATAGATAGCTTTAGAAAGTGTCATTTCTTCTTCACCAAAATTCACCGATTTTAGGGCCCAAACTTCACCGTTGCTCCTTCTAAGTAGTCTAACCTCGCCGAACGTCCCTTTCATTTCCGCATCTGTCGTTTCTGTTTGTATAATCCCGTATTGTGAAAGTTTAGTTTCGAAATCATCCGAGACAGTTGGAGGACCTAATGGAAAATTTCCAATTGAATTCCACTGGAGGATCCACTCCGTATCATTGAGCGTTCTGGTATTATTCGTCGTTAAAAAAGAGTTTAAATCGACATATGAAACGAAAGTGGCCATTAGCTCTGAGTGAACTCTAATAATCAATTGAGGCCTTGCCGCTAGCCAATTCAAATGCCCATCTATCCTTGAATTAGGGTTGATCCTCTTCGGCACTATGCCTCGCCCCCCCGCCGTCAACGTCGGCAAGCCGAACCGAGGAAAGATAAAGTTGTATAGGGAATGGAGTCCCGCCGCAACGAGGCCCGTGTAAACATAAGAATCGCCACCGATATAGAGCGCCAAAAAATTAATACCTATGGCCGCTACTGTTCGAATGATTAATTGAATTCCAACCCCAAAAATCAATTTTCCACTTTCAGGGTCACGTGTATTTTTCCACGCATCTATATGAAGGAACTGTAAGATCGACAATCTAACCGTATTCCAAACCGCCCCAAAAAATACATTTGCTTTTGCTATGGCCCCCTGCGCCCCCCGGAAATTAGTTCCAAAGTTAGGAGGAGGTCTTAAATGGTGCAACAACGCAAAAATAAACGAAGACCCCACAATCGCCGACACACTCCCGCCCAAAACCTGTGCGACCCAAGGCAACCCCGGCACCTCCGTTATCGAGGCGCCAAAAATAGAAAAGGATCTACTCTTTACCTTGTCCCCAGCTTTCTGCCACGCACGACTCCACCGATCGCCTTCCATAAACAAAAAAACCGCCACAATCAGTTGGTTATACCAAGGGATGACCAGACTCCCCGCTTCCTCATTACCCGCCGTCGCCGTGGGTTTTCCCCCCTCATCGACTAAGGGTTCCTCTGGAGTGGTGGGGGTGGTGGTGATGCCTTCAAAATACTGATCGAAGCCATTAGAAACCCGTTTCGCCTCTTCTTCGAGTTTCACCGCTTCTGCAGGTAAAAACGTCTTCCAAGAGCCTTCCGGCGTCCAATCAGTTGGATTTTGAGTTGCGGTATATCCTTTTATAATCACAAATCCACGCATGTGATGAAGAGTGTCTGTCGGCGCTACAACGGGCCGATTTAATATTTTTGAAATTTGTTGTGCCACATTCTGACCAAAAGACAACTCACTTCCCGACCGGCAACTTATAAGCAAAATCGGTGATTTATTGTTTCTTTCGTTCTCTCCCAATTGGGCATAAATTAGTTCCGCTAACTCCGTAGCCGTGATGGGAATATCTATTTCGGGCCCGAAAAAACTCTTCCTGGTTTTGCGAGAGAATCCAGTCGGAGAACCATGGATGTGAATGGTCAGCCACCCGGCCGGATAGGAGAAAAATTTGCTCCCAAGATCTTCGCCTTCATTAACCTGTACCGAAACAGTGGCGTAATCATCCATGCCATCAATTTTCCAAGTTAATGATTGATTTGGGTCCCACCCTTTTTCCCTGGCAGTGGATTCAGCGGCTGACAAAGCGGATTGAAAACTTTGAGCTTGGGATTTCAACGCGTCAATATTTTTTGAGGCCCCATTTGCGGAACGCCCGTCAGTATATGTATTGAGATCGGGGAATATTTTTATTAATTCGTCCAAATCGTTTTCTGACCCTACCGACCAACGAGCTAATATAAAATGTATGCCAAAATAGCTATTGAAAAATGGGACAACCCAATTGTTCCAAAACAGATGAAGGCCTGTCACCGCCAAGAGCCCCTGGGCGGTTCGACTGGCTAAATCGGAAAATGTTTCAATGGGGGCGCCCAACAAAATGTTACCAGCAACAACAAAGAGTGAAGCCGATGCAGTTATTGAAGCGATGTAAATTAAAGAAGCAAGAGGTTTGTTCATTAAAGAGGTTCGGAAGGTTATTTCACTTACGCCCGTTAATAATCCGGCCTTGGCCAAGGCCGGTGCCATATTTTTTAAATGTAAAAGACCGAAGACCGTCGCCAAGACCTCCGTTGATGAATATCCAAACAATAAACCCATCGTTGCCATGCCAACAACGATAAGAAAATTTTCAATTGCTACGGAATGTTTTCCGGCCCACCTGAGGATTGAACTCCCATGTTGGGCCGGTAGAGCATAGACCGTTTTGTCCATTAATGTAAAAAGTCTAACAGCGCCTGGCTGTTCTCTTAATGTGAGTGCGCTATTTCCGTAAGCGCTGTAGACATCCATCCCCCGTTGGAATAGCTGTTGTAACGCTTTCACCATACCTGCGGCTTCTGATTCATCCGACATCATGGCCACCATTCTCGCCAAATAAATTCGATCCCCCGCCAGCTGTTTTTCAAGCGGCACCGGGTCACTGGCCAACAGGTCCAAGTATTTGTTGTCGCGGGGGATCTCGCTGATTTTTGGCGTCACCACCACAAACGAAACCTGTTTTTGGCGAAGAAGGGCCGAAAGGCCCTCGGTGTGGAACCCGCCTGCCACCAACACGGCGGATTTGGCCTGGGTTTCCCCCATGCGCCGCAACAAATTGTCGGTCAACGCGTTGTTTCGTTGGGTGGCGTAACGGCAAAAATCTTCAAAAGGTTTCAACGTTTTCGCAGAAAGAGATTCCCATTTCCCCGTGGGATCCAGTTCGTTCAATCGATCGGTCAAACGATGGATTTCACCAACCCGTTTTTCGTAGGCGGCCCAGTCGGTGGGCGACATTTCGTGGCGAAGAAGTTTCGCCATCAAAGTCAAATCGTAAGCAATGGACACCAACTTTTTTTCGTCAGCCGTTTTCGCCAACCGTTCTGGAATAGCCCGGTCCAAGGCGTCCATTTCTTCCAACAACCCATTTTTATCAATCTTGTCCGCCAACATCACATAGGAAATGTAACGGTTCAAATGACCCCATTGGCCCACGCTGATCCCGTGCTGGCGGCACGTAACAATCAAGTGGCTGTGATAGTCCCCATACCCCACCCGCCCCGCCCGATAGTCCACACTTTTGGCCACAAGATCCTGCATTTGTTCCGTGGTCAACTTTCGAGCCAGCTGTTCAACCAGTTCCCGACGCTCTTTTTCCACCAACTTAAAATTCAAACGATCTTCCTCGTCCAACGCCCTCACCAACAGTTCCAGGTTAGGCACAGATCCCTCACCCTGCCCTCGCATCAGCGCCTCTGGCGCCCCAGGTGCCGGGAGCTCTGCGACCGGCCTCCCAAGAGGAGAGGGAAAATCTTTGTTTTCCTTCCCCTCTTGGGGGAAGGGTCGCGCCTGCCAGTGGCTGGCGGTTGCGACGGGCCGAATAGGCCCCGGGTCCGAAGGACCCCGGAGGGCCGGATGAGGGATTTGGTTAGTAAATTTGAGACTACGATTGATTTCCACCAAATAGCGCACATACACAGCCAACTTTTCTTTTTCGGAATGGTACCCCTCAAAATGCCCATCGAAAATTCCGAGTTCTTCGGAATAGTGAAGGCTCTTAAGGGCGGCCACATTGTTGACCACCACATCCAACTGGGTTTGGGCGCCCTGCTTATTTTTGTAAGCGGTTTTTAACGCCAACACGTTAGCGTCGTAAAGCGTTTTGTCTTCCGCGCCAAAAAAATCGGGTGAGCTGGGCAAGGTCAGCCCGGCATATTCCGGCCCGGCAATGAGACCTTTTTTTAAAAAGAAGTCGGCAATTTCTTTCGTGATGTTCGCATCGGGATAGTCCCGGTAGGGTTGAAGGGAAAAGGGCCCCCACGCCGCTTCCAGGCCCACCAACTGAATTCTCGGTTCCTGGCCCACGATCTCGATCATGGACGAAATATTGCGTTGAGCCTCTTCAATCCCGTGGGCGTCTTGAATGTGGACGATAAAAGGAGCGTCTTTTTTAGGAGAAAGGTAAACGTCGCGAACAGACCCGTAAGGCGAAACCATTTTGCCCAACCAATCGCCCGTTGCAGGTCCGACAGAAAAAGGAGTCCGAGCCCCATCCGCTGAGGTGTCCTGGCCAGAATCAACTTTGCCCCGAGCCAAATCCACCGGGCTGGCCATGGGCAGTTGGGCCAACAAAAGGTTTCCCCTTTGAGCCGAGGCGCCTTCCTGAAGGTTGGCGGTTTCACCCTTGACCCTCTGGCTAGCCGCCCGCCGCGATGCCCAAAAGTTCGACTCGGTGGAATGCGCCAACACGCAGTTCACCGAGAAATAAACCGCCGCAATAAACGCCGATAGGATTTTCTTCATGGCTATATTGTAATAAGTCAACCTTAAGACCGCCTTAAGAGCTTGTAAACTTTCTGTAAACACTCACCCTCAATCACAAGCAACATATTGGCCAAACTATAGTTGGGTGGCGATTCGGCGGAGCCGTAAAATTTCTTCTTGAAGACGATTGGAAATTTCCGCGGGCCTTGCCTCGGGAACCAGGTCGGAAGATTTTCTGTTTATGAGATCAGCAATCAACTCACGTTGAGCTTCTGCAATTTCGGCCGCCAAAACGTCCGGCACCCGGTATGAATTGCTGTTATTATTCGGAGTCGCATCGCTTCTTCTTATAGCCCAGGGGTTACAGAGGACCAAATAGGACTCCAAAGTGTCCCTGTCGTCCAACCGGGGATCCAAAACGCCTAGGTCTTTCTCCTTAAGGTTTTTTTGAATGGGTTCCCAACCTGCAAAATGTACTGCATCGGAAAAATCGCGCAGATGATTATTTCTAGCGGATACAATTTTTTGGATGGAATCTATCTTAGATATTGGCGTTTCTTTACCCGGCCAATATTTGTCCGATTCTAAGGAAAAGAAACGTCGTCCGACAAAGCTTTCCCTATTCGTAAAATCTTTCATAAGCAGTATGGATGTGCGTAAAATCGATTGATGACCCAGCATAAAAGGTTCCGGATTAGAGACCAACGAAGACGGAACAAGCAAATTTCCCAAGGAGCCTTTAATGTCAAGATAATGTTTCTTAAAATTATTCGCAACCTGTAAGTCGATATTCTTAGGAAAAACCCCAATCACCCCCTCCAGCCCCTCAAACCGCATCACTACAAAATCGCCGCTTAAAGGATGATTAGAAATTTGTGTTGCATTTTTCCCCGCGATCATTTTTTTGAGTGCTTCGTGCGCAACCTCGTCTAACAGCTCTTTTGTAAGGTGCAGTTGCGACAATAAGCTATTGTGGTGGTCCAAAGTGCCTGCCTGATAGGCACCGACCAGAACTTCCGATACGCGTTCAACTTTCTTTTCCAAAGCATCCCTTTCCGGGTCAGGAGAAATATGTTTTTCAAACACGAAATTATGTATCGCAACCCACAACCGGCGATTCCAGGTAACTTTATTGCTTTCACGCCCATTCGCTGTCGAAGGCCCATTCCCATTCTTATTTCCATTCGACGCCATTAAGGTCAAGCTTGGCTTATTGTTGGATGCGTCCACACCAACGCTATCCCCACCAACATTCATTGCGAACCCATCCCCCGTCACCCCAACCAGTTCCGGTTCAAACGGCCATCCCCGCATGAATGCTTTCATCTGAGCGAGAAGGTCCTTCGCGGATTTTCCCGCGCGAACGAATTCGAAATGCCCCCACGCTGTGAGCCCTGTGATAAAAATGTGCAAGGCCCTGCGGACTGAATCATTTTCCGCCCGAGCCGCTAACGAGCAATATGTTTTAAGTGCAATCTGTTGCCCGTTCACCAAATCACGGAGGCTGGGGGGATCTTCGGCAAAAGAGTCAATGTAGGTTTTTTCGTTTTCAGAAAAAGAAGCGTTGGGCGTAACCACCCGAACCGTAACACCCGCCTCGGTTAAATGGTGGGCCACCCCGTCTGTATGAAACCCTCCAACCACAAGGAGAGCCGCGTTTTTCCCTTCAGAGGCCATTTTATCCAACAAGTTAAGGGCCAACGCCTTATCCCGCCGAGCCGCCCACGCCCAAAACGATTCAAACGGACGCACGGCCTCAGCCAAATCCATTTTCAGTTGCAGACGATCCGGCAACCCCAAAATCTCGTACCGCCGTTGGTTGTATGTCGCCCAGTCCGCGGGCGTCATTTCCAACCGAAAGAGCCGACCCAATAACCGGCTGTCCTGATCCAGCCGAACAAGGTCTCGTTGTTGGTCCCTTTCCGCCAGTCGGGTCTGGACCGATAGCCCTAAACGTTCAATTTCGTAAAGGAGGAGTTCATGGTCAACACGTTGAATTTCTTTGTGGAGACGCACCTGGGCCGCCAAGGCCGGATAATTTCGAAACTCGATCCCCGCCCTTTCCATCGCCTCTTCAATATCATCAATCGAAGCCGCCTCACGAGCCGATACCCGCTTGCCCAGATCCTCAGCCAACGCCCTTTGTTCCCGTTTAACTTGCTGAACGTCCACCTGTTTTTCGGCCTGAAGCAACCGAAGGAGAATAACCACATTTGGAAAAGCGGCCCGATCCCAAGCAGGCTCCATGGCAACCAGGCCGGACAAATAAGCCCCCACATCGATCTTGTTGGAATCGTAAAGGAGTTGATTTTTATCAAATGCAACCAAGGCGGGCGAATAGAGGCGATTTTTTTCAAGGCCGATGGCCCCGTCGATGGACTGGATAATTTCCCGAGCAGATTCCCGCCTGGCAAGAGATTCTTTGACCGCCAAAACGTTGGAGCGATAAAGCCGGCCCGATTCCACACCCCACAAGGTCAGCCGTTGAGGCGAATCGGAAAGGGTGAGACCGGCGAACTCAGCGCCGCTGATGAGGTTGTTGTTTAAAAAATGCCAGCCCACCCGATCGACGATGGATCGATCCGGATACGATCCGAACTCGTCAGTCACAAAGGGCCCCGTTGCGCCTTCTAAGCCCACCAAAGAAAGCCCCTGTTCAAAGGCTAAAACCGAGATCAGGGATCCGATGTTTTGCTGAGCTGTTTTGTTGCCGTGCAAGTCACGAACAAGGACAACGGACGGCCCGTCCCCCTGTTCTGGATCAGACCCCGCTCGAAGAGCCCCATAAGACCGAACACAGTCCTCGAACGAACGTTTAGCTCCAACCTCCGCGCTCAACGCCGACTCACCGCCGTCAGACCCCCGCCCCTCCGAAACAAAGTCCGACTGCTGTTTGACATCAGACGAAACGCCCCCCCGCCGCAAGGTCGCCCGTTCGGACCAGAAATTATTTTCCGGCCAAACCGTCCCCGCAACATGGGCCACCAAAACAAAAACAACCCCCACCCGTCGACGCCGCATAACCAAAATAATACCCCCACCCCCCCCCGCCCACCTTAGACCTTGTAACAGCCGAATTCAACCAGTTATATTGTTACGAGTTTTCCGATTTGAATCTTTAAAGCAGTCAGAACTCCGCCCGATTTTGAAACGCTTCAGGCGGGATTTGATTCCACGTTCAGGCCGAATGTTTTTGACCCCCCCAACTCCCGGCAACATTGAGATTTTTCGAAAGATTTTGCTCAAAAATCACCCCCCCCCCCCCCCGTATGGAGCGGGTGAAGAGGCCCGCCAATCTTTTCCACGGAGCACTTTCGCTACCCGCGTCGCGGAAGTTCCAGCCATCTTTCAAAAACTTCCAACACTCGTAGGCCAGTCAAAATTAAGTTTAACGCGCATCCCTTCTTCCGATCCAGGTCCACCGGTTTTTCTATCGGGCCACGCCCGGGCCTTTCAAAGTTGTTTGAGACTGGTCACCACGTCCTCCCCAGGGTCGGCGGGAACCTTTTCCCCGATTCAACTGAACCCGGCTTCACCGCCGGCATTGTTTACGGACCGACAAAGTCGGCCATTAAATTATGGAGCGGGTGAAGGGCCGCTCCCACGCGGCACTTCCGCTAGCGCGGTCGGAATCGCCTTCCATCGGTCGGCTAGCGCCTCCCTCTTCCAGGCCGGGGTTTTCCCTGACGGGCCCGCCCGGCGGGCCCTTTTCCTCCCTAGGGTCGGCGGGAAAACCCGTTCGATTCCCTTCACCCGCACAGATATATACGGCCGACAAAGTCGGCCATCAAATAGTGGAGCGGGTGAAGGGAATCGAACCCTCGTGTGCAGCTTGGAAGGCTGCCGTTCTACCATTGAACTACACCCGCTAAGGTTTTCCGCTAATCTTACGGGAGTCCCGCTTCATGAGGGACACCCGCACAAAAAGAAAATAGGGGACGGTGATAACTTAATAACTTAACGTCCAAATCACTTAACCGCCCCGATTTTACCACGCCCCGACACGATAATCAACGAAAGAAATAGGGGACGGTGATAATTTAATAACTTAACGATCGCTCCTACCGTCAGGCGAAGACAACTGAAAACAGTTGATCCAATATCCAAAGGATAACCGCCGCGGCGGAAATGCAAAAAATCCAAAAAGCCCGAAACGTTTTAAAAAAAGGTTTCCAGGCGTCATAGACCCGGTGAGTTACGTTGACATTCCATTCGGGGCGGGTGAAAATGCGGCACACCCCTTGCGCGCCGAGAGCAAAAAGCCACGACGCCCACCAGGTGCCTGGCACCAGACCCATTTGGGAAGCCGCATACAGGGCAATCCCGGCCCCGCCGAAATGAGTTAGAACCGATAGGGGAACAACTTTGCGGGTTCGTATCACTTCCGCCAACCACAGGGGAATCCCAAACAACAGCCAGGGAAGGGCCATGAACACAAGAAACGGTTGAATGAAAAATAACCCCGCCGCCAAAAGCACGTTGGACAAATGGCACATCCACAACGCGTCGCCCCACCGGCCCGCCCTGTAATGGCGGACAGCAATTCCCACAAAAAAGAGTAACGGAAAGAGGCTGAGGAATTTCATCCTAAAGGGTGTTGAGTCACAGCTGTCCGGGAAACAAATGCGTAAAACTCGTCATTCCCGAACGATTTTGTCGGGAATCCAGTTTTAATGCTGGATCCACCTGCCGGATGACGGGAGGTCGGGAGTTTCCGTCGCGGGTTAACCGGACAGCTCTGTGTTGAGTAGAATCTCCCAGCCCTTGCCAAAGAAAAAGTCCATTTGACTGAATTTTTCGGGCTGAACATTTACCGGAATTCGTCACTGTTTTTTAGCGTCGGGCCAGGTTCGTTTCAAGTAACCGGCTCGGCCGGAACCCTCTTTGTATCGGTTGTAACGAAACGGTTGTTTTTTAAAATAATTCTGATGATCCTCTTCCGCCAAATAGAAAACTCCCGCCGGAACAATCTCCGTCACAATCCCCCCTGAAAACTTTCCGGAATCCGCCAGCTTTTTCTTCGACGCCAAGGCCGCTTTTTTTTGATCTTCCGAATGGTAAAAAATGGCGGTGCGGTATTGGGTCCCCTGGTCGGCGAACTGGACATTTTCGGTGGTGGGATCGATGTTGCGCCAAAAGATCTCCAACAATTCTTCGTAGCGGATTTGAGACGGGTCAAACGTTACCTGAACAGCTTCAGCGTGGCCGGTTTCACCGGTGCACACTTGTTCGTAAGTGGGGTTCACCGTGGACCCGCCGATATACCCGGCCACCACGTCCAAAACGCCCTTTTGCCCTTCAAAAGGCGGTTCCATACACCAAAAACAACCACCGGCGAACGTGGCCAACTCGTTTTTCTCAGATGCGTTAACAGAGGCGCCCATAAACCCTCCAACGAACAAAAACCCGACCCCAAGAACGAACCGGATCAATCGTTTAATGTAACTGCCCAGTTCCCTCATCCGCTCCTTCGGAGCACCTTCGAACCAGCGAAGCGCAATAAACGGGTCCGGGTTCAGTTCTTCCACGTTGACCATGGTTTTGGGGTTCCAAATGCCCTTGGCCACCAGGATGGCCGCGGCCACGGGCGGCACGCCGGCCGTGTAAGAAATGGCCTGCGACTCAACTTCTTTGTAACACGCCGCGTGATCGCAGGTGTTGTAAATAAAAATTTCCTTATGTTTCCCCCCCTTTTCCCCTTTCACCAAGTTTCCGATGCAGGTATGGCCCGTGTAACCGGGGGCCAACGACGCGGGGTCCGGCAACACGGCTTTCAAGACTTTCAAGGGGACCACATCCACGCCCTCCGCCGTTTTCACAGGCACTTCCGAAAGCATGCCGATATTTTTCAAAACATTAAACACGTTCAAGTAGTGATCTCCAAACCCCATCCAAAAGCGGATCGAGTTGGCGTCGATGTTTTTGTAAAGAGAATGCAACTCGTCATGCCCGTTCAAATAAACGGGCCGTTCGCCCACGACGGGAAACGTGTACATCCACTTTTCCGTGTGCACCGGTGAACTCACCCACTTGCGGTCGATCCAGGCCCACACTTTTTTAAATTCGCGGAAATTGATTTCCGGATCAAAGTTGGTGGCAAAATATTTTCCGTGGCTACCCGCGTTGACGTCTAATATGTCGATGGTGTCAATGCTATCAAAATGATGTTTCACCGCCAGCGCGCACCAGGCGTTGACCACGCCGGGGTCGAACCCCACGCCCAAAATGGCGTTGACGCCCTTTCTCTTGCACCGATCGCGTCGTTTCCATTCGTAGTTGGCGTACCAAGGCGGGTCTTCGCAGACTTTCGCGGGATCTTCGTGAATGGCGGTGTCCATGTAAGTCACGCGGGCGTTCAGGCACGCTTCCAAAACGGACATGTTCACGTAGGCCTGGCCCAAATTGATCACGATCTCCGATTGGGTATCTTCGATCAGGTTGGTGGTGGCGGTGATGTCGAGGGCATCGATGGGCCGGGAATAAATCCGGCGGGAAGAATCTTTAATATTTTTTTTCCGGTGAATGCTTTCAATAATTTTATCGCACTTATCGACCGTCCGAGACGCAATGCAGATGTCTCCCAGGACGTCGTTGTTTTGGGCGCACTTGTGCGCCGCCACATGTCCCACCGCTCCGGCCCCGATGATCAGAACGTTCTTTTTCAATTTTTTCTCCTAAGAGAGGGATCCGACGTAATCGTCGTAAGAAAATTGTTTCACCACGTCCACTCGTCCGTCGATCCGACGGACAACGATGGCGGGCATGGCCACGCCGTTGAACCAATTTTTTTTCACCATCGTATACCCCGCCGCGTCGGCAAAGGCCACGCGGTCGCCCACTTTCAGTTTTTCAGGAAACGAATAAGTCCCAAACACGTCCCCCGCCAAACAGGTTCGTCCCGCGACCATCACCGTGTGGGGCCCCGCGGGAACCGGCTCTATTTTAGCAGACGTGTTGTAGATCAACAAATCCAACATATGGGTTTCCACCGCCGCGTCCACGATGGCCACGTCCATGCCGTTGTTCACAACGTCCAACACGCTGGTCACCAAAAAGCCCGTCCGCGTAATGGCCGTTTCTCCCGGCTCCAAATACACTTGCACGTCAAACCGCCGGGCAAACTCTTTTAGCTTCGCCGCAAAGGACTCCAAAGGATAACCTTCTTTGGTGAAGTAAATTCCCCCCCCCAAACTGACCCAATCCAACTGTTCGAGCAAAGATCCATATTGGTTGGCGATGTGATCGACGATGCGCGAAAAACTGGCGAAATCGTCGTTCTCGCAATTGCAGTGAAACATGGCCCCGGACAGGGAGGAAGTGAAAGGAACAATGGCATCCAAGCGGGATTCCCCCAGCCGCGAATGCGGCCGAGCCGGGTTAGCCAAATCAAAATGAGAATGACTAACCCCCGGGTTCACCCGAATTCCCACCGGCAATCCCTTAACCGCCGGAAGAAACCGCTCCAACTGAGACACGGAGTTAAAGATTATCTTTGTGGCCAGCGGCCGAACGGCCGCGATTTCGGAGGGGGACCAAGCGACGCTGTAGGCGTGAACTTCTTTGCCAAACTTTTCAGCGCCCAACCGCGCTTCGTAAAGAGAGCTGGACGTGGTGCCATCCATGTATTGTTTCATCAGATCGAACACCGACCAGGTGGAAAAACATTTCAGGGCCAACACCGACTTCGCCCCCGACAGTTCCCGCACGCGCCGAACCTTTTCCAAGTTCCGCACCAGCCGCGCCTCGTCAATGAGATAATAGGGAGTCGAAACCCCCTTCACCTCCTCAGCAATGTCCAAAATAGGTTTTTCGATGGTCATGGAATCCTCAATTGTAAATCACTTCCGAAACGTATTCAAACGAACTGTTTCGACGGAGTCGGTGGGCACCCACCCTTTCAACCCTTTGGCCGGGACGCCGATTTGGACCCACTCGTTGAGGGTGTCCAACAAAACCACCCGATGTCCTTCCGGAGCGACGAATCCCACCTGTTCTTGTGCGCTGGGTCCCGTGCGGGCTTCGGCCCGGTCCGCCACAACGACGCCGTAAGACACCGACGCGTGACGTTGAGCCGCCACAGCGGCGGCCAAAAAACCCACCAACAGCAAACCCATGCCCCACCGTCCCCACCAAATCCATTCTTCTTCCCAATAAAGCCCCACCGCCAACAAACCAAAAAACAAAACATTGACGACGGTAGCGGCCGCCCACAACGTTCCGGCTAAACTCCTCAGCCCGCTCCCAGCGGTTTCGGTTTCGCCCACCCGTTCACGAACCAGGTTGCGGTTAAACAACGCGTCCTCGTCGCGCGGGGCCGCGTCGAGGGCCCGCTCATACCACAACCGAGCGCGCCCCATCTGGCCCAACCGGTAATAGACGTTCCCCAAATTGAAATAGAGGGCCGCCCCCCCGCGCCCTTCGGCAATCAACGCCTCGTAATGGCCCTGAGCCGTTTTGAAATCGCCCGATTGGTAAGCGGCGTTTCCCAACTCAAACAAGTCAGCCGGGACCTGGGTCGTTACAAGCGCGGACGAATAGCGCGACCGGTCAAACTCCTCCCACAAATCGTTGCTTTCTTTTAATAACTCGGCCGAACGGCCGCGGGCCGACAAAAAGGAAACGATCCGTTCCGACGTCAAGCTTTGGGGATTGGCCCCCACAACAGCGGCGGCGTAGTCCAAAAATATTCGGTGGAGCGTTTCCACCGAGGGAGTCCCCCCGGCTTTTTCCCGTTTGATCGCGCTCAACGCTTTGCGAGCGGCCGACGGGGACAACCGTTTAAGCCCCGCGGACCCAAACGCCCGTCCCGCCCACACCAAAACAAACAACACCGCCGGCACGGCCTGGGCGTAAGGAAACCAGGGCCGTTCTTGAACAGGCGGATTTTGAGTGCGCAGGGCCCCGCGGGTCTTGATGAATCGGATGTCCCGCCCAATTTCTTTGAGCCCCTCGGGAGCGGACGTGTAGGAAACCGCCCCCGTTCCGGCCGAATCTGTGGTGTCCGCCGGCGTGACCGAGAGGACGAGGGGTTTGGTCGTCACGGTTTTAAAAGCGTTCACACCGGGATCAAAATAGGAAAGGGGGATGGCCGGAAACGTCAAGGACCCCGACACTTCGGGTTTCAGGACGGTCGTGAACACTTTCGACCCACGCAACCGCCCGTCTTTCTTGTCGATGTTGAGGCTGGAAAGGGTTTCATAGGTTTTGAACTCGTTGACGTCGGGTAAGGGCGGGGCCGACAACGATTTGATGTTGCCCTCCCCCGACACGGTTACCGTGAGCGTAACGGGTTCGTGCACCCGGGCGGTTTTTTTGTCGAACGAAGCGCTGATCTGGTATCGGCCCACGTCCCCGCGAAACGACGCCGGCCGGCCTTCGCTGGGCACCGGGCGAACGGTGACCGTGATGGGATCGCTTCGGAGAGTCACAGTTTTCCCCCGGTTAAAAAATTGCTGAAAAAATTGGTCCCCAAACGGGTCCTGGAAATCTTGAACGTTGCAGTCCAACGACGCGGGGCCGATGGTGAACTTGCCGGAACTGGTCGGAAACAACGCCGTGTTCAGTTCCACCACTTGGTAACGAAGTCCGTCCACGGTCGACACATAAGACTTTTGCGGGGGCAAATCGTCGCTCAAAAAGCCCGTGGTGTCGGGTGGGTGGTAGTTGGGCTGAGAGAGCAACGGCGCTCGGCTGTAAAATTTAAACGTCAAGGTCCGTTGTTCCCCCACCACCGCGCTGTTTTTGTCGAGAGACGTGGTCACAAACAGGTTTCGCCCTCCGTGAACGGTGCGCGCCAATCGTTCGCCCGCCGACGGCGCGGTCACCGCGGCGGTTCCCGGAAGAACTTTCACCGCAATGGGCGCGGTCGTCAGGGTTTTTCCGTCCACCACCATCGAGATGGCCGGAATCATGTGGTCCCCCGGCGACTGGGGCGCCAAGGCAAACGAGTAGGTCACCTGGCTGGTGACGGTGCCGTTGACGTAGCTGATGTTTTGGCTTTGGCCCGCGAAAGTGGCGCGAAACCCAGGCAGGTTGCTGAGGGTTGGCTGGGACGCGTTCACACGGCCGCCCGCCAAGGTCAATTGAAGCGTAAGCGTGTCGTTCATGGACAACGTGGTGCGATCCACCTCCGCCGTCAAGGTAAAATCCGCCGCAACACATAACGAGGCAACGGCCGCCATAATGGCCGCTGTAAGCACAACCCCTTTCCCCCATCGCCCCAACAACCACTCCATCCCCATCACGTCACGCCCCCCGTATCCCGTCCTTATTAATCGCCAATAGTAACTACCCATGGGTTGCCTGTCTTCGCCGATAAAAATGATTTTCCTTCTCCTCTTGGGAGAAGGTGGCCCGGAGGGCCGGATGAGGGACATCGACGTTCGTGTCCTCAGAAAAACGTTTCCCTCACCCTACCCTCTCCCAAGAGGAGAGGGAAAAACCCCTAAGTAGTTACCGTTCCGGCTAACCCCACGCCGCAATGACGTGAGCCCTATTCTACCAATCCTCGCCCGCGGGCGGTTCTTGTTTTTTCTTCCCCGCCTTTTCCTGGGCATTTTTTTCTTCCTGGGCCATGGCCTCCAACAACCGTTGCGCGTCTTCTTTCGACATCTCGCCGGGTTTCGGCTGTTTTTTATCGTCTTTAGGTTGACCCGGCTGTTTATGCTGATCCTTTTGCATCTTGTCGAGTTTCATAGCCATTTCCAAATTGTGTTTTGCGTCCGGATCGGAAGGCGTGATCCGAAGGGCCTCTTTGTATTTTTTAATGGCCTCTTCCAACTTTCCTTGACGGTAATAGGCGTTGCCCGCGTTGTAAAGGGCGGCGGATTTAAAAGGCGGATAAGTGACCGCGGCGGCGGTTTTTTCGTAAGCTTCCGCGGCGGCCGCGTAACTTTGTTCAATGTAGAGGGCATGGGCCAAATTAAATTGGGCTTCCGGGTTTCCGGGACTTTTTTGAACCAACGGCGCCAACTCGCTCGACCGAGGGTACCGCCCCAAAGCCTGCGCCCGCCCCGGAGTAAACGCAATCATCAATCCCACTCCCACCAAAAACCGCCCAACCCGCGCCCCGCGCAACAACCGCCGCCAATGCCCGCGCACTTCCGGCCAGAGAAATTCAAAAAGGAGCAGAAGGATCGCCAATCCCAGTGGCCAGCGGAAATGATTTTCGCCCTGGCCATACACCCGGCTGTCCAAATCTTTTTTTTCCATACGGCCGATTTCTTCAAGAATTTTGCTCACCTCCACTTCGCCCTGGGACGACGGAAAATAAGCCCCCCGTGTTTTGGCCGCGATGGACTGGAGCACCTTTTCGTCCAGTTTGGAAAGAACCGTTTGGCCGTCCTTGTCTTTTTTGTAACCGGTCACGTTGCCGTTTTCGTCGCGGATCGGAATAATTTCGCCCGCGGGGTTGCCGAACCCGATGGCAAACACCCGCACGCCCTCTTGCGCGGCCCGATCCACGGCGGCGTCCAACCGGCCGGAATGGTCTTCTCCGTCGGTTAATAACACCAACGCCCGGTGTTTTCCCCCGCCTTTTGGAAACGCGTCCAAGGACGCGCTGATCGCGTCGGCCAAGTTGGTGCCCGGCTTGGGAACCAGGTCCGGGCCCAACAGGTCCAAAATGGATCGGGCCGCGCCGTAGTCCAGGGTTAAAGGGCATTGCAAAAAGGCGGTTCCCGCAAAAGCCACAAGGCCCACCCGGTCGCCTTCCAAACTCCCGATCAAAAGGCCCAGTTCCCGTTTGGCTTGGGTGAGCCGGTTGGGTTTGATGTCTTCGGCCAACATGCTGGCGGAAACGTCCATAGCGATGATCACGTCCACGCCACGGCGATGAACTTCCTGAAACTGTTGTCCCCACCGGGGCCCCGCGAGAGCCACCACCAACAGACTTAACCCCAAAAAGAGAAAAATCGCCTTGACGGCCTGTTGGCGTGGGGTTTTGTTGTCGAACAGGCGGTTCATCACGGCTGGGTCGCCGGACTCAGCCAGAAGGCGTTTTTTCCACCGAAACCACGCCGCGGTCAAGATCAACAGAATAACCGGCACGGCCAAAAACCCCAACGCCATCGGATAGGTCCAAGTCACGGCACTCGCCTCCAGAGAGTTAAAGCCAGCAGGTTTTCCAACCCCAACAAGAAAAACGCCAGCCACAAAAAGGGCATGTGTTTGTCGGTGTAATCGGCGTAGGTTTCCACTTTGACGTCTGTTTTTTCCATCTGGTCAATGTCTTTGTAAATGCGTTTGAGACTCTCAAAATCGGTGGCGCGAAAATAGGCGCCGCCGGTGAGTTTCGCCACTTGCTGGAGGGTGGCTTCGTCCAACTCGTTCTCCGGCATTTTGACGATCCGTTTGCCGAACATCGGATCGTTGATTTCGATCATTCCCCCGCCGGGAGCCCCCGCGCCGACGGCATAAATTTTGATGCCGAACGCGGCCGCGGCTTTCGCCGCCGTGACGGGATCCACGTCGCCGAAATTACTGCGCCCGTCGGTGAGAAGCACAATCAATTTGGATTTGGCCTCGCTCCCTTTCAAGCGGGCCACGGCCGTGGCAATGGCCGACCCGATGGCTGTGCGGTCTTGCTCAATCAACCCGATTTGAACGTTGTCCAAAAAACCCAATAGGGCGCCGTGATCCAACGTCAACGGACATTGGGTAAACGCGTAGCGCGCGAACAGCACCAACCCCAACCGATCGTCCGGCCGATCCTGAATAAATTGGCGAAGGACTTCCACCGCCGCTTGAAACCGGTTGCGCGGTTTAAAATCCAAACTGCGCATGCTGTCAGAGAGGTCCAACACCAAAACGATGTCCGTAGCCGGAGACGTCACTTCCCGGCGTTCTTGCCCTTCTTGGGGTCGAGCCCACGCGACGATGAGGAGGCCCAAAGCCCCGATCCGCAACGCCGAACGAACGCCGTGGTCCACGGGCCGTTTGACAGAGGAATCGCCCAACAGACCCAAATGGGAAAAGGTCACCTTGGCCCGGGCCAAAAATCCCCACCGAAAATCGTAAAAAGCGATCACCGGCAACAAACCCAACAACCACAAAATGTGAGGGTGAGCAAACGTCATGTCGGTCGTCTTTTGTAAAAATTCAGGCCCCTCACCCTACCCTCTCCCAAGAGGAGAGTGAAAATCTTTGTTTTCCTTCCCCTCTTGGGGGAAGGGTCGCGCCTGCCAGTGGCAGGCGGTTGCGACGGGCCGAAGAGGCCCCGGGTCCGAAGGACCCCGGAGGGCCGGATGAGGGGCTGAGTGCATATTGTTACATTCATCATTTGAGATTGTTATCAGGATTCGCTATTTTATTTTTTTCGTCCGGTTTAGTAGCCAACACAAAATCCCGAACCCGTTGAAAATCGGTTAACCGTTCCTCTTCAGTGGGTTCGAGTTTGGCAAACTTGGCCAAATCCCCATCTTCTAATACGGTCCGAAGCCCCAGCCGCTGATCCGTGGTGATGGAAAGAGATTTCAACTCGGCAAAAATTTCCGCCGTGGTCCGGTCCAAGGCGGGGGCATTAAAAGCGCCTTCCAGGTAGGCTCTTAAGATGTCCGTCAATCGGCTGTAGAACAGCTTGGCGGGGACCGTTAAATCCTCTTCCAGTGCCCGCAACTCTTCCAAGGCCCGCACATGGGGCGCCACCGGCGGCGGCAGGGGCGTTCGCCCCTTTTTACCGGGGCGAAACTTGAACCAGGCAATTACTCCCGCGATGATCGCCAACAACGCCGTCAAGGCGAACACCACGGGCCGGTTCATCACCTTTTTGAGGCGGCCTTTAAGGCCCCGAATGTCTTTACTTTCCTCCGTCAAAACGCTTTTAATGGTAACGGGAATTTCCGGTGTTTTGGCCGACACCGCCCGGCCCTTTTCAAGGCAATTCACCGTGAGGGAAGGCAAGGTGGACACGCCCACATCGAACAGAGCGAGAGTAATTTTGAATTCCCGTTCCACCAACGACCCCGCCGGCTGGCTCGCCCCAGTGGATACCTGAACCACTTCAAACGGCCCGACAGCGGACCCCACATCCACCCCACATTCCCCCGGCGGTTCGCAAGCCGCCTTAATGTGAAGCACCAAAGGATCCCCCACCGTGGCTTCCCGCGGCTCCAAAGAAGTCTCCAACCGAACCGTCGCCCCCGCCGAAACCCCAATAAACAAAACGGCTAAAAAGGCCTTCATACCACCCCTTCTCCCGAAAACAATCCCGGTTTTTTTCCCTCTCCTCTTGGGAGGCCGGTCGCAGAGCGCCCGGCACCTGGGGCGGCAGTGCCGCTGATTCGAGGGCCAGGGTGAGGGAGTCGATTTTGAATTTCTTTCAATACGCATTCAAACACCGTAAGCGGTTCTTTTAGGAATTCATGATTCCAAAACCGGAGAACCCGAAACCCATGGGATTCAAAAAAAGCCGTTCTTTTAGCATCGGCCTCGACATGATCCTGATGTTGGCCCCCATCCAATTCAATAATTAAACTTCTGTCCTTACACAAGAAGTCAACAATATAGGGCCCCAAGGGTTGCTGTCGACGAAATTTAAACCCAGAGAAACGCCGACCACGTAGAAAAGCCCACATTTTCTGTTCCGCATCCGTTGATGTTTGACGAAGGCCTCTGGCTAAACTAATCAAACTCATGAAAGGCTCCCCCCATCCGCCCCTTCCCTCACCCTCCCCTCTCCCAAGAGGAGAGGGGAAATCTTATTCGTTCTTTTTCCTGTTGGAAAAGGTGACCCGAAGGCGATATTTTTCCCAGAGGCCGAATAAGGCCGTTGACCAATTGCGAAATGTTCAAAAAAGGGACTTCCCTCTCCCCTTGGGAGGCCGCTCGCAGAGCTCCCGGCACCTGGGGCGGCAGAGCCGCTGAAGCGAGGGGAGGGTGAGGGATTAAGTGAAAGGTGGTAATTCTTAAGAAAAGTGTTCAACGTCATTAGTGCATCCGTTTAGCGCGTTCGCGGAAAAATCGAAAGAACGACGGCGTGTAGGGCCGACCCGTTTCAACATAAATAGAATCCACTCCCGCGCGGCGAAACGTGGTGTCCAACTGGTTGCGCCGTTCTATCTGAGCGCGGGCGAACGCCCGCCCTTCCCGTGGCGCGTTGACCACCCGCACACGTCCGGTTTCCGCGTCTTCCAACAACCACCGGCCCCGGGCGGGAAGATTTTTCTCCCAACGGTCTTCAACCGGCACCGCGATCAGGTCGTGCCGGCGTTGGGCGATGGCCAAGGGACGTTGGTATCCGTCGTCCATAAAGTCGCTGATCAAAAACACCACCGCCCTGCGCCGTTGCACATGGCTGACAAAATCCAAAGCGGATTTTAATGAGGTGCCTTGGTTTTGAGGAGTAAACTCCAACACGTCGCGAACCAACCGTAAAATGTGTCCCCGGGACTTCCGGGGCGGAATGTATTTTTCCACCCGATCAGAAAACAAAACAAGCCCAGTTTTGTCGTTATTGGCCAACGCAGAGAAAGCCAACACAGCTGTAATTTCCGCAGCCAGTTCAGCTTTCAGTTGCGAGCGAGTCCCAAACCGAAGGGACCGGCTCGCGTCCACCAAAAAAAGAATGGTCAGTTCCCGTTCTTCCACAAACTTTTTGATGTAGGGATGCCCTGTACGGGCGGTCACGTTCCAGTCGATGGCGCGCACGTCGTCGCCGGGCAAATATTCCCGCACCTCAGAAAATTCCATCCCCCGCCCTTTAAAGGTGCTGGAATACTGCCCCGCAAAGGTATCGTTCACCAACCGCCGGGCCGTAATCTCCAACGTCCGAACGCGCTTAAGCACGTCCGCCGTGGTTAGAGGTGTGGAATCTGAAAAAGACATGTCTGTGTAGGTCCTTTATCCTTTCTAAATTTTTTGTAACTACTCAGGTGTCATCCTTGACGAAAAAGCAAGCCTTTCCTTCTCCTCTTGGGAGAAGGTGCCCCGGAGGGGCGGATGAGGGAGGATGGTAACCCGTCACTTTTTTTATTCCCAGTTCTTAAGAGTTACGGCACATCCACCTCATTAAAGATGTCCTGAATGACATCGTCGGTGGTCTTTTCTTCCGCTTCCGCCTCATACGTCAAAATGATGCGGTGACGAAGCACATCCGGCCCGATGTTTTTGACGTCTTCCGGGGTGACATACCCCCGCCCGCGCAAAAAGGCAAACCCCTGGGCCGCTTTGTGAAGGGCGAGGGTCGCCCGGGGCGACGCGCCGAACCGGATCAGATTTTTAAGCCGTTCCAACCGCCCCTGGGGCGACCGGGTGGCGGTGACAATGTCCAGGATATAGTTTTTCACTTTCTCGTCCACATAAATTTCGTCTACAATACGCCGGGCCTGGGCAATCCGTGCCAGGGTAATGACCTTCCGGGCCGAAGGGGGTTCCGGAAGGCTCATCCGTTCCATCACGGTTCGTTCTTCGTCCCGGGACGGGTAAGTGACCTTCAACTTCAACATAAACCGGTCCACCTGGGCTTCCGGCAGGGGAAAGGTTCCTTCCTGTTCAATGGGGTTTTGGGTGGCCAGAACCAAGAAGGGATCTGGCAACGGGTAGGTGGCATCACCGATGGTTACCTGTCGTTCCTGCATGGCCTCCAACAAAGCGCTTTGAACCTTGGCGGGGGCCCGGTTGATTTCGTCGGCCAAGAGCAGATTCGTAAATACAGGCCCTTTTCTGACCGTGAACTGTCCATCCTTCGGCATGTAGATCAGCGTGCCGACCACGTCCGCGGGGAGTAGGTCCGGAGTAAACTGGATCCGTTGAAACTGGGCTTCGATCGTGGACGCCAAGGTGCGAACCGACAGTGTTTTGGCCAGGCCAGGGACGCCTTCGAGCAGAATGTGGCCGTGGCCCAACAGGCCCACCAGCATGCGTTCGAGCAAATAACGTTGGCCCACGACCACGCGATTAAGTTCGGCCAACACCTCTTCAACAAAGAGGCTTTCCTGTTTCACTTTTTCATTGATTGCGCGAATGTCACTGCTCATAGGGTTCCTCGCTTTTCGGATGTCACGGCATGATTGTATATTTTATCCACAGAATAAAAATTTTTCAACCGTTCCCCCCCCTAAAATGTCACTCTATCCTCTCTAAGCCTCATTGCCGGAAACTCAAGACCCGTCCCCCATTCCTCTCCCCTAGGGAGAGGGAAGTCCATGACGGAACAGGATGCGCGGCTTGAGCGCCCCAGAGGCGCAATCAGGATTGGTTTAAGGAGAAATGTGTATGTCATTCAGTTCGTTCAAACTTCACCCTTTATTGGATCGGGCCGTTGGGGTTTTAGGCTATAAGGCCCCAACCCCCATTCAATCTCAAGCAATCCCCATCGCCCTGGAAGGCCGGGACATTCTCGGTTGCGCCCAGACCGGTAGCGGAAAAACCGTGGCTTTTGCCCTTCCGATTTTGCAACGTCTTTTGGCCAGCGACCCGGGCGGATTGCGGGCCCTGGTGCTGGTTCCCACCCGGGAACTGGCGGTTCAGGTGGAACGCACTTTTAAGGATCTGGGCCGATTTACGTCGTTTAAAACGGCGGTGGTGATCGGCGGAGTAAGCCATTCCGGCCAAACGCGGTCGGTTCAAGGCGGAGCCACCGTATTGGTGGCCACTCCCGGGCGACTGTTGGACCATTTAAGGCAAGGAAACTTTTCTCTGAAATACATTGAACAGTTGGTTCTCGACGAAGCCGACCGAATGTTGGACATGGGCTTTTTGCCCGAAATCAAAGCGATCATTCAACAAATGCCGGCTGACCGACAAACACAATTGTTTTCCGCCACTCTTCACGCGAACGTGGAGAGCATTGCGGCGTTCGCCACTCGTAACCCGTTGCGGGTCGAAATTGCACGGCCGTCCACGGTCGCGGAAGGTATCAGCCAGATTCTATACCCCGTCATTCAGTCACAAAAAGCGGGGTTGTTAACCACGTTACTCAAAACCACGGAAATGCGGTCGGTGTTGGTGTTTACCCGCACAAAACACGGGGCGGACAAGGTCGCGAGTCGGCTCAAGGACGAAGGATACAAGGTCGGCACATTACATTCCAACCGGTCTCAAAACCAACGTCAGCAGGCTATGGACGATTTCCGTCAGTTGCGTATCCAGATTTTGGTGGCTACCGACATCGCCGCCCGGGGCATCGACGTCAAAAACATCAGCCACGTGGTCAACTTCGACGTGCCCCGTTTTCCGGAAGATTATGTGCACCGGGTCGGCCGAACAGCCCGCGCATACGGAGTCGGCGACGCAATATTAATGGTGGACCCTCAAGAAGAACCTTTTGTGAAAGGCATCGAAAAGTTTATCCAGGTAACTTTCCCCCGAGCCACCGTCCCCAACTTCCAATACAACAAGCCCCCCAAGGGGGGGCCATCCGGGGGGCCATTCGGCCCCCTTTTCCACAAACATTCCAAGGGGCCGTCCGGCCCCCTTTTCCACAAACATTCCAAGAGGCTGTCTGGCTCTCCGTATCAAAAGCGATCCAACCCTCAATTTTCCCGTGGGGGACCATCGGGCTCCCCCTTGCAAAAGGGGCCGAATGGCCCCCCGCCGCCGAACCCGCAAGGGAATGCAAACAAAGTTTTTCCCTCTCCTCTTGGGAGGCCCCTCACAGAGCTCGGGGCACCTGGGGCGCCAGAGGCGCTGAAGCGAGGGCAGGGTGAGGGATCAAAGCCGTTTCAGCGGAACCGAGATGACCGCGATTTCCGTGGAGGCCATAATAAATCATTTTCGTCAGGTGATCGCCGGCCTGGTCCCTCGTTCCAAAAGGGGCCGTCCGGCCCCTCTTTCCAAAAACATTCCCGGGGTGGACCATCAGGCTCCTCGTTCCAAAAGGGGCCGAACGGCCCCCCCCCGCCGAACCCGCATAGGAAGGAAAACAAAGGTTTTCCCTCTCCTCTTGGGAGAGGGCAGGGTGAGGGACCCCAACAGTTAATTAATAAGCAAAACCTCGGCCCCACTCCCCCAAAATTTTCCTGGGGGCGCAAACCCAAACCGGCCGGTGGCCATCACTCGAAATTTTGGAGCAACAACAAGAAGAAATCGTTTCACGGCGGTTCAAAAAAAGGGTCTTGGGGCCAAAAACCCAGTTCCCCCGACGGTTTTTCGTCCGACCGGGCCAGACCCGGTAACAGACCCCCGGAAAAACAGGGGTTCATTGGCTATTTCAGAAAAAAGTTTCGAAAAGGATAAACCATGCCAGCATTTTTCAAACCCAGACGACGTCGCGGCCCTTCGGGCCCCAACAAAAACGAGCAGAAGGTCATGCGCCGATCCTCAGGCGACCGGGAAGCCCGGACCGGGGGATCGTTAAAAGAGAGGTTTCCAGGAGTCGAATCGATCCGACTGCAGTTGACTTTTTTAAATCCGCAACAGGAGATCTACGAGGAAGTGACGCGGACGATCGGCCCAGACGACGCAGTAAACTTTTCCGCCCCCTGCCCCGGCCGATGCGGAGGCGAACGAGGCAGCTTTGACCTGACAAAAGAAATTTTGACGGCCATCGAAGGCGCCCGCCCGCAAGTTCAGGGCCGCCTAGTGTGCCAAGAAACCATGAACATCAGCACCGTAACCCCCTGCGACTTCCGCCTAGAATGGAAATCCACCCTCCACTATGGGGTCAAGTCTTGAGTTTGCAATCACCCCCCCCGCCCCCGCATCCAATCATAAATGTCTATTTCCGACAGTTGCCTCGAATAACCTGTGATAGATTCCAATCCCGTTGATACAGGCGTTCTGTCAGAGGTTTAAAACCGATACCCCACCGATATCCGGTGGCTCGCGTCGAAATCTCCCTGGGTGACCAGGGCATAATCCACATCCAACCCCTGGAGTCGGAACCCCACACCGCCGGTCACGCCCGCATCGCCGCCCCGTTCAATGGTGTTATACCCTGCCCGCAGGGCCAAACCCATGGTGTCGCCCACGGGGATCTTATATTCCGTTCCGAGCCCCAGGTAGGTGTCGTTGTCCTTGGGCGCCACCACGTCCGCTCCCGCCACCCAGTTTTTCATGATCTTCACCCCGGCTCCGACCCCCATGGCCATGGGGAGGTCCGTGGACTCTTTGTCATAGGTCAGGGTCCCCCCCACGTTCACCACCGTCGCGGCCAAGCGCACACGGTCGTTAAAATACCAAGGCGTCAGAACGCCGGCATCGAAAGCAAACGTGCTGGCCGTGTCCACCAGTTGGGATTGGACGTATTTTCCCGTCAGTCCCAGCTGGTAGGCGCCAAGGCTGTGCCCATACCCGGCGAGCACCGCCACGTCGTTGGGCGTGGACGTCCCGGTCTTGTTGCCGTTGACGTCGGTGTTGTCCAACTCCCCCGCCGAATAATATTGGAACCCCACCCCCAGCCCACCCGACTTGCCCACTTTCTGCCCATACCCCCCGAAATCATAGAAACTGTCTTCAATGGTGGTGGCGTGCATAAACGTGGCCGACCGTTTTTCAAGTCCGGCCAACGCCGCGGGATTCCAGTATAAGGCGTTGGCATCGTCCACCAGTGCGCTAAACCCTTCCCCCATCGACATCCCCCGGGCCCCTGCCCCCATGCGCAGGAACTCCGCCCCCACTGTCCCGGCCTCCCCGCCCGCCCAGAGAGGCGAAACCGCCAACAGACCCAGCACCGTCCCCATCCACTTGGTTCCCATGATATTTTTCATGTTCGCGTCCCCCCCCCTTACCGTTGAACCACAATCTTGAACGTCTTATCCCCACCCGATCCGCTCACACGAACGTAATACACTCCGCTGGACACCGGTTCACCGTCGTCGTTGCGAACGTTCCATACCACTTCCCCGCCGCCTCGCAGTTCTTTGACCAATGTCCCCGCGGTGGTGTAGATTTTCGCCGTCGCGTCGTCGGGCATCTGATCAAACGTGATCGCGTCGGCTCCACTGCCCGCCTTGAACGGCACCGGGTAAGCAAACACATCGTTCACCGAAAAGTCGTTGCTGGTGTAAATAACTTCGTTGACGGCCCCGGTCGCACCACCGTCCGGATCGATTACCGTCACACGAAACCGATTCTCTTCGCCAGGAAACAGGCCCGAAACCGGGATTTCACGGGAACTCCCGGTATAAATAAGGTCGTAAGTCCCGGAGGTTTCGGTCCATTTTTCAATGGTGTATTCTGTTCCTGATGCGTTTCCGTCAGAAAGGAGCCGCAACGTCGCGTTGCCTTTTCCCATCCGCTCGACTTGTAATCTCGGGCTCTTCGCCAACGTGATCACCGGATTGACGGCCACGTAGTCCGAGCAACGGTCCCCTTGGCAACCCTTCACAAACGCAAAGTATTTCATGTTGGGTGTTAATCCCCCCACCGTTGCTGAAAGATCCTCACTGAGGAATAATTTTTTAACCGGGATGGGTGGGTTTGCCGGATTAGTTGCCACATCCAGCCAATACGTCCAACCAGATCCCACGGAAGACCAGGACACCCCCATCTCTGTTTGGGATACACGATCCGATTGGGCCTTCAGAAGTTGCAAGACCACCCCGGTCTTGACCAGCAATACGGCCGACGGTTCGCCCAACGACCCATCTGGATATTTAACCATGACCCGAAAATAGTATTCCGTTGACGCCAGGAGGCTTGAAACCGTCACCGGAGAAACAGTGGTCTCCTTGACAGTTTGAAAAGCGCCTAGCAAAGAGGCCACCTGCTGAACCACAAACGTCGTGCCGGGCGGATTTCCGTTCGGATTGAACTGCAAAACCACCGTTGTGGCCTGAACCGAAGCCGTTGACAATTCTGTCGGCGCCGGCGCTAAGGTCATTGCGTCAATCATCGAGTAAGAAGAACACCCCACCGCGTTGCAGGCCTTTACCCCCACGGAGTATTTTGTGTTGGGTGTTAAGGAATCCAACGGAGTGAAAGCTGTCGTAATGTTTTCTTTTACCAGGGTTAACGGGGACATGACTTTCACCCCGTAGCTTGTCGCCCCCTCGCTGGGATCCCATTGCAACGAAAGGGTGGTCGACGACCGTTGAGCAACAACAAACTTTTCCGGCGCCACCGGAGGCACCAAGGCAGGGCTCGCTAATCCCACCACCGCCAGTCCCCCCTGAATTTGTCCGTTGGCAGTGGTTATATCACCGCCAATGTAGACCCTGTCATCGACGACTTGAATAAACGATGACCAGAGGTTATTACCCAAATCCGCGTTCCACGGAACCAAAGCCCCATCGGATTTCCGCAGGGCAGCCGTCGCATTTGTGGTGATGTTTCCCGCCTGGTTAAAATAGCCAACGACATAAAGAATTCCATTAAAAGCGGCAACGTTTTGAACCTGGCCAGGATACCAACCATCATAGGTAAACCCTGGATCCCAGTTTGACAAGGTCAGGCCCGAGCCCACAAATTCCGCGAATCCACTTCGTTTAATGAGTTGTCCACCTATGTCCACAGAGCCAAAATCACCCACAACGTAAACAGAACTCCCCTCCACAGCCAAGCCACGAACCTGCTCGTCTAAAACAGGAGCCCAGTCTTGCAGGGTCCCGTCGATGTGGATCGCCGCCACATTTTTTCGAGGCTTGTCATTGACAGATGTGAATTCTCCCGCCACGATGATTTGGTCGCCGCTGACAACCATGGAATTCACTCCATTTCCATAGTCGACAGTTTGGAGCTGGGGAGCCCAGGAAAGCAATTCACCCTTCGTATTGATGGCCGCCAAGTTAGACCGGGGTTCACCGCCGACAGAGTCAAATTTTCCTCCGAGATATATCACGTCTCCTTTTTTTACCATGGCGTTTATGTAGCCGTTTTCTTCAGGCAACGCACGAACCGATTTGGTGACCAAATCGATGGCTGAAAAATGGCGCCAATCCCCCACGTAAAGAGTATTGCCATCGAGTAACAGCGAATTCCCTCTCATGACGGGTGAATAATCCTCCAGCTGACCGGTGTTGATATCGAATACGGCAAACCCATCGCGTTTTATTCCCCCTAAAAAACCCGAATCGACGACCAGGAACACCGCTTGACTCCCCGGCACAATTTCGCGTGTATGGGAACTCCCACTCGGGGCCCACGGGGATAAGCTTCCGTTCGTATTTAAAGCTCCGTAAGAATACCGGGTCTGTCCCTGGACTTCACACTCTCTCGAAGATCCAAAATAGACCGAACTTTCACCAACCCCTATATTATTCACATACCCACAATTCCCATTGTCCATGGGGACAAGTTCGCCCGTATTTATATTCACCCCGGCCAGACCGTTGACTTCTTGATCTTCAACTTTATAAAAAGGACCCCCGATGTAGAGCGTGGACTCAATAAGGCCCATGGTATAGACTTGGGGAGAAGAACCCGGACCCAACCGGGGATTCCAGGTCAGCAACGATCCATTTTGCGGCGAAAACGCCGCAACAGCCAGTCGTTCCACATTGTTGGCTTCGCCAAACCGACCGCCCGCGAACACGGCGTTGTTTGTCACAACAATGTCCTGCACAACCCCATCTGTCCCTGCTGACCAGCTGTCGAGGATGTTGCCCGACGCGGTGTCGAGAGCGGCAATGTTGTTGTGAGGTTGGCCTTTTAAAGAAGTAAATTCTCCCCCAAAATAAACCCGGCCCGTAGTGGCCTTGATGGAATAAACAGAGGGGTAACTATCCCAATCACCTTCATAAAGGTTCCAATTTTTTTCCAATAGCCGAGTTGTTGTGTTGTAACAATGAAGTTCCACTTTGGAGATGTTTTCAGACGGGTAACTATCCACCTCAACATACAGTTTTCCGTTAAAATAGGCCATTTCCCCAAATTCGCCAGATTGAATGCGGATTCCACGCAAATTGACCCACCTGTCCACGCGAAACTGACCACCCCCCACCCCTCCGGAAGAACGCGCTTTCCGGAGCGAAGCGACGATGGTTTTGTTTCCCTGACAAGTATAGCTTGGTTTTGGGTTTCGGCGCGCCCCCCGGCGCCGGTTTTTTATTTTGGGTAATCAGGACTTCTTTTATCGTCGGATGTTCGCAAGGAATCCCCGCGCATCTCGATTTTAAAGGCATTGTGGAAGAGCCTGTCGCAGAGGGCGTCGGCGATGGTGGGTTCGCCCATGGCGGCGTGCCAGTTTTTAGCTGGGAGTTGACTTGTGATGACGGTGGCGGCCCGACCGTGGCGGTCCTCGACGATTTCAAGGAAGTCGGCGCGCTCCTGATCGGCGAAGGGGGTGAGAAGGATGTCGTCGATGATCAGGAGCTGGGCCTTGGCAAGCTTGGCGAGGAGCTTGAGACGGGAACCGTCGGCGCGTGACTGTTGGAGCTCCTCGAAGAGCCGGGGGGCGCGGAAGGAAAGAACGGAGAATCCCTGGCGGGCAGCGAAGTTGCCGAGGGCGCAGGCGAGCCAGGACTTGCCGATGCCGGTGGGTCCGGTGAGGAGGACGTTGCGTCCGGCGGGGAGCCAGCGCGGGTTGGCGAGCTCGAGGAGGAGCTGTTTTTGGAGACCGCGGGGGTGTTTGTAATTGACGTCCTCGAGGCAGGCGTCGGGTTGCCGGAGTCTGGCGTTTTTGAGCAGGCGGGCGAGGCGGCGGTTGTCGCGGTGGGATTTTTCGTCTTGGACGAGGAGCGCGACGAATTCGTCGTGGGCGAGATCGGCGTGGACCGGGTTTTTGAGTCGATCGTCGAGGCCCCTGGCCATGCCGAAGAGCTTGAGCAGGTTCAGGGTAGACAGCGTTTGTTCGAGCATCATGAGTGAAACCTCCTGGGGTGTTTGGAATCGAGGGGTCTTATCCCTCGTTGATTGTAAATCAGATGGTCTGGCGGGCCTCCTGGGGCGTTTGGCGAGGCTCCTGGATGTAGTAATCACCGCCCCGGATGTTGTCGTGGCGAGGCAGGGCGGGGACGGGGGGCGGACGAAGGGGCAATTGATCGAAGCCACCGTCGAGGATGGAACAGATGGCGCGGTAAGAGGTGAGTCGATAGGCGAGGCCACGGGCCGCGGCGGCCTCGAGGCGGTCGTTGCCGACGGACTTGGCGAGGCGCATGATCCCCAGAACGGAGCGATAGCCCTGCTCGGGGTGTGGGCGGGAATCGAAGATGGTTTGGACGAGGGCGGCGGTTTGGGGGCCGACCTGGTTGGCCCAGGCGAAGAGGCGTGAGGGCGACCATTCGGCGTGTTTTTGATGGGCGGTGGGCATGTGGGCGGGGGTGGTGGAATGGCGCCCGCGTTGATGGGAGCGAACGTGGGCGGCAACGCGTTCGCCTTTGAAAAGGATTTCAACGGTGGAGGCGGTGAGTTTCGCGTCGACAGTTTCATTGACGAGGCGGCAGGGGACGCTGTAATAATGGAAATCGACTTCGACGTGGTAGTCGATGTTGACCTTAGGTTGCTTCCATTCGGCGAATTCGTAGGGGTGGTTGGGAAGCGGTCGGGCGGCGGGGCGATCGAGATCGTCGAAAAGCTGGCGGCGGGACTGTTGGATTTTGCGGAGGGGACGGCCATTGAGGGTTTCAAGAAGATGCCGGATCGCGGCGTTCATTTCGGCAAGAGAATGAAAGACGCGGTGGCGCAGGACAGCGAGGATCCATCGTTTTGCGACGAGGACACCGTTTTCGACCTTGGCCTTGTCGCGGGGCGGCGAGGACGGGTGGGAAGGACAGCGGTGCCATAATGGTCGGCCATGTCCTGGTAGGAGGCGTTGAGGATGGGTTCATAGAGGCAGGATTTGAGGACGCCGCTTTTGAGGTTGTCGGGAACCAGGAGGTGGGGGACGGCTCCGAAATACGTGAAGGCGCGGGTGTGGGCGCCGATCCAGTCGGGGAGGGTCTGGGACAGAGAGGCCTCGACGTAGGTAAAGGTGGAGGCGCCCCAGACGGCGACGAAGAGTTGGGTGAGGGTCATTTCGCCGGTGAGGGGGTGAGTGACAAAGAGTCCGTCGGCGTAATCGACGAAGAGTTTGTCACCGCCCTTGTGGGACTGCCGCATGACAAGGTCGCGGCGGGAGCGCCAGTCGTTGTATCGTCGACAGAAGGCCGAGTAGAGATAGCCGTCGGGATGCTGAGTTTTGTATTCGATCCAGAGCTGGTTGAGAGTCAGGTTCAACCGTTTGTGGTCCTGCAACTCTTGATGGACGACTTTCCAGTCGGGAGCGGCTTGGGGGCCTCCGGCGGGGAGACGGGGAACAGGAGGTTTTCCAGGGCTTGGTCGGTGAGGGTGGGCGAGAGAGGCCAGGCGACCCCGGCCTTTTCGGCTCGACTGAGAATGAGCCGGATGGTGTTTCGGGAAATGCCGAGACTTTTGGCGATGGGGCGTTTGCCCAGATGGCATTCGAATTTCAGACGGAGAACATCTCTGACTTGACGCATGGGACACCTCGTGTTTGGCATACAACCTCCTCAATTGGGAAAAAGAGAGTTGTATAGGATTCCCATCATCGTTTCAAGCTTCAGGACGTCCAAACAGCAGAGGGGGACCCCGCCCGCGCCCCCCCCCTGGGGGGGTGGGTCAGTTTCCCGTGGAACGGTGGGTCAGTTTCGCGTGGACAGGTGGGTCAGTTTGCCGTGGAATATGCAATTGAACAGACAAATTCCAATTCGGGTCCAACTTTCCGTTGGGCAAGATATGAGCAAAACCCGCCCGGTCCGTGGTTCCAACACGTGTAAAGTATCCGTTAATATACCAACCGCCATTACCATCTTCCACCACGTTTTCCACTTTCCCATTGATAGGATCGAAACCTGAAATAGCCTGCCCCGTCTCTTTGTCCACCGGTATGCCATACCCCATTCTTTCCTGGCTGACCCTGTCAAAGCCCCCAACCACATAGGCCTTGCCATCGTAAACCTCAATGTCATAAACCGGATAGTTAAACAGGGGTGGATTTGGTAGCACCGCGGACACCTGGCCCATTCCCGATTGAACCCCCGTTGGACCCGTCAAATGAGCCGACCTCCCCATGATTCGAAACCTTTTTTCTTTTCGAACATCCCCTCGATATCGGCCCGTATCCCTCGGATCTTTTTTTAAATTATCCCCCCCCGCCAACAGGTTCGCTCCGATGAGGCCGACACAGCCAAACGCAAACAAAACTTTTTTCATCGTTCCCATTATGTCCCTCCACACTGCTTTTAATTTCCATGTAACCTTATTCAAACTTGGGCAGATCTTAACATGGGGTTCCAGAAGATTCCCTTAAGAACTTGTAAATTTTCTGTAAATGTTTGGGGTCAAGTCTTGAGTTTCCAATTAACAAGGGTGTGGTTTTAGGCGCAACGCCAGTCAGTTAAGGCCCGATTTGTAGTTACCCCATTCATGGGGCGCCTTTAAATCAGTTGAATGGCTTTATCGAGATCAAAACCGCTCGATTAATCGAGCAAATACGCTTAACTGACCGGAATTGGTATTCGGAGCGGAGTTACTGATTTCGACAGAGGATGACGCGGTAAGCGATTAAAAAGAAGAATGCACCGGCGAGGCCGGTTAAAATCCCTCCGGCGTCATAATGGGGAGCGAAATGGGCCTGTCGAGCGATAAAGGACGCGGCCGTTGCCCCGACGATTCCTAATAACGAGACGGATATAAATCCCGTGGCCTTTTTCGGCATGAGAATTTTAGCCACGATCCCCGCCGAAAGCCCAACAATCAACGTGCCCACAACGCCCAGGCGGCCCACATACTGGTTGACCACCTGGGCTGTTTCTGGATCCACTGTAATCATATGCGAGGGTAAGAACCGTTTAGTTAGTTGGCGGCGGTGTTTCCATCACGGAGTGCATTTGGGCCGACTGAGCGGGCATGGAACATTTCATCGGTCTCCAAGGACACGACCGGCTCAGAAAAAACCCGATCAAAAACCCAACCAAAACCAAAAACGCCGCCTTAACAAACTTGCCGCACCGGCACCCACAACCGCACCCACATCCTCCGCCGGAACAGCACCCCTTGTCCTCTTTTTCACCGCAACATTTTTCTTCTTTAGCTTTTTCTTCAGTCATTGTGTTCTCCTTTATATTAAAAATCCCAACGCACCCCGCCCACCGCCCGGTGCGTCATACTGTCTCCGATGTCACCATCATAGGATAAAAAGAGCGACAGCGAATCCAATAGTGCGGCCGAAAATTCTCCTCCCACCCGCACAAAATCGCCGCCCATCGGCGACCCAGCCACGGTGAACGACCCGCCTTGCCCCGCAAAGCCCGCCTGAATATCGGCCCCATCGCGAAACTCATGGCGCCAGGATAATCGTCCCTCAAACCTGTCCCGGGGATCCTGAGTGACTTGATGTTCGAAGCGAAGGCCCAGGTCCGTGGACAAGGATTCCTGTTCAATTTCTTTGACTGATAAAGAAACGTCGCCCGCACCCGATTCAACGAAGGGATCCACGGTTTCCCGGGCCATTTGCAGACCCACCAGGGGAACAAAATTTCCGATCAAAGTCGGCATCGTATGTCCTGCCTCAACCCCCAGGGCCCATCCTTCCCCCGTCGGATCGGATTGGGCCGTGCGGTTTTGGGAAGCGTAAACCACCTGGCGGGAAGCCGAGTAATTGGAATTTTGGACCGCCAAAAGGCTGTTCAGGTAAGTCCGATTAAAATTAGCACTTCCATAGACGGCAGGAGTGAGGGATGTCCCATCCACCGATATGGAATCGTCATCGGTTTCGGACTGGCTGACACCATACCCCAGGGCTAAACCCAGCGTGAACAGGTCGGTAACACGCACATCCACTCCCGCGGTAACCCCCCCGCCCGTGATGGTTTGGTCGGCCACATCGGAGTCTCCCTTGAAAGTGGAGTACCGTCCGTCGCCCGTGATAAACAGGCCCCACCGTTTGGGCGGCACATAGAACGGATCGTTTTCCCACCCGCTGTCGGGCACTCCGGCCGACGCGCTCAGGGAAAGCCCTTCTTCCACCACCCGATGCCCCCGCGACGCCGCCCGCGACCGAGCCAATTGGCTATAAATCCGTTGGGAAAAGCCGGCCAGAGTCCCAACCCCCACAGACCCCAATACCTGGTAGGGTTGAGGTGACAAAGCCTTAAGGGCCGCTCCCAAACGGTCCGCAGACAAAATGTTGAGTTCCCCCATCACAAGTCCCAAATCCCTTGTGGCTGTGGGATACAGCGTGTCCAGATATCCCGCCATCGCCTGCGAATTGGCTGTGCGGGCGTGGGAAAGGTAGGGCGTTTTTTCAGTGGTTAAAACGATTTCGTTCAACGAATAACCCAGCTGGAATCGAAGAGAAGCTCCCCCAGCCTCAAATTGGAAAGTGTTGTTAACGGAGCCACCACGGGAGTTAACAATGGAATAGGTGGTAATTCCCACGGGCAAATAGGCGCTGTCCACGGCCAGGTCCAGCCGCCCGCCCAGATTGACATTTCCCGTGGCCACCAGCTGGTCAAAAAGGCCTGGGCTGTATAAAGTCAAAGCTAAAGTTCCCTGGTATTGGGTGTAATCACCGCCGACACGAATAGCGATCGGCGCCCCGTTGCCCTTCAACGTTCCCTCGTTCACGGTAACCGCCCCTGTTCCCAACGCCCGTTCGTTGCCCACGGCCAGAACGCCATGGGTGAGAGTTGTGCCGCCGGAAAAAGTGTTGGACCCCGAAAGGACAAGGGTTCCCAGCCCAGTTTTTTCAAGTGTCCCTGACCCAGACAAAACGCCGCCGTAGGTCCCGGAATCAAGCTCGTCGAAGACAACAGCGGCATTGTTCGAAATCGCCCCTTGAATTCCGCGCCCGTTGCCCTTCAAGGTCCCGCTGGAAACCACGGTTCCACCCGAATAGGTGTTCGCTCCCATCAGGGTCAAAGTTCCAGAACTGTCTTTAACCAAAGACCCGGTGCCGACAATACGCCCCGCAAACTGGCTGGAAGTGGACGAACTGATCGTCAACACTCCGCTCCCCAAATTCACGGTGCCCCCGCTCTCCCCCCCGCCATCGAGAGTGGCCAAAGAAAAGGAGTGCCCGTTCAAATCCAAAACCACGCCGGAACTGTTAGCCAAGGTGAACGACGTCCCACCGCGAAACGCAGTCCCCGACCCGGCCTTAACCGTTCCTTCGCGAATAGTCGTCCCCCCGCTCCACCCCAACACGCTGTTATCACCGGAAAGTTCCAGTATGCCCGCGCCGGTTTTGACAAGTTTTCCCGGAATTTCGCTGGCACCGACTTCGTCGGTTACTTGGCCAGAAATCAAGAAATTAAACCCGTTGGTATCGATGGTCGCCGAGGTTGTTGCTATGGGTTCTCCAACGACGAGGTCGCCCGATAAAGAAACGGTAGACGCCAATACGAGGGCGCCCCCAAACCGAAGGGTCACTGCGGAATCTCGCGTTTCAGCGCGGACCACGGCCGTGGAAGCCTCAATCAGCAACGGGGCCGTGACTCGTTCGTTGAAATACGCCCCTGAGTTTACGACTCGAACCGAGGAATATCCAGTGATTTCCTGATTAAACGTCACCGAGACGTTTGGATTACCAGAAACTTCGAGGGTTTTACTGGCATCAACCGTGGTCAGTGTGGAATTGAACACCACCGCCCCATTATGCGCTGAAATAAATTCAAGTTCCGACAAGGGACCGGAAAAAGAAAGAGTTTGGGTTTGAGAAGATTCGTTTCGGATCTTGCTGTCCTGTTCAAAAGACAGCCCCTGGCCCGATAAGGTGAGGGGCCCGGCGTTAAAGGAAAATTCAATTTCCCGCAAAGACAACGGGGCAATATCATTCGAAATAACCGCCCCAGGCCCAGAAAACTGAACATAGTCCCCGTTCGCAGGCGGTCCATCCGACCATTTTGTGTCATCAGACCAAACCCCATCCCCCCCCACCCACGTGGTGGTCGAAGCGAAGGCCCCCCCCACCAACAACCCCAGCAAGGGGACGGAGTACACTAATTGACTTACGCCCACCTTTATCGCCTTAACTTCAAATTTAGTTCCCCGTCGCCGCGGTCATGGCCTCAACCATGCTTTTGTCCAACAACATGATCTCGATGCGGCGATTTTTTTGGCGCCCTTCCGGGGTGTCGTTGGGGGCAACGGGCTGGTGTTCCCCTCGGCCCGAAGTGATAAGCAATTTGGGGTCAATGGCGCACTTTTCCTCAAGAAACCGAACCACATTCGTGGCCCGGATCGCGGACAGTTCCCAATTGGTGGGAAATTCCCGAGACGATTTCCCGAGCGGAACGTTGTCCGTATGGCCCACCACGCGGATTATTTTCCCCTCGTATTGTTTCAAAGTGTCGCCAAGTTTTTTTAGCACGTCGGCGCCGGAGGGTTTCATTTTGGCGCTACCGGAATCAAAGAAGATCTGTTCGGCCACATCGACGGTCAACATGTTTTTGTATTGGGTCACTTTGAGTTGGCCCTGTTCCACTTCTTTGGAGAGCTGGCCAACCAACTGGTTATAATTAGCCTGGGATTGTTTGCTCTGTTCGACCAGGGCGTCCTTCTCTCGTTGGGCTTGAGCCAACCCCTTTTCAAGTTCCGCCGCCTTAGCGGTCGAATCGGTCAGTTGGGCCTTAAGCCCGTCGTTGTCCGTCACCACCTTCTTGTATTTCCCACTGCTCACGCACCCCGTCCCCAAGACTAACCCTACGAAGCCCACCAATACTCCGAATTTTCCAACAGTGACGAGTTTCATGTCGCCCCCATAGTCTGTGTTTGAAATGTAACGCTGCCCATTCTACTATAAATATATAGGCCCTATTTGAATCGGAGATGCGACAATACGAATAGTCTATACACAAAAAACAATATTTGTGATAAAATCCCCCGGCTATTAAAATTAAAACAACAAAAGTGGGGCCTATGACAAAGCGAAAAAATATCATTTTGACGTTATTGTTTTTTTCTTTAGCAATAACTCCTTCCGGTGTTTCGGCCGAGGAATTTCAACCAACAAACTCAAAACGGGAAGAAACATCTCCTTCGGTTGTTTCAAAGGCCGAACCGGATGAGCGTCATGCCAAAAATGAGTTGCGTTGGCGGCAACAATTAGAAGCCGCCAAGGCCCAACGTGTCGGTCTTTTGATCGCCGGCGTGGGGGGCGCTGTGGCTGGAACAGTGGTGTTGGTGAATGGCTACTCCGAATACAACGATGCCGAGAGTACACCCGGTTGCTATAAAAGTGGAAACGAGATCCTTTGCGATAACGAAGAGCACAAAAATACAGCTCAGGATAAGTTGGATAGCGGAAGCGCTAAGATGGGGATTGGTCTGGCGGTCGTTGCTGTCGGCGCCGGTCTCGGTATCTGGGGAATTTCCCGCGGAAACGAAGTTGAGCGCCTCGAAAATCTCGGAAAGAAAAAGGGGTATAAGCTCGATGTGAAGACGCAAGGGCGCGACGGTATGGCGGTGGTGTTAAGCCGATCATTTTAATTGGTTAAATTTAGTCATAATTCGTGGTTAATTCAAGGAGGATCGATCGCATGTTGCATGTGAATTGGGCAAAAGGCATTAACTTGGCGCTTGTTGGGGCCTTGATGATAGGATGTTCTCATACATTAGAGGTCAAGAATATTTCCGAATACAAATCGGACGCATTGGTTCAAAAGGTTAATAAACCAATCACTGTCGGGATTGTTTTTGATGAAGGCGACAACCCGGAGCTTCGACAAATTGTGAAAGAGGTCGGGTCCGAGCTTCAGAAATACACCACGAAGGTTGTTTATCCTTACAATGCCAATGGGCACAACAAAGTGGATGTTGAAGCCCGGGTTTCAATAACTCCGCATTACAAAGGATCTGGGGCGAATTTCTGGATTAACTTTCCAGGGTTTCTTGTATTTGCTCCCGCGTGGAACGGATATGTCTATAAAGTCAACTATGATGTGGAAGTCGTTCTGTTCGACACGGTAAAAAATAAATCGATCGACAAATTCTCTTTGCCGATCAAATTGGACATCCGCCATTCTTCTATTAATCGGACGTGGACAGAAATCAGCTGGTTTGAGGTCGGTGCCATTGCGTTCATCAGTGGCCTGGTTTTTACCCAGTATAGCCCTGGCGTGACTCCGCTCGTCATTAATGCAACGTCACGAACACTCGGGGATTACATTGCGGAAGAGATCGTTAACCGCCTAAACGCATCGGGCCTTTATTCCAAGATTTTCCCCCTGGAAGTCACGGAGTGGTTGGCCGGTCTATAAAGCAACGATAATCACAACAAAAAGCCCGCAGGCGCTGTTCGCGCCTGCGGGCTTTTTGTTACGCCGTTAAATCTTCCTTCAAAGATCACTTCGATTGCATAGTGGCCGTGGGGTAGACCCTTACCTTTTTGTTCACCAAGGATTCCGAAAGAACCCCAAGATCCGTCGATCTCTTCTCGCCACCACCTGATTGGGCGCACGGAAGCCTATCTGCCTGGTTTCCCCCGGGTTGCCCGCCGGGTTTGGATTAACCAGGCGGGTAACCATTTTTTATAAAATTATTTTTTAGAAAAATCGATCGGATCCCATTGAACCTTATCTCCAAAAAAATCTTTCGCCAAAAAAAGACTGGCATTTTCCCCGGCGGTTTTAATCGCTTCGATAATATTCGGAAATCCTTCCGTTTTTTGATCCCAAGGTTCCTCGATGGGGACAACGGCCGCTGGTAATTCCATAAAAGCGGACCAAGATGTTTCTCCAGTGGTCAACGAAACCATTTGACCTTCTACGTTAAAATATCCCTAAGGTGGCCCCCATTGTCAAGACAATTTTTTAGAGAAATTAAGCTTTCATTCCGCCCGTCAATCTTGAGTGAATTTTAGACTTCTGAGCTCTCCTCCTTTGTTCCGATGTCGCCGTATTCACGCCGCCTCTTACGCAATTTATCCTTGTCTTGCGTACACCTCCGCCGGCGTTTTCCGGCCGAGCGACTGATGTCGTCGCTCATGGTTGTAAAACGGAAAGTATCGAGCCAAACCACTTCGCGCATCGATCATGTCCATATATTGCGCCGGATACACCTCCTCATGTTTTACCGACCGCCACAGCCGCTCGACAAAAATATTGTCGTGGGCTCGGCCTCGACCGTCCATGCTGATCCGGATGTTTGACACCGTCAACCGATGCGTGAATTCCTCGCTGGTGAACTGTGACCCCTGATCCGAATTAAATATTTCCGGAACTCCTTCTCCAAGCGCCTCATCCAAGGCCTCCAGGCAAAACGCCGTGTCGAGCGTGGTCGACAACCGCCAGCTAATGACGTAACGACTGAACCAGTCCATGACAACAACCAGATAGACGAACCCTCGCGCCAGTCGGATATACGTGATGTCCGTCGCCCAGACCTGGTTCGGTTTTCCCACCGCCATCCCCCTCAAAAGATAGGGATAGATTCGATGGCCCGCCCCCGGTCTGCTCAGACGGGGTTTCGGGTAAATCGCGACCAGCCCCATCTCCCGCATCAGCCGCCACACGCGCTTCTCGTTGACCGTTTCCCCCTGGTCCAAATTCAGCCAGGCCGCGATTCGCCTACGCCCATAGAATGGGTGCCGTGTGAATTCCTCGTCGATCAACCTCTTCAGCCTCAGATCCTCCGGGTCCTCCGGCTCCGGCTCGTAATACACACTGGATCTGGCCAATCCCAACAATCCGCATTGTCGCGAGATGCTGAGCGATGGGTTCGCGACTTCAATTAGTTGTCGCCGTTCACGCGCTCCAAAGTAGAGACTTTTTTTTTAGCCAGTCCAACTCCACCTTCAATTGGCCGATCTGTTGGTAGAGATGGTCCTTGACCTCTTGCTCCGATTTCACCGAATCATCCCGACGTCGCGAAAAAAGATTCGGCAATTCCTCCAGCGCTTGTTTCTTCCACTTCGCGATTTGTGTTGGATGAATCTCGTAATGTGACCCGATTTCGTTGATCGTCTTCATCCCCTGAATCGCTTCCACCACCACTCGCGCTTTTTCCGCCCCGCTATACTGCTTCCTCGCGCTCTGTGTCGTCATATTTTCCTTCTCCTATTTCAAGACTTCCAGACACAGAATTATAGCTTAACGACCTGTCCAGTTTTTGGGGACCATTATACCCTCCGGAGGGCCTATCGGTCCAGGAACGAACAAAACAGTTACATATTTACGCAAAGTACCCCATTGTTTAACTTTCAAGATAATCAGAGTATCTACGTCATTGGCCTTGGCAATTTCCGCGGCTTGATCTTTTTTATACTTCACGTCGGGTATTGCCTTCGCTTTAATTCCTTTGCCATTAAGTAACTTTACGAACCGATCTCGAACAACTGAGAAACGAGACCCGTCAATATTTCCCTTAGCCATGTAACGCACATCACTGTTTGCAGAGTGGATGATCCCATATTGGAGGAGAGGGAGTCCAAGCAAGTGAGTATCCAGCTCTGGGGTGGGAGCCAAAGCCACGCCAACACGAGAAGCTGTATTTCCCCAAAAATCTTGGCGAAGAGCAACTTTTTTGGGTGCGCATGCGCTGACAACAAAAAGAGTTGTTAAAAGACAAACAATAGTTTCAATAACACGTCGCTTACTGTCAGGTCTAATTTCTTTTATCATAGGTATACTCCTGTGTTTTCAAGCATAAAAAATCATGATACACATCAGAACCTTGATTCTTTTTTATAGGCCCTGTCAACTAAAATTCCACTCCTGTTGCAAGTAAATAGAAATGTCCGCTTTTGCATTTTTTAGAAATGTCCGCTTTTGGGTTTCAAAGTTCTTTTTCCTCCGTTTTTTTGGGGGCGGCCAAAGGCCCGCCGCTCTTCGTTTTTTTGGCTCATGACGACAAACTCGATCACTATCGGAAGCAGGTGAAGAGATAAAATGGAATAGTGCCGATGGCCCAGCCCCCATGAACCTGTCCGGGGGGGGGATGGGCCTGGACCCCGTTTTTTCCTTAACCCGCATTTTTTTTACACGATTTCGTCATGAAGTCTTTTTTTGGGTGCCGAGGGAATCATAGGCTCACCTTCACCCGGCACGCATAGGCAAGAGTCCCAGGACGAGGCTTACAAGAGCTTTTTGGTCGTGAGGGTGGTTGGGCCTGGGTGGCCGTTCTGTCAGGGCTCTGAAGCGAAGGTAGGCCCCTTTAAAGCGAATGTGTGTGGTGCCATCGAGTCTCATTTCGAGCATGACCTTGTCATGGGGGCGGACGCGAAGAACCTGTCCCGGGAGAATTTGAAAGAACCGGTTTTCCAGTCTCAGAGTGAAATCGTTGGAGACCACCCGTTCTCGACGAACAGAGAGGATTTCATCGAGCCGATGAATGCTCAGCAGCGGGCGATGGACATCGATGGCGCTCCGTGGCATGACGGCGAAGCGGGCGTTGTGGGCGGGGATGTATGTCCGACGGAGAAAGTCGTTAGCTTCCGCCATCGATGAAATGCCTGCCAGCCGGAGTTCTTTGACAAGACGATCTTGGTGCGTTTTAAAACCCCTGTTCCACCGGCCCTTGGCCTGGGGACTTAAGGCGAAGATCATCTCAATGCCCAACTCTCCCATGGCACGAGTGAATTGGGTGAGGGGTTGCCTGTCCTGAGACTTTCGTCGACAGACGCCTGCCGATTGACCTTGTAGATGGAGTCTCTGTCGACATATAAAGCGAGGGGCCGGCCATTCTGGAGCAAATAGCTTTTTGCGGACGCCAGCAGATTGAGGGTATCTTCGACTGGAATGAACGCGCCCCAGAGAATACGGCTGGTGGCATCGTCGATAAAGATCAAGAGTGCGCACCGCGGCCCGCGACCTTCAAACCAATCGTGATCGCTTCCGTCGAGCTGAACCAATTCGCCAACGGAGGCGCGGCGTTCCCGCCAGGCACGATGGACCGCCCCTGCGTATGCGGATGCCACAACCCGTTTTCGATCATTCCTCGGCGGAGGATTGACGTGGACAGGAAGATCTTGTTGATGCTTTCAAGCTTTTCATTGGCCAATGTCGGGCCAAAGTCCAGATAGGTTGTGCGAACGATACCGAGCGCTTTGTCCAGCCGCCCTGACGGGAGCTGGTGATTGGAGGGCTGGCCGCGGAGTCCGTGCCGGAGGCCTTTGGCCCTCCCGTCTGACCCGCCCGCACAGACGTCGCACCTGACGGGTGCTCAGTTTTAGGAGGCTTCCCGCGCGGTGCTGCTTCATTCGCTTTTCGATGACGTCTTGAATGATTTTCAAGGTGTCGATTTCCTTTGTGCTCATAATTTGTAGGCTCCTTCTTTTTCATGTGTCCTCCCTTTGGTTTTGGAGGATTCACAATATGAAAAAGCGGACATTTCTATTTAACGGAAAGCGGACATTTTAATAAACGCGCAACACTAAAATTCCACTCCAAGCCGAACGCCAAAGGGATTCCAATCAAACTGTTTGAAAGTGTTTGAATTTTCTGCGGATGGCATTTGCGCATAGGTTAGGGCTAATTCGACACCGATTCGATCCGTGACATATGCAATCGCGGGACCAATTTCCCAAGATAATTTCATGGTGCTAATCGAATGATCGGTGGTGACTGGCCCCGGGGCTTCCGAATCATCAACAGTAACCTTATGCTTAACTTTCAGGGCAGCTATTCCCAACGCAAACGCCAATCGGGCTTGAAACTTATTTCCTAGGGGAACGCTGTACTTTGTTTCTCCCATGTATCGCCAGAGTTTAGCGGTGTCCTCTGAGGTGTTATTATAATGGGATTCATCATTATATTGGATCTTTTCTTCTCCTTTGAAACTTGGGCCCGCCACATATCCAAGGCTTCCTCCAACCATCAGAGTCTTAAGAGGGCTCGGCGCAAAAGCACCAATTCGAAAACCCGCCCCACCCGATGTCTTGACGTTACTTGTCACTGTTCCAAGTCCAGCAGTATCAGCTGCGGTTTCGTTAACCATTTGATTGAACGAGTTTTCTGCTTTTTCAAATGCATCGGAGTAGGTTAAGTATTCTGCCTGTCCAAAGAACGTAATTTTTTTATACTCGGCCCGGAGGCCCAATGCAAAAAAACTCACCACAATAGAAGTCGATAATATACGCCCAAGGTTCATTTTTTCACCTCTTTCTTTAGAATTGAATTTCATGTCGCTGAATTGTAACAAACCAGTCGATATTTAGAAAACAAAAGAGAAGACGCGCATCAAGAACATTACGAAAGTATGTTTGGGTTCTTCTCAGAACTTTCGATTCAAAGGCCAGCACCTCCGAAATAACTTTAATGTTTGAAAACCAGCGCAATCCAGTGAGTCATGCCCAGGTCGCCCTGGGGGACCAGAGCGTAATCAAAGCCCAAAGCGCCGCGGGAAACGCCCAACCCAAAGGTGACACCCGTTAAACCGGAAACGTCTCCGGCGGTGCGAGTGGAATAACCGGCCCGCCCCGCAAAAGCCCACGCGTCTTTGAACGTTTGGGTAAACTCAGCTCCCCCCGCCAAATAGTTATCGTCCGACTGAGGGAACGCCATGTCCGCCACCAGGGACAGTTTGGGGATTAACAAATAAGATCCTCCCAACCGAAATTCCCGGGGCAAGTCTTCGCTTTCTTTGTCGTATTTCAAGGATCCGCCCACGTTAGTGGCCGTGGCGGAGACCCTTAACTTTTTGTTCGCCAAAGGATCCGAAAGGACGCCCAAATCCGTCGTGAACGTGGACGCCGAATCCACGATGGTGGACTTCACATATTTTAACCCCGCGCCTAACGAAACGGGCCCCAACTTTTTGGCGTAACCGACCGCCAACGACATGTCATTAGGAGAAAAAGACCCGTCATCAGCCGCGTTGGCATCTTTTCGGTCCAAATCGCCGGACGAGAAATAATTCAACCCAACCCCGAGGTTTCCTTTTGTGCCGAAACTGTGAACGTAATATCCCTGGCTAAAGTTGCTCGATTCCAAATACGAGGTGTGCATCAGCATGGCCGACTGTTTGTCCACGCGCGTCATCGCGGCCGGGTTCCAGTAAAGAGACGACGCGTCGTCGATCAACGCGGTCCCCGCATTCCCCAACCCCGCCAACCGGCTCCCCGCGCCGAGCGACAAAAAGTCCCCCGTCGAAGTCCCCGCCCCCGCCGCCCACCCCGTACAAACACCCCCCAACACCCCCGCAACCCCCAATAACCCCCCCACCCACCGCCGCCGCCGTTTCATGTTTTTCATCGTTGCACCGCCACTTTGATTGTTTTCTTTCCACCATCCCCGTCAAGAAAGACCAGATAAACCCCGCTAGCCACCGATTCTCCATTGTCGTTCTGTGCATCCCATGAGATATTACCTTGGTCGTCAGCAGTCCGTTCCCAGACTCTCTCTCCCCTCATAGTGTAAATGGTCAATTTTGCTCCCATGGGGAGACTGGTAAATTTCAAGACCTCATTGCCTGGTTGTCCAGGTCGTAACGGGTTTGGGAAGGCCTTGCATTCATTCACAGAGTTTCCGGGAGCCAGCATCATGACTTGGAATAGAGAGAGGTTATCCGTTGTGGCCGTGATTTTATTCGTCGAAGCGTTCACATTTCCCGGGAGAGGAACCCAGATATTTCTATCAGGAATAAATCGCGCTAAGACCAATTTCGATTCATCAAAATCACGAATATCCTCATCCATGTAGGAAAAGGTGATTGAGATCGGAAGGGCCGGTTGGACCCGGGGCGAGACACCAATATCGATCCCTGCTCCTGTTGGAAGAAGATGATACCCAGGAGAGTTTGGGTTTGGGAATGAGAGCGGTGTCTGGACGTTCAACTCCACGGCGGATGAAAAAGCTCGTGGGGGGATATTCAAGAAAATGGTGCCGTGAGATGTCGTTTCTAAGATAACTCCGCCATTGGAATCCATGCTATTGGGAGTTGTCACCATTAACGGGGTGTCAAATTCGGTCGACAATCCGTCCTGGCTCATCGCGCGAATTCTAAAGTAATAGGTTGTCTTTGGAAGAAGGGTGTTAATCGATGTTGAAATCGCTCTCAATTTGTCTGAAAAAACTGTGTATGAGGCACCATCATTTGAAATTTGGAGTTCATAAATAGCCCATTCGGGGTTGTTGTTGGCTAGCCAAGCAATAGATACCCCGGAGCGAGACAGCCCAGTGACCTTTAATCCTTTAGGAGGGTTGGCCAAAGTCGAAACTTGTTTATCAGAAAAGGACAAACTCGTTCTGGTGGATCCAAGGCTGTTGAATGCCTCAATCTGGATTTGATAGGTGGTGGAAGGTAATAGACCCGATTGAGTCCAATAGGTAGTATTTGGAGGCAAATCCCCCGAAATATTAACTCCGTCTCTCACCCGAATAATTCGGTAACCCAATTCGTTTGATACATCACCCCAAGACCAGATAATAGTGTCTGTGCTTCTCTTTATCCGTTCGAAAGAAAAAGCCGGGATCAATACAGGAGATGCAGGAATATAAGTTGAAATGGCACTATCGAATGCGGTCGGGATTAAGTCGAAGTTTTGCGCGCGTACGCGGAAATAGAAGGTCGTGTCTGGGGAAACACCTGAGAACACAGCTTTTGTTGAAATCCCCCGATTAAGAAATCGAGTAAAGGTGATGTTGTCTGTTGAGCGAAACGCATCGTAGTACGTCCCGTCTGGGTTCCCGTTGGCAGACCATGTTAAAGTGATTGAACTTTTAAAAACGCTAATTGAGGTCCCCGTAGGCTGCTTCGGCAAAGTATAAATCCCAAATGGAGACGAATTTGCTGTTCCGATGTCATTAAAGGCTTGAACAAATACATTCTGAATTGCATTCGGCCTAAATTCTGTTTGGATCCAAAAAGTTGTGTTGGCTGGCAATTCCCCTGAGAGATTTTCCTTGTCAGAGGACCGCAATACTCTGAAACCTTGCTCATTCCTGGAATTGTCATTCCAACGCCACACTATACTGTTTACTGTCTGTTCCGAAACTGTCAAACCCGTAGGGCCAATTGGGGGTGATGATTTAGTATAAGTCGAAACAGTTGTGTCAAAAATTGTGGAAACATAATCGAAATTTTTTGCACGAATACGGAAATAGTAGGGTGTCTCAGGGGCGAGACCCAATGCCACGGCAGATGTCGATGCATCCGAAAAAACAAACTGCGTAAAAACGGCATTATCTGTGGATCGAAAGGCATCGTAATAAGTCCCATCAGGGTTTCCGTTGGCTGACCATGATAATGTAACAGAGGTCCCGAAGACACCGGTAAAGGCAGTATTGTTCGGTGGGTTCGCAAGTGTGTAATGGACCCCTGAAGAAGAAGAGTTGGAAGTTCCTAAAGAATCAAATGCCTGTACGTAAACATTCTGCGCCGAGTTCGGCTCAAGAGCATTTTGGATCCAGAAAGTTGTGTTGGGTAAAAGATCTCCAGAAATATTCTTGTTGTCGATTTTGCGTAAAACCCGATACCCCAACTCCTTACTTGATTTGTCCAACCATCCCCATGTGAGGCTGTTTATGGATGAGTTTGAAACGGTCAATTCTCTCGGGGATGCAAGCATCGTTAAAGTGGAAATAGTCACATCATAAGGCGTAAAAAGAGAACTTCCGTTCACCGCTCGCACACGAAAATAGTAGGTGGTCTCAGGCAAAAGAGCTGAGGCTACGACCGAAGAGGATTTTCCCGAAGAAAACATTGAAAAATCAACATTGTTCAAAGACCATTCAGCATAGAAATAAGTCCCTGGAGGATTCTCGTTGGTGTTCCATGAGAAAGTGACGGAGGTTTCATATACCCCTGTGAAACTCGTAGATGTGGGCGCATTTGCGGCTGAATAAATATTCCCAGACGCTGCGGAAATCGATGTGCCATATCCATTGAACGCCTGAACGGTAATGTTTTGAGAAGTATTTGGTGTCAGATTGATTTGCGTCCAAGATGTTGTGCCGGCAGGCAAGTTTCCAGATAGGTTAAACCCATCGGAGGTTCGAAGAACCTGGAAACCATCTTCATTGTTGGCGTTGTCGAGCCAGGTCCACACAAGGCTATTGCCGGATTGGACGATGGAAGTTGGCTTGCCCGGAGCCAAAGGTGGACCTGCGTTGGTCATAGTTGTTACGACGGAGTCATAATCTGTTGTAACATAGTCCCCGTTTCGGGAGCGCACTCTGAAATAGTAGGTCGTCTCGGCGAATAACCCTGTCCCCACAACGGAGAGGCTCGTCCCGGTGGCAAATGGCGTGAAAGAAATGTTGTCAAGGGATTTCTCTGCCACATACGTCGTGTTCGACGTGTTTGTGTTGGAAGACCAAGACAGTGTAACAGAACTGGAATAAACGTTCGTGAGCATCGAATTTGATGGTGGAAGAGCTAACGTGTATGCTAGGGGAGAAATGGCTGAGCTACGGCTCCCGGAGCTATTAAATACCTCGACATAGACCTGGGAAGGCGTATTGGGGACCAGCAGCGATTGCACCCAGTATGTTGTGTTGGGGGCCAACGGGCCAGAAAGATCTGCACCTGAACTTGAGTTTCTAACACGGTAGCCCGTCTCATCAGAGGCCGCATCCGTCCACTTCCAAGTCAAGCTGTTGGCCGTTGTCCCTACTCGGGCCAGGTCCTTGGGGACATCAGGTGTGGGGCTTTGTTTTAGGAAGTTACTGTAAGGACCGATTATGACTTGGGCCATTCCAGAGGAATCCAATCCCATGGCGGCTTGCCTAGACCAAACGCCACCATAGAGCAATCGGGTCGCCCAGTTCGATCCAGTCCATTGAGAAAACTTCGTTCCTGCAAAAGTTTCATGGGTACAAATTCGAGGGTTATTGGAGGCATCCAATCGCAGAGATACCGAATCGAGATCGTTGGCCGTCAAAACAGTTTGGAAGAGCCACCGAGTTCCATCCCAGTTGGCATAACGCAGAGATTCAACATACGGCCAACCTCCTTGAGTATAAGCGATCCTGGATCGCCCCGAACTGTCAATAACCAACGAAGCCAATTTTCCAGTGTTAACATTGGAATCAATAGTGGATGTAGACCAAGAAATCCCAGACCACGTGGCATACTTCAAATGCCCGTTTGTCACGTCGAAATAAGCAATTCTCGGTTTGTCGGAGGCGTCTAAAGCCAAGGAGCTGTACCGACCCGTGTCCCCATTCGAGTCAACAGTCTCAGTCGACCATTCGACTCCGTTCCAAGAGGCGTATTTCAAATCTCCTCTTGCGCCATCGTAGTAGCTGATGTGGGGCCAGCCCATCGAATCAATGGCCAAAGAATTATATTTCCCCATATCGGTTGACCTATCCACAGTTTCAATGGACCAGCCCGACCCTGTCCAAGAGGCGAAACGAAGTTCATTTGGAGTTTCTCTGTGATAGCTGATGCGCGGTCGTCCGGCAGCATCTACTGCGATGGAGGAAAACCCCTGATAATCTGCGAGGCCACTATCCACCATTGATTCCCGAAATGACGCTCCCACCTTTGTTAAGTAAATCAGTTTTCCGGAATCTGCCTCATAACTGATATGGGGAATGCCTGAGGAATCCACCACCATCGCGGGTCCGAACCCACTGCCGGAGTCGCTGCGCGGTAAAGCGGCAAAATCCCATGAGTCAGCCCGTGAAAAAGACTCAAGCGAGAGGATGGAGAGAAAAAGGATGACTCCAAAGGTAAATTTAGAAAGAACAGAATTGGACGGATGAAAGTGCATTTTTGAACGAAACAAAAGTCTCATGATAAATTGTCCCTCCGATCATTTTTGGTTATCTTTAATCAGTGAAGAGATCATTTCCTCGCTGAATCCCACTCCGTTTTCGAAATCGCAGACAAATCCCGGCGAGAGTTCGCTCTGGAGCGGGAAAATGCCCGATTGAAACACCTGATCGGCGAATTGACCATGGAATTTAAAAAAAGCGAATTCGGCCTTCTATGACCTATCCCAAAGTCGATCTCCGCGACAATGACCTCCTGGCAGATCAAATCTGAGCACCCCTTCTGGGGCTACCGAAGAGTCGCCAATCTCCTTCGGTGTGTTAAAAAAGTCACCGTCAACAAAAAACGAATTGAGCGCATCATGCGTCGCCATAACCTTCAGGTGGAACACAATCTGAGCGTGAAGGCGATTCGCACCCCCATGAAATCCAAGCCCCGCGCCTCTCGCCCCAACCAATGGTGGGGTATCGACATGACCAAAGTCCTCATCCAAAACTTTGAATGGGTCTACATCGTGATCGTCCTCGACTGGTATTCCAAGAAGATCGTCGGCTATCACGCCGATATCCGCTCCAAAACAAAGCATTGGCTCAAAGCCTTGGATATGGCCGTCAACCGATCTCCATACAATAAATTTTGTCGTATTTTAACACAGCTCCCCCGAAGATCCTCTTAAGAGAATTATCCAATACAAGATGAGCCTGAAGAAATGGCCGTTTCCAATGCAAAATGAGCCTGAAGGGTGCCTCTTGAAGAGGCGGCGGAGAGTCGTCATAATCAGGGATTATGACCATTACAGTGGACGACTCAAAAATAGTGACTATAGATCAAGTAAAGGAGATCCTCAAATCATCCGACAACCTGCAATTCAAGGGAGTCACCCGCGAAGGGAAATACCGCTGGGTCTCCCAAACGCTCAAACGATTCGACTACGCCTCCTTGAAAAAACAGGCCAAGGGTCTCGTGAGGGTTTACCTGCAACGCCTTTCGGGCTTCTCCCGGGCGCAAATCACCCGGCTGATCGACCGACGGCTATCGACGGGGCGTTTGATCGTGACGGCTCAGCCTCGGCACCGATTCACCACCCTTTACACGACGGCGGACCGGCAACTGCTGGCCCGGGTCGACAACGCCCATCAGCGTCTCTCGGGGCCCGCCACGCGGCGTCTGCTGGAGCGCGCCTATGACGTCCATGGAGACAAACGCTTTGAGCGGCTCAAAAACATCTCCTCCGCCCACATCTACAACCTGCGTGCGACGCCCGCCTACCAGCGATTGGCCTACACCTTCGCCGGGACCAAGTCCGTCCGCGTCGCCATCGGCATCCGTCGACGTCCAGACCCCCAGGGGCCAACCGGGTTGGATCCGCGTGGACACCGTTCACCAAGGCGATCTCGACCGAAAGAAGGGCGCTTATCACATCAATCTGGTCGATGTCGTTACCCAGTGGGAAATCGTTCTGTGCGTCGAACAAATCGCCGAACGCTTCCTCGTCCCCGCCCTGGAAGGTGCACTGAGCATGTCCCCTTCCGCATCCTGGGATTTCATTCCGATAACGGGAGCGAGTACATCAACCGAATCGTGGCCTCCCTCTTAAACAAGCTCCTTATCGAGCAGACCAAGTCGCGCGCAGGACGAACCAACGACAACGCCCTCGTCGAAGGCAAGAACGGCAGTGGATCCGCAAGCACATGGGCTACGGCCACATCGCACCCCGCCATGCGAGGGCAATCAACGAGTTTTACCGCACGCACTTCAACGGGTATCTCAATTTCCACCGCCCCTGCGGTTTTGCGACTATCACGGTCGACCGTCGTGGGAAACGTTGCCGGAAATACGAGACCTACCAGACGCCTTACGAACGGTTCCGCGCAATCCCAGAGGCTACCCGGTTTCTACGTCCCGGCGTAACTCTGTCCGCGCTCGACGAAGAGGCTGGCCAACAAACGGACACCCAGGCGGCGGAGGCCATGCAACGTGAAAAAGACAGACTCTTTGGCGTATTTTATGCCATCAAAACCGGAGGCAAAAACAGGAGATTTCACGCCCCGCAGACCCGATTTATACCCCAAAAGGAGGCAAAATCCCAGACTTACCGTCGACACTCCGTCGTAAAGCTTCAGGCTCATTTGTGAATTGGAAAATGCTTTAAGAAGATGTAAATTAATTGTAACAACCAACACACAAGTGCTAAAGGAGAATGAAATCGAAATCCCGGCGGCAAGGACAGATTATAACCTGGGTTTTTTAATATAATACTTATTGTCTTAGCCACTTATTTTCAAACACAAGGCAAAGGCGGGAACATAGAAAACGCGATCAAGGAAATTACCGTCGACAAAAGAGCATAACATAGGCTTTAATGGCGCAGCTCGAATCAATTCAAAATCCCTCCAAAAAAGCCGCCCCCCCCCTTGACAACTTTTTTGATGAATGGGCGCTCCGACCTATTTGAGGTTTCGAATCGTGCCGATGAGGTAAGCCAGGGTCCTTAAGGGGCTATCGGGGTTCTTCTGCTGGATGATTTTGACCGCCGCTTCCACTCGCTCGCGGCCGTATTGTTTTTCAAGCGAAATAAGCACTACGATCCCGTTCACATCCGAGTCTTCATAAACGGTCTGGGCCGCTTTCATCGCGCGCTCAAACTGTTCGGGATCGTGTTTGGATTTGATCTCCGCCATTTTCTTTTCCAGCTCTACGGGATCATAGAGGATGTTGGGTGTATAAACGGTTGCTTCGCGGGGGAAGGGCCCTCCTGTGTAAGGGGCCCAATCGACTTCCAACAGATTGCGACGTCGAAGCCCCATGGCCCCTTCGCCAAAAAACCAGGGGGAAGGCCCATACCGGCGGGCCAGTGTTTTTTGCGCCGCGGACCACCGCGGCCGCCGGGTCGAAACCGACGATTCATACAGGCTGACCAAGAAAAATCCTTTTTCCGAAAACGTCAACCGCCGATCCCATCCCAAGGACCAATAACGAGACGGAACACGCAAAACCTTTTCAGGATCTCCCCAAGCTCCGCCAACCCCTCCCCATCCTGCTCCTGCCTTTTCCCCTTCCGCCCCACCCATCTTTCTTTCCCCGTCAATCCGTTCAAGGCTTTTTTCGTCATTCCGGCGTGCTTCTGGCCGGAATCCAGCCTCTGACTTTCCAGAACTCTCCCCGCCGGAAAAATGGGTGTCAATCGTCAAGTCCCGCAACGTGACAACACTATCGTTGTTGAATTCCGACTGAACCTCGATAAGCCCATAAAGTTTTTCTAGCTTAGCCAACATCCGATTCACTTGCCGCCGATAGGACTCCCGATCCGCCGTTTCCAACCCCATAGCCACCGCCAGTTCCTCGTGAGAGAGGACCAACGGTAACGAGGGTTCTCCCTTTTGCTGTGCCTTCGCCACCAAATGGAGATAAACATCAAACGCCCGGTCGTCTTTCCGATTCACCATACGCCCAAAAAATCTGGGGTTTTGAAGGAACTCCAAAGGGACCGAAATAAAATCATCGTCATAGGTGGGAATCGGTTCTTGCCGAGGAACGGCGCGTATCTCAGCCAGAATATCCCGCGCCAGGGCCTTTGACCGAACCAGCACGTTGGTTTCAAAATTGCGGTTCAAGGCCGAATCCGTCCAATTGGACGAACCCAAAATCACTGTTTCCCCATCGATCACCACGCATTTGGCGTGGGTGTAGGTCGTTGGATCATCGTAAAAGACCGAAATGCCCTGCTCACGAAAAAACGAATACGCCGGCACATTTTTCCCTTCCATGAACCCGCCGTCGCCCTCTTCAATAAAATCAATGTTTTGGTCCAACAGCACCTCAACGTGGACCCCCCGATCGTGGGCCTTTTTGAGGGACTGAGCCAACGCAAACACAGGCGAGTCAGACAACTGGGGCCGAAACGTGAAGGAATAAAGGCAAACAACGATGGAGGAAGAGGCCCTATCCAGTTCGTTACGAACCGTTTCAAAATACGCCCGCCCCGGCACAGACTCCACCACCCCCGTGGCACACACCCCCATCCCCTGCACAAAAATCAAACACCCTATCACGGCCCCCCACCAACGCCCAACCCGAAACCTCATAAGCGACCGTATCACCAAAAGAAATCCATAAAAGCCGAAATGAGGACATTGGTGTCCAGTAGAATTTTCACGGGATCTGATTGAAAATGTCCTCTTCCGAAACGTGCACCCCTCGTTTGGTTGTTTCGATTTGAACCACGCGGCGAAGCCGGTCAAACGTCAACTGAAAAAAGTACGCCAACAACGAACGGCGGATGATTTCGCTTCCGTTGGCGTGTTCCCGCTTGCACTCAAACCGGAGCTGATTAAGCATATCTTTCGGCAAACTTATTGAAACGGATTGGCGCATAATCCCCCCTTGAGTAACACAGTGTAGTACACACTGTCGAACCCGTCAATCCCCCACGCGTTCAATGTGTAAGTGCACCAAGATGAGGTGTAGGACCCGCCTCTCCCCCCATTTCAAAACTGGCCTTAATTCGCCTCTTTCATCAAATTCCCAATCGCCGCCAGCTATTGGAAACTACGCATGCCCAATCAAGGTTCCTTGGCCCGTCATTCCGGCAAGATTCTGGCCGGAATCCAGCCGTTTCTTTTTTGAGGCGATTATTATTGTTCCAATTCACGCGGCCAATTGATGAAGGACCTCGGAAATAAATGTTTAATAGGGAATTCCCATACGTTGAGCCTTCCGCTTAATTTGGCCCAACGGCCAATCGACGACCTAAACCGTCACCAAATCTTCAATCCTCCGTGAAGCAGGGGCCAAATGGCCCCTCGGAACCTCGGCGAACCCGACCACCACTACCCGGTGGAGCGCGGCGGCAATCTTTTTCAGTGTGTTCATCTCGTAATTGGACGTCTCCGCCGTTTCCAGGCGAGCGATGTACCCTTGCGTTACGCCGGCCCGATGAGCCAACGCTACCTGCGTCAGCCCCGCCTGTGTCCTCAACCGGTGAATCACATACCCCAACCGGACCTTTCTTCCCTCTTCCTGATAAAGCCGCCGGAATTTCGGATTCGTCATTTTCTTTTCAAAATGCGCTTTCACGGATGCGCCCACCTCTTTATGCTTGTTCATTTCTCCCCTCCTCCATGCCGTCTCAACCACTCCGCCATTCTGGCCTCCGCTACATCGATAGCGCCGGGATCCAGTGTATCCCTCTTTTTCACAATTCCGTGGACAAAAACGATCCGCTCTCCCACCGTGAAAAAGTAAAGAACCCGCGCCTGGCGCGGTCGCAACTCCCGAATCTTTCCACGCACCAAATCCGCGTAGGCTCCGTCTACGAACTTGCCCGCCTGGCGGGTCGCGACCTTCGCAATGTTCAAGACGACGTGGCTCTCCTCGAGCGATTGGGATTTATCCATGTGACCCACCAACGAACCCATCGCCGCCGGTGTGTCCCTCACGTGGGCTACGACACGCTTCACTTAAGAATTCCTGTGACCAACGCTTAGGGCCCCTTATCGGATTCCTCTTGCCCTGCCCGATAAACAAAACACTCGCGAGATCCAGTGTGTCATGCCCAGGTCGCCTTGGGGACCCAGGGAACAAGGCCTTTACGGGTCAACCCCGCGCCAAACGTGCCCCCGGTCAACTCATACCCGAGCCCGCATAAACAGACTGGTCCGCTTTGTGAGGGGAAATTATTCATCAAAATCGTTAGCCCGGAATTCCCAGTTGGGCGCGAGGACCGAGACGGAAAAGGCGGGCCTTTTTACGAACAAAAAAGGCCGTAGCCGCTCCCACTCGGCACTTCCGCTAGCGCGGTCGCGGGGACTACGGACAAACTTTTTTGTGAAGAAAAAAGGCCCGAATTTTTCGTCGAATCCCCTTTCAGCGGCTCTGCCGCCCCCGGTGTTCGGCGCTCTGCGCCGAACCGCGATCCAACTGGGAATTTCGGGTTAGCGTTGCACAGCGATCTTAACGATTTTACTTCCCCCCTCGCCGGTGACGCGGACGAGGTAGACGCCGCTGGCGACGGATTCACCGTTGGCATTGCGGGCGTCCCATTTGGCTCGGCCGGTGCCGTCTTCCGGCAGTTCGGCCACAAGCTCGCCGGAGAGGGTGTATATCTTCAGTTGAGCGCCGGTGGGAATATCGTCGATGGTGATTCGATCGTGCCCGGCCCGGCCGGGTTGTAGCGGGTTGGGAAAGGCCTTTGCTTGACTAACCGAGGGGCTTACGCCCATCCACATGACCTGATAAACGGTAAACTCAGTGATTCGGCTCGTGAGCCGATTGCGGACGGTGTCCACCTGTGTGGGAACAGCCACCCATTGGCCGGCCGATTCATCGTATCGGGCCAAAGTTAACCGCGCCTCGTGTTTCCCAGGGAGAAGGTCCGCGTCGTCGTAGTCCATTGAAATCGTGACCGGCCGAAGAGCTCGCACCCGGGGCAAAACCGACACATTGAGCCCGACCCCCAATGGGGTTAAATCAATTTTTTGGGAAGTGGCCAGGGGATACAGGTCCGGCGATCCCACCTCGAACGAAACGTCCTGCAAAAAGGCCCCGTCCGGCACATCGAGGGCCACAACGCCCCGGGACCCGCCAAATTCCAAACGGCCGCCCTCTCGGCGAACGGAACCGGTCACAACCTGTCGGCGTGTCACAAGGGAGGCGTGTTTAAGGACCTTGGCGGCAAAATCGGAATAGGCGATGTGAACATTGTCGTCGGAGTCCAAAGCGATGGAGGGATACCAACCGGTTTTTCCCTTATCGTCCACCGTTTGGATGTCCCAGCCCGATGCACTTTTTCGGGCATAGCGTAGAACCCCTTCATCGCCGTCAGTGATCGCCAGATGGGGTGCCCCCTGGCGATCGAAAGAGAGCGAAACAAACGCGGGATAGGACCCCTCTTCCACGGTTTCAACAGACCACACACCTTGGGTTCTCACCGCGTATCGTGTTCGCGGACGGTTTGTTTCAGAATAAACCACATGCAGTTGATCCCGCTCGTCCATTTCAATGGCCATCACTGTGTTAGGCCCCGCCACGGCCGGGGCGATGGTTTCGTTATTCCAAACATTGCCAACCCGATGGGCGTAAACCAAATCGCTGGCCACGGACACCGTGCTGTTTACATTAAAATAAGGTAACTGCTCAGGCCCCCCCCTCCCTCCCCGGGGGGGGGGCCTCCTTCCCCCCCCCCCGGGGGGGGGGGCCCCGGGGGGGGGGGCGGGGGACCTGGGTTAAAAATAAGTTATGTGGGGGTTCGCCTGAGAATCCAATGCAAGTTTTACAGAACCTTCACCCGTTCCGCCAAAGGTCTGAAATTCAGCCGCTAAATATTGGGTCCAGTTAGACCCCTGCCGCCGCGCTTCGTAAATTCGGTAAATTCCATGGTCCACCCGCCGTTGCATCTCATCGGGCCCAATATGGGCGGTGTAGACGATAACAGGCTCGCCATTTTTTTGCGTCCGAAGGTCGATCCCCTGAAATCCTTGTCCCCCCACGGGGTAAGAAGTTCCCCCCGCCTCCGCCGAATCCGCTGGAACAACCGATGTAACCCAGTGGCCTTCGTCCTGACCCACGTATTTCGTGGTTTTTGTGTTCCGATCGAAATAAGCGGTTTGAACACGCCCATCCCCATCCCAATCCGTGACCAACCGGTTCGCTGGGGCGTTAAAAAGAGGTGTTACGGACCAACCCGATTTTCCATGTAACGCTTGATTCAATTCATCCCCCCAGGAGTAAACGATGCGGGGAACGCCATTCTCCAAGCCAAGCCGCGCGAAGGCACCCGCTCCAGGCCGATCGTCCACCGTTTCAATTTTCCAGTCCGGGTTGGCGAGGTCAAAGAACATGGGGTCGGCCGTGGTCGTTAAAGTAATGGGCCCCAGCCGGTCGGATTCGCCGCCCGGTCCAACCCCTTGCACCCACAGGGCATAATGCGTCCTGGGTTGAAGGAAACCCACAACGGCGTTCGACCCCGTTCCTTCCGCCGCCACAAAGGGATCTCCGGCGCCGGAGGAGGCGAAAATTTTGTAACCCGTGTCGGCGGGATTGTTGTTGAGGTCCCAAGCCAAAGAAGCTTTTCCGTGAGAGTAACCCAGAAGTTGCAGGTTCTGAAGGGGGCGAGGGCGCGTATAGGCCAGGGCACTGGCGGTGGACTCCAAGACGCCGAAAAGTCCTTCGGCCCGAAGAATGATTCGACTGGGTGCGTTGGGCCCTAATCCTTCCTGGGTCCAAGACAACGTTTCAGAGGGTAAAAGACCTGAAAGATCTTTACCATCGGGAGAAAACACCCGAAACCCGCTGACCCCGACTAAAGGATTTGTCCAGGCCCAAACGATGTGATCGGTTCCCACCCGTTGGGGAAACGGCATTGAAGCCGAGGGTTCCGTTGCCGGGACGAACTTTGTGGAGACAATGACATTGTAATCCGACAGGATCCCCGCGCCGTTTCGTGCCCTCACCCGCAGTCGGTGTAAAATCTCGGCTGAATTCACAGGGATCTCAACACGCGTTCGCGTGGTTTCTGCCACAGTGTAAAAGGTCAGGGAATCCGTGGAAAGTTCCACGTCATAGGGGGTAGCGTCCGGATTTCCGTTGGCGTTCCAATCCAAAACGATTTGGTGGGCGGACACGCTTGAAACGGTTGTTTGGCTCGGCGGGTTGGCAAGAGTGACGGCCGCCATGTCCCGCTCAGCGGAACCGAAATGGTTATAGGCGGAAACCACGACAGAAACCAATCGGTTAGGAGAAAGATTGGCTTGTTCCCACACGGTTGACTCCGGTGGCAATTCGGATAAGGTCTGTGTTCCCTCCATCACGCGGTATCCCAACGTGTCAAAAACAGGTTGCCACCGCCACAACACGCTTTGAGCCGAAACAACCGGCAACAGCGCGCTGGGCGCGTTGGGTGGCGTGCCAACCGGTTCCGGCGGAGGTAAGAGCGCGGGGGGAGTTTGAACCGTTAATACGTCGCTGGTGGCGTTGGGGTTTGAGGAATCTCGGCTGATCGCTGTAACCCGAAAATAATAGGTGGTGGATTCACTGAGCCCCACGGCTTGGGCCAAAAAAATCGGTGGGTTGCTCGCCACCGTTGCGAAAGTGACGTTGTCAGTGGAAATCTCGGGGAGATAAGGAGTGGCTGGATGGTTCCCGTTTGATTCCCATTGGAACGTGATTTCCGTTGATTTAATGACGCTTGCCCACAGCCCCAACGGAGGCGCCGCCAAAACTGTGCCTGAAGACAACAGAACGGAAGAACCGTAAACGTTATGCGGTTGGATTTTTACGAACTGAGTTTCGTTGGGGGTCACCCCTTCCTGTACCCATTCCCAAACAGAAGGTCCCAAATCTCCCGACAAAATAAAGTTATCGCTGGCGCGCAGAACGCGATATCCATCGGCATTGGAGACCGGTGCCCACACCCAACGAAGTTTTGACGTGGAGAGGGCCTCCGCGCGGAAAAACGACGGCGCCGGCGGCGGGCCAAACGGGACGATGGCCGTTACAATCGGGCCCGGGGTGGATAAACCCCCGGCGTTAACGGCATCCACGCGAAACGAGTAGGTTTGTCCGGAAAGGAGCCCGTCGAGTTGGAACGAATGGGCGGTTTGGGGTGAACCGGTGGGAACGAAAGACAGGTTATCGGTGGCGACGTAAATTTGATACAGGGTTCCGCCGGGATTGTTCGCTCCTGTCCAGTTCACGGTGACCTGGGTGGGCGCCACGTCTGCCACGCTTGGCTGGGCGGGCGAGTCCGCCAAAGTCGGTTCCCCCTGGGCAGGATATAACCGATTGGTTCGAGAAAATCCCAAAGCGTTAAACGACTCAATTTGAACAGCGGCTGAGGAGTTGGGCCCCAACCCGGTCTGCGCCCAGGTGGTGGTGTTGGCAGGCAACGTGGCCAAGACCTGGTGGATGTCGTTATCGATCACCCGAAAGCCCGATTCGTTGTGAGATCGGTCCACCCACCCCCAAACAATTTCGTTCTGTGTCCGTTGTGTGACAAAGGGATTTCCAGGAACATCCGGCAGGGAAACCGCAGGGACATATTGGAAAAAGTTCACCGCCTCGCTTAATTCTCCATTCCCGTTCACCGCGCGAATTCTGAAATAGTGGGTTGTTCCGTCCCGAAGATTTAATGCCCTGGCAACGAGCGACGTGGTGCTTTCGACTGTTTCAAACTCGATGCCGTCAATGGACTTTTCAACCCAATAACTGGTTAAAGGCGTGTTTCCGTTGGATTCCCATTCGATGGCGGCGTCGGTCCCAATCAGGGTTGTTATGGGGTTTACGGGAACAGCGGCAAGGGTGTGCATCGCGGCCGACGGAACCGAATCGCTGAAACCAAACGTGTTGCTTGCCCGAACAACAATTTGAACCGACTGATTGGGACTTAGACCCGTCTGTGTCCATTGAACGGTGTCCGCCGGAAGAACGGAAGAGAGCGGAATCAACCCGCTGGCGAGAAACACCCGATACTCTGTTTCGCCGGGTCCCTCTGTCCACGCCCAGGTGAGAGTCGAGGTGGTACGATTAACCAAGGTTAAATTTTCAGGAACTCCCGGAGCCACCGCAACCGGCAAAAACACCGCCGCGGTTGACGAGAAAAGGGTGGGCAATCCGTCCCCGTTTTCCGCGCGAACGCGGAAATAGGTGGTGGCCCCGTCCACCAGCCCCTCCGCCAAGACTGTGGTGGCGGTGGTCAAGGTAACCAGCGAGAAGTCCGAACCGTCTAAGGAATTTTCAATACGATAACGTGTGCCCCCGGGGTTTCCCTGTGGCAACCACGACACGTCGGCCGCAAGGGACGCCATCGGGATGGCGCTCAGACCGACGGGGAGGTCCGCCAACGTGTAACGCACCGGCGAATCCAAAGAGAAATTCGTGCCCCACTGGTTTTCCGCTTTCACAGCGATTTGCGACGAGGTGTTGGGTGAAAGGCCCTGTTGGACCCACGACGTGGTGTCGGGCGGCAAAACCGGTGAAAGGGGTGCCAATCCGCTTGACTTTAAAACCACAAACCCTGTTTCAATCGACGAGTTATCGATCCATGTCCAAACCAAAGAGGAGGTGGACCGGCTCACGACTTCGGGCGCACCCGGCGGGACCGGCGCTATAACAGGAGGCAAGTAAATGGACGACGTGCTGGAATAGGCCGTAAAAATACCGTCCCCGTTTTCCGCGCGGACACGGAAAAAGTTGGTTGTTCCCCCCACCAACCCCGAGACAGGGGCCGACAGGTTTACCGTGGACGCCGCCACAATGAAGGTGATGGCGTCCGCGGACGTTTCCAACCGAAACCGTGTCCCCCCGGCATTCCCGTTGGCGGACCAAGACACAGTGGCTCCCGTGCCGAAAAAAGAATCAACCACCGGTGTTCCCGGCACAGCCGCCAACGTGTGGCGGAGGGGAGACAACTCGGAATCCGAGGAACCAAAGGTGTTGGATGAGCGAACCAAAATCTGCGACGACGTGTTCGGAGCTAAACCCGTTTGAATCCATTCCACCGTGTTGGCCGCCAATCCGGATGAAATCGCCACCCCATCGGTGGCCCTTATTACTTGAAACGATTTTTCCCAAACGGAGTTATCTGTCCATCCCCAGGTCAAGGTCGAGGTGGAACGGTTTTTAACCAAAATGTCGCCGGCCGGGGCGGGGGGTGACAGGGGCGGCAAAAACAACGCCACCACGGAATCATAATGGCTGGCAATGCCGTCGACTGTTTTGGATCGCACGCGCAAATAATTGGTGGTCCCGTCTTTCAGGTCGGCGACGCGTGCCAAAGGCGACGTGCTGTCCAGGACATTAAAAAAGGACAACGCGTCGGTGGATTTTTCGACCTCGTAGGTGGTTCCGTCGGGGTTCCCATTCGATGACCAGGTCATTGTGGCGGTTGTTCCGCCAAAAGAGGAAATCTGGGAAGCGGCGGGGGTATTTGAAAGGGTGTATAAGATCGGCGACGGAATGGAATCCCGATAACCCATCTGATTGAACGCCCGCACAATCACCTGGGCCGAGGTGTTGGGCGTCAATCCCGTTTGAGCCCACGAGGTGGTATTGGCCGGCAAATCTCCGGACAAATTGGATGAGTCGCTGGCGCGAAAGACCCGAAACCCCTGTTCCCCGCTGGAAGTGTCTGTCCACTTCCAGGTGATCCCGCTGGTGGTGCGCGACGAATGGCTTATCCCAACGGGAACGGCGAGAATTTCATTTTTGGCATAAAAAAGAAACGACGAACCGTAGGTGATGTGCGGGGACCCGTCCGGTCCAATGGCCAAAGACGCATACCGGCCGTTGGTGGTATCAATTGTTTGGGTGGACCACGTGGTCCCTGAAGAAGTGGCCAGTTTCAAAGCGGAATTGGCGTGTTCGTAGGCGATAACCGGCTTGCCGGAAGGATCCAGTGCCAACGAGGTGTAAGCACAGGCTCCCGGATCAACGGTTTGAAATGTCCAGGTGTACCCGTTCCACTGGGCAAATTGAAGGGCCCCATCTCCCTGGTACGAAATCATGGGCTTGTCGGACGAATCCAAAACCAAAGAAGAGTATTTCCCTGCGGTGCCGGTCGAAACAACCGTCTGGGTGGACCAGACAGCCCCCGTCCACTGGGCATATTTCAAATCCGCGTTTACGGGATCGTAGTAGCTCACCACAGGGACCCCTGTGCTGGTTAACGCTAACGAAGACCATTGTCCCCCGTTATCCACCGTTGCTGTGGACCAAACGGTACCGTTAAAGGTGGCCACTTTGAGAGTGTTGGAAGAGAAATAGCTGACAAAAACGGTGCCGGTTGAACTGACTTTGAGCGACGTGTAAAGCCCTCCTGCCGAATCTACGGTGTTAATGGACCACCCGCCTCCCGCCGCCGGTTGCGCGACGCGCAATCCCACACCTGTTTTGTTGTAACTAATGAGGGGAGTTCCTGCGGAAGTTAAAGCCAGTGACCCATGCCCGCCGTTAATTTCCAACCCGGACTCAACTGTCGAGGTGGACCACCCCACCTGGTCCCTCTGAACAAACCGGAGGTCCCCTCCCAACGCCCCATCCCGATAAACAAACCGCGGATACCCCGTTGTATCTAAAGCGAGGGAGGTCCAATACCCATAAACCCCCGTCCCCTCCGGCTGTTCAATTTCCCACCCCGCCGAAGCGATCAAAGGGAAAAACCCCAAAACCAATCCCCACATCAAGCCGTTGACTTTCATCCCTCAACACCCCCTGTGACAAATACCTCCCACCCCCGGTCCCCCTCTCCCTAAATCACCCCCCGCAACGCCCTTTTGCCCGTCATTCCCGAATGGTTCTATCGGGAATCCAGTCTAAAATCCGGATTCCGGCTAAACCCGTGCCGCAATGTTGTAAGTAATTAATGTGAATGGCGTTAAGTCGAAATGGTCGCATATTTCGATTGAGAACGCAAGGCGTAAGTAATACTTATAAATACTTTTTCCGTCCACCTCGTCGATTAAAACCAGCGTATCATGCCCAGGAATATCCCAACCCGCCCGGCGGCGCTCCAATCGGTGGCGATGGGCATCTCATATTCCGCTCCTCCCATCACGTAAGCGTTTTCATCTTTCGGAAACGCCGCGTCCAAGGCGAACGCCACCCGTTTCGACATCCGATACGCCGCCCCGCCCTTGATGGTCGTGGGCAAGTCTTCTTCTTCGGATTCGTATTTCAACCCGCTCCCCAAATTGGTGATGGATCCCCCCACCCTCAAGCGGTCACCTAAAAAACCCTCGCTCAAGTCGAGCGGCGCAAAGGCGCAGGGTCCTTGTTGCCGGTGGCAACCGATCAGGACGGGCGCGGATGCGCCCTGGCCCCCGCAGGGGGAAAGCCGCCGGAGAAAATGTGAAATTATTTTTGCGCGGGCCCTTACTCCATTTCCATGTAATTAATCCGAGTTCCCCTTTTCATCGGATTAACGAATCGAAAATACAGAACGAAGGAGGATTCAACTTATCTTTGAACACGACAAGACTTTGGCACTCTCGCCCGGCCGCAGATGGAGCGATGAGGGCCTCGAATCCAGCCGACCGGGCTTCCCGGGCCACGGCCTGGGGCACCGCATAATCAATTTCCAGGAGGAGCTCCTCCTGGTTGACGCCGATCCCTTCTAGGACGGCTGCCGCCGTGAGGTCCAGGCACTTTTTGACATCCACGCGGAACACGCCTGTCACGAGAGATTTGAACGCGTCAGCCCCCACATTGAAATGCCGCTGTCTTTCGCGCACACAGCATTCTTCCGTGATCGAAAGATAAAGAACCCCGAATTCCTGTTTAGGGTTGTACCTCCAGCCATGAAGAAAGGCCGGCCCGATATCGTCGATGTTGGACTCGAACGCCTTGCTCACTACCCGATAATACCGCTTCCTTGGGCTTTCGACCCCGGGAAGAAAGGATCGGATGGCCGACAGATTCACGCCGGGAAGCCATGGCCCAGGGCCACCAAAAGGGACTTCACTTTCTCGGCTTCTTTGTCCGTCCGAAGGCAAAGGATCGGCGGAAGGTCGTCTAACCGCGGGTTCGGCGTCGTCAGCCATTTCCGAACGCCGACCTTGGTCAGAATTTTCTCCGCCAATTCCAAGATCGCTTGAACCCGAGCAATCGGCCTGAGCGTCTCGGCCCGATAAAACCCGGTCCTTTTGTGGCGCATGCGGTTCAACTGGGCGTCGTTCATGTTCAGCCCCCGCGCCAGGTCGGTCCCTTTCACATTACATTCCAGCACGACCAAATTAATTTGTTTCCGCGCCTCTCCAGCAGGAATCTTTTCACCAACAAGAGCGTTAATCATATACACCTCCTTTCTCCCCGTCAGTCTATAATATGTATTGCCTATTGTCAATACTATTATTCACGTCCCGGTCCTTGTAAGGGCCAAACCCTGGAGTTCTGGGTGATCAGTCAAGACCCGACCTTGGACGCATGGGGCCTTCGCCCTTTAAATCACCGCCCAATTTTTAGAGCGTGGGGAACTTCTGTCGCTCCGGTTGTTATCCTTAAAATCCTAAAAATCAAACCCCAGCGAAATCCAGTGGGTCATGCCCAGGTCGCCTTGGGGGACCAGGGAATAATCGATGTTCATGCCTTTTCGGGTCAGCCCCGCGCCAAACGTGACGCCGGTCAAGCCGCTCACCTCACCGGCCGTGCCGGTGTTGTATCCCACCCGCCCGGCAGCGCTCCAATCGGTGGCGATGGCATCTTGTGCTCCGCTTCCCCCTTTAATTTCCTCTTGAAGAATGGGGATCATGACGGTCCCCTGTAACCCAATCAAAAACGTCACGCAGTTCGTTCCAATAGACATCCATTGAAGGGAGATCCGGTAATTGGTGCGACAGCATGTTGGCCCATTCCGAGGCCAGTTCTTGATGACGAGGGTGCTTTTTTAATTCTTCCAGGGTAGGAAACGAGACTCCTTTGTAAGCGCATTTTTTTTGAAGGAGTTCCCACACCTCTTTTGGAGGTGGACGCATGGATCTGTGCCGAAACATATTAACCACATCGTAAAGGTCCCGGGGCAACTGCCGTTCCACGAGGGCCCGGAATTTTTCCCCGAAAATTTCCACATAGGAGTAGGCCAAAACCTGAGGGTCAAAAGAAGGTTTGTCTGAGTAAGTGTGCGAAATTCTTCTTAAGACTGGTGCGCACACCAAGAGTTCATCTTGAGTTAAATCCAGCTTGATCCGTGGCAATGTCCCTCGCGGAGCCACTGGACCCCGGTAAGAGAGGCGTCCCTCCATGGAAACCCGTCCCCGGGAATTTCGATACACCTCAAACGTCATCCCTTCCTTGGGGAGTTCCAATCCGCATTGATCGTAGACCCACGGGGCGATCTCTTGAAACGCGCGCAAAAAAATGGCTCCGTCGAAAACATCTTCGGTTAGAATCGTAAAATCCAAATCTTCGGAAAAACGATACGTTTCAAAGTAACATTTCCTCAAGCAAGTCCCCCCCTTAAAGACCCAATTTTTAGTAACGGGATGGGCCGCCATAGCCGCCAGGACCCAGCCGAGGGCATAATCTTTTTCCACCACGTTCGGCCGAAGTCCCCATTCCCGAGACTTTTCCAGAATTTCAATGGAGGGGATCAATTGTCACCGTTTGATTGATGCGCAAATTCCAGGCGCGCACGTGGGGGCCTTTAGACATGGCCGATGGATCGAGTTTCGAATAGCCCTTGCCAATGCGTTGACGGCATTCCGCGATAAACACAGTTTCTTGAGGGGCTAAAATATTAAAGAGATAGCCAAACCGTTTAAATAATGCGCCAACATCAAAAAGGACAAGGTAGTGAAGCAGTTTATTAAGGTCCCTGTGGTCCGATGCTAAGTAAGCCCTTAATAACCGAACAGCCTGAGAAAAGCCCCCCGCAACGGAGGGATCATTAAAAACATCAACAAGGGTTCGGGAGGGATCCGCCACTTGAATCTTGTTTTGACCGCGCCAAACAGGCACCGTTCCAAACAGGCGCTTGGTCGAGGTTCGTTTAAGCAGAAACGGTGTTGAAAGAATTTCTTGTTTTCCCTTGCGGGGAAGGTTTGACGTGTAAACAATAACTTCGCGGAAAATCTGTTCCGTTAAACCCCAATGTTCCCCCGCGCTCCAACCGCCGATGTAACAAGGTGAAAAGATCGCATTCGCGATCACCCACGGGTCTTCTGCCCATCGATCCGAGGATTCTGCCTCCAAAGGAAGAGGTAAATAAATACCCCGTTTGAGCCTAACAATCCAATGTTGGGCCGCCCAGCGATGAAGAAGGGAACGTGCCTTGGGTTTCGAAACAGAAAGAATTCCCGGGACAATCTCGGACCGAATGATGCCCCCAGCCTGCCGCAACAAGGTCCCAAGCATTAGTTTTAAACTAGACATTTGTCACATCTTTATATCAGATAATTCAATAAAATGCAACTTTCAACGCAGTAATTATAAATTATCCCCCTGGACCTACCCTAAAAATCAAACCCCAGGGAAATCCAGCGAATAATGCCCAGCAAGCCCAACCCACCCACCCGGCGGCGCTCCAATCCGTGGCGATGGGTATCTCGTATTCTGGTCCCTCCTCGGCAACCCGTTTTCAAGGCTGGCTTAGGAAGTCCCTCACACCTTCGAAGAGTGTGATACGAGGGGCGTCCACATCCCCTTGGAGTCGGAGCAACCCTTTCGTAAAGCTTTGCAAGGCTGTCCGTCGCCATCCCAGCGGCAGTGACGACCACACGGCTTTGATCTGTAAGCCCTTTCCGCTTTCCATGACGGCGGCCAGAATTTCACAACCGTTGAGGAAATCCTTGGCCGCTTTTACTTCTTTCGAGCGACGTGTGGAAACCAGGAGCTTGTGGATCCCAAAATTCACGGGGTGGGGGAGCGTTACATGAAGATCGTTTTTTTCAATCATAATGGGATGCTCTAACAATAGGCCCATGTAGCGCAAGGCCGACGCCCGAATCCCCAACTTTTCAACTGTTATGGGGTGGTCCACCCCTCTCCCCTTTTCCGGGACAATAAAATCAATATGGAGTTCCGGGTTGGACAGGGTCATGTACCCGGTGTTGTTAAATTCCATTCGAAACCCAAGCGGGGCCAAAGCGGCCGGAACATCGATCTTTTGCTGAAAACGGAAGGGCAGGGAAATCAGAAAGTCGATGTCCGTTGTTTTGTTTGGGGAAAGGGCTTCCGGGTTCTGAAACCAGCCGTTGTAATAATACTTGCACCAGCTCCCAATCAAAACGATCTGCCGTAGGACCCCCACCTCCTGCAAGCGCCACAGAACATCCACGAACAACCGATGCCTAGCATCATCTAAAGCGGAATCACTTCTCACGATTTTTCCTTTCTTTCCGCGCAAGAGAATCCACGGCACGTTCCAAAACCGCCACCTGTCGCCGGAGGAGCGCCATGGCCTTCCGGTAATTCGCCCGTTCCTGCTTCGCCTTCTCGAACTTGTCGATCTCGGATTTTGGCACATCAACCCCCACATACTGGTTGACCACTTTCCCGTGGTTTCTCCGTTCAATGTACCAATAGGGGCGACCCCGGATGAATCGCCGGTAGAGCGCCCCCTGGGGGAGAGCGGCCAAGCCTTTCCGGTAGGCGTGTATTCGGTTTTGGGAGTTTTCCAGCTCTTCTTGGAGGAGGCCTTGCAGAAGATTCATCCGTAGTGGCTCCAGGTGCGTTTTATTTATTACAGTACATAACTAATTAATAACAACAATATACTGTAAATAAATAAATATTTCAAGGGCCAGGATCGGCCACCTTGCGGGCAGCCAGGGGCTTGGAAGAGGTTTTGCTGGAGATTCATCAGTGGCGGCTCACGCCGCGTTTTATGTTTTACAGTGCATAATTAATAATTTGAAATACTGTACTGTAAAATAAAAAAGGTCTCATTTACACTACCCCCCCGAAAATCAAACCCCAGGGAATCCAGTGGGTCATGCCCAATTCGCCTTAACCCAACCGCCTGGCGGCGCTCCAATCGGTGGCGATGGGCATCTCGTATTCCGCTCCCCCCATCACATAGGCGTCTTCCTCTTGCGGAAACGCCGCGTCCAAGGCGAACGCCACTCATTTCGGCATCTTTCAGCCATTAGACTCTTGGCTGAATGGCGGGAATGCCAGTATCGATGACACAGGGTTAGAATTTTTTTAGAAATTCCGCAGGGGATAAGATCTTGACCCCGGCGACTCCTTTCAACATCAGGAGGTCTTTGTCTCCGCTCACCAAATACTTCGCCCCCCCGGCAACGGCGCAATCTAAGAACATGTTGTCTTTTGGATCACGACAAAGCCGAAACATCTCACAGATCTTTCGCCCAAAGATTCAATACCTCGCTCGCCGTCCCTGCCCAGAATATCCCAGACAAGAAGACGTTGGTATCAAGAACGACCTTCACGGCGGACTTTTTTAATCAGTTTTGGAATGTCAGACCTCCTAAGACCCGCCTGCTTGGCCCACTGGCGGCTCTTTTGAATTAAAGACTCAAAAGCCTCCAGTTTGGGTGAGAGGACCGGCTTCAAAAGGATGTTGTGACCGTCCGTCACAACCATTAACTTTGTCCCGCTGGCCAAAGACATTTCTTCCCGCACATCCGCTGGGATAACCACTTGCCCTTTCGACGAAATGGTTGTCATTTCCAATCCGCGCATAAAACACCTCTAAGTAAGATAATCTTAC
>JADJZR010000009.1 GCA_016715645.1 Elusimicrobiota bacterium | reverse complement strand
GTGATGGAAAATCGGTGGACGGGCCGCTCCACATTAACAACACCCGCCCCCTGAGCGCGGGCATTGGCGTTGTTTTGGACTTTCACCCAAATCCGCCGTTCAACGACCGCCGGGGGAACCACCAATTTAAACTCCTGGCGGCCTTCAACGATAAACCGGGCGGGGGATCCCGCGGGACGGGCACCGGGCCCTACGGCTTCTACGCTCACTCCGGCGGGCAAATCAACAAATCGAACGGTGTGGGAAACCGTGTCCTCCGCCCCCTCCGACAGGGGGGTCACTGTAAACAAAATGTCCGGATCCCCCGCCATCACAAAAGCGGGCAAATCCAATACATAACGATCCACCGCCCCAGCAAACGCCGTTCCAACAAAAAACGTCGCGCCGGACAGTAAAACGTTTTTTACCCATCGCAGAAGAGGGTTCTCTATTTTCATAGGCAAAGGCCGCTCATTTTGTATGAAAACATGGCACCCCACTCATGCGACAAAGTGACCAAAAGCCCCTGCCGCCATCACAAAGGCAGGAATATTCAAAACATAGTGATCCACCGCCCCAGCAAAGACGTTCCAACAAAAAACGTCGCTCCGGACAGGGAGGCTTTAATTCCCCAACGCAATAGAGGATTCGTTTTTTTCGTCGGCAAAGGCCACCTTCCTCATGGTGTTATCGCAGGGGGTGCCCCCCCGCGTCCCAAGCCTAACCCCAGAACCTCTTTTGCGCAACCCCCCTTATCTAAAATCTCTTAACGTGTAATCGGCGCCCATGCCCATGTCCCGGGCGGCGGCGTCCAATACGCTTTGGATATCCGAGCGTTTGACCTTCGCACCCTTTTTAACAGTAAACGTCACCTCGCGGGTTTTTTGATCGACCGCCACGTTTTTCAACGATTTGACTGTACCCAGTTTGGTCTGAATCCACTCGGCGCATCCTCCGCACACGAATGCCGGCACCGTGGCCGTGTAGAGACCGGGAGCCAACAGAGGATCTCCTTCTTTATTTTGTTTTCGTGCTGGACGCCAGCACCCATCCGCTTAACAGCATGAGACACCCGACACTCATCCATTTTTTCATTTCACACCTCCAGTTCCCGCTTTTTCCAGAGAAGGTAAAGCGGGGGATAGACCAACAGTTCCAAAATAAAACTGGTCGTTAAACCGCCCACCAGCGGCGCCGCCACCCGTTTCATCATGTCGGCTCCGGTTCCCGTCGACCACAAAATCGGCAACAGGCCGATTATCGAGGTCAACACCGTCATCAGTTTCGGCCGAATCCGTTTCACCGCGCCGTGTACCATGGCCTCTTCCAGCCGCGCCAACGTCAAGGCCCCGCCCCGTTTCGCGTCGGTGGTGGCCATGTCCAAATACATCAACATAAAAACCCCCATTTCCGCGTCCAAACCCAACAACGCGATCATTCCCACCCACACCGCAATGGATATGTTGTAGTCCAACACCCACAACAGCCACACCGCCCCCACAAGGGAGAACGGCACCGTCAACAAAACAATCCACGTTTTCACAGCCGAACCGGTGTTCATATACAGAAGCACGAAGATCAACACCAGCGTGACCGGCACCACCATTTTTAACCGTTCGCGAACCCTGATCATGTTTTCGTACTGGCCGCTCCAGACCAAGGCCACGCCGGATGGAAGAATAACCTTCTCCCCCACCACCCGTTTGGCCTGGTCCACATACCCCCCCACGTCTCGGCCTTCGATGTCCACGAACACATACCCGGCCAGTCGTCCGTCTTCGTCCCGGATCATGGCCGGGCCCGACACCGTCCGAAAATCCGCCAGGTGACCCAGGGGCACCTGGGCGCCGTTCATGGTTGGAACCAAAACACGTTGAAGTTTTGGAATGTCGTCTCGGAACTCCCGGGCGTAACGCACATTGACGCCGTATCGTTCGCGGCCTTCGATGGTGGTGGTCACTGTTTCGCCGCCAACGGCGCTCATTAACACCATTTGAGCTTCTTCCACACTGAGCCCATAACGAGCCAACCGGTCCCGGCGAAGTTCCACGTCTAGAAAATACCCCCCCGCTGTTCGCTCGGCGTAAACACTCCGAGTTCCCGGCACGGAGGCCATCACTTTTTCCAGTTCTCCCCCCACTTTTTCAATCACAGCCAGGTCGGACCCATAAATTTTTATTCCCACCGGCGTGCGAACGCCCGTGGTCATCATGTCGATGCGGGCCTTGATGGGCATGGTCCACGCGTTCACCACCCCGGGCCATTTGAGAGCCTTGTCCAATTCCGCTACCAGGTCTTCCGAACTGATTCGATCGGGCCAAATCGGTTTAAAAGGGGCTTGTAAAATTTTGAGGAGAAAGTAACAATTTCCGGATCCCCGGCTTCTCCATTGCGTTCGTCGCCATTCGTCCGGTTTCAACAGGATGGTTGTTTCCATCATGGAAAACGGCGCCGGGTCCGTGGCCGTGTCGGCCCGGCCCGCTTTGCCGAACACCCGGTCCACCTCGGGAAAACTTTTCAAAACTTTGTCTTGGGCCTGCACCAACCGCTGGGCCTCGGTCACGGAAATTCCGGGCATGGTGGTGGGCATATAAAGCAACACTTCCTCATTCAAGGGCGGCATAAATTCCGTGCCCAACCGAAAATACACGGGCACCGTGGCCGCCAAGGCCAAGGCGGCCGCGGCAATGATTTTTTTGGGGTGGCGCAAGGTCCAGCGGCACACCGGCTCATAGAGGGCAAACAACCGTCGGCTGACCGGATGTTTTTCCTCGGAATAATAGGACCCCACGGTGAACGCGTTCCACACACGTGCCAGCGGGGCCGGACGAAACCGCCAGGGGTCCATCCGAGTGAACAGCATCCGCAGGGCCGGGTCCAACGTGATCGCCAACAGGGCGGCCAAGACCATCGTCAAATTTTTAGTGTAGGCCAGTGGTTTAAACAACCGCCCCTCCTGGTCCACCAGGGTGAAAATGGGGAGGAACGCCACCGCGATCACCAACAGAGAGAAGAACACTGAGGGGCCCACTTCCTGGAGAGCCCGAAGCCGCACCTCGTGATAGTCGCCTTGGCGACCCCCGGCCAACCATTCTTCTAATCGTTTGTAGGCGTTTTCCACCTCGACGATGGCGCCGTCCACCAACACACCGATAGAGATGGCGATGCCCGACAAGGACATCAAATTGATCGGAACCCCAAAAAAGTAGAGCGGGATAAAAGCCAACAACACGCTGACCGGAATCGTCACGATCGGGACCAACGCCGACGGAATGTGCCACATAAAGATCAAAATCACCGCGCTGACCACCACCAACGCCCCCACCAGCTCGTGGGTCAACGTCTGAATCGCTCGGTGAATCAACCCCGACCGATCGTAGGTGACAACGATCTCCATCCCTTTTGGCAACGAGGGCCGAATGTCGTCCAGTTTTGCTTTGACCCGATCGATCACGTTCAACGCGTTTTCGCCTTGACGCATGACCACGATGCCGCCCACGGTTTCGCCCAGCCCGTCCAAATCGGCCACGCCCCGCCGGATGTCCGGCCCCACCACGACCCGGGCCACATTTTTCACCAAAAGGGGTGTCCCGTCCCCCGCGCGGCCGACAGCGATGTTTTCAATATCGCCAATGCCCCGGGCGTATCCGCGCCCTCTCACCATGTATTCCGCCCCGGCAAACTCCACCAGCCGGGCGCCCACATCGTTGTTTCCTTTGCGCACGGCCTCGACCACGTTCAGTAAAGGCACTCCGTAAGCGGCCAAGGCGTGGGGGTTCACGTTCACTTGATACTGTTTCTGAAATCCCCCCACCGATGCCACCTCCGCCACGCCGGGCACCGATTGCAACCAGTACCGAAGGGTCCAATCTTGAAACGAACGTAACTGGGCCAAATCGTGTTGGCCGGTTTTGTCCACCAGGGCGTATTGAAACACCCAGCCGACGCCCGTCGCGTCGGGCCCCAACTCTGTTTTCACCCCGGCGGGCAGTTGAGCCTGTATTTTCGAAAGGGATTCCAATACCCGGCTTCGGGCCCAATAGAGGTCGGTTCCGTCTTGAAACACAACATACACATACGAAAAACCAAAGTCTGAAAAGCCCCGGACAGCCTTGACTTTCGCCGACCCCAACAACGCCGACACGATCGGATAGGTCACCTGGTCTTCGATGATGTCCGGGCTCCGGTCCCATTTTGAATAGATGATCACCTGGGTTTCCGACAGGTCCGGCAACGCGTCCAGAGGGATCCGTTTCATGCACCACAGGGCGGCCCCGCAGGCCAAAACGGTGAGAAACAGGACAAGAAATTTATTGTGCGCGCTGAACCCAATAATTCGGCCGATAAAGCCCCGGGCGGGATCGGTAGACTCAGCGGTCATGGCTTGACACCACGGCCCGCAGGCGCGATTCCGAATCAATCAGAAATTGCCCCGACGCCGCGACCACGTCGTCTTCCATTAAACCGTCCAACACCTCAAAATCGTCGTCGGTTTCCCGCCCCAGAGAAACGTCCTGGGGCGCATAGTGGCCCTTCTGGGTTTGGACGTACACGAGGCGTCTCACCCCCGTATCGATCACCGCCTCTTTGGGAACCGCCAACACGTCCCCCAACGGCACCCGAATCGCCGCTTCCAAATACATTCGGCCCCACCGGACACCCCCCGGGACCGACACACGAACACGCAAGGTTCGGCTCTCCGCGTCAACGATCCGATCCACGGACTCCACCGTTCCTTCCAATGGGGCCGACAATGACGGCGAGGTCAGTTCCACCTTTTGGCCCGATTGAATCAGATCCGCTTCGTTTTCGTACACTTGAACGTAGACCCATCGGGTCGGTTCTTTCCCCGGTCCCCCGAAACCGGAATCGGCGGATCCGGACCCCTGAACCAGAGATCGATCGATTTGCTTTTCGGTCAACCCTTGCTGAGCCAACCGAACTCGGGACGCATCGACCATGGCCGTGGCCCGTGCCAGCGCGGCCCCATTCTTCCTCTTGGCGGCCCGGTCCCGGGCGGCCAACAGTTCGCGGTGCTCAGCGAAAACACTGTGCAGGTCCGGATCATAGGCCACCATCGCGGCGGCACGGACCTTTTTTTCAAGCTTTTTCGAAACGACAACCGCGGTCCGAACCCCAATCCATTGCTCTTTTTCCGATGACACATTGACCATCACCCGGTCCCCCGATGGCGCCTCTCCCGGTTTCGTGTCCGTTTCGATCAACACCAGATCCATATGGCAAATGGGACATTCGCCGGGCTTGTCAGAGGTGTAACGGGGATGCATGGGACAATGATAAACCGCCTGTTTCGCCTCAGCTACCGAGACATCCTTCCCACACGCCGTGAAAGCCCCCCAGACCGCCAAACACAAAAGCGGCACAGCTAAAAATTTCGAATAGTTCATTTTTTGTTCTCCTTGGTGCGGCCCAAAGCGACGGCTCCACCCACGCCCTGTTCCAACGCGCCCCATTGGGCGGCAAACTCTTCCAACGCGCGCTGGTATTCCATTTCACCCATCAACACCCCGCGAAACGTTTCTAAAAACACAATCACCTCGCCCCGCCCGCTTTCAAAGCGAGCCCGTTCGATGTTGAAAGCGCTCCGAGCCGATGGGATGAGGGTCGTCTCAATGTTTCGTAATACCGTGAGCCGCGTTTCCACTTCTTCGAACGCTGTGGTTACGGTTCGTTCCAGTTCAATCCCCATGGCATGGGCGGAATGTTGCGCCGAGAGAAGAGCCGACTGGGCTTCCAATCGTTCCCCCCGGGGACGATTCCACCACAACGGAACGGAAGCGGAAATCCTCGTTTCCGATCCCGTCATCCCCTCTTCATCTTTCATCCAGTCATACATGACCGAGAAATCGGGGGCAAAAGAGAGCCGGGCCCGTTTTAAGCGCGCTTGAGCCGCCTGTTCTTCCCGAAGAGATCGAAGAAGGGTCGGCCCGGATTGAAGGGCCCGTTCATACAATTGTCCAACGGTTTCTTTAGGAAGGGCGGGGGGTGGTAACCGAAAAGATTCAATGGGTGTTTTTAACGGTCGGTCTAACAAGGCGTTCAGTTCCATGGCGGACGAACGATATTCCTGTTTTTCTAATAGAAGGGCGTTCACAAGGCGTGTCCGCTCGGATTCCAAAGCAAAATACGCCGAACCCCCGTCTCGGGCGCCCGCCCCGCCCATCCCCGCCGATCCAGGCGACCCTGTCATGGGGACATTTCCCGGAACCCTCGACAACCGACCACGAACGGATCCTGTCAGCGCGTCCACTATCCCGATTTGCTCCGAAAGGATCCGGGCCATTTCTTGGGTTCGATGAAGACGAAACAAAAGGGATCGCACCTGGGCGCGAACAGAAAGGGATTTCGCCAACGCTTCCGCTTCCAACGCCTCCGCTTCGTGAACAGCGGTGTCCCCCTCCGACGTCCGCTTGCCGGGGAACGGAATGTCCTGTTCTCCCCGCCAGTGAGTCACTTCTCCCCCACCGGGCTCATCTTCTTTAGAATAGCCAAGGACGGGATTGTCCCACGCGCGAACCGATTGAGGGCGGGACCGAAGCGCCTCCACCGACGCCCGGATCGCGCGGATGTCGGGATTGCGCTGTTGAGCCAGTTCCAGCATCGATTCCAAAGAAACCGATGCGGGCTCAGCCCGGCCAAGAACGACGAGACCCGCAATAACAACCGCGAATAAAAATTTCATTGACCCCCCACTCAACAAACATTGGACACTCTGTAACCGCCAGGCCCTCTATACACCGTGGACCGAAAGGCGTCAGGAAACCCTATGATTTTTTTGGAAGTGAGAGCTATCCCAATGCAAGACGGACGATTGAAAAAAGCCCGGTTAACGGATCGGGCCAGGGACAACCCTCTTAGGCGACGGGGGGACCGCGAGGAGAAAAACTGGAAATGAGACGACCACTGGCCCCAGGTGGGGCTTGGGCCGAAAAAGGAACGGATTGAAGACGATGTGACCAAAAACAAAGGAATCCCTCGCTGTGGTACGCGAGAAAAGAAGCGCCTTCAGACCGGGGCAACAAGACAGGCGAAGAAAATCCCCGCGCGGCCTCCGGCACCAAACAGCAAACCATTTGATCGCACGGAACGGTCGTTGCTTTTTGAGGTTCGGCCCGCCGATGGCACGGGGGCACCGCGTCCGCGGACGCGTCCGTCAGCAACGACGTCCGTCGCCCCTCCGGCGTCGGACAAACCTTCCCCGGCAACGCGTAAACGCCGAAAAGGAACAACCCAACCAAAGGCAGGGCCCGATTTCTCATACGCTTATTGTGACTCCGAAACCACTTCCTGTCAATAGAGAATTAGGGCCCCCCCCTACCTCGATTCCGCAGTGAACCATTATACCTACGATGTCGGCCCAGCAATTGAATGGTGAGATTCGTTGCAAAAAAATCCTCTTTCTAAAGGGTAATGGGGATCTTTGTTTTCCCACTCCTCAACATTTGGCAGAGGAAGGATGAGTTCCTTAACCTCTTGAAAATGGAGTGGGAACTTGAAAATAATTGCGTAAGGACAATTAGAACCCGCAGGTTCGTCAATTCGCAATACCTCATTGCCGTTTTTAACTTCGAGATCAAAGATCGGCTTAAGCGACGGGCTTAATCTGGTCATTGTCGGAGTTTAAAATCACGAACAGGATCAAGGTTTTTCCAATCCTCAATATAAAACTGGTTCCCTCCACCTTTACCAAACTTAGGATTGGCAATAACCTGACCAAAGGGAACCTCCATATCTTCTTTGACGCGGTAGGCCCTCACAGTTGAGAGAAAACCATAGTTGGTGTTTGGTAAAGCCGAAAAGAACTTTTTGATCGAGACCTCGTTGATGTGATTGCTAGCGAGTTCTGGAAAAACCCAAATTAAAAGCTAGCCCGTAAGTTTCTTCACTAAATCCGGGATGGGCTCTTTTTAATTCAATCAAAACTTCGCTCTCAAGCAATTTTTCCTGGCGCACCATCTCCGCGCAATGCTCCGAATAATGGACAAGATTTTTTGCCGAGTCAATGAATTTTGTGATATCCACTTCGTTTAAACCGGATTCTTTAAAGGCTTTTCTAATTTTCTCAATCTCACGATCCCTTACGGCGAAGAAAACCTGATCGAAGTGGTTCATGGTTGGTCTTTGTAGGCCCATTTATGAATTTTTTTATTGTTCTGAAGAGTTGGGAATTCGTGTTGATAGAAAATCCTGTTGCCCGAAGACCCGTGCACATACAGTGTAATTTCTCCTGAAGCATTCTCTGCATATTTCTTAGATGCCAAAATCCAGATGGTATCAGCTTGTGATTTAGTAATTGGACTTGGTTGTTTTAATCCATAAAGGTCAAAACTATCTAGCCATTTTCCTCCAGCGGTATCTTCAATCGTCCATTTCCCTGCTACAAGCTTGTGTTCGAAAGCAACATCTTGACTACCGGGGCCTGAGTAAAAAACGGCTTTATTCGGTGGGGTCGACATGTCAAGATTATTGACCCGTTTCATGAAATAATGAAAAGGGTCTTCGTTTCCCCAAGGCTTTTTATTAAGTGCCTGGGTTTGAGCGACTCCCAGCGTTTTTCTGGCACTTCCCATAGTAGCTTCATTTGCGGCGGCTGGACCTACCAATACATGCCCCGCCTCACCTTGGGCCACTTTTTGGGTTCCTTGCATAATCTCTTTGAACCCTGCTTTGAATCCTTGAACCGCCTGGGCGATCCTTTGGTTGGCTCCGATCCGGGCCGCCCACCCCTTTTCAAGCGAGGCGACTCGCTTGATTGTGGCAACTCGGCCGCCCACCAGCATCCCCGATGTGATCCCCATAAATCCAGAAAGGTCTTCGTTCACCCCGGCGGCCTGGAGACCTTGGTCAGCAACGAACCCTGCCGCAAATCCGGAAACTGACGATACCGGGAATACCACCATCAACCCAACCCCTGCCGCCTTTCCCAACGCGTTGGATACTTTGGTGGCACCAAGCCCAACATAGCCCACAGCCATCATCGTTTTTGGAGACGTCTCCGCATACGTTGACAACGTGTTGAACACGTAGAAATCCGCCGCTTCGCTCGACGCTTCCTTCAGCGTCGCCTGCGGATGAGCGGCGGCCACAGATATCCGGTCGCTCAGTTTGCCGGGCCCGGCGCCTAGCACTTTGTCTTTGGCAATTTTTAACGACAGGGCCCAATCCAATGCCCGGTCTGCGTCAACCGCGCCTGCTTCCACCAACGGAACCAACGTCTCTTGCGCGTGGCTCGCCCGATCGGCAAAAGCCTTTTTTTCCGGCGCAGGGAACCATTCATACCCTTTTGTCACAGCTTCCATCGTTATTGGTTTTCCCGCCAAGTCCCCCACATCCACAACCTTGTTAACGGCGGAAAGGTCAGTCGTTAAATTCCGGATTTCTTTAAAGAACCCTTTCGTCATTTCCGCTTGAACCGCTAAGGTTTCTGAGCGGGCCTTAAAAACTTCTGTCCGAACCGTAAGATCTGGGAGAGCCTCCGCCACTTCCTGATAATTGCCGACCTTCATGTTTTCGGTCACTTGGCTGGACAACACACCTAAGGAATTGGCTTCTTGACGAAGGGATTTCAAATCGTCAGGTTCTTGGAAAACAGCAACATCCGTCTGTCCCGTCGCTCTGGCCATGTAGGTCAATAAGCTTTGGGACGCCACCGCCCCGTTGCTGAAATCCCGTTCGGCCTTCGTAAATTGCCCTTGGGCTTCGGCAAGGCTTCCGCTCACTGCGGTCAACTTCTTTTCCACTTGGTTAAGGTCCATCACCGGTTTTGATTCTTGCACGAACAACCGCTTGTCCTTGCTTTGAACCTCCGCACTTTTCAAGTTCATCACAGCCGACTCAACAACAAAGGTCGCGCGGATTAAGTTGGCCGGGCTTGATAGGCCCAACGTCTCGCCCAGGGCGCCATCCAACTGAACCTGCGCCCCTGAATTGGAATTTACCGACCGTTGCCCCTTCGGGCGTCTTGGCCGCGCCCTTGAACGTCATGTCCCCGCCCAACAGTTTACCGAACCCTTCGATTGTCACGGGGGCTTGGATCTTCATGGTCATTCCCACAGCCAACCGGTCAAAGTCCAACCCCACCGGTTTCACTTTCCCCCCATCGTCCATAAACCGGACAGGCAAGTCGCCGCCCTCCCGAACAATTCCACCGAAGTTCGAAACGAAAGCCGTGCCTTCAACCAGTCGAAGGCCGTTTCCTTCCTGTTTAAACGTCGATCCCGGTTCCCAGGTTTCTCCAAGGGCGGTGGTTTTCCCGTTCTGGGTCTGCAATACCCCCGGAGATACTTCCACCAAATTCTTGAATGATTCATTCAATCCTTGAGGTGGGGCCGTCACAGCCGTTTCCGGCTTTTTGTTCAATCCAAAAATGTTGTGGGCGAGATTAACGATCCCATCCCCGATTTTCTTAAATACCGCCAAGACACCAGCCCCAATCCCTTTGATGACAGAGCCAACCGACTGGATAAATGTTGGTTTTTGGACAGAAGGAGTTGTTTCCAGTTTGACGACAGGTTTCGTGGTGATATCCGAAACTTTGACCTGGGGCGAATATTGAAATCGAATCGTAGGCTGGTAGGTTAGGTTGAGCTGAGGGGCTTCATACCGGACGGAATTGAAGTTTTGGTGTGACGGCCCCACAAAACTCTGTATCCGAGCCCGGGCCTGTTGCATCTGCCGATCAAAGTCGGAAGCGGAATATCCACCCCGAGAACCGTAGTTACTGCTGTAAGTGTTGCCGTAATAATCGTCGTTGTTCCGAGCCAAAGCGGGAGCCCTCTCTAAACCAACAAGGGCAAAACACATCCCAACAGAAAGGCATTTTCGAAGGTTGAATTGATTAAAGGTCAAATCCAGAACAGGGCGCATAACAGCCTCACGAATAGTCAACTTAGCAAAAAAACCATTTTACTAATCCATAACCGTTGCTGCGACGGCACGGTCAAGAAGTTCTTTCGACCGAGATTTCATTAGGTGGCTGTGAGTTCAGACAGAACGGCTTTCATAAGATCGGTGGCGGTGGCGCGGGAAGTGATGAGTTGGGTTTCCAACTGGTCCACCAAGGCCATGAGTTGATCGACTTTGGCGACGATTCGTCGTTGTTCGGCGAAGGGTGGAAGTGGAAATGGAAACGCCACGATCTTGACCTTCGATAGGTTCGGTTGCGCACCCCCCTCACTTGCTTCGTGGAAAGCGGCCCGTTGTGAAAGCAGATAAGTGAAAAGGTAGCGGTTTAAAACACCTTCAAATGGCGTGCATCCACACACAGCCTGATTGGTCACCGCTGACTCTGTAAGAATCGCAACCTTTCCAATGGTTGCTCCATACATGGCGAATAAAACATCACCCGGCTGATTGCGTCTGAATGAACTAATTCTCAAAGCCAGCTCCGTGACGGTTTCTGAGGAACCTGAGAGAGCTTTGTTGTCGTTTAGCTCGCCAGACTTCAGCCAAGTTATTCCACCACCGTAAAGCTCATAGCTTCCTCGCGCCGGGGTAGAACCGGAGCCCCAATCGCCAATATCTCCGAGGCGAGTCCACACCCATGAGTCTGGAATTTGAAAGGGAACGATATCGTCACCAATCGGGTCGGTTACTTGTCGGCGGATTGCACGTTCTTTAATTAGTCGCTCTTTGGATGTCTGCATTCGTTCAAGAAGATTAATCGCTGGCTCATCGTTGGGGTCTTGGGGGACGAGTTTGCCTTGAACCGCTAACGTTAGGATGGATTTGCGGAGGTCGGCGGGGGTGATGGAGTAGGACTTGTGAAAAATATATTCGAGGTTGGTGGGGGTGGGAGATTCGGCGAAGCGGGACAAGGATGCGCGGGAGAGGGCGGCGAGTTTTGTTTCGCGTTCCTTTAGTTGGGCCTCCAGCCGGTCGCAGATGGCCATTAATTCGTCCACCTTCGCCACGATCCGCTTTTGCTCGACGAGGGGTGGGAGTGGAAATGGAAACGCCACAATCTTTATTTTTGATAGGTTCGGTTGTGCTCCGCCTTCACTCGCCTCGTGGAAATTAGCCCTTTGTGAAAGCAGGAAGGTGAAAAGATAACGGTTTTGAACACCTTCGAATGGCGTGCATCCGCAAACAGCCTGATTGGTCACCGCCGGATCTGAAAGAATTGCCACTTTTCCAATAGTTGCCCCATACATTGCAAACAAAACATCGCCCGGCTGATTGCGCCTAAAGGACCCAACGCTCAAAGCTAAATCCGTAACGGTTTCTGAGGACCCAGAAAGGGATTGGTTATCGTTCAACTCCCCAGATTTTAGCCACGTAATTCCACCCCCGTAATAGGCATTATTCCCTCGTGACGGAGTTGACCCAGAACCCCAATCACCAATATCGCCAAGACGGGTCCATGCCCACGATTGGGGAATGTGGGGCAGCATATTTTCTTCACTAATCGGCTCAGTTTCTTGTCGGCGAATGATTCGCTTTTTGATTAATCGCTCTTTTGACTTCTGAATTCGTTCCAGAAGTTTGATCGCCGGTTCGTCATTGGGGTCTTGGGAGACGAGTTTGCCTTGCACCGCCAGTTCCAACACCAGCCCCCGCATCTTCGCCACCGCGTATGGCCCATCGACTAACTGGTCGAATTTATCGAAGAAGGTTTCAATTTTCACGCGTTGGGGTCCGACTCGCGGGTCCATTCGATGAGTTTTTTTGTCAGGAGGTCCTTGGAGGGCAGGTAAAGCTGGTATTCTTTGGCGTGGATGTTGGCGCCCTTGGGAAGGGTGAGTTCAACGATGGCGTCCTTCTTTCGTTTGCACAGGAGAATGCCGATGGTGGGGTTTTCTTCGGGCTGTTTTACATGGCGATCGAAATAGTTCACATACATTTGCATCTGGCCAAGGTCTTGATGGGTGATCTTGTCCAACTTTAGGTCGATGACGACGTAGCAACGCAGGAGCCGGTTGTAAAATACGAGATCAACGAAAAAGTGGTCTTCGTCGAAGGTCAAACGTTTTTGTCGCGCTTCGAAGAGAAACCCTTTTCCGAGTTCAAGGAGAAACTTTTCAATATGGGTGATGATGGCGGATTCTAATTCGTTCTCTGAATAGCCGGCCTTCTCGTCAAGGCCGAGGAATTCCAGGACGTAAGGTTCTTTTAAGACATCTTCCGGTTTCGTGACAAGCTGTCCCTTTTCGGCCAGACGTTTGACCCCCTCCTTATCGCGGCTAAGGGCCAGCCGTTCGTAAAGGGCAACCGACTTTTGTCGTTTTAACTCCGCCAGGGACCAGCCTCCGGTGGTGGATTCAATTTCGTAGAAACGTCGTTCTTCCGGATTTTTTATGGTGAGCAGAAAAACGTAATGGGACCAACTTAATGGAAACGGGGTTCGATTTTTTTATCGCTGGGACTTCCGGCCCCAATTGGGCAGACACCGTCTGACCAATTGGAACAAGATCGGAATCCCGGGCCCCTCCTCGGTCGAGACGCCGTCCAAATTCAACATAAAACCGACGCATGAGTTTAAGGTTAGTCGACGAAAAGCCGGCCCCAAATTCGCGGGTTAACTCCCTCGACAAAACTTGGAGCAATTCATCTCCATATCCCGCCCGCTTGGCCCCTTTTTGTTCATGTTCTACGATGCGGCGGCCGATCTCATAATTTGTCAGCACTTGAAACGCGTTGACGGCAGTCGCCGCGCTGTGACGTGCGGATTGGATGAGGCGCCGAACCTCAACAATGAGGACAGCGAGAGAACCAGCAGTCCCCTTCTGCGTAAGGATAGATTCCTTTTTCATCGAGAGAGAGCCTCTTTCAATTGAGCTTTGAGGGCGCTCCTTGTTTCGGCAATTTTGGCGAGGAGCTTTTCATATTCGGGAAGCAAGTGGTCCACGTCGCCAGGGCCTTCGTTGTCTTGGTGAGGGTTTTTTAGGTCGAGATTATAGTTTCCCTCTTTGATCTTCGCGATGGGGACACGCCAGGCGCGCTCGTTTTCAACACGGGTTTTAAATCCGTTTGTTTCCTTCCCCCACCAGGCGCGCTCGGCCTCGAATTCTTCGATGCGAATGGGTTTGCCCTTGTTGTAGCTCTTGGCTCCCTCGGGGTAGGGATGCTCGTAATACCAAACTTCGGTTGTCGGCTGTCCTTTGGTAAAAAAGAGGAGGTTGGTGCGGATGCCGGTGTAAGGATTAAAAACCCCATTAGGCAAGCGAACTATGGTATGGAGGTTGCACTCGTTTAGGAGCGCTTCTTTTATACGGATTTTCACGCCTTCTCCGAAAAGAGTGCCGTCCGGCAAGACGAGACCGGCCCGGCCGCCTGGCTTTAAAATCTTCATGATGAGCACAAGAAACAAATCGGCGGTTTCACGGGTGCGGAACTCGGCAGGGAAGTTCGCTTCGATGCCATCCTCTTCCATGCCACCAAAGGGTGGATTGGTGACGATGACGTCCACTTTCTCTTTAGGCCCCCAATCGCGCAGGGGGCGAGCAAGAGTGTTGTCGTGTCGGACATTGGACGGCACGTCTATCCCGTGCAAAAGCAGGTTCGTCATGCATAAAACATGTGGCAAATGCTTTTTCTCTATTCCGGAGAAACAGTCCTGAATATATCTTTCGTCATCGTCGGTTTTGGCCTGTTTCCTTAAGTGGTCTATGACACAGGTGAGGAACCCGCCAGTCCCACAAGCGGGATCGAGGATGGTTTCTCGCTTTTTAAGATTGGGATTAACTTGCTCAACGATGAATTGGGTAACGGCGCGGGGTGTATAGAACTCGCCCGCGTTTCCGGCGGCTTGGAGGTCTTTGAGGAGCTTTTCATAAATATCGCCAAAGGTGTGACGGTCGTCGGAGGCGTTGAAGTTTATACCGTTAATCTTGTTGATCACTTGCCGCATGAGGGTGCCGTTCTTCATGTAATTGTTGGCGTCCTCGAAGGTCATGCGGATAAGTCCGGCAATTTTGTCGGCGCCACCGGAAAGGGTCTTCAGTTTGGGCAGAAGGGTGTTGTTGACGAAGTCGAGCAGGCCATCTCCAGTAATTCCTTCGGCGTCGGTGGCCCAACTTGACCATCTCAAGCTTTTGGGGAGAGGAGACCGGTAATCGTCCCGGGTAATGGCCAGTTCTTTTTCGTGATCGTCAAATATCTTGAGGAAGAACATCCAGCCGAGTTGTTCGAGTCGCTGGGCGTCGCCGTAGGTTCCGGCATCTTTTCGCATGATGTCTTGGATGGTTTTAACGATATTAGAAACGTCGGGCATAGGTTAGGCGGCCTCTGGGATGTTGTATAGGGCGGATTCCAAGGTGCGAATCGCCTTGAGGTAATTTTCTTTCCCGCCGAAAATGTCAATTATTTCGACGGGCGTACCAAATCCGGAAATGGGATCAACCCGTAGTATTTCAAGGGATTCGACGCTCTTGATGCCGGTGTCGGCATACTTTTGGAGAAGAGCATCGAGAACCGCCCGGGCTTTATCGCCATATTTGGAGAAGACATTGCGCTTGCGGACTTTTTCGGCTCGTTCACGGCGAGTGAGAGGAGGCTTATCAAAGGCGACGTGGCAGATGAGGTCGAAGGGGTCAAACTCCCGGCCGACCTGCTCGGCCAGTTCGTCAAAGAAAACACCTTTGTTTCCCAACTCCTCAATAATGACTTGCTTGCGCTCAGACTTTTTCCAGGCCGTGAGAAAGTCGTCCAAGGATGCGTAAGCGTTACGGAGGGTCTTGCGTGAATAATCTTTCAAGGACTCCGTCATCAGCTTGCCGTGTTCGTCCAGGTATTGAACCCGTTCCGTAACAACTGACACCTCCACATCGTTCACGTAATACTTCGTCATTCCCAGAGGATCGGGGACTTCATTGATGCCTGGATGCCCCTCAAATTCGCCTTCCTCACATTCATCCGGTGGGACGGGAGATTCGGTTGGCTTGGGGTCATAAATTTGAACGGGCTCACCGTCAAAAGCAGGGTCTGCAAAGAGAGCCGTGGCTCGTTTGAAATCCATAATGGTAAAATAGTATTTCTTGTAGTCCTCGTTAATGCGAGTGCCGCGCCCGATGATTTGCTTGAACTCCGTCATGGATTTGATGGTTTTGTCGAGGACGATCAAATGGCATGTTTGGGCATCCACGCCGGTGGACATAAGCTGGGACGTGGTGGCAATGACCGGGAAAGTGGATTCAGGGTCAATAAAGTTGTCGAGCTGGGCTTTCCCTTCATCGTTGTCCCCGGTGATGCGCATGACGTATCGTTTATTGGCGGCCGCCAAGTCAGGGTTGGCGTTCACCATGGCCTGGCGCATGCGCTCGGCGTGTTCGATGTTTTCACAAAAAATGATGGTTTTGGCGAAGCGGTCGGTCGCTTTTAGAAATTCGGTGACTTTAGTTGCCACTGTTTGAGCTCGTTTTTCGAGAATTAGGTTTCGATCGAAATCTGTGACGTTGTATTCCCTGTCTTCAATCTCATGCCCATATTTGTCGAGTTTGCCTTGTTCAGGCCGCCAGCCTTCCAGGTCCTTATCGAGCCCGATGCGGACAACTTTGTAAGGGGCGAGGAAACCATCGGAAATCCCTTGCTTGAGGGAGTAGGTATATATGGGGTCCCCGAAGTATTCGATGTTGGACACGTCTTTGGTTTCTTTTGGGGTGGCCGTCATTCCGATTTGGGTGGCAGAGGTGAAATAATCGAGAACTTTTCGCCATGAGGCGTCGGCCGCGGCGCTCCCCCGATGGCACTCGTCCACAATGACGAGGTCGAAGAAATCAGGGGAGAATTGCTTGTAGATGTTCTGCTCTTCTTCCGTGCCCGTGACGGCTTGATAGAGGGAAAGATAAATTTCGAAGGCCGTATCGGCGGTTCGATTCGTTATTTTTGTCATGGCCGTGCCGAAAGGCTTAAAATCGTTGATCTTTGTTTGATCCGCAAGGATGTTGCGGTCAACGAGAAAAAGAATCCGCTTTTTTGCCCCTGATTTCCAAAGCCGCCAGATGATCTGAAAAGCCGTATAGGTTTTGCCTGTCCCCGTGGCCATCACGAGGAGAATCCTGTTTTCACCCTTCGTTATGGCTTCCACCGTTCGATTGATGGCAATACGCTGGTAGTAACGAAGGGTTCGACCAGAACCGTCGTAAAAATCTTGTTGTGCTGTGGAAACTTGGGCGGGAACGAATTGTTTGGCTTCTGTGTAGCGGCACCAGAGGTCGGTGGCGGATGGGAACTGATCCAGGGGGATTTCCCGAGTGACTGGCCCCGATTTGACCGTCCTGTCATGTTCGAGGAAAGCATCGCCGTTGGAGCTATAGACGAACGGGACGTCTAAGATTTCAGCGTAATCGAGGGCCTGTTGCATCCCCCCGCCCACCGGATGGTTGTTGTCTTTGGCTTCAACGATGGCGAGCGGGATGTTCGGCTTATACGAAAGGATGTAATCGGCTTTTTTGGCTTCACCCCGTTTAACGGCTTTCCCATGAACGATAACGCGGCCTTTGGTGAAATAATGTTCTTCTTGGACCTGAGTCATCAAGTCCCACTTGGTCCCGTTTGGGCCGAGAATGGCGGGAGTGATGAACTTGGATCGGATATCGGCTTCGGTTAATTCTTTCTTATTCATACGGGAACCAAACTCCTTTTTTTACCACTAAAAGGAATAGGTGCGGATTCATTGTTTATTGAGCGCCGTTGAAATGGTGGCCATGATTTTTTTGCGTTCGATGGAAGGATCGGTTTTTTGGATATAGTCGACAGCGGCAAGGTCGTCTCCCCGTTTCTGATTATGAGTATTGGGCCCCGGCGATTCCAACAGGGATTATATACAAAGACACACCTATCGAGTTAAAAAAAATCCATGATTTAGAGCGAAACCGTAAGTGTCATCGGAAAATCCGGGATGCGCCCTTTTGATTTCTTTAAGAGCCTCAACTTCCTCTAATTTTTCTTTCCTCACCATATCTGCACAATGCTCGGCGTAATTAATGAGATCCCGCGCTTGCTCAACAGCCTTTTCGATTTCATGACTTGACGAATGGGGGAATTTTCTTGAAAGCTTTTTCGCCGAGATTTCCGTCACTACGAACTGCGTTGTAATCAAATAAGCTTCATCAAGAAGACCCATTATTACTCCTTGTAATACCATCGGTGAATTCTTTTGTTTTTTTGTAAAAAGGGAAATTCATGTTGGTAAAAAGTGCGGGTTCCCTCCGATTTATGAACAAATAAAGTGATTTCACCCGAAACGTTCTCCGCATATCGTTGCGAGGCACGGTTCCAAATCAATTCGGCCTGGGCTTTTGAAACTGGACTTTTGCCACTCCCCGCGAACAGATCAAAGGATTCAAGCCATCTTCCACCTGCGGTGTCTTCAATCGTCATTTTCCCTGATAGGACCTTATGAGAATAGGCCGTTTCCCTGCTTCCCTTCCCTGAATAAAAAATCGCCTTATTGGGCAAAGAAGAAAGGTCGACATTTTCCACTTCCCGCATAAAAAACTTAAAGGGGTCTTCGTTCCCCCAAGGTTTTTGTTTAAGCGCCTGGGTTTGAGCGACTCCCAGCGTTTTTCTGGCACTTCCCATAGTAGCTTCATTTGCGGCGGCTGGACCTACCAATACATGCCCTGCCTCACCCTGAGCCACTTTTTGGGTTCCTTGCATAATCTCTTTGAACCCGGCTTTGAATCCTTGAACCGCCTGGCCGAACCTTTGGTTGGCTCCGATCCGGGCCGCCCACCCCTTTTCAAGCGAGGAGACTCGCTTGATTGTGGCAACTCGGCCGCCCACCAGCATCCCCGATGCGATCCCCATAAATCCAGAAAGGTCTTCGTTCACCCCGGCGGCTTGAAGACCTTGGTCAACAACGACCCCCGCCGCAATTCCGGAAATTGACGATACAGGAAATACCACCATCAACCCAACCCCTGCCGCTTTTCCCAACGCGTTGGCCACTTTGGTGGCACCAAGCCCAACATAGCCCACAGCCATCATCGTTTTTGGAGACGTCTCCGCATACGTTGACAACGTGTTGAACACGTAGAAATCCGCCGCTTCGCTCGACGCTTCCTTCAGCGTCGCCTGCGGATGAGCGGCGGCAACAGATATCCGGTCGCTCAGTTTGCCGGGCCCGGCCCCTAGCACTTTGTCTTTGGCAATTTCAATCGACAGAGCCCAATCCAACGCCCGGTCCGCATCAACCGCACCCGCTTCCACCAACGTCACCAACGTCTCTTGCGCGTGGCTCGCCCGATCGGCAAAAACCTTTTTCTCCGGCGCAGGGAACCATTCATACCCTTTTGCCACGGCTTCCATCGTTATTGGTTTCCCCGCCAAGTCCCCCACATCCACAACCTTGTTAACGGCAGAAAGATCAGTCGTTAGATTCCTGATTTCTTTAAAGAACCCTTTCGTCATTTCCGCTTGGACCGCTAAGGATTCCGACCGGGCCTTAAAAACTTCTGTCCGAACCGTTAGGTCTGGGAGAGCCTCCGACACTTCCTGATAATTGCCGACCTTCATGTTTTCAGTGACTTGGCTGGACAACGCGGCCAAGGATTGGCCTTCCTGACGCAGGGATTCCAAACCGTCAGGTTCTTGGAAAACAGCCACATCCGCCTGTCCCGTCGCTCTAGCGATATTAGTCAATAGACTTCGGGACGCCACCGCCCCGTTGCTGAAATCTCTGTCGGCCTTCGTAAATTGCCCTTGGGCTTCGGCAAGGCCTCCTCCCACCGCAGTCAACTTCTTTTCAACCTGGTTAAGGTCAATCACCGGTTTTGATTCTTGCACGAACAACCGCTTGTCCTTGCTTTGAACCTCCGCACTTTTCAAGTTCATCACAGCCGACTCAACAACAAAGGTCGCGCGGATTAAGTTGGCCGGACTTGATAGGCCCAACGTCTCGCCCAGGGCGCCATCCAATTGAACCTGCGCCTCCGCAAATTGGAATTTCCCGACCTTTGTCCCTTCGGGCGTCTTGGCCGTGCCCTTAAACGTCATGTCCCCGCCCAACAGTTTACCGAACCCCTCGATGGTCACCGGGGCTTGGATCTTCATGGTCATTCCCACAGCCAGCCGGTCAAAGTCCAACCCCACCGGTTTCACTTTCCCCCCATCGTCCATAAACCGGACAGGCAAGTCGCCGCCCCCCCGAACAATTCCACCGAAGTTCGAGACGAAAGCCGTGCCTTCAACCAGTCGAAGGCTGTTTCCTTCCTGTTTAAACGTCGATCCCGGGACCCAGGTTTCTCCAAGAGCGGTGGTTTTCCCGTTCTGTGTCTGCAATACCCCCGGAGCTGATTCCACCAAATTCTTGAATGATTCATTCAATCCTTGAGGTGGGGCCATCACAACCGTTTCCGGCTTTTTGTTCAATCCAAAGAGGTTTTGGGCGAGATTAACGATCCCATCCCCGATGTTCTTAAGCACGGCTGTTATTGCCGCCCCGATTCCTTTGAACACAGACCCAACCGACTGGATCAAAGTCGGTTTCGGGACAGAAGAAGTTGGTTCCAGTTTTACGACGGGTTTAGTGGTGTTATCCGAAACTTTGACCTGGGGCGAATATTGAAATCGAATCGGAGGCTGGTAGGTTAGGTTGAGCTGAGGGGCTTCATACCGGACGGAATTGAAGTTTTGGTGTGACGGCCCCACAAAACTCTGTATCCGAGCCCGAGCCTGTTGCATCTGCCGATCAAAGTTGGAAGCGGAATACCCACCCCGAGAACCGTAGTTACTGCTGTAAGTGTTGCCGTAATAATCGTCGTTATCACGGGCAAAAACAGGGACAACCTCTAAACCGACAAGGGTAAAACAGAGAGCGATAGAAACTAACTTTTTAGGATGCGATCGGAAAAAGGAAAAACTTGGATTTAAGCGCACAGGTCCTCACAAAAACTCTTTTTCGACCCAAAAGCTTCGATAACGTCCCGAGCCCGACGGAGCATTTTTCACCACTTTGGTGAACCCCTCATCCGGCCCTCCGGGCCACCTTCCCCCAAGAGGGGAAGGAAACCAAGGGCTTTCCCTCTCCTCTTGGGAGAGGGTAGGGTGAGGGAAAAAGTTACGTGAGCTTTTGGGTTTCGACAGGGCAATATTTTAGCACTCTTTCATGGAACAGGTGCGCGAAACCGCCGGGTGAATCATGTCCCCATTTGTAAAAGAGATTATTTCCGTTAAGGAACGGATGGTTTTTATGCCGGGGGGACCGGGGTGATGGCGGTCCAACAGAAGAGCGGTCAGTCCCGCGCCACGGGCGCCGTGATAGTCTTCGTGCAAGCTGTCGCCCACGTGCACGGCTTCGTGGGGTTTGACCTGGGCTCGGTCAAGGGCCCGTTCAAATAAACGCCGGTCGGGTTTCACCAACCCTTCCACCGCCGAGACCAACAGGAATTCCACTTCTTTATCGAGTCCGATCCGTTGGGCCAATGTGACCAAACGCGAATCCCAGTTGGAAACGATGCCCACCTTCATCCCCCGAGCCCGCAAGGTCCTCAACGTGGGCAACGCGTCATCGAACAAACGCCAGTGGCGCGGGTGGGCGAACAAACCGTAAAGGTCTTCAAAATAAGTGCGAAACCGCGCCGGAGAAAAATGGGGCCCCATCACGCGGCGGACCATTTTGCGCCACCACTCTTTTTCCGTCCGGTCCGATTTAAGATAGACCACCCCGTGGCGATTTTTCCAAGCTTCTTTGAACCGCCGATCCACGTCCTCGACAGGAACCCGCACCCCATGGCGCCGAGCGGTGTGAGCATAAATGTGGCCCACGGACGGGTGGGCTCGGACGAGCGTGTTGCCCGCATCGAAAAAAACAGCCCGGAACACGGTCTTTTTGACAGGCGGGACGCGCCGGGAGCGGCTGGTCATGGTCGACGGGGACGCGCACGGTCTTGTTTTTTAAGGGCGCGTTCCATTTTTTTGATGTCGTCCCAACGGGCGGCGACCTGGCGGGCGGTGCCGAGTTTCATGGACCCAAACACGTGGGGATGGCGCCGCACCAGTTTTTTGGCCAATCCATCCACCACATCGTGAATGCTAAACCGGCCTTTTTCCGACGCAATTTGGGAATGGAACATAATTTGGAGGAGCAAATCCCCCAACTCTTCGCAGAGGTGGTCGGGGCGCCCTTTGCGCACCGCGTCCGCCACTTCAAGGGATTCCTCTCTGAGATATTTCAAAAGGCTTTTATGCGTTTGCTTGCGGTCCCAGGGGCAACCCGCGGGCCCCCGCAGACGAGCCATCAGAGACGTCAACTGAATAAAGGAATAATGTTTTCGCATGGGGTGATTGAAATATTAACAGTTATTGACGAAGGAATGAAGAAAAAGCGATAATCACATCTCAAGCCGGGGTGGCGAAATTGGCAGACGCGTGAGACTCAAAATCTCAAGCCGCTTAGGCGGCGTGGGGGTTCAAGTCCCCCCTCCGGCAGATTTGATGTTTTAACCCTTCCAATTCCGGAGGGGGACTTGAACGCCCGATCACGCCGACCTTATGGGAGGAAAAGGGCCCGCCGAGCGGGCCCGTCAGTGATCGGGCTGGCCTGGAAGGGTCGCGGCGGGGGTAGGAAAGCCGCGATCCTGGAAGGCAAGTCCCCCCTCCGGCAGATTTGATGTTTTAACCCTTCCAATTCCGGAGGGGGACTTGAACGCCCGATCACGCCGACCTTATGGGAGGAAAAGGGCCCGCCGAGCGGGCCCGTCAGTGATCGGGCCGGCCTGGAAGGTTCGCGGCGGGGGTAGGAAAGCCGCGAATCCGGAAGGCAAGTCCCCCCTCCGGCAGATTTGATGTGTTATCCCCTCTAATCCTTGAGGGGGAACTTGAACCCTTCCTTCTGGAACAGATTACCCTTCAAAAGAATATCGTTCTTTTCCGTCCTTGGAAAATAGATTTATTTTCTCCAAGTCGAATACCATTTCCATCGGCTGGTTCATTTCCAGCGGATTGTCGGGCCGAACCCGGGCGATAAAGCGGGTTCCGCCCGCTTCCAAGTGCACGTGGGTTTCGGCTCCCACCGGTTCAACCAACTGGACCATGGCGATCACCGTGTTCCCCTCGGATACGGCGGCGGTTTCAAACAGGCGGTCGTGAATGTCCTCCGGCCGAATTCCGAACAAAATTTCCAATCCGTCGCTCAGGAACCCCGCCCGATGATACCGCGCCGGCAATTTCAGTTGAAAATGCCCCTGGTCGAGCCACACACTGTCCCCCCGGTCCAACACGGTCACATTGAAAATGTTCATGGGGGGCGTGCCGATAAACTCCGCCACGAACCGGTTTTTCGGCCGCCGATAAAGATCAATGGGTTTTCCGATTTGTTGAATCGCGCCGTCTTTGAGCACGGCAATCCGATCGCCCAACGTCATGGCTTCCACCTGATCGTGGGTCACGTAGACCATCGTGGTTTGAAGGCGTTCATGCAGGCGCAACAGTTCGGCGCGGGTTTCGGCCCTCATTTTCGCGTCCAAATTTGAGAACGGCTCGTCGAATAAAAAAACTTTGGGTTTACGCACGATGGCCCGACCGACCGCCACCCGTTGGCGTTGGCCGCCGGAAATTTCGCTGGGTTTACGATGCAACAAACCCGTGAGGTCCAGCATGTCGGCGGCGTGGCGAACCCGCTGGTCAATTTCTTCCGGCGAGTATCCCCTCATGCGCAACCCAAACGACATGTTCTCCATCACCGTCATGTGCGGGTACAATGCGAAGTTCTGAAACACCATGGCGATGTTCCGGGTTTTGGGTTTGTCGTGGTTGACCAACCGCTGATCGATGAGGATTTTTCCGTCGGAAACATCTTCCAGTCCCGCGATGAGCCGAAGCAGCGTTGTTTTGCCGCATCCGGAAGGCCCCACCAGAACAAAGAGTTCCCGGTCCCCCACATCGAACGAAACGTTTTGCAACGCCGGCACCAGGCCGTACCACTTGGAGACGTTTTGAAGGGACAGTCGGGCCATATTACTTTTTTCCCGTCACGGCCGCGGTGCCCGGCCCCTGCCACACCACCACCCGATCGCGACCGGCCCGTTTGGCTTGATAGAGGGCGTGATCGGCCTGGGCCATCAGTTCCGAGACAGGCGGTCGGCTGGGCAAATAGGAGCTGATCCCCACACTTAACGTCATGCGCACCAGGGTCTCTCGCTCGCGCAGAGGATTGTCCGCCACATAAATCCGCAGTTTGTCGAACCAGGTCGTCACTTCTTTGACCGAATCCAACTCAAAAACAAGCGCAAATTCGTCCCCCCCCAATCGACCCAACGAAATGCCGGGATGGGCCATCGTGCGCACGGCGTTGGCCAACGCCACCAGAGCGCGATCGCCCGCCAAATGGCCCCAGCGATCGTTCAACTCTTTAAAATGGTCGATGTCGAATAAGGCAAAAAACAGGGGCGTGTTATACCGGTGGGATTTGCGCAGGGCGTCTTCCAGCCGTTCCATTAAACTGCGCCGCAAAAAGGCTCCGGTCAACGCGTCGAACCGACTGCGCTCGGTCATCAAATCATAGAGGTCCGCGCGGCGCAATCCGATGGACACAATTTTTCTTTCGATGTTGAATCCGTCGGTGCTTTCGTCGGTGTGAGCGGGATCAACTTCCAAAATTCCCAACGCCAAAATGTCTTTGTCCCACGTGAACGGAACCAGCAAACACGTCAAGGCAAAGGGCTGGCCGGGCAAGGTGAGCTGTTTGGTGGGCGTGGCGTATCGCCTTATATTGCGCGACCGGGCCATCGACGGGTGCGACGCCAACACCCGCAACCAGTCTTGAACATTAAAGTGGCCATCGGTAAAAGAGGTTCCCCAACTGCCGTTGAGTTGGCGGCGCAGGATCAGGCATCCTTTTACGCCGGGGCGTTTGCGCCACAGATGGCCGAGGGTTTGGAGGATTTCACCCGCTTCCAATTTGGTGGCCATCACCTGAACCAGGGCGAAACGATTTTGCAACCGTTCCAACTGTTCTTGGCGATCGCTTTTCTCCCGGTGAACCGCGTCGTGCGCCAGTTGAATTTTCGTTCGTTGATCGTGCAGCGCGGCTTGTTTTTTGGCGAACTCGCGCGCCAACGTTTTTTGGGCCCTCACAAAGAAAAACGGCACCAACACCGCCAACCCATAGGTTCCCCAGTGCAACAGCAAATCCAGCCACGGGCCCGACGGGTAAGAAAATGAATGAACCGACGCCGCCCCCGCAAACACAAACAACAGCCACAAACAACGGCCCGGTTTGAGGTAAAGGCACCCCCACAACACGGGGACCACCCCCCACGTTAAGACGGCGTGCGCCAGGGCGCCCTCAACGGTCATAGACTCTCACGCGATTGCGCCCGCCTTTTTTGGCGGCGTAGAGAGCCTCGTCCGACCGGCGAATCATTTCTTCTTCATTGGGCACTTCGTGGCTGAGCGTGGCCACCCCGGCGGAAACCGTGACCTTGACACTTTTTTGGCCCCACCGAAAGGGGGTGCTCCCCACAGTTTTCACCAGGCGCTGGGTGAACCGAAACGCGTCGTCGCCCCGGGTGGAGGGCATGATCACCACAAACTCTTCCCCGCCGTAGCGCGCCACAAAATCCGTTTCGCGCGCCTGAGCCATCACCAGACGAGCCAACCAACGCAAGACTTCGTCGCCGATGTGATGCCCGTGGGCGTCGTTGATTTTTTTGAAATGATCGATGTCCAACAACACCAGCGAAAACGGCCGTCCATTGTGCCGGGCCTTGCGAAACTCTTCCAACAACCGCTCGTTAAAATAGCCCCGGGTGTAGACGCCGGTCAGCTCGTCGGAAATGGCCAACGCCTCGGTTTGGCTGTAGCGTTCCGTGTTGCCTAACGCCAACGACACGAGATCGGAGGCAATGGACGCTAAGCGCAGGTCGTGGATTTGAAACGGAAGCGACGCCTGTTTGGCCTCCAAGGAGATCCAACCCAAAAAACTTTCCCGTCCTTTGACGGGCAAACCGATCATGAGCCCGGGTTCCCATGTGGGCGTGGTGGACCCCCGGTCCGGCAACAGGCGCGGTTGGCCCCACTGCAACATTTTAAGACCCAACTCGTCGTTGGGGTCCGGGACGTCGGGCTTGGGAAACAAATGCAGGCTCACCCGAGACTTCGGAAACATAGTCCCCAATCCGGACAACGCCCGTTGAAGCAGTTCGTCACGGTGATAGGGCCCCACCAGATCGTCGGTAAAAAGTTGAAGGCGGTCAAACGCGTTGATGCGGGTTTGACTGTCTTCGACGACGGTGCGGGCGTTTTCAACGTCAGCCTGAATCCGTGACAGGTCCAGTTCCAAACCGTCCCATTCTTCTTGAAACCGGTTCCAGGTAATGTCCCGCCGATGGTCAAACGCGTTCAGGATGGCAAACAGCGCCCACACCAACACCCCGTAGAGAGAAAACAAAGCCCTCGCCCAAGGAGCGGGTGAAAAGAAAAACCCCGCCAACGCCACCGCCGTCGACAGCAGAGCCAACCCAAACGCCCAGCTCAGGCCCGCCCCCACATAGATCAGCAGTTCCAGGGCGATGAACACTGGAAAAATATCGGTGGCCGAGACCGGCGCACGGATCATCGCCCAGAGGGTGAGGACACTAAAAACCGGCAATCCCAAGGGACCGAGCATTACCGAAATCAAATGAGCCCGGGCGGATTTCATCCGAGGTGAAAAAAGAACCAACGGGGGGGGGTCGGTCATGGCCACAGATGTCTCCAGGGAACAGAAGAGCCCCCCCTCCTAAAGGAAGGGGCCGTAAAGGAAGGCGCTCAAGGAACGTGTTCGCCATGGTGTCGTCCCCTATAGTATAAACGGAAACAATAATAATTCAAGGGTTTTTTTTGCGAAGGCATAGATCAGATGTATTACGTCCGTCGACCCTGACCAACATATTGACATCTTACCAACGACAACGTTGGCCTACTATTCCCCTTTAAACCCCCGGCCGGGCCGAATCACCAGGACCTGGCCGGGTCGCAATCGATGGGCGCTGGCCAACTTGTTTTCACGCTGAATGGCCGCCGGGGTGGTGCGAAATCGCGCCGCGATGCGGCCCAATATGTCGCCTTTTTGAACCGTATACCTCACATGGCCGGGCGAGGGGTTCCAATCCTTCACCTGAGCCAGGGCCGCCAGGAACCGATCTTTGGATCCCGCCGGCACTTTAAAGGCAAAGCTGGCCTCGTTGGAAGGCGTTACCCACAACCGAACGGAAGGGTTCAGTTCCCGAATCACCGACTCAGACACCCCCGCGCAGGCGGCCGCCACTTTCAGATCCAACGGCCGGTTCAGAACCACTGTGTCCGGCGGAGCCACGGAAGAAACCCGGGGGGGCCGAAACCCGTATTCGGCGGCGTTGTCGCCGATCAAAACAAGGGCCATTAGTTTCGGCACGTACTGTTCCGTTTCCAAGGGAATTCCTTGGCGTTTGGACAACAGAGTGAAATCTGTCGATCGGGTAAATTCCAAGTCTCTCTGAATGCCGTACATCCCCCGATTGTACGCCGCCAACGCCAAATGCCAATCGTCAAACCAGTCGTAGAGGGATTTTAACGTTTTCATGGCCGCGCGCGTGGATTTATCCGGATCACGCCGTTCATCCACCCAATAATTCACTTTCAGGCCAGCGTATTTGGCCGTCGACGGCATAAATTGCCACAGGCCCACCGCCCCTGCCTTGGACACCGCAAAAAGGTGATACTCGCTTTCCACCACGGGCAGATAGATCAGTTCCCGAGGCATTCGTTCTTCCAGGATGGTCCGGGACACCATGTCCATGTATTTTCCCATTCGGTCGAAAGCCGCCTGGGTTCGCTCGCGCAACGGGCCGGCATACAGCGCCACGTATTTTTTGACCAGAGGGTCTTGGGCATCGATGTGGATCACGTAGGTGCGCGTCGATCCCACTGGATGAACCCGCTCAGCGTCCACGCTTTTGATTTGGGCCCCCGTCATGGATTCCAGACCGCCGATTTCTTTTTCCTGCAAATCCGATTCGGACAACCCTTGGCTTTCGGCGACATTCAACACGGTGGCGATGGTGGTTTTCATGTCCACCACCGCGGCGTCGTCGGCGCCGTCCAGATAAACTTTTAGCGCGCGCGCGTAGTGGCGGCGAGCCGAGCGAAGGTCCCCGGACGATTCCGCCGCCAGGCCCCGCTCAAAATATTTTTCCGATTTGATCAGCCAGGGGGGAGACGGTTCGTTGCGGTCGGGCGCGTTCGCATCCGAACCGACGGTGGGATTCAACCCCATCGATTCCACCTCCACCGGAGAGGTGGAAATCAAAACAGGCGCATCTTCCGCCAACACAGCCACGGAGTCTGTAACAACGGGTTCTTCCGCCCAAAGGCCAACCGATCCCAGGGAGACCCAACAGACCCCCAACAGACCGCGACAGGTCATTGAGGCACGCGCCTCATGTTCGCCCCCAGAAAACGAAGTTTCTTTTCCAAGCGCTCATATCCCCGGTCCAAATGATAAACACGAAGTACCCGAGTTTGGCCCCGGGCCACCAGCCCCGCCAACACCAAGGCCGCCCCCGCCCTCAGGTCCGACACCATCAGCGGGCAACCGGACAACCGGGGAACACCCTCGATCACCGCCCGGGCCCCCCGCACGTCGATGCGCGCGCCCATCCGCACAAGTTCCTGGGCGTGGAGAAACCGGTTTTCAAATATGTCTTCTTGAATCACGCTCCGCCCCGGCGTCACCGCCATCAACGCCATCCATTGGGCTTGCATGTCCGTTGGAAACCCTGGGTAAACCCGCGTCTTGATTGACACCGGCTTCAGGGACCGCACCCAGGCCGCCTCGAGAGTGTTGGACGAATGGGAAACGTTTAAGCCCGCCCGCCGCAAGGCCTCAATAACGGCCCCCAAATGACTCGGGTCAATGTCAGTCAATTTGACCTTTCCGCGGGTCATAGCGGCCGCAATCAAGAGGGTGCCCGCCTCGATACGGTCCGGAATAACTCGGTGATGGGCCCCCGCCAAGGTTTTCACACCCTCGATCACGATGCGCGCCGTGCCGGCCCCGTGAATGCGGGCGCCCATGGCCGTCAGTAACCGGGCCAAATCGGTGATTTCGGGTTCGCGCGCCGCGTTGTCCAGAACGGTTCGGCCCTGGGCCAACGACGCCGCCATCAAAATATTCTCTGTTGCGCCCACGCTGGCAAACGGCAGTTTCACCCGACACCCTTTTAGTCGACCCTGGGCCAGGATGTACCCTTCCTGAACGGAAATTTTCACGCCCATGGACTCGAACGCTTTCAGGTGAAAATTGATGGGCCGGGCCCCAATGGCGCAACCGCCTGGAAGCGACACGTCCGCTTTCCCCAACCGAGCCAGCAGAGGCCCCATCACCACCGCGCTGGCCCGCATCCGGCGAACCAAATCGTACGGCGCCCGTTCCTTTAAAACCCCCTTTTTGCAAACGGTCACCCGGCCCAACCGAACGGTTACGCGTTTTCCCAACCGTTCCAACAACCGAACCGCCGTGCGAATGTCCTGCAAGTCAGGGACATTGTCCAACACCACCTCGTGATCCGTTAACAACGTGGCAAACAAACAAGGCAGAGCCGCATTTTTAGATCCAGACACCCGAACGGCGCCGGCCAACCGCTTCCCGCCTTTGACCACAAAACTGTCCAATCGAATCATCGGGTTCCTCCGACAAACCGCTGAATTCCCGCGAAATCGGGACACAAAGTCACTTCTCGAAAACCGGCTTGTCTTAACAACGCGCGGGTGGGTTCTCCTTGCCCGCGCCCCACTTCAAGCCACAATTGCCCCCCCGGCCGCAACGCGTGCCAAGCCAAGGGAACACACCGCCGAACCACGGCCAATCCGTCGACTCCGCCGTCCAACGCCACCCGAGGTTCCCAGGCCAATTCCGGTTCCAGTCCGTTCAACTCGGATGTGGCCACGTAGGGGAGATTGGCCAAAACCAAATCATATTCGGCGTCTCCCGAAATCAAATCGTTTTGAACAAACAGGATTTGATGTTCCAATCCCCAACGGCGGGCGTTCCAACGGGCCAATGCCAACGCGGCGGACGACACATCCAAGGCCACCACCCGGGCCGACGGCCATCGTCCCGCCGCCGCCAACGCTAAACCACCCGCGCCGGTGCCCACATCCGCCACGGCGGTGACCTCGTTTTTCATGGAAGACACCGCCAGAGAAAACAGTTCTTCCGTTTCAGGCCGGGGAATCAGAACGTCCGGCGTCACCGTCAAGGTGAAATGCAAAAAGTCCCATTCGCCCAACACATACGCCAAAGGAACCCGGCTTGTCCTCTGGTTAAGCCACACGTTCAAAAGGATCTCATTCGCCGACGTCCACGGCCGAGCGCTTTCAAGATCGAGGCCTGCCGGCGCGAGACCCAAACACCGGGCCACCAGCTGTTTCGATTCAAACAAAGTGTTTGAAAATCCTGCGGTTTTTAACCGTTGAGCGGCAACCGCCACGGCCTCGGCCGCCGTTTGGGCAACACACTCGACCGCGGTCACAATCCCGACGAGGCCTGGGCCATTCGGTCGGCCTTTTCCGCTTCCCACAAGGCGGAGTTGAGAGGCCCCAGGCGGCCTTCCAGGATGCCCGGCAAATTGTGAAAGTTTTGGTTGATGCGATGGTCGGTGACCCGGTCTTGGGGAAAATTATAGGTGCGAATTTTTTCGGTGCGTTCGCCGGTGCCCACCTGGCTCCGGCGCAGATCACGCCGTTCGGACTCTATTCGTTCCTGTTCGGCCTGGTACATTTTGGCGCGAAGCATCGAAAAAGCCCGGGCTCGATTTTTCATTTGACTGCGCTCTTCTTGGCACGCCACCACAATGCCCGAGGGAAGATGAGTGATCCGGATGGCGGACTCGGTTTTGTTCACATGTTGGCCTCCGGCGCCGGAGGCCCGATAGGTGTCGATGCGAAGGTCCGCCGGGTTGATGGACACTTCCACCTCGTCCGCTTCCGGCAACACCGCCACGGTCGCGGTCGACGTATGAATACGGCCGGACGCTTCCGTGTCCGGAACGCGTTGCACACGGTGAACCCCGCTTTCGTACTTAAACCGAGAATAGGCCCCGTTTCCCCGAACCCCAAAAACGATTTCTTTAAACCCGCCCATGCCGGACGGGGACGAATCGTAAGGTTCCACCGCAAACCCCAGCTCCGCGGCGTACCGGGAATACATGCGGTAAAGGTCCCCGGCAAAAAGAGCCGCCTCGTCACCGCCGGTTCCGGCGCGGATTTCGATGATCACGTCCCGCCCGTCTCGGGGATCACGCGGAATTAAATATTCTTCCAGTTCGGCCGCTAAAGCGGCCGATTGGGTCTGTAAATTTTTCAGTTCTTCTTCCGCCAACGCTTTCAAGTCGGGTTCGGAAGAGGAAAGAAGGCCTTCGGCCTGATGGATCTCGGATTCCACCCGGCGCAGGGTGCGCACCTTTTGAACGGTGGGATCCAACCGTTTGAATTCCCGGACCAATTCGTGAAAGTCCGCCGAACCCTGAACAGAAGGGTCCGCGAGCCGGTCGTTTATAACTTTGAAACGGTTTTCAATCTGTTCGAATTTGGGGTTCATAGGATCGCCGACCCGCCTTTGGCCGGCCTCGTCTTAGACGGACCGGCTCAAAGGAGGTCGGGAACAAAAACGGAATTACTTCGCAGGCGCTTTTTCGGGGTTTCCGGTCTTCGCCGGTTTAACCAATTTGGGCGACTTGCCCGGTTTTTCCTTGGTCCCCGGTTTGGGTGTGCTGGTCAACACCTTCACGGCCTTTTTGGCGGCCGGTTTGGGCACGGGGGCGGCTTTCTTGACAGCCGGTTTGCGCTCGACGGTCTTTCCCCCGGTCGAGGCGTATCTCTTCTCAAAGCGTTCCACACGCCCCGCCGTGTCCATCAGTTTTTGTCGGCCCGTATAAAACGGATGGCAGTTGGAACAAATTTCCAATCGAATCTGTTTGGCCGTCGACCCAGTCGTCCACGTTTTTCCGCAAGCGCAGGTCACGGTGACCTGTTGATATGTGGGATGAATCCCTTCTCTCATGACGCCCTCTCTCAATTGATAGTATTTTCGTAACGGCACGAAACTCTTCCTGTCCCGTCGACGTCGTTTTGCCCGTCCTTCCGGAATCACGCAAACAGGTGTGCTATTTTAGCTTAAAATAAGAACTTTTTGGGGTTTAAGGCGCGGCCGTAACGATCGCGCACCTCAAAATGAAGGTGCGGCCCGGTGGCCAACCCAGAACTGCCCACGCGGCCGATTAGAACGCCGGCGGCGACCCGTTGGCCCGGTTCCACGGTTATGGCGGAAAGATGTCCGTACCAGGTCCGCATTCCCCCCCCCGGATGTTTAAGAATCACCAACCGCCCGTAGGAACCCCGCCACCCGGCAAAAATTACAACTCCTTCCCGCACCGCGCGAACGGGAGATCCCGCGGGGCGAGGCATGTCCAATCCCTGATGAAATCGGCGGGTTTTCAACACGGGATGGCGGCGGTATCCGAACCCCGAGGAAGTCATCCGCTGTCCGCGCGACCAGGCCACGGGCATCAAATAATCGGTAAACCGCAACCGCACGGTCGGCAAAAACAAAACCCGGCCCGGTTCCAGCCCTTGTTCGGAGAGCAAAGACACACCCGGCAATTGGTTGGCCCGGGCCAATTGGACCGGAGAAAGATTGTATCGTTTGGCGATGTCGTGAAGAGTTTCCGGTCGGCCTTGTTTTTCCCGAACCTGGTAAAGCATACCCAGGCCGTTGTGAACCAAGATGGTTTTTCCGGGCGTCAACTGAGCCGAATAGAGCCGGTTGGTGCTTCGCAAAAAGTCCGGTCCGGAACCGAACGTTTTGGACAAAGACGCGAGGGTGTCTTTGGGTCGAACGTCGTATTGGCCCACGATGACCCGTTGCAGTTTTCCCATCGTTTGAAAAAGGTCCGCGGACGGCCCCGCGGCGGACGCGCCGACCGTGAGCAAAAACGACTCAGAAAACGCCGCGCCGCCCGACGGCAATTGAAACGAAGCCGCCCCGATCGTGGCCACCGACATCACCACAGCCGCCACAATCCCCGCCGTCAACACATCCGCGGGCCGTTTGGGTCGAACCAGACCGGACCATCGACGCGAGCCGCTTGGCGCAAGGCCTGTCGGTGCGGCCGCTGTGTGTTGACGCGGGAAAATCGTCCTGCGTTGACCCATTTGTCCCCCGGTTACTTATTAATGCTGGACACTTCCATGGACCGCAAAAAGTCTTTGTTCGATTTCGTGGCCGACACTTTTTCAATCAACAGTTCCATCGCGTCCACCGGCGTCATCGACGACAGTACCTTGCGCAAGACCCACACTTTGTTCAGCTCGTCTGCGGTCAACAGCAGTTCTTCTTTGCGGGTTCCCGAACGGTGCATGTCGATGGCGGGGAACACGCGCCGGTCGGCCAATTTGCGATCCAAATACACTTCCATGTTGCCGGTCCCCTTGAATTCTTCAAAGATCACGTCGTCCATGCGACTGCCCGTTTCAACCAGAGCCGTGGCCACGATGGTCAAACTGCCCCCCTCTTCGATGTTGCGGGCGGCGCCAAAAAATCGTTTCGGCCGTTGAAGCGCGTTCGAGTCCAACCCGCCCGACAACACCCGACCCGACGACGGCGTGACCGTGTTGTAGGCCCGGGCCAACCGCGTGATCGAGTCCAATAAGATGACCACGTCCTTGCCGCATTCGGTCTGGCGTTTGGCCTTTTCGATGACCATTTCGGCCACCTGCACGTGCCGGTCGGCGGGTTCATCGAACGTGGAACTGATGACTTCGCCTTTCACAGACCGTTGCATGTCGGTCACTTCTTCCGGCCGTTCGTCGATCAAAAGAACAATCATGTCCACTTCGGGATGATTTTCCGAAATGGCGTTGGCGATTTTTTGGAGGAAAATGGTTTTGCCGGTGCGCGGGGCGGCCACGATCAAACCGCGCTGGCCTTTGCCGATGGGCGCCACCAGGTTCAAGACACGGGTGTTGATCTCGTCTTTTTTTGTTTCCAGGTTCAGCCGGTTCTGGGGATACAGCGGCGTGAGGTTGTCGAACAACGGCCTGCGAAGAGCCTTATCCACCGGATCACCGTTGATGGTGTGGACCTGAAGAAGAGCGAAAAACCGCTCTTGATCTTTGGGCGGGCGCACTTGACCGGCGACGGTGTCGCCTTTGCGCAACGAAAAACGTTTGATTTGGGAGGGACTGATATAAATATCGTCGGGACCCGACAAATAGTTGTAGTCTGGGCTTCGCAGAAACCCAAACCCATCCTGCAAAATTTCCAAAACCCCCTGGCGCACCAATTCGCCGGACTCCCGAGCGTGGGCTTCCAGCAACCGGGCGATGATTTCCTGGCGGCGCATTCCCGCGATGGACACTTTCAAATCCGACGCTAATTTCATCAGTTCGCCCATGGGCGCCCGCGACAGCATGGCGGCCTTTAAAATTTTCGGGCTGGACGACGGCGCGCCGTTGGGGGCGGGCGCGGCCGCCGGCGCCGTGGGCGGCACAGGGGCCGGCGCGGCGGAGGAAGTGGGTTGCGAGGTATGGGAATGCTGGTCCATGGAGGACTCCTTCAGGGGATCCGGCCGGGCACCAGCACGGGGTTCCCGATGGGATCCCCGGTTATAATGCCGAACGGTCGTGTGTGGATGGTTATTAAAGACAAAAGTATTTTGGCCATCGGGACCCATCATCGGCCCCATCCAAGATATGGCGCCCGTTATTATACCCGCCTCTGCGTTTCTGTCAAGGTCATTTTTTGGGAGGGGTGCACTACCACGATCTCGGTTGATTTTTTTTAATCTGTATGCTATTATATATAACAACATGCAGTCAAACCGAAAACTCAGCTTACTTCGTCGGCGCCTCTTGACGCTGATCGAGAACCTCGCCGGTAAAAGCCTTCTGGACGTGTCTCGCGCCGGGGCCCTTGGCCCGCGGAACGGTGTATACGCTTCGCCGAAAATGTTCAAAACCCTCCTGCCGTTGCGCGCGGGGGGAACCCCACACCACGGTGGTTCTGACCGCCAGCGTTCAAGGCCGAACACGGCTTTGGACCCCGCCCCCGATCGGGTGGGCCTGGCCCGAGAATGGACGAGCGATACCGCCAGTTCCGGCAAGCGCGAGATCGGTGGGTGAAATGGCAGAGGGAGATTCTACGCTTGATCGATGCGATGGGGCGATCTCGCATCCACCCCTTCCATGAACGAGACGGATTTTCTGACGTTATCAAAAGGAAACTTTGGGAGGATACGTTATTCCATGACGAAAGACATGACCCTGTCGGAATTGGCGGTGTTTGCGGAGAGCCTCGGCCGTGAGCTGGCCCAGGCGATGCTCACATCGCGTTTGGAGGAGGACCCCCGAACGCATCCCCAGGAGGCCCGCTGTCGACATTGCACAGGACGGTGGCGGTTTCAGAATACAGCGCAACGGCGGGTGATTCAAACGGCGGTGGGACCCATTGAATACCGGCGGGCCTATGGTGTCTGCGACCGGTGCGGACACACGGGCGCGCCGCTGGATGAGGCGCTGGGGATTCCGCCGTTTGGTCCCAGCGTGGAGACGCGCAAGAAGATTTGCCACGCGGCGGTGGTGGGGCGATCTTTTGAAGCGGGGCGAGAGATCCTTCAGGTTCATTCCAACGTTGATCTGAGCGCCAAACACGTGCGATGGATCGCGGGAACGGAGGGGGGCCGTGTGCGCAAAGAGCGCGATCAGGAACGGACCTCCTATGCGCCCCCGCGTCCACGACGCAGGCGCCGAGACTGCTGGGATCGCGGCGGACGGCGACGGGTGCAGACGCGATCGGCGGATCCTCGGGAACGGTGGAAGGAGGACAAAATCGGCATCGTCTACGACGCGACGGCCACCCCCCAGCCACACGTTCCCCGGGGTGAATACGAAGGCGCGAAGGCAAAAACAAAAACCTACGTGGCCACTCTGGCCGACTGGGAGGCCATGGGGTGGCTGTTACGTGTGGAAGCCGAACGCCGGGGATACGCCCGCGCCGAAAATCGCTTATTCGTGGCGGATGGAGCTCGGTCGATCCGCGAGCTCAAGAACCTGCATTTCCCGGAAGCCACGTTTATTCTTGATTGGGCCCACGCCGCCAGCATCTCTCCGACTGCGCCAAAGCCGCCTTCGGAGAGGGAACGCCGGATGCCCTCCGCTGGTTTGAGGACCACAAGGAGTTGCTCTGGGAGGGAAAATCCGACCGGATCATCGCCGATCTTCGTTGTTTATCCGACCGGCTGGGACCACCGACCGAAACCGATTCGAGGCATCTCCGCGCCGAGTCCTCCACCAAAACGCCACCTCCTATTTTCCCAACAACCAAACCGCGATGGATTATCCCCGCTTCCGGGAGAACGGATGGCCCATTGGATCCGGGGTGGCCGAAGGCGCTGTCATAATCGGCTTGCCATGAAGGGAAGAGAAGTTTTGGAATGGATTTCAGCCCACCGAAACCCAGCCTCCTCATCAAACGGGGGCCGAAGAAATGCTCGCCTTGTGTGCTCTTTATCACTCCGAAGACGGCCGATGGGATCGCCACTGGCACGAACGCGCTCAGCCGCGCTGATGATAACGTCACGCTCGTCCTACGTCCTGTTGATGTTTTTTATCGCCTTGTAGCCGCCTCCTCCTGATTTGTCGCCCTCCCGATTCGATTTACAGTCGAACTAGGCGAGATGGAGGTAATGCACCCTTTTGGGAGCTGAAAATTCGGCCCTCGTTGTGAAGTTCAGTCCTCGTCGGCCGCTCTGATTTTTGTAGAATAGGGGCCTACCGAAAGGAGGCTCCCCATGGTCAAAGTCATCGAGGTTCAAGGAACACCCAACCCGGACGCGCTCAAATTTATTACGGATAACCGGTTGGTGGAGAGGGGGGCCCTGTCTTTTGAAAACGCCGACTCCGCCAAAACCCATGCCTTGGGCGAAGCCCTGTTCGCCGCAGGTCCCGTGGCCTCGGTGTTCATCCTCGACCGGTTTGTGACGGTCACAAAACGCCCTGACGCCGATTGGGAAAATTTGGAACCGCTCCTAAAATCCATCATCGAAACGCGCGGAGAGCCGGTCAAACCGGCTGTTCCCGCGCCGACGGGCACCACGTCCAATGATGAAATCCGCGCTCGCATCGAACAAATCATCGATGAAAACATACGCCCTGCCTTGGCGGGCGACGGCGGCGGACTGGAAATTTTAGACTATCAGGACGGTCTGTTAACGGTTCATTACCAGGGCGCCTGCGGCAGTTGTCCCAGCGCGTCCGCGGGCACCCTGTTCGCGATCCAAAACCTGCTTCAGCGGATGCTGGACCCCCGCATACGGGTGGTCACGGTTTAAGGCACTGTAACAAAACAACTGCGCCATTTGGCCGGGTGCTTTTGACTTAGTTGCTCATCGGCCCCAATGGCCTTGTTTCAAGACGTACCTTTATTGGCGATTCCAGGCTATCGCGGATAAAATACCACCTGATGGGACTTGAACTTGAAATTTCTGTAGATAAACTTCGCGGAGAAAAAGGGGCGGCGAGTGAGCCATTTCATAAAAATTCGGTCGCCCTCCCACAGGGGCCGTTCGGTTAATTGGCGGTCCGCAATCCATTCGAGTTTCCCTTCAGCGCAGGGCCCCATCCGTCCAGAAAACGATCGGGCGACAAACACGAACACATACCAATCGTCCTCCCCGTCAAACCCCGGAAAGGTCAGAAAGCCCCTCAGTTCCGGGCGGCGGATGCGAAGGCCGCTTTCTTCTTGCACCTCGCGAACAACGCATTCTTCCGGAGTTTCCCCCGGATTCATTTTTCCTCCCAACCCGTTCCACTTTCCGAAATGGACGTCGTTGGGTTTCTTGACTCGGTGCATCATCAATGTTTTTCCGCCGCGTTTTACGTAACAGAGAGTGGCGAGTTTCATGGTTGCATTTCCCTTTGTAAAATATTAAATTATTACCAGTTTATCATATATTAGGAGGACTAATGGCTCTCACTGACTTCTTTAGCAATTTTCATTTATTCATGCGCTGGTTTCATGTGTTCGCGGGAATCGTCTGGATCGGACACCTTTACTTTTTCAACTTCGTGAACCTCCAGCTTCAGGCGACTCTTGACGACGCCACCAAGAAAATTGTTAACCCCCAACTGATGCCGCGGGCCCTGTGGTGGTTTCGCTGGGGCGCCATGGGCACGTTTTTGTCCGGTTGGGTCTTGTTCACGATGATTTACATGTATCAACCCGGCATTTGGGGCCCCACCGAACTGTTTTCCAACATGGAAGGCGTCACCGGCCGGGCCTGGTGGATTCTGATCGGGATGTTGTTGGGTTCGATCATGTGGTTTAACGTCTGGTTTGTGATTTGGCCGTCCCAGAAAAAGATTTTCGGGCTGGGCGTGCCCAAAGCCGCACCGGAAGCCATTCCCGCCTTGCGAGCCCGGGCCACTCTTTTTTCCCGGGTGAACACGTTTCTTTCGGGCCCGATGCTGTTGGGCATGTTGGCCGCGGCCCATTACAGCGCGATCAACGTCCCAACATTTTTGGCGTTCACAGCCATCGCGGTGGCGTTCATTGTCACGTCTTATCGATTGTCGGTGCGGGTGGCACGGGTTTCCTAACCGGGATTCCATCGATTTTCAGAAAGCCCGGGAGTCGAACGATTCCCGGGCTTTGTCTTTAGAGGAGGGTCGGCTTGTTGGGAAGTTCGTTGGGGTTATGGGCGCCCGGAGGGAAGTGGCGGGCCAACAACCCCGTGACCGCCTCAATGCCCGCCAAAGACCCTTTCTCGAACTGGCCCGCTCGAAAATAGGTTTCCATAATTCGACAAACTTCTTCCCATTCAGCGGGAGAGATTTTTTTGTTGAGGCCTCGATCCGCCACGATCTCCACGTCGCGGTCCGCCAACAGGATGTAAAGGAGGACCCCGTTGTTCTCCTCGGTGTCCCAGACCCCCAGCTGAGAAAAAACATCCACCGCCCGGTCCCGGGGCGACTGCCCCGCGGCCACCGATACCAAGGGCAGAGCGGATTCCACGACAAATCGGATCTCTCCCCCATGGCGGGTTTCTGAACCCTGAACAGCCGTTTCGATGGCCGCCAACACGTGGAAGGGAAACCGTCGCCTCAGAGACCACGGCCCGTGAAAAAAATTCCGAACCATCCGTTTCAATTTTACCATCGACCTGAAGCGCCTCCGCCGCCAAATCCTCCGCCGCCTCCACCAAATCCTCCCCCGCCTCCACCCACCCCCCCGCCGCCCCAGCCGCCGGAACGCCAGTGGCCGCCCCGTCGGTAATAAGAAGACCCGCCAAAAAAACGCGGGAAAATGCCCATCACCAAAAAAATCAAGACCGCGATAAAAACAATAAAATTTCCGCTATTTTTTTGTTTGGGGGCCGGTAACGGTTCGCCCTCGATGGCGCCCAAAATTCGTGCCACCCCTGTTTGAATCCCACCGTAAAAGTCTCCGGCTCGAAAACGCGGGACAATGTTTTCGTCGATAATGCGGTTGCACAAGGCGTCGGGCAGAACCCCTTCCAGGCCATACCCCACTTCGATGCGAAGGGTTCGGTCGTTTTTGGCTATCAATAAAAGAACCCCGTCGTCAACGCCTTTCCTCCCCAACGTCCACTGTTCCGCGACACGGATGCTGTATTGTTCGATGGTTTCCGGTTGGGTGGTAGGAACGATCAGCACGGCCACCTGGGACCCTTTTTTTTGTTCGAACCGTTGAAGGGTGGTTTCCAGGTCAGCCTGTTGGGAAGAGTCAAGCGTGCCGGTCAAATCGGTGACCCGGCGATTAAGGGAAGGAACCAGCTGTTGGGCGACGAGCCCCCCCGCCAGAAAAAGAGCGAGGAGAACCCCGGCAACCCGCGCGCTCCGGGTCATGTTGCTGTTATTTGGGTTCGGTCCCGAAATCGACCACGGGGGGCGTGGCAATGGCTTTTTCGTTTTCCACCGAGAAGTTGGGTTTCACTTTGAACCCGAACCATTTGGCCGTCAAGTTCGACGGAAACCGCCGAACCGTGACGTTGTAACTGTTCACCGCATCAATGTAGCGGGTGCGGGCCACCGCGATTCGGTTTTCGGTCCCTTCCAGTTGGGCTTGAAGGTCACGGAAATTTTGATCGGATTTAAGCTGGGGATAATTTTCCGCCACAACCAACAACCGTTGGAGCGCGCCGCCCAGTTCCCCCTGGGCCTTTTGGAATCGGGAAAACGCCTGGGGGTCTTCCAGTGTTTTGGCCGAAACCTGAAGGGCGCCCACTTGGGACCGGGCTTCGGTGACGCCCAACAATATCTCTTTCTCCTGTTTGGCGAAACCTTGAACGGTTTTTACCAGGTTGGGCACCAAATCGGCCCGCCGTTGGTACTGGTTAACCACTTCCGACCAAGCCGCGTTGATGCCCTCGTCAGTGGTTTGGAGCGTGTTGTAACCGCATCCCGACATCAACGCCAGGGTCAGAACAGCCCACAGGGTCTGTTTTTTCATGGGATTAATGCCCCCTGCGCCTGTTGATTTCCGCCGTGATCGCCGGGAGAACTTCGAACAAATCGCCATCGATGGACAGCGTGGCCATTTTGTTGAGCGGGCATTCGGGATCTTTATTAATCGACACGATGACCTCGCTGGAACTCATGCCAGCCAAATGCTGGATCTGGCCCGAAATCCCGGCGGCGACATACAGTTTCGGCCGCACGGTTCGCCCCGTGAGGCCCACCTGGGTGCGGTACGGGATCCATCCGGCATCCACCGCCGCACGGCTGGACGCCACCGTCCCGTTCAACGCCTTGGCCAACTCTTCCACGGGTTTAAACCCATCCGCGCTTCCCACACCCCGCCCGCCGGCCACAATGATTTCCGCCGACGTGATATCCTGGGCATCGCCTTTTTCCGCCTCAAACCGAACAAACCGAGTCCGTTGTTTCCAGCGGGCCGAGTCAACCGCGACAGACACAACCTGCCCCTTGCGGCCTTCCTCCCGGGGCGATCGCGGAAACGCCATGGGCCGCACCGTGGCCATCTCGGGACGGTGCTTCTCGCACAAAATGGTCGCCATCAGATTGCCGCCAAACGACGGCCGCGTGGCGTGAAGCATCCGCGTGGTCGGGTCGATGGACAGTTCCGTCGCGTCAGCCGTGATGCCCGTGTTGGCCGCAATCGCCACTCGGGATCCGAACGAGCGCCCAATGGTGGACGCCGGCAACAACAGTTTGTTGGGTTTTTCCTTGACGATCAAGTCCGTCAGGGCCTGGGTATACAGCTCGTCCACAAAGTTTTCCAGGGTCGGGTGATCAATCACGTACACAATGTCCGCCCCGTGAGCGATCAGTTCGTCGCAGTGGCGGGCCACGTCTTTGCCGATGATCACGGCGGCCACTTTTTCCCCCAACGTGCCCGCCAAGGTTTTGGCCAACCCCAACAACTCAAAGGCCGTGGGGACCAACTTGCCGTGGCGCATTTCCGCGTAGATCCACACGTTTTTGTAGAGAGACACGTCCACCGTGGTTTTCCCCTCCACTTTTTCCTTGACCATCGTGATGGCGTGAAACACATTTTTGTTCTTGGACTTCTCCGCCAACTTATCGCAGACTTCCACGCAGGCGTTGCAGAAAATACATTTGGCCTCGTCTATGATGGCCAGTTTCCGCCAGGGAACCCCGGGCTCTTTCGGACGGTCCACCATATCGATGCAAGACACAGGACACGCTTTCGCGCAGGAGGTGCAACCGGTGCAACGGCTTTTGGTTACAAAAATAGTGTTGGGCATAGTTAGATGAGTTTCATTTCTTGCAGTTTGTCGACCAAGGCTTTCGCCTTGTCCTGAGCCGTCGCGCCGTCGATTTTCACCCCGCCTTTGCGCGGCGGAGGGTTAAACGACTTGGACACGATGGTGGGCGACCCCCCGAGACCGATGCTTTTCTTATCGGCTTCGATGTCCGCCTCGTTCCATTTGGGGATGACGGCTTTTTTGGCCGCCATTTTGCCTTTCAAGCCCGCCACCCGGGGCTCGTTGATTTCCTTGACCACGGCGATCACCGCGGGCAGGTCCATCTCCAACACGTCCACACCGTCTTCCATCATGCGGTGAACGACGATTTCCTTTTCGTCCACCGACTCCACTTTTTTGACGTACGCGATGTTGGGCCAGTCCAACCACGCCGCGATGCCGGGCCCCACGTGGCCGGTGTCGCCGTCGTTGGTTTGCTTGCCGCAAATGACGAGGTGAACAGGGCCCTTTTCTTTCATGATTTTTTGAATGCCTTTAAACAGCGTATACGAAGTGGCCCATGTGTCCGCCCCGGCAAACGCGCGGCTGGTCAAATGAAACGCCTGGTCCGCTCCCCGGGCAATGGCTTCCCGCAAGGATTCCTCCGCCTGCGGAGGGCCCATGGTGATGACGCTCACAGTCGTGCCGGGCAACCGTTCCTTGATTCGGACGGCCTCTTCAATCCCGTACTCGTCGAACGGGTTGATGGCCGCGGCCATGCCTTCCCGTTTCAACGTCCCCGTCACCGGATCGATCTGAATGTTGGAGGTGGCGGGTGTCTGCTTGATGCAAACAACGATGTGGATGCCCATAAACCCTCTTTTATTAAGCCGGTTTGGCCGCGAGCTCTTTGGTGATCATCATGCCGATCTCGTTGCGCTGGATCTGGTTGGTGCCTTCGTAAATCTGAGTGATTTTGGCGTCGCGCAAGAACTTCTCAACCGGGAAATCCCGCATGTAGCCGATACCGCCGCAGAGCTGAATGGCGCTGTCCGACACCCAAAACGACGTGTCCGAACAAAACAATTTGACCATCCCGGAATACTTTGTCCAGCGCCCCGACGAGACCCGCTTCAATTCTTCATAAACGGTTTTGCCCGACTGTTCCGAGGCGTCCACCGCCGCTTTCAAGTCCACGTCCATGGCGCGCGTCACCGAATAAAGGAGCGCCCTCGCCGCTTCCAGGCTGGTCGCCATGTCCGCCACCATGTGCTGGGACGACGGGAACGACAACACCGACTGGCCGAACTGACGACGAACCTTGGCGTACGCCAACGCCTCGTTCATGGCGCCGGTGCCGATCCCCAACGCCTGGGCCGCTACGCCGGGCCGCGAAATATCGAACGTGGCCTGGGCCACGAAAAGACCGTATCCCTCTTTGCCCAACATGTTCGCCGCCGGCACCCGGCAGTTGTCGAACACCAGTTCGTACGTCGTGCTGGCTCGGATGCCCATTTTGGTTTCTTTTTTGCCGAACGTGAAACCGGGGGTTCCCTTTTCCACCACGAAACACGAAATGCCCCGGGCGCCCCGTTTGGGATCGGTGGTGGCGAAAATCGAATAAATCTCGGCGGATTCGCCGTTGGAACAAAAGTTCTTGACCCCGTTGAGCACATAAAAATTGCCGTCTTTTTTGGCGGTGCATTTCGTGGCCGTCGCGTCAGAGCCCGCCTCGGGCTCGGTGATCGCGAACGCGCCCAGCCGTTTGCCGCTGGCCAAGTCCGGGAGCCATCTCTTTTTTTGTTCGGGCGTGCCGAAAAGAATAATGGGGAACGCCCCCAACGCCGTAGCCGCCAAACACAGCGCGATGCCCCCGCACGCCTTGGACAATTCTTCCACCACCAAAACCAATTCAAAACCCGCCCCGCCCAGCCCGCCGTAGTTCGAGTGGAAATACACCCCGAACAGATCCGCTTTTTTCAGTTCCTCCACGATCTCCCAGGGAAACGTCTCTTCCGCGTCGTGTTTTTCCCGCACCGGTTTAATTTTTTTCTCGGCAATCTCGCGGGCGGTTTCGACGACGGCCTGCTGTTCTTCGGTCAAGAAATAATTCATAACGGTTCCCCTTCCCTCAATCTAAAGTTGTAAAAAAAGCAAATAACCATATCCCTCACCCTACCCTCTCCCAAGAGGAGAGGGAAATTCTTTGTTTTCCTTCCCCCCTTGGGGGAAGGCCCTTCGGGCCCGGGGCCTATTCGGCCCGTCGCAAACGTGTGCCACTGGCACACGCGACCCCCGAAGGGGCGGATGAGGGACCAGGGTAGTTAAGGAAATGTGACTATACAAAATCTTTCACGTTCGCGCAGAACGCCGCGGGGCCGGGACCGCCACCGCGTTGTCTTCCGCCATGCGCAAGGGGTCGATGCGCGGCGCCAATCGATGGGCCCTAATTTTTTTCAACCCTTCCCAGGCCGCCGCCTGTTCGGCCTCTTTTTTCGATCGGCCTTCGCCCGCTCCCAACAGCCGACGGCGAACAAACACGTGCATCACAAAGGTCCGGTTATGGTCCGGCCCCTTTTGTTCCTTCAACGTGTAGGCCGGAGGAAGCTTGTAGCGTTTCTGGATAATTTCTTGAAGTTTGCTTTTGTAGTCGGTTTCAATGATTCGTTTCTTTTTCGACAAAAGGCGCACAACAAACCGTTGGGCCACCGAGAACCCCCCGTCCAAAAAGAGAGCTCCCAACAGGGCCTCGAAGGCATTGGCCAGCAGGCTTTCCCGTTCACGGCCGCCGGTGGCTTCCTCTCCGTCCGACATCCACAAATAGTCGCCCAGCCGAATCTCCCGCGCCCACACCACCAACGACGGCCGCGCCACCAGCTGGGATTTCAGTTTGGACAGTTTTCCTTCGTCTTCGTCGGGGTAGCGTTTAAAAAGGTAATGGGCCACCACCGCCGCCAAAACGCTGTCCCCCAAAAACTCCAACCGCTCGTTAAACACACGGCTTCCCCGCTCGATGGCATACGACTTGTGGGTGAGGGCCTCTTCCAGCAGTTTCGGCGATTTGAACACATGCCGCGCCACGCGCTGGAGCGGGGAGGAGTCAATGCGCGGCACTGTTTTATCCGTTATACCGTTTCGCCACCACCACCGCGTTGTGGCCGCCAAAACCGAGCGAATTGGACAGCGCGCATTGAATTTGGCCCGGCCGAGCCACGTTGGGCACGTAATCCAAATCGCATTCCGGATCGGGCGTTTCGTAGTTAATGGTGGGATGGATAAACCCGTTTTCCATGCTCAACAAGGTCGCAATCAACTCCACCGCCCCGGCGGCGCCCAACAGGTGGCCCGTCATGGATTTTGTCGACGAAATGGCCAGCTTCTTGGCGTGGGCACCGAACACCTTTTTCAGAGCGGCGGTCTCCGTTTTGTCGTTCAATTCGGTGGAGGTTCCGTGGGCGTTGATGTAGTCCACCTCTTCCGGCCGAACGCCCGCGTCGTCCAACGCCAACTGCATGGCGCGGCTGGCCGCTTTGCCTTCCGGCGAAGGGGCGGTGATGTGGTAAGCGTCGTCGGTTGCGCCAAACCCCGCCAACTCCCCGTAAATTCTGGCCCCCCGGGCCAGGGCGTGGTCAAGCGTTTCCAACACCAGGACCCCCGCCCCTTCCCCCATCACAAAACCCGAACGATTTTTATCGAACGGGCGGCTGGCCTTTTCGGGGCAATCGTTGAACGTGGTCGTGAGGGCTCGGGCTTGGCAGAACCCGGCGTATCCCAACGCGGTGATGGCCGCTTCGGCTCCGCCGGCCAAAATCACATCGGCGTCGCCATACCGCAAGTGGCGCAGGGACACCCCCAACGCGTGGTTGGCCGTGGCGCACGCCGAGCTGACCGAGTAATTGGGGCCCGTTAATCCGTATTCAATGGCGATTTCGCCCGAGGCAATGTTTGAAATCAACATGGGAATGAGAAACGGCGAAACCCGTTTCATCCCTTTTTCCAAAATCACGCTGTGTTCTTCCTCGATCGTTTGCAACCCGCCGATGCCCGATCCCACGATCACGCCGCATCGGTCCAGGTTTTCTTTGGTGAAATCCAGGCCCGAATCCTCCACCGCCATCCGGGCCGCCGCCATGGCAAACCGTGCGAAAGGGTCCATGCGCTTGATTTTTTTTCGGTCCATGAACTGTTCCGGCACGAATCCTTTCACCTCGGCGTCAATGTGACAGGGATACGTGGACACGTCAAAGAAACTGACCTTCCCCACGCCCGATCGGCCGGTGCGAATGGATTCCAAGAAAGCGGCTTTTCCGATCCCGATGGGGCTGACCACGCCGAGCCCGGTTATCACCACACGTTTTTTGTTCATGGACATAGGATGCGCTCCAAAAAGGGGCCCCGAGCGGCGACAGACTCGGCCGCTCGGGGCCCGGGGTTGATCTATTTTTTGTGGCTCTTGATGTAATTGACCGCTTGGGTCACGGTCTGGATTTTCTCAGCCTCTTCGTCCGGAATTTCCATGTCGAACGCTTCTTCCAACGCCATCACCAGCTCCACGGTGTCCAACGAATCGGCCCCGAGGTCGTTGACGAAGGACGATTCCGGCTTCACCTGCGCGGCGTCCACTCCCAGCTGTTCCACGATAATGTCTTTCACTTTTGTCTCGATGTCGTCTGACACATGCGCCTCCTGACTTGTTTTGTGGGGCGAAAGCTCAACGTGCGGGGGTACGTCCCGCGCGCGTTGGGCCTACGCGACCTGATAAAGCCTCAAATTGCAACTACTCAGGACCCTCACCCTGCCCTCTCCCAAGAGGAGAGGGAAATTCTTTGTTTCCCTTCCCCTCTTGGGGGAAGGCCCTTCGGGCCCGGGGCCTATTCGGCCCGTCGCAAACGTGTGCCACTGGCACACGCGACCCCCGAGGGGCGGATGAGGGACCGAGGTAGTTGCCTTATATTTACATATACATCCCGCCGTTGACGGAAATGACCTGGCCTGTGATGTACGCGCTTTCGTCCGACGCCAGAAACAGCGCCGCGTTGGCCACGTCCTGGGCCTCGCCCAACCGCGTCAACGGAATCAAATCGGTGAGTTTCTTTTTTTGTTCGTCGCTCAACTTGTCGGTCATGGCCGTACGGATGAACCCCGGCGCAATGGCGTTGACCAACACCCGGCGGCTGGCAAACTCCCGCGCGCAGGTTTTGGTTAAAGCGATCAAGCCCCCTTTCGAGGACGAATAATTCGCCTGCCCCGCGTTGCCCATTAACCCCACGATCGAGGCCACATTGATAATCCGTCCCTGTTGCGCCTTGAACATAGGGCGAACCACCGCTTTCGTGCAGTTGAACGGCCCTTTCAAGTTGACCGCCAACACCGCGTCCCACTCGGCGTCCGACATCCGCATTAAAAGGTTGTCTTTTGTGATGCCCGCGTTGTTGACCAAAATGTCCACCCGCCCGAACACCGCCATCACCGCCTGCACCCACTTTTCACACTCGTCAAAAACCGTCACGTTGACTTTGGCGGCATGGGCTTTGACGTTGAATTTCTTAGCCAATTCGTCAGCCGTTGCCTGACACACCTGTTCGTTGACGTCGCACAACGCCAAGTTGGCGCCTTCCTTGGCAAAGGTTTCGGCGATGGCGCGGCCGATGCCTTGGGCTCCACCGGTGATCAACGCTGTTTGGTCTTTCAGTCGCATAAGAGGTCCTTTTTTATGACGAAACAACGGGCGCCCCGATCAGGGCGTCCGCCGATTTCTTGTCTTCGATATTAGAAAATTTTCGCGTTTTGTCGGTTCGCCGAACCAACCCGCTCAAGACCCGACCGGGACCCACCTCAATAAATGTCTCCACACCCGCTCCGATCAAATACCTCAGCGTGTCTTCCCACAAAACCGCGTGGTCAATCTGGCGGGTCAGTTTTTCACGAATGGACGACGGGTCGCCCATGGGCAAGGCGTCCACGTTGGCCACCACCGTCACCGCCGGGGCCGAAATCGTCGCGCCGGCGAGGACCGACTTCATGGCGTCGGCGGCCGGTTTCATTAACGACGAGTGGAAGGCCCCCGACACGTTCAATAAAACGGATTTGGGCGACCCGGCCGTTTGGGCCAAGGCCACGGCCTCTTGAACCGTCGCCGTTTCCCCCGCCACCACAATTTGGCCGGGACAGTTATAGTTAACCGGTTGGCAAATGCCCTTCGCCGAAGCTGTTTCGCACAGAGATTGAACCACAGCCCGATCCAAGCCCATCAGCGCCGCCATGGAACCGGGCACTTTTTCAGCCGCTTTCCCGATGGCTTCACCCCGGGCCTTCACCAAGTCCAACCCGGTTTCAAAGTCAAACGCCCCGGCCGCGCACAGGGCCGAATATTCTCCCAAACTGTGACCCGCCATAACGTCGGCGGTCCGGCCCGCCGCCTTTAACACCGCATGGGCGGCCATGGACACAATAAACAACGCCACCTGAGTGAATCGGGTTTGTTTCAACTTCTCTTCGGGGCCTTCCAGGAAAACGTCGATGTAATCCCGCCCCAACCGGGACTGGGCCTTCTCCAAGACCAGGCGGGCTTCCGGAAAATGGTCGAACAACTCTTTGCCCATTCCCACAGACTGGGATCCTTGACCGGGAAATAAAAAAGCCGTTTTTAAGACCATCGAAGCACCGCCGCGCCCCACGTCAACCCCGCTCCGAACGCAATTAGTTCCACCAAATCGCCCGACTTCACACGACCTTCCGACAAGGCCTGGTCGAGAGCCACAATGGTGGTGGCGGCGGACATGTTGCCGAATTTTGAAACGTTTCGAAAAACCCGTTCGTCGGGAATGTTCACCCGTTTGGCCACAGCGTCGATGATGCGAAGGTTGGCCTGGTGCGGGATCAGGAGGGTCAAATCCCCCGGTGTGCGTCCCGCCCGTTCCAACGCCGAGAGGGAGGCCTCGATCATCCGCGTCACCGCGTGCTTGAACACTTCTTTGCCTTCCATCTTGATCACCGGCGGGAACGACACGGCTTCTTCGGGTTTCGCCAGAGGGTGGCGCGATCCACCGCCCGGAATTTTTAAAATGTCCCCTTTGCCCCCGTCCGCCGACAACGCCACCGACAACAGGTCCGACGGGCCGTCCGTGGCGGTCATAATCAACGCCCCCGCTCCGTCGCCAAACAGCACGCACGTTCCCCGGTCCGTCCAGTCCGTGAATCGCGATAACGTATCGGCCCCGATCAACAAAACGGTTTTGGCGGCACCCGTGGCGATCAATCCGTTGACCACCGCCAACCCATACACAAATCCCGAACAGGCCGCTGACACGTCGAAGGCGATGGTGTGGGGCACGCCCAGGGCCTTTTGCACCAGACAGGCCGTTGACGGAAACAGATGGTCCGGCGTGCAGGTGGCTACAACGATGGCGTCCAGCTGATCGGCCCGCAGACCCGCCCGATCCAAAGCGATCCGGGCCGCTCGCGCCGACAAGTCCGAGGTGGCCTCGCCCGGTCCGGCGATGCGCCGTTCCTTAATGCCCGTCCGCTCGGTGATCCATTCATCGGAAGTGTCCACAATTTTGCACAGATCCGCGTTGGTGAGGACCTTTGCGGGTAAACCGGAACCCGTGGCCAAAAATCGCACGCCTTTCATGGGACGGGCACCAAACCAGACCCCGTTGCCGCCACGGACTGGGCGTGAAGAAAATCGGAAATCTGGCGATTGATCCCTTTCTCCACAAAAGCCGCCGCGGTTTTCACGGAATTGCGGACCGCCTTCACGTCGGACCCGCCGTGGGCAATGAGGGCCACGCCGTTGACACCCAACAACAGCGCTCCGCCAAACTCGGAAGGATCGGTTTTTTTCATCAGTTCCTTAAACGCCCCTTTCAGGAGATATTTCCCGAAAATGGCCAAGGGGTGCTTGCGCACCTCGTTTTTGATCAGTTTCAGTACCGCCGAAGCCAATCCCTCGCCAAACTTCAACAACACGTTGCCCACAAACCCGTCGCACACATACACATCGGCGGTCCCCGCGGGGATGTCACGCCCTTCCACATGTCCCACATAATTGAGCCCGCTGGCTCTTAAAAGCGGATGGGTTTCCACGGTCAAATCGTTGCCTTTTCCTTCCTCTTCGCCGATGGTCAACAACCCCACCCGCGGATGTTCCGCTCCAAACACGGCCCGGTAATAGATGGAGCCCATGACGGCGAACTGAACGAGATGTTTGGATTTGCAGTCCACGTTAGCGCCCACGTCCAACAAAACAGAGTGGCCTTCCAAGGTCGGGAAAATGGCCGCGATGGCCGGCCGGGACACCCCCGGAAGACGGCGCAAGTGCCACAAACTGGCCGCCATGGTCGCCCCGGAATTTCCCGCCGAAATCAAAGCGTCGGCCTTTCCTTGGGCCACCAGCTCGGCACAGGTCATAATGGACGAATCTTTCTTTGCCCGGCAGGCTTCGGCAGGCCGTTCGTGCATACCGATGACCGTGGGGGCATGTTGGATGAGGAACTGACCGGACGCACCGTGGTGAACCAGCTCTTGCTCGATCAAACCCTGGTCGCCCACCAGAATGATCTCATGGTCCAGGTCGCGCTTGGCTTGGATGGCCCCTTCGATATTGACGGGCACGCCCCGATCGCCACCCATGGCGTCCAGGGCAATCCGAATGGTCATAGAACCGAAAAACCCGCCAAAACCTATTTTTCCTCGCCTTTCTTTTTGGGGGCTTTCGGGGCCACCACCAATTCTTTTCCGTAAAAACCGCAAGCCGCGCAAACGCGGTGGGGCCGAACAGCCGCCCCGCAGTTAGAACACTTGGATAGCGAACCGAACACCAGCTTAAAGTTCGCCGACCGGCGGCTGTCTCGCCGGCTGGGAGTATGTTTCTTTTTAGGATTTGCCATGGGAGATGTGTTATCCTTATTTAAGTTTCAAACTCTTTAATACATCAAACGCAGAGGCGATGTTATCCGACGGACAACCGCAGGGCCCCTTGTTTAAATTTTTCCCGCACCGGGCGCACAACCCTTTACATGAGACCGAACACAAGGGTTTAGCCGGCAGAGACAGTAAAAGATGTTGTCGCACGTCGTCGTCAGCATCCAAAAACTCTTCCGTGAGAGGCACTTCCACATCAAACGCGGGACGGACCTCCAACGAATAACGATCCAAACACCGGGCACACGCCAGCGATATTTTAGCCTGCGCCTGAACCCAAGCCCACACCGCGCCATTTTGAATTTCGGCTTTCAGGCTGGCCTGAACAGGGCCTTCCAACCGGGTCTGATCCGGCGTGTCGATCGGAAGACGCGCCGCGGGAATGGCCTCTTCCAGTTCAACCGATCCTTCCCGCTCAATATCCCGGACCCGAACCTTCATTGGGGTGAATTGTAGGGGATTGGGAACCCCCTGTCAACCGAAAAATGGGTTCCAGTTTGGGGAAAATATCACATTTATTGACCCGTTCATTCTCGAATCGGGGCCTCTCCCGCTAGAAACCGCCTTTATTAAAGAGACCCACGCCAAACCCGGAAGCCCCACTCAGACAACGTGTTAAATACGTAGAAATCCGCCGCCTCGCTTGAGGCTTCCTTCAGCGTCGCCTGTGGATGAGCGGCGGTAACAGATATCCGGTCGCTCAGTTTGCCGGGACCGGCCCCTAGCACTTTGTCTTTGGCGATTTTCAAGGACAGGGCCCAATCCAACACCCGGTCCGCATCAACCGCGCCCGCTTCCACCAACATCTCTTGCGCGTGGCTCGCCCGACAGCAAAAACCTTTTTTTCCGGCGCAGGGAACCATTCATACCCTTTTGCCGCGGCTTCCATCGTTATCGGTTTTCCCGTCAAGTCCCCCACATCCACAACCTGATTAACGGAGGAAAGGTCAGTCGTTAGATTCCGGATTTCTTTAAAGAACCCTTTCGTCATTTCCGCTTGAACCGCTAAGGTTTCCGACCGCGCCTTAAACACTTCTGTCCGAACCGTAAGATCTGGAAGAGCCTCCGCCACTTCCTGATAATTGCCGACCTTTATGTTTTCGGTCACTTGGCTGGACAACACACCTAAGGATTTGGCTTCTCGACGAAGGGATTTCAAATCGTCAGGTTCTTGGAATACAGCCACATCGGTCTGACCCGTCGCTCTGGCCATGTAAGTCAATAAGCTTTGGGACGCCACCGGCCCGTTGCTGAAATCCCTGTCGGCTTTCGTAAATTGCCCTTGGGCTTCGGCAAGGCTTCCGCCCACCGCGGTCAACAGATGTTTTGGGCGAGATTAACGATCCCATCACCGATTTTCTTAAACACCGCCACAACACCAGCCCCAATTCCTTTGATGACAGCGCTAACCGACTGGATTAATGATGGTTTTTGGACAGAGGGAGTTGTTTCCAGTTTGACGACAGGTTTCGTGGTTACATCGAAAACTTTGACTTGGGGCGAATATTGAAATCGAATCGGAGGCTGATAAGTTAGGTCGTTGTTCCGAGCGAAAGCGGGAGTGGCTTCTAAACCAACAAGGGCAAAACACATCCCAACAGAAAGGATTTTTCGAAGGTCGAATTGAATAAAGGTCAAATCCAAAACAGGGCGCATCGCCTCACCACATTTTCCACACAAATAAAACAAGTCGCTCCCTCGTTCAACCCTGTCTTTCATTGTATAATCGTCCCTCATAATTGAAAAATATTTTAGCTTCATTTAATTTCCCTTAACAATCCGTCGGACTCCAAATCCATCAAGGAATACTATTTTAAAGCTCCGTCAATTCTTGAAACCAGGCCCAGCATACGTTTTTCTATATCGCCCAATTTGGAATCTCTGTTTTTCAGGCACTCCTGCTTCAGAGCTTGTTATAGGCTCTCTCTGCTCTGGACAAAACATCGCCCAACTTCTCATCGAAAGGCCATGAATCCGCGATCATACGCCCCATCCCTCCCAGACGAGACGCTTGGGAAGGGAGCTTGCCATTGTGAATATGAATAAGCATCGTTTCCAAGTGAACTTGGCATGTTTTCAATTGCGCCATTGTCATCCCTTCCCGTAAGGGCTTGATGCCCTTCAGATATGGCGACAACTCTCTAAGCGCCTCATTGGCTAATGCCTCAACCGCCTCAATCGTCATCTTTTCGGGACCTCTTTCAGATTTCTCTTGTTCAGAATAAACATCTGCTTTGACCCGCCTGACCAATGCCCCTGCTGAGCAGCGACGCCTTCAATTATTATTGTCCCCTCTTCGATCTGCCATTGCTTCATACTCTTTATTTGAATCCATTCCGTTTTCAAAGCCATCCCCTCTCGGGTCGCTGGGAACGTCTTAAACAGAAAGTGGCCTCGCGCCCCAGCCTTGAGGTCATCGAAATATCGAATGCCAAATTCATTTTTCCCGGCGTAACGAAGTTTGATCGTCCCTATCTCAAATGTCGAAAGAATATCTCGTCGCCGGCTCAAAGATATTCCCTGATCCTTCAAAAACTGGACAGCGGACTTGGCTCCCGCTAGACGGCCTGGTGTCGCAAAATTAACACGCGTTTCACCGGATGCCAAAACATCAAGAACATGCGTTTGTCGCCAATGTTCCAATAAATCTTGGCCAGGCTACTGTCCGCCTGCTGACCTGCCTATTTCCCCTCTTCCAGCATCTTCCGAACCGCCGCCACCAGATTTTCGTAGGCGGTTTCGGTTAGGACTTTTTGGGGATTCACAACTATAGATGGTTCCAGTATGGTTGCCCTAATTCTACCGAGGCATTCGCATCAACATTTCTTTCAGCCGCTTTACCGTTCCTTCCGATACGAGACACTCTCTTGGCGACATATTTCCTAAAGCTGGGACGGATTCATTGATCCACTCAAGAGCCTTTTCTTCAATGGAAGAATAGACAACTTTGGCAATGTCCTCGTGCCCATCAAGGGCCGTAATTAATTGTTTTTTAAAAGGACATTTTTCCCATTCGGCATTAAATACATCGACGAATTTATTCCAGTTTTTTTCGCCACTAAAAAAATCTTCGAGTTCGCTGGATTTCATTTAAGATCTTCAAAAACAATAAGATTGGAACCCGCCCGGCGTCTAGCTGACGGTGCAAGAATCCCCTGATATCCATTTTGACGTGCCCAGCCCCCAATGTTGTGTGTCAGGGTATAATCATTCCCGGCAATTGAATCCAGAGAAATCCCCATTTGCTGACGAACCATTGGCGAAGTTAAATCCAACACACGATCAATTTTGACCTGCTTGCTCATTAAAACCCTGCCAGAAGCGGCGTTAAAATGGTCAACTTCTGCCTTTGCTGTTTCGGGCGAAGTCCCTCCGTAAACTGCCCCTTTTCCTGGCTCACTGTATCTGTGGTTCGCCCGAATGTTTCCCTCGTGAATAGTCCATGTCGTCTTTCCTCTCGTTGACTTCTCATACCGGTAAATAGCCCCTTCATATACTATCGGCTCGGGTTTTACTTTCGGTTGAAACACCTGCGTGCTAGCCTGCGCCTGAGGAACCACAGGGGCTTTGGGAGCGGCTTCCGGGACGGCGAGTTCCGGAGTTGAATTTCGCGCCTCCGGAGGGAGAGTATTTGTGGTCTTTGATGCAGGCGATACCTGCGAACGGGCAGAGGGGTGACAACCGCATTGGGGTCTTGAACGGTCGGCTTAATTTCTGGGGTTAAATTCTGCGCCTGGGGAGAAGCGGGGGTTTGAGATTTCCCAGCTACTCCCAAAGCCTTGATAGCGACGGGTGGGCCCACCAATACATGCCCCGCCTCACCTTGGGCCACTTTTTGGGTTCCTTGCATAATCTCTTTGAACCCTGCTTTGAATCCTTGAACCGCCTGGGCGATCCTTTGGTTGGCTCCGGTCCGGGCCGCCCACCCCTTTTCAAGCGAGGCGACTCGCTTACTTGTGGCCACTCGGCCGCCCACCAGCATCCCTGATGTGATCCCCATAAATCCGGAAAGGTCTTCGTTCACCCCGGCGGCCTGGAGACCTTGGTCAGCAACGAACCCTGCCGCAAATCCGGAAACTGACGATACCGGGAATACCACCATCAACCCAACCCCTGCCGCTTTTCCCAACGCGTTGGATACTTTGGTAGCACCAAGTCCGACATAGCCCACTGCCATCATTGTTTGCGGAGACGTCTCCGCATACGTTGACAACGTGTTGAACACGTAAAAATCCGCCGCTTCGCTTGATGCTTCCTTCAGCGTGGCCTGCGGATGAGCGGCGGCAACAGATATCCGGTCGCTCAGTTTGCCGGGCCCGGCGCCTAGCACTTTGTCTTTGGCAATTTTAATCGACAGGGCCCAATCCAATGCCCGGTCCGCATCAACCGCGCCCGCTTCCACCAAGGTCACCAACGTCTCTTGCGCGTGGCTCGCCCGATCGGCAAAAACCTTTTTCTCCGGCGCGGGAAACCATTCATACCCTTTTGCCGCGGCTTCCATCGTTATTGGTTTTCCCACCAAGTCCCCTACATCCACAACCTTGTTAACGGCGGAAAGGTCAGTCGTCAGGGTCCGGATTTCTTTAAAGAACCCTTTCGTCATTTCTGCTTGAACCGTTAAGGTTTCCGACCGCGCCTTAAACACTTCTGTCCGAACCGTAAGATCTGGGAGAGCCTCCGCCACTTCCTGATAATTGCCGACCTTCATGTTTTCGGTCACTTGGCTGGACAACACACCTAAGGAATTGGCTTCCTGACGAAGTGATTTCAAATCGTCAGGTTCTTGGAAAACAGCAACATCCGTCTGTCCCGTCGCTCTAGCGATATTAGTCAATAGACTTCGGGACGCCACCGCCCCGTTGCTGAAATCTCTGTCGGCCTTCGTAAATTGCCCTTGGGCTTCGGCAAGGCCTCCTCCCACCGCAGTCAACTTCTTTTCAACCTGGTTAAGGTCAATCACCGGCTTTGATTCTTGAACGAACAACCGCTTGTCCTTGCTTTGAACCTCCGCACTTTTCAAGTTCATCACAGCCGACTCAACAACAAAGGTCGCGCGGATTAAGTTGGCCGGACTTGATAGGCCCAACGTCTCGCCCAGGACGTTGTCCAGCCGAACAGATGCCCCTTGGAATTGGAATTTCCCGACCTTTGTCCCTTCGGGAGTCTTGGCCGTGCCCTTGAACGTCATGTCCCCGCACAACAGTTTACCGAACCCTTCGATTGTCACGGGGGCTTGGATCTCCATGGTCATTCCCACAGCCAACCGGTCAAAGTCCAACCCCACCGGTTTCACTTTGCCCCCCATCGTCCACAAACCGGACAGGCAAGTCGCCGCCCTCCCGAACAATTCCACCGAAGTTCGAAACGAAAGCCGTCCCCTCAATCAGCCGAAGGCCGTTTCCTTCCTGTTTAAACGTCGATCCCGGTTCCCAGGTTTCTCCAAGGGCGGTGGTTTTCCCGTTCTGTGTCTGCAATACCCCCGGAGCTGATTCCAGCAAATTCTTGAATGATTCATTCAATCCTTGAGGTGGGGCCGTCACAGGCGCTTCCGCCTTTTTATTTAATCCAAAAATGTTTTGGGCGAGATTAACGATCCCATCCCCGATGTTCTTAAACACGGCCGTTATTGCCGCTCCGATCCCTTTGAACACAGACCCAACCGACTGGATCAAAGTCGGTTTCGGGATAGAGGAACTTGTTTCCAGTTTTACGACGGGTTTCGTGGTGATATCCAAAACTTTGACCTGGGGCGAATATTGAAATCGAATCGAAGGCTGGTAGGTTAGGTTGAGCTGAGGGGCTTCATACCGGACGGAATTGAAGTTTTGGTGTGACGGCCCCACAAAACTCTGTATCCGAGCCCGGGCCTGTTGCATCTGCCGATCAAAGTCGGAAGCGGAATATCCACCCCGAGACCCGTAGTTATTGCTGTTAGAATTGCCGTAATAATCGTCGTTGTTCCGAGCGAAAGCGGGAGTGGCTTCTAACCCAATAAGGGATAAACAAAGCACCGCGGAAATGAATTTCATCGGATAGGATCGTCGAAAGCTAAAATCTTGAAATTGTCGCATAAAGCCTCACTTTAAAATTCACCGGTCCCATGTTCGCAATCTTTTAACGAAAGTCAAAATAAATTTTTTCATTACAGTATGCTTTTAAATACTATTTTGGGGGAAATATCAGGTTTGACCCGACCGGCGAAGGAATTCGTTCTCGTCGATCACGGGAACGCCCAGGGACTGGGCTTTGCGTAGTTTGGAACCCGCCTCGGGGCCCGCCACCACAAACGACGTTTGGGCCGAAACCGACGCGCTGGTCGATCCCCCCAGTTCCCGGACCTTCCGTTCAGCCTCCGATCGGGAAAATCGGGTTAGGGTGCCTGTAAAAACCACCGTTTGCCCCGTCAACGGGCCGGCGGGACGGGGTTTTTCCATAGGCGAAATGCCCAATTGATTGAATTTTTCTATCAAACGGCGCACCGTCACCTGCCGGAAATAACCCGCCACCGATTGGGCCATGACAGGCCCCACATCGCGCAGGGCGCTTAAGGTCTCTTCCGAGGCTCCCATCAGAGCCGGCACGGATCCAAATCGTTCAGCCAACAACAGGGCCCCCTTCTCCCCCACGTCGCGGATGCCCAGCCCGTGCAAGAACCGAGACAACGAACGATCTCTCGACGCCGCGATGGCCTTTAAAAGGTTATCGGCCTTTTTCTCTTTAAACCCTTCCAACGTCAACAGTTGCGCCTTTGTCAGGCGGAACAGGTCCGCCAAATCCGTCACGTATTTTTTAGCCCGCAGTTCCCCCACCACCGCGTCCCCCATCCCCTGAATGTCCATGGCGTCGCGGCTGGCAAAATGGAGCAAACTCTTTTCCACCTGGGCCGGGCACGCGGAGTTGCCGCATCGATAGATGACTTCTCCTTCCTTGGACCGATCAATCGGCCCCCCGCAGGCCGGGCAGGCCCGGGGAACCAAAACCGGACGAACGTCCGCCGGCCGTTTTGAACCAATCACTTGAATCACTTTGGGGATCACTTCCCCCGCCCGTTCCACCACCACCCAGTCGCCGATCCGAAGGTCCAACCGCTTGATCTCGTCAAAATTGTGCAAGGACGCGCTGGATAGAGTGACCCCGCCGCATTCCACAGGTTCCAGTTTAGCCACCGGCGTCACCGCGCCCGTTCGCCCCACGGACAACTCCACGTCCACCACCCGCGTGGTGGCCTGGGCCGCGGGAAATTTAAAAGCCACCGCCCATCGAGGGGATTTAAACGTAAACCCCAATCGCTTTTGGTGATCGATGCCGTCCACTTTGACCACGGTCCCGTCGGCCTCAAAGGGAAGATTCGCCCGTTGTGACTGAAACCGCCGACACGCGGCCAGCGCGTCATCGAACAAGGCGCACAACACCGTGCGACGATCAACCGGAAGACCGTAAGAACGGCACGCGGCCAAAAAATCCCAGTGCGTATCGAACCGCGCTCCTTCCACTGTTCCGTAAGAATGGACAAAATAGCGCAGGGGGCGTTCGGCCGTCACGCGAGAATCTTTCTGCCGTAAACTACCGGCGGCAAAATTGCGCGGGTTGGCAAACGGCGTTGCGGCGCCGTCCGCCGCCCATTTTCGGTTGAATTTATCGAATGCCTCTTTTTCCACATAGACTTCCCCCCGAACCTCTAACCGGGCCGGGGGACAACCTTCCAGCCGAAGGGGAATGGATCGAATGGTTATTGCGTTGGCGGTCACGTCTTCGCCGGTTTCGCCGTCGCCCCGGGTCGCGGCCCGGACCAGAACGCCGTTTTCGTAGAGAAGGGACAGGCCCAGGCCATCAATTTTAAGTTCCGCCACAAACGCCGGCTTTTCTCCTGGAGGGAGGCCTTTCAGCACCCGGTCGCGCCAATCCTCCAAATCCGCTTCGGAATAAGTATTGTCCAACGACAGCATGGGCACCGCGTGCGCCACCGGCTGAAAATCGGTTGATACGCCGCCGCCCACCCGGCGGGTGGGAGAGTCTGGCGTGGCGAGGTCCGGTTGGAGGGATTCGATTTCTTTGAGCCGACGCAACAAACGATCGTATTCGGCGTCGGCGATTTCCGGGCGAGCTTCAACATAATACAGCCGGTCATGCCGGCGCAACTGCGCCCGCAGTCGTTCAGCCTCGTCGGCCAACGAAACATCCGGACCGCTCAAGAGGGGAACAACTCCCGCTGGTGGGTGGGATCCGCGGCGGGCGGCGGTGTCGGGCGGGCCGCTTTGATTTGGTCCAATAAACCGTTCACGAATTTTCCGGAATCCACCGTTGAAAAGGTTTTGGCGATCTCCACCGCTTCATCTATGACCACCGACACGGGGGTGTCCAATTCATACAGCAGTTCAAAAGCCGCCAAGCGCAGAATGTTTCGGTCCACCGCAGCCATACGGGAAATTTCCCAGTTGTCGGCGTGTTTGGCGATGAGCAAATCAATTTCCGCCCGGTGGGCCATGGCCCCCGCGGCCAAAACGTCTCCGAACCGGCGGGCTTTCGGCGGGATGTTGGTTCCGGCCCAAATAATCTCGGCCGCCTGTTTTCCCGACAAACGGGCAATGTCGGCTAAATAAAGAATCTGCAGGGCCGCTTCCCGGGACTGACGTCGCAGACCCATTACAGCGTCTCCATTAAAGCCGCCATCTCCAAAGCGGCCAAGGCCGCTTCGGCGCCTTTGTTGTTCGGCCCCCGTCCGGCCCGGGCCCGGGCCTGACGCTCGTTAAGCGGAGTCAATACGCCAAACAAAACGGGAACGCCCGTGGTCAGCGCCGCCTGCCCCAACCCTCGGGCGGTTTCCATGGAAATATATCGATCATGGGGTGTTTCGCCACGGATCACGCATCCCAAGGCAATAACAGCGTCATATTTTTTAGATTGAGCCAGACGTTGGGCCGCCAAAGGAAGTTCAAACGCCCCCGGAACCGACACCACCCGCACCCCGGCCCCGTGAGCGGTCAATGTATCGACGCACGCGTCGCGCAGGACATCGGTGATCGGCGCGTTGAACCGGGCCACCACCACGGCAAACCGCCGACCGCGACCGTTCAAATTGTTTGTCGACACGCGCTTCGACCGAATTTTCATAGACCCTCCAAATGATGCCCCATCTTGGCCCGTTTCGTGGCCAAATAGCTCCGGTTGTGTCGGTTGGGGACCACCTGCAAGGGAACCCGCTGGGTGACCCGCAACCCGTAACCGTCTAGACCGACGATTTTTTTGGGGTTATTGGTCAACAACCGCACCGTTGACAAACCCAGGTCGGCCAATATTTGCGCCCCGATTCCATATTCCCGCAAATCCGACGATAACCCCAGCTTCAAATTGGCTTGAACCGTGTCCAACCCCGTCTCCTGAAGCGCGTAGGCATGCAGTTTGTTGACGAGACCGATACCCCGCCCCTCTTGGTGCATGTAGAGGAGAACACCTTTTTTTTCTTCGTTAATTTTTTCCAGCGCCTTTTCCAATTGCTCACCGCAGTCGCACCGCAACGAATGAAGCACGTCGCCGGTAAAACACGAGGAGTGAACCCGCACCAACACGTTGGACTCGCCAACCACCGATCCCCGAACCAGCGCCACGTGGTGTTCACCGGTGGGCACGTCTTCGTACACATGGATCTGATACAAACCGTAACGAGTCGGCAAATTGGCCGACGCGAGGCGGCGCACCAGCTTTTCGTGGCGCCTGCGGTAAGCGATCAGGCTTTCGATGGTCACGATCTGAAGAGCGTGGCGGCGGGCGAACTTAAAGAGAGCCGGCAGACGGCTCATGGACCCGTTGTCGTTCATAATCTCGCAGATCACCGCCGCCGGAGCCAACCCCGCCAACCGGGCCAAATCCACCGCCGCTTCCGTGTGGCCCGAACGCACCAACACGCCGCCCTCTTTGTAACGCAGCGGAAAAATATGGCCCGGCCGACGCAAATCCTCGGGTTTCGTTTTAGGGTCCACCAAAGCCCGCACCGTTCGGGCCCGGTCGTGGGCGGAAATGCCGGTGGTCACACCCTTGCGGGCGTCCACCGATACCGTAAAAGCCGCTTCCCTCGGTTCGCCCCGTTCCACCATGGGCTGAACATTCAATCGGTCCAAGTCTGACCCCACCATGGGAACGCAAATCAAACCCCGGGCCTCCTTGGCCATGAAATTGATGACGGCCGGGGTCGCCTTTTCCGCGGCGACCACCACGTCGCCTTCGTTTTCCCGGCCGGGATCGTCGACCACAATCAAGGGTTTCCCCCGTTTAAAATCCGTCAACGCCTCCCCCATGGGCTGAAATTTCATCGTTTCCTCCAGAGGGCCATCAACGCGGCCACTTGTTTGGCAATCATGTCCGCTTCCAAGTTCATCAAATCGCCCACCCGCGCTTGACCTAACGTGGTGACACGTTCGGTGTGCGCAATAACGGCCACGTCAAACCGGCCGCGGGCCGGATTCAATACGGTTAAACTGATACCGTCCACAGCCACGGACCCTTTGTGGACGAAAAAGTGACGAAACGAGGGGGGAAACCCAATGGTCAATAGGCTCCAACCGTCTTTGGCCCGGCGAGACAAGAGCCGGCCCACACCGTCCACGTGCCCCTGAACCACGTGCCCCCCCAGCGGATCTCCGGCGCGGAGGGCGGGTTCCAGGTTCACCGGGCGGCCGGGGACCCAGCCGCCAAGTGTCGTGCAATCCAGCGTTTCTTGGGACAAATCGAACGAAAACCGACGTTGGCGAGCCGATCCCGTCACCCGCACCGCCGTCAAACAGACCCCGTTGACAGCAATGGAATCGCCCACCCGAACCCGGGCCAGGGGAGCTTCAATAACCAAACCCAACCCTTTTCGATCCACCACCCGGCCTTGGGATTGAATAATGCCCGTAAACATCACAGATCTCCTTGAACAAGAAGATCGGGCCCCATTTGTGTCACCCGCACATTTTTTAATCGCGGCCCCTCGTCGGGCCGACCCCATCCGGCGCCATCAACCGACGTGGGGGCCGTGCGGCCGCCCAGGAAAAATGGCGCCACAAAAAAATAAACCCGGTCCACGGTCCCCGATTCCAAAAAAGAGGCCGCCGTGGATCCGCCGCCTTCCACCAAGAGATCGGCCACCCCCCGCCGACCCAAGGCGGCCAAGGCTTGGGCCACGTCCACCCGGCCGTTGCGAGCGGGCACAGTGATCACCTGTGTTCCCGCTTTCTCCAGCCGGCGCCGCCGAGAAACTGACGCGCCCGGACCCGTTAACACCCAGGTGGGAGCGGATCGGTCGAACACCCGCGATCGGGGATCCAGATCCAACGACGATGAGAGAACCACGCGCAAGGGATCGGGCCCCGCACCGTGAGCGGTCAAGAAAGGATTGTCGCGGCGAACCGTTTCGCCGCCCACCAACACGGCGTCGCACGCGGCCCGTCGGGCATGAACCCACCGCCGAGCCGCCGATCCCGTGATCCACCGGGACGCGCCGGTGCGGCTGGCAATTTTTCCGTCCAACGACTGGGCCATTTTAAGACGAACAAACGGGCGGCCCGTTTTTTGGCGGGAAAAAAAACCAGGGTTCAACCGTTGGGCGGGACCCGTCAAAAGGCCGGTCTCCACCGCTACGCCCTGACGGCGTAAAGTTGCGACCCCCCGGCCCCGAAACCGCGGATGGGGATCGGATCCAGCCGCCACCACCCGGGCCACACCGGACCGCGCCACCGCATCGGCGCACGGAGGTGTTTGGCCCCAATGGGGACACGGTTCCAACGTCACATAAAGCGTCGATCCCTTCGCGCGAACACCAGCCTGGGCCAACGCGCGAACCTCCGCGTGCGGCCCGCCAAACCGTTCGTGCCATCCTTCTCCCACCACGCGGCCGCGTCGAACGATCACGCAACCCACCCGGGGATTGGGATGGGCGCGAACATCCCCCCTCTCAGCCAAAGCCAGGGCGCGGGACATCCATTTTTTATCAGTGGAAAGGTTCATGGCCGTGCACGAACGGAGGGAAATAAAAAGGTCTTAAAAAGGAGCAAAATGAACATGACATCCCCGGCCATCGGATTTGACGCGAGGGTATTCTATCTTTTTGGCGGGGTGGGATTCAATGGCGTCCCGGGCAACGTCAAAGCGTTGCGCAATGCGGCTTGGAACGTACTTAAATCGATGGGTTTTCGAAGAAGAGTCAGGCCCCTCGCCTCGATGTCGGAAACGATGGTCCCGGTTAAAACGTCGCCCGTCATAAACATAAACGCCGGCCGAGGATGGGGACTCCACAGACCCCAATTCTCGTAGAGGGAAAGACCCGTTCCCTCACCCAAACGCACGTCGGTGACCACCAAATCGAACGCCGCCTTCGCCGCGGTGGCGATGGCTTCTTTCAGAGAGGAGGCCACCTCCAGCCGATTTCCCTCGGATTGGATCACCTTGCTCAAAAAGCCCAGCACGTCGGGTTCGTCGTCCACCAGCAAAATCGCTTTGCCCCTTACCGACGCGGGCAAAGCGGGTTTCTCTTTGGCCAATCCCGGCGCGGCCTCGGTGGTGGCCGGCCAATCGATCCAAAACGTGGTTCCCCGATCAATTTCCGTTTCAAACCCGATGCGGCCGCCGTTTTCTTCGACAATCTGCCGGCACACGGGCAGTCCCAACCCCGTACCGCGTCCTTCCGGTTTGGTTGTGAAAAACGCGTCGAACACATGGTCCCGAGCGTATACCGGAATGCCGGGACCGGTGTCGGTGATTTCGATGCGAAGGGCCCCCGAATGCGTTTGCTTAACGGAAATGCTCAACCGTTTGGGGCCCGGTTTGTCGGACATGGTCATGGCGTCGCACGCGTTGTTCATGAGGTTAAGGAATATTTGTTGGACCTGTTGAAGGTTTCCTTTCAAGAACGGAATGTTTTTGGGGATGTCAACGTCCACGTCCACATGGGCGGACTTGCGGAGTTTGTAATCCAACAATTCCCGGGCGGCCCGAACCACTTCGGCCAGGTCCACGGCCCGCTTCTCCAGATCGCCCTGCCGCACGAACATCAACAGGTTCTCGATGATCTTTTGACAGCGCATGGCGTTTTCCATAATGATGCGCACGTCTTTGGCGACTTCCGCCGTTTCCAAGGGCCGGGCCCGATGGCCGGCCGCCAACCGTTCTTTCATGTCCTCGCTCAAAATGTCCGAGTAACCCACCACCGCTTGCAGCGGGTTATTGAGCTCGTGGGCAATGCCGGAAATCAGTTGTCCCACCGCCGACAATTTTTCGGACCGAATCAACTGCTGTTGGAGACGGCGCGCTTCGGTTACGTCGCGGATGACCACGGTCCATTCCTTGTTCATCCAAAAATCCGAATGCTGGCCGCCCCAGGAGAGAGACAACTCCAGGGGTCGGCCGTCCTTGGATTGGCCCGGCAGGGGAAAGTCCCTCACCCACCCTTTCTCCATCACCTCGTTCAACAATTTCTTGAACGCATCTCCCGCGTTTTTTGGGAACAACAGGGCGATGGGTTTGCCCAACGCTTCGCCGCACGAGTAACCGAATATTTTTTCGGCGCCCCGGTTCCAGGTGCCAATCCATTGCTCCCGGGACAACCCGATGATCGCCTCGGGCGAGTTTTCCAGCACCGTGCGCAGTTTGGATTCGCTCTCGGCCAAATTATGAAACAAAAATGCGTTTTCCAGCGCCAACCCCACTGCGTTGGCGAACAACATCAATCCTTCCCGGTCGGCCTCGGTGAACGGCCGTTGAGTGTCGTAATTGTCGGCGGTGATAATGCCCAACACCCGGTCCTTGCCGCAGATGGGCGCCATGCAAAATTCCCGACTGCGCGCCTCGGTCACGAAGGCGGGGTTGACCCGGCTGTCACCGCCGGGTTCATTCACGACCACCGACTGGCGGTTGCGGATGACGTCGTTTAGAATGTCGTCGCCCCCCAGGGGAACCCGCCGTTTTTTGAAAGCCATTTCGGTGAAACCCGCCCCGTCGGACCCAAACAAATAGCGCCCCACAATTTCCTTGTGGACCGAGTCCACCCAATACAATCCGGTTCGGTCAAAAGCGAAACCCCGCGCCACCGATTCCAGGCACGTGCGCAACACGGTTTCCTCATCCTGACGTTGAATCACGGACTCTTCCATGTCGCGCAACGCCGTGGCCTGCCGAAGTCGTTTTTCCAATTCCTGGCTGCGGGCCTCAAGCGTCTCGGCCATGCGGTTAAACGAGGAAGCCAACAGGTCCAACTCCAGGCTTTTCAGCCCCGGAAACCGGAAATGCAGATCCCCCGACGCGAACCGCTGGGTCCCCTCCACCAGTTCATGGATGGGTTCCATCAAGTCCGAGACCCGGTGGACTATGAGGAACGACAAAAAGAGAAGACCCACAACGCTGGAAATGATCGTGGACCAAAAAATATTGCGCAACGGTTCGGCCAAGTATTCCCTCGACGGCGCGGTGACCACCACCCGCCAGCGGTCCGGGGGCTCAAGTTCGTGGATGGCCATCTCGCCGCGAAACAGCGATCCGGCCCGCGACGATTTTTTCCCCAACAACGGGTTCCCCTCCATGTCTTCCATGAACGTGGCGCCTCCGTCAGCCACTTTCACCCCGCGCAACAGGTCTTCCACCGGGGTCATGTCGCAATCGGTGACGATCGCTCCCAAAAAAACGCCGGCCTCATCAAACACCGGTTTGGCGTATCGTTTGATAACAGGCCCGTCCGCCTCGGCCCGTTGAAAAGACGGGTCGAACCTTTTTCCAGAACGAACGAGGTCTAAAAAGTTGGCGGGAAACGAATTGCGATAGCGGTCCGGATCGATCGAAGGCCGTAAAGAACACACCCGATCTCCCACAGCCGAAACATAGGCAATGTCGTAATAGACTTTGGATCGTTGGGAGAAACTTTTGAAGTAACGCTGAAGTTCTCGTCGGTAAAGTGCGGCTTCCTGGCCGAGGCCAAACACGCGGTTTTTGTTATAGTCGGCGATGAGCGGGGTTTCGCAAACAGCGTCCAGATCGTTGAGGCGTTGTTGAAAAAAACCTTCCAGGGAACGGGCGGCGTTGGCGGCCTCGGACGTCATCACCTGGCGGACCGAAATAACGATTTGTCGGCGCACCATCCAATAACTGAACACGCCGAAAAAGACCGACACGGCGATCACCGCGGGAAGAACCGGCGCCAAAATTCGGCGGCTCAGTGTCCGACCCCGCAACAGCGTCACCAAGGCATTGAGCGAAATTCCCGACAACCCCTGGACGATCTTGCGCCACAACGTTTTCACCCGGCGAAACCCTCCACGTGAATCAGTTGTATTCCACAGGGATCCGATGAAAGGGATTCCACGCCCGCGTGCCCCGAGTTCGAAGTAACTATAAGAGGGGTTTACGCAAAGCGCAAGGACTATTTTTCAGACAGACGTCGAAAATCCCGCACGAATTCAACCGCACCGTGAAACATGGCCTCGGCGCAATCGCATTGGAACGATTCCGTGCGAAGCAGGTCTTCTTCTTCCGGGCGAATCATGTAGGCCGATTCGGTCAAGACCGACGGCATTTGGGGCGTTCGCGCCAGAGCCAAGTTGCCGTAATGGAGTCCGTCGTCGCGAAGCCGCGCGCCCGACGCGCCTTTCCCGTCACGAAAAACGGCGCCGTAGGCGGCGTGGATTTTTTCGGCCAGGAGGTGGCTCTGGGGATGAAAATAGTACACCCCGTACCCGGTCCGCTCAAACGGATTGGCGCCCTCGGGCAACGCGTTGTTATGAACGCTGATCAACAAATCCGCCCGGGCGTCCCAAGCCCGTTTGGGACGGTCGTAGACTTTGACGTTTTCGCTCCCTTGCCTGACCCAAAAGACATTGGCGCCAGCCCGCATCAATTTTTTTTCCAAACACAGAGCGATGGCCAAATTGGCGTCTTTTTCCAGCAATTCCGTTGGTCCCATGGCCCCCCGGTCAGCCGAGTGGCCGGGATCCAAGGCAATTTTGAGACCCGCCAGCGAAGACGGATGGTTTCGATTTTCAGGCGGACGACGCAATTCCAACACAAACGATCCGTTTTCGAAACGTCCGTCGTAACCCCACCAAGAGCCGGGTTTGAGATGGACCCGCAAACGGTAGGTCTCGCCGTCGTCTTGAAACCATTCCACCCGCGTCACCGACCGGGCGGTGCCGCGATAATGGATCCAATCGGTATCGGACACGGCGCCGTAGAACAGCACGTCGATCACGCGCCCGCCCTCCGCCGGGCGAACCTCGAACGGAATTTTGGCTCCCAGCGCCGCCCGAACCAGCGTGTGGCGACCGCTGGGTTCCACGGAGACAGCCGACACCCTCGCCGGAGAAAGTCCGACCGGGCCCGCCAACATTTTCACGTCATCGACGCCGATCCACGCGTCGCGGGTGGCTGTCAGGGCCACCCGATACTCGTCGCCCCGCCGACCCGTCACCGTCAGCCGGGTCCCTTCCGGAGGGAACATCACGTATCCGCTTTTCCCACCCGTGGCGGGGCCGGGTGCCGCCCGCAAAATCGCCGGCGCGGTGGCCACTTCCACCACCATCGGCACGCGACGGTCCAACCGCGTCAACCGTCCTTGGGCCGTTGCGTTCGTGCGCACCCAGCTTTTTTTGTCATACAGCGCGACCCGCACGACAGCGTCTTTGAACGGGTTCCCCTCCGGCATGAGAAAGTAACCTCGGTAGACACCCCGCCCATTCGACAGAACCTCTTCCATCAAAAACCGTTTGGGAACCCCTTCCACTTGGAACGTGGCCTCGCGCCCGGGAGGGCCTTGGGCTTCGACGAGGACCCGCTCGCCGGCTTGAAGGGTCAACGACAACTCCGGCTGAAGAACCGTCAAAACCGTCGGTGTGGATACCGTGGGTGGGCTGGCCACCGTCACACGGCGAATGGCTGCGTAAGACGTGGTGGGCAAAAGGAGATCCGCTCGCACCTCGAACGGACCGGGGGAGTAAGGGACCATCGTCAACCAACCGCCTCCCTTATGGATTTTGACCGCTTGTCCGTTGACGGTCAACGTTCCCTGGGGATCCGCCCAACCGAACACAAACGAGGATTTAACGGCCGGCAAAGAGGCCCCTTCTGGGGGATGAACAATTTTGAGGGGGATCTTCTGAGCCGGCCCAGGGAGTGGAACAGCGATCGTTTGTGTTGACACCACGGCCGCTTCGTCGGTCCCCTCTTCGGTCCAACCCACCATCTCCGACCGCCCATTCCCCAACATCAGAAGAACAGCCGCCATTCCTGCGAAAAAAAAGGGTTTCATTTATTAAACCCCGATTAAGTGGATTTTTTGGCCCAAGGCGGTCACAAAGGGCCAACGCAGCGGCCAACGAACCGGACAACTATCGAACCGGACCAGCCGGGAACCGATCACTGAAAGAAAAAAGTGCCGAACCGAACCACGCTGTCGCCGCACACATCACCGGAACGGAGGTCTGTTTGCTGGGTGCCCACCCTCTTTTTAAAAGAAATTCGCCGAACACGGTCGGCGTCGTGGGAGGCCTCCAAGAGAGTTTCCATTTTCTCAAAAATCATCACATGAACCACCTGGTCCGGAGCGGATTTTTTTGCCAAGAACACCAAATCGCCGGGGAACAGATCCGCCCCTTTTTCCACCGGACGGGCCAACCGGTGCTGTTCGAACGCGTCCCGGGGCGCGTTGACGCCCACGGCGCGAAACGACACGTTCACCAACCCGGAACAGTCCACACCCGAAGGAACGACCCCTTTTTTGCGATGCCCCGACCGGCCGCCCCAATAGTAACGATCGCCCAAAAATTGGCGGGCCGCCGCAAGGAAAGCCTCCCGAATATCTTCGCTGGTTTTGGGCGCGTCGCGGTCCATGCGAAGGTCGCGCAGGCGCATCCACCCCATTTCGCCGGACGGACCCTGAACGCGCGCCCAGTCTTTTTGAGTATAGATGACCGCAAAGCGAGAACCCATCGGGACGTCCATGCGCGCCGACCTCCATTTGCGGGTTTGCGTCATCCGCGCGAACCGCGAAATCACCACGGCGACCGAATGAAAATCCGACGGGCGAGCTGTCACAACATCTTGGGGCACCCAGCCGGGATATCCTTGCCATCGGTTGGAGTGGCTGAATTCAAATTGATCAACGGCTTCCACACGAAGCCACCCTTTTTTTAGTTCCAGCACGCGAACCCGTTCGCCGAACAACAGTTGAGTTTCTTGGTTTGAATCGATGGGATAAGGCCGTCGATGAACGGCGTGCGGCGAGACGGGTTCGGGCAGACGACGCAAATCCACCACCGGAACAGAAACCGCCCCTTCGATGGGATCCGCCGCACCCGAAACCCCCGCCGTGCCCCCCGCCGAAGACACCGGCCCTTCCGGAGTAAACTGAACCTCGAACGCCGCCACCGCCATCGGCGCCCACAGAACCGCCAACCACAGTTGTTTTTTCATAGGGTAATTCCTTCTTCCCAAATCACGCGCAACAGTTCCCCCACGCTCCACGCCTGGGCCGGACATCCCCGGGGCGCGTGGGGAGCGTCTCCGTCGAAAATTTCCGACACCTGACCCAAAGCGCCTTCGGCATCCAGATGGGTTCGCAAGGGCTCCACTATCGCGCGCACGTGTGTTTTTGTTTGTTCGGTGGGCCCGTGGGCTTTTACATAAGCGGTCACGAAGGGGCCCAACAACCACGGCCACACCGTGCCTTGATGGTAGGCCCTGTCCCGCTGGGACAGCGGACCGTCGCACCGCCCCCGATAAGCCGGATGGCCCGGCGCCAGAGTTCGAAGTCCCCGCGGCGTCAGAAGGTCCCGGGCCGCCCGGTCCACCACCGAAAGAAACCGGGACTCTTCCAAAATTTCGTAAGGGAGGCCGATCGCCAGCAACGCGTTGGGCCGAATGGAATCGTCCCGATGTTTTCCGTCGATGACATCGAACAGGTAGCCGGCGCTGTCGTTCCAAAACTTTTCGTTAAAAGTGCGCCGGGCTATTTCGGCCAGTTTGTCGTACCCGCGGGTGGGCTCTTTAAGCTTCAGTTGAATTTCGACAAGAAATTGAAGGGCGTTATACCACAGGGCCTGGATTTCCACCGGTTTACCCGCCCGGGGCGTCACGGGGCGGCCGTCAACGCGGGCGTCCATCCACGTTAATGCCACGTCGGCGGCGGGCGCGACGATCAACCCGTCGCCGTCCATGTGGATATTGTACCCGGCCCCGTTTTGGAACGCGTCCACCATGTCGCGCATAACGGGTAGCCAGCGACGCACCGCCGCGTCGTCGTGGGTGACCCGATGGTAGGCCTGCACCGCCCGCACAAACCACAGCGGCGCGTCCACGGCGTTGTAAGCGACCGAAGCGGCCCCTTCAGGGAAAAAATTGGGGAGGAGCCCTTGACGGGCGTGTCGGGCAAACGTATCCAACAGGCCCGGGGCTTCCCGCCAGCGGCCGGTGGCCAGAAACAGGCCGGGAAACGACACCAGCGCGTCTCGGCTCCAATCGCCGAACCACGGGTATCCCGCGATCACGCTGGCGCCCGATCCCCGCGACACAATAAAAGAATCCGCCGCCATCGTCAGCGTGTTGCCCAAGGGCCCCCTCGCCAACGACGCGCGGGCCACCCGGTGACGTTGCTCGCGTTCTTCCTCTTCCCAACGGTCCACGGCGGTGTCCGGGCCATGAACCGTGCTGAACACCACCGACACCCCGGATCCGGCCGCCAAAGAAAACAAAAACGTGCCTGGCCCCCACACGTCTTCTTCGCATTCCAATCCGCGGCGTTCCTCTTCGTCGTATCGTTGGCGCGCATACCAGTGCGGATCTTGGAAAAACCCACCCGCGGTGACCCACACCGACAACGGCCGAGGGGCCGTTGTGTTCACGCCAAAACCCCGACTGTCGCTTGTCCATCGCCCTTCAAACCGATCATCTTGGCGGCCCACCGCGTGATGGTCGCGAAACGAAAGCAACGGGCGGATGTCCATCTCCACCGGCGGCCCCGCGCGGAGACGATAGGTGACCACCGCGGTGTCTTCCCCGTATCGAAGAAAAAACGTTTTTTCAATTTCGCTGTCACCAACCGAAAAGGTCCAGGTCGGAAACGTGTTAATCCGAAACGACGACAGTTCTGGCGCGACCGCCGCGGGCACCCCCGGGTAAGACTGCCTGGACAGAGACACGGATCCGCCCGGTGTGCGAACCGTTTCTTCCAAACGGTTCACCAACTGAAACCGAGACAAGGGCGGTTTGATCGCCGCCGTCAACAATCCATGATACCGCCGCGTAGCCCCGCCGGATTCGCACCCCAACGCGTAGCCGCCTCGCCCGTTGGTTTCAAGCCATTCGCGCATGGACGTTATTTTAATGCCCGCAAAAGGGTTTCGCCCATATTCGCCGGGGAATCAATCAGGCGCACACCCGCGGCGGTCAACGCCGCGCGCTTGCCGTCGGCCGATCCGCCTGACGGCCGATCCGATCCCTTCGCCGGCCGGGGACCGCCCTCGATGATGGCGCCGGCGTGGCCCATGCGTTTACCGGGCGGAGCCGTGCGCCCCGCAATGAACGCGAACAATGGTTTGGTCTTATTTTTTTTAAAATAGGCGGCGGCCTCTTCCTCAGCCGACCCGCCGATTTCGCCGAGCATCAACACCGCGTCGGTCCCCGGATCCTTTTGAAACAGGTCCAATATGTCCACAAAGCTGGACCCGGCGATGGGATCGCCGCCGATTCCCACCACGGTGGACTGGCCGAGTCCCCTCTGGCTCAATTGCCAGACGGCCTCGTAGGTCAGCGTGCCCGACCGCGAGACCACCCCGATTCGGCCTGGCCGATGAATGTATCCGGGCATAATGCCCGCTTTGCACCCGGGCCGGTCCGCGTCCCCCGGTGTGATGACGCCGGGACCGTTGGGCCCGATCAAACGCACACCGGTGCCCCTCAACGCCCCCATGACCCGCGCCATATCCAACACGGGGATTCCCTCCGTGATGCAAAAAATGAGCCGAATCCCTCCATCAGCCGCTTCCAAAATGGCGTCGGCGGCAAAGGGAGGCGGCACAAAAATCAGCGTGGCGCTGGCGCCGGTGGATTTCACGGCGTCTTTCACGGTATTAAAAACGGGAATTTCATCCACCCGCGAACCGCCTTTTCCCGGCGTCACACCGCCGACGATCTGGGTCCCGTAGTCTCGGCACCCTTTGGCGTGAAACGATCCCGCCGCGCCCGTGATGCCCTGAACGATGACTCGCGTGTTGGAATCAATAAGAATACTCACGACCGCCCCCCGGCCAACGCCACGGCCTTCTGAGCGGCGTCAGCCAAATCCGTTGCGCTGGTCATCTGTAGTCCGGAAGCGGCCAACACCGCGCGCCCTTCCTGCACGCGGTTCCCTTCCAACCGAACCACCAGGGGACGGTCCAGTCCCGTGGTTTTCACGGCCTGCACAATGCCCTCGGCGATCACGTCGCATTTCATGATGCCGCCGAAAATGTTCACCAGGACAACGCGAACCCGGGGATCGGACAAAATAATTTTGAACGCCTCCGTCACTTGAGTCACAGACGCCCCGCCGCCCACGTCCAAAAAATTGGCGGGGTCGCCGCCGTGCAGTTTGATGATGTCCATGGTGGCCATGGCCAAACCGGCCCCGTTCACCAAACACCCGATGGACCCGTCCAACCGGATATACGAAATCCCAACCGCCGCCGCGCGCCGTTCGGCCTCCGACAAGTCCGCGGTGTCGGCCCCCTTCAACAGATCCCCTTGGCGAAACGCCGCGTTGTCATCAATCGTCATCTTCGCGTCCATCGCCAGGAGGAGGCATTCGCCTCCGGGGAGGCATTCGCCTCCGGGGAGGCCTCCGCCTCCCTTTTCCGAAAGGATCCCGAGGGGGTTGACTTCGACCAATCCGGCGTCGGACTCCAAAAAAAGTTTGACGAGATTTTGGAAAAAACGGACCGAATCGCGTAAGAGATCGCCGCCCAGGCCGACGGCGAAAGCGACGTCCCGGGCTTGGAACGCGTCCAGGCCCCGCCAGGGGTCCACCTCCACGCGGATGATTTTTTCCGGCGACGTGGCCGCCAGCGTTTCGATGTCCACCCCGCCTTCGCCCGAAACGATGAGGGTGGGCCGGCCCGTTTTGCGGTTTATGGCCACCGCCGCGTACAATTCCCGCTTCACGGTTACCGCGGGTTCGGCAATTAACGAGCGGACCATCAGCCCCTCGGGACCGGTCTGGTGCGTGACCAGGGGGCGATCCAAAAGACCGGAGACGAACGATTTTGCTTCGTCCACGGTACGCACGACCCGAACCCCGCCGGCTTTTCCCCGACCGCCCGCATGGATCTGGGCTTTCAAAACCCAGGGCCCGGGACCCAAAGGGGCCAACGCCCCGGCCACTGACTGAACCGAATCGATCACCGCGCCTTTTAACACCGGCAAACCAAACGATTCCATCCGCCGTTTGGCTTGAAACTCATGAAGCTTCATTCGTCCCCCATTGATTCAGAGAAATCCGATCCGATTCAACCATAATTGGATGACCCCCGAAAGATCGGCCGATAAAACTTCCCATCCGGAGGTTTTTTATGAAGATGTTGGACGTCCAACGCTGTGGTACTGGAATCCGTGTGCGGCCACTTGGACGGGATCAAACAGGTTTCGGCCGTCCAGGAAAACCGGGGTTCGTAACAGATTTTTTACTTTCGCCAAGTCCACGTCGCGGAACTCTTTCCATTCCGTGCACAACAAAACCGCGTCGGCGCCCCGGGCCGCGTCGTAGGGCGTGCGGCAGAACCGAACGTTTTTAATCAACCCCCGCGCCTTGTCCATGGCCACGGGATCGTAAGCGTTCACGCGGCACCCTTCCGCCTGAACCCGATGGATAATGTCCAACGCGGGCGCGTTGCGCAAGTCGTCCGTGTCAGGTTTAAACGCCAACCCCCACACCGCCACGGTTTTGTCCCGCAAATTCCAGAGGGCCTTTTTAAGCCGTTCCAAAGCCCACAGCCGGGCCTGATCGTTGACCTCCCGCACGGCGCGCAAAATTTTGAAATCCACCCCCGCTTCTTCGGCCATGTGAATAAACGCACTGACGTCCTTGGGAAAACAGGACCCTCCGTAACCCAACCCCGCCTTCAGAAAAGACGGGCCGATCCGAGGATCGGCGCCCATGCCCTGGGTCACTTGGGTCACGTCGGCGCCCACCCGGTCGCACATCTGCGCCAAGGCGTTGGCAAACGAAATCTTTGTGGCCAAAAACGAATTGGACGCGTGCTTGATCAGCTCGGCGCTTTTAATGTCGGTCACGATCATGTCCGCTTTAACCGGGGCGTACAGCTCGCGCATCATGGTTTCGGCTTTTTGCGATTCCACGCCCACCACAATCCGGTCGGGTTTCATAAAGTCCGAAACGGCTGTGCCTTCCCGCAAAAATTCCGGGTTTGACACCACGTCGAAGGGCACGTTCTTTTTTCCGTACAGCAACAGCGTTTGGCGCACTTTGTCACCGGTGTTGACGGGCACCGTGGACTTGTCCACCACCACGGTGTATCGACGCAAATGCCGGCCCACCTGGCGGGCAACGGTTTCCACATACGAAAGATCCGCTTCGCCGTTAGGCAACGGCGGCGTGTTCACGGCGATGAAAATGTATTCGGCCGACACCAGGGCCTCTTCCAAACTGTTCGTGAAATGGAGACGCCGCGTTTTCCGGTTGCTCAATACGATTTCCGGCAGGCCCGGCTCGTAGATGGGGATATGCCCTTTTTTCAACATCCGCACCTTGGCCCGATCGGAATCCACGCACACCACCCGATGGCCGATCTCCGCCAAACAAGCCCCCGTCACAAGACCCACGTACCCGCTGCCCACCACCGCCACCTGTTTTGATTTCATGGAAATATCCTTATTTAATTCGCGTCGCGTATTGTTTCTTGTAATACGTTTGGAACCCGTTTTTTTTCGCCTTGATCGCCCGCCACCAGGCGGAGTGAGCCCGATACCATTCCACCATCTCCACCAACCCGCGTTCAAACGAAACCCGGGGACGCCATCCCAGCTCTTTTTGAATTTTCCGAGTGTCCGGCGCGTAACGAAGGTCGTGGCCCGGGCGGTCTTGAACAAATTTCATGAGCGTCGAGGGCCGTCCCATAAGTTTCAAAATGCGGCGGGCCACATCGATGTTTTTGTATTCGCCGTCGCCGGCGATGTTATAAATCTCTCCGGCCCGCCCACGCCGAAGCACCCGGCCCAGAGCCTCGCAATGGTCTTCAACGTGGATCCAGTTGCGAACATTAAGACCACGCCCGTACAGTGGCAACGGGGCGCCCTCCAGGGCATTGGTGATGAACAGGGGCAAAAATTTTTCGGGGTGTTGGTGGGGGCCGTAATTGTTCGTGCACCGAGTGATCATCACCGGATAACGGTGCGTCAGCCATTGGGTTAACACCACCAAGTCCGACGCCGCTTTCGACGCCGCGTAGGGGCTGGTGGGGTTTAACCGTTCGGTTTCCAGGGATTTTCCCCGGGGCACGGACCCGTACACTTCGTCAGTGGACACATGCACAAACCGCCGAACCCCCGCCGTCCGGGCGGCGTTGATCAGGGTGTAGGTTCCCTGAACATTGGTTTGTAAAAAGGGGTTGGCGTCCAACAACGAACGGTCCACGTGGGTTTCCGCGGCGAAATTGATCACCGCGTCCACGCCCGCCAACACTTTCTCCACGGTCGGAGCGTGGCCGATGTCGCCGCGCACGAACCGGTGATGCGGCGACGACAGAACCTCTTTTAAATTGTCCAGGTTCCCCGCGTAGGTCAGCTTATCAAGAGTGATCACCCGATCCGAAGGATTTTTTTTCAACCAATAACGAACAAAATGGGACCCAATAAACCCCGCGCCGCCGGTCACCAGAAGTTTCATGCGCCTCTCCTATTCAGCCGTTTTGGATCGGGCTGGGTAATATTGTGTGTCATCGACCGCAGGGGTTTTGGCCCGCATGTCCAATGTCGACTTCAGGTCAATTCGGAAAAACAACTCGTGGGATCCCGGCCGGTCCTTGTACGTCACCCGCACCACCCAACAATGGAGGTCCCGCCGAACCACGAGATTTTTTTCCCGCACGTCCAACGAATTGTAACGCATTCCCCCCGCCCCCGCGGCGGTCGATCGAATGTCGCCCGACAACCACCAACCCCGGGTTAGGTGAAACGCGGCCCCGTTCGAAAGGTCCAGTTCCCCGGGGCGGACGATATTGTAACTTAAACCCGCGGAAAAAAAGAGTTTGTCGTCCGGGCCCACCCGCACATCCACAACAGTCGATTGGGGCTTGCTCGCCGGAGACAGCTGGACCACCTCCCGCGCGTTCAACGAAAACCATCGACGGGGTTGATACCCCATTTCCAAGGAAGGAGGCGTAAATCGTTGGCTGGGCGTTCGATAGGGGGAGGTATCGCGCAGGTCGTAGCCGGTGGACGCACGCCCCCACACCTCACGGGACGGCCGGTAGTTGGCAAAAAATGACAATGCGTTTTCCGTGGTCCCATGATCGTCCGCCGCGTGGTCGCGCCGAAAGGTGTTGGGTTTCCATCGAACGCTGTATCGATGGCCGAAATCGTAGTCCAGATTGCGTGTCAGCCGATGGCGAAGATTAAGTCCCGTTTGGCCGGACCCCTGAAGAACGTTGGCCGGATCAAGTTCTTGGCCCGCGACCTGGCTGGATTGCCAGTTTTCGGTGATTCCCGCGGACGGTTCCAGTGAAATCATTTGGGTGATCGGCAGACGCCACGAGAATCGGCCCACCGCGTCGGCAAATTGCCGGTAATGGTCCAGGCCCGGCACGATAGGGTCGGTGGCGCCCGTCGGAGCGTTGGGATCGACCGGACGATCATACTCGTTGCGGAAATTTCCCCCGAAATTGAAGTAGAGGTTCGACTTTTTGATTCGCAAGGCTGAGGATTGAAACCCCAGTTGAGGCAAGACCGTTTTGTCGGTCACGTATCGGTTGTTGTCGGCGTCCAACGCGCGATCGTGTTCGGCAAAAATCCGCGCCGAGTACCACGACCCGGATCGAGTGAACGCCACGTCGGATTCACCCAATTGGCGAACCCGCTGATAATCGTCGCCGATAAAAATGTCGTTCATGTTTTGATCGCTTTGCATGGCCACGCGCGACTGCACCTGCCAGCGGGGAGCCAACTGCTGCCAGTGGGCAAACCGCAGATTCCACCGACGACGTCCGTCGATGCGGTCGTCAATTTGATAGCCCGACACCGACCCCCGCGCCGTGGCCGTGGAATAGGTGTATTCAGCCCCGAACCCGTTGCCCGCATCGGAGTAATAGTCGTACAGAAGTTTCGCTTGGGAGTAACCGCTGACCGGATAGGTGAACACGTTTTTGAGGAACGTCCCATTTCTCTCGCTGTTGCCGGGTTCAACGGTGTAACTCCAGGCGTTGTCTTTTAAAGATTTTGTGTAATAGGGGAAATACAAAAACGGGGTTCGTTCTGCGGCGGGTCGAATGTGGGTGACGCTCATGCGCTCGTTCACGCGGTATAACGCCGTTTGACCGCGGAAATGGTAATGCGGCGGATTGAGTTCGCAACTTGAAAAACCCGCCCGGCGAATGCGGTACGTGCTGGGCCCCAACCGTTCCAACCGCTGGCCCCAGGTTCGCCAGGGTCCCTCCTGAATGTAGACGTTGTGAAATTGGCCCGTGGACGCGCCCCAATTGTAATGGGCCATGTCTCCTTGAAGGGTGAGGGTTTGGTCTTGCAAATACATGCTTCCTCGAGCGGTGGCTTCTTTGTTCAATTGGTCCAAGACCAGATGGTCGGCTTCCAGCCGCGTGGTGCTCGAGAGGAGCACCGCGTGGCCGTTGGCCACAACCACTTGGCTGGACAAATAAAGGGTCATTTCGTCGGCTTGCAAATGGGTCCCGCTGGAAATGGCCACGGCGTTGCCCCGGGCCACCACCACGTTTTCGGACGATAAAAACTCCAAGTAATCACACGTCAGAGACGCCGTGGATAACGGCACCGCGGTCGGATCCGTGGACTCAGCCCACAGACCCCGGGCCAAAGCCACGATCAGCAACCCCACCAGAAGGGAACAATTCATGTCACCAACAAGCCGGCCCCGGCCACGCCCAGGTCCGTCTTTCCCCGAGCCACCACGATTCGAACCGCGGTAGCCGGTGTTTTGAACGCCCCGGACTTCAAAATTTTCAAGGCCTGGGGCAAAAACAGGGTGGCTCCCCGGGCCACGCCGCCGGTGAACAAGATCGTGTCCGGGTTCAGAAGGTTCACCAAACTCGTCAACGCGGTTCCCAACGCCTGAGCGGCACGGGCATACGCTTCCTGGGCCACGGGATCGCGTCGAAGAGCTCGTTGTTCCAAAATTTTCGGGTCCAAAGGTTCCACGACTTGCTTTTTTTTCGCGTAGGCGGCCCGTGCCCAGCGGACCATAGCCGAGGCCCCCAAATACGATTCCAAGCAACCCCGGTTGCCGCAAGCGCACGGGTCGCCGCCGTCTTGAACCACCAGGTGCCCGATTTCCCCGGCGGACCCCGTCACGCCCCGGTACAACTCCCCATCTAAGACCAATCCTCCCCCCACACCGGTGCCCAGGGTGAGCGTGATCAAACTTTTCGGCCTGGCGCCCAATTCCAAATGATACCCGCCCCAGGCGGCGGCGTTGGCGTCGTTATCCAAAACAATGGGGGAGGGAAACTTGAATTTTCGAAAAAGACCGGCCAAGGCAACCCGACGCCAGCCTAAGTTGGCCGAAAAACGAACCACGCCTTTTCGGGTATCCACATCCCCGGCCACACCGACGCCGGTCCCCAACAAAGAACGATTCGACCACGGTCGGAGGGCTTCGCTCAATCGTTTCACCAACGCCCGGGGCTGTTTAACGGTATCCACCGCAATTTTGTCGTGCAACCGACCCCGCTCGTCAACCAGGGCCAACTTCACCGACGTTCCTCCCAGGTCCACACCCAGCCGAAGTCCCTTACGCATCACACTCTCCCTTTAGGGTTCGTAAAAAACCGAATGGCGTCTCCCGCCAGATAAAGGGACCCGGCCACTAAAACGGGCGATTTTTTTTCTTCCCGGGCCCGTCGCCAAGCGAGGGCAAAATTTTTTACCTTCAAAACCGGACAATATTTTTCCCACGTCTTGGCCAACTCGTCCGTGGACTGAGCCCGATCGGACCGAACCGGGACCACAATGACCCGCCGAGCAAGGGGCCTGAGCGCCCGGGCGATGCCCGCCGCGTCTTTGTCTTTAAGACACGAAAAAATCAACACCGCTTTGGTCCGTCCCCACGGAGCGGACCGCCAAGCCTGGGCCAAAACCCGGGCCGCGGCCGGATTGTGGGCTCCGTCCAACACCACGGGCGGGGATCGCCGAACCACTTGAAACCGACCGGGCCAGTGAGCGTGGGCCACCCCTTCTTGGATGGCTCGATCCGACACGTTCCACCCCCGCCGACAAAGTTGCACAAGACCGGCCACGGCCAAAGCGCCGTTGCGCGCCTGATGTTCGCCCCAAAACGGCACGCGCGCGGATATCTTTACACCGCCGGGAACCTGAACCGTGATGAGCTGACCCCGCTCTGGAGAAAAACGCCGTACAGCCGTTAGCTGAACCTCGCGCCTGAATGTCCATGTCGGAACGCCTTGAGCCGCCGCCCACCGAGCCGATTGCGGCCGCAATCGGGTTGGAATATTTTGAACCAACAGCGTGCCGGATCGGGCCACGCCACGTTTTTCCCGGTAAATGTGATCCACGGTGGGTCCCAGCCATTCGGTGTGGTCCAAACCGATGGATGTGATGACCGACAGTTCCGGGGCTGAAACGGAATTCACCGCGTCCCATCGCCCACCCAAACCCACTTCCAACACGGCGATGTCGACCCGGGCCTTTTCAAACACAAGAAACGCCGCGAGGGTTTGGGCCTCAAAAGAGGTCAAACCCAGCCGAGCCGATCGATTTAGATCCCCCACCCGTTCGGTGGCCCAACGCCACCGGGAAGAACCCACCCGGCCACCCGAGAGTGTCACCCGTTCCCGAACGTTCACCAAGTGGGGCGACGTGTAAAGACCCGTTCGGTAGCCGGCTCGCCGGAGAACCGATTCCATCATGGCGCTCACCGACCCTTTACCGTTGGTGCCCGCCACCACAACCGAAGCAAAGGATTCCTCCGGATGGCCCAACAGGTCCAACGCCCGCCGAACGCGGGCCAACCCGGGACGGATCCGTTGCGAAAAGGCGGGGGACAACGGAAAGGGGAAAGCGGATTACGCCGCGACTTTGCGGGCTGTCATGAAAAAGGCCAACAAGTCCGCAAGCCGTTGTTTGAGTTGGGGACGGTCGACCACCATGTCCACCATTCCGTGCTTCAACAAAAATTCCGATTGTTGAAACCCCTGGGGCAAGGTCTGACGAATGGTTTGTTCGATCACCCGGGGCCCCGCAAAGGCAACCAGGGCTTTCGGTTCGGCCACGATGACGTCACCCAACATGGCGAAACTGGCGGTGACCCCGCCGGTGGTGGGGTCCGTCACCAGAGAAATGAAGGGCAACCGGGCTTTGTCCAACCGGCCCAGGGCGGCGCTGGTTTTGGCCATTTGAAACAAGGACAAAATACCTTCCTGCATGCGCGCCCCACCGGAAGCGGACACCACCAACACGGGAATTTCGTCGGTCACACCTCGCTCGATGGCGAGGGTCACTTTTTCCCCCACCACACTACCCATGCTTCCACCCATAAACCCGAAGTCCAGAACGGCCGCGGCCACGGGCTGACCCCCGATTTTCCCCACGCCGGCCACCACGGCTTCTTTTTCACCGGTTTTTTTTCGGCTCTCTTTGATCCGATCCACGTAGGCCGCCGAATCGCGAAACCCCAACGGGTCCGCCGCGGTCAAATGTTCGGCAAATTCGGCAAAGGTGCCTTCATCGAACAACTGGTCGATGCGTTCCCGGGCACCCGCCCGGAGGTTGTAGTGGCATTTCGGGCACACCTTGAGGTTTTTTTCCAGTTCTTTGTTGTAAATGATTTGCTCGCATTTGGGGCATTTGGTCCAAAGCCCCTGGGGCACGCGCTTTTTATGTCCGGTTTCTTCAACGGCCATGGTTGTTTCTCCTAGTGATTGTCATTCTTAGAAGGGTAATTAAACCATTTTTACCTCGGAATTGACGAAAAATGAAGGCTTGCGAGGGATTATTTTTTGATTCTCCCGTCCAATGTCCCCGCCCCTCTCAGGGAGGCGAAGGCCTTGGCAGCAGAAAGGGCGGCACTTTACGGACCACCTGCTCCGCCACAATTTCCTCCTTGAGATAAGTCGAAACGTCAGCGCGCAAATAGGCCGCGCGCTCTTCACTGAGCGAGAGAGGAACCACATCCGGCAACGCGCCGTGGGTCAGCACAGCGGAAAGATCAAAAGAGTCTCCCATCTCTTTTTCGGTGAGTGGAAACAATTGGTGGACGAGCGCCCGTCCCCCCAAGAGATTTGCCTGGCCTCTTTTTAATTTGCGGGCGCTCGATCCCGTCAGGGCAAATCGAGCCCGCTTCAAAAAGATCTGTCGATGCACTTCATCCTGCAATTCAGGGACTTTCTGGACTTCATCGATGATGATCCATTGAACTGTTTTTGGGAGACCCGCAATGATTTATCCCAAAAGCCCTGGGTTTGCGGAAAATCAAACGTAATCCTCATCACGCAAGAGGTCAATAAAAAATAAGTCGGCTGGTGCTTTTTGCGGAAAGAGTGACTGTAAAAGGGTCGATTTTCCCGTACCACGCGCCCCAAAAAGGAAAAAACTCATGGATTTCGAGATAACTATTGATCTACTGAACATGATATGGAATTGTATGACATATTCCGACCATAATCAATAAAAAGTCAGCCATGTTGTCCCGAACAATAATCTTCGGGGTGAACCCCCGTTGCCACAAACGGCCTCCACTTCACCGCGACAGAGGGGAGAAGAGAAAAGCTTTGGACAAGAGATCGAAATAGTGGGCAATGGTGACGGTGTTTCCGGCATCGGCCAATTGGCCCAGCATTTTCTGGCAGCTGAGGACCTCGGCCGGGTGGGCGCACGCCATTCCAAAGCCCTCCCATTGTCAATCAAAAATAAAAAACTGAACCCAACTCTTCCCTCTGCCTATGCACCCGCCAATTCGTCACCCCTGCATCACTAGTCGTTCCCTGGCGGCCTAGAAACGGGGGGCAGTACAATGAGGAATTTGTTTTTCCACCAAAAAAATCGGGGACCATCATTAAATTATCAACGTCCCTTAAAATTTGCCGGGGCGAAAATGGATGTGAATTAGGTACAATGCCAGTAACTTAAGAACCGTCACCCCGGCGAAAGCCGGGGCCCAGTGTGTAAAACCTCATTTTAAGAGACCATTTCACCGACTGGATATCGGCTTTCGCCAATATGACGGGCCCTTTGAGTCTTAAGTTACTGGCATTGGAATTAGGTAAGATAGGGGGACGGTTTCTTTGTAGCCGCAAGAAGCAGATTTCATACATGCGACAGGGGAGTTATCACTTATGAAAAAAGGGATATTGTTGGGGGTTTTGATGTTGACGGGCGGTTTCGGGTGGTGCGAGGGATCGGCGCCGGCTGATGAAAAGTCGCCGGTGAGCGCGACGTCCGATGCGACGTCGGTCGCGGAAAAAAACGAGTCTGTCGTCGATTCAGAAGCCCTGGCCCCCAACGCCTCGGAAGAGCTAGCCGAATCCAACAAGACTGAAAAACCAACCGCCCTAGCCCCGGTTGCCGAGAAACCCAATGAGGAACCCGTTATTGAAACTGTTGGCCCGGCGAAAACCGAACTCGCCCCGGCTGTTGCCAAAACCAATCCGTCCCCGGCCGATGAAAAACCCGCGGGGCGCGTGGCGTTGCTCCAAAAAATTTCGGTTTTTCACGAAAAAGAAGTCGCCTCCGTTCAGGAAATGATCGCTCGATGGAACGTCACCCTAAAACCCTTTTTGGCCCGTCAGCAGAGTTTAAAAGAAGACTTGGCCAATAAACGAGCCCAGTTGCAGTCCCTCGAGAAAGATGCCACCAAAACCGCCCGCAAAGAAGCCAAATCCCTGAAAAAAGAAGTCTCTGGAATTGAGAAATTGATCCAATCGATCCAAAAAGACATCGGGACCCAATACAAGTCCATGGGCAATGAAATGAAGATTAAAGCGGATCTCACGGAAAAATCGTTCCAGGACACCGTCCGCACCGTTCTTGAAGGACTGCAAAGTCCTCTTAAATAGCCGGGGCCAGACGGAGGCAAGGCAAAGTATTTCTTTCCTCCCTCTACCCCGGTCCAGAATCAGCGTGGAAAAAAATCAGGCCAGGGTCGACAGGGTGTTTACAGCGGCTTGAAGGTGGGAGATCCCGGTTTATACCGAGTTTTGTTTTTGGCGAAAAAAGTTTCGGCTTGTTGGTGTGCGGCGTCCATCCTGTGTGTAAATCCAATCGGCAAATGGACAGTTTATTTATTTACAACGCCTAACACCCGAATGTTTACGATTTAAGAGCGGGTGTCGGCGGTGCGTATTCGGGTCGGGACCAGAGCATCGGATCGTAAGGCGCCAGTTCTTCGGGCGCAAAGAAGAAAGAAGTCTCCCGCAATCCCGACGCAGGGGAATCCGAAGCGTGGATCAGGTTGCGACGGTTGTCGGTGCCCCATTGGGCGCGGAACGTTCCGGCGGCGGCCTCGGCCGGATTGGTGGACCCGATTAACGCACGAATTTTTCGAATAACGTCCGCCCCCCGCCACGCCGTCACCACGATGGGCCCTGACGAAATAAACTTCAACAACCCTTCATAAAACGGTTTGCCTTTGTGTTCCGCGTAAAAACCCCCCAACAGTTCGGGGGTGGGACGCACCATCCGCGCCGCGGTCAACCGAAACCCTTCGGCTTCCAGTCGCGCAAAAATTTTTCCCACCACGGCTTTCCCAACCCCGTCGGGTTTCACGATCACGCACGACAGTTCGTCGGTCATCACAGACTCCTCATTTTTTGAATAATGGCGTCGCCCATCTCGCGGGTTCCCACGGCCGTGGGATCGTCGGGACGGGGCTTTAAATCGTAGGTCACATTTTTACCTTCGGCCATCACCGCGGCGATAGCGGATTCTAATTTCGATGCGGCGGTCTTTTCCCCAATGTGTTCCAGCATCAAAACCGACGACAACAGCATCGCCGTGGGGTTCACCTTGTTCATCCCTTTGTATTTCGGGGCCGACCCGTGGACCGGCTCGAACAACGAAATCCCCTGACCGATGTTGGCGCCCGGCGCAATGCCCAACCCCCCGATCAGCCCGGCGCACAGGTCCGACAAAATGTCGCCGTACAGGTTCGGCAACGCGATCACGTCGTAGAGCTCGGGCTTTTGCACCAATTGCATGCACATGTTATCGATCAAACGTTCTTCGTATTCCACTTTTCCGGCGTAGCGTTTGGCCACCTCGCGGGCCGTGTCAAAAAACAGGCCGTCGGTGAATTTCATGATGTTGGCCTTGGTCACCGCGGTGACTTTGCGGCGTTTGTTCTTGACCGCGTAGTCAAACGCGTAGGTCATGATCCGTTCGGATCCGGCGCGGGAAATGGGTTTGATGGAAATGGCCGCGTGGGGCACAATCTTGCCTTTCGACCAGCCAATGATCTCGTTGGCCTCTTTCGAGTCGGGAGCGTATTCCACTCCCGCATACAGGTCCTCCGTGTTTTCCCGCACCACCACCAGATCGATGTTTGAATACCGGGACCGGACGCCCAGATAGGACTTACAGGGTCGCAAACACGCGTACAAATCCAACTCTTTGCGAAGAGCCACGTTGACCGACCGAAACCCGGTGCCGATGGGAGTGGTGAGAGGGCCTTTTAAAGCAACACGGTTTTTTCGGATCGAGACCAAAACATTGTCAGGCAGGGGGGTCCCATATTTCTCCACCACATCGGCGCCCGCCTCTACCACATCCCAGGCAATTTTAACGCCCGTGGCCTCCAACACCTTCTGAACCGTCGCGGAAATTTCCGGCCCGGTACCGTCTCCCGGGATCAAACTGATGGCGTGCGTGGTCATGGTTCTCTCCCTCTGTTTTTGACTATGTAATTTCTTCGTATGAAAGACGCACAACTTCTCACCGGCCTCATCCGGCCTGTTGGGGTCCTTCGGACCCGGGGCCTCTTCGGCCCGTCGCAAACGTGTGCCACGGGCACACGCTTTGGGTCAGGATGCCCGCACCCTGGCCGATTTCAGGCTCGACCAATCCAACAATTTGGGTTCCTGTGCAAATGCATAACGGCGACGATCACAACATTTTTTGGGTCAACACGATAAAGCACGGCATAGGGGAACCGACTCACTAACCGTCGTCGAATATTCCGGCGATAGGGTGGCCAACGAAGGGGATTGCTTTCCACGTCTTCGACCGCCATTTGAACACGATCGAGAAAATCAACCCCAAGACGATGGGCCTGTCCTTCATAAAATTTGGCCGCGTTGAGCATCTCGATCTCAGCCAACAAGAGAAACCGCGACTTCATGCGATCTTTTTTAAGGCGTTTTTGAATACGTGCTCGCTCGGCGAAGAAGACATCTTTCCTTTTTTATAGACCTGATAACGCCGATCCGCTTCGTCAGCCCACAATTCCTCCCGTTCCTCCTCACTGAGGTTGTCCAAGCTAGCGATGAGTTTCTCAGCCAAATGCGCCCTTTTCTTGATGGGCAGTCGCAATAAGACCGATTCTTGTTTCCCCATAGTCAACATGTCCTCCTTCATCGAAACCAGACAACGGTTAAAACGTGAAAAACCCATCGCTCAAGTCAATTCTAGGTCATTGCTTGAGAGATGTCCATCGGTAGAATTCACCCCCGCCACCGCAACCCACCGCCAAATGGGTTACGCCTGTTTTTCTATGAAGGCACGGATTCGCCGTTCCGCCAAAGCCGATTTGACGGAGTTTGAGATCAAGACCCCGTTTTCGTAAAGGCTCCAGGATAGAACCGTCGCCACGGTTGTTTCAAAAACAGAGGCGTCATGTGTAAAGACGTCCACGTGCAAAACGTTGTCCCATTGATCAGAAATTAATCCAAACACGGTATCCAAATGGACGTTACTCTCCCCCACCTCAATTGCCAACAAACCATTGGCATCTAAGAATGTCATAACGGTGGATCGATCGGCATCGGACACCGTCCGATTATTGAGGCGCCCCTTAAGTAATCGAACAACGGTTTCTTTCGTTTTCTCCGCTTCTCCCGGCAATAACAGCGCAACCCTAAACAGACTCAAGTCGCCACGGCTCAACAACACGTCCAGAAGGCGCTCGAGGGAACCCGCATCGTTGGGATTGGCCAAGTGGAACACGCCGGCCGAGACACCGTTTGCCTGGGCAACCGCGGCCGACGCCGCCGGGGGGGAGTAAACCGAAGACAGTTGTCCGTATCCGATGGAGAAATGCTCCGCATAAACAGTCCACATGTCCGACAGTAGAGCGCGCTGTTTTTCCACGGTCGCACGGTCCAAGGGTTGCCCGGCCATTTTCATGATTCCCAACAACGTTTGAGCCAGATAGGGAAACTGTTCCGTCATTTGGGTCTCAAGGGCAGAACTGTAAGGTGTGCCGGCAAGGGCCGCCTGTTGGCCTTGGGATGCACCCACGTGTTCGAGTAAACCGATCACAAGGTTAGAACCGCTGGTGGCTAATTCTTGACGGTTCACCCGCCAAGAAAGGCGGGTCAGAAGACCCCTTTGATTGGCCAGTTCCTGAAATTGTTCGATTAATCGAATACTCCCCTCCAGCCGATCCTCGACCAACCTCATGGCCATGCCCCGGGCTCGTTGCTCACCCCAACTGATCCCCATTAACAGCTTGACCACCGCATCGATCGTGACGGTCGAAGCCAGGGACTCCGCCTCGGAGTTCGGGGAAGCCCCGGTCAAGACAAACAAACTCGTGTTATTCATTGGAGGCGGGACCTCCAAATTGCCCTGCCTTCCGATAAAGTCGAGCGATCTGCCGAAGGTCCACTGCGATCGGTCGTCTTCAGCGGGGATAGAAACAATCGGTTCTAATTTGAGACCGGAAATATAGCTGGCCCAGCTATTGATGGAGTACTGGGCCAAAGATTCCCACATCCCCAACAAAATCTGAAGTTCTTCCATCCGGTGGTTACCGGACGGCTGGCCATTGATTTCTCGCAACATGCGCCCAATCACCAACGGCAATAACCGCTCGGGGCTGGAGACCACCGGTTCAGCCAAATACACATCGATCGTCCCGTCTGGACTTCTTACAAGTTGATAGGGAGAATAGTCAGAGGGCCTCTCGTAGAGGGCCCTGGCCGCCGTCACATGCAACCGTAAGTGAGTGGTGAACTCACCCTGATCCAAGGAAATCAGGAGGCTCTTTTTGTCCCGCCCGACCTCTGGATTCCCGACTTTATGCCCGTTAATGGCTTCGGTTAAAGATTGAATCCACGGGGAGGGAATGACCACCGTATGGTTTCCGGCCAATGCGGCCAACCGGGCATTGCGAACGTCAAGGGGTTGGGATAAGGCCCTCACCACGACTTCGCGTTCGCGAGCCAAGAGGATCGACTGGGTCCAACGTTCCTTCAAGCCAGCGAAATATTGCAAGAGGCCCGATCCGCCAGCTGTACGAACCGTCGGGATAAGAAAAACCGCCGTTCGTTGGAAAGCCAGACCCATTTGATCGATCGCCTGGGGCAATACCCCCGCGGCCCACAATCGAACCGCGGGGCCCAGGGACGAAACCGCACGGTCCGCTTGGCGAATAAATTCGACCGCCTGACGCCACGAAGGAACCGGTTGAATCCCCACCCACAAATCACTGGCCCCCCCGTTGGGCCCAACCCCGTTTATCGTCACAGTGTAAGCGGGCACTTCGGGTGCCGACAAAAATCGGACGGTCAATTCCAATCGTCCAATTTCTTGGGCCGAGTTTTCATGAACCAAGTCGACGCCAAACCGGCTCCGAGCCACCTCCCGCAATTTTTCAACGGCCTGCGACGAGAAAGAGGATCGGCTTTCCGGATCCATGACGAGCGTGGCATAAACCATTGCAATAAACCCGGTCACGAAGGGAACCTGGCCTGGTTCGATCGAACGGCTCTCCATCCCAACAGTTTGAAGCCGGGTTTGAAGGGCATGGGATCCTGGCAAAAACCATCTCTTGTTCTTTCCATTTGATCGAAAGGATTCCAACGGCGGCGGAAACTGTTTGGTGTTGATCACCCGAGGAACAAGCGAGATATAACCCACCCCCTCGGATTGGGCGACGGCGCGAAGGCCGTCGGCATGGAACCCGCCCGCCACCAAGACCGCGGGACGGTCGTCGGCCCAGCGGGCCAACAGGTTTTTGACCAGCGGGCGATTGCGCGCTTCGGCCCACCGGTAAAAAACGGCGTGCCGGTTGGCCACATCGGATATGTCTGGCCAAGTTTCGGTGTCTGTTGCGCCCGGCCGGCGCCCCCCCTGGGGGGAGCGGGCCTCGTGAACGTGACGGAGTGCCCGGGCTTGGCCGACCAAATCGGCCCCCCGTTGGGCCCAACGGACCACTTCCGACCGACGCTGCTTCCACCAGGCAAAATCGGCGGGGACCATCGAAAATCGGTTTAATTTTTCTACAAGTTTAAGATCTTTGTCTAACTCGATGGCTTGTAAGACAACAGGATCTGATGCCAAAACTCTCATTTGTCGATCAGCCAACCGTTCAACATCCCCATCAAATCTTCCGCCCTCAATCCTTCCACTTTTTCGACGTAGGCGTTGTGAGCCAAAAAGTGAGGATAACCGGCCAGATCAACCCGATGTTGTCGACAAATTTCTTTTAGTGCGGTCAAAAATGAACCGTGCCGCGCCCGACCCAACCGGCAGGCCAACCCGGCCTCGGTTAAACGGCGACGTTCAAGATCTGTCAAGAGAGGCGCAAGGTGTTCCAGCAAACGTCGTTGATCTGTCTCCACGCTGGTAAACGAAAGGTTTGCTTCCAGTCGCAAAGCGTCCCGGTATCGCAGCAAAGAAGGACCCAAATCCCGATCCGAAACATTTTCCGCGAGCTTCTGAACGTAGCCAGTTAGCGCGAGTTGGTTGGATTCGTAGGCCATTTGGGCCTCGTCCAAGGCAAGAAGGGCCGGTGGATAGAGGGCCTTTTTTAATGTGTCCATCCGACGACGAGCCTGGAGCAATCGGGCATTGTCTTGAGATTGAGTAGGAAACGTTTGAGTTAACGCGCGGATGTTGGCTTCATAGGCGGCCGGATCTTCCGTGCCCCACAGACGAAAGGGGCGTTCCGTGGTCAAACTAAAAAATTCGGGCCCCGAAATCAATCCGGCCCGCAAAAACCGGTCCGAAACGCGCCGAATCACCGACGGAGCCGCCAAAGCGCGAAAATCGTTGGTCCGAAACGGTCCGGCCGCTCCTTCCAATCCGACCCACAGGCCGTCGGTTCCCCCGGCGGATCCCGCCAGTTGGTCCAAGAGAGAGGCAATGTTGCGTTGGGCCTCTTCCACCGCGTGGAGGTCCTGAACATGAATCAACACGCGCCGCTGGCCCGGCGCGGGCGGCACATACGTTCCCACGTCGGCATAGAGACCCACGGCATTTGCCAACCAAGCGGGCAGGCCCGACGATTCGACAGGGACAAACCCCGGGTTGAGGGACGGAAACGACGCCGCCAATCGGTCGGAGCGCATGCGCTCAACCCCGTCGCGAACGGAACGGACCGCTTTTCGACGTTCCGTCCAAATGTCTCGGGCGGTCCAGCCCGTCGTGTCCCCCATAAAAATTAGGGAGACCAACAACATTCGGACCCCCGCACCCAGGAATCTGCCCAGGGAAGCCGAATCCCTTATAGTAGGCGCACTGTCTTTCATACCCGGATTATAGAGATTTTGTTCGAAAGAAACAGAGAAGAAATTGTAACAATCCTGTAAACTTACACCCCCCCCCCGCCAAACAGACCGGCCAACCACTGATCGATTTGACGATACAGATCCCGACGGGATCCGCTGTTGTTTAACAGGACGTTCGAACGGCGGCGTTTTTCCCGGGGGGACATCTGGGCCTTCAAACGGCGGACGGCGTCGGGTCGGGTCCAACGTTTGGACGCGGTCATCCGAGCCAAACACACCGATCGCGGCGCCCACACGGTGACAGTGTGGTCCACCCAGCGGTCCAGGCCCGTTTCAAACAAAAGCGGCACGTCCAAAACCAACAATCCCCGTCGATGGGCCCCCATCCGCCGTTTGATTTCCTTGAACACAAGAGGGTGTAAAATAGACTCCAGGTGTTTGCGCAGACGCCCATTTGAAAACACCGCCTGGGCCAAAACAGCTCGGTCCAATTCTCCGCTGGGGCCCACACAGGATTGACCAAATAGGCGAACCACCGGCCGATAGGCGGCCCCCCCCTTGGCTAGGGCCCGGTGAACAATATGGTCGGCGTCCACCACGGGCACACCCCGGGACCGCAAATAGGCCGATACAGTGGACTTTCCGGCGCCCATCCCGCCGGTTAAACCGACAACAATTTTTTGGAGGCCTACGACCTTTTCACTGTTCACGTTCCTTACTTTTGGCATTGTCGGCAATAGACGGTTCCCCGCCCCCCCACTTTGACAGAGACAAGAAGATCCCCGCACCCGGGGCAAGGACACCCCCCTTTCCCGTAAACGAACAACCCTTTTTGGGCCGAACCCCGTTGCCCCAAGGCGTCCCGGTAATCCCGGAACGAAACACCCCGATCGGCCAAACCCCGTTCCAACACCCCGCGAATATTTTTGAGCAAAATAGGCAATGCCTTTTCCGGCACAGCCCGCGCCCTCCGCATGGGCCGCAGACCCGACAAATGAAGCGCTTCCGTCACGTAAATATTTCCCAAACCCGCCATCCGCTTTTGGTCCAGGAGCGCCGAATGCAACGCCGCCCCGGAGCGTCGCAACGATTGGCCCCAGGCCTCTTCGTCCATGGGCTCGAGGGGTTCCGGCCCCAAGGCCTTGATGGAGGGATCCCGCCGCCAGTCCGGCGCCAACCAAATTTCGCCAAACCGGCGGGTGTCGATAAAGTTTAAAACCGTGGGCGCCTCTCGAAAATAAATGATCGCCCGGGCCTTATTGTCAGGCCCCCCGACCACAATCCGCCCGGTCATTCGCAGATGGGCCAAGAGGGACAATCCTGGCCCTAAATCAAGAACGAGGTATTTTCCCCGCCGGATCACGCCCGCCACGGTACGCCCCGCCAACGTCCGCGAAAAAGAATTCGGGGCTACCTGCCTCCGCCGACCGCCGTCGGGCCCAAACCCTTCCAGCACCCTCCTGTCTCGCACGCACACCCGGTCGATCGTACGACCCACTAACATTTTTTCCAGATCCCGACGAATGGTTTCCACTTCCGGCAGTTCAGGCATGGGCAACGAACCGTTTCATGTCCGCCCAGTTGGGTCCCTTCTTCAAGTCCACCACAAGGGGCACCGACAGGGACAGGGCGTTTTCCATCGCCTGTTGAATGGGTTGGGCCACGCGATCGAACTCTTCGACAGGCACCTCGAACAACAAATCGTCGTGCACTTGCAGGAGCATCCGGGTATTCCAGCCTTTGGTTTCAAACAATCCAGCCAACCGGATCATGGCCAACTTGATAATGTCCGCGCTGGTGCCTTGAATGGGGGTGTTCATGGCGGTCCGTTCGGCGAACCCTCGGACGGCGGCGTTCGCCGCCTTGATTTCCGGCAAATAACGCCGACGATTGAGAAGCGTGGTCACATACCCGTTGCGGCGGGCCTCTTCAATAATTTGGGCCATCCAGGATTTGACCCCGGCGTATTTTTCCAAGTAGGCGTTGATGTACGATTGGGCCTGGCCCATGGGAATGCCCAACTGCTGAGACAGTCCGAACCCTGTTTGACCGTAAACAATGCCGAAATTGACGGTTTTGGCCACGCGCCGCTGGTCGTCGCTCACCGGCGACTGGGGCCCTAAAGAAAAAATGTCCCGAGCCGTGGCCGAATGAATGTCGTCGCCCCTTCGAAACGCCGCGACCAAAGCGGGGTCCCCCGTGATGTGCGCCAACACCCGAAGATCAATTTGGGAATAGTCCGCCGACAAAAAGGTCCACCCCTCTTGGGCCACAAACGCCCGACGGATTTTTCGGCCGTAATCCGTGCGGATCGGAATATTTTGAAGGTTCGGCTCGGACGACGACAACCGGCCCGTGGCCGCCACCGTTTGATTGAAACTCGTGTGCACACGGCCCGACTCCCGCACCAGGGCCAACAGGGCGTCAATGTAGGTGCTTTTCAGTTTGGCCAGTTCGCGGTAAGCCAAAATTTTGGCCGGCAAAGGATGCTGATGCGACAGTTTTTGAAGAACGTCTTCGTCGGTGGAAAAACCCGTTTTGGTTTTTCGCACCACCGGCAGTTTGAGTTTCTCAAACAGGATGACCGCCAACTGTTTGGGCGAATTGACATTCACCGGTTCTTCCGCCAGCGCGTGGATTTCCCCCTGCAACCGGGCGATATCCCGCCCAAACGATTGAGCCAGTTCGTGAAGGTAGGGCACATCCAACGCCACGCCGGCCTCTTCCATCGCCGACAAAATGGGGACCAGTGGCATTTCCACAGTCTGGAAAAGAGAATCCAACGCTTTTTCTTTGAGGAGCGGTTCCATCCATTCTTTGAGTCGAAGAGAGACCTCGGCGTCGGCCCCGGCGTAGGGAGCGGCGTCTTCAATTTTCACCTGATCCATGGTGATTTGTTTCGCGCCTTTGCCGATCAAGGTTTCGATGGAGGCCATGGATTCGCCCAGAACATCCAACGCCAGGGCTTTCAGTCCATGGGTCTGACGGCCCGGGTTGAGGCAATAAGAAGCCACCATGGTATCGAACGAGAGAGGAGACACCAGCATTCCCGCCCGGGCCAACACCTGGCTATCGAATTTTAAATTGTGCCCCACTTTCGGCAAACCGGGGTCGGCCAAAAACGGCGCCATGGCGCTCCTCACTTTTTCCAAAGGCAACTGGGCAGGCGCCCCCAAATACGCGTGGCCCACCGGCACATACCAAGCGGTGCCAACTTTTGTCGATAAAGAAACACCCACCAACTTGCACGAAAACGGGTCCAACCCCGTGGTTTCCACGTCCACGGCCAAGACGGATGCGGACCTTAATTCCTTCAAAAGCCGATCCCACTCGGTGTCCGTCAAAACAGTGTGAACGGTTCGGTTGACCGGTTGATTCGGTGCCGGCGGGTCGGATCGGTCCGGGGCGGGAAGAGCAGTGTCCTTGGACGTCGGAACAACCAGCTCGGCTGTTCCCTTGAGTTCCGGAAGCAAACTGTTGAATTCAAGCCGGCCCACAAAACGGAGAAGATCCTCCGACGGCCGATCGGGGATGCGGCAGGTGTCCACCTCCAATGGGAGGGGCACGTCGCGTTCAAGGACAACTAACGATCGGCTGAGGCGGGCCTCTTTTTCGTGGACACGCAGTTTTTCTTTGAGCGCGCCTTTGACCTGGTCCAACCGTTCAAACAGGGCGTCCAGGGTCCCAAACTGATTCAACAACGTTGTCGCGGTTTTATCCCCCACGCCGGGAACACCCGGCACATTGTCGGAACTATCGCCCACCAAGGCGAAATAGTCCACCATTTGGTCGGGACGAAGCCCGTATTTTTTTTCCACCTCGGCGGCGTCGTAGCGGACACCCCGCTGTTCGTTGAGAACCGAAATAGGCCCGCCCACCAGTTGGAGAGCGTCCTTATCCGCCGTCACCACAACCACCTCAAAACCCGCTCGTGCCCCGCGTTCAGCCAAGGTGGCGATCACGTCGTCGGCTTCGTAACCGGGCAACACAGCCGCCGATAGGCCCCAGGCGTCCACCAGGGAACGGGCCATGGGCAGTTGAAATTTGAGAGCGTCATCGATTTCTTTTCGGTGAGCTTTGTACTCCGTGTAGGCTTTGTGCCGAAACGTGGGCGCGGCGTCGTCGAAACAAACCACCAACCGGTCCGGCCGATGAAGACGAATGATTTTCGTCAACATCCGCGTAAACCCAAACAACGCGCCCACGGGTTCGCCCTTGGAGTTGGTCAGCGGGGGAAGGGCATGATACGCCCGATGCAAATAACCGTGGGCGTCTACGAGATAAAGGGTTTTTGAAACGGTCAAGACTCCAACAACGTATTGATGGCGGCGCGCCATTGGCGCCCCATCCCGGGGGCGAACCCCGACCAAATTTGGACCAGTCGGCCCTGGGCGTCCACCAAGGCGAAGTGCGGAATGCCCTCCACGCCGTAGGCGGCCGCCGCGTCCGACCCGCCCGCCAACAAGACGGGATATTGAATTTTTTTTCGGTCCGCGAAACGACGGGCCGCGTCGGGGTCGTCGTCCAGGTTAAGGCCCAGAACTTGAACCGGTTTGCCTTTGTAGTCCACCCACAACTTTTCCACTTCCGGCATGGAAATTCGGCAGGGGGGACACCACGATGCCCAGAAATCAATAAACACAACCCGGCCCTTAAAGTCCGCCAACGCCACCGTCTTGCCCTGAGTGTCCAACAACGAAAAGCCCGGGGCCGCCTGATGGTCGCCGGCGGCGGAGGACCTTTCCGGGACCGCGGCTGGCGACCCTCCGCTGGGGTTGGACCCGCACGCGACCCAGGCCACAGCCAAAACCGGCAACACCCACACGAACCGCGGAACGCGCTGTGAGGGCACAGGTTACGCGAGCGCGTCGAGCTTGGCTTTAATGTCTTTTTTGGAGTGAACCCCGACCATCTGTTCGACCACCCGGCCGCCTTTGAAAAAAAGCATGGAGGGGATGGCCGAAATATTAAATTTGGAGGCCACCACGGGATTTTCGTCGGTGTTCATTTTGCCGACGACGACTTTGCCCTGGTATTCCTTTGCGATTTCCTCGACGATCGGGCCCAACATGCGGCACGGACCGCACCAGGGCGCCCAAAAATCAACGAGAACAGGAAGCGACGATTTCAACACTTCTTTTTCAAAACTCGAGTCAGTCAACTGCAGTTCCATAGGATTCTCCTTTCTGGTAACGTGGTCTCGATTGGTTCAACGCCGCAGGCAATAAAAAGTTCCCTGCCATTCTAACACACCCGACAATCCCCGTCAAAAGGGATCGCGCCGACGCGAGTGGATCCAAAACAGCGGGGCCAATCCGATCCCCACCCCCGTGTGGAGCCACTCGATCCAAGGCCGAAACGATTCGTGGGATACGTAATAGTGGCCCCATCCGGTAGCGACCAGAAGGATCAAGACACCCATCAAGAAAAACGCCGAACGGCGTCGTAGCCCCGTGTCCCACCCCGCCCGAACGTGGACCGCCAAAACAGATCCCACCGCCGCCAACACAAGCATCATGGCGCCGCCGTGGGCGGCTCGCAGAGGGGTTTCCAGCGCGTGACGTTGGAGGCCAAACTCACTTGGGGTTTGACCGAGAGTCTTAATTAAGAACAACGCCAACCCGCTGACCCAGGCCGTCCCCATAGCCCCCGTCACCAAACGTTTTTGCCAAAGGGACAGGCTCGCTCCCATCGCGGACATTTTCATTCAACCATTATCCCAAAAAAATGCGCGCGCGCCAAAAAGAGGCCCCAACCGATCCATCATGTTTGGGGCCATTAAGGCGACTTTGGTCAGTCCATCCGCCCATAAGGCCCGGGGTGCGGACACCGTTACCCCGGACCGCGCAGACACACGACGGCCCTTCGAGAAGTAAGGTACACCGCGTTTCCCCGCACGGGCGTGATACGACGGAGCCGACGTGGCCAACGCGCCGGACTTTCGAGGTCCCAGCGGGATAAACCGGTCCACCCGGGTTGGATGCCGGACCCACACGGGCTGGGCCCGATCAGAAAAAAAGGCCATATCGCCCCCCGCGTTCACCCCGCCGCTGTGAACACCCGCCCGACGTAAGGCCGCCAACGCCAGATCCACGGCGTACCCTTTGGCGATTCCACCCAGATCGATCCACAAAGGTTTAAGAAACCGAACTTCTCCGTTGGCACCAACGCGAACCTGCGAAAAGCTTCCCCCCGCGGGAGAGAGTTGACCCCGAGTCGGCAAAAAACCGGCCCGCCCCAACGGCCCCCCCACCGTCACATCAAAAACGCCGCGACTCAAATGGGATAACCGCAGACCCGCTTCCAATACCCGGGCCGTGTGGCGGTGAACGTTCACGGGTTCCCGGTGGGCCCGCTGATTGAGCAAGGACACCTCGCTGGCGGGATCAAAAAAGCTCATGCGCCGGTGAACCCCCTCGACTTCATCCAGGGCATTGGAGATCCCCTCGCGCACACACCCGGCGGGACCCTGGGCCCACACGGTGACCAGGGTACCCAACAAGGGCCGCGCGCGAGCGCGTTTCAGTGCGGTTTTCAACGTCGAAAGTCGTCATTCCGGCTGATTCTGGCCATCTAAGAGGACCAGGTTTCCTGGTCCCCACACCATTGGGAGAGGCGGTTGGGTTACGCATGGGTGTTAAGCAACGCCAAAATCCGCCGCACACCCTCTGTGACGTGCCGGCAGGAAAGAGTGGCACCCGTAATATTTTTTATATCCAGCGGAAACCGCAGGGGATCGCCCGTTTTTTTTCCTGCGAACTGCCGCCGCCACCGTTCATTTCGAACTTCGCCGCCATACACTTCCCGATAACTCAATATTTCCACCCCCACAACCGTCCCCTCCGATGACACACCCACAGCGTAGGTGATGAAGTCGTGTTTGCCAATCACCTGGTCAACCACAACCCGACCAAGAACGCCTGGGGACGCGCCGAGTCGCTCATCCCGCGCCAGCCAGATTTTGGGAGCCCGGGTCCAGGAGGCCGATCGGGCTTTTTTTGAAGCGGCCCCCAGGGCCGCCTCGTCCGGAGCGGGTTCCCGCTCGAACGAGGCGGCCGCGGGAAACAAAACCCGCTGGGCTTCTTCTTCGGTCAAATAATCCGCCGCCACCGCGCCCGAAGGCGCGATCAGGGCGGGAAGCGCTTTTAGAACATGTAACCCATACCGAAATTCCATTGGTCCACCCCCGTGTCTGCCCGGTTACGATTGTTTTGGTATTCCCCTTTCAACACCACTGTCGCGATGGGCTCAAAGGTCAGGCCATAGACCAGCTCGGTGCGATCGTTGGCTGGGTTTGTCGCATAACCGCCGGGAACCCGATGCTGGGTATTATATCGTTCGTAGCGAACAAACGGAGCCAAATACACCCCGGTGTCGCACACGCTGAACACGTTGTAGGCCAACTGCCCGTACCCACCCCACATTTTTTCACCGACAGACTTGTTCCCGCTGAAACCCTGGGCCACGTTGACCAGGCCCGCTTGATTGACGGAAAGCCTGGTGTAAATCCCCCGTAATTCGAGCCCGTTCCATTGAATATCACCGCGGGTTTCCCACAGGGTTGTTTTGGCTTTAAGTTCTTCCCCCGCCACCATGGCCCCTTGCCCCGAATCACCGGAGTACACAGATCCCCCCACCGCCACGCCCGGCACCACCTGGTAATCCAACCGGCCCACCCATCCCCAATCTTCCGCCAGCGCGCTGGACCCTTTTTGGCGACCGTCTCGAACGCCGGTGGAAGCCTGAAACCCTTTACTTTGTCGGAGGATTTTATGCTGGTTGAACCCGTGTTCGTGTAAGTCGCCGACAGCCTGCAAGCCGTTGATCACGTACCCCTTGTAAGACAACGGCCCAACTTGCCCGAAAATGCCGGCGCCGTTTTCCCGCCAGGTGGACGGAATGATGTTGCGTTCCACACTGGGCCGCAACACGCCGTGGTACACGGTCGGCTCATGATTTTCGTTTACAAATCCCACCGGCAACAACAACAAACCGCCCCGCACATTGAGAGGAGATGACCACAAATAGTCTAACGTCACCATTTCCACGGACACCTCACCCCGTTTGTCCTCGGCAGCATGTTCAAACTCGATTTCCGAGTTCAACACAAACTTTTCCGAGAACCGATACCCCGCGTACAGCACAAACCGGAGGAAGTCCAAGGTGTCTTTTTTTCCCGAGGCTGTCCCATCGTCTTTCTGCCCGTCGTAATTTTGATACACCATTTCCCCATAGCCGCCCAAAGACACCCCTTCTTTGAGGTGGTAGACTTTCGACGCCGCAGGGGACAGCCCATACACCGGTTGATAGGCTACCTTGGTAGATTCATCTTTTTTTTCATCTTCTTTCAGGGCCTGGACTTCTTTGGTCAAATCAGCCAGGCGACTTTCCAACTCCTGTAAAGACGGTTCCGCCCGAACCCCGCCAACAAACCCCGCCAATAGAACAAACGTTGCCACTTTCAACTTCATAGACCTGCCTCCTTTTATTTTGATATGAAATTTCATTTCAATGCAAGCCCAAAAAAAGGACCTCCCCCCATGATTACCCCTTAGACGAACAGCTCTGACAACGACCAAACACTTCATGGCGATGATAGAGGGGAGAAAAGCCCTTCTCGCGGCAAGCTTTTTCCTGAAACCGTTCGATTTCCGGCCATTGGACTTCTTGAATCCCGCCGCAGGAGACGCACACCAAATGGTCGTGGTGGGGCCGATCCAGTTTGATCTCGTATCGGATAGTGCCGTCGGAACCATAAACTTTTTCCGTGAGCCCCGCCTCGTCCAATAACTTCAGAGTTCGAAACACCGTGACCTTGCCGATGCCCCGGGGCTTCAAGGCCACGTAAATCTCGTCCTGGGTCAAATGCCGATCGGCGGCCAATAAATGGTTCAAAATATCTTCCCGCTGATGGGTGTGCATCAACCCCGAGTTCAAGACATGGCGATGGAACACTTCCCGAATTCGGTCCGCATACCCCGCCCGCCCCGCCGCCCACGTGGGAAAAAATACAAGTTCCTTGTTCATGGTGATTGAAATTTTATTTCATTTAATAAAAGATGTCAATGGGGGTCAGGCGTTCTTTGCGGCCAAGGCCATGGCGTTGAACATTTCCAATATGACCGCTGTGGAAACCACTGGCCATGGACCAAGGAGTGAGTTGAGCAGGGCTTGGCGTAATTCGGAAGCATTGGCGTGAGTGGAAGTCACTTGTTCCAGATCAACGATACCGGGGCAACCCTTCAAAAGGAGGAACATGTTATTGGGATCAAGCCCAAAATGGACCAAAGCTGACCCGAATTCCCTTTCGTAATCGCTAAACGAGATTGAGCCGGTTAAATTCTTAACGAACACATAGCTCCTGGTGTTGAGACCGGAGAGTGCTTGGTTGACCCGTTCGGCCGTCATCTCCCCTTGAGGCGTAACGGAAGAGCCCAGAGAGGCTACGGGGTTTCAGGTGAGTAATCGTTATTTCTTGCGGACCATTTCCCAGAAGGATCGGGGGCTTTTAATGGGGATTCCTTGAAAAGATGTTAATACCAAGAGGTCCGCGTCTCCTGTAACAATCACGTCGGCCTGACCAGCCAAAGCCGCGCCAAGGACGTGAAGGTCTTTCGGATCTCGGCATTCCCGCTTGTCCACCTTGTGCGGCGTCACAAGGGTGCCCCCTTGGCGGAAATAAGCCAAGACCCCATGAACGTCGGGGGCAGGGACCTTTAATCGTTTGAGGAGTTTTGTGCCCACTTCGTCCAACAGCGCGTGACTCATTACCAACTCGTGCTCCGCCAAGCACAGTTCCACAACCAGATGACACACCCCCTGAGACGCAACAGCCGCGATAAGAACGTTGGCGTCTAAAAGGACTTTCACGTCAGGGCGTTAACGATATCGTCATCGGTGAGAAGCCCCTGAGCCTGGGCGTAAGGGACCAGGCGAGCGCGAAGCTTTCGAAAACGCCGCACGGCCACATACCGGCGCACAGACTCTCGAACAAGATCGCTCACAGGGACATGTTCGGACTGGCTGAGCTTGTAGAGATCGGACTTTAACCGAGCGGGAAGACGAACGGTGAGGGTTCCTTGCATAAGAGATTCCTCCTGTAAGCCATTGTAACACGCGTTTCCAATTAATTCAACCCATTTTTTTAAAAACATGCTAAGATTCCCGCGCAGGGAAGTTGTCAAGAAAAACAAAGCGTGAGTGACATGGGTTCCCTTTCAACCAAACATCGACCTTATTTCTGGACGTCCACGGGAAAAAAGTTCCTGATGGCCGTATCCGGTTTGGCTTTGGTGGGCTTTATCGTGGGCCATTTGATCGGAAATTTACAGATGTTTCTCGGGCAAGAAGCTGTCAACCGCTACGCCGCTTTTCTGAAAAGCACGGGGGAACTCCTGTGGGTCGCCCGATTGGGATTGATTGCCATGGTCCTCACTCATATTGTGACGGCGGTTTCTCTCGCGCTTGAGAACGCCGCCGCCCGCCCCGTTGGTTACGCGGCCAAAACATACAAAGAGGCCACCTACGCGTCCCGCACCATGAAAGTGTCGGGCCTCATCGTCTTGGCTTTCCTGGGATACCATTTGCCCCATTTCACTCTGCTGGTCACCCATCCCGAATATCACCATTTGCTCGACGACCGGGGCCGCCACGACGTGTATTCCATGGTGGTAATGGGCTTTCAGGTTCCTTGGATCAGCGGGTTTTATATTTTTGGAACTTTTTTGTTGGGGATGCATTTGACCCACGGGATTTACAGCATGTTCCAGTCCTTAGGTTTTCAGACAATCATTCTTCGTAAACGGATCCGACCAGCGGCCATTGCGGCCGGGTGGCTTTTGTTTTTGGGTTTTGCCTCCATCCCCCTGGGCGTACTGGCCGGACTGATCCAATTGCCCTCGGGAGGACTGGTTCCATGACCTTGGATTCCAAAATTCCGTCGGGCCCCATCGCCGAGAAATGGGACAAGCATAAATTCGACATGAAATTGGTCAACCCGGCCAACAAACGCCGTTACAGCGTCATCGTGGTCGGGTCAGGCCTGGCGGGCGCCTCGGCGGCCGCCTCGTTGGCGGAGATGGGTTACAAGGTTAAATGCTTCTGTTATCAGGACAGTCCCCGCCGCGCCCATTCCATTGCCGCCCAGGGCGGCATCAACGCGGCCAAAAATTACCAGAACGACGGGGACAGCGTCCAACGACTGTTTTATGATACCGTCAAAGGCGGCGATTTCCGCGCTCGGGAAGCCAACGTTTATCGGTTAGCCCAAGTCAGCGCCAACGTCATCGACCAGTGTGTGGCCCAGGGCGTGCCTTTTGCCCGGGAATACGGCGGGCTTTTATCGAACCGCTCTTTTGGTGGGGCGCTCGTATCTCGCACTTTTTATGCCCGGGGCCAAACCGGCCAACAATTGCTGTTGGGTGCCTATCAAGCCCTCGAACGCCAAATTGGGTTGGGCAACGTGCAAATGTTTCCCCGAACCGAAATGTTGGACCTGGTGGTGGTCAACGGCCAGGCCCGGGGAATTGTGGTTCGCAACCTGGTCACCGGGTCCATTGAATCCCATGCGGCCGATGCGGTGGTCTTGGGCACCGGCGGGTATTCAAACGTTTTCTTTTTGTCCACCAACGCTAAGAACTGTAACACCACCGCCATTTGGCGGGCCCACAAAAAGGGCGCTTACATGGCCAACCCGTGTTACACACAGATTCATCCCACGTGCATCCCCCAGTCGGGAGACCACCAATCCAAGTTAACGTTGATGTCGGAATCCTTGCGCAACGACGGTCGGGTTTGGGTTCCCAAGATGCCGGGCGACGCCCGGGCCCCCGGAGACATCCCAGAAACCGATCGGGACTATTACCTGGAACGGCTTTACCCCACCTATGGAAACCTGGCGCCCCGGGACATTTCCTCCCGGGCGGCCAAACGGGTTTGCGATGAGGGCCGAGGCGTGGGCCCTGGCGGGCGAGGGGTGTATCTGGATTTTGCCGAGGCCATCAAACGGTTGGGCGAACATGTGGTCCGGGAACGTTACGGTAACTTGTTTGATATGTACGAACGCATCACTGGCGAAAACCCCTACAAGGCGCCCATGCGGATTTATCCGGCCGTTCATTACACCATGGGCGGGTTGTGGGTGGATTACAATCTCATGAGCAACCTGCCGGGGTTGCATGTGATCGGCGAAGCCAACTTTTCGGATCACGGAGCCAACCGATTGGGCGCCAGCGCGCTCATGCAAGGATTGGCGGACGGATATTTTGTGTTGCCCTACACCATCGGCCACTACTTTGCCTCCGTCAAACGGGACCCCGTCACTATTGATCATCCTGAATTTAAAAAAGCGGAAGAATCCGTTCGAACTCAAATCAATCGTTTGTTGTCGATCCGGGGCAAGCGGACGGTTCTTTCCTTCCACCGTGAATTGGGAAAGATCATGTGGGACGAGTGCGGCATGGCCCGAACAGAAGCGAGTTTAAAGAAAGCCCTGGAGCTTATCCCCGCCCTTCGTGACGAGTTTTGGAAAAACGTCATGGTCACGGGGGAAGGCGCCGATTTCAACCAGGCCCTGGAACACGCCGGACGGGTGGCAGACTATTTTGAGTTTGCCGAATTGCTGTGCGCCGACGCTTTGCACCGCAACGAATCGTGCGGCGGCCATTTCCGCGAAGAGTATCAAACCGAAGAAGGGGAAGCCCAACGGGACGACGCGAATTTTGCCTACGTGGCCGCCTGGGAACACAAAGGGGTGGGCCAACCCGCCGTCCTCCACAAAGAGCCCCTGGCTTTTGAAACCGTGCATCTTCAGCAGAGGAGCTACAAATGAATCTGACCCTGCGCGTGTGGCGTCAGAAAAAAGCGTCTGAACCGGGCCGATTGGTGGATTATCCTGCCCGGGACATCAGCCCGGACATGTCGTTTTTGGAAATGTTGGACGTCGTAAACGAAGGTCTCATCCAACAGGGACAAGAACCCATCGCCTTTGATTCCGACTGCCGCGAAGGGATTTGCGGAATGTGTTCGCTGGTCATCAACGGGGTTCCCCACGGGGGACACCAAGCCACGGCCACCTGCCAGCTTCACATGCGGCATTTCCACGACGGTCAAACCATCACCATCGAGCCCTGGCGGGCCAAAGCGTTCCCCGTGGTGAAAGACTGCGTCTGCGACCGTTCTTCCTTTGACCGGGTCATTCAAGCCGGCGGGTTCGTATCGGTGGGCACCGGCGGCACGCCAGATGCCAACACCCTTCCCATTTCAAAAAAAGATTCCGACCGGGCCATGGACGCGGCCCAATGCATCGGGTGCGGCGCCTGTGTGGCCGCGTGCCGAAACGCCTCGGCCATGCTGTTTGTGGCCGCCAAAGTGTCTCACCTGGCCCAACTGCCCCAAGGTAAAGTGGAAGCCGCCGACCGGGTGCAAGCCATGGTGGCCCAAATGGACGCCGAAGGGTTCGGCAACTGCAGTAATCAGTCCGAATGCGAAGCGGTGTGTCCCAAAGAAATCTCCGTCGATTTCATCGCCCAGCTCAACCGCGAATACCTCAAAACCGTCATTAAATAATATTTATTTTTTGTTTTGGAACATGTTCAAAAACTCGGCCAAGTGAAGGGCCTTGGTGGTTGATAGGCTTTTCTATATCCGGATCTCTGGCCTTTCTGGCGGGGGTTCACAGACCGGCAAGAATCGCCCATGCCGGGGAACTTGCCGATCTGACGAGATCGCTATCAGATCGGCAAAAATCGCTTGACACCTGATTCTTGCCGATCTATGATATCTTCATGATATACGGACGACACCATGAAATTTCAATTTTTCGGAGAGCGTTGAATTCTTCCCGCGCGGAGCTCGGCATTGTATACGGGCGACGACGTGTGGGAAAAAGTGCTCTTTTGTCTTCCCTTCAAAAAAAGGGGAGGGATCTGTATTTTGAAGCTCTTCAGAAAGTCGAATTGTCCCGCCAAATCCAGCACTTTACGGATCAATTGTCCGAACAAACCGGGACTCCCCGGGTGCTGGCCCGGACCTGGAAAGAGGCCTTTGACGCCCTGACGCCGCATCTTCGCAAGGGACGTCGGTATATTGTATTTGACGAATTTCCGTGGATGGCATCGGGGAGGGCGGAACTTGTGTCCCTACTGAAATATTATTGGGACAACCGCTGGAAAACGAACTCCGGCTTAACCTTGGTTCTGTGCGGATCGGTGTCGAGTTTCATGCTGAAACATTTGGTTCATTCACACGCACTGCACAATCGGAAAACGTTCGAAATAAAGGTGGAGGGGTTGCCGGCGCGCGACGGGGCTTTGTTTTTTAAAGGGCGTCGTTCGACGTTCGAAATGTCAAAGGTCCTTATGATTTTCGGAGGCATTCCAAAGTACCTTGAACAGATTGATCCGGCTTCCTCCTTGAGCCACAACATGGACCGGCTGTGTTTCACCAAAAACTCTTTTTTTCTCACGGAGTTTGAGACGTTGTTCAAGGAACAATTTAAAGTCATAAAGACCTACGAACTAATTGTGGAGGCCCTCGCGCAGGGAAGTCACTCGCGCGAAGCCCTGGCTGGAAAACTGGGAAAACCTCCGGGCGGAGGCCTCGGCTCGTACATTCAAGCGCTGGAGCAAGCGGATTTCGTCAAACAGATGTCCCCCCTGGCGTTGGACGGGGAACGGGGAAAAACCCGTCGAATTGTTCTGTGGGATGAATGGCTCCGTTTTTACTTCACCTATGTAAAACCCCATCGCTCCGCCATCGAATTGAACACAGGGTCTGGTCTGTTTGACCGCTTAACCTGTCGGAGCCTTGATTCCTACCTGGGCCTCTGTTTTGAACGTTTTTGCCTCAAAAACATCCCAAGCCTCCTGGAGCACATGGGCGTTTCGATCAGCGAAGTCATCGGAGTGGGTCCGTTTTTTCGCCAACCCGGCCGCGGCGCGATTAAATCACCAGGCGCCCAAGTGGATATCCTCATTCACCGCCAGGGGCACATTCTGACCGTGGTGGAATGTAAGTTCCAAACAAATCCCCTCGGGTTGTCCGTAGCCCGGGACGTCGAAAATAAAATCAGGGTAATCAAACCCAAGCGGCATTTCACGATTGAAAAAGTCCTTGTATCGGCGGGCCCGCTCAGTCGTGATTTAGAAAAAAGCGGCTATTTTCACAAAGTGCTGGGCCTGGAGGCCCTCTTTGCCCCCCCACCTTCCGTGTAAGGCTTCAATATGGGTTCAAATTTGCGGATGCAGGCAGAATCCGTTTTCCCGATTTCGAAATCGGAGGTGACGACACGGACCTCATCGACGTCTGGTTACCTGTCATTCCGGCAAGATTCCAGGCAACTCCTTCCACTTCGATCCGTAGGTTTTTAACCGGGATTCCCCGGTTGGCCCGGGTCTACCGTCGGTAGGGTGCGGAACGGAATTTTCGAGCCCTCCCGGACGGAAATGCTCAGTTAAACGAAATTTTCAGGTTAACTCGCTCTGGGGCCTCGGATCGAATGGCCTCCAGTTGAAACGATTTCGAGGCGCGACGAGAGTGCACGCCCTCTGCGGCATGTCGCTGAGGAGCAACGCGGAAATCGACCAATGCGGGGCCGCCAAAAGCGCATTCTATGGCCGTGCCTGGTGTATCAGCCCCACCGCCCCCTCATAGAGTGGGTTTGTCCCCCTTGTATATCCATCGAATTGGGATTAGACTCAGGGTACGCAAATTCATGGAGGTTCCACTGATAAAACTTAGACACACCTTTATTCTCCTTTCTCTTGGTCTTGCGGCCTGCTCATCGACCGTGTCGGTGAAAGTCCCCCCCCCGCATGATCCTTGATCGAACCCAAACCTTTGGTATTTTTGCCTTTAAGACGGAAGGAACCCAAGAAGGCGACCCCGACATCACAGCAAAGTTTATCGAGGCGGTGCAGGCCGAACAACACGGTATCGCCCTCATCGAACTGGGAACAACCGCGGACGTGTTGAAAGAGGTCCGAAAAACAGCATTAACGTGGGACCCTGAGCGCAAAAATGATGAACACGTCCCGCGGCGCCACGATCTGGAGTGGATCCAGCTCGTTGTACATTAATCGTAACTACTCAGGCCCTCATCCGCCCCTTCGGGGCACCTTCCCCCAAGAGGGGAAGGAAAACAAAGATTTACCCTCTCCTCTCGGGCGAGGGTAGGGTGAGGGGCCTGAGTAGTTACCATTAATCTCGTCAACGCCGGCGGAACCGGGCTGGGGACAAGCTCGCTCAGCCTGCGAGATCGGGCGACACAAGTCGAAAAACTAATCCATGCAATGACGCAAGAAACCACAGCCGATTTCCGCTCAACGTGGGAAAAACAACCGAAAAAGAAATAGGCGCCAGGGTCCTGAAATCGATTTCCCAAATGGGGGAAGGGGGATTTCGACAAAAACAGATTTACTTAAAGAGGCTTTGCTCCTTTCGCCAACAACTCCACGATATGAAACGCCTGAACTTTGGATTTGGCTTTTCGGAGAACGCTGCGGAGTTGGAGGAGACAGGACACGCTGGAAGTGAGGACGAGAGTGGCCCCGGTCGCGGCAATGTTTTCGGCTTTCCGTTGGCCCACGGCTTTTGAAATTTCAGGTTGCATGAATTGGTAAGTCCCACCCCCCCCGCAACATTGGTCCGCCTCCGGAAGTTCCCGATATTCTATTCCCGGAACCCCGGCCAATAATCGGCGCGGCTCGGTCACAAGACCTTGGGCATAGCGGGCTTTGCAGGCGTCGTGGTAGGTCACCACTGAGTTTTCACTCGATGCCGAAAGGTCCAGCGGGCGAAGCGTAAGCCATTCCAGCACGTCTTTCGCCCGCCGGGACACGGCCTCGGCCCGGGCGCGCCAGACGGGATCGTCCTCGAAAAAGCGGGGCCACTCCTTGACGGTCGCGGCGCAGGAAGAATCGTCGATTAAAATGGTCGCCTGAGGGTAATTTTCCAATACCTCGATGTTTTTGCGAGCGAGAATTCGGGCCGCTTCGAGATCGCCGAAACTTTGGCCCGGTAACCCGCAACAAACGGTGTTGGCCGTCCCCGCTCGAACGCCCTGAACTTTTAAAATGTGGGCCGTGGCCAAACCGATCTCCGGGTTCACGCAGTTCGGACCGCAGGAGAGGAAATGGACGACCTCGACGTATTTTTCCGCGGCGGGGAGAAGGTCCCGTAAGAAGGACGTCGGCGCCCGGTCCACCGCCTCCTCGGCGGCTTCAAGCCGCGGTGAAATCCATCGGAGAACGCCCCATCGATTCAGCAACCGGGAAACCCCCGTTTTTTTTCCAACATAAAGAATTTTGAGCAAGCCCTCGAAGAGGGTCGGCCGGGGAAGGATATGGCGCAGAAAAAACCGCAGGGGCCCCCCCGCCCCCTGGGCGTTCCGCACCGTCTCTCGGGCCTGAGACATAAGCCGGGCGGTGGGCACTTGGGCGAAACAAACCGAGGTACAGATGCCGCACAAAAGGCAGGTATCAAACGAGCGTTTTGCGTCGGAGGGATCCAGCCGCCCTTCCATGAGGGCGCGCCAGGTCTGGTTGCGGCCGCGGGGCGAAAGGCCCTCGTCCCCCGTGGCCAGATAGGTGGGACAAAAGGAGGTGCAAAACCCGCACCGATTGCAATGCATGACATCGTCGTAGGAGCGGCTTTCCGCCTTAGACCCGGGCGCCGCCGGCCGACTGATCAAGTCGGGATCAACGGTCATCGGGGAGGGGCGAACAGCGTGGGATTGAAAAGATACTGGGGATCGAACGCGGCTTTCACTTTTCGGTGAAGTTCCTCGGTCGAAAGCCCCGAAAAATTCGGCGGCCCCGCCGGTGCGGGGGCCCAACATTCAACGGGAGTCCGATGGAGACGGAGCGTGACTTCCACGATCACCCCCAACGTGCCCCAGGCCCCCAGAAACAGCCGCGCCGCGTCGTAGCCCGCCACATTTTTCATGACCTTGGCACCGAACGAAAGAAGTTCCCCGTCGCCGGAAACCGCTTTCAAGCCGAGGATTTGATGGCGAAGCGAGGGACGCGCGCCGGTGTTGGTGGAAAGGACTCCCCCCAACGTGCCCGATCCCCCCACATGGAGAAAGAGCCCTTCTTTCTCCAGTTCGGTGCGCAGAGCGGGCAGTTCCACTCCCCCCATCACGGAAAGGGTCAGATTCCCGCGGTCCAAATCCACGAGACGATGCAGGCCGGTGGTCACGAGAACCGTTTTCCCGTCGGGGACCATCCACTTTTTCGAACCGCTTCCTTGGATAAAAAGGGCCGTCCCCGAGTCGCGAGCGGACCGCACCAGCCCCAAAACCTCATCGACAGAAACGACGGAATAAGCCCCTTCGTGTGGCACGAAACCAGCCCCACGGGGTCCAGGAGGAACGTCCGCCACCGGGATCAGTTTGTCCGGGTTGCACAGATGGGCGGGATCAAAGGCACGCTTGATTTCCCGAAACAAAAAAAGAGTCGGCGGAGAAAAAAGCCACCGCATGGCCTCCCGTTTGTCGGCCCCGATCCCATGTTCCCCCGAGATGGATCCCCCCAAATCCACACACACCCGCATCATCTCCTGACCAGCGCCGAGCACGCGAGCGGTTTCGTCGGGGTCCCGTTCGTCAAAAATCATGTTGGGGTGGAGGTTCCCGTCACCGGCATGGGCGATCAACCCCATGCGCAAATGGTGGCGATCAGCGATAGCCCGGATCTTTTTGACCGCTTCGGGCAACCGCGTGCGGGGGACCACCCCGTCTTCCACGAGCACGTTGGGTGCCAACCGGGCCATGGCCGCATACGCCCCCCGCCGCCCTTCCCACAGTTTTTCCCGTTCCCGCTCATCCACCGCCGTACGAAAGTCGGTGCCCCCGTTTTTATCGCACAGGGCCCGAATGCGCCGGCTCTCGGGGATGGTTTGATCCCGGGGCCCGTCCACCTCAATCAGGAGGACGGCCTCCGCCGATGTGGGGTACCCCGCATGGACAAAAGCCTCCACAGCCGCGACGGTCAATCGGTCCATCACCTCCAGAGAAGCGGGCACGATCCCAGCGGCGATAATGTCCGTCACCGTTTGCGCCGCCGCTTCCATGGACGAAAAAGCCACCAAACAGGTTCTCACGTCCTCGGGCTGGGGCAATAAGTTGACCTCAATTTTCGTGGCGATCCCCAACGTTCCCTCCGACCCCACAAAGAGCCCCGTCAGGTCAAATCCGGCATCGTCCACAGACACCCGGATAACCCCGCCGTCGGGAAGGACCAGCTCTAAACCTGTGACGTGATGACTGGTCACCCCGTATTTGAGGCAATGGGGTCCCCCGGCGTTGGTGCCCACGTTTCCGCCCAGCGTGCAGGCCTTTTGACTGGCCGGGTCCGGCGCGTAAAAAAGGCCACGCGGTGCCAGGGATTTATGGAGATGCAAGTTGATCAGGCCAGGTTCAACCCAAGCCCGACGGCGTTCGGGATCAATGGATAAAAGCCGGTTCAGTCGGCTCACATGGATGACCAATCCCCCGGTCGGCACGATGGTCCCCCCGCACAAGTTCGTCCCCGCACCGCGAACGGCAAAGGGAACACCGTATTCCCGCGCCAACCGAACCACCGCCACCACCTCCGCGGTTGTGCGCGGCAAAACCACCGCACCCGGAAGCCGCTGATCCAACGCGGCGTCGTAGGCATAGGGAAACAGTTCCCCCTTCCCAGACAAAACGGCATCCCGCCCCAGTGTGGCTCGAAGCGCGGATAAAAAAGGCGAGTGAGACATGGCTGAGCTATTCTACCGCTTTTCGATTCGCTGGAATGGTTCAATGAGACGCAAATAAAATACTATTGACATATGGGAAATACCATTTCACAATGGTGTCATGGTGAAAACGTTGACCATCGACCAGGCGGGGCGCGTTGTCCTCCCGAAACGCGTTCGGGACGAATTCCACTTGCGCGGGGGAGACCATTTGGAACTGGAAAGCGACGGGGGACAGATTACCCTGCGGCCCGCACCTTCGTCTTCGGCCTTGCGTCGAGAACGGGGCGTGTGGGTTTATCGGTCTGGCCGTAAAACCGATGTTTCAATTTCCGCCCTGACGGATCGAGTTCGGGATGAGCGCCTGAATTCCTTTACCCCGTGAACCGATTTTTTGACACGTCCGTTCTGGTGATGACCTTAGACGAAGCGGCCTATGTATGACGCCCTCATTTTAAAAGCGGCGGAACGAACAAAAGCCAAAACAATTTTCACTTGGAACATCGGTCAATTCCGCCGAACCGCACCCGCCCTGGCGAACCGAATTTGGACCCACTAACCAGGTTCCCCGGGTTAATATTCTTCCCAAGTCCAATCCAAATGTTTTGTTCCATCCTTAATGTGCGCAAGAATTTCAGCCCGCCGGTCTTTTGCCCACTCGGACATTTCTAACTTCCACTTTTCTTCGGAAGGAACATAAATAACCGAAGGATCTTCCGAAAGAGGTTCCACGGTGAGTTCAAGGTTGTTGAAACCCTCCATGTATCGTATGTATCGGAATCCAATATGAACACCGAATGGAAGGGAAATTAGAATTCTCCCGATTTTATAAAGAAATTGTCAACACCTGGAAAACCCAATGATTTCAGACCCGATTCAAAGAGGCGGGGAATGATTTTCAATCCGTCTCGGGGAGCCTTCGGTAACCTTCCGCCAAGCGGTGAGTCATTTCAAACAATTGAGCGACATCGGTCTCTTCAATTTTATAATCGTTGTACCAGCCAATGTCGGCCACCCCTCTAAACAACGACCTGACGGCCATCTGACGTTTATCACGCAAAGGCCAAGATTTGGATTCAAGTTCCTTTCTGATATTTTCAGAAAAATATTCAAGGATTTTTATTACCTCTCTCTTGCCCTCCCTCTCATTTGTCGGTAATGATATTTCCCCTTCCAAATGTAGCAGGACCTTGGATGCCAATAAACAGACACCACCAGCAAGTTCAATGAGATGCTCAAGTTTATTTTCCATTTTAGGGCTCATAAAGAATGGAAGAATCTGCGTAACAGCTCAGGCCCCTCACCCTGCCCTCTCCCGAGAGGAGAGGGAAAATCTTTGTTTTCCTTCCCCTCTTGGGGGAAGGTGGCCCGGAGGGCCGGATGAGGGACCTGAGTAGTTACTAAAAATCAGCCTTGGCCTCGTAGATAGACTCAACTGAACACATCAAGGAAGAAGAGTCTTTTTGACTTCCTCCGAAATGCCTTTCAGAATTAAATCAATAGCCTCGTTAAACCCACCATTCTTCAGTGTGGTATGCCACCGTTCAAGGCCTTCTTTATCCCGTAAGGAGTTCATCTCTTTGATCTTTACTTTTGCAGCATCGGACGAAGGGATAATTTTTTTTACTTTAATGTCCCTTCCATCCTTTACCTCACATACCTGACAGGAAGGAGCCTCCGGGATATTAAAGAAAATATCAATCCGACAATTCCCTTTTTCGTAGGAAACGGTTGTCTCTCCCGCAACGCCAAAGAAGTCCCCCTTAAATCCTCGTTGTTTTTCCAGGAAAGAAAAATATCTGACACAAGGACCAGCAAATGCCGCATCTATACTTCCTGGCATTCGATCGATCGGTAGTCGTTGCGCATTTGTCATTTTGGCACCCATTCGTAAAGTCGGAATCTTTTGCCGTTTTCACTCGTTACCCAACGCCCCGTTGCTGAAATCCCTGTCGGCTTTCGTAAATTGCCCTTGGGCTTCGGCAAGGCCTCCGCCCACCGCGGCCAACTTCTTTTCAACCTGGTTAAGGTCCATCACCGGTTTTGATTCTTGCACGAACAACCGCCTGTCCTTGCTTTGAACCTCCGCACTTTTCAAGTTCATCACAGCCGACTCAACAACAAAGGTCGCGCGGATTAAGTTGGCCGGACTTGATAGGTCCAACGTCTCGCCCAGGGCGCCATCCAATTGAACCTGCGCCCCCACAAATTGGAATTTCCCGACCATTGTCCCTTCGGGGGTCTTGGCCGTGCCCTTAAACGTCATGTCCCCGCCCAACAGTTTGCCGAACCCTTCGATTGTCACGGGGGCTTGGATCTTCATGGTCATTCCCACAGCCAACCGGTCAAAGTCCAACCCCACCGGTTTCACTTTGCCACCGTCGTCCATAAACCGGATAGGCAAGTCGCCACCCTCCCGAACAATTCCACCGAAGTTTGAGACGAAAGCCGTGCCTTCAACCAGTCGAAGGCCGTTTCCTTCCTGTTTAAACGTCGATCCCGGTTCCCAGGTTTGACCAAGGGCGATGGTTTTCCCGTTATGGGTCTGCAATACCCCCGGAGCTATTTCCACCAAATTCTTGAATGATTCATTCAATCCTTGGGGTGGGGCCGTCACAGCGGTTTCCGGCTTTTTGTTCAATCCAAAAATGTTTTGGGCGAGATGAACGATCCCATCCCCGATGTTCTTAAATACCGCCACAACACCAGCCCCAATCCCTTTGATGACAGAGCTAACCGACTGGATTAAAGTTGGTTTTTGGACGGAAGGAGATGTTTCCAGCTTGACGACAGGTTTCGTGGTGATATCCAAAACTTTGACCTGGGGCGAATATTGAAATCGAATCGTAGGCTGGTAGGTTAGGTTGAGCTGAGGGGCTCATACCGGACGGAAATTGAAGTTTTGGTGACGGCCCCACAAAACTCTGTATCCGAGCCCGGGCCTGTTGCATCTGCCGATCAAAGTCGGAAGCGGAATATCCACCCCGAGACCCGTAGTTACTGCTGTAAGTATTGCCGTAATAATCGTCGTTATCACGAGCAAAAACAGGGACAACCTATAAACCGACAAGAGTTAAACAGAGTGCAAGGGAAAGGGATTGTTTAAAATGGACCTGGAAAAAAGATGAAGGAAAAATTAGACGCATTCGGGTCTCCCAGAAATGATGAATGAGCGACGGAAACATTTTAACAATCCCACAATGAAAGTGTACTATGTATTTTTTTTACTTTATTCCGCTTTTCGAACTCCTTCGGGTGTTGTATATTTTCTCTATGAAACGATACCTATTGACGGCGGCGGGGCGGGATCGGCCGGGGTTGGTGGCGGCGGTTTCGAAAATTCTTTTCGATGAAGGATGTAATCTTGAGGACAGCGCCATGACGCGCCTTCAAGGGGAGTTTGCCATTCTTCTGATTTTGAGCGGGCCGCCTCGCACGGGGGCGTTGGAAAAAAAACTGCGGGGGCTTGGAAAAAAACTGGGGCTGACCGTCAACCTCAAAGCGTTGTCGTCCCGGGAATTAAAAGCTTCCGAGAAAACCGGCGAACGCGTGTTGATTTCCGTTTACGGCGCGGACAGGCCCGGTATCGTCCACCGTGTTACTCAGCATTTGGCCAAGCTCAAAGTGAACCTCTCCGATTTGTCCACCCATCGCACGGAATCAAAGGGAATCCCTTCAGGGTACATCTTGTATTTGGAGGGAGAAACACCGGACGGCATCACTCCCGGTTTTCTTGAGAACGATCTCCGGGCCGCCTTGGCGGATATGGGGATTACCGTTTCCGTCAAAGCGCTTTCGTCTCAAACCCTTTAAATCCCCGTGTTGCGACCGGTTCTTCTGTTCCCCGACCCACTCCTAAAAGAAGTGTGCCAGGACGTCACAACCGTGGATGCACAGGCCGTTCAGCTTTTAACCGACCTGGCGGACACACTTTATTCCACGCCTGGCGTGGGGATCGCGGCCCCCCAAATCGGGGCGTTGGTCCGGGCCATTGTGGTGGACGTCACGTGGCTCCCTCCCCGCAAGGGGAAAGAACCCCCCAAGGGCCACGGGAAAATAGCCCTCCTCAACCCGCGGATCGTGAAAGCCGAGGGAACCCTCACGTTCCGGGAAGGATGCCTGTCCATCCCAGAATTCCTTGCCGATGTCCGTCGATCCGCGTGCGTGCGCGTGGTCGGGCTCGACCCAAACGGCACACCGACGGCCTACGAAAGCGAAGGATTTGAAGCCGTGGCCCTCCAACACGAAATCGACCACCTGGACGGCCTTCTGTTTCTGGACCGCGTCTCCGACATGAAAACCGACCTGTTCCGCCGGAAACAGCCCCGCCCTACCTAAAACTAAACCGAAGGCCCGCCGTCGCCGCCCAGTCTTTGTCCGCGTAAAGGCCGCCAACGTTAATTTTGATCATCGGGAAAAATGTAAATTCGCATCCGCCCAGAATTTGAAAGACATCGTCGTCGGCTTTCGCGGAACTCTTCGAGGACACGTTCCCCACACCCAGTGAAGATCCATCTTCGTTCACATCCATCGTGGTGTCCGCGTCGCCCATCAACCGGCTGTATCCCGCACCGATGTAAGGGGTGAAGATAAGCAACTGTTTGCTAGCGACCACCCGGGCCGTCACCGCGCCCGTCTGCCATTCGGATTTCAGAGTTGTGTTCGCGTCCAAAGACCCATCGTTGTAATGTTCTGTTCGCGTCACGTCCCCGGTCGATTGGTCGTAGGCCAACGACAAGGCCACGTCCGGCAATACCACGCCGGTCGCCCCTTCCCCCATCAGACGACGACGTATTTCCACGCCCCACACGGTGTTCTCGATTTCGGATTTCGCGTCTTTGTTGGTATCGTCCCAGCTCAGTCGGCCGTACTTTATACCCAAGTCGAGGTCCCACAGGAGTCCCACTTTTCCATGAACAATGGGCATGCCCACCATGAGGTCGGAAGGCATGTCAAACCCGGACGTTTCCAGCTCCTCCAAAGGCAAATTATTAAACCCGTCCTTGTCCACTTTGGTCGAACTCACACCGGCTGACAATCCAACCTCCACACCCAAAAGACTATGGACTTCCCCCGGAAGTTGGGGGTTCGCCGCCGCATTAAACGCCGTAGCGTGGGCCACTTCCTGGCTGAACCACTGTGCCAATTTTTCTGCATCAGGCCCAATATCTGATGTATCCGCCCACACTTGACCAAAAAACGAACAAACAATTGATATTAAAGCTATTTTAATAATTTTCATGGTTTACCCTCCCCCTTTATCCACAGGTTTATCCACAAAGTTCACTTTTTTGTTACATTTAAACGCCAAATGCGCCAAATCCCTTCTAAAGTTAGGTCCGGGATAACTTCTTGTATTTCCGGCACGGACGGAGCCAGAAGAGTGGCCAACCCGCCTGTTGCTAAAACCTTTGGTTTTCCCCGCATTTCTTTCATTAATTTAGCCAGTAAACCCCGCGTGAGGCCCACATAGCCGTGGAATAGCCCCGCAGCGATGCTGTCTTGGGTATTTTTTCCGATGGCCTGGGGAGGTTGGCGAAATGCGCCAAGGAGAGGCAGTTTGGCGGTGCGTTGATAAAGTGTTTCCGCCGCCATTTGGGGACCCGGGGCAATGGCTCCGCCCAAATAGGCCCCGTTTCTGTCCACACAATCAAACGTCGTGGCAGTACCGAAATCGGCCACGATCAGTGGGCCCTTAACTCGGGCATACGCGGCGGCGGCGTTCACCACGCGATCGGCGCCCACCTCTTTGGGATTGTCCAAGAGAACCTTAACCCCTGTTTTCACACCCGCCTCGATGAAAAACACGGGACAATTATGAAATTTGGCCGAGAGGTCGCGGTAAATGGGGTCCAAGGGGGGCACGACGCTGGCCACAGCCATTGCGCAGAGGGAAGAAATGTCCAAACCCGCTGAACGAATGAGAGACTGGAAGGTAACGCTTAACTCGTCGGCCGTCGCGTGCCGGTGGGTGGATAACCGCCACACCGCCCACGGCGTTGGCGGCGCCGCCCCTTCCGCCGACAAGGCGCCCACCGTGACATGGGTGTTCCCAATATCGACGGCCAACAACCAGGGATGAGAAATAGGAAACCTCAGTTGACCGACGTTTCAACCATCAACGGTTCGGCCTGGGACACCCGTTCCATTGCGGCCAAGAAATCGTTCATGTGGTCGTGGAACACCATCACTTTTGACATCCGGCCAAAACTTTTCTCCGTCAACATCATGTACTTGTGGCCGTTTTTGGTGATACGGCTTTCAAGAATGTAGGTGCGTTTGCCGCAGTTTAGCGTTTCCGTGCTCATGGGCTTCCTCCGTTTGCCGAAAAAAGAACTAAGCCGAAACAATGTTGGTTCGCTTCAAAACGTCCACCAGGTCTTGCACGGCCTGGGCGGACTTTTGGAGCGCCGCCTTTTCTTCATCGTTCAAGCGAATTTCGATGACCTGTTCGATACCACGGGCACCCAATTTAACCGGCACGCCCAAAAATAGGCCGTTCACGCCGTAGGGGCCTTCCAAGAAAGCGGCACAGGGGAGGATTCGCTTTTTGTCTTTGAGGATGGCCTCCACCATAGCGGCCACTGCCGCCGACGGCGCGTAGTATGCGGACCCCGTTTTCAGGAGCTTAACGATCTCGGCGCCGCCGTCGCGGGTGCGTTGTAGAATGGCGGCCAGGTGGTCGGGTTTCATCAGCTCGGTCACGGGCACGCCCGCCACCGTCGTGTATCGGGCCACGGGGACCATGGTGTCGCCGTGTCCGCCCAACACCGTGGGCTGAATGTCGTTAACGGACACATCCAACGCTTCCGCCAAAAAAGCCGCCAACCGGGCCGAGTCCAATACCCCAGCCATACCGATCACCCGTTCTTTGGGGAAGCCCGTCACGCGCAACGCCACGTGGGCCATGGCATCAAGTGGGTTTGAAACAACAATCAAAATCGCGTTCGGGGAATGCCTGGCAACCTGTTCGGACACGTTTTTGACGATGCCCGCGTTAATGTTCAACAGGTCGTCGCGGCTCATACCGGGTTTGCGAGGCACACCCGCCGTAATGACCACAATGTCGGACCCGGCCGTGGGCCCGTATTCTGTTGTGCCGGTGATACGGCCGTCATAACCGTAGACCGGACCCGATTGACGAATGTCCAACGCCTTTCCCGCGGGCATTCCCTCGGTGGCCGGGATGTCCACCAACACCACATCCCCCAACTCCAACTCGGCCAACCGCTGAGCCAACGTGGCCCCCACATTTCCCGCGCCCACCACCGTCAATTTTTTCCGCATCGAAGTTCCCCCTTCCTGGAAGTGAAAAGTAATTCTAACCAGTTATGTCGTATTTTACAAGACCCGCGCCGATGGGCCCTTGGCATCACCACCGAATGTCATCCTCTTGGGGGATTCCCCGGGTTTAAAAACACCCCTCTTCCCCCCCCCCCCCCCCCCCCCCCCCCCCCCGGGGGGGGGGGTTTTTCTTTCCCTGGGGGGCGTGGGGGGGGCCCCAACGGCCCCCCCCTGAACATGCCAGGCGCGGCGGTCCGCCGTCGAGGCATCGGCTCCGCCATCGGCTGGGACAGCCCGCTGGGTCATCTCGATTTTTCCCCAGAACCGCGCCGGGCCCCATTCTTGCCCGGCAATCAAGTAAATCCTCGTTCCGGGATCGCCCCTCAAGTTACCCAGGTTGCCCGCCAGGCGATCGTAAACCACGCCGTCCCATATTTCTTCAGGCCCGGTGGTTAAATACGCCTCGGGCGAGTTAAAAAAATAGGCCCGCACTTTCACCCGCGTTTTGTTCCAAGGCTGGGCCACCGCCTCCGCCAGCCAGAGACGACCCACGGCTTTTTCATCCCCGGAAGACACGCGCTCAATTCGTTCGTCCCGTCGAACAGTCCAGCGAACCGCCGACGTGGGGGCCCACGACACGGCCGCGCGCCACTTTTGTGTGGTTTCCGGAACCTGCCGTTTCACATTTTCTTCCTCAACCATTTTGTCTTCGTTTCGCTCTTGGAACGACACACGGAACTCCCATTCTCTGTCCGGCGTCCACCGTTGGTCCAATAAAAGATAGCGCCCCTCGGACGGCGCGACAGGGTCCGAATTGGCCCCGTCGCCTTTGGCTTCAGGAAACCGGGCCAACGTGATGTTCGCTCGCCCGGACCAGGGCCCCCGCTTCCATTCGCCTCCCCACACCCCGCCTTTTTGATTGCGAGGCAGGCTTTCGACCCCTCCGGAAACGCCATACGACAATCCTTTCCCATGGGGCGAAATAAAATCCGGATCGTAGTCAAACAGCCCTAACCAAAAATGGGACCCCGCCCCGTTCCATAACACCGTGCTGGTCCACCCGGCGGCCATGGAACCGGTCGCCTCGTCCCCCGAGACCTTTGAACGCGCCAGTTCCCCCACCCATTTCCAGGAGCCCAGGGGAATCGCAACATCCGTCCCTGTCAAGGTCAACCCGTCCCCTCGAAACGCCCGGGCGTCAGCGAACTCTCTGTCATTGGGCGAAAACGAACGGCTGTAACCCAACCTGTATCCCGACACACCCCACTCCGCCGATCCCCACCGCGCGGCCCCGCGAGCTCCCACCAACCGCTCGGTCACGGTGTTGTTGGCATCCAGCGCCTTTTGGGTTTGCACGTCCCCGGTCGCATCGTGCAGAGTGTCCAGGTTGGCGTTCACGGATCCGTCGGCATTGAGAGAAAAATCCAGGGGTTTATCCGACACAAACACATCCAACCCCCACCCTTCCGATCCCAGGCGAGCGGCGCCCCCGCGCAAATAATCGTTGGTCCCGCTGGAGTAGTCGGGGCGAGGCCCTTTGTTTTTCACTTCGATCGGCCTCACGAACTCACCGAACCCGTCGTAAAACAGCAATCCCTGTCCAAACACCAGGGTGTAGTTGCCGGCCACCAACCGGCGCACAAGGCCGACGTCTTTCAGTTCCACGTTCCCCTTGAGCGTGCCATATTCTTTTAAATTATCAATGGAAAGGGCCGGACCCACACTGGCCCGCTTGATCAGGCCTCCGCCGCTGACGGGACCCCAGAGCATGCGCGCCCGTTGATAAAAATAAAGGTTGTGTTGAAGTTGCGTTGGAGCGGACTGATACGTGGAACCCGGGGGACGCACCTCCCGCATTCGCAATCTCAGGTCACCGTGGAATCCGGAGGGAACGTCCCGATCGGCCTCTTCCCCGTCGGGAGTTAACCGCTCGCTGTAACTGACAGCATCGTCTTCCCCGAGCGCCATGGCGGCACCCCCCACACACAAATAGCCCACAACCACCACAACCTTAGCGGCGGTAGGTAAGGGAAAAATGGTGTTGTTCCGGCAAGTCCGAGGTGGCCGAAAAAGCATAGTCCAGTTCCAACGGTCTGCGACGACAACCGAACCCACACGAAAACCGGTTCGGGTTCGACTCATACCCGGCCCGTAACGCAAATATTTTTTGGACCTCGATCTCCTGGCCCGCTCGCCACGAGGATCGGCCCTCCGACGTTTGGGTGGCCGCCACGCTGGTTTTTCCGTTGGGAAAAAGACCGCCCGACACCCCCGCCGAAAAAAGTGCGGGCGGCGACTCGGCGTTTCCTAAACGGGTTTGGGTGACATTTTTCACCGACACCCCCACTTCCACATGGGGCCGGGGACGGCCCAGCAAGCCCGCGTCCCATTGCCACGCGCCCAATGCGCCGTAGCGTTCCACCCGCACTTCCTGGCGTTTAATGGCGGCGCCCACGCCCAACCGTTCCCGCCACCGCCAGGCCCACGCCAAGGCCAACTCTTTTTCCCTGTAGAGTGCCGATCCCAAATCCGTCCAGCTCCCTCCCCAGGATCCCCACCGTTTTGTGGGGACCACCGCCGCCAGCGCATTGGAAGGCCATTCCCCGTCGTTAAAAAGGCGCGTGTGCCCCATCACGAGACCCGCCTGGTCGGCCATGGCCAGGGCGCCGGGGTTCACGTAAAAAGCGTCCACACCGGAGGTGTCGGCCACCAGGGATTCTCCCAACGCCGACGCCCGGGCCGAAAACGGGACCTCTTCGAACGCGCCCTGGACGTGGGCCGCGAACAGCGCAATAAAAACAAAATAGGCCTTTTTCATTTCGGCCGACCCACGGCCACGGCGGCGCGGGAGCGGTCCGTTGCTCCCGAAGACGGATCAGTGGCTTCAAAAAGGCCCAAGTAAAGGCCCAGGGGCACGATTTGACCTCCGTCGTCACGGCCGTCCCACACGACCCGGCCGGACCCCAACCCCGAAAAATCAATACCCCCGGGTTCCCGATCGTTTTCAACCAAGGTGCGCACCGTATTCCCGCGCCGGTCAAGCACCCGCAACGTTTTGACCGCCGTCAGTCCCGCGTTGAAATAAAACGAAGTGGTTTGGTATGACGGGTCCGAATCAAACGGCGAAAAGGAGCGTCGAGCCGGGTCCACCGATAGAGCCGAAGCGAAAGGAGAGGGAGCCGGTTCGTTGGAGGCGCCCCGCGTCGGTCGGGTAAAAAGCTGAAACGCCGCCGGGCCGACCCCCTGTCCGTTGCGCCGGCGGCCCACCGATTGGCCTTTCACGGGCCGGGAAAGATCCACCGCGCCGTCTTCCGGCCAAAGACCAGCCAAAAAAGCGGTTACATGCGCTCGATCGAGCGCGCCGCCGTAATCCCCGTCGGTCACCCACGCCAGGAAATCCACCACCGTTGCCGACGATAGGGACCGGCCCGAATAGAGGCCCACCTGGTCCTCCGTGGCGGCCAGGCTCACCGTGGTGGCGGTGCCGGAATAAACCGTCATGGATCCGCTAGAAAAATCCCCGATCGATGCGCCCGCGGCTTTTACCATCACGGTTAAATACACCCCCGGGGGCATCACCAACCCGTCCGGCAAAAAAATGTGCTTGCCTGACGCGGCGTCCCCGTCGTCCAGCACCCACTCCCCGACAGGCACAGGCTGGTCCCCTTCATTGAAAAGTTCCACCCAATCAGGAGACCCCGTTTCTTCGTTAAACGCCACCTCGTTGATCCGCACAGCCCCGGCCAGATCCACCGCTAACAGAAAGGCCCCCAGAAAAAGGCCCGCCCATACGCCCTTCCCCCGCCCGATCAAAAAACGTCCGCTTCTGAGGGTGCGCGTTGTAAAAACAGGAATTAAGCTTAACGTCATCATTGAGGCGAAATGGACTACCGGAGGGTTTGGGCGAAAACCAAAAGGCCGATGAGGGTTTTGGAATCTTTAATTCGGCCGGTTTCAATAAGGGCCAGGGCGCGGCTCAGGGAAAGTCGAACGGGTTGGATAAATTCGTCATCGTCGGGAGCAAATCGGCCGGGGACCAAATCCTGGGCTTCGTAGAGGTGAATCACTTCGTTGGCGAAGGCGGGCGTGGGCCAAAACGACAGCCGTTTGCGAACCCGCCGCGCCCGAAAACCCGTTTCCTCCTCCAGTTCCCGTTGCACGCACACGAGAGGGGACTCGCCGGGATCCAGCTTCCCCGCGGGGATTTCCAATGTGACTTCTTTGACCGGATACCGGTATTGACGAACGAACAACAGCTCCGGATCGGATTTTTTCCCCCCGGCCACGGCCACCACCGCCACCGCGCCGGGATGGCCCAGATATTCGCGCACCGCGGTTTTACCCGACGGCAATCGGATTTGATCGGACCAGAAATCCACCGCCAGTCCCCGATGCACCCGCCGACGGCGCACGGCCCGTTCCACCAGGGCGCGGGTCATTGATGTTCGCTCACTTGAACGTGCTTTTTCATGGGCAACGCCAACGACAGCGTTTCCAAAATCCCCGCCAAAAGAGCCCCCGCGTAATAGATCCACCATTGGTTGGGGATTTTCGCGAAGGCGAACAACAAGCCCACCGACAACATGGACAGAGAAAACGAAGCGCAGGCGGCCCCCATCATCACCAGTTTTGCGGGCATGTTGTCGTACAGCGCTTTTTTATCCGCCGGGTAATGAGTCCCGCGCCAGACGGCGGCAACGCCGGCCGCCAACACCAACAGAATGGGATCGACAACGCGAATCACAAACAAGACGGGCATCCACGCCCGTCGGGCCAGGTCCGGATTTTTAAACCACAACCCGTCGTGGGCCGTGAACCGCCCGACCTGGAACAGAGGTTCCGACCCGCCGATGACAAGCGTATTGACTGTGACAAACGCCGCCGCCAACAGCACACCCAGCGCGCCCACCGCCCAAACCGTCCGGCGAGACACGGCGTCATGACCGAACACGAAACTGAGAACGGCCAAAAACACCGCCGGGCCGAAAATGCCGATCATGCAAAATTCCCGGACATTGTTGACGATCACCGGCCAGGGGTGAGGAAACAAAATTTGGATGGGGCGCGAAGCCAAATAGATCCCCATGAACAAAAAACCCCAGAACGCTCCCTGGTAGGTCAGCTCGCCCGCAATCAACGTGCGCAGGGGTCCGATCCGGTGAACGTAGAGCGCCATGGCGAAAAACACAAGCCCCGCCAAAACCGGCATAACCGCGTTGGAAAAAACTGGGAAAAATTGCTGAAAATCGTTCAACACGCTCGCTCCTTTTTTGGCAAAACTCGCGGGCCCAACACAAGATTTAATTTCCGGCGCGTCACCGGGTTCATGGCCCGAGGATCGGTAAACACCGCGCCCTGAAGGGCCTGTCCGCACCGGCATGTCCGATCGGCCGCGAGACGGGGCAACAGAAGAGACAATAAACGGTTCACCCGATCCACGTTGTCGTGCATCACCGCCGCCACTTTGTCCACGGACACTTCCTCGCCCTCTTTCCACACATCGTAATCGGTCACCAACGAGACCGTGGCGTAACACAGTTCGGCCTCTCGGGCCAACTTGAATTCCGGAGCCAGGGTCATTCCCACAACCGAAAATCCCAGGTCGCGGTGCATCCGCGACTCGGCCTTCGTTGAAAAGTGGGGCCCTTGAATGCACACGTAGGTTCCCTCCGAATGGACCGTCGCGCCGACGTCATGGCCGGCCCGAACCAACTCCCGGCGGAGGTCCTCGCAAAAGGGATGATCCAGGGCCGTGTGAGCCACAATCCCCTCGCCAAAAAATGTGACCGGCCGACCCCAGGTCCGATCGACCACCTGGTCCGGGACAACGAAATGGCGAGGGGCCAGCTCCTCTTTCAAACTGCCGACAGCGCCCACCCCAATCACCCGTTCAACCCCCAGGGATTTCAACGCGTACAGGTTGGCCCGGGACGGGACTTCCGATGGCAACAGCCGATGGCCGCGCCCGTGCCGCGGCAAAAACGCGCACCGGACCCCGGACAGCCGTCCCACGCTGATTTTGTCGGACGGAACGCCGAACGGCGTTGGCACACGCAGTTCCTGGACATCCGCCACGCCGGGAATCGCGTAGAGTCCGCTTCCGCCGATCACCGCGACTCGCACACGTTCGGACGTTTTTTTTCGCAAGGGCCGATCTCCTGGGATCAAAATTTTTAACTCGTTACGGTCGCCGGGGAAATTTTAAGAAACTCCCGCACTTTAGCCAAAATGTCCGGAATTCGAAACGGTTTCAGAAAATAGGCCGCGGCGCCCCGCGCCACCGCTTCTTCGGCCGCTTCCTTGTACCCCGTCACAATCAGCACAGGAATCGCCCGCGTGGACGGTTCCTGTTGGAGGTAGGACAACACTTCCAGTCCGTTCATGTCGGGCATCATGATGTCAAGAACAATCAGGTCCGGCGGATGGGCGAACGCCTCGTCCAACGCCGCTTGACCGCTTTGGCGGGTCACCAGTTGAACCGTTTCCGGAAGGGACGCGAACCCCACTTCCATCAGTTCCAACATGTTGATGTTGTCGTCCACCCACAACACCACCTGGTGGTCCCGGGACACCGCCGCGGGCACCGCCTCCGATGGATCCAACCGGGGCAAAGTGAAACTGACGGTGGTGCCTTGGTTCGGGCCCGCCGATTCCACCCAGATCCGTCCGCCCGCCGATTCCACCACATACTGGCAGTAAGCCAGGCCCAATCCCAGTCCTCCGTAACCCCGGTTCAAACTGGGATCGGCGTGGAAAAATTTCTGAAACACAAACGGCAAGGCTTCTTTGGGAATCCCCTGGCCATCGTCTCGCACCGTCGCCAGAACACCGCCGGACCCCAAGCGCGTCACCGCGACAGACACCCGCCCCCCCGTGGACGTAAACTTCAGCGCGTTCAACAGCAGGTGGTCGACCACTTTCGCGAGGGCGTCTTCCTGGATGCGTATCCACGCGCCTTCTCCGTCGCTGGAAAAAACAAGGGAAATCTTTTTTTTCTCGAACAACGGAGTCAAGGCGGACACCCGATCCCCGACAATGCTATTCAAAAGAAGGGGGTGCAGATCCGACAGCGAGCGGGTTCTTAACGTGTCCTGAACGTCCAACAACTGATTGATGAGGCGCGCCAAATTTTGCGATTGTTCGATCACTTTGCGCAGGCTGTCGGCCTGTTTCTCGTTCAAGGGACCCATCCGTCCGGTCAACACCAGCTCGCTTAAACCCAGGATGGACGTCAACGGCGTCCGCAGTTCGTGGGAAATGGTGGCCAAGAAATCGTTTTTCATTTCGCCGATCTGGTGAAGTTCGGCGTTTTCCCGTTTGAGATGGAACGTTTCGGTGAGCCGCCCTAAAAACCCGTCCAGATCCATCGTGGAAAAATCTTCTTTCATCACGTGATCCAGCACGCCCCGTTTCATGGCTTCCACGGCGGGACGGGCTTCGTTTTTTTCCGAGAACACCACAAAGGGAAGAGGCAAAGACGTTTGAGCCACCCGCGTCAAAAAGGACAATCCGTCAAAATCGGGCAACCCCAAATCCATGAACACCAAATCGTAAGGCTGAGCGTAAATGCGTTGGGTCAGGTCGGCCCCGGACCCGCACGCGTCCACGGTAACGGCCCACTCTTTGAGGGATTCCATGCGGTGGATGAAAAAACGGACAAAAGCGTCGTCGTTGTCCGCGATCAACACCCGCAACGGCGCGTGTCCCATCGTCACGCGGGATTCCGGGCCACCGACACTTCGCCGCCCACGCATGTTTTTTCGCCCCGCGCCGTCCTCAACCGCAGACGCCCAAGGCCGTCGACACCCAGAACTTGTCCTTCCATGGAAACCGTTCCCTCCAATCGAACCCGTCGCCCGTGAAGAAGCGACCAGCGATTAAAATCCCGTTGAAAAGGGCCAAACCCGTTTCGGACAAACCGCCCATAAGACCGGGCGAAACGGGTCAGCCATTCTGACAATAATTCTTGTCGCGACACCGGTCCGATCCACTGGCTGACCGACGCGGCCTCCGTTGAGGCCGGGGGCCGGTTGTTCACATTAAGCCCCACGCCCATCACCACCCAATGAACCCGATCGGTTTCGGCGGACATTTCCGTCAATATCCCGGCGACTTTTTTTCCATCCACCCACACGTCGTTGGGCCATTTCACCCGGGCGTCGAGGCCCCGTCGGCGAAGCACCCGAACCCAATCCAACGCGGCCACCAAGGTCAGTGCGGGACAACGGTCGGGCGCGATGGACGGCCGTAAAACCAACGAATACCACAACCCGCCCCGGGGCGACACCCACACCCGGCCCCAGCGACCTCGCCCGGCGGTTTGACGGTCCGCCACCACCAAGGTCCCTTCGTCGGCGCCACCCGCGGCCCGGGTTTTGGCCTCGTCTTGGGTCGACCCCACGGTCGAAAACGCAACCACATCGGTCACCCATCCCTGCCGCAACGCCGGCGGGTTCCAGCGATCCGCGGAACCCCTCCAACGGTAACCCACCCGCTGGGTTCCGACAATGCGTTCCCCGGACGCCCGCAGTTTTTCGATGCGTTTATGGACCGCGGCCCGGGAAACGCCCAAATCCCGGGCCAAATCCGTTCCCGACAGGGGAACAGCCGACCCCCTTAATTTTTCAAGGACCGCCTGCCCCGCCTTCACAAGACCGTCACGTCCAGGCTCATGTCGAGGGCCGGGGCCGAATGGGTCAATCGCCCGATGGAAATCCGGTCGATCCCGGCCCGCGCCAACCGAGGGACCATTTCCGGAGTAACACCCCCCGACACTTCCAGGGACGGGGCCATTCGGCCCTTTTTACCGCATTCCCGACGGATCCAGTGGACCAACCCCTTCAACCGCGACACCGGAATATTGTCCAACAGAAGAATGTCGGCGCCCGCCTCCAACGCCCACAAAATCTCAGACCGGTTGCGGCATTCCATTTCCACCCATCGACCGGACCGTTGAACCCGTTTCACCCGCCGAACCAAGTCCGACCGCCCTCCGGGCGTCGAAAAAAAAGCCAGATGATTTTCTTTAATCAACACCGCGTCGGACAAATCCCGCCGGTGGTTTTTTCCCCCGCCCATGCGCACGGCGTATTTTTGCAGGTCGCGCAGGCCGGGAAGGGTTTTTCGGGTTTCCAAAACAGCGGGCCCGCCGGGTCCCGCCGCGTCCACACACCGTCGCGTCAAGGTGGCGATGCCGGACAGATGCGTGAGAAAATTCAACGCCGTTCGTTCCGCCGACAAAATCGCTCTCAACGGGCCTTGAACGGCCAATAATTTTTGTCCGGGACGAACACGGGCCCCGTCTTTGACCAGACCCCGTGCCGACAAGCCCATGGCTTCAAAAACAGCCTGCGCCATAGGCCCGCCGGCTAAAACGCCCGGACGGTTGGCCACGATCACCGCCCGTCCCCGCGCTCGGGCCGGAACGAACATTCGACTGGTGAGATCGCGCCCGGCCCGATCTTCCGCCAACCCCCGTCGGGCTAATTTTAATAAGAGGGTTTTATCCACACGTCGTCTTTTTAATTTTTACCCAGGAACTTAAGCAACTCCACCGGGATGGGAAGAATGAACGTGGATCCCCGATCGCCGCTGATTTCCTTGGCGGTCTGAAGGAACCTTAATTGGAGCGCCGCCGGTTCCGACGCGATGATGCGGGCGGCGTCGGCCAACTTTTGCGACGCCTGAAATTCCCCTTCCGCCGCGATGATCTTAGCCCGGCGGTCCCGTTCGGCTTCGGCCTGGTGCGCCATGGCCCTCTGCATGGATTCGGGGACCTGAACATCTTTCACTTCCACGATGGTCACCTTGACGCCCCAGGGATCGGTTTGCTGATCAATAATCTGTTGAAGTTTGCTGTTGATTTTTTCCCGTTGGCTGAGCAGTTCGTCGAAGTCCACTTGACCCAAGACACTGCGCAAGGTGGTCTGGGCAATTTGCGACGTGGCCATGCGGAAATCCTGAACTTTTAAAACCGCCCGTTCCGGGTCGATCACGTTGAAATAGCACACCGCGTTGACTTTGCACGGCACGTTGTCTTTGGTGATGACTTCCTGAACCGGCACGTCCCAGGTCACCGTGCGAAGGTCCACCTTATACACCTTGTCGACGTTGAAAGGAATCGCAAAAAAGAGGCCCGGCCCTTTGACCGAATGAAACCGGCCCAACCGCAAAATCACGCCGCGCTCATACTCGTTGGCAATGCGGACCGCCGTGACCACCAGCCACAACACCAACACAATCACCACTCCAGGAAAAAAGAACATCTAGGCCTCCTTTCGAACCACAAGTCGATTTCCTAAAACGTTGACGACCACCACGTGATCACCGGTCTGAGCGTTTTCCAACCCGGCCTCCACGGACCACAGGGCGCCCTCCAAAAAGACTTGCCCCTCCCCGCGCACTTCGGCGCGCTGGCCCACCAGTCCTTCCGTGCCGGTCACGGGTTTTTTGCGCCTCAGTTTCCACAAAGATCGGACCACAACGCCAAAAAACCCCAGGGAGGTCCCCACCACGGTCAATACCAGAAGCCAAGACACCCGAAACAACGATTGGTCTCGATCGAACAGAAAAAAGGACCCGATGGCCAACGAAACGGATCCCCCGAAAATGAGCAACCCGTGGGCCCCCGTAAAAATGTCGAGCCCCATCATGATCAGTCCCGCCACCACCAACGCCAGTCCCGCGTAGTTGAGCGGCAAAACCTGGAGTGAGAAAAAAGCCAACACCAAACAGATCACACCCGCAATCCCGGCCAACCCGATTCCCGGGGACGAAAATTCATAAATCAACGCGTAAAATCCCAGGGCCAACAGGAGATAGGCCACGTTGGGGTTAGCAATCGTGTGAAGCCAGCGTTGGAGCAAAGTCATTTCGTGGCTGACCAAGGGGACCTGCTCCAGCCGAAGGGTGAACGTGGTATCCCCTTTTTTAACGGTTCGACCGGTCAAGGATTTGAGCAAGGACGTTTCATCGTCAGCCAGCAAATCGACCACGCCTTTTTTAAGAGCTTCCTGGGAAGTGAGCGAAAGGCTTTGACGAACGGCTTTTTCCGCCCATTCGGGATCTCGCCCTTTAGCGGCCGCCAGGGACCGAGCGTAGGCGGCGGTGTCGGAAACGGCTTTTTCTTCCATGACGGCGTTGGATTTTTCGTCGGATTCTTTTCCGCCAGGAACGACGCCCCCGCCAACGCTGACCGGATGGGCCGCGCCTAAATGGGTTTGAGGCGCCATGGCGGCCACATCCGCGGCCAACGTGATGAACACTCCCGCCGACGCCGCCCGGGCCCCCGCGGGCCCCACATAAACGATCACCGGAAGAGACGAATTGAGAATGGCCTGGACTATGTCGCGTGTCGCGTCCAACAACCCGCCAGGGGTATCCATTTGGATCAAAACAGCCGACGCCCGGCCGTCCCGGGCCCTGGCCAACCCGTCCACCAGATAATTCTTAACAACCGGATCGACGGTCCCAGTGAAAGAGAGACGGTATAAAGGTCCCGCGCCGGGTTCTGGTTGGGGCTGTGCCCACAACATCGCCCACCCCAGCCCGCCCAAAGCGAAAAGGGTCCACTTTTTTAACATAGCGAAGCCATTCTACCAAAACCTGCTCTTCAATAGGAGCCGAGAGTTTATAATCTCTGGAATTTTTTTAATTCTCGTGTTAGACTTAATCTGTGAACAGGCGACACCCACATTTTTCCACCACCCCATCCGAACTGGATCAGCTCCGCGACTGGCGGCGGCGGACCAACCGATTGTTCGATTACACCAAACGGATGTCCCAGGAACGGGACCTTCAGACCCTCCTCTCGTTGGTCATCGAAGCCGCTTGCAAAATCCTGAAAGCCCAACGGGCGACGGTGTTTTTATTGGACAATATGAAAAATCAAGTCTGGGCTCCCGTCGCTACCGGCCAACCGGTCATTCGACTTCCCGCCGACCAGGGGATCGTGGGCCGAGCCATTTTCGGAAACCGCATCGTCAATGTGATGAACGCTTACGGCGACAAGGATTTCAGTCCGTCCATCGACCGGACAACGGGGTTTCGCACCAAAACTATTTTAACGATTCCCCTCGTGCGCAAACGGGGCGACACGGTGGGAGCCCTGCAAGCGCTTAATAAACGTGGCGGCGTTTTTGATCGCGCGGACGAAGACATGGGCGTTTTGATCGCCGAACAGGCC
>JADJZR010000008.1 GCA_016715645.1 Elusimicrobiota bacterium | reverse complement strand
GCCAACTCCTGGGCCATGGCCTTTGCTTGTGATTTATTGCGGTCCCGGTCATCTTTGGAAATGTCTTCGATCAGAGTGACGCTCCTAGAAACCGGGTTTTCAATGGACTGCCTGTCTCCCACGCTAAGCCAGCGATAGTCCCCCTTACGGGTCTCCCCGCTGACCCGCCTGAAATTTATTCCAAACGCTTGTAGTCCTGTTTCAAACGGTCCATCTAATTTTCCGGCTTAAAAGCACAACTCTAGCTCCCTGATTGACTAGGGATCTAATGGTTTCGGCGCCTTTGTCATTTTGACTTGGCTGAACAATGACGAGCTTCCCTTGCAATTTACCGGCCGGGACATCCGCAAGATGGCGATAGTTGACACTTCCTGGTTTTTCCGCTGTTCCGCCAGTGGCCTCGGATGAGGCCATCTGAACCGGGGATGGATCCACGCGGACGGGGGTCGGCCCCACCGCCGTGGATTGCGTCACCAATCGGCCCCCTGGGGTCCAGTTGTGAAGAATCGTTAACAAACCGATCGCGGAAAGCAGGGGGCCCATCTGGTGGAGAGCCGTAGGGCCTGTAATAAATAACCATACACCCGCCACAAAGAGAGCCGAACCAATCGCTAATAATCGTCCGTCGACGACCCTTGATTGAAACCATTTTTGGATGAAGTTTAAATCGGATGGTTGACCCGCCTGGATCTTTTTCCCAACCGGTTGGGACGGGTCGTTACGAACGGTGAATGGTTTGCCGAAAAGTTCGAGAGTGATTGTGGCGATTTTTTTGTCCCAAACCACGGACACTCCCTCAAAGTGCGTTTCCAAGAACGCCAATACTTTTGGTGTTAGAGAGTCGCCAGGTGTTAGTAAACTGAGCGCCGCGCCAGTCGCCTGAAGTGCGGCCGTGGTCTGCGGTAAAGGGGGCGTCGGCCACGAACAGTTTGGCGCCTTCGAAAAGTTTGTCGAGGGGAGTTTTTTCCTGTGCGAAAACGGTGAGGTAGGAGGATCCTTGGGCGGTGTCAATTTTTTCGATTTTGGGGACTACCGTTACAACGGCTATTCCCGCTTGGGTCAATTTTTCTTTCAGCCCGGGTCCGTGGTAGCCCCGGTCACAATAGGGAGACAGGAGCGGTCGAAGTCCCGTAAGCGGCATTTTTCAAGCGCGCTCAAAAAGTTTTCGGCCATGGCGCTGTCCCGGGCGTGGGCTTGCCGATAAAACGACTCGTAAGGGTTCCAGGTCCACTTCTTCCCCGCGGACGCGGACCTGTTCGTAATCGGCCCATTCGTCGGGGAGTGAGGAAAAATCCAGCAGTTTTTCAACCAGCGTCATGTAATGGGATTGACTGATCAGACCGTTCAGCGTCGGTTTTGGCCAAATGCTCGAACAAAATCTTCTCCCGCCGCCGGCATTCGGCCAGAAGATCTTCCGCATCGATGGTTTCGGACAGCAAGACGTACCGAATGTATTCCGCCATGGCAGGAAATTGACTGAGCGGAACGCCCACGTCTTCGCACAGGGTCCCGATCCAACGGTAAAAGTCTCCATACGACAGATCACCGGCCCGATAAGACACGCTTCGAGAAACCAGTTCGTTGGTTTGGGTCGGATTCATTTTTTGGGCCAACGATTCAACCAGGCCCGCCCTTTGCTGTTCCACCTTTTTAAAGTCCAGGGTCTCTTCTTTCTCAAGGGCTTCCAGGAACAACGCGATGGGCTTTGCAAGGGGCGGGCCCCCCTTTCGGGCCAATGCGCGGGTGTAGATTCCCAACGACACGGTTCCACGGTGGTATCCTTGGACCATTTCATCGAACGCTTTTAATTCGGGGTTACAAGCGGAGGTTTTACCACTTTCCAATTTCTTAACCTGGATATTGACATGGGCGTGGTCCGCCTCTTTTGTGGCGAGGGATTGCCGGTAGGCGGACAGGTTGGCTTGATAGTGGGGTTCATCGTCAATGCCAATAACCGGGGGGATCGCCGTCGGTGCGGTCAATAATGAAAACATTGGGCCCGACATTTTGTCTTGGGCCAACAGATCTTCCGCGGCTACCCGTGTGGCCTGGAGGTCGGGGAACGAACGCAACCAGGACAGGTCGTAAGGCCAAAACCCCTTCCAAAACCCACCATCGCAATGGCCGAGGATTGGGGCAGACCGATCAACGACGTGACAGTGTGGGCGATGTTGGTTTGGGCATCCAAGTTTCGATGGACGTCCAAAACGTGGAAAACGAGTCCACGGGCCTTCCCGTTTTTCGGCAAATGGATTTTTCGAATAGTGGCGTGGCCCAGGGGCACAGCGGAAAAATAGGGGCGAAACGGTTCCCCAACCCGGGAGGAAGCGAAACCATGCTCCTATAATGAGCGCCGGCCGACACCTTTTCCAAAACCGGCAGGACCGCCCGCCCACCCCCGCCCGACCCCAACAAGGGGCCGCGCGCCAGAAGGGACCCTGACGATTCAACTGACCGTTTAGCCTTCGCCTGCCGCCGTTGTTCCCAATACGACCGTTCGGGTTCGTAGCTGAACAGGACCTGATTCCCAACGAGGGACACCAGGACGAGCCATGCCGGCCAGCGGGAAAGAGCGAGGTCTCATGGCAAAATGAGACCAAATTCGGCAGAAGATCGCCTTAAGAGTTGTAACGAAATTGTAAATTTTCGGTCGTTGACATATATCATTCTTTCATTTAGAATATAAAATATGACAGGCAATTTAATGTTTTAAATAGATTTTTCAACCTCCCACGACCTTTTTTCTTGTGACCGCGGGGAACGGGGAAATCCACGTTGATTCAAAAAGCCATCGATGCCGCTTTATGGATCGATTTGCTCTCCGAGGAGGCTTTTCGAAAATACAGTGCCCGTCCCGAATTAATCGCTGAATCGGTGGAGGGGCTTCCCAATGGGGCGACAATCGTCATCGATGAAATTCAGCGGGTCCCCCTGTCCAATGGATTCACCGTCTTATTGAAAAAGGGGCGGCGGTTTGTCCTCACGGGATCGAGCGCTCCCAAATTAAACAAACAAACCTTCTGGGAGGCGCTCCTTTGCGTTCTCCTTCATGCCTGCCGAACAGGAAGGCTTTTTCCTGGAGAAGCTTCAGTCGGACTTCTCCCTCTCATGCAGGCGTCCCCCAACCAAAACAATTGGCGGCTTACGCGGGCGGCATCTTCGGGAAGAAGTGCAACGAGGGATTGGTGCGCAACCTCAGGGTTTTCTCGATTTCTTAAGTGATTAGTTTTTCCATGGAGTTTACTGAACGCGACCCGCGTGGCCGAGGACACTCAAGTCAAAGAAGTTCCATTGAAGGATATCTTCGGTCTGGAAGACCTATTGCTCTCCTTCCATCTCCCCATTTTCAATAAACGGGCAAAGCGAGACCTTATTTCCCATCCGAAATTTTACTACTTCGATGCGGGAGTCTTCCGGTCTCTTCGCCCTCAAGGCCCCCTGGACCGTGTCTCGGAATTGGAAGGACAATGTCTGGAGGGGTTGGTGGCCCAAAACTTGAGAGCCTGGTGCGCCTATCGTGACCAGGGAGACCAACTGTTTTTCTGGCGCACGCGGTGGGGAGTGGAAGTGGACTTCGTACTCTACGGCCGGGGAGGGCTATTTGCCTTCGAGGTAAAAATTCGGACAGTGTCGATCCGATGACCTTAAGGGACTGGCCCTGTTTCGGGAGGATTACCCCGAAGCAAAGGTCGCGCTTCTCTATCGGGGCAAGAATCGATTGCTCATTAACGGAATTCCTTGCCTGCCGTGCGAAAACTTTCTTATGGGTCTCAATCCTTCATCGCCCCCCTTGCCTGAGCCCAATGAGGGAATGTCTTATCTAAACCCAATGCCGGTCAGTTAAGCGTAGTTGCCCGATTTATCGGGCGGTTTTTATATCGATAAAACAATTCAACCGATTGAAGGGCGCCATGATGGGGCAACTAAAATCGGGCAACAACGACCGGCATTCATCTAAACCACATTGGACTAACCGGGATTGCCCGGCCGACTTTGAATATCACATTATCGCCATTGCGTCACCGTAGGAGAAGAATCGGTAGTTTTTGGCGATGGCTTCGTTGTAGGCGTGGCGGAGCGGTTCGAGGCCGGCAAAGGCGGCTGTCAGAACCAGCGGGGTGTGGCCCGGCATATGAAAATTCGTGACAAGCCGGTCCACCACTCGGAAAGAATAGCCAGGGCGTAATATAGAGGGTCGCGGTGCCGGTCCCGGCGCGCACCGTTCGGTCCGGTTCGGCGGCGGATTCCAGGGTGCGCGGCGGGTGGTGCCGACCGCCCACACTTTTTCCCTCGCGGCGGACGGCGCGCAACGCGTCCGCGGTCTCTTGCGGCACCTGATACGGTTCCGGCAACATGCGATGAGCGCGAATATCGTCCGTGGCAATGGGCCGAAACGTGCCCATCCCACCCACAACGTGACGAAATGAACCCGCACCCTTTTTTTCGCATCTTCTCCAATAAGTCCGGCGTAAAATGCAGTCCCGCCGTGGGGGCCGCCACGGCCCCTTGAGGAACCGGTTGCGCCGACCGATGAGAAACGGCGTTTTCGGGAGTCGTTTCCCCTGGAAGAACCTTTTGTTCGGTCGAATACACGGTCTGGGCATCGCCAGATCTTCGGCGTTGCCTTCCGGGGAACGTTTGATGTAGGGGGGAAGGGGCATTCGGCCCCACCGGGCCAAAACGGGGTCCACCGGCTCGGAAAATTCCAGTTCCCATTCGCCATCGGCACAGGGGCCCTTCACGCAGCCTCGCAAACCGTCCGGGAAATGGATGTCCGCCCCGACACGGGGCCGGGGTGTGATCAAGGCGGTCCACCGTTCCGGGCCCGGATCCATGTAACGGGCCAACAGCAGAACCGCCACGCGCCCGCCGGTCGTTTTTTTTCCGAACAGCCGAGCTGGCAAAACCCGCACGTCGTTTAAAACAAGGGCGTCCCCCTCCGACACTAAATTGATTAGGTCCGAAAAAACTCCGTGGGACAGCGCACCGTCGGAGCGGTTTAACATTAACAGTTTGGCCTGGTCCCGTTGGGCCAAAGGGAACTTGGGCGATCCGGTCTTCGGGAATGTCCGGAAAACCCAAACTATTGGTCGGCGGGTGCGGTATCATTCGGACCAATCATCTACCTTGACACCGTGATAGTAAATCCGAAGAATTTGACCGTAGGACATATTCTTTTCCGCCAATTTTTTCATTCCCCACTGGCACAGGCCCACCCCGTGGCCCCACCCCTTCCCATGGATCTGCCACGATCCGTCTAATTTGGACAGGCCTGTCCAGAGGGTGCTCCGGATGAGGTGGGGATCGAAAATGGTTCGGAACTTGTTAGCGAACAGGTCGTGGGTGCCTTGTTGGCCATACAAACGGACTTTGTACACCCGTCCGGACGGCGTGTGGCTTAAAATTCCAATGGCCCGGACCTCGCCGATTTTTATTCCCGTCGATCGAATGCGCTGATCCACCAAGTCATACGGAACTTTAGCGATCCATTGGGAGGGCGGACTTCCTCGACACCAGGAACATTTCACGGGGCGTAAATAAGGTTGGCCGCCCTGTTCCCACACATTTTCCGCCGATTCCGTGTTGCCCCCGCAACAGGAATGAAAAACGGTCGTGATGAGACGGCCTTTACGATCCACCAACACTTCCATTCGGGTTTTTTTGACGGCGGCGTCGGTGCGGGACCGTTCGGCCCGGGCTCCGCCGTAGACCTGACAATGGGGGTGAGCGCAAAAATCGTAACCGGATCGTCCGTGTCGGCCGCGATTGCGAAGCGCGTAAGTGCGGCTGATCACCGCTTGGGCCTTCAAGGCCTGTTCGGGCCATTTGTCGGAGGTTTCCATTTGAAGAACACCACGCACGTAATCTTCCACGCTGACCCGGTTGACCACGCGGATGCCGTCCCCGCGTCGATCAAGTTCGATGGCGCCGCGGTACGGACGGTTATTGACCACGACCACCCCGCCGCGGTCCGACGGTTCAATGACCACCTGTTTGCCCCATCGCTCTTTGTTCGCCGTGAAGCCGTTTTTTGTCGGGATTATTTTTACCGCCTCCTTGAACCGCGGCGATCGACGGGATACTTTTCCCGATACGCGGTAAGAGCCGGGACCCAATTGGAGGGTGGAGGTCTTGTCAAAAAGACCGATTCGAATCAACGGAGGTCGGGCGGCAAAAAGCGGCCCCCACAATAGAAGGGCCGACAAACAGGTTACGAAAAAACGCAACCCCATTTATTGTCCGAAAAAGGTCGTCTGCGTCGGTGCGGCCGGAAGCGGGTAACCCAAATGCTCGTAGGCCAACGGCGTCACCACGCGGCCGCGCGGTGTGCGGGCCATGAACCCCGCTTTAATGAGGTAGGGTTCGTACACATCTTCCAATGTGTCCCGTTGTTCGCTGACCGCCACGGCCACGGTGTCGGCGCCGACGGGCCCCCCGGCAAATTTGGTGATCAGGACGGTCAAAATTTTTCGGTCGATGGGGTCCAACCCCAGATGGTCCACTTCCAACGCGTCCAAGCCCCGACGCGACACCGCGTGGGTCACCCGCCCGCCGGTTTCCACGTCGGCGAAGTCCCGCACCCGGCGAAGCAGGCGGTTGGCGATGCGCGGCGTGCCGCGGGAGCGATGGGCCACTTCCCGCGCCGCCTCGGGTTCGATGGGGGCGTTCAACAATCGGCTGGATCGGATCACGATGGAGGCCAAATCCGCTTCGTCGTAATATTCCAAGTTCGCAATAATTCCAAACCGTTCTCGAAGAGGCCCTGTCAAAAGCCCCGCCCGCGTGGTGGCCCCCACCAACGTGAACCGCGGCAAAGGCAATTTGATGGTTTTGGCCGATGGACCTTGCCCAATGATAATGTCCAGGGCAAAATCTTCCATGGCCGGATACAGGGCCTCTTCCACCGCGTGGTTCAACCGGTGAATTTCGTCGATAAAAAAGACGTCCCCCTCTTTTAAACTCGTCAAAATGGCGGCCAAGTCCCCCACCCGTTCCAACACGGGCCCGGACGTTTGCCGCAAGCCCACATTTAATTCTTTGGCGATGATGTGGGCCAACGTGGTTTTGCCCAACCCCGGTGGTGCGGAAAAAAGAGCGTGGTCCAAAGGCTCTTTTCGTTTCTGGGCGGCTTGAATAAAAATTTTGAGGTTTTTTTTGAGTTTGTCCTGGCCCACAAAATCGTCCAGGCATTGGGGTCGTAGAGTGAAATCCAACGGATCATCTTCCGGCAACGCGTTCTGGGTGAGGGGGCGTTCGTCCGTCATGACCGACCCGCCAAATGCCGAAGGGATTCCCGCAAAACATCCTGGGCGTTGGCCGCGGACCCTAACACGTCCCGGGCAGACTGGGCCGCCTGACGCGCCGCGGATTCACGGTATCCCAACGCCACCAATCCCGCCACCGCTTCCTCGAACGCCATTGAGGGCGCCGTTTCTCCCGGCCCCGCCGAAACCGATAACGACTCCATTTTCCCTTGCAAAGCGGCCACCAGTTTTTCCGCCGTTTTAAGAGTGAACCCAAACCCCGTCACCAACGATTTGGGGTCTTTATCAACCACAGCCCGACGAAAGTTGGGCAACGATTTCGCGGCTTTATCCAACAGTTCCAGAGCCTTTTTGGCCCCGGCGCCGGGAACATTTTCCCGCAACACCAGATACACCTGTTTTTCTTCCAGGGTTAAAAATCCATACAGGCTGGTCCCGCCCCCGTACATGGCCACCGATTCCACGATCAGCAGTCGCACCTCGCCGCCCACCGGCGGCAACCGAAGAGCCGACGCCGACGACAGCAAAACCTCGTAGCCCACCCCTCCCGCTTCCACCACGCACCCGTCGTCCCGCCGGTCCAACAGGGTTCCCCGCAAAGAAGCGATCACCCCCGCACCCCCGTTTCGTAGGAGGACGAATTGATGTGGCACAGAGCGATCGCTAACGCGTCCGCCGCGTCGTCAGGTTTGGGAATTTCTTTGAGTCGAAGAAGCCGTTGAACCATGGTTTGCATTTGGGATTTGTCGGCCGCGCCATAACCGGTGAGGGCCACCTTCACTTGCCGCGGATTGTATTCGTGAATGGGAAGCCCCAGTTCCGCCAGCGTTAACAAAATCGCCCCTCGCCCGTGGCCCACCGACGCCGCTGTACGGCTGTTTTTGGCGATAAAGAGGTCTTCGATCGCGGCCACAACGGGCTGTTCACGGCTGACAATTTCTTTCAAGGCCCGGGCCAAAAACAACACCCGTTCCGCCAGGGGCCGTGCCCGGGGCGTTTCAATCGCGCCATACCCCCACACACGGTAGGTTTCCCGTCCATGAACCTCCAAGACGGCCCAACCCACGGTCCCGAGCCCGGGATCTATGCCGAGAACTTTCAACCCTGTATGTCGCCGTTGGTGTAAACGTCTTTGACGTCGTCGTGGTTTTCCAACTCGTCCAAAAGCGATTCAAGTTGGCGGGCGGCCCCGTCTTTCAAGGGCACCGTGGTGGACGGCAAAAATGTGACCTCCGCGGACGCGAGGGGGACGGCCGCCGCCTCCAACGCTTTTTTGACCTTGTCGAAATCGGCAGGAGCCGTGACGACTTGAAACACCTCGGGATCGTCGGTTTTGATGTCTTCGGCGCCGGCGTCCAGGGCCACGGTCATGAGTTTGTCTTCATCTGTCCACACGGCTTTTTCCACCACCAGCTGGCCTTTGGCCTGAAACATCCACCCCACGCACCCCGACTCGCCCATGTTGCCTCCGTGAGACGAAAACATTTTGCGGATTTCGGACGTGGTGCGGTTTTTGTTGTCGGTGGTGCCGGTTAAATAGACCGCCGCTCCGGCCGGGCCGTATCCCTCATAACTAATTTCCTCAAAGGTCATACCGGGAATTTCGCCGGTGCCCCGCTGGATGGCTTTTTTCACGTTGTCCGATGGCATGTTGGCCGCGCGGGCGTCGTCCATGGCTTTGCGCAAACGGGGGTTGTTTTCGGGACTTCCACCGCCGGCCCGGGCCGCAATGGTTAACTCACGGACAATGCGCGTGAACGTTTTCCCTTTTTTAGCGTCGATCAACCCTTTTTTGTGCTTGATTCCTGCCCATCGACTGTGACCGGACATAGACGGTTCCCCTTTCAAAACGGTGTTGGAGTGATATTACCAGATCGTCCGACCACTGACAACGGCCTCGACGTTTTGTCAAAATCCGTTATACTAAAAGTTATGGTCGCCTCCCCGGTTCGAACAGGTCGTTCTTACGCCTTGGCGATGGTCCTTTTCAGCGGACTCTCTAACTCCGTGATGGCCGCTAAAAAGGACCCCACCTACCACGGGTATCGCATTGAAAATATTTACGTTATTCGCCGGCAAATTTTCGATACGTCGATCCCCTCGGAAAATAAGCTGGTGTATCGAACCATCAACCATCTGCATATTTCCACACGAGAAAACACCATCCGGGAACAGTTGCTCTTTAAGAAAGGCGACCTGTTCGACCCCGCCCTGGGCCAAGAAACCGAACGGGCCCTGCGGCGGATATTGCGCCTGCGGGATGTGCATGTTCGGCCCGTGCCCGTGGGCCGCGGAGCGGTGGACATCTTGGTCGAGGCCCAAGACACCTGGACCACAGAACCCTTTATCGGCGTCTCCGGGTCGGGCGAAGAAACCAAGTACACCATGGGAATCCGGGAACGAAATTTGGCGGGATACGGAAAAGAAGTGGGGTTTATCTACAAAAAAGAGCCCGACTTGGTCACCCGCAGTTTTTCTTACGACGATCCCGCCCTGTTGGGAACCCGACTTCGTTTGGCGGGCGATTATGCGGACACCGCGGATGGATCCTCGCGAGCCCTATCGGTTGAAAAACCCTTTTCCTCCACCCTGACTCGGTTTGGGTTTAAAACGTCCGGCTCTTACGCCCGGTACGATACGGTGTTGTTTGAAAACGGTGAGGAAATCAGTCGACACACGGAGGAGAACAAAGATCTGGGGGGCGGAGTCGCTTTCTCGGTGGGATCCACCGTTCGTCGGGTCCGTCGACTGGGGTTGGGATACCGCTTCGTTCATCAACGGTTATCGGAAGCCGAGGGAACCGACGGGCTTCTCCGAGACGACGTTTATCACCTGTTCGGGCCCACTCTCGATTGGCAAAAAGTGAACTTCATTACAAAAGATCACATCCGCCTTTATTCCCGGGTGGAAGATTTTAATTTAGGACCCGTTGTGGGAGCCAATGTCGGGGTGTCCCAATCCGAATGGGTTCCGGGGGCGACCAACGCCACCTTTTTTCAGGGCCTCTTCAGCCAAGGCCAACAGTGGGGGCCCGACCGGTTCGGATTAGTAACTATAAAAGAAGAGGGTCGTTACCAATCCGAATGGCGAAACGTCAAAACCCGCGTTGACACTGAAATCTATGACCGAACTCGATCCCGGAGCACCTGGGCCGGCCATGTGGCCTGGGACCAGGTGTTCAACCCCGATGAGGACACTCAACTTCTTTTGGGAGGCACGTCGGGCCTGCGAGGATATCCGGTTAACGCTTTTTCTGGAAACCGGCTCTTTTTGGCCAATGTGGAAAACCGGTTGTTTTTGGTGGACGAGGTGTTCGAGTTTTTTGGAATCGGCGCCGTGGGGTTTGTGGACGCGGGATACGTCTGGCCCCGGGGCACGTCGTTGGCCCTCAGCGACCTGCGGGCCGGGTACGGACTGGGGTTACGCTTTCATCTCACCCGAGCCAGTTTGGGCCAAGTCTTGCGGTTTGATTTGGCTTGGCCCACCCGAGCCGCTGACGGAAACCGATCCCCCGTTTTCACGTTCGGCACAGGTCAAGTGTTTTGACCGGGAATTCCCGATCTCGGTTTCGGGTTATATCTGGGTTCTAAGGTCAAGGTAGGCGGTTAAAAATCGGCAGAAGAATTCGGGCGATGGGGGGATGGGCCAAAAGACACCGGAGGAATAATTGGGAAATTCTCGGGTGATTGAACACCCCTCGAATACCGTTGCCCAGACGGAACCGGCGGCCATAGGCTTTGCGCCACAGGTCCCGAATCTCCCGGGACAGATCGTCCGCCCGACCTGTGTTTCGTCGAAATGAGTGTGTGACAAGCGGCCCCGTTCCCAATGCCCGGCCGATACCTTCTCCCATAAACGGGTCCCCCACCGCCGCGGCGTCCCCGACACGAAACAACCCGTCATCCGCCCGCAATCCGCCCGTAAAAGGAAGCGGACCAACTCCCCTCCAGGACGACAGGAGAGCGGCGTGCTTCATCCGTCGATCCAAACTCGGGGACTGAGTTTTCGATTCATTGAATACCGTTCCCCATTCCAGAGGATTTCCACGCCGACGTTTTAATCCGCACAGGTTGGATGTGCCGTCCTTGAACGTGAGAAGGCCCAGATACCCGTCGGGAAGAAAGTAAAGGGACATGCCGCCGGGGACTTGATTAACTCCCGAAAACGTGGCGTTCCAACCATACCAGGCCGGGACCCCACTATCGGAAGCAATCGATTCCTGGCCGGAAAATCGCCCATCGGCCCAGATCACATGATCCGCGCAAAAAACGGGGGGATCCGATGGGGTCAATCCGGGGCCCTGCACGGAAACGGCGGTGGGCCCGGCGGGTTTTCCGGAAACACCCCAACGAAGGGACCCACCGCGTTCTTTCACCGCGTCCAATAAAATTCGTTCCAATTCCGGGCGGGGGAGGGCAAGACCGGGCACGGGGAAATTGACCGTCCGTTCTTCGCCGCCGCCCACAGAAACCCCGGCGTAACGGACGAGAACACCCTTCGCCCGAACGTGGGCCCCCATTCCCATGCGATCGAGATGCGCTAGGGCTTCCGGCCCCAAAAATGCCCCGCACACACGAGGAGCCAAACCGGGACGACGCTCTAAAACGGTTACGTCGAAACCAAGCGGAAGAAGGGCCAGCGCCGCGCTGGCGCCCGCCGGACCGGCGCCCACGATCAGGGCGGTCGTCACGCCTTTTCTCCGGCCAGGCTGATCCGGCACCAGGGTTCCGTTCGGACTTTTACATAAGAGAGGCCCGCGTCATGGGCCAAGGATTCCAGTTCGTTGACGCGAAAGGCCCGGCGAACCGACAGGGGGCCGTCATGCCGCACCACCGCGTCTCCCCAGACGATAGACGCCGCCTTCACGGCCCAATAGGAGGGATGCGTGCGAATCAGGTCAGAGACCACAAGCCCTTTTCGAGCCCGTTGATCCAAAGAGACGAGGGCGTCGGACCGCAATGGGAGAGGGACGTGATGAAGAAAAAGGGAAGCGATGACATAATCAAACGTCAACTCTCTGGGGATGTCTTGCCATTCCCGTTCCCAAACGGTGATTTCCGGGTAAGGACGAACCGCTTGCTTGGCGAAGGCCGCGATTTCCGGCATCAGTTCCACGGCCGTGACGCGAAGGGAATGACCGTTCTCCCGCGCCCATTTCACAACCGCGATGGGGATATCGGCGCCGCCGGTGCCGACATCCAGTATATGCACGGGCGCTCCTGGACGCCACCGTCGGCTCCATTCCATGAACGGGCGCAGAACGGTCGCCGTGCCGCCGAACCAACGGTTCATTTTGGCCAGAAACAACAACGACCGGCGGGATTCGCCGGAATGGAAAGGCCGCGTGTCCATCCATTCCTCTTCTTCAACGGGAACCGAAAGGTCTGGAAACAGTCTCACGGAAACTCCAACAGAACGGCGTGGGCAGAAAAGCCGGCGCCGAAAGAAGCCATAAAGGCCCGCTCTCCACGACGCGGGGGATGGCGCGCCATGGATTCTTTTAACGCAAACAGGACCGTGGGAGAGGACAGGTTTCCGTATTTTTTTAATACAGCCCAGCTGGGGGCCAAATCCCGTCGACTTAACCCAAGAACCCGTTCTTGAGCCTCTAAAATCTTGGACCCTCCCGCGTGAAGAACCCAGCGGGTGATATCACATTGACGCACTTCCGACTGGCTCAGAATGTTTTTGAGCAATTCACGTGTCGCCACCGCCGCCCGGTCCGGAACTTCTTTAACCAGCACGTTTCGCAACCGCCCTTCCTCCGTGCGAAACCGCAACCCGTCCCGCCATTCTGGGACAACCACAGAAGAAAAATGCGTGAGGGCAGGCCCTTTCCCGGATCCCGCCCGTAAAAGAGCCGCGGCCGAACCGTCGGCAAAAAGCCCATTGGAAATCACCAGGTCCGCCGCGTCATCGGAATACATGGCGGCCGAACAAATTTCCGTGCTTACGACCGCCGCGATTTGCCCCGGATGGCTTCGACAAAAGTTGTCCGCGGCCTGGAGCGCGGGAAGCGCCGCCCCGCATCCCATTCCCACAAGGTCGGCATATTGTACCGTGGGCCGAAGGGAGGCCGCACCGATCACGTGGGCGGCCAGGCCGGGACAAACATACCCCGTGCAGGTGGTCACGACCAGGAACCCCACATCTTTCGGTTGGAGATTCGCCTGTTTCAATGCCGCTCGCAGAGAGCGGACAGAGAGTTTAACCGCTTCCCGTTCAAACCGACGGTTGATCCGGTCAAGATTTGGTTCCAGAACATCGTCCAGGGAAGTAAGGGCAAAGTGGCGCGTCGCCACAGAGGGATGGGCAAAAACACGGCGGTAAAATTGTTGGGTGGCAGGTCGAACGTTCAGTCGATTTAAAATAAAGTTGAGCGCCTCAGACTGGGAAACCCGAAGAGGGGGGACCGCGGTGGCCACAGAGAGCAGTCGTGTGAGAAGGCCCCCCGCCGGTTTGAATCGTTTCATCTCGGAATCCTTTTGACAATCGATCGCATGACTTCAATTTATTCAGACAAACGTGCGGTGTCGAAAATTATTGTGAGCGCCCCCCACTAACGGATCGTTGGGATTCCCGGGTGAATGGGCCTCTTGTCCTCGGACTATTCTCCGTTTTGGGCGCGAACGGATTTCTATTTAGGGTTTGTTTCCCAGACTAAGATTTCGGCGCCCGCCGGCCCTGCTTTCAGAGGACGCGCACCGGCGTCGGTCAACCGGGCCGCGTCGCCTTGTTTCAAGACAGAATTGGTGTCCAGCGCCACCTCCCCTGTGGCCACAAACAGGTGGACATGGGACGCCTCGGGAACATTCACCCCCGCACCGGGGAGTAGCCGCCCGGCCCAAAGCGTAGCGCTTTTTTGCTGAATTGAAATCGCCCCTTTGCGGCTTCCCGAAGCGATGGGGACCATCGCTCCCCCCACCAAGTCGCGGGAGATATCCAGCTGTTCGTAGGAGGGTTGAATGCGCCGCGTGTCGGGAGGCACCCACATTTGAACGAGTCGAACCGGTTTCGTGGAACTGGGGTTCATTTCCGAGTGCCAAATCCCGGTGCCCGCGCTCATGCGTTGGGCCAACCCCGGCGTGATCACCCCTCGGTTTCCCTCGGAATCCCGGTGTTCGAGTTCCCCCTCCAAGACCCAGGTCACGATTTCCATGTCTTGGTGAGGATGGGTCATGAAACCGGTTCCCGGTTGGATCACATCGTCGTTTAAAACCAGGAGAAGGCCATGGTGGGTATTTCCAGGCTCGTGGTGGTGCCCGAAACTAAAACTGTGCCAAGAATCAAGCCAATCAATTTTCGTATGAAACCGATCTTTCGCGCGATGAATTTCCACATTTGATTTCTTGGGAGTGGTCATAGGTTTCTCCTTTTTCTATCGAACGAATTCTTTCCCAAAAAGTTCCATTTTCCCATGGGGTGAGTAACGCTTGGCCATCGGTCCCAGCAAGTCAAGTTGTATAATGAAACATCCGACCATGACCGACCCCATCCCTCTCTCCAAAGAACCCAAGGACGCCGCGACAAGCCTCGCCTTAGGCGTTTTACCTTCCGGGCGGGTTCATTTTTTATCGGGTCCGAAAATTTTTGAAGAAACCTTTGGCCGGGGAACCGGGCATGGGCTTTTGGCGTTGGGTCTCATGGCCCGCGTGCCCAGCCTTTCCCCGGGAGCCGCCTACTGGCGTGATTTCGCTCGCTATTTTCTGGCGACCCTGTGCGCGGTGCCGAACGTGGAAGAACAGTGGAAATCCCTCGTCTTTTCCCCTCCAGAAAACGAGTTGCCCGCATGGGGCGCGTCAGCGCCGCCCATGGTCGGGGGAGAATTCATAGATCGAGCGGCGTTAGAACGGGCGTGGGCGGAAATGTGGGACGCTTTGCGGGAAACTGTTCCCGCGTCGTCCACTCTGTCGGCTTTTCTTCACAATCACAATCCCGCCTGGACGTTGGTGGGGCGCGTGTGTTTCCATCTGGCGGAAAACCGCAAAGATTCCGAACGGCCTTTTGCTTTTCTGGCCACCTACACCCACACGCTTACCGAAGAAGGCCGGCCGCGGCATCGTCCGTTGGGACAAGCGCTCCAAGAATATGTGGGCGCAAAGAATAAACCACGCCTTCTGGCCCTTCTGACCCCGGTTCAAGAGGGATCGGCCAAAAGCGCTTTTTTGCGGGAACTGTTGGAAAAAGGGGACGTGTTTCGCACCCTTTCTTGGCAAGCCGCTCAAGCCTACCGTTTTTTAAAAGACATCCCTCTTTACGAATCCGCCGGGATCGTCGTGCGGGTGCCCGACTGGTGGAAAACTCGCCCCCGCCCCACCGTGGCTGTGCGCGTGGGGGGAAACCGCGACGGGGCCATTGGCGCGGACGGCTTGCTGGATTTTTCCGTGAGCGTTTCGTTGGGAGGCGACCCGCTGACCGAAGAGGAAATAAAGGGGCTCCTGGCTGGAACCGATGGGTTAACTCTTCTCCGAGGCCAATGGGTGGAAATGGATCGGGAGAAACTGAAAGAAGTTTTGGCCCACTGGAAAAAAGTGGAGAAAGCCGTGGGAGACGGGTTGACCTTTACCCAGGGGATGCGTCTCTTGGCGGGGATGGGAGACGGCAAAACTTCCTTTGAACCAGCGGATTCCGGCTGGGCCCGGGTGGAAGCGGGGCCCGGATTCGCCGAGCTGTTGACCCGTTTGCGCAGTCCCGACGGACAGTGGAAAGATCGCGGGCGGGTGGGAAGCGCGTTACAAGCATCGCTACGCCCTTACCAAGAAACCGGCGTTCAATGGCTGTGGGGCGTCAACCAACTGAGGGTGGGCGCCTGTCTGGCCGACGACATGGGGTTGGGAAAAACGGTGCAGGTGTTGGCCCTGCTTCTTCGTCTTCGGAAAGAAACGCGGCAATCTCCTCACCTGCTGGTGGCGCCGGCCTCGTTGCTTGGAAATTGGAAAGCGGAAATTGAACGGTTCGCCCCGTCGATCAAATTTTGGGTGGCGCACCCAAGCCACGCGTCCCCCGCCGATTTAAAATCCCCCCCCCATGATCTACTAAATGAGTCCGATTTCGTGATGACCACCTACGGCGCCGTCCACCGGTTTCCCTGGATCACTGAACGGAACTGGGATCTGGTGGTTTTGGACGAAGCCCAGGCCATCAAAAACGCGGGGACCAAACAAGCCCGGGCGGTGAAAACGCTCAAGGCCCGGCACCGGTTGGCTCTCACCGGCACCCCGATTGAAAATTCACTGGGCGACCTGTGGTCCCTGTTTGATTTTCTTTCCCCCGGTCTTTTGGGGGAACTTAAAACGTTTGAACGGTTTGTCCGTCCGACAGACGATCAGGAACACTTGAAACGCTGGGGCGCGGTGCGAACCCTGGTGCGCCCCTTTATTTTGCGCCGTCTTAAAACAGACCGTTCCGTCATCGCGGACTTGCCGGAAAAAACGGAGATCGCAACGGAATGTTTCCTGAGCCGCCGCCAGGCGGCCCTCTACCAAAAAACGGTTCAAGAATTCGAGGATACGCTGAAGAATGTGGACGGAATAAAACGCCGCGGCGTCATTTTGGCCACGCTCATGCGCCTCAAACAAATATGCAACCATCCGTCCCAAGGCCTGGGGGACGGCGATTTCGACCCGGCCGACAGCGGGAAATTCGCGCGGCTTAAAGAATTGGCGGAATCCATCGCCGCACGACAAGACAAGGTGTTGGTGTTTTCCCAATTTCGCGAAATCACGGCGCCGCTCGCGGCCTATCTTAAAACCATCTTTGGGAGAGAAGGGTTGGTGATGCACGGCGAAATCCCGGTCAAGAAACGGATGGAGATGGTCGACGCGTTTCAGCGGGAAGACGGGCCGCCGTTTTTTGTGTTATCCCTCAAAGTGGGCGGCACAGGTCTCAATTTGACCGCCGCGTCCCACGTCATTCACTTTGACCGCTGGTGGAACCCCGCTGTGGAAAACCAAGCCACGGACCGGGCTTTTCGAATCGGCCAAAAAAAGAACGTTTTGGTTCATAAATTCATCTGTCGCGGGACATTGGAAGAAAAGATTGATAAGATGCTCCTGTCTAAACGAAAGATGTCGGACGAAATTTTAGCGGACGGCGGGGACGCCCTGCTCACGGAACTTTCCAACGAAGAGATCGTGCGCGTGGTGTCTTTGGACCTGTCCAAAGCGGCCGGGGAGGAAACATGAGTTGGTATGGAGGATGGCGTCCGTATGTTTCGGTGGCGGAACGGCGCCGAAAGGCCGTGCAAACGGCCGAACGATTGGGAAAGAAAGGCCAGGCGCTCGCGCCTGTTCAGATCAGGGGTCGAGGCATCGCCGACACGTTTTGGGGCCAGGCCTGGTGCCGGAATTTAGAATCGTACAGCGACTACTCCAACCGACTGCCCCGGGGCCGAACTTACGTTCGCAACGGGTCCGTGATCGACCTTACGGTGGACCCTGGCTCGGTGAAAGCGCTTGTCATGGGTTCTGAACTGTACCGCATCACAGTCACCATTGCCCCGCTCAACAAAAGCCTGTGGGAAAAGATCCGACGGGAGTGCGGGGGCAAAATCGCCTCTCTCCTGGAACTGTTGCAAGGGCGGCTTTCCCAGTCGGTTATGGAAACCGTGTCCCGGAAGGGGGAAGGCCTTTTCCCTTCTCCCAAAGAGATCAAATTGAGCTGTTCCTGCCCGGACTGGGCCGACATGTGCAAACACGTGGCCGCAACGCTGTATGGCGTGGGCGCCCGCCTGGACCACAAACCGGAACTCCTTTTCCAATTAAGAAAAGTGGACCACCAGGAACTGATCATGGACGCGGGGTCCGCCACAACCCTGACGCAAGGTCAAACCAGCGACTCCAGCCTGGCCACCGCTGACCTCACCACCGTTTTCGGCATCGACATTGACACAACCGTTTCGACGCCGCCAACCCAGCAAAAACCCCCCAAGACACCCCCCGTCAAGCGAAAGGGGACCTCTCTCAAAAAACCGCGGGTGAAACCCCGGAGAAAAAGGCAAAAAGGATCCTCCCGAAGGCCAAAACAGGGGAATAAAATCAAGTAGGACTCCCCTGTTTTTTCTTGAAACGTTTCTAATAATAATTATAATTAATAGAAATATGAAATTTGACCAATTACGATCCAGAATGCGGCGACGGCTGACCTTTAGGCCTTCGGACCTCCACGGGGGAAATCCCGCGAAGGCCCATGAAATCGTTCAATTCTCCCATTGGGTCAAAGAGAAAAAACTCGTGCGATTGAAGCGGGGCCTCTATACCCTCTTCCCCGAAGACCGAGCCACTCCGGTTTCAGCCCTCTCGTTGGCGGAGCCTCTCTATCGACCTTCCTACATCAGCCTGGCTTATGCCCTTAGCCACTACGGTCTCATTCCTGAGGCTGTCGGGGCCATGACCTGCGTGACGACTTTAAAAACCGCACGGTTCAGTAATTTATTCGGGTCCTTTCTTTATCAGCATGTGCATCCCCGTTATTTTTTTGGGTTTGTTTGGCGCCCAGGAGATGAACCCCACTGGATGGCTCTCCCCGAGAAAGCTGTCTTGGATTTCATTCACCTTGGGATCCCGGCATCCAAACCGCTCACGGAACGATTGTTCCTGGACAATTATCGGTTTCAAAATTTCAAATCGATAAACGGGGTCCGATTGAAATCGTTCCTGCGACGATTTCCTCGTCCCCGGGTCCAAAAGGGCGGCCGAATTCTACTGCGCTTAATGGAAAATTCCCGTGATTGACGCGATCCGTGCCTATCTTTCCGCCCTCCCCGTTCCCCAACGCCTTAACGGGTTGCGTGAATATCTCCAAACCTAAAACTCTTTCAAAATGCTGTGCGACAAACTCACCCTAAACTTTCTTTTAAGACCCCAGAAGGCCTCTGGTCAGCTATAAGGAAAAAAATTGAGACCATGGATCAGTCTCTCATCCTTCGAGACGTCCGGCCTTTTCTCTTAAACCCTGAGGAGGAGAGATTTCTCACCAAGCCTCTTTTGTTAAAAGCCCTCGCCCAGACAGAGAATCAGCTCACCTGAAATTCCAGGTGCCGTAAGCCAATCCAATGGCCATGACAATGATGGCCCAACCCAAAAACACAAGAGCGGCTCCCCATAACCATCGAGATCTATTGAAAGGGCCAAACCGCCAGGCGATCCCATTTGCGCCGGACAATAGCAACAGGCCCACGGTGAGGCGCCCCTCGCAATGTCGAAAACAGTGGAACATGGAAAATTGTCGCCAAAAAAGAATTGCGCCCATTAAAACACTCAAGCCCATGATGACGCGCAAAGCCGGTTGACCCCATTTGGGATCAATCGATACGAATACGATCGATTGAAAAAGCAACCAGACGGCGAACACCGGAATAATCCAATGGTGGTGGACCTCGTTGAGAAAAAAAGGAACCGTCATTAAAAACACACCCACATTTGCAACGAAAACAACCAGCCCTCTAATAATGTCCTTACTCAATTCTTCAGGTCCTTGGAACGTTTTCTCCACATCCGATATAAGTATTCGGCGTGTTCCCTGCCCCGAGCAGGAAAGTGATAGAGGTCAAGGTAGAGCTGGAGATTTGACACGACGGGATAACCATTAATCTCCCTCAACCCATGGAATACAGACGACCGGTAGAAAGGACGGAAGAAATAAACATTGCCCCCTTGTTTCAGTTCCTTCAAATTGAGATCAAGACGCAGTTGGTTCACCAAAGAGGGGTAATCCTCGCTGTTTAGGTATACATAGGCGTTGGAATCTCGAACGTGGTGTGTGAGCAGATTCGCCCCCGAATGAAGTGTTAACGCATAGGCAGGGACGTGGCCTTGATTTCGGAGAGCGGCTTTTAGACGAGGCAGGATATTCTTTTCTGTCGTAAAATAAACCTGAACGCGGTTATGTTCCATTCGATAATGATGGGCCCACTCCAGCACCAAATCTTCCGCGTTTCGAAGCAAGGAACCCGCGGATCGCCCTCGGGCTGTCCCTTTGAGATAGCTCTTTTCGCGGAGGTCGGCCATGACAGAAGCGACCCACCCCCGCCCGAGACTCAATTCATTTACAAAATCCCTGACGACCCATTCCCGGCCCGGCGTTGCCAACATCGCGCGAAGAACGAGGCTGGCCTTATCACTGAAAACTCTATTAAACTTTTTCATAAATGTCCGTTTTAATATAATGTCCTTTACTTAAAGGACATTATATGAAAAAGGTTATTTAATGGCAAATCAAAAAGTGGGGAAGGGGCCCACTTCCCTTTTTACCCTTGGGGGTTAGTTAATCGTCCCAGAAACAAGATCGTGCCGGTGGGGCGGTGGCGGATGAGGAAGAGGAACGGCCGGTCGGCGCGGAAAATGGGAGGGGGCGGAGCCATGCTGGTCAGCTTTATCCCCACCGCAGTGGCCGCGGCGGCTTCGGTGCCCTCCTCGTCCAACTGGACAAAGGCCTCGTGGATGACGTCGGAGACATACAGATTTTCTCCGGGGGTCAATTCCCGGATTCCGGAAAAATCGGCGCGGTTCGGATCAAAAGCCAGGGGCATCCCCATCGCTTTCAGGGTGGGTGGCAGGCTCTTCTTGTAGCGGGTCGTGAAGGCCGGTAGGAAGACCTGGACCTCCTGTGGGTAAAGGTTCTTAACCCAATCGTTGATTGTGGAGGCCGTCAGATCTTTCTCCACTTGGGTCAGGGAAACGCGCTCCCGTGGCAAAACCACCACCATCGACAGGTCGTCGCCTTTGTAGGGGAGTTCCAGGATTTGGGCGGTTTCGTCTTCCCGGTATGGGAAAGAGCCTTCTTGACGCATCAGATCGACGGACAACGTTTGTCCGTCCTCCATGCGGAAGGGCTCCTTCTTCGTATCGGATTTCTTGAATTGACTGGCCCAGAGGCCCTTGAAGTAAATGGCGTTGGTCAATACAGCTTCGGTCAATTCGTTGATCACACCGCCTGGGATCAGTTCCGGGATCTTGGTTTTTGTCCGGTCGGAAACCCAGCGGTTGATGGTTAAGCGGGAAGGTTCGGGCGATCCGGCGAAGTCCAGACGTTCAGCCCCGGCGCCGTAATGGTCGGCCAGGGTATTGACGAACTCTGGCCGGAAGTCCCTCCCTTTCTTAAGCCAAAGGCGGTTGGCGATATTGAGTTCGTACGGTTTAGCCGATCCGAGCAGGGTTTTGTCTAAATCGCGGAACCCCCGGTGGGGGCCGCCCTCGGAGAAATGGAAAACCTGGTCGATTTCTTTCAGCGTATCGCCCCGGGCGCCGGCGGAGGTCATCCCGAGGGCGGCAGAGACGCTGTAGGGGGAAAAGAAAATGTTGCCTGTTTCCTCGGCCAGTTGCTTGTACATTTCGAGGGCGAAGCGCGTGTTTCCTTCAACCAACGGAGCGGTGACGGGCTCACCGCCATGGAGCACGGATAACGAACCGACAAGAGCGCACAGTAATATTCTTCGCATAGGACCTCCTGAGAATATAAAATCACCCTTCCAAAGGAAATGGCAAATCGGCCGGTTTACAATTTAATTTTATCTTTTTGGATCCGCGCGAGAGGCGCCACAGGGTCCCAGTGTAGAAAAACTCCCAGGTGGGCAGAACATGCCCTTTCCCCTTTTGGGGACCTGGTGAAGCGGTGCGAATAAGGTTGATGATTTGCTGGGTCATGATTTTTTCCTCCATGCCCCTTAGACTCCGCGGTTGGAATAAAGTTCCCCCCCCCTTGACAAAAAACATAACCCGTGATATAAAGTGAGTGATCGCTCACTTACATGGAGGACCGATGCACTTCATCGTTGAGAAGTCAAAAACAAATACCATCCTTCCCAAAATCATGAGGGCGGCTGTCCGCCTGTTTGTTGAAAAGGGAATTGATGGAACCACCACCAAAGATATCGCCGCCAAAAGCGGCGTTTCGGAAGGGGCCCTTTACAGGCACTTTAAGAGTAAAGAAGACCTGGCGTACCATCTTTTCGCGGTCCACGTGAACGATTTCACCCTTGACCTGGCTTCCCGGGTTGCAGAGGCAAAGGATTTCAAACACAAACTTCATGCTTACATAACAACATGTTTTGAAGCATTTGAAAAAGAACGAGACCTTTTTACCTATCTTATCCTTTCCGAACACCGGGAGCTTGATCGGTTTCCATCCACCTTTAAACATCCCGGTCATGTGGCGTTGGATCTCGTCGCCGCGGGCCAAAAGAGCGGTCGTTGTCGGGCCGGGGATCCCGCCATCGGGGCCTCGATATTGGTCGGTAGCATCATCCGATTGTGCATCGCCCGAATCCATAAAACCATTGATTACGACCTTCGCCAAGAGGTGGATAACGTCACAGAAAGCCTCTGGGGAGCGCTTTTAAAATGAGTGTTCGATCACTTATTTATTGTCATGTTTTGTTCTCGCTTGTTCCCCTATGTTTTGCTGAAGAACGGACCTTTGTCATTAACATAATTCCAGAGGTCTTAGCAAACCGCCAGCTTTTTCTGAATTTTCTAAAAATATCTTGTGGGTTCTTTTAGGCCACCTCATAGATAATTGGTAGCTGGTATTTGTCTAAAGTGCGAGGGCCATCTGATTCAACTCTTCACACAGTCGTTTCGCGGCAAAGTCCACGGCCCGATCCCGAAATCCCTTTAATCGAACCGTAAGCCTGTTTCCCTCCAACCGGATTTCGCCTCCTCTTCTAACGATCATGGAGAGCGTCACGTAGATGTCTTTGGGATCGTCCCAATAGGGGGACAAAATTGAACACATCTTTTTTTCCATCATGTACGTGAATATCTTGATGCAATCCAAGAAGCGCTTTTTCTCATAATTCAACTCCATCAGCTGCCTGCCGTCATGCGCTTCGTCAAAACGGACCTCTCTTGATTTCTTTGCAATCTCCAGTTCCAGTAGGGTGATTTGCGCTTCAAGGCTCACCATGTCCGCGCAAAGATCTTTGTTCCGTTCTTTCATCTCTTTCCACGAGGCCTCTTCTTTCTCTTCTGCCAGAGCTTTCTTTGCGAACCGAACCCGGAGCTCGTTGAGTTTGCCCATAAGACTTGATTTCTCTTTCTTGAGTTCCCTGAGCGCGGGTTTTTCGACGAGTGGCTGATCTTCCAATTCCTCCTCCACGTAACCTGGGAAATAATCCATCTTGTGGTCCCACTTCTGCGTCTTGTTTAACGTCTCATGTCCCCACCGTCGGCACAAAAGCTGAATGACGCGTCCTCCCTCACTCCCCGTGTCATTCGTGAAGAGAGCGGAACGCTGTTCCCGATGATCGCTTTCGATCACTGTTGCGCGTTTATTAAAATGTCCGCTTTCCGTTAAATAGAAATGTCCGCTTTTTCATATTGTGAATCCTCCAAAACCAAAGGGAGGACACATGAAAAAGAGGAGCCTACTGATTATGAGCACAAAGGAAATCGACACCTTGAAAATCATTCAAGACGTCATCGAAAAGCGAATGAAGCAGCACCGCGCGGGAAGCCTCCTAAAACTGAGCACCCGTCAGGTGCGACGTCTGTGCGGGCGGGTCAGACGGGAGGGGGCCAAAGGCCTCCGGCACGGACTCCGCGGCCAGCCCTCCAATCACCAGCTCCCGTCGGGGCGGCTGGACAAAGCGCTCGGTATCGTTCGCACAACCTATCTGGACTTTGGCCCGACATTGGCCAATGAAAAGCTTGAAAGCATCAACAAGATCTTCCTGTCCACGTCAATCCTCCGCCGAGGAATGATCGAAAACGGGTTGTGGCATCCGCATACGCAGGGGGCGGTCCATCGTGCCTGGCGGAACGCCGCGCCTCCGTTGGCGAATTGGTTCAGCTCGACGGAAGCGATCACGATTGGTTTGAAGGTCGCGGGCCGCGGTGCGCCACTCTTGATCTTTATCGACGATGCCACCAGCCGTATTCTCTGGGGCGCGTTCATTCCAGTCGAAGATACCCTCAATCTGCTGGCGTCCGCAAAAGCTATTTGCTCCAGAATGGCCGGCCCCTCGCTTTATATGTCGACAGAGACTCCATCTACAAGGTCAATCGGCAGGCGTCTGTCGACGAAAGTCTCAGGACGGGCAACCCCTCACCCAATTCACTCGTGCCATGGGAGAGTTGGGCATTGAGATGATCTTCGCCTTAAGTCCCCAGGCCAGGGCCGGGTGGAACGGGGTTTTAAAACGCACCAAGATCGTCTTGTCAAAGAACTCCGGCTGGCAGGCATTTCATCGATGGCGGAAGCTAACGACTTTCTCCGTCGGACATACATCCCCGCCCACAACGCCCGCTTCGCCGTCATGCCACGGGAGCGCCATCGATGTCCATCGCCCGCTGCTGAGCATTCATCGGCTCGATGAAATCCTCTGTTCGTCGAGAACGGGTGGTCTCCAACGATTTCACTCTGAGACTGGAAAACCGGTTCTTTCAAATTCTCCCGGGACAGGTTCTTCGCGTCCGCCCCCGCTGACAAGGTCATGCTCGAAATGAGACTCGATGGCACCACAAATTCGCTTTAAAGGGGCCTACCTTCGCTTCAGAGCCCTGACAGAACGGCCACCCAGGCCCAACCACCCCCCCGACAAAAAGCTCTTGTAAGCCTCGTCCTGGGACTCTTGCCTATGCGTGCCGGGTGAAGGTGAGCCTATGATTCCCTCGGCACCCAAAAAAAGACTTCATGACGAAATCGTGTAAAAAAAATGCGGGTTAAGGAAAAAACGGGGTCCAGGCCCATCCCCCCCCCGGACAGGTTCATGGGGGCTGGGCCATCGGCACTATTCCATTTTATCTCTTCACCTGCTTCCGATAGTGATCGAGAGTTTGTCGTCATGAGCCAAAAAAAACGAAGAGCGGCGGGCCTTTGGCCGCCCCCCAAAAAAACGGAGGAAAAAGAACTTTGAAACCCAAAAGCGGACATTTCTAAAAAATGCAAAAGCGGACATTTCTATTTACTTGCAACAATCGCTTTCGATCACCACGGTTCGTATCTTTCCGAATTTGTTCATCTCCCTTTGCGTCTCGAAATACCGGATCTCCTTCTCGTCTTGAATCTCATAGCGGACCGTCACGCTCTTATCAAATTGCGATCCCTTATATTCATTTACCCAACGATCCATATACTTGGCCCAGGTAATGGAATTTCACGGGAGGTTGCATTTCCGTGAGGGTCTGAACAATTCCGCGCTGTAGCCTTCTCGGTCAAAGACCACCGTCAAATCACTTACATCCACTCCCGCCTCGCGCCCTATTTTCCGCGCCTTCTCTATGAGCTCGGGAATTTTCTTAAGTAAATCCTCGGACGAAGGTCTCAACAAAAATACAAACGGATTGAATGTCTCATCGATCGCTAGAAACTGGTAGCTCCCCTTGAGTGGTTTGTCTCGAACCCCGCACCAGCCCTTCGTGATCACGCGCATCCCATAGTAGGGCAGAAAATGACTATCGATGTAGAGGACTCCCCAACGCACCAGCCCCGATCTTAAATACTCTTTCCCAAATTCGTCTGCAAGATCTTCGCCTTTCTTCAGTTCCTTATCCGGTGCAAAATCGCCGCAGTGTGGAGAGAGGCTGGGACTCACTTCCCGCCCGATCAGTGGACCATATTCTTCCGGGTAAACTGTCTTAAAATCTTCAATCGATCGAAACTCGAAAACGTCAAAATAAAAAACGTCAAGCTCAACTGTTCCAGACTGTATCCCTCTGAGGTGGGAAGCGTGACGACGCTTTTGATCACGTCAAAAAATGGTGTTCCCGAATCAAAGGAGCGAACAGCAATCCTCCCGCATACGCACTCCAGACTCCTCGCTCCAACTCATCCAAATATTTTCGTTCCCGAGCGAATAGTGGAGATCTGTTTTTCGACAGTCCCAACCCGGAAGAGCCTCTTCTCTTCCGTTTCGATTCTCCCCTCGTCGATGACAAGAATTTTCATTGGGGCGGTCACTGTGCAACTTCAACCCCAATTCCCGGGCCCCGTCCCGAAAAATAAATCGCCCTGTTCCTGCGGCTCTCCTTTGATCTTTTCCTCAACAAGACCGTTGTCCAAAAGAACTTGCCGAATGCTTTCAATACTCACTTTCTGATTCCACTGCCTTTCCAGCCGTTCTTGAATCGCCGCATACTCTCGAACCCCTTCTTTCATCACAATCCACAAAATCTTTCCGCGCACGTCCGCAACAAGTTTCCAACTTTGTTTGGGCCCCCGTGGCTCACTCCTTAATCCATCGCTTCCTTCCAACTTAAAAATAGAAACATATTTCGCCACGCTGTTCACATGCACCATGAACGCTTTTGCTATTTCTTCTTGCGTTCCCACACCCAACCCCGGAGTTGGGATATGGCCATGCGCTCGGCTGTGTCATCGCCAACACGCCAGCTCATATACGCCTGGCCCTTGACCAATACACTCTTGGTTCCCTCGGCCTCGATAACTTGAATCCGTTTTTCTATTAACCACCCGTTTGTCCCATCCGCGTTTCCCAATTCCATCGTGACACCCTCCTCAAAAGGGTATCGTATAAAAATCAACGCGATTGGAAATCCACACGAAATTATTAGAAACCCTCTCCGTCGAGAACCTCAGGGGGTTGGCGGTTTGCTAAGACCTCTGTAATTCACAAAGGGCTTGAAAAAAATTGGTTTCGGGTGCTTAATTGGGGACACTCTGTGACGAGTGACGAATTTTCTTTCAAACGACTTTTAATTTAAGAAGCCAGTGAAGGGGGATTCCAAATGATTCTCTCAACGTTGGGGCACGGATGGCAGTCCATCGATCAGGTTATCCAGAGGGGCGGTTTGGGGTTTGGGCCCACCGTGGTTCTATTCGCCTTCGGTGTTCTGGCCATAGGTCTGCTGATCAGCACCTTATTTAAAAAAGAAGGCTCATGACGAGGAACTGTGGGTTACCGTCCATGGCCTGAACTGACTCATCCAGGGGGTGCAACCCTGGATGATCTTAAGCTTCATGTAGGCCTTGTCTCGGAAACCGTAGGCCCGGCGGATAATGTTTTTGGCTTTCAGATTCGTGGCCTCCACGTAACCCAGGGAAACTTTCTTGTCGCAGAAGGCCAGGATTCCGTCCAAGTGTTTTTCGACCCTCTTGGCAAACTGCCGCATGGACTTCATGCGGGTCCACTTCAGTTGATCCACCCATTGCCGGAAAAAGCGGCGGGCGCATGTCCTGGACTTGTAGCTCCAGAGATGGCCGAAGGATTCTTTGAGCAAATGCGCTTTCAAGAGTTTCGGGCTTGCGGCCAGGAGATCGTTCAAGGCCTCGCGGGATTTCCCCCGCACGTGAGCGAGGCGCGAAAGCAGGATGAACTTCTTGCCGGCCAGGAGGCCTCGAAACCGCTTTCCGGCGCGCTTTTGAACTCGGATTTACGAACATCATTCACCGCATTCAAGAGGTGGCGGATCACATGGAACTTGTCGTAAATGATCTGAATGTCCGGACAATGGGCCTTGAAGCTGTTTCGGAACGGGGCCCACATGTCCATCACCACGTGTGACGCGCCGGGCGCGGTCTTTTCCAAACCACTTCCAGAACTTCCGCAAACTCTTCTCCCTGACGCCCTTCCACAACGTTCAGCAGTTCGGGACCTCGGGGCCCCCTCCGGGACACTAATCATCGTCCAATAGTTTTGGCCTCTCCCCACGGCGATTTCGTCGGCTCCCATGACCATGCCGTCCAAGGGACGTTCCGCCTGAACCTTCGTCATCGCGCGTTTGTCGATCTCTTTGATGGTTCCCCCGGTGCATCACCTGGAAGAGGCCAACGCTTTTATTCGTCATGACCTTGCACAGCTCGCCACCAAGCGGGCCAGCCGCAACGAGACGCGCGGTCCCCGCACGTCCACGAACTCAGGGCTTCTGTCCGGATCCCGCAACGCGGACAGTTCACCTGATACTCGGCTCAAACCGCAAAACAAAGGTGATGCCACAGCATCAGATGTTGAACCTCCTGCCAAGAGCTGTCATAGCCTTGTTCCACCGCTTGGCCGCACTTCCCGCATGTGCGCCTTTTATGATGCGTTCCATGTGAACCACCACCGAGCTTTGACCCTTATGAAAACCGGGTTCCAGGCGTTTCACACGAAATCCTTGCGTTTCCAGCAGAGATGTAAGACACTTCTGGCATCTGATGCGGCCCCCTTACCTTAAGAATAAGGAGTTTACCGCATCAGATGCTTCTTTTATACCCACACTATCTCGTCATGAGCCAAAAAGAACATACCGACTCAAACGACGAACGAGCCACTCCTTTGGCGACCTTGGATGCCCGCGGGGAAGAAACCTCTTCCGGCCTTTTTAGTTCCACAGGGATCACAGCGGTGCTTTTTTCCGGAGCCGCGTTGGTCATCACTTCCGCTTACCTGTTCGTACGGTCCTATTGGAATTTCGTTCCGGACGCGGCGAAATACAGTGGGTTTTCAATTCTCACGGCCTTTTTGTTGGGGTTGGGTCTGAACCTGTTTCGACGGGGACACGTTCCGAAAACGGCGGGAACTCTCGTTACCATCGCCCTCTTTGTGGCCCCTTTCAACGGGCTGGCGGCGGACCGGTGGATTTTTAACGAACTGTTAACCCATCCCCAGATCTTCGCATGGGGCGCTGGACTGCTTTTCCTTTTCTCCCTGCTTGTCTCCCAAAGGATTTCGACGTCCCTCGTGGGCGTTGTCACGGGATTAAGCTTCGTCGCCACACTTCATTTTGTGACCCTCTCGCTCCACATGGGAGACCAAGTCACGTTAATCGTCGTCGCGTTGGGGGTTTGCCTCCCTCTGGGAATTATATTCGCGCGCGAAAACGGGTCCCCCTGGAGCCATGGGATCCAAACCGCCGCCCACGTGGGAGGGCTGTGGGTATTAAGCTGGCTTGTTCTGTTTCATTTTTTCCTGTTCGAACCCAACCAGTGGGCCACCGTAGGGACGCTTCTGGTTCTGGGGATCGGCGCCGTTTTGCAGGCCCGGTCGGTTCACCCGATCTTCGCCCATTTTGCGGGAGCGTTTTTGCTGGGCGCGGGAGCCCTTGTCCTTCACCAATGGGACCGGCCGATATACACCTACGGATACTTTTTCATTCCAGCCGGTCTGGGGGCCTTGCTTCGAGCCTGGTCTTTTGAACGGGAAGGGCACACCGCTTTGGCCCGACCCTATTTTCATTGGGGACAAATGGCCGTCGCGGGATCGCTCCTGACAGTCCTGCCCGTATTTCGCCAAGGGGCCCAGGCGCCCCTGATCCCCACCCTGGGCGTGCTCATGATTGCCGTCGCCGCCTACGCCGCCGCCGGGGCCCTCTATCGCCAATCGGCTTACAGCTACGCAAGCGGATTGGTGACCCTGTTGTTTGTGTTCACGCTCACCTGGGGGCGCGACATCGATTTTGCCACCGCTACTCTCTTTTTCACCGCGGCCGCCTGCGCCTTCCTGTTGGTCGGCGCTTTGGGCGCAAAGGCCGAAAAAGATTTTGTGGAAGGCCCCTACCTTCTGCTTGGGTTGGGCACATTAACCATCGCCGTAGCCCTTTTGGCCGGACGGTGGGGACAGGACCTTTTTTCAACCGGACGACTGATCCCCGACATTCCTCTGGAACAGGCTCGCGCCGGTCTGTGGACGGGTGGATTAAGCGTGTTTGCGTATGGATTTTTAGCCGCGATCAAGAAAAAACCCGCCTTTCTCTACCCCGCCCTTTTGAGCGCCTCGTGGGTTTATTTTTGTTTCCTGGGCATGAACGGCATTGAGGTGACCCCGCTTCACCTGGGCTGGCTCTGCGCCGGGTCCATGGCGATACACTACACGTTCCTGGCCTTCGACAAACCTGAGTGGGCCAAAAGTTTTTCCCTGTGGTCGCTCATGGTGTTTGCGGGGACGGCTGTGGTCTCCCTTTTCGCCGCTCCCGCGGGAGCCGTTGGCGGGGTTATTGTGGCCGGACTGGCTTTTATGCCGGGCCTGTTCCTTAAACGGTCGGAACTGATCACGGCCGTTTTGGCGGCGGTTTATTTGGGCCACTTCCTTCTTTTTCGTCAATGGCACACCCCCTTTGACCTCGCACTGTACGGCCTGCATATGATCCCCGTGAACTGCGGGGTGGTGTTCCTGAGAGGACTCGTGACACTTCGCCGTGCCGATGTGCCTCTCGCGCCTTTCCGCCTCGGGGCACTGGTTTTTTCCGCGCTCAGCCTTCTGTTCACATGGACAAACCCTCACCTGGCGTGGCAAGGGTGTTTGGCCTACGGCGGATTGGCCTTGGGTGTGAGTTTGGTTCTTTACCAGGGGCGCCACCTTTACGTGGGAGGGGCGCTCCTTCTTTTGGGTGTTGAACTCTTTTTCTATGACCAGGGGTTACGTCGGCTCGAACTGTTCCTCGCGCCCATTGCCGTTACCCTGTTTGCTATTGGTTACGCGTACCGTACCGATCGGGCCTGGCGGGATTTTTTGTATGGGTTCGGTCTTGTTCTCATGTATGCGCCCGCCGCCTACAGCGCGCTTCACGGCACATGGGAATGGAGCGGATTTTATCTCGCGTTCGCCAGCGCGTCGCTGTTGGTGTTTGGCATCCACCAAAAAAATCGAACCATCGCCATTCCCAGCCTTGTGATTCTCGTGGCCAACGCCATTATGCAATCCCGCGGTTTTTTCCTATCCGTCCCCAAAGAAGTGTGGATGGGACTGGGCGGTTTGGTGTTGCTCGCCCTGGGCGGCCTGTTTGAATTTCGTCGGGAAACGGTGTTGAAACTCAAAAATAAAATCACCGACACCTGGCAGTTGTGGGATTGAAAATATGAAAAAACTTCTGCTGGTCGGGCTGGTGCTGGGAGGACCGATCATCATGGCTGGTTCGACTCTCGTGGCCAAACCGCGACTGACGTTCGTTGGCCACGCCACGGTGTTGATAGAAGGGAGGGAGACCACTTTATTGACGGACCCGTTTTTTAAGGCGAAAATACTGTGGCTCAAACGGCGTGTTCCCGCCGCTCTTGCGCCCGAACACATTCCCCCTTTGGACGCGGTCTTGATCAGCCACACCCACCCTGACCACTTCGACACCGACGCTCTTGAAAAACTGAGGCCTCGACCCCTCATCATTATGCCCTGGGGACGGGGGAAGTCCCTGCGATCAAAAGGGTTTCAGGTGGTGTCCCTTCGGCCCGGTGAACAGTGGACACACAAAAACACGACAGTGACCGCCGTGCGGGCGCGGCACAACGCCTGGCACAATGTGGGATTCATTATCGAAATGGATGGAAAAAAAATCTACTTTACAGGGGACACCAAATTATTCGACGAATTGAAAACTTTTTCCGACATGGCCATTGATCTCATGTTGATGCCCTACGCGGGAACGCCTGTCATCGGCAACATTTGGACCCTGGAGGACGCGGCCCAGGCCGTGGCCTGGGTAAAACCCAAAGTCTGCATTCCGATCCATATGGAAACGTTGGGCAACTGGGTCACGGGACGTCCATCAACACCGCCCGAAACGTTTCGGGACCTCCTCATCTCCCAAAAATCCGAAACCCGGTGCCTCATTCTCCGTCCGGGTGATACGATGTCGCTCACCGGCTGAATGGAGGAGAAAAGATTTCCAAGATTTTTTGTAACAGCTCAGGCCCCTCACCCTGCCCTCGCTTAAGCGGCTCTGCCGCCCCCGGTGCTGGGAGCTCTGCGACCAGCCTCCCGAAGAGGAGAGGGAAAATATTTGTTTCCTTCCCCTCTTGGGGGAAGGTGCCCCGAAGGGGCGGATGAGGGACCTGGGTAGTTACGATTTTTTTTAAAAGGACGCGATGATGCCAAGTGTTTATGATGTGAAACCGAAATTTCAAAACCTGCTACGGCCAGGGGTGGTCGCATTGGCCCGGGCGGGAGTTACGGCCAACCAGGTGACGGTGGGGGCCGCCATGTTGTCCTTCGGCGCCGGGGCCACCCTGCTCCATTTCGCGGGTCAACGGCGTTGGCTTCTTATTCTTCCCGGGATTCTTTTTCTTCGCATGGCGTTGAACGCGGTGGATGGAATGTTGGCGCGCGAACACGGCATGAAATCCCGCCTGGGCGCTGTGTTGAACGAATTGACAGACGTGTTTTCCGATGCCGCGCTTTACGCGCCGCTCGCCCTTTGGCCCGGGTTCTCGGCCCCGTTCATGACCGGGATCGTTTTTCTCTCAGCGGTGAGCGAAATGGCGGGGGTCGTGGGGGTTCAAATCGGCGCGTCGCGCCGTTACGACGGGCCCATGGGGAAAAGCGACCGCGCGTTTTGGATCGGGCTCCTGGCGCTCCTCCTGGGATTTGGGGTCCCCGCGGGACGATGGCTAACGGTGGCCCAGGCGTTGATTTTGGTCCTATTGGTCCAAACCATCTGGAACCGGGCGAAGCGGGCTTTGGAGGAGGTGGACCGATGATCGGCGCGGCCTTGACGGAAAACGTGCGGTGGGGTCTGGGTGGTCTTCTGGGGCTTCTCCTCCTTGCGAGCCTGGTCACGAAGCTCCTGCGGCGGTGGAAGCCCGAGGGGAACTGGCAAGAACTGTCGCTCCGGGTCAAGAGCTGGTGGGTGATGGTCGGGGTTTTCACTTTGGCTCTCGCCGCGAACCCGCGGGTTTCGATCGCCTTTTTCGCTTTCGTCTCCTTCTTGGCGTTGAAGGAGTATCTGTCTCTTATCCCCACGCGCCGAGCGGACCGCCGCGTTCTTTTTTGGGCCTATTTGGCCATCCCCATTCAATACCTGTGGGTTGCTAAGGAATGGTATGGAATGTTTATCATTTTTATTCCCGTCTACATGTTCATGGTGATCCCGATCCGTATGATCCTGGTGGGCGAAACCGACGGCTTTCTGAAAGCCGTTGGAACAATCCACTGGGGGCTTATGATGACCGTGTTCGCTCTCAGTCACTTAAGTTTTCTGTTGGTCTTGCCCCCGGCTAAAAATCCCGTGGCGGGGGGACCGGGTTTGGTTCTCTATGTGGTTTTTCTGACCCAATTTAATGATGTGGCCCAGTATATTTGGGGAAAAGGTTTGGGTTGCCACAAGGTTCTTCCCACGGTCAGCCCCAACAAAACGTGGGAGGGGCTGGTGGGGGGCGTTCTCACCACAACCGTGTTGGCCTTCCTATTGGCTCCTGTGCTGACACCTCTTTCTCCCCTGCAAGGCCTTCTCGCGGGCGTGTTGGTCGGCGTGGGCGGCTTTTTTGGCGACGTCAATCTTTCATCATTAAAACGGGATATCGGGGTCAAAGACAGCGGCACTTTGATCGCCGGGCATGGAGGCGCATTGGATCGGGTGAACAGCCTCACCTTTACGGCCCTCATTTTCTTTCATTACGTGTATTACCTCCATTACTGATGAACATTCTTCAATGGCTATTTTTTGTCGTGGTGGTCCGCCCCCTCGCGCACATCGTCATGGGGATGAACATCCGCCATCGGGAACGTCTTCCCGTCGCAGGCCCCGCGATTGTGGTGGCCAATCACAACAGCCACCTGGACGCTTTGGTCCTCATGACTCTGTTTCCCTTGCGGCTTTTACCGCGGTTACGACCGGTCGCCGCGGCGGACTATTTTTGCCGGGGTGGTTTTCGAGAATCGTTTGCCCGAAAAATCATCCACATCATTCCCCTGGAACGTCATCCCCAGCCGGGCAAAGACCCTTTTGTCGAGGTCGACGCGGCTTTGACCAACGGAGACATCGTGATCTTGTTTCCTGAGGGAACACGGGGGAAACCGGAAACCTTGAAGGAACTCCGATCCGGCATTGCTCATTTGGCCAAACGTCATCCCGCAGTTCCCATTGTTCCCGTTTTTCTGCACGGGTTGGGGAAAGCGTTGCCTCCGGGTGAGGCTCTTCTCGTTCCATTTTTTTGTGACGTTTTTTTCGGAGACCCCTTGGCGTGGGCTGGGGACCGAGACCATTTCATGCGCCAATTAGAAGCGACGTTTCACACCCTGGCCGATGAAGGCCACCGGCCGGACTGGACCTAAGGAGGAGACAATGAGCCTGACCCTGTCTGAACACCGATTCACTTCCTGGGATGGATTGAGTATTTTCTATCGAGCGTGGCATCCACTGAAAAAAGCGGACCGAGCGATTGTCGTGTTTCACCGCGGGCACGAACATTCCGGTCGTTGGACCCATTTGGTGGACACGCTGGCCCCTGCCGGGTTCGCGGTCTTCGCCTGGGACGCGCGGGGAAACGGGCTTTCAGAAGGCCCGCGGGACGACGCTCCCCATTTTACTGCCTACACCAAGGACGCCGACGCTTTTGTCCGGCATCTTTCACGAACGGAAAACATTCCCATCGAAAACATGGCCGTGGTGGGCCACAGCGTGGGAGGAGCCGTGGCCGCCGCCTGGGCACACGATTTCGCTCCGAAAATTCGCGCGCTCGTGTTGGGGACCCCGGCGTTTCGAATCAAACTCTATTTCCCCTTCGCGGTTCGTTGCCTGCGGGTCGCCCTCAAACTGGGTCTAATGAAAACGGTTCCGAGCTACGTTAAAGCGCGGGTGTTGACCCATGATCCGGAGGAAATCCGTCGTTATAACAAGGACCCCCTGATTTCCCATTCCATCTCAACGCGCATTCTCTTGGATCTGTTCGACACCTCCGCGCGGGTCATTGAAGATGCCGCCGCCATCCGGATCCCCACCCTTCTCTTGGTTGGACAACGGGACTGGGTGGTGGAGATCGGGGCCGAACGACGCTTTTTCCAACGGTTAGGGTCCCCGGTAAAAAAACTGGAATGGCTTCCCCATATGTTCCATGACATCTTCCACGAGACCGATCGCTCCATCCCTCTCACCATGGCACGGGAGTTTATAGAAAATAGTTTCACCCGCCAAAGTCCGCCCCTCCTGCTGGACGCAGACAGGCGGGGGGCCACACGGGACGAATACGATCGCCTGTCAAAACCTCTCCCAAAGATTTCCTTGCGCCATTGGGGATACGCGGGATTGCGCGGCGCATTGAAATCCATTGGCCGATTAAGCCAAGGGATCCGTTTGGGCTGGGAAAGCGGGTTTAATTCCGGGCGAACGTTGGAATATGTGTACCGGAACACGTCCCAGGGGTTGTCTGTTCTCGGGCGGGCGATGGACCGCCTCTATTTGAACGGAGTGGGCTGGCGGGGGATTCGCGTGAGGGGCCAACAAATCGAACGGCTCATCGCTCGGGCCCTGGTCGAATCGGGAAAAAAAGGTCACCCTGTCCACCTCGTCGATATTGCCTGCGGCGGCGGCCGTTATGTCCTGCGTGCGTTGAAAGAGGCAAAGATCCCCGGGGCGACCGCCCTTCTGCGAGACCGAGAACCCAAGAATTTGGAAGAGGCCCGCCGCCTTTCCCAGGAATGGGATATTCCGGGCGTCGCGGTCGAACAGGCGGACGCCTTTGACGAAAAGAGTTTAGCCCGCCTTGCCCCTCCGCCTCGGGTGGCGGTGGTTTCGGGATTGTATGAGCTTTTTGCGGACAACGGGCCGGTGTTGGCCTCCTTGCGGGGCCTCGCCGCGGCCGTCCCTCAGAATGGATATCTGGTCTATACGAACCAACCCTGGCATCCGCAACTCGAGCTGATTGCCCGCGTTCTCTGCGATTGGGATGGGCGGCCTTGGATCATGAGGCGCCGCACTCAGGAAGAAATGGATGATCTCGTCCGTTCCGTGGGATTTGAGAAAATCGACATAGACATTGACCCCTGGGGGATTTTTACGGTCTCCTTGGCTGTTCGACGGTGGGATTTGCGTTGAGCCGCTCGGTGATCCCATCGAATCACCGAGCGGCCACTTTTTCGGCCGTTGGTCTCTCTTTGCTTTTCCTGTTGGTCTACGGGGCGGGCAATCATTTTGCTTCCACACAGCCGGATCTGGGAGCGTTGTATTTGCCCTGGGAACACCGATTTCCCTTTTGGTCCTGGATGATTCTTCCGTACATGTCCATCGATCTCTTCTTTTTTGGCGGGCCCTTTCTTTGCCGTGACGTTCAGGAACGTCAGGTTTTATCAGGGCGGATCGTCTTGGCCATTCTTGTCGCGGGCATTTTCTTTTTCGGCCTCCCCATGCGTTACGCCTTTGCCCGTCCCGTGCCTGACGATTGGACTCGCGAGATATTTCGTTTTCTTCATGGGTTTGACGCTCCGCACAACTTATTTCCTTCCCTTCACATCGCTCTTCGGACCATCCTGGCGGACCTCTACGCGCGCCGCACCCAGGGCCACTGGCGTTGGGCGTCCCATGTTTGGTTTAGCTTGGTCGGCTTCTCCACACTATTCACTCATCAACACCATTTGCCCGATATCCTGGCTGGCTTCGTTTTAGCCGCCTTTTGTTTTTACGCCATTCCCGCAAGAAAGCCAGAGATTTCTGTGTCATCCAACAATCGTGTGGGGACTTTTTATGCCATCAGCGCAACGCTGGCCTGGGGGCTGGCCGCGCTCTTGCCCCCCTGGGGACTTTGGTTTCTTTGGCCGGCCATATCGCTGACTCTCATGACCGCCGCTTATTTCAGCCTCGGTTCTTCCGTGTTTCGAAAAACGAACGGCCAGTTGCCATTCAGTTCTCGTCTGGTGTTGGGTCCCGTGCTTCTGGGCCAATGGATTTCGTGGCTCTATTACAAACGCCAAGCCCGCCCCTGGGATGAGGTAGTTCCCGGCCTTTTGGTTGGGCGACAATTGACGGAGGTCGAAGCGGAACAAGCCACCCAAGAGGGCGTCAAAGCCGTATTGGATTTGACGGGAGAATTTTCCGCTCCCCGGGCTTTTCGAAACCAGGCCTACCTTAATGTCCCTGTACTGGACCTGACAGCTCCCACCCCGATGCAATTAAAAACCGCGTGTGATTTCATTGAGAAACATCTCCGGTCTGGCACGGTCTATGTTCATTGTAAAATCGGGTTCTCTCGTAGCGTGGCTGTTGTGGGAAGTTTCTTGATCCGGACCGGGGTATCGGCCCACTTTCGAAACGCGGTCGATCGAATTCGCGCTTCTCGAAACGCCGTTGTTGTCCGTCCCGAAATTTGGGACCTTTTTTCAAAACAAGATTTGTTATAAAAGAGGAGGCTTTTCTATGTCTGAATTTAAAAAAACGTTAATCGACGTTCATGTGCACCTGGCCGGGTTACCGGACGGCCGCAATGGGTGTTTCATTTCTAGGAAAATGAGGAACGCCCCGCTGTTCCGGTTTGTGGCGTGGCGGTTGGGCCTTTCGCTGAAGGATCCGGTTCAGGCGAACAGGACGTACGTGGAACGGCTGGTTCGGGCCATTGATCAATCCCGTGTTCTTGACAAAGCGGTCGTGTTGGGGATGGACGGCGTGTACGATGACGAGGGCCGGCTTAACGAATCCGCCACGGAGTTCATGATTTCCAACGATTACGTTTTCGCCACCGCGGCGGCTCACCCGAACCGTTTGCTAGCGGGCGTGTCCATCAACCCCTGCCGACGGGACGCGCTGGACGAAGTGGCCCGATGTGCCGAGCGCGGCGCGTTTTTGGTCAAGGTCCTTCCCAACACCCAACAATTCAACCCCGGGGAGGAGCGGTTCCGTTCCTTTTACCGAGCGTTGGCCGAACGGAAACTTCCGTTTCTCTCCCACGTGGGTTTTGAGTTCAGCCTGATCGGGAAAGATCAATCGGTTGGAGATCCGGCACGACTTCGAATGGCTCTTGACGAGGGAGTGACGGTGATCGCCGCCCACGGCGCCAGCCAGGGCCTCTTTTTCCATGAACCCCACTGGAAAACAATGAGAGAATTTGTGGCCCGTTATCCTCACTTTTTTTGGGACGCGTCTGCTCTAACTCTCCCCAACCGGGTGGGCATGATGATGCGCCTGCGCCGCTCCCCGGAGATCCTGGATCGGATGGTGTTTGGGACAGATTTCCCCCTCCCGGTCTTCGCGTTTCCCCCCCTCCTGGCTGGGAAACCCGGCGGGTTTGTCCGCGCTGTGCGAACCACCAATCCCTTCGACCGACAGGCCCAGGTGATGTCGGATCTGGGCATGGCTCCGAAACCGGGGGTACCCTGGCGATGACCAAACAACTTATCCAACGCGGCACGATTTTGGCGGCGGCCTTGGGGCTTTGGTTTTTGACCCAATCGCTCTTGGGGAACCGACCGCCCGTGCAAACCATCGGGGATCAAATACACACCCTGACCGCCGTTCCCCACGCGTTTCTTGAATCACGACCTGCTCTCGTCAACGCGATTCTGATTGTGAGTTCCCTGGGGATTGATCTCATTGGCATTGGACTATTGGGATGGGGTTTGTTTGGGAAATCCGCGCGGCCCCTGGCGGGAGTCATGATATTATTCGCCCTTCGCCAATTGGCCCAAGCCACCACGGCCCTTCCCGCGCCGCCCGGCATGCTCTGGCGAGATCCCGGGTTTCCCTCTTTACTGGTCACCTACATCGTTGGCAACGATTTCTTTTTTTCAGGCCACACGGCCTTCGCCGTGTTCGGCGCGTTGGAATTCTCCCGACTGGGCAAACGCGCGCTCACTCTCATGGGGGGTGCGATGGCTCTGTGTGAAATAACCGTCGTCCTGGTCCTTCGCAACCACTACACCCTGGACGTGATCACCGGCGCCGTCATGGCTTTCGCCGTCTGGTTGGCCTTGAACCGCTGGTGGCCAAAAGTATCACAATGAAGGTTTGCAGACTTTGCAGGGAGTCTTTGATCGGCGGGCCTGGTTCAGATCGGTGGGTGTGCCCTTCTTTTTTAGCGATCGGCAACCGGCGCGGTGATATTTTTTCCCGCTTTTCGTGACATAAACTGTCTGGGAAGACTCTGAGGACGTCGTCGTGGAATCCACCGGCGCGGCCACCGCAAAGGGTGTCCACCAGAAGAGCCCCAGACAGTGAACCATGATCAATATTGCCCGCACTGGATTCATCAAAATGTGCCGATGGCGGTAAGTCCAAGTCAAAGGCCCTTTAGGACCTTTGACCAAGGGTGGCGCGGTTTCCGGGCTAACACCCTTCAACCATTTCGTCGCCTCCCACGGCTCTGTCACGGCCGCGCGTTCGTGAGCGGCCAGACCTGAGGCGTTCCTTGGTTCTACAAAATGTGCAAATGGTGAAGTTGCTCCGATCATCATACCTCTTTCCTTTCTGAACGTCTCGCATGATTATTGGCATCCAGTTGTGATTCAGACACTGGGGGAGGGGATCCGCCCTGTTTTCTGGGATCCCTGGGCCTGTTTTGAAGCGGAGGCATGGCAGTGTTCTTTCGTAAAAAGATAACAGGCCTCCCCCTTGGCAAAACGATTTCGTTGGAATCGGAGAGGGAGGGACGGGGGGATTGAATGTCACGGACGGAAGTTATCGTCGCAGGAACACGCTCCACGGGTGGCAAAAGCGCTCCCCGCTATTACTGCCCAGTCCCATGAATAGGCTACATTCTGGCCGGTCAATTTTGTGGCGACACGAAGCCGAATTTTCTGGTCGTATCGGGAATACGGACAGAAAATTCGGCGAAGTGGTAGCCCAAAAACATTCAACATCCCCCCGCACCGCACCACGTACGGATACGCATGGAAATATTGCTGACCAGATGAAACCACACCGGAACCTCTTCTTTCTTCCGCAATTCATGGTCCTCCTCGGAGCAGGCGTACCCGAACACCCCCAACCGTTCGGCGTTTTGCAGGTAGTCCCGCAAAAGGGACGGGTGAAACATACGCCGGACCTCCGCGACGAACCTGGGAAGCTCTTTAGCGAACTCGGGATGATCGTTCGCCGTCTGGACGAACTGAAGCAGCTTTTCCCCGATCAGGTAGCCCAGGGCCTTTTGAACGCCATGGCGCTCCTTGATCCCCTGGGCGGCCTCGCATTGCTCAATCCATATCTTGTGGAATTCTATCGCCATCGACGTCTCCTCCCAAATCCCTCAATATGCGTCATGGGCATCCTCGATGGGATCGGTTTCCACTGAGGCGCCCCGCCCGGTCAAATCCCTCATCCTCCGTGCGCCAAGATCAAGCCCGTGCGGTCAAGCTTCTCCAACAAGTCCCGCCGCTCCCGCGCCAGCACCTTCAAGCGGCGCCGTTTATAGGGCCTTACCCTCGCCACTTCCAAAACAACGCCGGCCAGTTCCGCGATCCGGGGGTTGCCGGAACCCGCAAGCACGGTGAGCCTCGCCACGTTTTTATCGGAAATGTGCGACTGGCACATGTAGCCAAAAATTTCCTCTTCCCGCTCCACCGCCTCCCGTTCCTCCTGGGGCAGCGAGGCGCACTCCTTGCATACGTGGATTTTGTGCCCGCGCCCTGAAAAGGCTTCGTTGGGCCTGGGCCGACTGCAGATTCGGCAATAGTGCCCCATCAAAATCCCTTTCCGCTCAATTTCCCGATCCACGCCGCCCAATCCGCCACGCTCGAAAAAAACTCGTCCGTCAGGACGTGGAAAATAAATTTCCGTCGACCCGCTTTTTTAAAGAAAGTCTCCAACGCATAGCCCGCCGTTTCGGAAAGCATGTCTTCGCCGCCGGCCCACTCTATCACACCGCCGGACAAATTCCTGACGCGATAGCACCCCAGGACGATTCCCTGGCAGACCGCCGCCGCGCCGGAAACGTCTCCCCATTTCCACCGACTCTCCACCTCCTGAGGAAAAGGGCGCATCCTCTCCTCGTACAGGTCACAGGCGGCCTGGGTGGGTTCCACATAGCCGTGGCGTGTCGCCCCGGCGCGGGCGTTCAAGTTGTCGATGTCATCAAAGGATCGAAGCGCCCGCTCCACCTCGACGGCGACCTTCGCCGGTGAAATCGCCTTGACCAGCCGCCTCGCCTCTCTCTCCGCCGCCTTCGCCAGGCGAGGGCTCCGCTTCACCAGCCGTTTAAGCACTTCGGCCGCTTCGTTCTCTTTGAGGCGGGTCGTCCACGGTGAACGGCGGGTCACCCTCACCGCCGGGGCCTCCAAAGCTTCTCTGCCAACGCTCTCAACGCCGCGGCCTCCCGCGCCTCCGCCGCCTCCGCATGGGCGGCGGCGACTTCCGCGACAACCCTCTTGTCGTTTTTCAACCGCCACCCCTTGGCGAGGACGTCCAGGACGGCATCGAACCGGCAGGTGTCTGTCGCATCGGCCAGGTATGCCTTGATGAGGCATTCCGCCGTCTCCCGTATCGTCTCCCCGCCCACCTTTTTCGCCAATGTCACGGCGGATTCGGCCAGGTCGGTGCAGAACATCTCCAACTCGCATTCGTCGTGGACGTTGTTGAAGACCGACGGCACCTCTTGGACGAAATAAAGGGCCGCGTCGAGCGCGAAGGACGGCGACAGATTCCCGGCGTCGTTGATCTTCTCAAGGACGGCGCTCAATTTCTCTACGTAATCGTTGGCGTCGTCCCACTCCACGTAGCCGTCCGTATCCAGGGCCACGTCGATCTCGCCCCGAAACCGGACCGCCCGATTTGAGCCGCGCGTCCGCTTCACAAGGCCCCTTTCGACCAGAGCCGGTACGCCTCAATCCATTCCGCCCCCGCGGGGGGAGGGACAGGGAGCGGGAGGTCCGGGATGGGAATGGATTGGCGGTGCTTCCCCCGGCGGCACAGGGCCACGATCGTCTCGTCCTCGGTCATATTCACGCCCTCCACGGTCACCGGCACCCCCAAGACTTGGGTCTCGAAGGGAAGTTTCAAGTGTTCCTCGATCATCGAGAACCACCCCGTCCGTTGCTCTGACTCGCCGTTGGCGTCAACGATGGCCTCTTCCGTCGTGGCCTCCAAACGTCTCCGGCTCAATTTCAGGACGGGGCCTTGTCCAGGCAGCATTTCTTAAATTTCCGGCCGCTGCCGCAGGGGCATGGATCGTTGCGGCCGATTTTCGGACCTTCACGAACGAAAGTCGGCGGCGGGAGGACAGGCTCATCATTCTCATCTTCATCCCGACGGTCTTCCTCCGCCTTCAGGGCGCTGGCCTCTTCTCCCCGGCCGGTGTCTTCAAGGAGGGGGATGAGGCGCTCCAAGACTCCCTCTCGATCGTAACGATCATCGGCCATCTTCAGGCTTTCACGATAGAAAGCCTCCGCTCCCCGAACGTCCTTGAGGGCGCGAAGGGAGTCCCCCCCCTTGATCCGAACCCAGACATCTTCCGGGAACCGTTCCAGGTTCTCGCGCACCTGCTCCCGCGCGTCGGCTTCCCTTCCAGCCTCTGCCAGGAGGACGGCCCGGTCTCCCAGGAGGTTGTCGGCCTCTCCCTCTATGCCAGACCACGCCAAGGCCAGGCGCGAAGCCTCGTCCACATGCCCGTCCGTGGCCAGGTTCAACGGCAGGGGGATCAGCCAGTCCCAAAGACGGTTGTCGAGGTAGGGATCAAATCGGTGGAACCCCTCAACTTTCCGGGCCAAGGGTAGGAGATCGCCCATCTCCCGGGCGACGTCCTTGCGGCTCATGAATTCCATCTCCGCCGCTTTTTTCGGGGACGGGAAGGCGTCTTCCAGGGCTTCCTCCTCCGTCAACCGCTCGTGGTCCCGTCTCTCCTGGCGCCAGGCGATGACTTTCGGGGAAAAGAAATCCAGCCAGTCCCGTTTGTAATCGCCCAGCTTGGGCTTCTTCCGTGAATAGGCTTCCCGCACGTCGCTCTCCACATAAATGCGGGCGTTCCCGTCGAAGTTCGCGAGAAAGGCCAATAGCGACTCGTGTTCGGGCCGGGCGAAGTCCAAAAGGACATCCCCCGTCCGAGGCCGCCACCCGGAGCGGGCAAACGCTTAAATAAGAAATATGTTGATAATTAATCATTTTTATATGTCCTGCGACTGAGAAAGGCGGTGTCTCTTAAATAAGCCTTTACGCCCAAAAAGGCAAATACCGCGCGTATTTTCGAGAGGCTCCGACCTTCTCATCCGGCTTGATGGCTTTGGCTTCGATGGCCAGGGCGATGATTTGGGATACGATGGCACTCTTACTTTCAGGCAAATGGAACCGCTCCCGTAGAGACTGGTTCGTCATCCGCTCGGACATGACCCACTTCAAGACGCAATGCTGGTAGCAGGCGCGTACACGGTCATCCCGGTCCATGTCGTCGAAATTCTTGGGGCCAAATAGAGCAACAACCGTCCGATGATGCAAGGCCCGGAAGTCGGGCGCGGGGAGTTGAAAAGCCTCTGCTGCGTGGATCACCTTGTCGATGCCGCTACTCTTCTCCTCGCAAATCCCCATGCGACGCATCAGGTCGGCCAGCCGCTCGTTGCGGGATTGATAGCCGTCAATGAACCGCTCCACCGGCACCACGGGATCACCGGGGTTGGAGACTTCAATCCGGTTGGAATACACCTCCACCATGACGGACGCCCCGGCGACGGCAAAATCCTGGTGGATCAAGGCGTTGGCGATCAACTCGCGGATGGTAATCTCCGGGACCAACTTGACCTCTTTGCGCAACGCATCCTCGATGACCTCGTTTTGCGGCAGTTGGTCCATGACGAACTTCACCAACCCCTGAAACCCGACGGCGTACCCCCTTTTCCCGACCTGATCAAGCTTCGTCTCCAGCTTGGAAACGCCTGGATAGACCACGACGCGCGGCGCCTTGCGCGCGATGTCCGTGAAGTCATCCAATCGCTTCGCCAGCAGCAATGCCCCCAGCCGCCGGATGGCGTAACTTCCACCCTGGTCGTCCACCAGCCGCTCCTGAAGCAGACGGTCGATGACCCCCGCGCGGTTCGTGGGATAAGACCGTTTCAGCAACTCGAAAAAAGTCTGCGTGTCCAACAAATCAACGACTCTCTGGGCGTCAAGCCCCCGGAGGGAGGGCTCCTCCAACCAGCTGGGCTCGCCTTCCGCGAAGATGCGGCGGAGCTGGTCCTCGCTCATGGGAACGAGCTCCTCGCCGGACCGCATCAAATAGGCCCCGTCCAAGTGGTAAGCCGTCCCCCGTGGTCGCGATGGGATATGGAATACCAGCACCCGCCCGGCCGGATGGGAAACCTCCTCGATGTCCACGCGAAAACCAAGGGCATGAAAAAGTTTCTCCGACATTTCCATCGGGTTGTTGAACGCCGCCGTCCCCACAACGGGCCGGGGTGGCTTGTCCGCCACCCCAAGCAGAAGCCGCCCGCCCCCCTCATTCGCCAGGGCGACGCAATATTTGTAGAGCTTCTTATTGTCGAACTGGGTCTTCGCCTCCTTGAACTCCAGGTTTTTATTCTCGGAGGGGGAGGCCCGCCAAAGGTCTATTTGTTCAGGAGTCGTGGTCATCGTGGGATTGTCATCCTTGGAGAATTCCCAGCTTTAATACCCCATTGTGTTCCGTAATTTTTCCTTCAGAGATCAGTTCATGGAGTATCCTCTCCGTCTGTTGGGACATCAACCCCGTCACCCTCTCAAACCCCAAAAGCGTCAATGCCGCGGAGCCGACCTCTCCTTTCGCGATCCCGAAAGAACGTTTGACTGCCTCAATAATGGCTACTTTGACCTCATCCGGATGAATAAGCTCCAATTTCTTCAAGTGCCCGGGGAACTCACCTCGATTCCGAACTTGGGGCGGGTGCTTTGGAGATTTCCAAAGAAACTCTTTTTCAACCAGTATCTTCCCTTGGTCTTTGAGAGGCCGAATCCCCCTCTTAATGGCGTCGCGTGCCGCATCCCCCGCACGCTCCATTCCAGAGGCCTCTCTGATACGACGAACGATCTCATCAAAGTGGATGGGGCTCTCGATCTCGACCACCTTCCACACCCATTCCGACATTCGCTGGGGCTCCACGTCGCGCAACTCCGCCCCATCAAGTGGAATACGAATCCCGCAAACTTTATAGGGAATGCTTGAAGGATTCCGCCCGTGTTCATTTGATGTTTTTCTGGATACGTTCCCCGGCGCACCCAATACAGGCTCCCTCCGATCAACCCGTTGGCCTTTGACGGCAATGGCTTGGTCGATAGCCGCCAGGAGCCGTTTCATCTCCCGCTCTTGATTCCGCCACCAATCAGTGCTCCAAATTCTATGGATACGCCAGCCGCGCCCTTCCTCCAATACGAACTGACGAAGACGGTCCCTGTCGCGGGCGCTTCGGGCGCTGTGATATTTGGCCCCATCACATTCCACACCAAGTACATACGTGTCAGGGTTCTGCGGGTCGCAAACGCCGATGTCAACAAAAAAACCGGCGGACCCAACCTGCGGCTCCACTTTGTAACCATGCGCCCGTAGCCGCTCAATGACGGCCTCCTCAAAGGGAGACATAGGCTCCCGTCCGGTGGGAGTCGGAATGTCCAACTCGCCAGTTTCGGCGAAATGGATAAAAGTCCTGAGGGAGTGCACGCCCAATGCCTGAGTTTCCGATACTCGGAAGTCCCGCGCGCGAATGTTGGAAAACAGTTCACAACGGACCTTCGCACGGGTAATCAGTACGTTCAGACGGCGCTCCCCGCCGTCTTTATTGATAGGCCCGAAATTCATGGAAACGAACCCGTCTTTGTCGCGGCCATACCCGATGCTGATGAAAATGACGTCCCTCTCGTCCCCCTGTACCGTTTCCAAATTCTTTACGAAAAGGGGCTCCGTCGGGTGCTGTTTATCGAACTCGTTGAAAGCGGGATCTTGTGTCCGTAGAAGCTCTACTTCATCCTGAATCGCCTCTTGTTGGGACTGGCTGAAGGCCACGACCCCGAGGGAGAGAAGAGGGCTCTCTTTCACATGTCGAAGCACATCCCTCGCAACGATCCGGGCCTCATCACGGTTCTTCTTGGACCCTCCCCTATCATATATAGTTTCGGGATGGAAATTGAACTGGAGACCCATGCCATCCGGTCTGCGTTCAGGAGTGGGGAAGATGACGAGCCGCTCCTTGTAAAAAAGGCGATTGGAGGAGGCGATCAAGGATTCGTGGCGGCTCCTGTAATGCCATCTCAAATCACGACGGCTCGGGCTGGACGGGGCCAATTTGGAGGACATCATTCCAAGGATGCTTTCAATGTTTCGGGTTACATTCGCCTCCCCTTCATCATCGGCCACGTCTTCATCCTGAATCATTTTGTCGAAAAAGCTGGTAGGGGGCATTTGCTTGCTATCGCCCACGACAATAGCCTGCCTGCCACGGATGATAGCGCAGAAGGCATCCTCCGGTTTGATCTGGCTCGCCTCGTCGAAAACGACGAGGTCGAACTTTGGCCCGTCCGAAGGCAGATACATGGCGATTGATATGGGGGACATCATGAATACGGGCTTGATGGCCTGGATGGCCTCGCCCGCCTTCGCCATGACGTTGCGAATGGTCATGTGGGACCTTTTCAACTCGAACTGCCGTTGAAGAATCCCGAGGCTGCCGCCTGCTTGACCGCGAGGGACGCCTTGCCAATGCCTCAAGAGAATTTTGGCGCGATTGAACTCCAGCATAAGTCGGTCGAGACGCCGAAACGCATCTACCAACGACTCATGGTCCTGGCGGTCGAACGAAGCCAGCTGGGGGCGTTGCTCACAGGCTTCCCTAAGGACACCGGAATACCACACCCTCTTGAACACTTCAAGCAACCGATCTCCGGCTTCAGGCCATTCAATCGCGATCTGCACGATGGACTCAAGCCCTTGAGTCCGAGCTTCGTTCGCCAAATGATTAAAGGAGACCAATTCCTCCAACGGAGACAAATCAGTCAGCCAGACACTCAATCGGGATAACTGCTCCGCGAATGAAACGGAAACAAGACTCTTTAACCGCTCTCCCGCCTTTAGAAAAGAGAGAACGGCGTCCCAATCATTTCGCACAGACTTACATTTATTCGCGGCCTCCAAAGACTCTTCCGCCAAACCCTTCCGGTCATAGCGGCCTTCCAGGAACTTCAACAATTCCATGGGGATGCTTTTGCCGCAAACCTCCTCCTGCACACCAATGATCCAATCCTGAATAGTGATCAGGAGGCCCCAATCGGATTTTTCCCCGTGCCATTGAGCGCCGTAGAATTGTTGGCACAGGGTGTGCCCCCTATTGATATCCGATCTCTTGCTTTGAAATTCAAGAACAGCCTCAACGACAGCCAGCCTCTGATTGTCTCCTTTGGGCAATTTCCCCTGATGATGCAACCCAGCCACTTTAACCCTCGTTTTCCAATAGACCCCCACGAAGAAACGCCACCATTTATTTCCGAATCTCTTCAGAGCGTCACGATCCCCTTTCAGGTCCGTATCCCATGCCTCCGGTTTTAATGAGTCGCGCAAACTCTCCTGGATTTGGGAATAGCGTTTCCCGGAAAGCAGGGTGCCCCGCATGGAAGCGGCATTCTTCCTCCAAGTCTCCAGGCTGACCGATATCCCCTCCAAAACCGGAGCGATGGCAGCCTTGTCCGCGGCACGGCAGACCATCTCCGCCTCCAACAAACCTTTAGGGTCCGGCAGGGACAAACGAGATGCCAGAATTCGCGCCGCCCCTTGACCGGCCCTAATTTTTTCCCTGGCCGCCTTGACCATTGAAATCAGGGCCAGCTTGTCATCAGGGAGAAGAAGGTCCAATTGACTGTCATAGAAAGGATTTTCCATGGGTCTTCCAATCGCTTTGACTTTGGACTGAATCCTCTCCGCCAGTTCCAAATGTTGGTTGAAACGCTCATTGGTCCAGGCCCCTATGATGGAGAAGTCCGGCTTGCGAAGACCCTCCTTCTCTTCCCCGAGGGCCACCAGCCGGCCCATTGCCTGAATAGGGGAAATGCCTCGGTTGGGGATCGCTTGATGAACGGCCTGACAATAGGCGTTGAGTTTCTCACGTGTTTCCATCAACCTTTGCAATTGGGCCTCGGCCCGTTCGGCCTGGGGCATGCCCAGATCAATGGTTTCCTTGAGTTTTGCGTAAAATGTTTTTTTGTGGGTCTTGTTGCTGTGAAGTTCCAGGCATGCCTCATGGAGCCCGACGCGCTCAAGGTTGCGCCAGACGACCTCCAGGGCCGCCCTCTTCTCCGCGACAAAAAGGACTTTCTTGCCTTCGCCGATGGCTTCGGCGATCAGGTTTGTGATGGTTTGAGACTTCCCCGTTCCCGGCGGACCTTCAATGACCATTGAACGGCCTGACCTGGCTTCCAGTAGAGCCAAAACCTGCGAGCCGTCCGCATCCACCACCTCATGGACATTTTCCACAGGGCGATGCTTGTCCAAATCCTCTCCTTCCGAGATTCCAGCATCGTCATCGTCAAATCCAGAATCCAGAAGCGCCCCCAGGACGGGGTGGTCCCACGGCTTGAACTTCTCGGGCCACTGGATTCCCTCCAAGTCATTGAACATGAGATATTTGGCGTAGCTAAAGAAACCCAAGACGATAGATGACTCGTCCACGCGCCAACGTTTTTGGGGGGATACCGCATCAACCACTTGGGCGAAATAGGTTTTGACATCCAAGTCGTCAGGGCCCGGAACCTCTGGAATCTTGATACGAAATTGCTGTGCTAACTTCGCGGTCAGGGAGAGGTTCCCGCCGATCTCCGCCCCGTCGTCATATTTAACCTGGAATTTGTTTCCCCTCGTTCTCTCCATGAGGACGGGAATAAGAACGAGCGGCGACTTGATCAGTTCTTGGCTTGCATCGGCCTCATACCATTCCAGCATTCCGAGAGCCAGGAAAAGGATGTTCACCCCCTGCTCCTCCATGCTGGACTGCGCGTCCCGCCAAGTCTTGAGCAGACGGTTGGAGAGCGCGGAAGCCGTTTCGTTGGTATTGAGTTTTAAATCGGTAGCATCAACAACTTCGGAGATCCCGACGACGGGCTGCTCCGAATCTTCGGGCACAGCAGGCGGCGGGATCAAATCCTTTTGGAGGACATTTGGTTCATTCTCTTTTCCGGGTTTGCCCACGAATGTCATGGGCTTCCCTTCGGACACCAATATTCGAAATATCTCTGAGGGGTCTTCGTTTACAATTTGAACGCCACGAGATTTTGGAGCTCGGAAATTGATGAGCCGGTTGCGGAGGGTCATATCCAGGAGGTTGGTCCTAGCCGCCTCGAGGCGTTCGCGGACGGTGTCTAATTCAGGTGACGGCATGACCCTTCCTCAGAGCTCGTCTCCATTCGGATCAATTGTCCAGAAGTTCCGATGGTCGCGCTTTCAACGCCTTGGCGATCTTCATGATATTTATGAGAGACACGTTCCTTGCCCCGCGTTCGATGTCGCTGATGTAAGTCCTGTGCAGTCCCGAACGAAAAGCGAGTTCCTCCTGAGAAATCCCCAGGCGCCCTCGTTTTTCTCGCACTTTCAAGCCAAACCGCTCCATTATGCCCTTGTTTTTTATGTCACTCATTGACTACATGCTATTGTTTTGCCAGAATTTACTCTACAGACTATAAGTGACATATGTCGCAAGGCAACAATTGGATGGGGAGGTGGCGCATGACACTGGGAGACGAACAGAAAGCGGTTGGCAGGGAAGGGATCATCCAGACGAACGGCCTTGAAATCTCCGTCATTGTCCCGGATGTCCGGTTGAAACTCCACGCCGTGGACTACCTGATCGAGCCAACGGCGGGGAAGGGGAAGATCTGGATTGACGGCCACCAAGTCAAGATTGTGGGGTGGTCAGAATAGCGCGGCCGCTTGCTGGATTGCCCGCAAGCGGCGAAAGACGGCGGTCTGGTCCCCACGTTCGACGTGTGGACCCAAGCTCGCCTCGAAAGGAAATCCAACGACGGGAGCCCTGGCGGGCCGAAGTAGATCGTCCATTGATCCTCATCGACAGGTTTCAATCCGACCAGCTCACCGATCAACGCTTCGCTCAAATAAATAAAACCGCCGCCCCACTTGATCTCGCCGTTCGATCGGACCCTCCGGACCTCAACACCCGTCCCATATTTGATCTCGGGAGGGGTCTCGGTAGAGGGTCTCTCCGACTCGCAGTATCGACGTGCCGGAACAATCATTCCCAACGCTTCATGCGGCCGATCTTCGTTAAACTCCCGGCGGAACACGTTGAAGGCGGTCTGTTGCGCCCACCGATCGCTCTTCGGAGGGCTGGCCGTTGCGTCTTTCAACGTCCGGTGCATCCGTTCGTGCCGTCCATTCTCTTCGGGATGACCGGGCCGGATCCGTTCCGGCAGGATCCCCAGGCGGATCCACCACACCGACAACCTCGTCAGACCTCCCAACCCCACGCCCGCGAACGGCGGGCCATTGTAATTTCGGATCGCCCAAGGCAGACCGTACCGCCAAAACGTCTTCTCGAAACAAGCCCGGACAGGGTCCCCGCACGTCGACGGCAACCCCCGGCATTCGATCAAATACCGGCTCGACAAATCCGAAATCGTCAGCGGATCGATCCAGACCCCGTCTTTCGTTTAGAACCAGCCCTTAAAATCCACACCCCGCACGTCGTTCGGACGTTGGACCGATCGGTTCACCCGATCGAAGAGGGGCGTCTTCAACTTCCGGCGCGGGCTCTTAACAAGACCGTGCCATTTCAGGATCGCTCCGGCCGTGCTCGCCGCCGGCCAGGCTCTCCTCTCGGGAGAGGGCAGGGTGAGGGGCCTGAGCTGTTACCATGAAACTAACAATGACCAGCCTGCCAGTTAAAGAATGGCCGATAATGATTTCGCGGTTCTCTCGATCCGAATGGTCTTCGTCATCAAAAATGACGGCAAGAGGATCCTTAAAAACTGTGGATGCCTCATCAAACGTGACACCATGCTTTCTGACGTTACTTTCCGCCTTAACCGGTCTCACTCAAAATAAACCGTCATTAAGTTTTACCTCAAAACACAAAAAAAACAATCAAGTCCCTCGTGTTACAATGGATTTCCCGCGAAATGGAATACTCATGCTTGTTGCAGGTTACTTTGTTAAAGACGTCCCCCAATCCCGTCCCCCCAATCCGTTGATGAACGTATTTTCCACGAACGCCTTCTGAAAGCATATTCCTTCAACAGCTGAGTGCCTCTGGAATGACGCTCAATTTTAAAACTCATTGTGCGACAATTTCGATCTATTCCAGACCCACAGGGGAACCCTTGAATTAGGCCGCTTGACGCAATCGAACCGGGCCGGTCAATTGCATGCGTGCTCCAATGAGTCGCAAAAGCTCCATGAGGCTGTCGATCCCGGGATTTCCTTTTTTTGAAAGCATTTTATAAAGACTCACCCGATGAATCCGGGTGACGCGAGACGCGCGGGACATTCCGCCTTGAGCTTCAACCACATTCCGGAAAGCCAAAAGGAACGCTTCTTTATCTCCATCCTCCAAGGCCGCGTTCAAATAAGAGATGGCTTCCCGAGGATCTTGCAAGTCCTGCATGAGATCTTTATGATAACTTCGGATCGCTTTCATGGGTTCCTCCTTTTAAAATCCTTCCAATACTCCTTAGCTTGGCGTATATCGCTTACTTGAGTCGATTTATCTCCTCCAGTCAAAAGAAGAACAAGGATTGTTTTCACAGGCGCGTAATAAATCCTAAACCCAGGCCCAAAATCCAACCTCAACTCGTATACCCCTTGCCCCAAAGACTTATAGTCTCCAGGATTCCCGAGGGCCAAACGGTCTACTCGAGCCCAAATCCTTGATCGGACCATCCCGTCTTTTAAGGAAAGAAACCACTCCCTATAAGGAGATTTCCCAGAAGAGGTTTCGTATTGAAAAATCTCAAGGGGAATCATGGTCTCTAAGGCAATTGTAGTCTAAAGTTTACAGTTTGTCAAGAAAAAAACCGATGACCAACGAACGGATTAAACTTAAGCGAGGCGTTTATGTTGAATGAGAGGAACACAGGAGGCGGCGATGATGCCCTTTCTGATTTTTAGTCTCGGAGATATAGTCGTTATTTTTCGTCTTTAATTCTATATCCCGAAAAAACACGTAAATTCCCATTAAACCTTGACAATTTTACCGTCGCTAAAAATGTTCTATTGGGCCTCCCCATTTAGAAGACTCACGAGAACTTTAGAATGTGCCGAGGGTCAGAATCGAACTGACGACACCAGGTTTTTCAGACCTGACACAGTGATACACGCTATTGAATGCAATTGCCATTCATATGTTTTCAAATTACATATAGAATCGCAATCGACAGTTGAATCTGCCTTGAACCAAAATCAGGCGGCCCTTTTTCTCGCCGCCACTTGTGCCAAGAGCCGCAAGGCCTGGTTGACGGAGGCAGAGTCGGGAAAGAGTTTGGCCACGTCTTCTTGCAAAACGACCACGTTCGTTCCGCGCGCATAGCGGTGAGCGTATTTTCCGCGGACTCCTTTGCTGAAATCATATTCCTTCAACATCTCATTTCCCTTGGTCATAATACCTCCTTTCCTGGCGAGTCGCTTGCCGAGCACTGATGATCCGAATCCTTTCCCCTCGTTCCGTGTGTATCACAACCAGCAGCTTATTTTTGCTTGAATGTCCGATCAACACAAACCGGTGTTCGGAATGGGAATGCACGGGATCCGGGATAGTCAATGACAGATTATCCGAAAACGCCGTGACCGCCTCTTCAAAAGTGAGGCGATGCTTTCGAAGATTCGACAGCGCTTTCAATTCATCCCATTCAAACTCAAGCATCCGTTTTCCTCTGGTTAAGAATAAACGGCTCATGACGAGATAGTGTGGGTATAAAAGAAGCATCTGATGCGGTAAACTCCTTATTCTTAAGGTAAGGGGGCCGCATCAGATGCCAGAAAATTGTCTTACATCTCTGCTGGAAACGCAAGGATTTCGTGTGAAACGCCTGGAACCCGGTTTTCATAAGGGTCAAAGCTCGGTGGTGGTTCACATGGAACGCATCATAAAAGGGCACACATGCGGGAAGTGCGGCCAAGCGGTGGAACAAGGCTATGACAGCTCTTGGCAGGAGGTTCAACATCTGATGCTGTGGCATCACCTTTGTTTTTTGCGGTTTGAGCGATATCGGGTGAACTGTCCGCGTTGCGGGATCCGGACAGAAGCCCTGGAGTTCGTGGACGTGCGGGGACCGCGCGTCTCGTTGCGGCTGGCCCGCTTGGTGGCGGAGCTGTGCAAGGTCATGACGAATAAAAGCGTTGGCCTCTTCCAGGTGATGCACCGGGGAACCATCAAAGAGATCGACAAACGCGCGATGACGAAGGTTCAGGCGGAACGTCCCTTGGACGGCATCACGGTCATGGGAGCCGACGAAATCGCCGTGGGGAGAGGCCAAAACTATTGGACGATGATTAGTGTCCCGGAGGGGCCCCGAGGTCCCGAACTGCTGAACGTTGTGGAAGGGCGTCGGGAGAAGAGTTTGCGGAAGTTCTGGAAGTGGTTTGGAAAAGACCGCGCCCGGCGCGTCACACACGTGGTGATGGACATGTGGGCCCCGTTCCGAAACAGCTTCAAGGCCCATTGTCCGGACATTCAGATCATTTACGACAAGTTCCATGTGATCCGCCACCTCTTGAATGCGGTGAATGATGTTCGTAAATCCGAGTTCAAAAAGCGCGCCGGAAAGCGGTTTCGAGGCCTCCTGGCCGGCAAGAAGTTCATCCTGCTTTCGCGCCTCGCTCACGTGCGGGGGAAATCCCGCGAGGCCTTGAACGATCTCCTGGCCGCAAGCCCGAAACTCTTGAAAGCGCATTTGCTCAAAGAATCCTTCGGCCATCTCTGGAGCTACAAGTCCAGGACATGCGCCCGCCGCTTTTTCCGGCAATGGGTGGATCAACTGAAGTGGACCCGCATGAAGTCCATGCGGCAGTTTGCCAAGAGGGTCGAAAAACACTTGGACGGAATCCTGGCCTTCTGCGACAAGAAAGTTTCCCTGGGTTACGTGGAGGCCACGAATCTGAAAGCCAAAAACATTATCCGCCGGGCCTACGGTTTCCGAGACAAGGCCTACATGAAGCTTAAGATCATCCAGGGTTGCACCCCCTGGATGAGTCAGTTCAGGCCATGGACGGTAACCCACAGTTCCTCGTCATGAGCCGAATAAACTAACTATCTAAATGCGTCCCCTTGCCCCATCGAAACAGCAGGATCCAACCAAAACTTGGCTGTTTTTTTCCCTTTCACACATGAATATGCCGAGGCTCTCTCATAAAGCCCTTGTTTGAAAAAAAAGAAAAACTTGTGTACATTCCACTCAAAAATTTTCGGCATAAGTTGGTTCGGGACAAATTTTCACAGCTCTTCTTTAATTGAAATCTCTAAAGTTGATTAGTTGAAAACGTCCCCTTGTTTTTCCGCTAACATCCCACAGGAATCAAAATCTGAATTTGTTTTATTGTCGTCCAGGCACCCTCTCTCATTACACGAATTCTAAGGAAGGTGCTGCTTGGCAGGACCATGCAGTTATTTTCGGATGGGCAGGATCCAGCGATTTTTATCCACCGCTCGTCCGTATCCTTAAAATTCTCAATAAAATAATCTCTTAACTCTATTGTTGAATATTCAGGAAACTTTTCCTGTTCAGAAGGATCAAACTGAGCGCTTCGCCAATGATTGGAATTGATATTTTTTAGTTCTTTCCATTCCGTCGAGTGGTGTTTCCAATCGATTAAACCAATAGTGGGCCCATTTTCGTCTGATAGAAATAAACTGGTTTCAATTTTCTGTTCGACTTTTACTTCAGGAAACGGGCAATCCCATTGGAATAAAAAATCTTCATTCCATGCCTCAATACCAGGATCACAAAGGAAATCTCCTTCGGGCTGAATTAGAACTTCCTTTGCAAAGGGAACGGCGGGGTTGCCCATAAACACGAGGAACATTTTGTCCATCTCTTGGTCATCGGAAAAAAGCACGCAGGGAAAAGCAAATAAAAGGAATGGAAGAGAAAGCAGCAGTAACCACCATCGTGAAAAAACAAGGCGAACCATGACGTTCCTCCTCACGCAGGAACAATAGTCAGTTGAGTACAAGTTGAATCCAACTTTATGGCCATGTATTTTTCAGATGGACAACCCAAATAAGCTTGTTCTATTGTGTCTTCCCATCGACAAGACTTAATAGAACCAAAAAATGTGCCGAGGGTCAGAATTGAACTGACGACACCAGGTTTTTCAGACCTGTGCTCTACCAACTGAGCTACCTCGGCAAGGGTTTCGGTCGCTCTGCGACCGCTTGCCTGTCCTTGCGCTCTGCGCGAGGGCGGCGAAGATTTTAAATGACCCCAATTTTAACAGTTTTTCTGAATATTTTGAAATTCTCTGTTGATCTTAAAAAACCCCAGTTGAAGGACGCTTCTACCTGGGCCAGCTCATCGCGAAATTAGCTTGTCGTAGTCTGCATGTGATCCGATCCAATACCATATCACATCGTTCCCTTGAACGATGCCCACCGCACGGTAGTTTAAGCTGATTCGAACCGAATAGATGGGCTCTCGTGAATGGATCCGCTTAAAATGGAGACCGGGGTGAAAAGGGTCATCTTGAAACTGGGTGTAAGCCTCTCTGGCCTGTTTCTGTATCGAATGCGGAAGCTTCGAAAATGCTTTCCGAAAGCGTGAAGTGGTTCGGGATATCACAAACGGTCGGGATGAAGCTTATGAGTCTTTCCAGATCGATGCTCCTCAAGTGCCTCCTTTGCAAGCTTACTTAAGGTCTCCTCCGACTCTCCAAATGCACTCTCCCAACGTCTTTCCGATGCCAGCTCCTCCAACATCCATCGGGCAATCGTATTCTGCTCAACCCGTGGTAATCGGGAAGCTCTGGCAAATGCTTCCTTCAGAAGAATAGTCATGGTTCCTCCTCAGGCTGAACGTTCAGGAGAGACGACAATTGGCTTATCCTCATACCTGAAGGCCTTGTCTATAACATCCAGTGCTGATTCTAGGTCATTTTTCGAGAGATGTCCATAAATTTGCTCGGTCAGGGATATTCGGGTGTCGATATAATACGGGCTCGGAGACAATGTATCGAAAGAGTTTTCGGCAGGTGGTATCATATTCACGATGTTCAGCTTCGTTCCCATTGTGGTGGCACAGAGGTCCACCATCCTCTCCAATAAACTGGAGGAGTAACTTCTCCCCGCTAAGTGATTTCAGCTTTCCGCCTTCGTAAACCCGATCAATTACCTCGCCTCCCAACAGAAAGGCGTGCCCAAAATGGCGGCGGAGTGTTGTTTTCGATTTCCCTGACGTCACCAGATGAGTCAGAAATGGCTTCATGGCATCGAGAATGGCCTGGCCCATCGTTACATCAGAGTCCGAGCGACTCCAGCTCTCTGGCCATTCCGCTGTCTTAGCAAGCAGGTTCTTACCGACATCCTTGGCCATAAAAACCTCGAACGGTTGAACCTCCGATGGATCTGATGGAAGTTTTCCCCCAATCTTTTTGGAAAACACGATAATCCCAGTCCAACCCCACTCCTGAAAAAGAACGAATATACAGAATTTCCCAAGAATAACTGCATTAAAACAGTTCAAATCCCAAGCTCTAGGTTTTTCAGACCTGTGCTCTACCGACTGAGCCACCTCGGCGAAGGAGGCGGAATGCTTCAATTTGAACACTTCTGATGAATATTTCGAGATTCTCTGCTGATCCTGAAAAACCCCAGTTGAATCTTCCTCCAACCTGAAGCCTCTAAATCTACAGCTATCGATACACGAGAGGGTATTGATGAGGATTTTGAAGAGAGTTCAGCTCCAAATCCACATCAAGGTCTGGCCAGTGGAGTTGAGTCCCGTGCATCGTTTCAACATTATATATGGACGCAATAGTGGCGTCTTTGAACCAAGGGTAATCAGTGAACGGGAGAAAATATTCCTGATCTCGAATGATCAGCCAGACGCCATCCTTCGAAACGTTCTGAACTTCAGCGTTCGAAGTGCTTTTTCCAAGCGCGAAGGATTTCACTGTGCCGCTCCTCTACAACGACTTGAAGTTGCCTTAAAACACGTGCCCGAAGCCCATGAAAATGCGCCAAGGAAACAATGGGCTCGAGCCAAAACTTCGCGTGGCCATCGGGGCATGAGATATGAACATGCGCACGACTCTCCTCACGCGAGAAAAAGAAGAACCGATAGTGCGATGACGAAAGACGGTTGGGCTCATAATAGTTCGATTCTAACGGTTTATTCCTTTACGAGCTCCTGGGCGGCTTCGCCTAAATCCTCATAATTGAAGGCCTTGTCTATCACATCTAATGCTGATTCTAGGTCATTTTTTGAGAGATGTCCATAAATTTGCTCGTTCAAAGAACGTCTCCCATTGAGACTTCTTTGACCGTCGTGAAATGGATGACAGTTGTCGATACCGAATTGATGCCAAACGGTCCAATTATTTTAATTGGAAAGAACGGAGGATCTGTTCAAAAGGGACGAGGTGTTCGAATGTGCGGTTCGGGGCCGCCGCGCACAGCAGGGCCCAACCCGTTCCGTCCCGGACAAGGAAGAGTGCCCGATAAACGTACGCCCCCCCCAACACGCCGGGACCGTAGAATTGGCCGAGAAAACCGTATCCGGCGGGGTATAACACTTGCCGCCCTTGAAGGTATTGCCATTGGTGGTCTTGGGCAAATTTGATGGCGAACTCTTCCGCCGTCAAAGTCCCGACCTCTTCTTCCCGGCGGAGCTGGCCCCAGGCCTCGCCGCCGACTTTTCGAAACCCGATCAACGCGCGGCCCCCTTGAGTTTCCCAGCTCCATTCCTCGGGGATGCTAAGCGACACGCCAAACAACGGCAAATCGTACCGTTTCCCCACCGTTTGGCCCACTTCTTCCGGTTTCAATTTCGGCAAGCGGGATTTCATGTCCTGATAAACAGCCGTGTTCAATTCCGTCTTGCGGAAGAAAAAGAAACTTCGATCGAGAAATTGTTTGGCCAAAGCGATTCGTTGTTCCGTGGGTGGGTGCGACCGTAAGTAGGGTTCCCAGGTGTCGGGCCCTTCCTTCAATTCCAAGGACCGCAACCGCTCAAAAAAAGTCAAAGCCGCTTTGGGATCGTACCCCGCCGACAACATATACCGCAATCCCACCCGGTCGGCCTCGAGCTCGTTTTCGCGGCTGTAACCCAGCATGTAAAGGCTTGTGAACAGGTCCGCCGATTGGGCCACCATAATCATCGCTTCCGGACCCAACTGAATACCCGACACGATCGCGCCCAACATGGCGATGGCGCCGTACCCCATCTGCCGCTGGATCATGCCGACGGAATGCAACCCGGCCACGTGGCCGATTTCGTGGCCCAACACCGAGGCCAGTTCAGCTTCGTTGGACATTTCTTGAAGGAGACCCCGGGTCACAAAAATAAACCCGCCCGGCGCGGCGAACGCGTTGACCAGGTCCGTGTCCAAGATAAGAAACTCGTAATCCACCTTCGGACGATCGCACACGGCCGCCAGCTTCTGACCCAGGTTGGCCACGTATTGAACCAACACCGGATCCTTCAGCTCTCCATACTCTTTAAGAATGTTAATTTTTGTTTGAGCGCCGATTTGGCGTTCGGCCGTTTCGGAAATCAGTTTGGTTTGGCGTTTGGAAGTGATGGGATTGCGAAAACAGCCCGCCAATAAAAGAGGGGCCACCAAAAGAGCCCCGGTTGCCCGGAGATTGCCCATTTAAGGCCGGTAAAAATCCCGGACAGCGGCGGCGACGCGCAACACGCTTTTTTCCGGCAAGCCCGGATACAGCGGAAGCGACAACACTTCGAGGCAGGCCCGTTCAGCCTCGAGACAATCCCCTGGTTTTCCGCCAAAACCGGCGAATGCCGGTTGAAGATGGAGCGGGGTCGGGTAAAATATCCCGGACTGTATTCCCGCTGCCGTTAAATGGTCGCGCAACGCATCCCGGCGCGGCGCCCGCACGGTGAACAGGTGATACACCGGGTCCGCTCCCTCGGCCACCGCCAACGGCCGGGCCGGGCCATCGGCCAGTTCCCGTCGGTAAAGCGCGGCCAACCGACATCGCTCTTGTGTCCAAGCCGTCAAGTGGGGCAATTTCACCCTCAGCAAAGCGGCTTGAAGGTTGTCCAACCGTTCGTTGTAACCCAATTCCAAATGCTCATACTGGGCGCGCCGGCCGCAATTGCGAAGCCGCCGCAACCGTTCCACCAAGTCCCCATCGTTGGTGACGGCGATACCCCCGTCGCCAAACCCACCCAAATTTTTGGTCGGATAAAAACTAAAACACCCGATACGTCCCAACGCTCCCACAGGCTGGCCACGCCACCGCGCGTCGTGAGCCTGGCACGCGTCTTCGATGACGGGGATTTTATGGGCACGGGCGAAATCGTTGAGGGCCGTCATGTCCGCCGGCTGGCCAAAAATATGCACGGGCAAAATGGCTTTTGTTTTTTGTGTGACCGTTTTTTCAAGAATCCGAGGATTCATGTTGAGCGTGCCCGGGTCCACGTCCACAAACACGGGCCGAGCGCCCACGTAGACAATAACCGCCGCGGTGGCAAAAAAACTGTAAGGCGTGGTCAGCACATCGTCGCCGGGGCCCACCCCCACCGCGCGCAGAGCCATTTCCAACGCCGCCGTTCCCGACGAAAATCCAACCCCGTGGGCCGCGCCGGTTCGATGGGCGAACTCTTCCTCAAACAGTTTTACGGCCTCGCCCAGAATGTATTCATTTTTTCGATAGGTCTGTCGAAAGGCTTCCACGCAGGCGGATTCCAACGGTTCATGGACCGGTGTCAAGTTCATGAAAGGAATCGGATTCATTTTTCGATCCATCGGTCGGCGGACAGATTTTTTTCTCGATCGAAAAAGACCAGCAGGCAAAACACCACCATGACCACGTCCAGGCTGAGGGCCTGAATCGGCTGTAAATGGGGTCCCGCCTGGCCAAAACAACCGCAATCCTTTAACGGTAATTTTCGCAGAATCGCCTGGCCCAAAACCCCCACGAACCCCATGTAAAGGGCCGCGCCCGCCAACGCCGTGGCGCGTGTGAAATAGCCCGCCGCCAAAAAGAGGCCCACCACCAACTCCAACCACGGAACAATCCGGGCTAAAGGCGCCAACAACACCCCGGGGAAAAACCAGTAAGACGCCAACGTGGCCTCAAACTCCGCCGGATGGCGCACCGCCTTTAAATAGCCCGACAGGGCCAACACGGCCCCCGCCGTTACGCGAAAAAAAGGCGCTGCAAACCCCAACAAAAAAGAAGCCCTCCGCCCGGTCATTGAGCCAGGTCCTGTTCAATGTAACGAGCTCCGTTGCCCGCCAGTTGCGTATCGCCAACCAACATTCGGTCGTTAATGAAAAAGGTCGGAGTGGCGGGAATTTCCAGTGCGTCGGCCTGCTCTTTTTCTTTGCGAACCTTTTCAGCCACCAGGGGGCTTTCGAGATCCTTGGTAAAAAGGTCCACGTCCAAACCGATTTCCTTGGCGTAGGTGATGAATAATGGTTTCGGATCTAGCACGGGAGACCATTCGGTCTGTTTGCTGAACAAATGATCGGCGTATTCCCAAAACTTATCTTGCAGTCCCGCCGACTCCGCCGCCTGGGCGGCCAGCACGGCCCATTTGTGTTGTTTTAACGGGGCGTGATGAAAGACCAGCCGCACGTCGTTGGGATATGTGGTCAACAGTTTGTTAACGATCGGCACCGCCTGCCCGCATTTGGGACACTGAAAATCCGAGTACTCCGTAATAGTCACCCGAGCGCGGGAAGGTCCCTTTTGCCGATAGGCCGGCGCTTCGCCGGAAAAACCCGGCGACCGTTGGCCCACCGCTACCGAAACCACCGCCACCGCCAAAAGACCCAAACCCACCCAGACGCGTTTTTTCGTTTTATCCATAAAGCACCTCGTCAGTCATTCTCGTCAAATTGTAGTCAAACCGGGGACGATGCGCTATTGCTTTGCCAGGCTTCCTGTTCCAGCCAGCCACCTTCCTGAAGGACGGTTCGCAGTATCTCGGATCCCAGTGCGTTTGGATTGTTTTTCAGGTCCGTGGCGATGGCCCGTTTGGAGGGGACGTCCAACGGCAGGAGCCGGGCCCGGCGGGCACGAATGTCGTCCGGCCCGCACCGATAGAACGTGGGCCGATAGCCGACCCGTTCCGCCAGGACGCGCGCGATGCGGACCCCCGCCAGATCCGTGTCGCCCCAATGGCGCCAGGGGAGGGCGGGAGAAAGAATCCGTTTGAGAAAATCCACCACCGCGCGGTTGGCAAACCCGCCCGTGGCCGCCAACAGCCATTTTTGATGTAACCCTTCTTTCAAAGAAGCCATAAAGGGCGCGTCGTTTTCAATGGTTAAAACCCCCTCTACCGATGGGGCCGACGCGGGTCGGACCAGGTTTTGCACGGTGAGGAAAACGGCCTGATTTTTATCGGCCAACCGGGTTGGATAGTCCATGCCGTCCACCGTCAACGAACCCGCCACCAAAACACCCGTGGACGTTTCCGATCCGACTATTCCCGTTTCGTCCAGAACCGCCTCTCGGTCGTCGTCTCCCGCCGGGATCATGCCTCGAAGAAACAACAACGCATCCGCCAACCGCCGTCGGCCCCGGGACCCCCGGCGAAAAAATTTGCTCCCTCCCCCCGCCCTCGCTCCTAACACCGACACGTTCCACAGCTCCCTTTGACCAAAAATCAAGTCCAACGCCCGGGCGATAATGTTCACTTCGGGTTTTTCCAGCTCGGTTAAGATCCGCCCCCCCCCGAAAAGCTGCTTCAACCAGCGACGGGTTTCGGGGCAATCGGTTTTTTCAAAAAATTCTCTTGGCTGGTCATCGTTCGCGGGCCTGGAAGACGGTTCGTGAGACCGGAGAAAACGATCCAACGATTCCTCCAGGGATTTGCCGGGCGCCGATTGATCAACCAATCGTTGCATGGACACCCGATGGCCGCCCGCTTTCTCTCGACGAACCGTGTCCACACCGGCCCAGGCAAAAAACCGGTCCATCGCTGGCGGCAACCACCGCAACGTCCAATAAGTCGGGGGCGGTTGACCGGCGACCCAAAACCGGCGCAGTCGCCGCGCGTCCGCCAGCACGCGCGGATCGATCTCCCACGCGTCTTCCAGCATCCCGTCAAACGAATCGGGAAGATTCATTTTTGCGGGGACGGATCGGTCAACCCTTTTAAGAGCGACTCGGCCAGAGGGCGCAGGTTGCGCATGAGACCCTCCAAAGACGCGGGAAGATGGACCGTTGTTCCCTCGGGCGTGCGCTGGACACGGACGGGATCCAGTTTGGGAACCCGGTCGCCGGGAACACGAAAAAGAGCCGCGACGGTTTGAACGAGCGGGTTTAGATCGAACGAAGCGCCCGGATCCGCGGCGGGCGCGGTAACCGGCGGCGTGACCTTGTCGGAACCCGCGTCCACCGGCAAGGCCAGAGGGGGAACCGGTTCGGATGACGTCGCGGAAGCTTTCGCTTCGCGTCCCATGAGGCTTTGAACTTTTTCCAGGAAAGACGCTTTTTGAACAGCCGTGAAATCAATGTCCTTGGCTCCGTCAAAAAGACCGGCGAAAAGAGCCTTCTTTTGTCCGACCAATTGAAAAATCCGTTCCTCAACACACGCTTCGGAGATGAAATGGACCACCTCCACGCTTTTGGATTGACCCTGACGGTGAACCCGCCCGATGCGCTGTTCCAGGACGGCGGGGTTCCAGGGAATTTCCAGGTTGATCACGCAGTTGGCCGCGCTTTGAAGGTTGAGCCCCACGGACCCCGCGTCGGTGGAAAAAAAGACCCGCGTGTCGGGATCGTCCAGAAACCGCTGGATGCCCACCCGCCGCTCTTTTTGGGAAAGACCCCCGTGAAAAAATACAGACTGGATCCCTTTCTCCGCCGTCACGTCCCGGGCCACAAACTCCGCGAGGCGTAGCATGCGTTCCCACTGACTGAAGACCAGCACCTTTTGGCCCGCCGTCTCGAGAAGGTCGGACAACACTTTGGGGAACTCCTGCAATTTGGGGGACCCGATTTTTTTCCACAGCGCCGGGGTGACCCGCGGTTCGCGAACCACCTCGTGCTCGATCTCCACCCAGTTGAACTGGCCGTGAGCGTTGCACACGATCCGCATCGTGTTGAGCAACAGCATGAGCCGGCGAAAATCTTCCGGCGTCAGATGTTTGAACCGTTTCCATTTCGCGATGATTTGGGCCACGCCGTTTTCCAATTCTTGGTGGACTTTTCGCTGGTCAGGGAGAATCGGGGTCCAGAACGTGTTGTCGGTCCGAGGAGGAAGCTGGGCCATCACTTCCGGCCGGGATCGACGCAGGAAAAAACGGCTTAACCGGCCGCGCAGATGGTCGAGGTTTTGGTATCCCCCGATTTTGAGGTTTTCGTCCAGCCGCGCGTAGGTGGGGATCAGTTTCCAGGCCGGGCCCAAAGCCCGGGAATCCAAAAATTCGGACAACGAGTGGAGTTCCGTCAACCGGTTTTCCATGGGCGTTCCCGTGAGCACCAGCCGAAAGGGCGCGCGCAGGGACTTGACGGTTTTGGCCGTGCGGGTCTGCCAGTTCTTGATTCGCTGGGCTTCGTCCAGGACAACAAGGTCGGCCGCGTCCGCTAAAACCGAAAGATCGTGAACCACCAGTTCGTAATTGATGACCCAGAAAAAAGCGGAACTCTCTCGGTACAGCCGAGCCCGCTCCCGGGCGGACCCTTCAATCAGACAGACGGATTCCCCACACAGACGCTCAATCTCCCGTTTCCACTGGTATTTGAGCGACGCCGGACAAATCACCATGGCCCGTTTCACAACACCTAACTCTTTCAAGAAAAGCGCCGTGCCAATGCCCTGGACGGTTTTCCCGAGCCCCATGTCGTCGCCCAGAAACGCCCGGCGTTTGCGCGCGGCGAACAAAATTCCCTGAACTTGATACGGATGGAGTTCGAGACGCAACGCGCCGGCGGACTTTTTCCAGACAGGGTGTGTTTCCGGGTGGCGGGCGATTACGTCGATCCGCTTTTCCCATTCGGCCGATTCCACTTCCCGTTTCAACAACGCGTTGACCTCGCCGTCCACACGCACCGGGGCGATCCGCTTTAATCGGCGCACCATGTGGGCGATGGCTTTCATTTGTTCTTTCGGCGGGCGGCCGTTGGGGACAAACCCGGTTTGGTGATCGCCCGTTCGGTCCGCGAGCGCGGGGGGGACGTGGAGCCGAATGTCTTCCGCCGGGTGGAACGGCCCTTCGTGAGACGGCCGCGGGGCCACATAAAGAGAAATATGTCGAAGCGCCGCGGCTTCCTGTTCCAGGCGGGCCAAGGCCGATCGGGTGGACAGCTTTTCACGGACGCGTTCAATGTGTTTGCACAAATGCAGTTCGTTCACCCGATAGTCCGGGCAAGTGCACGACGCGTTTTCCCACCGCGCGTCCCGTACCGTGACGGTGTAGGTTTGGCCTTTAGCGCTGGACCCAACACGGTATTCTCCCAACAGGGACTGGGCCGGCCGCCGGTCGATGCGCAGGTCCTGGGATTTGGCACTGGATTGGCGGGCCGCCCGTTCCACCCGCTCGACGTCCAGCAAATACGCGTTGGGTGAGGGCGCTTTGGGTTTCATTTCCGCCGCGTCCGAGGGTTCGTCCCGGTCCTCCTTAGACCATTCCAGGAGAGCCGCGACCGCGTGTTTGCACAGGGGTTCCCAATCGAACGGACACTCGCACTCGGACTGGGGCCACCCCACGTCATCGAACGTGACGGTCAGGTCATAGGGGTCCGCTTGGGACCCTTGCACTTCCGCGGTCAGTTGGTGTTTGTCGTCCCAGTCCACCGAGAGGACCCGGCCCTCTTCTTGATAAGCCCGACCCCGGGCCACCACCGCCGCGGACGCCCAGGACGACAGATTTTTCGCAACGTAAGTTGAATCAATTTTTGTTTCGGTGTTCATGGACGCCTCACTCATTTTTTTATTAAAAGGTAACTACCCAAGTCCCTCATCCGGCCCTCCGGGCCACCTTCTCCCAAGAGGAGAAGGAACATCTTTCTTTGTCGTCGGAGACGACAGGGGGACTGAACGGTTACCCTGTTTTCTCTCCCTTCTTGGGAAAAAACACGTTTCGCGGAGTTTTTACAGAAGTTCCGCCGGGCGGTCGGTCCAGATGTGGGCGGGGACCACGTGGACGTTGTTGTCCGCGTCTTTGACGACGAAGGCGGTGGTGGCTTTCCGATAGGATTCCCGGTCGCCGGCTTGTTCGGGCGACGCGACCACCAACTGGAAATCCATTTCCGTGGCCAACGTCAACAGTTCTTCCCGGCGGGCTTTGTCGATGCCGTAGAACACCTCGTCGAACAACAAGACGCGCAAAGACGATTCCGACGCGCGAAACAGCAACGACGCCATGGCCAAAATGATGATGTATTTGGGCACCGCCTGTTCGCCGCCGGACCCCAACCGCGCTTTGGTGGGTTTCAGTTCCACCCCCTCCTCCGTTTCGCCCCCCATCATCAATTGAAACTCGTACCAATGGCGGTAATCGAACGATTCCGGAAGGTCGCCCCCTTCCGACGGCAAGGAAGCCAGCCGCTCTTTTATTTCCGCCTCAAATTCCGCCTGGCCCGCCGCGTCGAACGCGGCGAGGCGTTTGACCACGGATATGAAATGGGCGTGTTCCGCCCTCGGCTGGAACCGAATGCGGTAACGGGTTCGCCGCCCGAACACCCGCGCTTTCAACAACCGGTCCACGTCCCGGACCGTTTGTTCGAGATCCATGATTTCCCGCTGAAGTTTTCGCGCCAGGTGACCTTGAATGACTTCCTTGAACAGTTTTTGTTTGTCCCGGTCCAGGGCCGATTCGTGCTCTTGCACTTGCGTCGAAAACGCCGCCAAAAATGTCTCCAGGGTTTGGCCGTTGCGATGTACGATGGTGTGGGCCGATTCATCGTACGTGAGTCCAAACAGGGGCCCGTATTCCGGGTGCAACACGCCTCCTTCCCCCCCCACATGGGCCACGGCCATGTCGTAGGCCCGTTCGGCTTCGCGAATTTTTTCCCGCACATTATCCAGGCTGGAAATCCGTCGGCCCTGCTTGACGTCCCAGGCGTAACCGTCCACGTCCGCACGGTGTTCCTCCGGAACCAAAACGGCCAGCTTCCGTGCGCGGTCGGCCAGATCCGCGACAATCCCGGCCCGCTCCGCCGCCAACGATTCACCGCGCCGTTGCAAATCCTCCAATGCCTGCCTTAACTCCCCCATCCGTTCCCGTTGGCGACCCTCGGCTTCCCGGGCCTGAGCCACCGCCCGGTCCGACTCGACCAACCGCACTTCCAATTCTTCCAAACCTTCCTGGGCCAACCGTGTCCGCACCGTCTCCAACGACCGGCCAATCCGGTCCCGCTCCGCTGTTTGGCGGGCCGCGTCCTCCCGGGCGCGGTCCGCGTCGGACCGGGCGCGGGTTTCCAACTCCACCGCTTGCTGGCATTCCCGCGCGCGCAGGGGAAAGTCCCCTTCCCGAGACTCCGACAAAAGCGTTAAGGCCCGGCGCAACCCCTCAGACCGCGCCCGCTGTTTTTCGATCTCCTCGGCCAATAGTGCGTTTTGACCTTTGGCCTGTTCCCATCGTTGCGTGATGTCTTCAATTTTTTTACGCCGAAATTCCCGGCGTGATTCCACACCCAACAGCGGCTCATCCAACGGCCGAACACGCAACCGCGCGCCCCGATCTTCCACGCGCCCATCCCCCTCCAGCAAAACCCCCGCCGTGGGCGTTGCGTGAGCCAACCGACGCAAGTAACCCTGGACCGGGTCCGGCAACCGTTGCCAATCCAGCAAATTTTCCAGCCAGGGAACCGCCGGCAGAGGGGGCAGGTCTGTTCGAACCACGGGGATTCCCGGAAACTCCGCCAACACCAGCGCGGCGGTTTGGGCCGCGTCTTCCGGTTCCGGCACCAGAGAGGCCCACACCCGATCGCCCAGAGCCGATTCCAAATCCCGAAACAATCCGTCATCGGCCCCGTCGCCCTTTTCGATCCATTGATACAGGGGCCGAACCTTCAACCCGTCCCGCTCCAACCGACTAAGACAGGCCTCGTATCCCGGCAACCCGGGCAACGGCTCGGGCCGACGGTCCCATTCGTCCAACCGTTCTTTCCAGAGTCGTTCGTCTTTTTCGGCTTCGGCGCGAAGCACGGAGGCGCGCTCCGCCGCGCGGTCGGCGTCGCTTTGCCAATCCACGATCTCCCGCCGCGCCGCCCGTGCGTCCAGGACAGCCCACGCCCGCTCGGGCGCGGGCTGGGTTTCCACGTCGGCCAACGATCCCAAATACGCCTGAAGGGCGGGCCCCGCGTGGACCGCCGCCTGGGCCAGCGGCGTTTTGGCTTCCACCAACCGTTCCACAAAATCCCGTCGGACCCGTTGGACACGCTGAACCGCGCGGGCCACCGCCATGGACTTTTCTTCGGCGGTTTTTTGGAGGTCGCCCCGAAGCCGTTCGGCCTCTTGCTCGTCGCGAGCCAGTCGATCCCGTCGTTCCAACAGTCCGTCCTTGTCTTTGGCCCGCAAATCCATCTGTTCCGCCAACCGCGCCGCGCATTCCGCCTGAAGAGACGCCAAAACGGCCCGGCCCGCGTCCGCCTCGGCGCTCACCCGCGCCGTTTCTTCTTCCAGCGCCTTTATTTTTTCAGCGAGCCGGTCCCGGTTCCACCGGGATTCCAAATACCCATACCGCGCCACCGATTCCCGATGACGGGCGACCTCCGCCAAATCTTTGACCAAATTGTCCAAATAGGCCCGCTGGGCCCGGAGACCGTCCAATCGATCTTCCACGGCCTTTAAATCGTCCAGTCCCCGTTTCACCTGCAGGATCGATTCCCCGTCGGGTCGCGGCAACATGTTGCGCAACAGTTCCGAATAGTCCCGGGTTTTTTCGGCCATCTGTTTGTAGGCTTTGCTGAGCTTCCAAAATTCCGTGAGCCGACGAAACGCGTCGTCGCCCCTCGTGAACCGGTCCGCCAACATCTTTTGATACCGCCCAATTAAAAAATGAACCCGATCCGCCCCCAACCGTTCGCGCAATTCTTCCTTGGTGGCGGGGCGGCATTCGCCGCCTTTTTCCAAAAGCAAGGGGATTTCGCTGAGCGGGCCGGGGCGCAGGAAACCCCAGGTTTGGATCGGGGCTTCCGAATGGGCCAGTTCGGCTCCGACGCCCAAACTGAACCGCTCTCCCTCGTCGGTTTCCAGCTCGACGGCGGCATAGGTGATGGTTCGGCCGGTGCGTTGGTCGCCTTTTTCCAAGTCCGTGCGCAAAACCGCGCCGCGCAGGGTCCGGCCATCCTGTTTCACGCCCCACAGTTGGGCCGCGGCGTTGAACTCCAAATCTTGTCCCCCCGACAAGGCCCATTGGACCGCGTCCAAAACGGTGGTTTTACCCGAGGCGTTGTCGCCCACCAAAAAGAGGTGGCCTTGGACCGGGATCTCCACGTCGATGAAATTGTGGAAGTTGATGAGCCGCACCGAGCGGATTCGGTAAGTGGTCATGACGAAGGGGGCTCCTCTTCCGGTTGAACTTTTAGCCGCGCTACCCAATCGGCGTCCCGCAACACGTTGGAGTCGTAACAGGTCACACCGGGCAAAAACTCATACAGCTCGCCTTGTTTGCGGTCCATCACCAACAGTTCCGCCGGCGTGGGGGGAATGGGCCGGATGAACCGGTATTTGATCAAAATTGTCCATGTCTCCTGGATGTCCCGACGCAGAGCGCTGTCGTCCGGCGCGCGGTCCCCCAGCAGGGCCCGAAACCGCGTTTTGGCGTATTCAAAAAAGTCGTTGTGGAAAAAACGCAAATACGCGTCCCGCTCGTATTGCCAATTGACTCGACGTTGTTCGATTTCAAACAGTTCCAGCAGAATTAAAAACACCAAGGACAGGTTTCGGCGCGGAAGATGAAACGTGTCCACGTGAGCGCTTTTGAGTTCGGGATTTTCCCGGTCCCCCCGTTTGACCAGGCGGGCGCACCGCGCGTCGATCACCAGGTCCCAGCCGAAATAATATTTCGCGAAATCCCGAAACGCGGCGCGATGGCGCCGGGCGTATTGAAACAGGGCCCGATCGTCTTCCAGATAAAAAAACGGGGCTTCGGTCAACACGTTCATCACGCGGCGCACAAGATCCTGGTTGAGCCGCTGAAGCGAGGCGGATTCGGGGAGTTCGGCGGATTCAGGTTCCATGGGATTTTTCCATCACCACCAGGGTGTGATCGACGGTGGCCACATGGCGGCCGTCGGCCGACAGATGGGCCGAACCCGCCTCGTCTTGGATATGGACACCGGCCCGGTCCAGGTCGCGGCCCTGGCTTAAAAATCCCGCCTTGGCCACGGCCAACCACTCGAACGGATTTTCCCCGCTCTCCAGCCGGGCGTTGGACAACCGGCCCGACCACGCGCCCCGCAACAGAGTGTTGTGCACATACGCCCGCAGACGCGCCCGACGGTCATCGTCTTGTGTCAACGCGTCCTCGGGCCGGGCCGTCGGCCGGCGCAGGGGTTCGGGCGCGCCCCGGTCGGTCCATTCCCGGAAAGCCCGCACCAGGGGCAACCGGGATTTCCCTTCGGACTGTAAGTTGGGATCCAACGGGACATGAACAAGCGCCGTCAGCCGTCGCAGGAAAAGGCCCGGCCGACGATCGGTTTCCTCCATCGCGGCCATCTCTTTAAGCCGCGCGCCAATTTCTTCCAGCCGGAAATTGCGCAGTTCCAGGTCCCGCAACCGTCGGTGGATGCGCTGAACCACCTGGGCCGCCATTTCTTCCACCCGCGAACAGGTGTCCAACAGCCGTCCGTTGGGACGCAAAAACGGCACAATGGCGTTTTGAAGGAGTTCCGCCGTGTCCCGTCGGGTGGAGCGGCCCCCCAGACTGTCAGCGGCGATTTTTTCCTGGGCCCGGCGAAGAACGTCCAGCGCCGTTTTACGCGTCAGCCGCCGCGCCGCCATGTAAGCCCGCCCGCCCAACTCCCGCAACCGGCGCACGTAACGGGCCACGTATCGTTCCAGCCCGTCCACCACCCGGCGCAAATCGTCCGCGGTGGCCAACCCCCGGGCGTAGGCGTGCATCTCGGCTCGCAACACGGTGAGGTCCCGCCCGATCGCGTCCATTTCGTTGTCGGCCGATTCCAGCAAATAAATCAACCGGCGCGCGTCTTCCTCGTCACCGCCCTCCCGCAACCGACGGACAATTTTGGCCGCTTCGTTCAACCGTTGGGTTAGATCCAGCAGGAGATCGCGGCCGTCCTGGAGCGTGCCGTGAACACGGTGATCCAACCGGCCTTCCAGCCATTCCAGAAAAGAAACTGTGTCGGAGGTGAGAGTGTATCGAAAATGGTCCCGGCTTCGGTCGCGGTAGCCGCGAATGCGGGCGGCTTCCACTTCCCGTTTTAAACAGCCCCACTCCACCAGCTGGTTCACGTCGGACGCGAACGCGTCCAGGGAATAGGGCGCGGCGGTCTGGCTTTCCACCACGGGCCGAATGTCGTCGTAAAGGACGGTGTGCAGGGGATCCAGTTCGTGCCGACGGCGAAACAAGAGCAGGGCGTAAAGAATCGTCAAATAGACCGGCGCGGCCTCCGCGGACAAAAACCGCGTCACCCCCCCGTCGGCCAGGTCCGCCAACCGAAGGTGAGCTCCCCGTCGAAACCCTTCCCGGGGTTCCCGCCGCAACAGCCCGGCCGCATCCGTCGGTTTCGGAATTTCTTCGGCCTTAATCACGAAAATTGCCTCGGAGGATCATTGGACACCCAATTTACCATTTTCCTCCCGGTCGACCAAACGATGGAACCATTTGCAAGTTGTTATTGCAAAATTGTATACTTTTTGAAATCATGAGTTTCAAACGGTTACTCACGGCCCCTTTGGCCGAAGACCTTCGACACGGACGGTCGACTCTCCTGCTCGGCCCCCGCCAGACGGGGAAATCCACGCTCATCAAGGAGGTTCTTTCCGCGTTCCCGGGAGCGCTGGAGTATCCGTTGCAACTCCCTTCCGTCCGAACACGGCTGGAACAGGACCCCGAAGTGTTGGTCCGGGAAGCGGGGAAGAGAGGCCCCCCGCAGGTCGTCTTTATAGACGAGATCCAAAAAAATCCCGCTTTGATGGATGTTCTGCAATATCTATTGGATGAAAAACGGATTGTGTTGGTGGCATCGGGGTCTTCGGCGCGGAAAATGCGTCACGGCGCGAAGAACTGGCTTCCGGGAAGGATCCATCTGCGACATCTTCATCCGTTGACCTGGGAAGAGCGGGGGATGCTCGCCTCCAAAGAAGACCGACAGCCGCTCCTGGAAGAGCGAATGCTTTACGGAGGATTGCCTGGCATCCTGCGCGAACCGGACGTTGCCGTCCGGCGCGATTATTTGACGTCTTACACGGCCCTGTACTTAGAGGAAGAAATTCGCCAGGAAGCCGCCGTGCGGCGGCTCCCGCCGTTCGCCGCTTTTCTACGCCTTGCCGCCTTGGAATCGGGGCAAAGCCCCAACTTCTCAAAAATCGCAACGGACGTGGGAGTGTCCCATACGACCCTGGCCCAGTATTACACCGTTTTGGAAGATAGCCTCATCCTTCATCGAATTCCCGCCTTTGGCGCTCACCGGGCCTCCACTCTACGAAAACCACGTTACTACTTTTTCGATATGGGGGTCCGAAACGCCGCCGCCGGCCTTGAACACTCTCCAGGAATTCTCCCTCTTCAAAAGGGAACTCTGTTTGAACACGCCGTTATCCTCGAACTCATCGCAACAGTTCAGCCGGGTGCCCGGCTCACTTATTGGCGCACGAAACGGGGAGAAGAAGTTGACCTTGTTATTGAGAAAGAAAACCGCCGGGTTCCCATCGAGATTAAATGGACCGAAACCCCTCGGGAATCCGATTTCGACGGTCTTGCGGCTTTCCAAACCCAGGAAAAAGCAAAGGGGGGATATTTGATCTGTCGCGTTCCACGCCCACAGACGTTCCGCCACGGCGTCGCTCTCCCCTGGCACCAAACAAAAGACATACTGGCTGAACTATAAATTCGTTGTTTTCAGTTGGATCTTCCAACAACCCGCCGCGGCTTTCGCGATAAGCTGTTTGGCTTTGTGCATTTTCTCTTTCCGGCTCATTCGGGGAGTTCCCACTCCTACGACGTCCACCCCCCGGCGAGGGCCGCCGGGACCGATTTCCCCCGCCAGGACAATCAAAGGTTTTTTGTGTCGGCGGCAGAGGCGAACGAGTTCTCCCAACGCCTTGCCTTCCCAGGACGTTCGGTCCACCCGGCCTTCCCCGGTCATCACGACATCCGCCCGCTGAATCTGCTTTTCCAAACCCTTGAGGCGAAAAAGGGTGTCCGTCCCCCTTTCAAGCCGCGCGTTCGTAAATCCCAGGAGCCCCCCCGCCGCTCCCCCCGCCGCACCGGTTCCAGGGATTTTTGAAATATCTTTCCCCTCCGCCCGAGCCAACGCCGCCATTCGTTTGAGCCCTCGCTCCAGCCGAACCACCCCTTTTAGCGTCGCTCCTTTTTGAGGCCCGAACGCCCGCGCGGCCCCCCGGGGGCCCAGAAGTGAGTTACGCACATCGCAGAGAACGCGAAGTTGAACACCTTTCATGAATCGCATCACAGGAGAAGGATTAACTTCTTCGAGCGTCTCTAAATCCTCCCCGGTGACGGGCCGGTCGAGATACACCGTCTGTCCGTTTTTTCTAATTGTGACCGTGGCCCCCAACGCCTGGAGAAGGCCAAGCCCCCCATCCACGGTCGCGCTTCCTCCGAGCCCCAGAAATATTTTCCTGGCCCCAGCCCGAACCGCCGCGCGGATCAGTTGCCCCGTGCCGAAACTGGTTGTTTTCAGAGGATTCCGTTCGTGATGTTTTAACAGGGCCAGACCGGAAGCCCGGGCCATTTCAACCACCGCCCATAGGGTTTTTGGATTATATCCCCACCGCGCCGTCACCGGCCGACCCACAGGATCCATCACCCTGGATCGTCTCATTTTTAATCCAAGCGGATTTTGAAGGACATCCAACGTCCCATCCCCTCCGTCGGCCAACGGCAACAAAACGGCCGCACCGCCCGCCCGGCGAACGCCGACGGCCATGGCCCGTGCCGCCTGTGTGGCGGTCAGGGACCCCTTAAACGCGTTTGGCGCGATCAACACGTTCAAATGACCAATCCCCCCCCAACGGAAGAAAGCGTATTGCCCATATTTCGGATTGGTTTTATCTGGAATCCCCCGGCATTATCCCCAGGGGTTTTGATAGGGGACACCGGTGGGGGCCACGTCGTTCACGTTTCTGGTAACGAACACAAGATTGTGGTCGAGGGCCGTTGCCGCCAGGAGCCCATCAATTACATGCAACGTCTTACCGTGCATCAGTGACGGAGCGGTGATCAACCCCCATCGGGTTGCAATTCGTTCCGTGACCGGCAGAATGCGACCCAGGAATCGATCCGGAAGGTCCTGTTGAAGCCATGTTTCCAAATGAGATTTCCGGGGTCCCTGGGGCAAACCCGCAATACCCTTTCGAATTTCACCCAACGTCAGAACGCTCAAATAGAGGGAGTCTTCGTCCGCATCGTTAATCCACCGAACAACAGGGGGGTGGGGTTTCGGTTTCACAAGCTCGGAAAGGACATTCGTGTCCAAAAGAAATCCACTCATATGTCCACCGACCGGAAATCGTCTTTGGTTCGATGGAGATCCGTTTTCAGTCCAGCCCAGGGCGAACGCTCCATAAATTCAACGAGCCCCTCTTTGCGTGCTGTTCGATGGCAAAGCCGATCAAACTCTTCCTGCGACAACACCACCACCGCCTCTTTCCCGTGATGCGCCACCCGCTGAACACCTTCGGTCCGAGCTTTTCGAAACAATTCGCTGAACCGGGCCTTGGCCTCCTGAACCTGCCAACACCCGCGTCCAAACCGGCTTCGATATTTGAGAGACATAACACACCCTCCACAAACTAGTCTGACCAGTTAATTATACAGCCCGACCCAGAGGCTGTCAAGGGACACGGTTTTCCCCAAAAAATCACGTAACTTTTTTCTGACCGACCTGGGGGCGTGGAAGATCCCCGAAATTCAAAAATCCTCCGGTCCATCCTGTCTTGTGAGCGGTTTTGTGACCTCCCACGCGACGTTCTCATCTCTCCGGGGCGCTTTGCGCCCGTCAGACATGGTCTTGGTTCGCTGTCCGCGGGTTATCCACAACCCTTTTTGCGTGCCCCTCCCTCCCGTCGTTTTAAACGAGCCTGATCTCTCAATCACCGACCGATTCGATGCGATTCCTTCGAAAATCTATCCCGTCGCTATTTCAACCGATAGCCCTATAATCCGCCACCGTGCGTCCTCAAAACACTTCATATACGGATACCCCTTCCCGATCTTCAACCAGACATACCGGGCCCTCTTCGCCACGACCCCCGCCAGTCGAATCAGCCGTGATCTCACCGTCTCGATCGTCAAGGATCCCCAGCTCTTGGGCAACGCCAAATGTTTTGTCGCCGCAAACACCGTATACGCCAGAAGAGCCACCTGAAAATACGCCGCGTTCGCTTTCATCGCCCGACAGGGTAACTTGGATAAACCAATCCCACCCTTCAATTCCTTGTTCACGTTTTCCGATCCATCCTGGCGTGTTCGATGAAATTGAAGAACCATTTCCCCCGACCAGTCATCCATGTTCGTGATCACCGCATGATATTCATAGGGCTCTTTGTCAAACAATTCCGGATTCGTTTTTTTCCATCGGATCACAATCATTCGATGCGCCGCAAGATCCTCCGCCCCGAACGCATGAACCGTCTGCGCAATCTCCGTTTCCCGGTTCTCCCACGCCCCACCCTCATACTTACGCCAACACTCTGGCTTTATCCCCCGGATCGTCTCGAGAACCGCCGCGTCTTTGCGCGCCGTAATCGTGAACCGCGCCCCCTTCGCCCTCAACACCCGCACCACATCCGCCTGAAAACCCGCACTGTCGCTTCGCACTCGCACGCCGATCCCTTTCACCGCCTCCAACACTCGCTCCAACAGGCCCGCCACGTTCGCCATCGCCGATGCGTTCCCGGGACGAAACAAACCCGCCATCGGCATCTTCAGCTCTGCGCACGTCACCGCCACGGGATTGTATCCCGTTTTCCCTTCATAGTTCATCACCGCATCCGACTTCTGTGACTCAACAAAAAACGAGTCCACGTCCACAACCACCGATTTCAACCCCGCCGATCGAATCACCTTCACCGCCGTTTCCAATTGGATTTGACCCAACCGGTGTATCGCCGAATTCCCGAACCGTCTCAGCAATTCGCCCACCGTATTCGCCGCCGGGAATTTCCCTAGAAGCGCCCTCAATCCCTCGTCGCCATTTAACAGATCCATGTCGTCCAACGCCACTCCACCCGATTGCAACAACCCCATTAAGCTGAAGATCGTTTCCGCCGGTCGATAGCCTCGCGCCCTTTCCTTCACGGGTAAACCGTTCAGCCTCTCTTCCAAACCCAAGCTCTTCGCCATTCCCAACAACAGCGGCAACCCCGCATACGACGTCACCGCTAGATTCGTCATCGATACTTTGTATTTTTCAAGCACACGTGTTATCATGGTTTCGCCTCGTCGTGAAGATGTCCGTCTTTCGACGAGGCATTTTATTTGATTTTGACCTCTCCCGCTGGCCAAGGTGCCCCCACCCCTCCTCCTCTTGCGGCCCTTCAGACCCCACCCTCCCACACATGGGAGAGCCCCCACCTCTTTACCTTTTACCGGGGTCCCCAAAAAACCACACGAATTCCCGCTTTCAGGGCCCCCTATAAAGAGCCCTTCATTTTTCACCAATTTGGTGAAGCAGCGGGTCTCCTTTTCCCTCTAAGGAACGGTTTTATCGGATTTTCTTGGTCCTGATCGGCCTCCGACATCGACCACAATTTCATCCCCAGAATGAAATCCATCCCGTTCTTGCTCAGTTCCCCGACGTTCTCCTGCGTCACCAACCCCCGATCTGCCACCACGATCACGCGTTCGATGTGATACTTCGTTTTCATCTTCTCCAGAATCTTCGGCAAGCTGTGAGGTTCATACGTGTTGCCCGGGAAAAGTTCGTAGCCCACCGGCACCCCGTCCCGGTCCACCAACAAGCCCAGGATCACTTGTGTGCAATCGCTCCAGTGTTCTTTTGAATACCCGAACCGTCGAAGTTCCCCGTCCGTCGCGTTGGTGCTTTCAAAACGCAGTGTCGTTAAATCGTAAAAAACGACGTCCAACCCGCGGTTGAAAAGATCCCGCTGGCCCCCGCGGTCAAACAGGGCTCCCTCAACGTCCTCCCGATGTTTCCACAACACGTCCATCGCTCGGTAAAAACTTTTCAGGGGCGGCGCCTCCATTTCCAAAATCCCGGGATAGATTCGCCCCCACTGTTCCATGTTCAGCCGCCGTTTCGAGCACGGCGCGATAAATCGACTCACAATCATCCCGGTGATAATCCCTACCCAGGGCAACTTCATCTTCGGATGCTTCGCCCTCAATCGGGTAAACATCGCCGTCAGTTTCAGCCGTTCCATCATCCGGCTCACCACGTGCGCCGCACCCAGAAAATAGACCTGATCAACGGAGATGTCTTTGCTCAGGTCCACCAGCTTTTCCCTCGTGGCGTATCGTCCCAACGCCGCCACGAGGTTGTCAATTTGCCCCGTCGATTGAAGAACATCCAACCGACCCAACGTCAAGAGAATCTGTTGACGGACCTTGCCCCCCTCTCGATAACTGCGGACGAATTGGAGGTAGGCTTTGCCCTGAGAGTTGCGATTGAGTCTGACGAACATGGCAACATTACATTAACTTTTACCGATATCGTCAATAGAAAATCACAGAAAAATAAAAATCGTGTAACTACATTTTCGGTTTTGAAAACCCGCCTTCGACGATGGGACCCTCAAAAGTTGAATTTATCTGTCAAAGTCGGGTCCGTCATTCCATATTCTTCACTGTCGCGATGAGGGAGGCGATGGAACGCAGGGGATTGTCGGGGTTTTTCTGGGCAATGAGTTTCAGCGCAGCGTCCATCCGGGGTTGCCGAATTGAATCTCTAAACCGGAATATTTTGATCAAGGATCACGTCAACGCGAACAACGGAGTGATGGGCTTTTCGAAGGGATTCCGCTAATTGTAAAACGGGAGAATCGTGTCGTTGTGTTTGCAGATTGAAAAGATAGAGGCAGAGCGTGACGGACGATTTGACTTTCTGAATTTCTTTCCCGACCACCGCGGCGTATTGTCGGGGCGGGGTGTGTTCCAAATCCCCGGGGTACGCCTGTGCATTGACAACCCCACACCCAACGAGAAAAATGAAAATCCATCGACGTCCGGACACTGTTGGTATTCCCAGGCTCAATTCCCATTTATCCTTTTGACGAATCTCCCCTTTTCCCATGCGAGAGGAAACGCGGTGGTCGGGAGGATTCGCTATACCTTTCCGATGGATTCAAAGACCGCGTCCCATTTTTCCAGCCATCCGGCTTCACCACAATGACTTTCCAAATACCTCTTCCCTTTTTCCCCGGCTGCCGAACGGGCGGAGGTGCTGATGATAAATTTCTCCAGGGTCTGTTGCCACTGCTCACTGCTCCGGCAAAACATGGACAGGCCCGCTTCACCCATGACCCGGACGTAAGACGGAATGGCGGAGGTGACGGTGGGCATCCCCATTCGCCAAAATATCAACAGTTTGTTTTCGGGCTTGAGCGTATTGAACGGGCTCCCCGCAGGGAGTGGGATCAGGGCAAGATCGCAGGAACGAATGATATCGGAAACGGTTCGTTCATCCCAGGGGTGAAGGACGGTGGGAAATGGGAAAGATGGGAGGATGTCTTTTGTTTCGACGGTCCAAAACTTTCGCAAATATTTCTTCGATTGAGGCGCGGTGATGACATGCAACGACAGAGGAAATTTTTGATGCAAAGAGAGGAGCGCCTTGCGAATTTCACTAAAAAACTCCACATTATGAGGAAGTCCTTCCCAGACCAACCGAAACGGACTTCCTGACTCGTAGTTTTCTTTCACTTTATCGTACATCCCATGATAATCCAATATGGGGTGGACGTTCGCCTGGAAAGAACGAATTCGATCGGCTTGCTCAGGAGAACCGCAAACGACGGCCCCTGCATGACCACACATCTCTTGAACCGCCTTCCAGTAACTCACCGTCAAACGCTGGCATTGGCCCGTCACATACTTGGCCACCCCACGGAACAGGCCCTTGATCTCTGTTAAAGGAACGTCGAGGTAGGCGTTCACCATATCGAAAATAACTTTCCCTTTCCTATAGCGGCTCCAAACACTTAAGTCACCGCCTTCCGATACGATCACCACATCATAGGCTTTCTTCGGGTCAGCGATTTCAAAGGTGAGCCCTTTCCGTTGGGCATAGCGACAAAAGCGACGACGATCCGCCGGATGGGTCAGGGAGGAATCATAGGGAACATATCCTAACAGAAGAGGGTGGGAAATATTCTTCATAATATTGAGGAGAAAAGAGCGTCCCATTGGGTTACAAGAATTTCATCATTGTGATGGGTTTCGACAAAGGCCTTCCCTTGAATACCTGCTTGACGGCGAAGCTCTCCATTTTTAATGAATTTTTCCAAAGCAATAATCCACTCTTCCGTCGTCCGACAGTCCATGGACAACCCTGCGGCCTTCATCGCTCGGGAATAGGCCGGAGTGGCTGACACTATTGCCGGGATTCCCATCTTCCAAAAAATGAGAAGTTTGTTCTCGGGTTTCCCTGCGTTAAAGGGGTCATCCAGAGGAAGGGGGATCACAGCCATATCGCAGGATGTCATGAAGGACGGAGAAGTTATTTCATCCCAATGATGGAAGTGGATCGAATTAAAGAAAGAACGCGCGACTCTCATGGTGTCTCGGGGCCAAACCTTCCCCAGAAAACGAAAATACCGAGGGTTTGTCACGAGATTCAATTCCAGTTTTTGATCTTTTCCCACCGATTTCAAGGCGCGGGCGATCACTCCAAAATGTTCCACATTCTGAGGTTGTCCCTCCCATACAAGACGGAAAATATCTCCCGCGGAGTAATCGGTCTTAGTGGAATGATAGAGGGCATGGGAATCCAGAATGGCGTGGACATTTCGGCAATATGGCAGGACCTGTTGACGTTGTTCGGTGGTGGCGCATATGACCGCATCGGCCCTCTGGAACATTCGTTCCAGGGATTTTCGATGGATCAACTGAAGCCATCGGCTGCGACCCGTTGAAAAATGAGCCACCCCGCGCAAAAGACCACGAACGCTCAAACAGGGAACAGCGAAATAAGAATCGATGTAATCGAAAAATAGTGGCGATCCTTGGTAACGGGTCCACAGGCTCAGGTCCGCGTTCCCGCTCGCCACGACAACATCATATTTCTTCGATGGGTCCGCTACTTCAAACGGAATCCCTCGCCGTCCAGCATAGAAAACGAACCGGCGACGGTCCCCCGGGGAGTCCAAGGATTGACTGTAGGGGACATACCCGACCCGCAATCGCTTGAAGTCAGTCATTGAACAGTGCTTCGCACTTTTTCGAGAAATCGTCTAGCGCCGTCCCCATCGATTCTTCCAGCAAAACCCTGAATGAGAGCGGAGTAATCCGGCGCGGGACCAGGATCCGAAGAGAACTCCCGCCGAAGAATTTTCTCCAAATCGCTTGGAGTCCGAGCGACAGGGAACCCCCATCCCTCTCTGAATGGATCATCGTAATTTGCTCGCGAAAAGTTAACATAGACAATTCTCCTCCCCAGCAAAGCTGCCTGTAACAATACCGTTGATGTTGTGGCCAGAACAAAATCGTGGGCAAGGATGAATCTATCAATGTCCCCTTTTTTAACCACCTTGATCCCCGGAAATCCCTTCATCAATTTCAGGTAATAGTCCAAATTCTCCGAGGGATGCAGCTTAATCGTCCCTGTTACCTCTTGGAACCCAGACAATAAACGCGCAACCGTCAACACATGTCTCTCTGAATCACCGACACAAGAGAGTGTGTTGCCAAAGTCGAAGGGATGGGTCAGCGCCAAAACACGCCGAACCAAACCCGTAGAAGGAGAAAACGAATGTTGCCGAGCCGCATATCGATCGAAGAGAGGGCTACTATTAACTAAGACCCTTTCCCCCCCCTTGGATGAAACGTCGAATTGCGAACGGATTTCAGGTCCGGACACAGCCACGTGGTCTGCGCCAGCACCATAGAGCATGCCTTGATTTTGATTGTCACTGAGCAAACCATGAAGGACAACAAAACTGGGAACGCCAAAACGTCGTGCGACGACAACGACTGACAAAGAGACTGGCAAGGAATCGTCGGCGAGAATGACCGCGCCCAACCGATTCCTTGTGAAATAATTTTCAAGGAAAGCCAGCCAATTGGCCGTGTGATCCAATCGCTCGAAAAACTCTTCTTCCAATACATTTTCCAATGCTTTCCAGGGCGGTTTTTCCCGAAAAATAAATCGCTGACGGTAGTCTAACGATTTATTGAGTTCCTCCCAACGGGACCGAATTTCGCGGAGGCGAGTCTTATCGACCACGGTTAGCGCCGGCGGGCAATTGGCTATTTCTCCCGAAACATCGGACTGCAAGATGGGCCAGCCGGTTCGAAAACACCGACCTACTATTTTTTTCCCAGGCCTCTGAATAAGCGTCACGTGAAATTCTTTACGCCAGCGCGGAGACAACAAAGCCTCAAACAACCCGGACAGCGTATGGAAATAAGAAACCATCACCCGTCGTTGAATACGGGGCTGAATAAATTTCAGGATTCCTACGCCGTAGTTATAGACCTTGTGGAAGATGCTTTCCACAACATTCTTAACTCTATGGGAAGTAAAAATTTTGAGCGTACGATGGCCCTTAACTGGCATGGCCCTTGTGCTTGGGCCCGCCCCCTCCTGCTGAGATAAAATGAACCTTGGTCGTGACTCACTCTGAATCTGGTCCAAAATTAATGTTAAAAGTTCTGGACAACCTCGATCCGTCCAGACAACCGAAGGACACTCTCGGGTAATTAAGACGCGGCCGATCAGATCAAATTTGTAGAGTTGGACAAAATGGTGCACACCCAAGAGAGTCTCAAAAAGTTTTCCCAGAGAAATTCCGCGGAACAATGTAAAATCATTTCCTTCCAGGTCAATGTACCAGTCTCTAACTCAGGCATGGGCAAATTTATTGAGGGTGCATGCCGTGTCCACATCCAGAAGATTGCCCTCATCAACTAACGGGAGCCCACTCTGTTGGAGGTAATCCAACACCGACCATTGCCCTCCAAAGAAACGAACACGGGTTGGGTTGGCACAATGGCGGAAGTTCTTCAGCGCATCAATATCGAATGCAAAATAGAGGTCCAAGAACTCCTCTGGATTACAGGGTCATAATCATGACATTATTTGAGAATCGCACAATCGAGAAAACCCATTACACACAAAGCAAAATATCGGAATTTACGATGTCGACAATTTTCCAATAGAAAATCGACTCTACACCAGATTTCATGGAAAGGGAATCGTATGGGCAGGCTTAGGTAATTTAGGTCGAAACACATAGGTGAAGTAGGTTGGGTCCATTAGCCCGGTAATATTCAAAATAAAATCAATGGGTTTCACGAGGACAGCGCCTAGGAGCCTCAGTTCGTTAAGGTCTTTAGTGATAATATCAATGAAGGGACGACAACCGAATGAATCCGAAAGGAAAAAGAACTTCTCCACTTCGGTCAAGATCGCATCTTCTTGGATCATACGCTTTCCAGGCAGGTGTCCAAACTGACCATCGCGTGCGCCCTTGCGATTCCAGTCCAGCCAGCCATTAACTCCTTCCAGCACCTCGGCCGGTTTCGCGAATGGGTGGAGACACCGGAAAGCGGCCCTCAGTATGGCATTGTTCTTCTTAGATGGGTGGCGCGCTCCAAGACAAAGGATAAGGCGCCCCTGTGGACTTATCCAATTCGCACAATTCCGAATAACCTCTGCGTAAGTGGGAATAAGCACCAGAGCTGAGCTTGAAAAAATGACATCGAAGGACTGTTCAGGAAAAGCACATTCCTCGATTGGCCGGTTAATGAATTGGCACTTGTCTGGTAAGAAACCCAAATCGATTGCCGCTTTGGCATTCGCGACATATTCCGGGTTTGAATCGACCCCCACATATGATTTAGCCCGGGCTGCCAAATAAGGTTTCGCCATCGTCTCATAATGACCAAAACCAATATCGAGGATCGCTGCCCGATCTCCGACCACATCCGCTAGCCTTTTCTTAAAGAGGGGGCCATGAATCAAATGGTCGGCCCAGACAAGGCTCCGACGTTTTACCTTTCGCAATGCCCCTAACAACCCCATCCTTTCAAATCCACTTTTGAGAAGTTCCTTCATTGACCACATGGAGGTCGCCCTCTAGCAAATCCAACGGGTCATAGGTGATGGCACTCGCCTATAAACTAATGGAAAAAACAACCCTCTCTTCCTTACCCGATCATTCTTCGCAAACTGTTCCAGCATCAAGTCAGCTGCCCTTTGCAAACAGCCTCTCCCTTGCGCCAATAACAACCGGTCCAATCAATTTCTATCATAGGTTCACAAATCCCATGTTTTTCCCTAAAATCGTTCACTGCCTTGCGACAGCCTGGAAGCGCATAATCGTCAATGATACAAAATCCCCCCGGGTTAAGTTTTTTATAGAGATTTTCAAGCACGTCCATTGTAGATCCGTACATATCTCCGTCCAACCGAAGAACGGAGAGACTTCCAATCGGCGCATGAGGAAGGGAGTCGTGGAAAAACCCTTTAACGAATACAACTTGATCATCTAAAAGCCCATACCGTAGAAAATTATTTTTGACTTCCTCCAGCGAAACCGCTAAGAACCGCCATCGGGAATGGCGATCTCCCTTATCCTCAGGGAACAGGTCGACGTCTGGTTTAGGAAGCCCTTCAAACGAATCGGCTACAAAAACCTTCCGATCCGTTACTCCATGCGCGGCTAAAACGCCCCGCATAAATATACACGCTCCACCTCTCCAAACCCCCGTTTCTATCATTTCGCCTGGAATCCCTTCCCGCAACACAGTCTCTAGGCAAGTTTGAAGATTGTCAAGGCGTTTAAGTCCAACCATCGTGTCCGCAAAGAGCGCAAAACTTTTCCCTTCCGCAAGGTCTACCGAATGATGACCGTACTGCCGGGCAAGCACCAGGCCCCACGGGCCTAACAATTTAGTTGCAGTCGCGAAGAGGCAACGGATCAACCACGACCGACCGGAATTAAAAAAGGATACAGGAACCAGCGGTTCCGGCCATATATTGAAGGTGAGGGATTTTTTCAAAAGTCCAAGATACAATGATTTAATGTCATCCGTCATAATTTCTTTCTCCATGGGATCATCTCAGTCGTCCGGCAACCACCTTCCGTTATTCTTTTACCCTTGTTCCCCCAATGTTATTTCTGGATCCCGGACTAGAATCATCACCAAAAAGTAACATTCAAATGTCGTAATCGGTGCAGTGACGGCAAAATTCGATTTCGCCCATACGCCCGGAGCGACTCAGTTCCAAGATTTCTTTCCTTTTTTCCCCGTTCCAAATCTCTTCAATGGTCTGAGTATGGATGTCCCCTAAGAAAATTTCTCCGTTGTAGGCGGCGTCACAAAGAGTAACGCTGCCGTTAGAACAAATGAAGCAATCGTTTCGTTCTACTCGCAAACAGGAACGCAAAGGGGGACGATCCCTCTGTTGGATTCCAAATTGATTTTTGGGAAGATTGACGTATTCCAGCATGTTTATGCTCACTAGGTCGGCTCGATCGATGTGCTGTGCGATAAATGAATCCACTTCGCCCTGGGTTGATTCCTGCTCGATCATTTGTGTATGGATGAATGGTTTTCGTTTGATTCGAGGGGATCCTTTGAGCCTATAGAACGCTTCAAGGTTTCTTTGGACAATCTCAAAAGCCCCACCGGGGATGACGCTTTCATAGGCAGATTGAGTCACCCCATGGGCAGAGAAGTTGACATAATCGACCGAAGATTCCATGACAAAACGTGCCATTTGTTCGTCAAAATATCGCCCATTGGTGCTCATCCAAACTGTGCCTAAATGTTTCTTACTGCTAACGTATTGGAGTATTTCTCGAAATTCGGGATGTAAAATAGATTCGCCGAGATGGTAGAGCCACAATCCCTCAACACCATGAACATCAATTTCATCTAAACCCCTTCGATACAGATCCCCCTCCATATGGATTCGGGGACGAGTGAGATTGTTTTGAGGACACATACGACACCTGTAGTTGCAATTGCTTGTCATTTCGAAAAGAATTCGGCGGGGGAATGTTTTTCGAAAAGGGAACGGGGTGTCGGGCGGAATGCGATGCACGCGAGCCACGCGCCAACCTGCTTTTATCAGTTGGTCCACACGATGTAGATTTTCAGGTGTCTCCACTAACTCCAAATTTGGGGTGAATGAGATGGAATCAGAATTCCGAAGAGAAGAAAACGGTGGAATGATTGCGGGTGAACGAATGGTTGCATAACGGGACAAGTCAATCAACTCCATGGATTAAGCCTCCCCTTTCATAGAAGGAGGTTTTCCGCCAACGATATCCCATGTTAGAGGAGTGCCCTTACTCACATCCCGTTCGACTGGGAGGTCGAGAACTTTTTCAAGATATTTTGGCGCAAGCCCCATGCCTGGACGTATAGATCTCAGGTTATAGGGTGTCAAGCGATCGCCCTTTTTAAGGGGTTCCGTGATATACAGGGAACGTCGATACCTTGCGGATTTCATTTCGGTGTGGGTAGATCCATAAAAAACTTTCCCCTGCGCCAAAAAAATTTTTTGGGACTCTTCGACCAATTGTTGCATTTCCATTGGCTCAAGAGAAAACGATGCGTCCGGTCCTCCGCTCAGACGGGAGTCGATGAAATGTCTTTCAATGACCCGAGCACCGAGCGCCACGCTGGCCATAGAAATCCCGATCCCATTCGAATGATCCGAAATCCCCACGAGGCATTGAAACCTTTCTTTCAGATCCGGAATGGTCGCCAAGTTGGCCTCCTCAGCTGGGGCGGGGTATGCGCTGGTACATTTCAAGAGGACAATGTCTTCACAACCAGCTTCACGGGCGGCCGAAACAGCCTCCTCCAATTCGTTCAGGGTGGCCATTCCTGTTGACAACATAAGGGGTTTTCCGGTTTTTCCAATTTTTCGTATTAATGGGAGATCGTTGTTCTCAAAAGACGCCACCTTATACATAGGAACCCCCAAATCTTCTAAAAAGTCGACGGCGGTTACATCAAATGGAGTACTAAAACCCACCAGACCAAGCGCACGACACCGACGGAAAATAGGCTCATGCCATTCCCAAGGACAGTGCGCCATTTGATAAAGGTTATACAAAGATTGACCTTTCCATATGTTACCAGGATCTTCAATCATAAAATCCGAGGTGGAGAGATCCAATGTCATCGTCTCTGCTTTGTACGTTTGGAGTTTGAGAGCCTGAACGCCGGCTTTTGCGGCTGCGTCAACAATGCTAAGAGCGTGTTCAAGCGATTGCCCGTGGTTGGCTGACATTTCTGCCACAATCCAGGGGATATGGTTTTCGCCGATGGATTGATTTCCAATGCGAATATCGCGAAGGATCATATTTTTAGGTGATTAAGAAATTCATGAATAGTGGGGTCGTAGTGATTGGGGACTCGTTCATAGTCCAGGAAAAGAGCGGCATCCGCGATGTTCCACGACACATGACCAACTAAGAGCAAAAGCAAAAGAGTGCTTGAGACACTCACACGCAGATAGGGTTCCATCTGAACTTTTTTCATCGAGTTCGTGATCTCCATTGGAGACGGTTTTTGTAAATCCAGTAGGAATAATCGGTCCCAATCCGAAATATGAATTAGGTAGGAGAATTTTGGAAAATATTTAGATGTCAATTGCTTTTTCCAAAGATGTTCCCTCGCCAACGCCAGCAACCGAGAGATAGGAACCGATCGGCTCACATTTATTTTTTCATGATCATAGATTTTCCCTTTAAGCGATGAGATATGCTTTTTTCGATCACTCTCCGTGTAAACTCGATAAGCGCCCGGCGGATTTTTTCGACCTGTTCCTAGATCAAAAGCCTGCCCTGGATTTAACAAGAGCAGCTTTGAAACAAGGTTGGCCTTATTATAGCGCTCAAGGAGGTCGCCCGGACACGGGGGGTGCGGCAAAAAACGGTTGAGTATTGAACGGGAACCTGCGACAACATATTGATCCGCAAATGGCATCGCGAATGTCGGGGCGATTTGGGTAACCGTTCTGAGAAAACTTTTCACACCTTCTTCACGCAAACGTTTTTTCTCGTTGTGTTTCTGGTTCGCCGAAAGGTTGCTGTAACACGCTGGATACCCGGACCCCCCCGTGTAGGGCAAAAGAGCCAAGTCCACATGGCCATATCTTCCAGACAAATACGCCATCCCTTGGTCATAAGGCGGGCAGTCATTGGCATTATAGATCACCCAACCATCCCACTTCATGACAAGGGCTGAATCAATGGAATAATTATAGGTGTGGGAGGGATCCGCCGGGATCATATCGACTGAGAGAAGAGAAGTTATTCGTTTGGAAGTAAACGGTTTAACACAATGAATTTTTTTGAACCGAAATCCACGATTACTTAAAAATTGTCCAACATAATCGGGCTGACGATCCATCAGAATCACCTCTGCATCCCTATTAATATAGCGAAGAGTTCCTTCCGCACAATGATCCTCATGGATGTGGGAAATAAAGATCCAGTCGACCCGTCCCAGATCTCCGATCTTTTTTTGAAGAGGTGGAAAATGGTACCAGGCCCCATGGAATATCCCATCATTGAGCCAAGGGTCAAAAAGGATGCGCTTCCCTTTATGGGTAACGATAGCTGTCGCCCCACCCAAATTTTCTATTTTCATTGAATGGGGGGCCGGCGTGCCCGGACAAACAATGGCCTTCGCTCAGCAACAACAAAGATTTGGCGTCCCAAGTTTTGTTCGGCCAATGATCGATAGAACCGTCGAAGCACATCCGTTCGTCCCGTTGATCTCAGATGGTGTTCAAAATTCATCCTCTTTTTATGGCACGTTCGCCCGCGACGGTTTTTTTTGACATAATTTTCGCCGAACAGCAAAAACATCTCCATTGGAAATGACGCCTCTTTGAGGCGAACCGAAAATCCATGTCCCTCCATAAAAGATGTCAACGTGTCGACAGTAAAGTAATTCAGATGGGCGGGCGGAGCCACCCACCATTGAGCCAATTGAAACTCTTCATCAGCACACACTTGAAAAGCGTTAAACTCATTTGGGACCTCTACGATTAGTAAACCGCCCTCTGCTAAGAGCTTTCCGTGAATGGTCTCAAGGACCAATCCCGGATCTGGAAGGTGTTCGAGAACATTTAATAGACAAACAACATCAAATTTCCGCTCATTCAGTATAGATACATCCCCCATATTGGATTCGTACACCTCAAGGCCTTGGGCACGAGCGTAGCGAACCGCCTCTGGGGCAGGGTCCAACCCTACACACTGCATCCCTCTTTTCCTGAAATGCAACAGAGCCTGGCCCCACCCGCACCCGATATCTAAAACCCGGAGACCCGTTGACGGTCTTCGACTGGTTTCTTCAATAGCGCAGCAAATGTCCTCAAAATGCCCTTGATAGAATTCTTTGTCTTTTTCTTGAATTTCAATAGAGGAGTCGTTGCAATTTGAGTATTGAGCTGAATAAAATTCACGCGAGTAGTATTCCTGAAGTTCTTTGGAACTTGGGCATGGAACAACTCGGAAAAAACCATAAACCGGATCCTTTTCAAGTTTGTATTGGTGTTCCACAATGATCCTCCAAAATTAAAGTCACGAACCGCCACTTTTCACATAAGCCGCGGCATGTGAAAATCCCACGTTGGCAATGAGGTCCAAAATTGAGAGATGGTCGAAAAAGTTCTTCGATCCCATTTGTGGATAGGATTGAGGAGAATAATCCTGGAAAAGGAGACGAACCGATCCAGTGGAACTGAAATGATCATTTTCCAGGTATTCTTTAGCTCCAATCGGACTGAGATAAGTGTCGCATCCGAGAGCCACACAAATTTTCGACAACCGTTCCGAGCGGTCCCCCAAAATTCCCATCTGCCCAGAACTTCGAAAGGAAGCCAAAAGACCCAATCGATCGCACACTGTTCGAATGATTTTGGTGTTGAGATCCACCAAGGATTTTAACGATTCATCCCTCAGTATCGAGACGATGTCCATCATGTCCGTGTAGTGTGGGTGCCTCGCATACGATTCTTTTAACAATCGAAAATGCTTGTCCCGCCACCGATTGTTTTCTGATACTTCAACGTTCCGAAGCTGTTGTCCCAAAAACATGCGTCGGGCAGGAACGGTGATCCAATGCGGTCGCCCGGACACCAAAACACGGTTCCTGTTTTGCCAAGAGGTTTTTTCATACGCAACGTCATCCAAGAAAACGAACACATCCGCCGAGGCGATCAGGTTAAAATACCCTGGCCACGGAAAATATGTTGGTTGCATAATCACACACATCATTGTATCGTGCGACCTGGGTTTTTTCTCCATTCTGAGGCAAGTATAGACCAACGGCGTTGATCCTCAAAGCGACCCGCACGAAAAAAAGACCCTCTTTCAACCCCCTCGGAAGAAAACCCCAGTCTACGGTAAAATTTTTCAACGCGGGAATTTCGACAAAGCGTATGCAACCAAACGCGATGGAATCCTCTTCGAAAAAATAGGTCATCCAACGCAGCCACCAAAGCTCCTTGTCCGAGACCTTTCCCTCTTTTGCGTGGGCTGCCAATATACATCTGCAGATAACCACTTCGATGACGAGGGTTGCAATGAACCAAAACATTCCCCTGGTGACGTCCCTTTTCATCCAAAATTCCCCAAAACAGAAGATTTTTCTGCCCCCGCCTCCATTGACGGTGCGACGACAAAGATATCCGATAAGTTAGACCAAACCCTCGCCGAACACTGGGATAATTCAACCAGCGCACGGTCGATCGATCAAACGCCGAATTATATTCTTGAAGTCTTATCCCCTGATTCACCTTGGGCCGCCTTCCCTTAACCTAGCGAATACCGTCTCGACCACTCTTCTAACCCCGTCCCCATCGACCATGGACATGCCATTCCGGCGCATGCGGGTGAGACCGCATTGATCTGACAGGAATGCAGAAAAACGCTTCAAAAAAACATCCTCAGTTAATTTTCCGGCTTCACCCAAATAAGAACACAAACCATCGTTCTGAAGACGCCGAAGAATGGGTTTCTGATTCTCCGCCACAGACACGTATGCCGGAGCCAGACCAAGACAAGCCCTTTCCCATGTGGTAGCCCCAGGCGTACCAAGAGCTAGGTCACATTTCGCCATAGGCAATGCCATCTTTACATTTCTGGCCCAGTTTACAGAACCCCTAAAATCCTTCTTAAGCCTTGTCAGGGAACGGATGTGAGGGTACCACCGACTCACCACAATCTGGAGTTTTAAATTGGGGAAAGAGGTCGCGACCCACCGGGAAAAGCGTTCAGTGTAATTAGGATCATCAACCCCACCAAAAAATACATGGACCGTGTTGGGAGGTCGATCCTCCTTCTCTTTCAACCGATTATGTCCTTTCAAAAAATCTGTCTCCAAAAGAGCATACGCCCCCCCCCTTAACAGAATGGGGCTTGTTCCCCGTCGCCGCGAGGACCTTTGAGAAATTGTCCGATAATCGGATGTGTTTAGGAGAATATCACAATCATGATACCGCCCACAAATATCATCAATGACAAGGAGAACTCGGGTGGAATATCGAACTGCCCTTTCCCATTTTTGATCCAATCCGTAATGATCTACGATTAAAACGTCCCAAAGAGACCCTTGCCTTTCCAGGAAACAGAGTGTTTGGTCCGCGTCACGCTTCCAAGAAAAGTTGGCCACTGGATTAATTAAGATTCGATGCACCTTGTATCCAGCGCTTGATATCCATCTCGCCCATCTATTTTCCATATCGTTAACAATAAATGAGACTTGTGCGGCCTTTGAACGTAAGGCCTTTGCTAATGTCAGACAACGAACGATATGTCCCGTCCCAATCGCACGGGAACCATCCACACGAATAACCACTTTCATTGATTTATCCTCTCAACTTGAAAAGTGGTTTCAGCGCCTCACAGCGGAGTCGCTTCGCCACGCCGTTGGACCGGACAGCCTCCGCGATCACCGAAAACACCTCTGCATAGACCGCTAGAAGCCGATCCAGGTCCCCCTGCGTATGGGCGTAACTCATGTTGTGTGTGCCGATCGTTAAAACCCCACGAGCGAAGACTTCTTGCAAAAATAACGTTTTCATTTCCCACTCATCCACTGCCTCTATGCTGTGAAACCGGAGAAAACTCCATGATGGATGTCCTGATAGAGAAATATACTGTTCCATTTTAAATTGTTGCAATAGCCGCTGGGCGCCTTCCATTACCACCCGACCGCGACGCTCCAATTCCTCCACGACAGGTTCATTCCGTACCTTCTTCAATGTCGCTCGGGCGGCCGCCAAAGACAATACATCGCCCCCAAACGTGAATGAAAAGAATACTTCTTCGAGAAGCCGCATGAGCTCTTCACGGCCAACGATCGCAGAAAGGGGAAACCCGTTTGCCATCCCCTTCCCAAAACACGCCAAGTCGGGTGTGACCCCAAACAGTTCCTGGGCTCCTCCACGGGCCAGGCGAAAGCCCGTGACCACCTCGTCAAATATCATAACGGACTTATGTCGATTACAAAGATCCCTTACCCCCTGTAAAAAACCGTCCCGGGGAAATTCGATACTCATAGGTTCAAGAATGACGGCAGCGATTTGGTCCGGATAAGAATTAAAAAGATGATGTAACGAATCCAGGTCATTGTAATTGAACGGATGACTTAGTCGACTCACCGGTTCAGGAACTCCTTTGCGCCGCGCGGTCGTCCCAATGGACCAGTCCTGCCACCCATGGTATCCGCAAAGGGCCACGTGGTCCCGTTGGGTAAACGCTCTTGACAAACGCACAGCGGCCGTGGTCACGTCAGACCCATTCTTCCCAAACCGAACCATTTCTGCACACGGGACCATTTCAACAAGAGCCTCCGCGACATCGATTTCGAGGGGGTGAGAAAGGGAAAAGAGGCTCCCCCTCTCCATCTGATCTTGCACGGCCCTTATAACGTCAGGATCCCCATACCCCAAGGTAACGGCGGCCAAGGCGTTTACGAAATCTATATATTCATTTCCATCGACATCCCATATCTTGCTTCCGCGGGCGTGTGTCGCGAAATGGGGCGATATCCCAAGGGGATATTGCGTGATGCTTTTGCTAAAGGTTTGAGCCCCTAGTGGAATAACTTTCAGGGCTCGTTTCAATAGATTTTGTGACTGTTCGTGAGGATTAACCATTGAATCCTCCTTTGTTAACCTGTCCTTGGAAGGGAAGATCTGTTTCTAAAGAATGGGCATAACCCTCGTTTCGCCTAAACCGAGCATTCAAAGTCAAAAGTTCCGGATGGCGGTGGAGGAGATCCAACACATCCGTATAACCAAATGCGGCGTTAAAAGTATAAAGAGCCTCGAAAATGCGCGAGACGAAAAGGAAATCTTCGTGTGCGTCAACCGTCCAGCGCAAAGAAGAAAGACCTTGAATGCTCGAATAATTTTTCACGCGAAAGATCTCCGGATGTTTGTAAATTAAAGGGGTCACATGCTCCCGTTCCGATGTAAGAGTGGCTTCCCTCCAAACCCGTTCAAGAACAGCGAAACGAAAGATTTCCGCGTCGAGGCCGTCTGGAAACGATGGGATAAGGGCGTTGCTCACATAATCAAATTCTCCATGGATATAAAATTCAATCATTTCGTCGATAAGAGTCGGGTCAATCAAGGGACAATCTCCCGTGATTCGGACTACATGCAAGGGGTGGCAGAAACGAGCAGCCTGGTAAAATCGGTCCAGCACATCGTGGGTCGATCCCCTCTGACAACCTATCCCTAGCTTTTCACACAAGTTCGCAATCGCGAGATCTTCCGGTTCCTGAGTTGTCGCCACCACGATCCGGTTTAATAGGCGAGAACGTCTCACACGTTCAAGAAGAAGTTCCAACATTGGACGACCGACGATTGGCATGAGGGTTTTTCCCGGTAAACGAGAAGAGCCCATCCTCGCCTGAACGATACCCAGGATCATACTGGCTTCCACCGGGATGGATCAATAAAATCCGGGTCATCTATGGCACACCCAGTCCAGTCAATGGAATGAAGAGAACAATCTTGGGTCGCAGATAGGATTTGTTGAAGTTCTTCGCAGGAATGCACTCCCACGATCACTTGAGTCAAGGCTTTCTGTTGGAGAACAAAATGCAGAGCGCCCTGCAATGGACTTAAATTTATTTCAAGAGCTGTCTTTCGAAACTTCTCAATGGGATCGGCCAGAAACCGAATCCTGTTTGGAATGGTTTGAGGGGACATGAGTAAGGCTCCCTGCAAAAATATGGAACGTGCGTGGATCTCTAACTCCCCCCTCGAGGCGAGGGCCCACAACCACTCCTCAGAAAGGAATCGTTGATCCAAAACATTCATGGGGAGCTGGATGATTTCCACGGGAAACTTCGCCAGAACGGCGTGAGCTTGCTCTGCGGTATAAACCGAAACACCAATTTTAGAAACACGTTTTAAATCTTTTAGCGTTTTCATGGCATCAAAAAGGAGATGGCCACCCGGAACAAGAAGGTCCCCGCTGTGATGAATCAAAAGTCCATACACTTGGCTAACTTTGAGATGTTCCAATGAGTCCTCAAACGCCTTTATAAGGACCTCGACATGTTCCGATCGAACAACCTTTGAGTGAAAAACGGGGGTCTTGGTCACAATTCTTGCTGCGGGACAATCAGCCAAAGCTCGTCCGATCACACACTCACTTGTGTCGTAAGAGGAAGCCGTGTCAAACGACCGAATCCCTCTTTCCACCGCGTAATTAATGATCCCCTCCGCATCCTTTTCCCTTAAAACCCCCTGAGTGTTGGCAATTCCATAGGCGTGGGCCCCCCATTGGGCCCCCCCTAACGCTAACCGTTTCAGAACCGGGGGGAATGCGTTCATCAATAGATACTTTGCCCTTTAGAGATCGCATCCACCGCAGATTGCAACCTCGTTCGGCTTAACCACTCCGGGTTGTTGTCACTTGAAAAAGAAAGACCTGGGGGAAATCGGCGGCCCCCGCGCAGAGGCTTTTGTCTTCCCCAGAATGACATAGCCGGGGAAATAACATAGAAACGAGAAAATTCCAGCGTGTGCACGGATTCGTCTGATGTGATTAGAGTTTCATGTAATTTTTCCCCAGGACGAATCCCAATGATATTGATGCGCGCCTTAGGAGCGATGGCTTTAGCCAAGTCAAGAATTCGAACACTTGGAATTTTCGGCACAAAGATCTCACCCCCGCGCATGTGATCGAGAGCGGAATGGACCAAATTAACCGCTTCCGTTAACGTGATCCAAAAACGTGTCATACGAATGTCAGTTAAGGGCAAGACACCTTCTTTTCTCCTCTCAATAAAATAGGGGATAACGCTTCCCCGACTTCCGGCCACATTTCCATAGCGAACAACGCTGAAACGGGTGGGTGTTTTTCCCGCATAAGAATTCCCTGAAACAAATAATTTTTCGGCGCACAGTTTAGTAGCTCCATAAAGGTTGACAGGGTTTGCCGCCTTGTCGGTACTGAGAGCAATAACTTTTTTTACTTTCTGATCTATCGCTTCGTTGATGAGGTTTTCGGCACCTAGCACATTCGTCTTAACGGCCTCAAACGGATTGTATTCAAGGGTGGGGACCTGTTTCAACGCCGCGGCATGAACAACGATATCAACTCCATCCAAGGCCCGATGAAGACGTTCCTTGTCTCTCACGTCCCCGAGAAAAAAACGAAGGATGGAGTTATCGCCAAATGTCTGGCGCATCTCAAATTGCTTTAATTCGTCTCGACTAAAAACGATCAGTTTTTTGGGGCAATGTTTATTGAGAACCTCAGCCACAAACCTCCTCCCGAAAGAACCGGTCCCCCCCGTCACTAAAATTGTTTGCCCTTTTAAATTCATGAGTGTTTCTCCCTTGGAACATCCTCATTCATCGCTTTAAGGAAATGATCAACCACCTCGTCTTGCTGCTGTTCTGTCATCCCCCAATAGAGAGGAAGCGTCAATAGTTGGGGAAAAATGCGCTCGGCTTCTGGGCAATCACCCATCTTCCAACCCAAACGACCATAATAAGAATGCAGATGAATCGGTTTGTAATGAACGTTCGTTTGAATTCCATGGAATCGCAATTCGTTGAAAATTCTATCTCTTTTTTCACCTCCGTTATTAAATGGGCCCACAATTCGAACGACATACAGATGCCACGCGTGAGTTGACAATGGGTCTGGACGTGGAGGCAATATTAATCCGTGACAACCCTGCAAGAGTCGGTCATATCGGTCAGCCAACCGTTTTCGCGCTTTTAATATTTTGGGAAGTTTCTTCAACTGGGATACTCCGAGTGCACACTGGATGTCTGACAGGCGATAATTATATCCCAACTCCACCATATCGTATTCCCACCGCTTTTGGACATTGCGGGTGATAGAGTCAAGGTCAATCCCGTGGTGGCGAAGCTGTTTGAGACGTTTCATTAACGTCACATCGGAAACAGCCACCGCCCCCCCCTCTCCGGTTGTAATATGTTTGACCGGATGGAAACTAAAGATGGTGAAAGGAGAAAGTGAACCCACGGGGTGCCCATGCCATTGGGCTCCTAAAGCATGAGCGCCATCCTCAATTACGGTTAATCTGTGGCGGGAGGCAAGGACATTAATATCCCCCATGGGGGCTGGGTGACCCGCAAAATGAACGGGGATGATGGCCCGTGTTCGAGGGGTTATTTTCCGATCGGCGTCCTCAGGGTCCATAAGGAATTCCCCCTTTAGGCAATCCACAAAGACTGGACGAGCACCGACATAGCAAACCGCATTCGCTGTGGCCGCGAAAGAGAGAGTGGGCACCAACACCTCATCCCCTGGACCAATACCTCCGGCCAAAAGCGCCAGGTGCAGGGCAGCCGTTCCCGATGAAACCACGACCACAAAAGGTGATCCTGTGGGGCCTTTTAAGGCGTTTTCGAACTCCTCCACACGGGGACCTGTCGTAAGAAAGTCGGAACGAAGTGTTGCAACCACAGAGGAGATATCCTCTTCCTCGATCCTTTGGCGCGCATATGGGATTACCGTCATGGGTTCGACTCGAGAAGTTGGCGGTTTTGTCGCAAGAAGACAGCGCCCACAGGGGACAAGATCTCTCCATGAACTTTGCTGAATTTAAAAAGAGACCAAAATCGCTTTTGCAATTCTTTATCCTCTTCCAAAATATTCCATGTTCCCTTTAGTCTTTCATCCATTTCGGTTGTCAAGTCGGCAATTTCATTTGGGGAGTTTTCAACCACTTGGATCCCCCGCCTGGAATAATCCTGCGTAGAACTGAATTTGCCGGCGCCAGATGTCAGTATTTCTTGAAAACTCATGAATCGGTTTTCGCGAATCAACCGCAACTTTTTAGGGATAAACAAATCCTCGGGACCCCAACTTGGAACTAACTCGAAAGGGAGAACATTAACGTAGGCGATTGGTCGCCGATAGATAGTTGCAACAAAATCTATTCCCGAGCTACAGCCCAAGAAGAAACGACATTTCGCGGCGAGATAAATATCCATAAAGTCTGTTCGCCAATGACTGGCATAGTCAATAATCATTGGATTTCCAGTCGGGAGCTTTTTCCCAATGTGGGCCCCCATTCTAAAGACGAAATAGCCCCTGCGAGTCAGCTCTTCCGCGGCTTGTAAGTAGTTTAATATCTCGCTGTCCCGATAATCATGATAACTAAAATCAAACCCCGGCATGACGGTGTTCAGGTAGACCGAATCCCGAGCATGAAAACAAACAAAAGGGCCCCCCTCTGGGACTCCAAAAGCTTGAAGTTCACGCATCCCACGCTTTTCCTCTTGGGCGGTTAACTTTAAGTGCACTGGGGTTTTACGCAAAAGACCAAGAACATCCCGACTGTTGTGCCGCTCCGCCGTGATGATGGAAATCGTGTGGGGTTTTCCACCCGGCAATAGTTGGTTGACTCGGTACATATGTCGAAATACCCTTGTCGTGTGAAGAGCGCGATCACACATTTTCTTAATCTGTTTATTGCATATCCATGCCGCGTAACAAAATATGTCAATGGTCCGGAGAGGCTGCATTCCACACTCTTTCTCGGAAAGATAAAATTCAGGGTCCGAGATGAAATGTCCTATTCGCCTGCTTTCCAGCCTTCCCAGTCGGATTAAAACAAACGGCCGGAGGAGTCGAATCAATACAACCGGGACGACGGCTAGTAGCAGGCCGGTGAGGTTCCAGATCCTTTGAAAAAAGGCTGGCCGACCTCCTTTCCGAATTTGGTTGAATTGGTTAACAAAAAAATCCATACCACGGGTCATTTTGCCCTTAAAACCTTTCGGCTTTTAGAAATTTCTTTCAGGTTTTTTTCCGCAAGCAATGACAAAGAGATAATGGGCCATGGGGGAAAAACCCGTGTGGACCACTTCATCGTTCATTGAAAAAAGAAAAACGTTCTCAAAATAACCCAGAACTAATTCCTTCAGTTCCTTGTGATCCTTACAATTGATGTGCCCTTCACGACTCCATTTGGAGGCATAGATTTGGGACTGCACAGAGGGTGTTCCAAGAATTAAAACTCCGTCGTTTTTTAATGATCTCGTTATATTGGTCATGAAGCGTTGCTCTTCTGTCTTTGGAATATGTTCAATGATGTCAAGCGCATAGGCGGCGTCAAAAGCCTCTTTCTCCACAGGCCCTGAAAGAATGTCATGGACCCTGCAATCAAATGCCCAATTCTTATCCATCCGGTTTTTGACGTCCTCCACAAAGACCGGATCGAAATCAATGGCGCAGAGAGAACCAACCTCCTGAAGAAGAAGGCGGGAACCAAATGCGTCCCCACACCCGACTTCCAACACCCTCTTTTTTCCGCTCAACATTTTTGCAACGAATTTATAACGGGAAAGGACAATCATGAACCGGCGAGGGTCCTCATGCCACGTCATGTTCGCCCGCAGGCCCAATGGCGTCAGACCCTGGGCCTCCTTCAGTAATAAATGGTCCATGTATTGGACTTCTTTGGTTGTTTTTTGTTTCATGACTCATCCCTCCTCATCGCCGCGTGAGCATGTTTCCTAAAGTTTCCACAACCCGCGTTTGTTGATCGTTGGTCATTCCGATCCACAGGGGAAGTCGAATAATCCTTAACGAAAGATTTTCCGTGTTCGTCATGGGTCCACTGGTGCGACCGCGAGCCTTTCCGTAAGGGGATGAGTGGAGAGGGACAAAATGGAATATCGCGTTGATTCTTTCATCTGAGAGCCCCTTGATAACCATTTTCCTGTCTACGCCATCCGGCAAAAGGACGAAAAATGTGTGGCCATTATGCTGACAATCTTGCGGCACAACGGGTCGACGCAGCACGCCCTTCTCTTCCCAGGTTAATGTCAGATCCTGATATCGACGCCAAATTTTCACTCTCTCTCGAGTGATTTGATCTGCCTCTTCCAATTGAGCCCATAGGAAAGCCGCCGTTAATTCACCTGGAAGAAATGAAGACCCCATATCCCTCCAGGTATATCGATCAACTTCTCCACGATCGAAACGACTCCGGTCTGTCCCTTTTTGTCTGAGAATTTCTGCCCGCGTCACCCATTCCGGATTATTTACAAGCAGGCACCCCCCTTCTCCGGAAATCACGTTCTTGGTTTCATGAAAGCTGTAAGCGCCAAGATCTCCAAGACTCCCCAGGGGCCGCCCTTTGTATCTCGCCATCACTCCCTGCGCCGCATCCTCCACGACTCTAACCGAATGTCGTTTGGCAACAGCAAGAATTGAATCCATTTCACAGGCCACCCCGGCGTAGTGCACGGCGACTATGGCCTTCGTTCGTGATGTGATGGCCACCTCAATTAATTGCTCATTAATATTGAGTGTATCATACCGAATATCGACAAACACAGGGACTCCCCCCCGAAGGACAAAAGCGTTGGCGGTTGAAACAAAAGTGTATGAAGGCATTATGATTTCATCACCAGGACAAATATCAAGCAACAACGCGGCCATCTCGAGCGCTGCCGTGCACGAATGGGTTAACAAAGCGCTCTTACTTCCTGTTTGTTTTTGAAGCCATTGATGGCAACGCCGAGAAAAGGGCCCATCCCCCGCCAGTTGTGAATTGGAATACGCCTGGGAAATATTGGAAAGTTCCTTTCCCGTCAAATATGGACGATTGAATGGGATAATATCTGAATTCATTTGATTAACCGGGATTCCCCGGTTGGAGCGGGGCTACCGTCGACAGTGATTGGAGCAGAATTAATGAACCCTCCCGGACGCAAGTGCTCCGTCAACTGAATTCTTTTGGTTAACCATTTCGAAAAGCAGCGAAACAGGATGACCCCATCGCGGGCAGACAGAGTCCAGCCACTAGGCGATCGGGCTGATTCGGAGAGGTTAATCATCTTTTCGCACAGCCACCACGAGCCGTGACCCCCCCAGGGGCAATGAAAACCCAAGTTTGATTAGTTGGCGTTCCAAAAACATGACCGCCTCCAGAACGATATCAAGTAACGGGTTCAGATGGAGAGCCCGATCATTCACCTTTTTACCAATGACTCCTGTGGTCATCCTTGAGAGAAAAAGAAAAGGCAATAGAAAGGTGACGAAAGAAGTGCTTCGAACAATTCGGAAACCGGCCGATTCCAATTTTTCATGAAGTTCTTTGGAGCGATAGCGCCTCTTGTGGCACGATTCCTCGTCAATTGAGCTCCACAACCGGGGGTGTTGGGGGACTGTGATCAGGCATGTCCCACCGGGTTTAATCGCTCGGTGGAAGTTACGAAGGACTGTTTCGTCTTCCTGTATGTGCTCAATAACGTCGAATGCGGCTATTACATCAAATTCGTCCACGAAAATTTGTTGCCGAGCGTCCATTTGGAGAAGTTCGGCAGTGGGCACACGATGGGCAGCAAATGACAGTCCAGCTGTATGGGTATCGGCCCCCACGATTCTCACGCCCGGGAATTTTTTCGCAATAGCGGCCAGAACAAAACCCGTGCCGCACCCAACCTCAAGCAAGGACCCGATTCGGTGAACATCTTTATGAATCACCCACAGGATAAGCGCATTTCTGGACCGAAACCAAAATGAATCGGCCTCAACCTGTGCTAGCCTTTCAAAATTTTGGGCGGAAAACCCTTCATCCCGTTTTGTCAGATCGGTCGCCCAGGCTGGGAAACCATCCACACGCATGGTTTTGAACCCGCAACAGGCACACCCGACTTGCGGGTTTATTTCTGTCGATCCACAAGAGGGACAGACAATCACGGACACTTCCTCAAAGCCATACCTCCGACCCCTTTAATTGTCTAACATTTCCCGCAGGGTCAAACGGTCAACTTTTCCATTTGGGTTTATCGGCAATTTCGACATCACAAAGACTTTGCTGGGAACCATATAATCAGGCAGGGACCTGGCTAGTGCTTTGAGCAAATCACCACCGTCTAATGGCTCGGAAGAAGCTACATAAGCTACCAGCTTTCCATAAGCGGCATTCACACGGTGGTAGACCACCGCGGCCTGATGCACGTGGGTCAGTTTCAGCAACGCACACTCAATTTCTTCCAATTCAATGCGATAGCCCAAATGTTTGATTTGGTTATCTTTCCTTCCAATGAAATCAAGTCTTCCATTAACCTCTCGCACTTGATCGCCAGTACAATACATGCGCTTCATGAAACGATTGGAGTCCATAAGGGTGCGAAAAACTGAACCGGTAAGCTCCGGATCATTGAAATAGCCGGCCCCCACGTTCGGACCAATCAGACACAGCTCTCCACGGGTGGCATCCCGGCCTTGTTCATCAAAGATACGATAATCGAAGTTTGGATTAAGAAACCCCAGTGTTGGCAAGCCCTCTAGGTCGATAAAATCGTCCGCCCCCAGTGAGTGGCTGCTGCAAATGCACGTGCATTCTGTTGGGCCATATACATTAACGAGTGTGGCCTGCCTTGAAAAGAGATCATAGAGCTTCTTCAACTCGACCTTGGGATACCCTTCCCCACCAAACACGATGGTTCTCAAAGCTGGCAGAGACCCCGGCGTCAGCGCCTTCATGGTCATAAGATAAATGAGCAACGAGGGAACCGAAAACCATACGGTGCAACCCATCCGGCCCACATACGGGACTAATTCATATGGATTCGTCAGAACTTCACGACGCACAGGGGAGAGCGACGCCCCAGAAAATAGGCCGACAAAAAAATCAAAAACGGAATTGTCGAAGAACATCGGACTCAGATTCGCAAAATTATCTTTTTCGGTAATACCAAAGCGTTCTTGGCCCCAGGCGATAAAGTGCAGCACGTTCTGGTGGGTGATGGCAACGCCTTTGGGCACTCCGGTTGATCCCGAGGTAAACATAATGTAAGCGATACAGGATCCATCCACCAACCGAGAAAGACGATGCTGCTCAGTCCGATCAGCATCGGTCACCTCAGGCAAAGTGGCTTCCTCCAACAACCACAAGGGGCAACCCTGCTTTTCTGCTAAATCAGACATCGCCTTTTGGTCACCCGGGTCATCGAAAAAAAGATGGGAAGGTTTACTGATATCAAGAATCCGATGGAGGCGTGTGGCGGGGGACGCAACATCGATGATAACGTAAGTCACCCCTAACCGAATCCCGGCCAGCATTAATGCGTAGGCCAGGGGCTGTTTGGTATGGGCGATGGCAATGACATCTCCCTTTTTCACCCCACGGACTAACAACAATGCACAAAGAGAATCCATCCATTGACTTAGTGTCTCGTAGCGATACACCCTCTCCGAATAGTGAAGAGCCGTATGCGTGGCGTAAGTTGCCAGGATTTGAGCGAAAGGAACACCGAGGTTAAAATAATGAGGAAACACAAGGTGTCCAGTATAAAAATTTATTTGGCAATTGTAAAAAACGGGTAGGGGGCACCGGCCGGGACAAAACCAGTCGATTGACATAGGGCCATCGAACCGACATTGTTAATGAAGCAATCCCAAACCGGTATCATCCCTGTAGACTGGCATTGCTTAAGGAAAAGTTGAACAACCAACCTCCCTAATCCCAAACACCTGTAATCAGGGACAGTGAACACATCAATTTCCGCCTGATCATCTGCAACAGCAGCGGCGTAACAAATGGCGGCTGGAATTCCCTTAAAGAAGGCCACAACAGGTTTACCCTTAGAAATAAAGTCTCCGGCCGTTCGCCAAAATCGGCTAACCACACCGAAATGTTTTTGGATCAACTCGACATTGCTGCTATCTACGTCTTCAATTTCAACGGTTTGTGGGAAGTGAAGTCCACCCAACTTTTCGACCCTCATGTCACCAAAAGGAGAAAGAGTAAATCGTTGACGTTTGGAACACAATCTTTCCCATTCCGGCGATTCCAGAAAGCTTGGATGATTTGGCGTATACAACCGAACTTTTGAGGACAAAAAATCCCGGCGATAGAACAGATAATCGCGTAAGTCCGCCTCAAAAGGAAAAACCGGCAAACCGAAGATCTGTGCAAATCCAAAAGTATGCTCCACATAGAATTGACTGGGCACAGCAAGATTGTCGGTGTAGACAACACCATCTTGCTCACAAAGCAATACCCCAGCAATTATTGGGAAGAACGCTTTATGCTGGTAATAAAGCTCGTACGCCTGGGGATAATGTGAGCTTGTCAATTTGATCATTTTATATTCTCAACCCTCCGTTCACATTCAAGACGGCGCCGTTGATGAAGTCATTTTGAATGACAAAACCGACGGTTTGAGCCACTTCGTGAGCATCCCCCAGTCGCCCCAGAGGCGTGTCTGTTTGGATATGTTTCAGAATGGGTTCCTTTAAGGCGCGGCGGGTGGATTCTGTTCCGATAAAGCCGGGAGCCACGGCATTACAACGAATTCCCCAGGGGCCCAATTCTTTTGACCAGGTGACCGTCATAGCGTCTACTCCCGCTTTGGCGGCCGAATAGGCCGTTTGTCCTTCATTGCCGCAAGCGCTGATGGAGCTGATATTAACGATAACACCTTTGGTCCTGCGTTTGACCATAAACTCCACCACAGCGGAGGTAACGATAAAAACTGAATCCAAATTTACCGTGATGGATTCACGGAAGCGCCCGTAATCATGCATGATTCCTGCGGGATTCATTATGTTTACAAATGGCTCGCTCGATATCACCCCGGCATTATTTACAAGTATGTCGAGACGACCGTGACGGTCGACAATGCCCGCCACCCCGGTCCTGACCGACTCGACTTGGGTGACGTCCATGTGGACCGCCTCCAAATTTTTGGGGAGCTTTTTGATTGCCTGGTCGTCCCGGTCAGCGACAATAACAGTGGCCCCCAGTGCGACCAGATGGTTCACAATGGCCAATCCCAATCCCTGAGCCCCTCCCGTGACCAATGCGACGGTCCCTCTAATCTCCAAGGTTCACCCCTTTTTCCTTCAACACATCCATGATGGCAGAAACCGATCCCATTCGAAGAATGTCGGGGATGCTTAATTCGATCCCATAGGATCTTTCCAGGACAACGACTAAATCCATTTGTTTTAAGGAATCCCAAGCCCCCACATCGGCTTTGGTAAGTTTAGGATGAATTTCAGTTTCTCGAATATGAAACACTTCGGCAAGGATCGAAGCCAACCGTTTATTCATTTCAGATCCTGAAAAACTTCTTGTAATCTTCCGCCAAAAACCGCACAGTTTCCGCTGAGCGAGCCAAATGAACGGATTGAGGTTTTGTGTCTTTGGAAATGAGGGCATTTGCTCCCACAATATTGTACTCTCCCACAGTAACGTCGTTGACCACCGTTGCATTCACACCAACAAACGTGTTTCGCAACACCTTGGCTTGTCCTGAAATAACGGCCCCTGCGGCGATCCAACAGTTTTCCGCCACACGACTGTGGTGCGCGAGAGTCACGTTGCTCCAGACCATGGTATTGGCGCCGAGATACGCTTCCGGTTCAATCACTGCTCCGGGAAACACGACACAACCTTCGCCAAGCGGATGTGCGGTATAGACCCGCGCGTCCGGATGGACGTAGGTCTCCATTTCATATCCCATGCTCTTGAGTCGGGCAAACAAGGATTCACGCACACGGTTAAGGTCGTTGTAGCCGACCGCCATCACCACCCGACACTGATTGGGAGTATAGACGTCTCTAACGCGAGACATTCCCACAGTCGCAAAATCCTCACGGCTCTCCTTTATAAGAAACTCATCATCAACGACAAAACCCACGACCTCATACCTTTTGTCACCCCGTAAGAGGGGAATAAGAACCCTTGCGGTGATGGCATTGCCCGCCAGAACGATTCTTTTCATTACGATGGCTCCAGCACCGCTAAACCAAAACCCGTTTTCCCAAACCCGTTTCCATTGTAGAGCATATACATCCATCCCTTATGGCTAAACACATAGGGATAACAAATCATTTCACTATCCCATCCCGATACAGAAACATCAATTCCTGCCAAGAGATCGTTTCGACACCAATAACGTCCATCCGTTGAAGAGGAAAATCCCATCCGATAACTATCTATGTTCCTCGAGGCACGGTGCGCATACCACATGAAATAAGTATCGTCAACTTTAACCACACTTGGCCGCCCAAATGCATATTCAAATTCATCGGCAAACGGCAAACATAAACCAGGGTGACAAACCCATTCAATGCCATCTAATGAGTGGGCGTAATGGATCCCATAAATAGGCTTCATTCCTTGGGAAGTCTTTTCCCATTTAATCCCGGAGTTATACCACGTCTGCCAAAGACCATCCTCCGTTATGTGGAAAGCTGTGGCGGCGGCGAAAAGCGGATTTGATTTATCGCGACCAAGCACGGGACCTGGAAACTCTTTCGTTAACGTGAGCTGATTGAAATCGAGCCGTGCCCGACCCGTGTCGCATATCCACATGCCCTCCGGAAGATTTTGCCAACCTACAAAATACAAATACGTTTGCCCCTGATGGGCCACAAAACAGACACTGATGACCCCATCGCAATCAAAGCAACCGGTATTTCCAGGACGCAAGGCGAGCGTTGGATTTCCATGCAACACGACCCGACCTTCAGAAACCGTGGCGTGGGACAAAAAGATGTGAGATCGTTGTTGGGCATCCCGACGGGTGAATGCAATAAGGAAAAGATCCTCTTTTAAATGAAATGCGCAGGGATGGCTACCGTGCGAATAATCCAAGCCAACGGGCTCAAATATCAAACCTCTTTTTTGCCAAGGGAATGGGTGTGACTGAGACAGATAACGTTTAATCCCATTCCCTTCGAACATCAATCCCCCCGAAGGGATGCACGCAAAATTGATTCAAGGAAATTAACCCGGCTGACACCCTGCCGCTCCGCTTCCGCATAAATTCTATCGCGTAAGTTGGGGTCAACCCCTTCCAGTTGTCCATAGTAGCGTGTCCGAAGGGTGCCCCCCCGCTTGCCCTTGTGTGGAATATCAATATTGATCGATAAGGGGGTTTTGGACACTTGAAATTCAATAATGTAATAACAATTGCCCAATTCCCAAGAAAGATTAACCGCCCTCGCTGTTTCCGGAATGGCCGAGAGGGGAGGCGCACAAGAATAGAGCGGGTTATTTTTAACCAGCATCTCCCCATATTCGGTTCGCGTAAGCCAGGGGGCGAGTCCTTCATCACCGATCACAACACGCCCCTCCGCCTTTACCACACGGTTCATCTCGGCGATACCGCGTTTGATATTCGAAAACAAGTTGATGCCGCCGAAATGGTAGGCGGAGTCAAAGAAATCATCTAAAAAAGGAAGAGTAGTCGCATCGGAAACTGAAAAATACACATTAACATCAGAACGAGGGAAATCATTTTTATATCGAGAAATTCCAACAAGGATCATTTCCTTCGCGATGTCCTGTGCAAAGATTTCTCCCTTTCCCTCCAGCGCGCGGATCAAGAAAGGCAAGTCGTTACCAGCTCCCGCGCCGGTGACCAGCACCCGAGACCCTTTTTTTAGAAACAGCCGAGTAATGAGCCGCTCCCTAAAACTGACTTCGTCGTCGCCAAAAGTTGAAAAAAGCCAGCGGAGTGAATTTTCATGTATTTCCCCCGCGTTTAAACGCGTATACTCATTTGAATCTTTCGGGTCACAATTAAAAACGGGGACATCCGTGGACGGGATAAATGGAATAAAATGTCCGTTACAACAAGAAAGGCCCTCTTGGCCTTTAGCTAAACGCCCCTTTAAACATGCAGGCTCAATGCAACAATAGACAGAATTATTGCTCATATCTCAAATCCTTTGGCAAACAACCCAGAAAACACGCTCTGAAATACCATAGTAGTCATTATCCGCATACCCGAATGAAAAATTACTGAACCAACGAGAAAAATAATCGCGGATCTGTTCCTTCGTGTCAAATGCTTGCAAACGATATCCATTGCGATTACCGTATGGATCTAACTTAACGACAAGCGATCCGTCATCGAGCGCAACCGCCTGGTCGAATATGAAAGACGAACGGCTGGCCACCGATGCCACCAAATAGGCCCCGCTCTTTAAAACCCGGGCATACTCGTTTAGGTTGTCAGAAAAAGATACCCCCTCGTCACAATAATAACAACAATGGCAGGCGAGAAGGTAGTCGAAGAATTCATCGCCGAAGGGAAGATGGCTGTTTCTGCCAACCTTCAAATCCGCTCGAAAACCCAACCTCTGAACCCTGGCCTTCGTCTGATCAACAATCCCCTGTGTGATTTCAGTACCACTCACGGCAAAACCCTGATCGCAGAGGAAAATAGTATTCCGACCATCGCCAAATCCCACATCAAGCACACGATTGCCGGGGCTAGGCTTAGGAAAAGTCAAATTTGGATAGTTTGCCAAAAAAGTTCGAACGACGAATTCCGTTGGATACACACGAAGGCCGGTTCTCTTTCCATAGAATTGTTCGTAGCGAGAATTGATGTTGTCAGTGAGATCGCCCATGGATTTCCCTCACAATGGCGTGTGGCCGCTGTTTTGCTTCCAGGAATATCTTGGAAATGTAAATTCCCAACAAGCCAATAAATGATATGCCCCCCCCCCCCAGAAGCCAAACGGACACCATGACAGACGTCCATCCATCAACGGCTTGGGAATGCGCCAAACGAATAAACACAAGATAAGCGCTGTAAAAAAGTGCGCAAATAAAAATCGATGCCCCCAAATAGAAAATGATCTTTAAAGGGACCTCACTAAATGAGGTAATAGAGTCCATCGCAAGTTGTATTTTTTTTGGTACGGAGTAGGTCGATGGACTACGCATCTGTTTTTTCACAACCTGTTGGCACTGTTTAAATCCCGTTAGCAACCAAAGACAAGAAATGGGGGCTTCCTTTTCAGGGAACTGCAGGAACGCCTTGACGTAACGACGTGACATGAGGCGAGCGGTGACGATATCCCGCGGATGCTGGATATTGCACAACCATTTGAAAACAGAGTAGTACATGTAACCACTCCATCGTTCAAACCAATTGCCTTTACGATTCAATTGGACACCAAAGACCACGTCGGCCGATTCCTCCATCATGGTCGAAGAAAACGTAAAGAGCCACTCGGGTTGTTCTTCAAGATCACTGTCAATGAGAAACATTCTCTCCCCTAAGGAATACTCCAAACCCGTTCGCATAGCCTTGTGATGACCGAAGTTGCGCGACAAATCAACAACCACGATGTGTTTGTCCTTTTGCGCGAGGCTGACCGCGATCTCCAAACTGTTATCGGGCGAACCATCGTTCACCAAGACAATCTCATAGTCGTCCCCAACAAGTTTCTGGGCGGCTTGGCTGGAACGGTAGTAAAACTCGGGAAGGTGAGAAGCCGATCGATAAAGGGTCGAAACAATGGATAGTTTCATGATCGCACATACCTCATGTATCGTGGAGCGTCCTTCCCGCAATTGAACAACAAATCCAGGATGGAAACCCCATGAACAAATTTCCCCCAAAGTTGAGGATACTCCGGATAGCCGGCGTAATCGAACCATTTTAGCGTGATACCACGTGCGGCAAACACGGTTTCGTCGATGTACTCTCTGGCTGCAGGACCCGATATGTATTCGGTCGCCCCCACGGACACACAAAGCTCGGCCAATCGTTTCGATCGGCCTTCCGACAAGGGGTAATCCCTCGAATGGCGAATCGGTGTTGTAATTCCAAGGAATGAGGAGATGGCGCTCATAAACCGATGATTCAGTTGCGAAAGGTGGGTATATTCCTCATTGAGGTAAAGTGGCTCAAGCCAGGATGCTATTCCGCCAAAACAAGGGGCGGATCGGTAGTTTTGCACGAGCGATTTCCAGTGATCCTTTGCCCATTTCACCCCATCGACCTCCGTCTTGCGAACGATTTGTTCAAACCGACCCTTGACCTTCACGGGCACGGTCATCCATTCCACTCCCCGCGGAGTCTTTATTTGATTCCGATTTCGCCAATCCCGCCGGGTGTATTGAACATCATCATATAAGATAAATTCGTCGACAGCCGCAATCAAATCAAAGTAGCCCTTCCACGGAATATAATTAGATTGAACGATGGCGATTTTTTTCATTTATTTCACACGTGCAAATCCATTTCAAATCAAGCATTTGACCAATTTTTTTCTGGAAATCCTCCGGATAAAACAGTTCGAGCCACAGGAGGCGCAGGCAATCCTTTCGAAATCTCGATGGGAAGGAGAGGGAGCTCTCCTGCTCCTCGAACGGAGAAAGCGGAGGGGCTGTGATGATAAGACAGGGTCGATGGTGACGCCCATAGGTGTTTCTTACGATCAATTTTGATTCTCCCCCTTTTCTCCTGACACCCCGGTAGTCCATCCACTTAAAATTCCTATAGTCCGTTCCAATCTGTTCATCACTATTTAGAGCGAAACGAATGAACCCTTCCCATTCATAGTGATAATACTTTCGCCCCCACGCATTAATTGCACCTGTTTCATCGTCAACCACCACTATCTTTGAATCAAAAACGGGGGGAGGGATCACACGAAGGCGCGCCATAATGGCGCATTGTTTGTAGTAATCACACTGCCACAAAAATAAACTCCTGACATTCAATCCAACAAAGAAAATGATCAACGTGCTTAATAAGATTTTGTTGTAAATCTTTCGAAACTTAAAATGAGAACCCACAAGGCAAACCGTTCCATAAACCATAAAACCAGCGCCGAACGGAACGATGAGTTCGTAACGCGAATCAAAATCCACCGGGCGGGGAACCTTCCAGACTGCAATGTAGGGGTACACCCCCAATAGGAAAAGGAAAGCACCGCAGAGTATCAATCCGCAATTCATGAGTTCCTCGTTCCTTTGAACAGGCTCAAGGGTTTCAGTCTCAAAAGTTTCCCCGAAAACGAAAAGACATGTGATTATTAAAAATAAATCCGAGGCGGGAAATCCATCCACATATGGAAACGGGTAAAGCACATAAAAATAGGAGGCGACACAGAGAAGCCCCCATCCAGTGGCGACAAACTTCCACTTCGTGTCCCCCACTTTTTCCATCAATGCTCTAAAACATAGCACGAAAGCGCCTGCGAACAACACACTTCGAGACAGTGACCCGTCCAGCCTACCAAAAAGGAGTTCAAAAACACCTAAAAATGAAGAATGGAAAGCCTTGGTAAATTGTATGAAGAGCACTTGTAATGGCATGAATACGATCTCATTGTAACCTGAACCTGAGTCCGGCGACCAATACTTCAATCTCGCTAGCCAAAATAACAACGGCAGAACAAAAAAATCAACCCGTTTCAATACATCAATACATATTGACCGGAGATTCTTGGGGAATTTTTTAATTGAATCCCCAAGCAAGAGGAGAGGGACAACGGCGTAAATGACTAAGAATGAATTGGTGAAGAAAGAAAGATTAAAGGATAAAAGCGCCCCCCATCGAAATACAAGGTTCGGGCGACGAACCCAGAGCAATGTCAACCACAAACCTAAGGCAAAAAAACAATAACTCCAAGCATTATAAGTTAGAATCAAAGCCAATCTTCCCTGGCTGACAGGATATACGGAGATCAGCAGACATAACCAAAATGGCTTTGATCCTCCGAGTATTTTTATTTCTTTTAAAAACAAGTAAAAGAAAATCATCCCCAAAAAATAAGCCGTGAAGATGAGCAAACGGAAAATTAAAACAGCATTATCATAACCGAGAATGCCATGATGAATCCGAATGAACAAACTCCCGCCACACATTCCCCAATGACTAATTAGGTCTGGCAAAGTGTGTGTTGATATAAACCAGTCGTCCCAATAAATACCCGGATTCAACAACATAAACCCATAGCTTAAGAAATACACACCAATGAGCAGGAAAATGTCTTTTGTCGTATGATTGCTCAGCAATGAACTCAAACCAATTTTTAGCTTAGACATGGCGAATCACTTTCGATGGAACTCCCACCGTGACCACTTTTGGCGGAACTGAATCGAGGACCACCGCCCCCGCCCCCACGATCGCGTCTTCCCCAATTTCAACACGATTGATAAGGGTGGCGGCGGTATGAACGTGGCTACACTCCCGAAGTGTCACATTCCCAGCCGTTACCACGCCGGGGTCCACCTGACAACACCGCTTTAAAACGTTATGGTGGTCAATCTTCACGCCCGTATTGATAAAGACGCCTTCCTCAATTTCCGATTTATATCCGATGATACTGCCCGCATTAATCCATACCCCTGGTTGGATCGTGGCCCCGGGAAGAATGATTACACTTGGATGAATAGCGGAAATCAATTGAAAACCTTCTTGATGACACACCTCCAATTGATGAAACCGAACCCGGTTATCCGGAGTGAGTGGGAGAACTTTCGATATCCCAAGCCTTTTCAAATGCTTCGCCCAATCCAGCGCGATAATAAAGGGGCGTCCTTTGTACTGGCCTTTTGTTGGATACTCCATTCGCTGGGAAACACGTTTTCTATTTTCTGCCTCGACGTCAATCGGGGGAAAATCATCCGCCTCAAGGACAAAACAAGAAATCTGAAGGCCCGTGGCCATTTCAAACCATGAGTCCACCTGACCGGCAACTCCTTCTTGAAATCCCAAAACAGCGACTTTTTTTGAATCCACCATCAGAATAAACCTATTTTTTTTCTTCTAACATAAGATTGCATAGCGTTTAGAACCCGATCAACGTTAGAGTCTGATTGATCCGGGCCTGAGGGGAGAAAGAACCCGTGCTTTGAAAATTCGGTCGAATGGGGGAAGGATCCTCCATTTTTGATATGTGGGGATTGATTGAGATTGGGAAGAAAGGGCCGCACCTCAATTCCTCGACTGTTTAGATAATTCCGAACGGAATCTCTATTTTGACACAGCGCCTCAATATAAAGGGGGACTTCGCCAGCGTTCACATTCACGGGAATTAATCTCAGAAACGGAAAATCGAGCTCCTTCAAGTTACCTTCGTATTTCCGGTAAAGGGAATGAAGCTTCAATAATCGATCCTTTACTCGACGGAGTTGAGCCAACCCGATGGCGGCCTGAATATCGGTAAATTTGAAATTAAACCCTAACCGCGGATAGGTGGCTTCGAATGTTCCAGGAACTCCATGGTTGCGAATTAATTTCAATTCTTCGTATGTGCGGCGATTGCTGGTTACAACAACCCCGCCCTGTCCCGATGATATAAGTTTAGTGACACCCAACGAAAAACAACCCACATCGGATTGTGTGCCCAAATACCCCCTCTCGTTTTTTGAAAACATCGCTTGACAGGCATCCTCGATGACACAAAGCCCATAGGCCTTGGCAAGGCGATGAATTCCCGCCAGATCAACCGCACGACCACACAGATGTACCGGCATAATGGCCTTGGTCCGAGCCGTGATTTTTTTCTTAATTAAAGAAACGTCCATAACAGGGACGTCCCGGTGAACATCAACAAGGACGACTTTTGCCCCCAACATCAGAGGAGCATGAGCCGTCGCAATGAACGTGCGATTGGACACGATCACCTCATCCCCTCTCTTTACGCCCATGGCCATAAGAGACATCAGGAGAGCGACACTCCCGCTGGTGGTCGCAACAGCGTAGGGGACATTCATCGCCTTGGCGAATTGCGCTTCAAATTCAGCCGTGACGGGACCTTGGCTAATATGTTCTTCGGACATTGATTTCGTCAACATACTGATTTCTTCTTGACCGAATGAAGTCCTCCACCAGTCTATTTTTTTAATGTCCATAATGGCCTTTGTCACTGCTGTCCGGTTAAGCGAAACAGAAATTGCTGAAAATGCATTAAAGACAAAGGATTGAAAACAATAATGCCTGTAATCGATTTGAAATTCATGTTACTCTTTGGCCATTCCACAGGGGAGGGGATGGCCTATGAACACCGGACGGACTGCGTTTGCCCAAATCATGGATCACGTTCCTTTGCACGATTTCAGAAAGTGCGTTCATCGCTATCGGGGAGATCGTCGTCTCCGCCGGTTCTCCTGCTGGGACCAGTTTTTATCGATGGCTTTTGCCCAGCTGACTTACCGGGAAAGCCTTCGAGATATCGAAACGTGTTTGCGCCCGATGCAGTCCCGACTTTATCACATGGGCTTTCGTGGCCAAATGTTCAAAAGCACTTTGGCCGATGCCAACGAAACGCGCGATTGGCGCATCTATGCCGACTTCGCTCACATCCTGATTCAGCGAGCCAGAACTCTATACGCCAAAGATTCTTTCGGTGTCGATTTGAATCAGACCGCCTACGCATTCGATTCGACAACCACCGATCTCTGTCTCTCGCTGTTCCCGTGGGCTCGCTTTCGCAAACACAAGGCTGCCGTCAAGCTCCATACGCTCATCGATCTGCGGGGAAGCATTCCCTGTTTTATTCACATTACCGACGGAAAAGTCCACGATGTCAACGCTCTGGACCATCTTATTTTAGAGGCCGGTGCTTTCTACATGATGGACCGGGGCTACATCGATTTTTCCCGGCTTTATGTCATCACCCAGAGCGCGGCCTTCTTTGTGACCCGAGCCAAACGAAATATGAAATTCAATCACGTGTCTTCGCAGGCAGTAGACAAAACCACCGGACTCTGTTCCGATCAAACCATCCGCTTGAGAGGGTTCTACCCATCTCAAAATTATCCAGACGTCCTCCGACGCATTCACTACATCGACCCCGAAACAAAGAAGCATTTGGTCTTTTTGACCAACAACTTTTCTCTCCCTGCCTTGACCATCGCGCAACTTTACAAGGCCCGCTGGCGGGTGGAGCTTTTCTTCAAATGGATCAAACAAAATCTGCGCATCAAGACGTTCTACGGGACATCAGAGAATGCGGTCAAGACTCAAATCTGGATCGCCATCACAGTTTACGTCCTGGTCGCTCTCCTCAAAAAAGAGCGGAACATTTCTCGAAGTCTGAACGAAATCCTGCAGATCCTCAGCATTTCCATTTTCGAGAAAAGCGATATCAATCAGTCACTTTCGGAAAATCGTTCGGAAACCGAGAGTCGCCTCGCCGGAAAACAGTTACTGCTCATCACTTCTTAACCGGACAGTAGTGGGCCTTTGTATAATCCTATTGAGCATTGAGCGTTTGCAGTTGAACCATTTTGGCGAAATAACCGCCTTGTTTGAGCAAATTCGCGTAGGTCCCTTCCTCCGCCACACGTCCTTCCCTCAAAAAAACAATATGATCGGCATTCATGATCGTGGATAGGCGATGGGCAATGGCGATGACTGTGGTCCCTTTTGCAATGGTTTCCACCGCCTGTTGAATTAAACGTTCGGATTGCGTGTCCAAGGCGCTGGTAGCCTCATCCAATATAAGGATAAGTGGATCGCGCAAAATCGCCCTCGCCAGACTCACGCGTTGAGCCTGGCCGCCCGAAAGACGAACGCCCCGATCGCCGATCATTGTATCGTATCCTTTGGGAAATTGTTCAATGAACTCTGCGGCGTGGGCCCTTTGGCAGGCAAACCGAATGTCGGATTCTGAGGCGGTTTCATTGGCCCAAAGCAGATTTTCCCTCACACTACGGTTGAAAAGCATGGAATCCTGAGGGACATATCCGATGCGTTTACGATAGGATTTTACGTCAAACTCCCGCAAAGGGATTCCATCAAGTGTAATTTGGCCGGAGGACGGATCGTGTAGGGCCATGATCAAATCAACCAGAGTTGACTTTCCCACGCCGGACTCCCCTGCAATAGCCACAAACTGGCCCCGAGAGATCTTGAGCGAAACATCCGTCAGAACGGGGGGACGGTCGCGATAGGAAAAACCCACATGATGAAACTCAATTCCATCTTTTAGAGACGAAAACGTTCGGGTCCCCGAAGAGTTCGCCAAGAGCCGAGCTTCCCGACGCAATGACTCAATTTGTTCGTAGGATGGGAGGGCGTTTTGAATCGCATTTTTACTCGCTGCCAATTGGCCAAACAAAGGAATCATCTGGAGAAATGAAAGAACAATGATGGTGATTTCTGAGAAAGGGATATCCAGGCGACGAGCAACGAACAACACAACGATCAAAACCCCCAATCCCAGGGGCTTAAAAACCACCGGAATGATGTTGTTGAGCGTTTGAAACTTAATAGACACTTTGTAATGATTCCGATAGGTTTCTCGAAGAGACTCCTCGCTTTTCCGCTCATTTCCGAACCCCATAACGACCCTGGCTCCACCAATACTCTCCTGGATGAGGGACATCATGTCATTGGCCGTCGTAACGTTCGCCTGACCCCAACGATATGACCTTTTTCCCATTTTCATAAACGGCCAAACAAGAATTGTGGATAAAACGACACTCAAGAGAGTCACTTGCCATGAAATCAGCATCGGGACAGCCAGATAAAAAATTATCCGGGAAACCACAACAACCATCAAACCCAGCCCTCCAAAAGCGTCCCCCACTTGGCTGACCAACCGGGCAAAGGTCGTTTGTAAAGCGCCGTGGGAATTGTTACTAAAAAAACAAAACCTCGCGCTAAAAAAATCCCGGAAGGCCTCCACGAGCAATTTGTCCGATATAAGGTATTTCGTCCTTAGAACAGAATGGTTGGCAATAATAAAAAACCCGCTTGCACCAATTTGGAACATCAAAAGAACGACAAAGAGGTTTTTTAAAGTAGGGGTCAACCCGACAAAATTCATCCCTGCAAAAAAATGGCGGGTCCACGGACTGGCCAGGTTCAGATCTCTCATTGAAAGACAATCCACGATAGGAACCAACGTGATGAGGATTAAACTTTCCAAGATCCCAGAGATAAAAAGAAGAGAGATATTGAACATAAGCAACCGCGGAAATTTTTCAAACATCTCACAAAAAAACCGAAAAACACTCATTTCAGCATTCGTCTCCTGTTTGTTAATCGAAATCATTTTCCCGGCAGAACGTTCACGGTGCCGTGCCCACTCACTTGTTTAGGCGGGCACTTGGCTGATTGAGCGAATACCTCAAAAATCCGCTGAACGGGGGTAAATTGGAAACCCGTGGCCTTGATAAATTTTAAGGGGTTCAGATGGGCCTTTAACGGGCGTAAATCCGCGAATCCCAATTCTTGTTGAGTTTTCCCCACCACTGTTCCCCGCAAATTGAGCGCTTTCAAAAATTCCAAGGCCAGCTCTTCTCTGAGGCAGTGTTGTGGATTTGCGACGTGAAAAACGCCCGTTAGCCGTTTTTCACAAACCACTACAATGGCCCGGGCCACGTCCGTAACCAGCGTTGGCGAAATCATCTGCCCTTGTATACAGACCAGAGGTCGCCCCTCATTGGCCCACCGATACCATTCGGACAGCATATGGGACTCTCCCGCATCGTCGCCAATCAATTTGTCGCAGCGAAGAATAGAGGAAGCCATCCCGTGTGCGCGTAGAAATTCTTCGACCGCGAGTTTTTGCCGCCCGTATTCGTTGATGGGCCCTGTCGGGGATTCCTCAGAATAGTAACCGGCAGTTCCATCAAACACCGCACAAGTGGAGAGGAAGACCGGAAAGGCGTCTTTTTCGCAAAGATCATTGATCAAGCGGATCATCCCGTCCACATTGGACAATCGCGCTTCGTCTTTCCAGCGAAAACAATCGTCGATCTGACTAATGAACGAACAAAGAACGGCACAGACAGGGCCAGAAGAAAAAAAATCCGCCGGCACGATTTCGCTCAGCCGGTTATTTTTTAAGTTGAAGGGAAGCAGGCCTTCTCGTTTTTGGAGGTGATATGTACCAAGGACTTCGTGCCCGTGTTGACGGGCTTGTTGAACAAAATGTCGCCCAAGAAAACCAGAAGCTCCAAAGACTATATATTTCATAAAACCCCACCCCGCAACCCGGTGGGGCAAACAGATCGGGTTTTCAACCACTTCAAACAATCGGAGACATCGCGCGATTTACCCGGCTCCGGCGCCCAGGGCGCAAAAATCGTTTTAGAACGGTCAAACGGTCCCGGTGTGGCCTCGTGAAAAACAAATCGATGGGAGCGAATGATCAACGCATGATAAAAATTTTCAGGAATTCGATAATAAAAGATTGAACGAGCCCCATAGGGAGAAAGAGAAAAAACGTCCTCCACCAAACCAGATTCGCTGAACAAGACCACATCAGCCTTTCCCGCAATCACATGAAGAGATTCTGATTTCCCGAGATGTTTGTGTGGACGCACATAAACGTTTCGCGTATGGACAATAAACATTTCATGGAAAGGATCTTCTATTTTTGGATGGGCGCACAAACGAATTCGACCGCGCGGAGCCCCCAGGGCCCGTTTCGCCAAAGACCGGACATCCGCTGTCGAGACTCGCACAACCGTGTCCTCGGCATACAAGACTTCTTGATTAAATGGCCGTGTTCGCATGGGTTTTCGTCCTCTGAAACGAATAGGGACTGTCCGGAAAAATTGAGACGAATCGACCCCCCGCCTTCAAATACGATTGATTCTTTTCCATGACCTTTGGTTCATTTTCCGGGCTAACGCTTAGTAAACAGAATTTGACAGCCTTTTCTATCAACGAGGAGGAGGGAGAAATGGGCAAGCGACTTCCGGGCATAAGAAGGCCTTTTTTGTGGGGATTGTCATCAACAAAAAAATCGATTAAATCGCTTAAACCCAAAAGGTTAATGAAAGCGCAACTTGAGTGCCCAGCGCCAAACATCGCGATCGGGCGTGTTTGACGCCGAGCCTCTGCGAGAAATTTCCGCCATTCGGTCTTTTTTATTTCAAAACCCCCGGCGAATGCCATCGCCTGTTCCATTTCGTACGGAAGAACATCGTCACTCGTAACGGATTTTCTATCATGGAACTGACCGATAGCCACAAGAGAGTTTTCCAAAGAATAGGGGATCACTTTAAATTGCTCCACGAAAAATCCCTGGTGGGCCAACGCTCGCTTATATGTTGGCTCTGTAAAATAAAACACATGTTCCTCCCAAATGGAACTGAAATCGAATTTTTCCAGGGCCCGCGCACAATCGGGAATTTCAAACACGACATAGCCCTTCGGAGAAACGAGCTCCCTCAGCGCATCCATGAAATGGGGAAGGTCATGGGCGTGCTCCAGAATATGCCGCACCACGAGGAGATGACACTTCCCCCATCGTTGGGCCCATTTCCGCGCCCGCTCAACAGTCAATCGATCTTGGATGGTCTCTAAACCGGCCCCCGGGTCAGTGATCTCTAAGTCTTCCTTAAGGTCCAACCGCCGGGTGCGAGAGAACCCTTTGTTTCGAAATCTCGCTAGGGTGGAATCGTCCTTGAAAGTTATCCCACAGATCATGGAGTCTGGACCGAGGTCAGCAAGTTGAGTGAGTTCTCCCACCAATTCATCTAAGTGGCCTTCCGGTTCGCTGTAGGTTATCCAATCGTAACGGGGTCTGATTTGATCATTCGGCGCTGGAACCATTTGCTCAATCACTCCGCATCGTCGGCAAAATCCCAATTTCAGAAGATGAGTGTATTCCTCTCCGCGAGAAGAAGGGAGGAACCTATTGCAGAGTGGTTGGGGTCCAAAATCGATTAACGCTGTCACCCCATCGGTTCCACAACTCCGACAAATGGAAGAGGTCATTGGTAATATTCGCTTTTTAAAAAAATTGAATCACGTCACTGCCCCATCATAAGAAGGCACCGGCCCGGAATACGCCCAGAACGAAGATCTAACAAGGCGTCATTGACTCGACCCAACGGATATCGCACCCCCACCAGCCCATTGAAACGAACTCGACCCACTTGGCAAAGCTTCAGGAGTTTCGGGATGTCGGATTCGGGTCGACAATGACCGCCTTCGCTTCCTTTGAGTACCTTGTCGAAATGGAGAGGGAGGGTGTAGATGCTGGGGCGGCGGGCCGTCACAGGGGGGACGCCCACCAAAATCGTGCGGCCTCCTTTCCCATTTGTCAGGGCGTAGGCCATCTCAATAACGTCGGCGTTCCCAGTGTTTTCGATGGCCACGTCTGCCCCAGCGGTGCCGACAATATTGCGGATTTCCTCGTCCAGGTCAATGGCCCCGGCTTTGAACGTGTGGGTTGCGCCGAGACTCTTTGCCAATTCGAGTTTATTTTCATGCAGGTCAATCGCAACGATGGGATAGCCCCCCACCAGGGCGGCAAATTGAATTATGCTCAGGCCTACGCCGCCTGCTCCAAATACAACAATCGATTCTCCAATGCCCAAACGGGCATCGTTGTTGATGACGCCCATGGCTGTGGTGATGGCGCACCCCATGAGAGCGCCAATTTCTGGGTCCAAATCCCTGGAAACTGGTGTTAGTCTATTTTCAGAAACCACCGAGTATTCGCTAAACGTGGTCACCCAACCGGCATTCACAAGGCCCAACTTTGATTTGTATTGGGGTGTGGGGGATTGGAGGCCCGCGCCTTTGCGCCAGTGACAGACCACCCGCTGGCCCGGTTTTACCGTGGTCACGCCTTCGCCGCAGTCCACAACTTCCGCTGTCGCTTCATGGCCCAACAGGTGGGGGAGAAATTTGTCCGGACCTTTCACGGCATCGATTTCGTTGATTTGGGCTCCGCAGATGCCACTGCAAATAATTTTCACGAGGACCTGGCCATATTTTAGGACCGGGACTTCGAGCTCCTCGATGACGAGGGGGTTGCGGCTTTCGACGAGGACGGCGGCTTTAAATTTCATGGGTGGATGAAATAATTGGAGTTAAAACCGAGGGATTGAAAGTGGTCAGGAACTTTCGTCCGATGTGCTCCCCTGAAGTTATTGGAGCGCATTGGAGCGCCATTGGAGCGCATTGGAGCGCCATTGGTGCTCATGGGGCGTTCGGCTCCTTTCGGAGGAGCCAGCGAGCGCCGAGGCCACGCCCGCGCGTCGCGAGTTTGCCTAGATTTTTCAACGTCTCCAGTTCCCTTTTCAGTTTCCACACAGGCGGAGAGGATGGGATCCCTTTCCGAATGTCACGCAACGAAAGCCCGATGGGGGTGGCCACGATGAGGGCGATTATATTTTTTTGTTGCGCATTTAAGTCCCCCGATGCATGAAGAGGGAGGCTCTCTTTCGGTCGGAATCGAACGATAACGCATCCACTGGCCTCAACAATTTCCGGGTGGGGAAGACCGGCGGCGTGCATTAACTCGGCCATTTTCAAAGTGCCGCGTCCCCAGGATTCAATGATGCCCCGCCGATAGAAGGTCCTTGCGATCAGGGGATTCCAGGGAAGGGATTCGTGTGGAAGGAACAGCATTTCCTCTGTGAGCCCAAAATGCAGAGGGCCTGAAGACGTGATCTCCAATCGGTCGTCATAAACAGCGAGCGAAACCGAGCCGCCCCCCATGCTGTAATCCCGATGGCAAAAAGCGTTGGCCAGAGATTCACGCAAGGCAAGAGAAGGGTACAGAGGATCATCCACTCGTTCAAAAAGGCCTGGGAGCACGCGCCCCGCGACGGGCAAATTATCGCGCAGGAATCTCTCCGCATGGGACAATAAGTCAAACACGTTGCCTTGAAACTGACGGTTATCAACGAAAACTGTCTTGTCTGACCCGCGAAACCGAGCGACCCGAAGGAGGCATTGGGGATACTCCGCTGCGAGGAGGTCGCGACGGCCAAATAAAACGGCGGCGGCTCGAAAAAGACGCTTCCCTTTCATGAGGCCAAGCCCGCGAAGAATAATCTCGGGGTCTCGCGTGCCTGGATCCTCAGATCGACCGCGGCGCACGGACTCGTCAATGGTCCGCGTGATTTCGCCAATGTCCAAATCTTTGACGGACCATTCTTCCAACAACTGATTTTCCCAGCGGCTCTGGCCATGCAATCGTTCGAGTAAAATACGATTGCATTCATCCTTCGACATCGCGAGACTCGCGTTCCCCACGCGCCGATAGGCGCGCCCTTTGTAGGTGTAGGGACCTGACGGCCCGGGTAAAACGGTTACGGCGATTGCTTCCCGCTCCCGGGAAACGACAATGCGTTCGATGGATGGAAAAACAGGGGGGTCGATCTCCTTGATTTCTTGCGCCAATTCTTCAATGGTGCGATCACTGACCTGCTGCCCGAGGATCTCTCCGGCAGAGGAAACTCCGAACAACACACGTCCCCCTCGATGGTTGATCATTGCGCAAAGCGAGCGAACAGCCTCTCTCCGTTCATTTGTCGTGCGTTTAAACTCCAAAATTTCAGACTCCCCTAAACGCACCCAAGCCTGCAGATTTTCTAAAAGCGACGGAGGGGAGGAAACATTTCGTTTTAGAGCGCGTTTGACCTTCATCGTGGTTTCTCAAAATCTTTGATGACATTAGGCTCCCTGCTCTCGACAAGGACGGCGACGTTGAATTTCATAGGTTACTCAAAGTATATGAAACCATAATCCCCTGTGTATCCGCACAGTTTATAGAACCACGCCCACTCGTGGGGGGTATAGAAACTGGCGCAGGTGAGTTGCCAATACAGTAAGTTGGCTTTTTCTTCGTCGTTCCGGTAGGATTCGACGCAAAGGTATTTGTTTTTTTTCCCTACGCGCTCGACTTCCTTTACCGCATCAAAAAGTTCGTAGTTATGGAGATTGTGGAATGTCGTGTTGGAATAGACAAAATCGAAGGTTTTGTCTGCGAAGGGGAGTTTGACGGCGTTCCCCACTTTCAGGAACGGCTTAACCTCCTCCTTGGCGTTTTCAATGGCGTAAGTGGAAATATCGATGCCCGCGACCTGCACGCCAGGAACCGCTCGGGTGAACTCGTAAAGCAAAAATCCTTTGCCACACCCCACATCAAGAATTTTGTCGCCTGCTTTTATCCCATAGTGTTTGGCGATGGTTTGGGCCAGCGGGAGCCATCGACCATCGTATTTGTATCCCCCATAACCGAACTTTCTGTCCCCATCCCAATAGTCTTTTCCGTATTGCTTGGCGATTTTCGCCGCCTCTGGCTTCGGGAACTCCGTCACTCGGCCCACGTAGTCGCGTTTGGTCGATTTATTGAGCGCTTGAATAAAATCAATTTGTTCCATGAACCATCTCCTTGAGAAAAAAATCGTCGGCCAGAGCTTCTTTGACCTTATCCAGTTGAAGAATTGACTTTTTTAACTGGATTCCTTTTTTCAACTCCACATCCGCCCCCGTAAACGCACGTCGGTCACGGTCTACGGGAAGAAACTCGTTCAGCATGATGAGACTCCATTTGAACGCCAGCAGGGGGTAAAGACACCGTAAACGTCTTCGAAACGCGAGCCCTCCCCTCAGCCGTTCCGACAGGTCCTCGACAAATCGAGGAACAAAAGCCGTCGGCATGGGCACCGCCGGGTGCAGGCAGGCGTTGGCAATCACCTGGGCTGGATCGTCCCACCCCGCGTATTCAAAATCCAGAAACACCAACTGTCCGTTTCGCGCCAGCGTGTTCTGAAACCCGTGATCAGCCGGACTTAACGTTCGCTGGGCTGGATCCAACACGTCGTCAAGATTCATCCCCACTTTCGACCAATTCGCCAGAAAACGGGCCAGGTCTTCATGGGCCCGGAAGAGCGGGCCGTTCACGAAATCGGCTGCTGTCGGCTCCATTTTTGGGTCGATCCCTTGTCGCAAACGCTGAAATCGTCGGGAAACGTTTTCCCGGTAATCCGCCAACGAAGGGGCATACTCCGAAGCGGTCGGCAGTCTCTGCGCTCCTGGACGACCCTTGCAATTATACATTTCCCCCAAAAACGATATGAGCTGTTCTACCTCTTTCCATGTGACGCCGCCGGGAGCCAACGGAACTCCATCAATGAACTCATAAAGCCCCAAAGAGTCGTCGCGAAACATCCCATAGGGCTGGGGAACCCGGCGAACCCCGGCCTCCCACAAAAACGTCAACATGTCATATTCGGTTCCCAAACGATCCCGGGGGTCGGCCGGGTGACGAAAATAGATTTTTGCGACCCGAGTACCAGCGGCCATGTTCACCTTTGCCACCACATTGTTCCCGACGCCTTTTAAAAGAACGACCTCTTTGGGACGCTCGCCCGTGGCCCGGGAGACGGCTGAAGCGACTTCACCGGGCGTCATTCTAAAAGTCTTCTTCGAGAGCCCCAGAAAGCTGGACCCAGGTCGAAAAAGAACGGGTGTCCTTCGATCCCTTTTGGGAAGAATCCGGATCGAATAGCCACTTTTTTACTTCAACGGGAAAGCGTGGCTCAGAAAAGACCTCTCTCAAATCGTCAATAAAATGCGAACAGCCCAAAGCGCGGATTCGGTTCAATTTGGCCGCTCGCGATGGCTCGAAAAAAACCTGGTCCCGTGATATAACATCCTGGTCAAAAAAACCAGCGCTCTCCAGCCAACGATACCCCGCATCGTGAAGGTTGTGGGCCGGACCACACAAGGCGTGGCGCGTCTTATGGCTGACCACACCCACAGGGATATTTTTTTGGCGACACAGAACCACAAACTCCCTTGCCCCTGGGAAAGGAAGCGCTTCACAAAGACGTGGACCGTAGACGGTTCCCTGTAGTTCCGTCCAATCTGTTTCGCGCCCTAGATCCATCAAGTAATTTCGCACCGCGTCCTTTGTGGCGGGCAGATGGGGAGGTACAAGACCCCGCTCCAGGGCAACCCGATGAAAGAGGGGTGCGCAACAAACCAGCGTGTTGTCGAAATCTATTCCCACGCGCATTTAAACCGTTTCGGGGGCCAGGGCCGCGAGCGCCTTGGCCGCCACAGAGTCGGGGGTGAGGCCACACCGATGCCGAGCGGATTCGTTGTCGATGGTCTCCATCAAAAATTCGTCGGGGGTACCGATCCGGCATAGGCGAGCCGGGGAAGGGTGATCCGCCAACCATTCCGCCACGCTTCCCCCCAAGCCCCCCAGGACGCCGTGATCCTCCACCGTCGCCACCAACTGAAACCGCTTGAATGCGTCTTGAAGGAATTCTTTGTCCAATGGTTTTACGGTGTGAAAACTGACAACTTGGGTTGAGACGCCCTTTTGCTCTAAAATGTCGGCCGCTTTCATGACCATTGAAAGGATGTGCCCGTTGCCAAGCAAGCAGATTCTGTTTCCCGGTTTGACGACAATGGCACGGCCGATGGCAAAAGGGGGTGGCTCGACATGGACCGGAGGTTCCCCTTTTTTGCCCATTCGAATGAAGACGGGGCCCTCCTGTTGGAGAGCCGCGCGCAACGCCAGACGGACCTCCAACGGATCGCCTGGACAAACCACCGCCATGCGGGGGAGGACCCGAAGAGCCGCCACGTCTTCCAGAGAATGGTGGGTGGCCCCCAAGGACGCGTAACTCAGTCCAGCGCCCACTCCCGCTAGGACCACGGGTAGGTTGTGGTAGCATAGATCGACGCGAATCTGCTCATAGCAGCGCGTTGTAAGAAATGAGTTTATGGTGTAGACGACCGGGCGCAGTCCGCTTAAAGCCATCCCGGCCGCCAAACCGATCATGTTTCCTTCGGCGGCGCCGGCGTTGACGAACCGGCCGGGCGCTGCGATTTTGAACTCGTCAAACAACCGGTTCCCGATATCGCCGGACACCAGGACGACCCGCTCGTCCTTTTTAGCGAGCGCCGTTATTTCACTTGCGAAAGCATTTCTCACCCCCGGTTGGCCCAGGGCCCGAGTTCCACAAATTTTCGGCCTCCTGGACAAAACGCTCGGTCCCGGCGGACCTCATCGGCAGTGGGAATGCGGTAATGCCAGTTGTTGTCATCTTCCATGAAAGAAACACCTTTCCCCTTCACCGTGTGGGCCACGATCGCCAACGGTTGGGAGGAATGATAGGGATGTTTGTTCAGAGCGTCGACCAGAGCGGGAATGTCGTGTCCGTCCACCTCCACCGCGTTCCAGCCGAAGGATTGCCATTTTTCTTTTAGGGGATTAAGGGCCATCACTTCGTGGCTACGGCCCGTGGCTTGCCATTTGTTGTAATCGACAATGACCGCCAGGTTGCCGAGCTTTTGGGCGGGCGCCAGAAGGGCGGCTTCCCAGACGGACCCCTCGTTGGCTTCTCCGTCGCTAATCACGACGAACACGCGCGAAAGACGACCCTGCCGCCGGGCGGCCCAGGCCATCCCAAGGCCAACGGGTAACCCATGGCCGAGGGACCCTGTGGCGAACTCTAGGCCGGGGACACACGAAGGACTGGGGTGTTCGGGAAGAGATCCACCGGAAACGGCAAACGTTTCCAGCAGGGGGATCGGGAAAAAACCCCGGTGGGCCAGCGTAGAATAGAAAGCGCTGATGGCGTGGCCCTTGCTAAAGATAAATAGATCCCGATCGGGGGCGAGGGGGTCCTTCGGGTCTAAAGAAAGAACTCCCCAGTACGCCGCCACCAAAATATCCACCACCGAAAGGGATCCCCCCAGATGGGCTGTTTCTGCCCGGTGGGACATATCGATGACGTCGCCTCGGATGGTCCGGGCCAAGGCCTTAAGATCCAACGCTTCGATGTCAACCGGAGATGCCATTAGCCCCCGAGCTTCGCCTGTTGCATGGTTTTGATGTTGTAATAAAGAGGGTTCGTCAGAGGGTCTTGGAATTTTCCTTCCTGAAAAGCCTTGTGAATGCTTTCAATCGCCTGTTCGACAGTATGGCGCGCGCGGAAACCCAGGATTCGGGCGATTTTGTCGGAGTTCACGTGATAGGAACGCAGATCGTTGGTGGGTTCCACTTTAATGGTGATGGTCGGGTCTTGGAGTTGGTTTTTGACCATCTCAGCGATACGAGAGAGGGAAAGGTTCTCATACCCCGCGTTAAAAACGTCCCCCTGAATTTTTTCTTTTGGGGCCTCTAACAAAAGCTTGTAGACGTCCACCATGTCCAGAATATTGATGTTGGGGCGAAGTTGACTGCCACCGAACACAGTGATCTGTTTTTTGACCAGGGCATGGATGGTGAGGATATTGACGGAAAGGTCCAACCGCATGCGCGGGGCGTAGCCGCAGACCGTGGCTGGTCGAACAATGACGTATTCCGCTCCGCCCAGGCCGTCGGCGCGCAACGCGTCTTCGCACATCAGCTTGTACTTCGAGTAATCTGTCAAAGGAGTGCAGGGGGTTTCCTCGCGCACATCCGGTTCTTCCCGCAAACCATACACGCTGGAACTGGACGCATAGATCAACCGCTGAACCCTGGCTTTTCGCACGGCCTTCATGAGTCCGAAGAAAGCGTCGTAGTTGATGGACTTTCCGAGAGCGGGATCCAATTCAAAGCTGGGATCGTTGGAAACACACGCTAAGTGAATCACCGCGTCACAGCCCTGGACGGCTTTGTCTAAAACAACCTGGTCCCGGAGGTCGCCTTTCACCTGTTCGAGTTGGGGGTTCGTTGCGACGTCTTTTAAGGGGTCGCCGTACAAATACAAGTCCAGCGCGCGCACGGTGTAGCCGACTTTCAGCAGGGCCGGCACAAGGGCCGAACCAACATAGCCAGCTCCACCAGTGACCAAAATTTTTTTGAATCGAACCATTTTAACTCCTTAAAGAAAAAATTCCTCCCCTCATCCGACCCTTTGGGGCACCTTCCCCCAAGAGGGGAAGGAAAAAAAGGGGCTCCTTATTTCAGCATGGCTTCGGCGGCTTTTAAAAGGAGCGCCTTATCAATGGAAGTCTTGTTGCCGATGATCGTGACCGCTTGGGCGCCCGCCAGATTGCCCAGGAACGCCGAAACGTCCGGCGGAACGCCAGCCACGGCGCAAAGGGACGTGAGCGCAAGAACCGCGTCTCCCGCCCCAATCCGATCCAAAACCTTAACGGCAAAGGCAGGAGATTGATGGAAATCACCTTTCTGGTCATGGACCAGAATACCCGCTCTGCCGCGGGTCACCGTTATCCGCTCGCACGCAAGACGACGTTCCAGATCGGTTACCATGGCATTGACGGGGCCCCGGCGACTTCGGTATTCCAACCGCAGCTCAGATTCCTGGATACACACATGGTTCGCTTTGGGATAGCGGGAAATGGCATGGAATCCGATGTTGGCGGCGTTGATCTGGGTATTGACCGTCAGAAAAGGCGCCTTTTGACAGGCCAGGGCCACCGCCTTAGACGTCATGAGACCGTGCCCATAATCGGCCACAAGAACCGCATCGACTTTAGAAAAAGAAGACTCCATTGCTTGGCAAAGTGAATTTTCCGCAATGCCCGTCAGGGCCTCGTCGTCCATATCATAGACTTCAAACATTTTTGACAAAAGATACGACTCCACGTAGCGACGTTTGACAATGGTGGGGGCTCCCGGCTTTTTCACGGCCGTCAGCCGCACGCGCGGATTCAGGCTTTTCCGGACAAATTCTTCCTGTGAATCCCGTTCGCCCAAATAGGTGATCACCTCTACTTCCGAGCAGAATTGCGCCAGATGGTTGGCAATGGCCAAAGCCCCCCCCGCGAATAATTCCTGGGACCGGCGAAGTACAGCCAAAGTGGGTTCTTTGGAAGATTTCCCCATGGCTTCACAATAAACATACTCATCCAAAATGGTTTCTCCCACCACCGCAACCCGCAAACCCTTAAGACTTTCGATGTAGCGGAAAATATCGTCCTTTGTGTATTTCTTACGGAAACCATCCAGGAACGATTTGACTTCCGGGGGAAGCAGATCTAAATGGAGATTGACCAGGCTGGATGAACTAAACGTCACGTCATCGGTAAAACGGATTTCGCCCCCCACCGCGCGGACGGCCTCTTCTTCCCGGAGAATTCCGCCCGTGACGTCGTCCGACGCCTTTCGATAGTCCGGCCCCTTGGCGTAGACGTTTGGTTTGAGAAGGCCGATGGATTCCACCGCAGAGGGCCATCGATTGATCGCAACACCGTCCACCACGTCCAGAGCCGCCATCACCTCTGCCCGGAGATGTTGGGGAAACGCAGGGCGATGGGGGCCTTTGTTCACGAGATGGTCGGGGGTCAGCGTGACGATTAAATAGTCTCCGAACCGTTTGGCCTCATTTAAATGGCGAATATGCCCCACGTGCAACAGGTCAAAGACGCCGTGGCACTGCACCACCCGTTTGCCCTGCCGTTTCCAGTCCGTAACTTGTAGTGCCAACGCATCCAACTCCATAATTTTTTTTGAGTCCATTATTTCCCCTTGCCCAAATGGGCAAACCAATCCGCCGTGGCTTCCGCTATCGACGCGGGGGTCCACACGGGGGCATTCCGCCAATCGTCCAGACGCGCCATGACCCGGGCGACCCCTTGCTCAAACGACACGCGCGGCGCCCAGCCCAAGGCCGATTTAATTTTTGTGATGTCCCCGTGCGTCACATCCGGTTCTCCGGGACGTTTTGGAATTTCCACCCGAGAACCTCCCACCAAACCGGCCAGCGTGTTCACCGCAACCGGGTTTCCCCCCGCCACATTAAAAACTTCCCTTGACAAAGTCGATTCTCCAGCGGCCAGGAACGCCTCCACCACATCTGAGACATAAATAAAATCTCGCTGTTGGGTTCCATCTCCAACAATGGTTAGCGGTTTCTCTGCCAGCTTTTGGGCCAGAAAAACACCAAAAACGGCGCCGTAGGCTCCGGTCGTGCGGGAACGGGGCCCGTACACATTAAAAAGTCGAAGCGACGTGGTTTTTAGACCGTAGACACGCCCCCAATGATGCACGGCCTCTTCGCCCATCCACTTCGAGAGCGCGTAGGGGTATTGGGGACGGATGGGGGCGGTCTCCGGTGTTGGAAAAATGTCGGGGAGGCCATAGCAGGACGAGGAGGCGGCATAGACGACACGGGAGACTTTGGCCTGCCGGGCCGCTTCCAAAACACGCAACGTTCCCGTGATGTTGGTCCGGCAATAATCCATGGGACGCTGGATCGAAGGAACGATGTCCGCCAACCCGGCCAAGTGAAAAACAACGTCGGCGTTGCCAAACCCTCCCGCCAAATCGTCAGAAGCCACGTCCGCCTGGAGGACCGTCAGGAGAGGGTGGTTCGCGAACGTGCGAATGTTTTCGTGTCGACCGGTGGAGGCGTTGTCAACAATGGTCGTTTGAATCTCCCGAGCCAATAGAGCTTCCGCAAGGTGGCTTCCGATAAACCCCAACCCGCCGGTGACGACCGCTTTTTTTATCACATTGTTCCTCAATATCCCGATTTCTTCACATGAGGATTGATGTAGATGATTTCCCGCAACATGGCATGGATCAGGATGAGATGACTGACTTCCACCAACCCATAAGCCCGCACGGGAACGAAAAAGTTCACGTCACCCATTTTCCGAAGAGGATTGTCACCGGTAAATCCTGAGAAAGTAATAACACGGCTCCCCACCGAACGGGCTGCGGTGACGGCGTTGAGAATATTGGGCGAACGACCCGAACTGCTGATGGCCAACACCACATCCCCCGACTCGGCGAATCGGCGCACCGGCTCGGAAAAAACGTTCTCATAACCGCAGTCATTCCCTAGGCACGTTAAAAGACTTGCGTCATTAAACGTCAGGGCTTTAATTCCCCCGTTCTTCCAAAAATCCACGGCTTGGTGACTGGCAATCGCGGCGCTTCCCCCGTTTCCCACAAAAATGAGCTTCTTATTCCGGCGCGCGGCGTCCACCATCAAGCCCATCGCTTGGGCAAACCCGTCCACGAGCGAGAGCGGCTTTTTGTGTTTGTTCGTCACCTGGAACTCTTTTTCAATCTCTTCCAAGTTCACGAGGAAACTCATGGCGTGACGACCGGTGGGGTTTTTCCAAACGGGCCTTTTATTTTTTCTCATGCGACCTTGACCTCTTCTTTGACTTCACCGCCTTGTCTCTCCACCTCGTCAACGATTTTTTCGGCAAAGGCGAGGGAACAGGTGAACGCCGGTGAAATCGCGTTCAACACATGCAACGAATTGTCGGTCTGTTCCATATGGAAATCCATTTCCAGTTCACCGGTACGGCGGACCAGTTGAGGGCGGATGCCGACTTTGTTCGATGGGACCAGATCTTCCACCGAAAGAGCGGGCACCAAACGTTGAACCGCTTTGAGAAAACCGGTTTTCACGTAATGACCCATCTCACGGTTGACCAGTCGTCGAAACGTGGGGTCTTTTTGGAAATACATTTTCGTTAATCGTCCCATTATTTGAGCGCTTTCGCCAGGGGTGATTCCTTCCAGCAGTCCATAATTTTCCCTTCCGAAAGCGGGAATGGCGGTGGGGCCCACGTAGACGTCGCCCCCCACGCCGCGGGTCAGGTGAATGCCTAAAAACGGAAAATTGAGGTCCGGAACAGGGTAGATGCTTTCGCGAACCCAATGGTCGGCCCCATTACGCAGTTTCCAATAGAGCCCTTTGAAGGGAACCAAAATATGATCCTTGGCCAGGCCGAACAGCCTGGCCACTTTATCCGCGTGGGCGCCCGCACAATTAATCATCTTTTCAAATTTCAACTTTCGACCAGAACGCGTTATTACCGCGGTTTCTTCTGCCTCGATCACCTCTTCGCCAAAGAAAAAACGAGTTCCGCTTAATTCCACTTTTTCGGCCAACGCTTGCACCACGGCCGGGGCGTCCACCACCGCGGTGTCCAAACAATGGATCGCTTCTCCTGGCGTAGCGTGGGGTTCGATCTCCATGAGTGTTTGGGCGGACAAACGGACGGCGCGAATCCCGTTGGCTTTGGCGTTTTGTTCCAACCGCTCCAGTCCGGGGAGGTCTTCCGGTCCGACAGCGAGAATCACTTTCCCCGCCACGCGATGGGCCACACCATTTTCTTTAGCGAACGCCAACATTCGGCGGGCGCCTTCCGCGCAAAATTTCGCCTTGAGTGTCCCCGGCGAATAGTAAATACCCGAGTGCAACACCCCGCTGTTTCGGCCACTGGCGTGGCAACCCACTTCCGTTTCCTTTTCCAAAACGACGATGTTGGCTTTGGGGTGGCGTCGACGTAACTCATTGGCTACGGCCAGCCCCACGATTCCGGCGCCGACGATGAGAAAGTCCGTGGATTCCATCAAAGAACCTTTTTCGCGAGCGCAAGGACCTTTGACACAGCGGTTAGGGCCCGGGCGAGGGCCTTTGTTTTCCGGGCGCTTTTTTCCGCGTCCGCCACATGTTTGGCCAGTTCGGATTGGGCGGTTTTTGAGCGTTTCAGAAGGGCGGCGGCCTCTTTGGTCCATTCGACAGTGAGTGTTCGGCGAATTCTGGCCATTTCAATTTTGAGCGATTGACCTTTTTCGGTTAATTCTTTGGCCAGGGCCATGTCCTTGGTTTCTTTGGCCCGGCGGGCCAGATAAAGGACAGAGATCCGCGATTCGGACAGGGATTCGAACAGGGCGGTGGAGGGGGATTGGTGTGTTGAATTTGAAACCCGATTCATGGGAGGTTCCCCTTCACAGAGGGTCCACTATATTTCAATTGGGCACGATCGGCTTCCACTAGTTTTTTTAACTGGTCAACCGATGGGAGGGAGGTTTGATATCGGGACACAAACAGCTTGTTGTCCATCCCAGCCGTTGTGAATTCAACAACGGTCTGGTCTTTTTCACTGCAGTGGTTCAGTAATGCCGTTAGGTGTGGCGGGACCACCAATTCGGGGGTCACTGACCCCCGAATTTGAGGATAGAAACGAAAGAACAACCGACAGTCCCTCAGCGCACGAACATCCAGACCGCGGACCCCTTTCTTTTTCAGATCTTTGGAGAGTCGATCCAGCAACCGAACTCCATATCTCGCCCGATCTAAACCATGCTGTTCATATTCCACTATATGAGATCCGATCAGCCAATTCCGCAGGGTCAGAGCCTGATTGACCACAGTCGCAACGCGACCAGCCATGTGGGCATTGGTCCCTTCTATGGCCTTAAGCAATCGAATATAGCCTGAATGGGGTTTCATGCGGATTCCATTAGATCGCCTTTTTCGCTAACGCGAGGACGTTTGATACGGCGGCGAGGGCGCGGGCAAAGGCCTTCGTTTTCTTTGCGCTTTTGTCAGCGTCTTTGATGAGTTTAGCAAGTTCGGATTGGGCGGTCCCGGCCTGGGCGATGAGCGATTGGGTTTCTTTGGTCCAGACGGCGGTCGCTGTTTGGCGAATTCGGGTTATTTCCTGGCGCAGGGATTGGCCTTGGGCGGTCAATCGCTTGGCCAGGTCAGTGTTCTTGCCTTCTTTGGCCTGGCGGGCTAGATAAAGAACAGAGATCCGCGATTCGGAGAGGGATTCGAACAGGGCGGTGGGGGACGGCGGGCGCGCGTCACTTGAAGTTCGAATTCGGCGGAGACTCACCGCCTTCGGGATTTCTCCGATGGGCCGGTTCATTGGACTCCCGGAAGATGCTATGACCCTATTCGTTACCCCATTGCGTGGCATGGCCCTGTTCACGTGTTTTCACTACCTTTAATCTCCGTAATTACCCAATGCCCCCCCTTGTCGGGACCCACACGGCGGACACGGCCGGTCGTCTGCAATTTCTCCAGTTGTTTTTCAACAGCGCGTGTTGTCAAATTTAATCTTTCCGCCATCACAGGAATTGTTATGTCCTTGTATTGGCGGATGAGATCAACAATTTTCACCGAACTTTTCACCGAACTTTTCACCGAACTTTGATTCCCGGCCTGCTCAGCCAGCGGGGGCCTGGCAAATTCAATAATGAAAAAACCGTTGCTGGATATCTTAGGGAAGGGCAACCCGGCCTTTTCCATGCTTTCGCGAATCCGCTTAAATCCGGAACCCATGCGTTCCACCCGGTGCATGCGGGCAAACATGTCGGCGATCAATTCGTTGCGCCGCACCGAGAGATCTCCGATTTTCTGCCGGCTCATGCCCGCTGGAAACCCCCCCGGATTTTTGATCACCACCCGGTCCTCGTGAACTTCCACCATCAAGCTCGTCCCGCGCACCCCGTAGTCCCGATGAATGACGGCGTTGGCCACCGCCTCGCGCAACGCTTCCAGAGGGATTTCGTAGTAATCTTTGCGATCGAACCCCTGGATATTGGTTCTGACGCTTAAATGCCGTTTTAAAAAAACCATGGCCTCTTGATACTGGGTCCGGAGGTCGTCTTGTATGTCTTTTCGGTCCAAAATATCCACGCCCTTCGTGCCCTTGAAAGAAACAAGGATCGCTTCGCATTGCAACAGAGGACGTCGGGGTTCTCGGGCAAAGAAAAGAACGCCCGCGTTTTTGATGCCTTCTTTCGACGCGAGATTGAGACTGGTCAAAATATCCCGCGGGGTTCTTTCTCCCGCATGGATTCCGGCTTCTTCGAAAAAAATTTTAATTTTTTCCTCTGAAATGTCGGTCCAGGAGACGTCCCGGCAAGGCCGCTCCTCAAACGAGAGTTCATCGGCGTTCCTGAACAAAAGACCCACTTCCTCATGGGTCATCTTTTGAGTCACCGCGTCCAATCTGCGAAAATAGCCGGAGGAGCAACTGTAAGGTTTCTTCGGACCCTCCGACACCTCGATAGCGACCGTCTTGCCGATCTGCGAAATTTTTGAGAGGGGCACCGGCGGTTCACACTTTCTCGCCAGGGACAGAATTTCCGCTTTCATCCGGTTGGTGAGCTTTTCGCCGATAATTTGACTTTCATCGTTAACCCCGAGAAAAATGGTCCCTCCCCTGGCATTGGCCAGCGCAACCAAATCTCGATCAATCCTTGGCGTAAATCGTTCTTTGAACTCCACGGTCAGCCCTTCCCCCTCCGCCAGGAGAAGATCCAGTTCCTCGAGCGTCATGGGACGGCCTCCCCCGTGCCCCAGCCATGGCCCAACTGGCGTGGTCGTTTGTTGGACACAGCCAACCCGACAACGTTGGACGCGGCGTCGAGGGCGAGGGCGAATGCTTTCGTTTTCCTGGCGCTTTTTTCCGCGGTTGCCGCCAACCGGGTCAGTTCGGATTGGGCGGTTTTTGAGCGTTTCAGAAGGGCGGTGGCCTCTTTGGTCCATTCGACAGTGAGTGTTCGGCGAATCCGGCCGCTCTCAGAGAGAGCGGCACTTGGGGCACCAGAGGTGCTGATGCGGGCCATTTCAATTTTAAGCGATTGGCCCTTCTCGGCCAATTCTTTGGCCAGGGCCATGTCCTTGGTTTCTTTGGCCCGGCGGGCCAGATAAAGGACAGAGATCCGCGATTCGAACAGGGCGGTGGGGGACGGCGGGCGCGCGTTACTTGTAATCCGAACGCGGCGGCGACTCACCGTCTTCGGGATTTCTCCGACGGGCTGACGCGTCGGACCATCGGAAGATTTTATTACCCTATTCGTTACCCCATTGCGCGACATTGCCCTATTCACGTGTTTTCCCTACCTTTTTCCATCGTGCGGATTGGCCCTTTCCGAGGCTTTTAATGGACCCCTCCTCGGCCATTCTTCGGAGAATGAGCTTCACCATATCGCGACTTACGGCCGGACACTCTCTGCGGATGTCGGCCAGAGAAAATTCCCCGACCTGAGCCGTGACGGCCTGGCGGACAAGGATCGTTTTCGCGCCTCGCGCGGACGGCAACGATCGGGCTTTCCGTTCAAATTCCCGATACGCCCGCAAGAGAGTGCCAAGGAAATAGTTGACCCAGGCAACAACATCCTGCCGGTTTTGGTGCCATCCTTGGGAGCTTTTGTTGAGCGTCTCGTAGTAAGTCTCTTTCGTCTCTTCAATAAGGCGCTCCAAGCTGATGTATTTCCCCACCGTGTATCCCTGCCGATAAAGAGCCAACAACGTCAAGAGGCGGGACACTCGACCGTTTCCGTCCCGAAACGGGTGAATGCAAAGAAAATCAAGGACAAAACAGGCGAGGGAGAGGAGCGCGGGACGATTTTCCTGTTGCAGAATTTCCGAATAGTCCCGGCACAGCTTCTTTACCCTCGGGAGAGTGTCCCGGGCGCAAACGGGTCGGAAAAGAACTGTCACGTGCCCGTTCGGCTCTTTTCGAATGATGTCGTTGTCTTTTACTTTCCATTTCCCAGCGTCCCAGCTCTCCCCGCGACAAAGGCGATGAATCTCCAAAATCGTTTCCGGGGTGATGCTCAGTCCCTTGTGTTTCTTGTGGATGAGATCGAGCGCTTTCCGGTAACCCACGACTTCTTCTTCCGAACGGTCTCGGGGGGTGTCTCTTCCCATAACCAACGGTTTTAGCCGATGTCGATCCACCGTAACGCCTTCAATGCGGTTGGAAGACTCGGCGCTCTGAATCAGCGCCGCTTCGCCAAGAGCCCTTAACGTTTCCGGAGACAGTTTCGTGTAGAGATCCTGACGGCCTTTGTGTTCCGCGACGGCGTTCAAGAGCCATACGGTTTCCAGCGGCAAACGAAAATCGTTATTCATCGGGTCTTCTCCAGGGCGGTGGGGAAGGGAGATAACTGGGAGCGGGACAATAACTGTCGGCCTTTCTTTGTGGTTCGATACCGTTGTTGTTGGCTTGTGGGTTTTTGGGGGATGGTCATTTCCATCAGATGAGCAGAAAGAAGTTTATCGAGACCCCTTTTGAAATTACCTGTTCGGGCCTTGTAGCCTGTCGCGCTCAATAGGTGCCGACCGCTTTGGGGATGACGGGCGCCCGCCTTCAGCATCAACATCTCAACGGACGACAGGCCCCCTTGGGCCTCTTGGGCCTCTTGGGCCTCTTGGGCCTCTTGGGCCTTCGAGCTTGGACGGGATCGGCGGGGGCGGGGAAGAGTTTGGACGAATTGTCCCCCCTCTTGCCGAAACCGCACCAGTGGCAGGCCGACCGCTTTGCATCGGGCGATCATGTCGAGGATTCCGCTTCCGGCCTTTTCGGCATAACGGGCCAAAAACAGCGGTTCCGCAAAATGTCGCCGCAAACGTGGATCACCTTCGACAAAGGCTTTGATCGCTCGTCGCTCTTCGGCGAACTCTTTTTGGACACTGCTGATGAATAGAGTCTGAATAGATTCCATCACGGGACCTTTTTCACTAGCGCGAGGACGTTGGATACGGCGTTTAGGGCCCGGGCGAGGACCTTTGTTTTCCTGGCGCTTTTTTCCGCGGTTGCCGCCAACCGGGTCAGTTCGGATTGGGTGGTTTTTGAGCGTTTCAGAAGAGCGGCGGCCTCTTTGGTCCATTCGACAGTGAGTGTTCGGCGAATCCGGCCGCCCTCAGAGAGAGCGGCACTTGGGGCACCAGAGGTGCTGATGCGGGCCATTTCAATTTTAAGCGATTGACCTTTTTCGGTCAATTCTTTGGCCAGGGCCATGTCTTTGGTTTCTTTGGCCTGGCGGGCTAGATGGAGGATGGAAATCCGGGAATCGGACAAGGATTCGAGAAGGGCGGTGGATCCGGCGGTTTTTATTATCATGGCCGCACGTTCTTTCGTTTTAATTTTTTAAGCGTCATTTCGGCTTCGATCTCCTGAATGGTCGGGAGACTCCCTTTTAGATCCTTGGGCAAGGCGTGGACGAGCCGGGTTTGCCAGGAGGCTACACCGATCGGTTTTTTGAGATCACGCAGGGCATATTCCACCACCACTTTGCTCTTCGATCGACAGAGAAGCAGGCCGATGGTTGGCTTATCGTCCGGGTGACGGAGCAGATCATCCACGGCGGACAGATACATATTTAATTGTCCAACAAACGCGGGTTCAAAGGGGACTGCCTTCAGCTCAACAATAACGTAACAGCGCAATTTGAGGTGATAGAATAACAAATCAATATAAAAATCCTGATCCCCCACCTCGAGATGGACCTGTTGGCCCACAAAGGAAAACCCTTGGCCGAGCTCCAGAAGAAAACGCTGGATGTGCGCCACCAAAGCGGATTCAACTTCCCTTTCTCGTCGATGATCAGCGGTGCCGAGGAAATCAAACAGGTAAGGATCCTTGAACACCTGGGCGGCCATATCCGAATCGGGGGGAGGGATCGTGGTGGGGAAATTATGGACCGCCTTTCCCTGGCGCGTGTGAGCCTGACCTTCGATCTGCAAACCAAGAATGGAGTGAGACCAACCCTGGCGGAGGGCTTCCCGAGCATACCACAACCGGGATTTCGCGTCGGGCAACTGTTCCAAAAGCGCAATGTTGTGCCGCCAAGGCAATTGTGCAACGACCCGTTGCACAATTGAGCGGTCCGGCCATGCGCCGGCGAAAGCGCGCATATATTTGAGATTCCGCGAGCTGAGCCCCCGCATGTCGGGGAAGGCTGTGCAAAGATCATGGGACAAGCGGTCAATGACCTTGGCCCCCCACCCTTGGGCCGACTGGCGGGAAAGAATGACTTTACCGATGTCCCAATAGAGCATGACCATCCACGCATTGGCGGCGAGCACTGCGCGAACACGCTCATCGGCGATGCGTTTCTTTAATTTCTGAAGAATGGCGACGTAAGAGCCGGGCACACCCGCAATGGGTGGAACCGCAGTGAAACGGGCATCCACGGACCGATGTCCAAGGGTTAAATGTTTCTCAGTATTCGTCATCGGATTCCTTTTCCAAAACAACAATGCTGGCTTTGGGGTGGCGTTGGCGCAGTTCCCTCGCAACAGCGAAGCCGATGATTCCGGCGCCAACGATGAGAAAATCGGTGGATTCCATTAGATGGCCTTTTTCGCTAACGCGAGGAGGGTTGATACGGTGCTTAAGGCGCGGGTGAAGAACCTCATTTCCATTGCGCTTTTGTTGGCGGCTTCGATGAGTGTAGTAAGTTCGGATTGGGCGGTTTCGGCACGAGCGATGTGCGTCTTTGTTTCTTTGGTCCACTCGATGGTGACCGTTCGGCGAAGGCGGTCCATTTCGGTCCGAAGCGATTGGCCTTTCTCGGTCAATTCTTTGGCCTGGCGAGCCAGACAGAGGACAGATATTCGGGATTCGGACAGGGGTTCGAACAGCGCGAAATGCGAAATTGGCCATTGGAGATGGAAAGCCCGCATTTGCTCACGATCCCTCTCTGAAAATCCACGCCCGAGGGGGATCAAACGGCTTTCCCATGTTTTGGATCGCCACACTCCAGCGCAGCGGCCGGGCTCGAGCCCGGCGCTCCCAGGAGATTCCGGAAGCGAAGAAAACACAGGGGTGATGTTCATTTGTAACTGCTCAGGTCCCTCACCCTGCCCTCTCCCAAGAGGAGAGGGAAAATCTATATTTTCCTTCCCCTCTTGGGGGAAGGTGCCCCGAAGGGGCGGATGAGGGATTTGGGTAGTTACGTTCATTTTTTTAATTTTTTGAGGTCCTTGAGAACTTCACGCTTGAAGAGTTCAAAATCCCCCAAACGGCGTTGAATGGTTTTGTAGACGAGAGCATCATCGACCTCGGCGTATTTGTGAACGAGGATGTTTCGAAACCCGCGCATGTCCTTTAGCAACCGTTTCAACGCGGGGGTAATGTGTCCCGCTTTGTCCAACTTCTCAAAAAGATCTAGTTCCTGGGCAGGAAGGCCCAACCGATGACCCATGACAAACAAATGGCAGATATCCAAAACCGTTTCAACAGAAATTTGAAGAAGTCGCTCACAGGCTCGTTTGATGGCGGTTTCCTGGAAATCCCGATAATTTAACGGCGCGATTTCCCGCAATTCCCTAAGATAACCATCCAGTTCGTCGATTTTCGTCAACACGCGGTCTCGGTCAACCATGGGCAACGGCCTCCAAATAGCTTTCGTGATAGGGACGAAAAAGCTCGTATTCTCGGACGAATCGATAGGCCAATTCATAGAGCTTATCCTCGTCACGAGCGAACAACACATGACCCTCTGCGAAGATTCGCCTGCGAATCGCCAAAGGGAGTTGTTGGAGAATTTGAATGTCGAATTCAGGAAAATCTTTTTGATACGAAATTTTTTTCTCTGAAAACGCGAGAGGACTGTCTTCCTCTTTCGATAAGACCAGGCAGATGTCCCAGTCGGAGGACGGGGTCGCTTCCTGTCTGGCCCTGCTACCGAAAAGGAAAACGGCCAAAATATTGAGGTCCGCGCTCGTTTTGTCAAGGAGCCTTTTTAACGAGGGGTCACACGCAAACCGATGTCCACGAGTCAACTCTTTTTTAATTTTCGCCACAGAAATGAAATCTCCGTTTGAAATAAGTTACCGCACATTTTGTAAAACCAGGCCCCTTCTTCCGGGGTGTAGAAACTTTCGCAGGTCAACCGCCCATAGAGCATATTGGCTTTTTCTTCTTCGTTCCGAAATAGCCTCGGCCGGGTTCGCTGAATTGCTCCCCGAATTCCTTGTTTGCCGCCAGTTTGGCCAGTTCGGATTGGGCGGTTTTTGAGCGCTTCAAAAGGGCGGTCGATTCTTTGTTCCAATCAGCGGTGAGTGTTCGGCGAATTCGGCCGCTCTCAGAGAGAGCGGCACTTGGGGCACCAGAGGTGCTGATGCGGGCCATTTCAATTTTGAGCGATTGTCCTTTTTCGGTTAATTCTTTGGCCAGGGCCATGTCCTTGGTTTCTTTGGCCCGGCGGGCCAGATAAAGGACAGAGATCCGCGATTCGGAGAGGGATTCGAACAAGGCGAAAGAGGGGGGCCGTTGAGAGGTCATTTTATTGTTCCTCCCCCATGGATTCTCGCACCACCGTCAACAGTTGTCGTTCGGTAATACTGCGACAGCTTGTCGCAGAATTTAAGAACAGCGTTGTTGAGCGTTTGGCCCGGGAAACCCCCGAGAAAATATTGCGACAGCTTGAGGGCTGAAGTGTCTTCACCATCCCAACACCACGATTTTTCCTCATCGGGACTTCTCCAGATCGTGGGTTCGGCGGGCCACTTGGTCGGCGGTGGCGGCCAGGTCGGCCAGGGCCTTCGACGGGGTGGCGCGGCGGACGAGGCTGTCCGCTAAATCGTCATGGGCTTTGGGTAAATTGTTGTAGAAGAGGCTGAGGGCTTTGAGAGAATCCATCGCGTCGGCGTATTCGGCGTTCATGTTAAAGATCGATCGGGCCAGGGTGTTTCGGCCGGGCGTGCGTTTGTCGTCCCACCGGGCGTGGATGGCCTCCGTACGGTTGGCGTAGGCGGCCTTCAGGTCCGCCCGGATCACATCCAGCAACGCCAAACAATGGGCCGCGTAGGATTCGACCCAGGACTGGTTTTTCTGGACAACCGCACGAAGCGTCTTGGCGCGTCCGTGCCGCTTAACTTGAATCAAGCTTTCCGTTGAGCACGCGGCGACTCCCGCGGGAAAAAGGGTCGGCTTGTTCTTCGTGCGACCCAAAGTGGCCTCCGCGTCGCGAAGGCTTTGGTTGATGGCGGCGGCCAGGGCGGCGTTCCCCTCCGGTTCTGTGGAAGGGCCCTGCGCCACCTGGGTCAATAGTTGCGTATAGCCCAGGAATCCGGCGTTCAGTTCTTCGAGCGCGCGCAACATCAGCCGGGCTTCCCAATGGGGGGACGTGACCGCCGTTGACCAACCGTATCCTTTCACCTCGTTCAACATGTATTCGCTGAGCGGCGCGTTTTTGGTTTCGGCCAACGCCTCCACGTCGGCTTCCCGCGTCCATTCCACGTCCCGGGCCATTTCGGTTTCCAGACTTTGGGAAACGGAGATGACTGAATGTTCAAAGGATTGAAAGGGTTCCAGCCGAAAAGAGGCGCACCCTGCGAACAACAACAAGAAAAGGAGAGCCGTTGCGCTGTTGGCTTTTTTCACGGAATCACCCGGTACCCGCCCTTTTTTGCGCTTCCTGTGAAATTAATTTTCCGCTGGTCCTTTAATGTTTTCAGCCAGCGCTCGATGTTTTTTGGTGATGTCCGCATCTTCTCAGCCAACTGAGGCACGCGAAGCCCGGGATGACCACCGATCAATTCAAACAGGGCATTTACTCCCTCATTTACTCCCTCATTTACTCCCTCATTTACTCCCTCACTGTCTCCAGAGCGCGGCGGCCGTTGTAACGAAATTCGAAAGAATGTCCCTGTTTGGATTCGGGGCGCGGGAAGATTAACCGCGCGCATGCGGTCTCGCATGCGGCGCAGGCCGCTGCCCATCCGCTCCACAATTTGCATGCGGGCGAAAACATCGGCGATTTTTTCGTTCCGGCGGATGGAGACACCCATGAGCGTTTCGGGTGTCATGCCGTCAGGAACACGCCCCGGATTGACGATCTCAACTCGATCGTCGTATATTTCCACCATCAAACTCGTTCCACGAAAACCATAGTCCCGATGGACGATCGCGTTGGCGATCGCCTCGCGCAGCACTTCGATGGGGATTTCCAATCGATCGGAACGCCGGGGGCCGCGGATTTCACTGCGCGTGTTTAAGTGCTTTTGAAAGAAAAAAAGCGCCTCGTTAAATTGCGTGAGCAAATCGTCCTTGACGTCTTTGCGATCAAAGACGTCATCCCTCTCGTTCCCCTTAAAAACCACAAATGTCGCCTGGCATTGGGGAAACACGCGTTGGGGATCGCGGCCAAAAAGAAGAATTCCCCCATTTCGAATTTTATTTCCATCCGCCAGGTTGAGACTGGCCAAGACGGCGGGGGGCCGTGCGCCCGACTGACGAATGTCGGCTTCTTGGAAAAAAGCGGAGACTTTTTTTGAAGAGATCTGTTTCCAGGAAACATCCGCGTCAAAACGATCTTCAAATGAATTCTTCCCCGATGCCTGAAAATGAAGACTTAATTCCTTTCGGTTCATTTTCTGAGTGACCGCGTCCATCCTTCGAAAATAGCCCGAAGCGCAACTGTAGGGTTTCTCTTCCCCAGGAAGAACATCGATGACCACCACGTCGCCGATCTGATTTAAATGATGAATGTCCAGGGGAGGATCGCATTGGCGAGAGAGCGCCTGGATCTCGGCCTTGAGGCGGTTTGTCAGTTTCTCTCCCATCACGGTTCCATCATCCCTTACTCCCAACAGAATGCGGCCCCCTTTCGTGTTGGCAAAGGCCACCAAGTCCCGGTCTATTTTCGGCGTGTATTTTTCCTTAAATTCAATGGAAAGGCCTTCGCCTTCAGCGATCAACAGTTTCAATTCTTCGGGTGTCATTTGAGCGGAACTCCAACGGAAGACCAGGCTTGTTTGACGGCTATGGCTTCGGAACTGCGGGGGCCATACAGAGCGGCCGCTTTTTCGGCGGTGGTTTGGGCGGCTATCTTAAAACTGCTTCGGGGCGTCAACCCCACCAGAGCGCGATACCAGATCCGGCCGGCTTTTTTCCACGCTTGACCGCCCATTTTCATGGCCGCTAAATAGAACGCGTGGTTGGGAATGCCGGAATTGATATGGACACCGCCGTAGTCATCTTCCCCGTCATATTTATCGCGCATGTGCGCTGGCTGGGGGTCGGACCCGATGTCCGGATCGTTCGTGTAGGCCGTGCCGGGCGCCGCGAAACTCCGCAGGGCCCGCCGTGTGGGCGTTTTTACCAAAATGTCGTTGCCAATCAGCCAGTCGGCCTGTTTCACCGTTTGGCCCCGGTGCCACTGTTTGACCAGGATGCCCATCACATCCGCGAAATGTTCGTTGAGGGCGCCGGGTTCGTCCTGATATTCCAGGTTAGCCGTGTGCGTCACAACCCCATGGGATAACTCATGGGCCACCACGTCAAGGGCTTTGGTAAATCGGACGAATGTCCGACCGTCGCCGTCGCCGTAGGCCATTTGTTCTCCGTTCCAGAAGGCGTTGGCGTATTGTTTTCCCACATGCACGCTGGAAATAAGCGACATCCCCCGATCGTCCAACGAGTTGCGCTCAAATTGTTCCCAATAAAAATCGTAGGTAGCGCCGGAATAATCGTATGCTTCGCTAACCGCGGGGTCATTCGACCCGGGGCCATTCGGCCCTTTTTCGCCTTCGCGGCGGACGAGTTTTCCGGGGAGGGCATGGGTGGGTTTATTCAGGGCGTCGTAAATCAGTCGATGCTTTCGTCCTGTTGGGGAAGGGATCGCGGCCATTTGGGGAAGTGTGGACAAAACCCGCCGTTCGGATCGGACAGCCGCGGACGCGGCCAGGTTTTCCATGGCCCACCGCCGTGTCTGCGGGTTGGGCGATTCGGCCATACGTTCCAACAAAAATGGCGGCAATATGCCGTTCATAACCATTTGCCGACAAACCCTAACGCTTTGCGAGATTTACTGAGCAGAGATTGCAACTCGTGAACCCGTTTGGCCGCTCCGGCGGGGATCGATCCATTCTTGTTTTTCAGTAAGCGGGTGAGTTGTTCGTCAGCCCGATCGAACCGTTTGGTCAACCCTTCGCGCACACGGCGCAGGGCCAGTTCTTTAATGTCCCGGTTGGCCTCGTAAAAATCTTTTCGGCTCCCCACAACAGAAACCGGCCGAACAGCCCCCCACGATTCCAGTAGCCGGATGTTGATGCTGGCGTTTCCTTTGCTCATGGACAGGCGTTGGCCGATGTCTTCAAGAGAGAGCGGGGATTCTTGGAGATAGAGCAGGCCATAAATTTGGCCGACAGACCGATTGAAACTAAAACTTTCGGCCAGTTCCCCCGCCAAGCGGGCGAACTCAGCATCCAGGGAAACAAGAAGAGGGGCAGGCATAGGGTTTTTATCGTTTAGCTTGTTCTAAACAATGTATACACTGTATTGCCTTTTCTGTCAAGGGCCACGACTTTCCGCGTCCGCATCAAGGTCCGCTGTTCAGGCTCATCGTGCATTGGACAATTTGTCGATTTGACTTTTATCGGGAGTTGAGGTAGAATTTCTTTAGGTTGACGAGGGCGTTGACCTGGGAAAAACGATGGCGTTCGATCCGAAATGGATTGAGCGCCTTTTTTGTTGGTGGCGAGAGGAGAGTCCATGCAACGCAAACGTCTGGTGGTGATCGGAAACGGGATGGCCGGCATGGCCTGCCTTGACCACATTTTGCGGCGGAAACCCCATTTTCAAGTCACGGTGTTGGGCGAGGAACCCCATCCCAATTACAATCGAATTCTCCTGTCCTCGGTTTTGGCGGGTGAGAAATCGGTGGGCGATATTTTCATCAATACGCCCGCCTGGTATGAAGAAAACGGGGTCGCTCTTCTCTTAAACGCGAAAGTCACCGAGATCGATCGCGCTCGAAAAACCGTCACGGCGGGGGACAAAACGCTTCCTTACGATCTCCTGCTCCTCGCCACGGGGAGCCTTCCCGTGATTCCCCCGATCCAGGACGCCCAGAAAGACGGCGTCTTCGTTTTTCGGAACATCGCGGACACCGAAAATATCATCGCTCGCGCCGGGGCGGTGAAAAAAGCCGCCGTGATCGGCGGGGGCCTTTTGGGTTTGGAAGCCGCTCGGGGCCTTCAAAAACAAGGACTTCAAGTGACCGTGATCCATAACGGCGACACGCTCATGAGCATGCAGGTCGACGAGACAGGCGGGAAATTCTTAAAACGCGAAATCGAAAAGTTGGGGATCAACGTTCTTTTAGACAAAACCACCGAACGGTTTTTGGGAAACGGTCATGTCCAAGGCGTTCAGTTCAGGGATGGCGCCGTTCTCGACACGGACCTGGTGGTGATCGCCTGCGGCATCCGGCCGAACGTGGAACTGGCTCGGAAAGCGGGGTTAACCGTCAACCGCGGGATCGTCGTGTCGGATCACCTGGAAACAAGCGACCCTTCCGTCTTCGCTGTCGGCGAATGCGTGGAACATCGGGGCGTTTGTTACGGTCTCGTGGCGCCCCTCTACGACCAGGGCCGCGTCTTGGCCGCCGCCATCACGGGGGAGAAAGGCCCCCCCTACGAAGGGTCCACGCCCGCCTCAAAACTTAAAGTCATGGGAATTGAACTTTTTTCGGCGGGCATCGTCCGTCCCGTCGCCGAGAACACCGACAGCGTGACCTACGAGGATCATCTCGACGGGGTTTACAAGAAAGTGCTTTTGGAAAACAATCGGATTGTGGGAACCCTGCTGATCGGCGACGCGAAAGACGCGAATCGGTTCCTGGAGCGGATGCGCAAAAAAGAAATAATCGGGCGCAAACACAACCTGCTCTTTGAGCCGCCGGTGTCCCTCGGCTCCGCCGAGGATGTCATGTCGCGCTCCGATTCGGAGACTCTTTGCGGATGCGTCGGGGTCACGAAGGGAACCATCATTGAGGCCGTGCGAGAGAAACAATGCAAAAGCGTCTCCGATGTGAAGGCCTGCACCCGCGCCACTTCCGGTTGCGGCACCTGCGCGGGGCTCGTTTCGGACATTTTAAAGGCCGTCCTTGGCCACGAAATGACGGAAGAAAAAAAGAAAGACGTGGTGTGCGCCTGCGTCCCCTTTTCCCAGCCTCAGTTGCGAACCATGATCCAGACTCAGAAACTCAAATCGGTTCAGGACATTTTGGACATTTACGGCAATGGCGCGGGGTGTTCCACCTGCAAGCCCGCCCTTTCCTTTATTTTGGACGAGGCCCTTCTGGGCGACCATCTGGAGGACCGATCCGCCCGGTTCATCAACGACCGGGTCCACGCCAATATCCAAAAGGACGGTTCGTTTTCCGTCGTGCCGCGGATGCGGGGCGGCGTGACCTCCGCGGCGGAACTTCGGAAGATCGCCGATGTCGCGGACAAATTTAAAGTTAAAATGGTGAAGGTCACGGGGAGCCAACGGATCGATCTTTTGGGGGTCAAAAAAGAGGACCTGCCGAAAATGTGGGCGGAGCTTGGGATGCCGTCCGGCCACGCCTACGCGAAAGCGGTGCGGATGGTCAAGTCCTGCGTGGGGACAGATTTCTGCCGGTACGGCACGCAAAATTCCATTGAGACGGGCATCCGGCTGGAACGAACGTTGGAGGGGCTTTACACCCCGGCGAAAGTGAAATTCGGCGTGGTGGGCTGTCCCCGGAACTGCGCGGAGGCCACGGTGAAAGACATCGGCCTGGTCGGGATCGAAGGGGGATGGCAGGTGGTGATCGGCGGCGCCGCGGGCAAGCGGGTCCGGCCCGCGGACATTTTAACCACCGTCGCAACCACCGATGACGCTATGGAAACCGCCTGCGTTTTCTTTCAGTATTACCGAGAAAACGGGAATTATTTGGAGCGCGTGTACGATTTTGTGGAACGGGTCGGGCTTCAAAAAATCCGGGAAGAAACGGTTTTGGCGTCGCCCGAAATGAAGAAAAGCCTGTTGGACCGTTTGTCGAAGGGCAAGGAGAAGGTCGTGGATCCCTGGGCGGTGGAATCCTCAAAACCGGTTCATCCCATGCAGTTCAATGATTTTGTTCTCCCTAAAGAAAAAGAGGCCCTGGTGATCGTCCCATGACAACGGAATCCCGCGAAGTCCATTGGGTCTACGTCGCTGAAAAGGGGTTGGTCCCGAAAAATGAGGGGCGGAAGATTCTGTGGGGGGATCGGCAGATCGCCCTCTTCCACCTGGCCCACGGGTTTTTCGCCGTGGACAACAAATGCCCCCACAAGCAAGGCCCTTTGGCGGACGGAATCACCGCGGGAGGAGCCGTTTACTGCCCGCTCCATAATTGGAAAATCGATCTGGCCAACGGGTGCGCCTTGGCGGGAGGGGAAGGGAAAGTTCGGACGTACCCCGTGCGGCTGGAGGGCGAAAAAGTGTATCTCGGGTTTGAGATCACCGAGACCCAAATCCCCATGAAAGAGGTCATGGCCATTTTAAGGCCCAGCCAATGGGGCCGCACCAAACAAAAACTCACGGAAGCCGGCATCTTGGCCTTCACCCAGCGCCGGGTCTTCGGCCGTGGGAAGCAACGGGGACTGCAGTATTGGGTCGCCAAAAAGAAAACGGACCGATCCGAGATGGGCATTTCGTTTATCCCCAAACGGATCGTGATCCTTGTCCTGCCGGAATCACAAGTGAACACCGCGGTGAACGCCTTGATCGAGGCCAACCAAACCGGGGCGATTGGGGACGGAAAAATATTTGTGTCGCCGGTGGAGGAAGTCATTCAAGTCCGCACCGGCCTCAACGAAAACCGAGTGAAAGAAATGGGAGGAGCCCCCCTATGAAAATGATCCGCGCCATCGTCCGGCCTGAAAAAGAGGAAATCGTGGTCAAAGCCTTGGAGGAGGCCGGCTTCCCATCGATCACGAAATTCGACGTGCTGGGCCGGGGCAAGCAGAAAGGCCTTCAAATCGCCAACTCCGTCTATGACGAACTGGCCAAAAGTTTTCTCATGATCGTGGTGGAAGACGCGCAAGCGCCCCGAGCGGTGGAAGCCATCCAATCCGGCGCGCGCACCGGCAACTTCGGCGACGGCAAAATTTTCGTCACGCAAGTGGAACAAGCCTACACCATCCGCACAGGCAAAGAAGGACTTTAAAAATTCAGCTCAACCGGAATGTGCCATGACCTCTTTTGTTCAAAGCCCTGTCGACGGAATTCGAGTTCAACGGGGCGTGTCGTCTGGTTCGAGCCGTGAGTGAAATTTAAAAGGAAAGTAACCACTCAGGTCCCTCATCCGCCCCTTCGGGGGTCGCGTGTGCCAGTGGCACACGTAGGCGACGGGCCGAACAGGCCCCGGGCCCGAAGGGCCTTCCCCCAAGAGGGGAAGGAAAACAAAGATTTTCCCTCTCCTCTTGGGAGAGGGCAGGGTGAGGGGCCTGAGCTGTTACAAAGGAAATTCTATGGACCTAAAAAAAGAAAATGAGAAAACGAATCCCACGCCAATCGAGAAAAACGTCACGCGCCGTGGGTTTTTAAAGACCGCGGTGGGACTTGCCGCGGCGGCGGCGCTCCCCGGCCTTCCCAAAGGCTGGGTGGGCGGGGCCTGGGCGGGCGACGGCCCGGAAACCACGGATGTTCGGTTCGGCCTGATCGCCCTGACGGACTGCGCTTCCCTCGTCATGGCCCACGAACGGGGCCTCTTTAAAAAATACGGCATCCATTCCACCCTTTCCAAAGAGGCCTCCTGGGCGGTGATCCGCGACAAACTGACTCTCGGAGAAAATCATGCCACGCACATGTTGATCGGCATGCCCTACGCTTCGTCCATGGGACTTTTGGGATCGCCCAAAAAGCCCATGGTGATCCCGTTCCACTTGAACCACAACGGGCAGGCCATCACCCTGCAGAAAAAATTTGCCGGGAAAGTGCGCTCGGCGGCGGACCTCAAACCGTTCGTCGAGTCGGCCAAATCGGCGGGCCAGCCGCTCACGTTCGCCATGACGTTTCCTTCGGGATCCCACGCCATGTGGATGCGCTATTGGCTCGCGTCGGGCGGCATTCACCCGGACCTGGACGTTTCCTTGATCACCATCCCGCCGCCCCAGATGGTGCAGAACATGAAGATCGACAAAATGGACGGGTTTTGCGTGGGCGAACCCTGGAACGCCCGCGCCGTGACCGACGGAAGCGGTTACACGGTCATCACGACCCAGACGATCTGGAAGGACCATCCCGAGAAAGTGCTGGCCTTCACGGCGGATTTCGCCGAGAAAAATCCCAAAACGGTCAAAGCGATCATCAAAGCCCTCACCGAATCGAGCCAATTCATCGACAAAATGGAAAACCGCGAACAGGTGGCCGAAATCGTTTCCAAACCCCAATACATCAATTGTCCCAAAGAAGTGATTTTGGGCCGGTTCCGGGGGACCTACGATTACGGGGACGGACGTCCGCCGGTGCAGGATCCCAACGCCATGACCTTTTTCAATCGAAACACCAATTTTCCCTGGAAGTCCCACGGGCTCTGGTGGGTCTCCCAGTTCCGCCGGTGGGGCATGGTCACCGGGACGCCCGATTACACAGGGATCGTCGACAAGGTTCACCGCCCCGACCTCTATCGCGAAGTGGCCAAGGAGATGGGGCTTGCCGTTCCGGCGACAGACACGAAGAAAGAGACCCTCTTTGACGGAAAAACGTTCGATCCCGCGGATCCCGAAGGCTACGCCAAAAGTTTTCCCATCCATCGGTTGGCGTAACGGGAGCGGCCATGAAAAAAAAGGTTGACCCATCGCCCTATCTCTTGCCGTTCGTGGGCCTGTTTTTCGCCCTGTTCGTTTGGACTCTCCTCAGCGCGACGGTGGCCAAGGACCTTCCCTCCCCCTATCGGACATGGACGGAAAGTAAACACTATATCCTTCACCCGTTCTTTAAAGACGGCGAAATGAACCAGGGGTTGGGTCGTTTGGCGTTTTACAGTCTCGTGCGGGTGGTCAAGGGCTACGCTTTGGCGCTCCTGATCGGAACGCCGTTGGGATTCTTGATCGGGCTTTCGAAGAAAACCTCGCAGATGTTCGACCCGCTCATTCAGGTGCTCCGCCCCATTTCGCCCCTGGCCTGGTTGCCTTTGGGACTGGTCATCTTTCAGAAATCCGAACCCGCCGCCCTTTTTACCCTGGCCCTTTGCGCCATGTGGCCGACGGTTTTGAACACGGCCGTGGGCGTCCGGAGCATCAACCCGGATTTCCTCAACGTGGGCCGGGTGTTGAAACTGTCGCGTTGGCAGATGTTCCGAAAAATCATTGTCCCCGCGTCCATGCCCTACGTTTTTATCGGGTGGCGCCTTTCGCTCGGGATCGCCTGGCTCGTCATCGTGGCCGCGGAGATGCTGACGGGGTCTCCCGGCATCGGGGGGTTCCTGTGGCAGGAATACAACGCCCTCGTTTACTCTCACATTTTGATGTCGATTTTGACCATCGGCCTGATCGGGTTCATCCTCGACCGGTTGATGGGTCTCTTGGAAAAACGGTTCCGAACCACATGACGTTTTTGGAATTGAAAAATGTCGGGAAAAGTTTCTCCAGCGCCAACGGTCGAAGGGCGGTCCTCTCCGGCGTAAACATTGGCCTGGCCGAAGGCGAGTTCGTGGCGGTCGTGGGTTATTCGGGAGCGGGCAAAACGACGTTGGTCTCTCTCATCGCCGGCCTTGATGCGCCCGATGAAGGCGACATCCGTTTGGAGGGGCGGCCCGTGACGGGGCCGGGCCCGGACCGGGGGGTGGTGTTCCAAAATTATTCGTTACTTCCTTGGATGACGGTCTTTGAAAACGTATTTTTGGCGGTGGAGGCGGTCGCGCCCCGTTTGAGCCGGGCGGAGAAGATCGACCGGACCCGTCATTTCATCAACATGGTGAAATTGGAATCGGCTTCGAACAAAAAACCCCACGAGCTGAGCGGGGGGATGCGTCAGCGCGTGGCGGTCGCGCGGGGGCTTGCCATGAAACCACGGGTGTTTCTGCTCGATGAGCCCTTCAGCGCCCTCGACGCGTTAACCCGTGCCACCCTTCAAGACGAACTGCTGCGCCTGTGGGAAGAAAACCGTCAAACGGTGTTCATGATCACCAACGACGTGGACGAGGCGATTTTACTGGCGGACCGAATTCTTCCTCTGACAAAAGGCCCCGGCGCGACCGTGGGGCCCGCCATTCCCGTCGATATCCCGCGTCCGAGATCCCGCCGCGGGTTGAGCCTGCTTCCCGGATACCAGCGCGCCAAAAAACGTATCGTGGACTTCTTGCTGAGCGGTGTCCCCCCCGCGGACAATGGCCCAGGGGCGGGGAGCGAAGGGGGCGTTCAATGACCCGCCCGGTTCTCGAGATCGTCCAACTGGGCAAAACGTTTTCGACCGCGGGGGGCTCCCACGAGATCGTTAAAAATTTCAACGTGGAGGTGAGCGAGGGCGAGTTTGTCTGTCTCCTCGGTCATTCGGGGTGCGGCAAGTCCACGGTGCTTTCGATTGTCATGGGGTTGAGTTCGGCCACCGTGGGCGGTGTTTGTATCAACGGCCGGGAGATCCAGGGCCCCGGGTTGGATCGGGGGGTGGTTTTTCAATCGGCCTGTCTTTTCCCGTGGCGCACGGCCCTGGACAATGTCCTCTTGGCGGTTCAACAGGCCCACCCGTCGAAAAGCCGTAAAGAGCAAATCGCTCTGGCTCAAAAGGCCCTCACGCGAGCCGGGCTGGCGGACGCCGGCGAACGCCGACCGACGGAAATGTCGGCGGGCATGCGTCAACGGGTGGGGATCGCGCGCGCGTTCGCGCTCGATCCAAAAATCCTTCTGTTGGACGAGCCGTTCAGCCTGCTGGACGCGTTGACCCGCATGGACTTGCAAGACCAATTGATGCGGGTCTGGGACACCGAACGGAAAACCGTCATGATGGTCACCCACGACGTGGACGAGGCCCTCTTTTTGGCCGATCGGATCGTGATGATGACCGCTGGGCCGGCCGCGGGCATCGGAAAAATAATTTCAGTTCCCTTCGATCGTCCGCGGACACGGGCCGACGTCCTGAATCACCGGGATTACTATTGGATGCGGGACCGCCTCACGAATTTCCTGGAAGAACAAGGAGAGATACAGAAAAGCGCGCGTTCGCCGCAGGTCGCCGGACCCGAACGCGTCATGGTCCGCCCCGCGTTCGATTTGTAAATGTCCTTCTCTCCGCCCGCGCCCGTGACAGAAGATGGCTTCCGCCGACGGGTGTCCTACCTGCGCGTTTCGCTCACGGACCGTTGCACCCTTCGGTGCCGTTATTGCATGCCCGGAAGCGGGATGCCGTTCTTTCACACGGACGACCTTCTCTCCACCGCCGAACTGAAACGGATCATCGTGATCTTTCGCGGACTCGGCGTCGTCAAGATCCGCTTGACGGGCGGGGAACCGCTGTTGCGGCGGGATGTGGATGAAATTCTTTTCCACATCTATACTCTGGGGGTCGCAGACGTTTCCATGACGACCAACGGCCTGCTGTTGGCCGAACGGGGGGAGGCCCTCAAAAACGCAGGTCTCCGCCGCGTCAATGTGAGCCTCGACACGTTTCGCCCCGACCGGTTCCAGTCGATCACCGGCGCGAAGGCGTTGGACAAGGTGTTGAACGGAATCGAATGGGCCTTGGCGGCGGGGTTGTCTCCCGTGAAAATCAATATGGTCGTCATGCGCGGATGGAACGAAGATGAAATTCCGGAGTTCGTCCGGTTCGCTGAAGAACGGCCCGTGGAGGTTCGGTTTTTGGAGCTGATGCCGACGCGGAACACGTATGAAGGGACGGCTTCCGTCGGACAAGAGGCTTTCGTCTCGGTGGAGGAGATTCGGCGGGAAGTGGAACGCCATGCGGTCTTGGGCGACGAGGAACCCATTCAGGGGGTGGCTCGTTCTTACCCGATCCGTGGCGGGCGCGGCAAAATCGGTTTCGTGAGCCCGGTGTCGAACCATTTTTGCGGAACCTGCAACCGCGTCCGACTCACCTCCACGGGAAGGGTCAAAACCTGTCTTCACGGCGAATCGTCCGCCGACTTAAAAACCGCTCTCCGGGCCGGCGCGTCGGACGGGGATTTGGCCCAATTGGTCCGCGACGCGCTCTTTCAGAAACCGGAAGAACATTTCATCCGCCCCACCCATTTCGTCAGTCCCCACCTCCAGATGTCTCAAGTGGGAGGATAAGTGCCGCTACGCGTTTTGCCGGGGAACCTGGAAAAAATCAAAACCCACTGCAACCTCTGCGCCATGCAGTGCGGGTTCAAACTGTGGGTGGAACCACGGAACAACCAGGTGATCGGGTTGGAGGGCGACGAGGAGTTCCCCACCACCCACGGTCTCATGTGCGTGAAGGGCAGTCATTCCACCCAGCAAATCCATCACGCGGACCGCCTGGTCCGTCCCCGGATCCGCGAAACGAACACGGATCCATGGACCACCGTTTCCTGGGACGCGGCCTTGGATTTTTGCGCCAAAAAGATCCGCGCGGTTCAGGACCGGCACGGGCGGTCCGCCATGGCGGTGTTCGGGGGCGGCGCGCTGACGAACGAGACGGTCTATCTCCTCGGTAAATGGGCCCGTCTCGCCGTAAAAACTCCCCACGTCGATTACAACGGCCGCTATTGCATGTCTTCCGCCGCGGCCGCCCAAAACCGGGCGTTTGGCGTGGACCGGGGCTTGCCGTTTCCCGTGAGCGATATTTCCAAGGCCAAGTTCATCCTTCTCATCGGCGCGAACATCGCCGAATGTTTGCCGCCGTTGGTGGACGTCTTTAAGGAAGCCCGGGCCGCCGGCGCGCTCGTTTACACCGTTGATCCCCGTCGCACGGAAACGGCCCGCGTGGCGGACAAAAACCTCGCGGTCCGGCCGGGGACGGATTTGGCGTTGGGGATGGCGCTCCTCCAGACCGTGATCGCGGAGAATCGCGTGGACGAAAAATTCGTCCGCGCTCACACAACCGGGTTTGAGGCCGCGCGGCTTGCCGTCCAAGCCGCGACGCCGGAATGGGCGGAAACAATAACGGGGGTGGACGCGGACCTGATACGGGAAACCGCCCGGCGTTTCGCTTCGGCCCCCACGGCCATGCTCCTTTCTTCCCGCGGGCCCGAACAGCAGTCCAAAGGGACGGAGACCGTCTTGTCGTTCATCAATTTCGTTTTGGCTACGGGGAAAATCGGCTGTCCGGGATCGGGGTTCGGAACGCTCACCGGGCAAGGGAACGGTCAAGGCGGGCGGGAACACGGCCAGAAAGCCGACCAACTGCCGGGGTACCGGAAAATCGATCATCCCGCGCACCGGCGCGAGGTGGCCGCCGTTTGGGGCGTGGACGAATCCGAAATTCCCGGCCCGGGCCTGTCGGCCTCCGAGATCTTGCGCGCCGTGGCGGATAAAAAAATCCGGGGCCTTTTCGTCATGGGGTCCAACCCGGTGGTGTCCGCCCCCGACGTGGGCCGCGTGCGCGCGGGGATTGAAAAGCTGGATTTTTTAGCGGTGACGGATTTCTTTCCCTCGGAAACGACGGAACTGGCCCACGTGGTTTTTCCCACCACCGTCTGGGCGGAATCGCCGGGCACCATGACGAATTTGGAAGGCCGGGTGATCCTCCGGGAAAAAGCGGTGGACCCCCCCGCGGGCCTCCGCCCGGATTGGGAAATTCTCTGCGATTTGGCGGAGCGGATGGGCGTTTCCGGGTTTTCGTTCCGGTCGGCGGAAAACGTGTTTGACGAATTGCGCCGGGTTTCCCAGGGTGGCATCGCCGATTATTCCGGCATTTCGTACGATAAAATTCGACAGGAGAAAGGGGTTCATTGGCCCTGTCCATCCGAAACCCATCCGGGCACGCCGAGACTGTTTTTGGACGGTCGGTTTTGGCGTGAAGACGGGAAGGCCTTGTTTCATGCCGTACATTACCGCCCCGCCGCAGAGGAGCCGGACGCAGAATATCCGTACCGGCTCACCACAGGCCGGGTTTTGGAACATTATTTGACCGGAAACCAAACCCACCGAATCCCGCCCTTGGAATCCCGCCGCCCCGCGCCGTGGGTGGAAATCCATCCCTCCCTGGCGGGAAAAATCGGTGTGGTCACGGACGGAAAAATTCGCCTCACCAGCCGACGGGGCACGGTGGTTGTTTCCGTGGACGTCACCGACACCATTCGTCCGGACACGATCTTCGCTCCCATCCATTGGGGAGGCGATGCCTGCATCAATCTTTTGACCAACCCCGTTTTGGATCCCCTCTCCAAAATGCCCGAGTTCAAGGTCTGCGCCGTCAAAATCGAGGCTGTGCCATGACCGCCCGGTTCTCGCACGTGAACCAGCGCGGCGAAGCCCATATGGTGGACGTGGGGGCGAAACCCGTCACCCGCCGCGTCGCCTTGGCGGTGGGCGAAATCACGTTAAATGCCGAAGCGCTGGGTTTACTGCGCGCGAACAAACTGGCAAAAGGCGACGCCCTGGCCGTGGCTCGAATCGCCGGCATTCAGGCCGCCAAACGCGTGGAGGCGCTCATCCCGCTCTGTCATTCGGTGTCGTTGGATTCCGTTGATGTTGATTTTGATTTGTTGGCGGACCGCGTGCGCATTCGTTCCGTCGCCCGCTGTTCCGGGAAAACCGGCGTGGAAATGGAAGCGCTCACGGCTGTGAGCGTGGCCGCGCTGACCCTCTACGATATGGCCAAGTCCATTGATAAATCCATGGTGTTGGGCCCCTTTTATCTGGAGAGCAAAACCGGCGGGCGTTCCGGGACGTACAAAAGGCGATCGCGTGAGCGTTAAATTTCGGTTCTTTTCCCGGTGCGCCGAGTGGATGGGCGTGCGGGATTTAGTGATGGAGATTGGGGCGCCTCGCTCGATTTTGGCTGTGATCGAAGGGGAAGCGCGGTTTTTACCGATGCGGGGAAAACAATTAGAAATTCGAGTGGCGGTGAATCGGGAATGGGCCTCGCTGTCCACGGAGGTGATGGATGGAGACGAAGTCGCTCTCGTGCCCCCGACCAGTGGAGGATAAGATTATTTTGACGTCGTTGCCTTTGTCGGTGGATGACGCTTTGCGTCGGGTGTCGGGGCCGGGGCGGGGCGGGGTTTCAATTTTTGTTGGGGTCGTGCGGGATCAGGAGAACGATCGGCCGATCCGGTCCATCACGTACGAAGCCTATGAAGGCATGGCGGAAAAAGAAATGGCGAAACTTGTTCGATCCGCCGAGGAACGGTGGGCGGTGTCCGCCGTCGCGTTTCATCGGGTGGGTGTGGTCCCCGTAAGCGAGGCGAGCCTCGTCGTGGCCTGCGCCGGGGTCCATCGCGCGGCGGCTTTCGCCGCGTGTCGATGGGTTGTCGATGAAGTGAAGTCCCAGGTGCCCATTTGGAAAACAGCGTACGACTTCCGATGAACGTCGGCATTCTCACGGTGAGCGACCGCTCTTACCAAGGCCTTCGGCCTGACACGGCCGGGCCGGCCCTGCGGGACATTGCCGAACGAAAAGGCTGGACCGTCGCGGCGACGGAAATCGTCCCGGACGATCGGGAATTGATCGCGATGGTTCTCAAAAACTGGGCGGACCACAGGCGGCTGGATATGATCTTCACCACGGGCGGCACGGGGATCGGACCTCGGGACGTGACGCCCGACACCACAAAACCCCTTTTGGATAAGGAACTTTCCGGACTGGCGGCCTATTTAATGTTCGAGGGCATGAAAACGAATCCCAACGCCGTTTTGTCGCGGGCCGTGGCCGGCGTGCGCGGAAAAACCATTGTGCTCAACTTGCCCGGAAATCCCAAAGGCGCCGCGGACTCGTTGGCCCGGGCGATTCCTCTTCTGGAACACGCGCACGCCATGGTTTTGGGCGATAATCATGATCACCGCTGAGGAGGCCCTGCGGATTATTTTGGAAAACACGGCTCCGCTGTGCCCGGAGACGGTTTCCCTGGAGCGGGCCCGGGGACGGGTTCTGGCCCAAACCCTCACGGCGCGGGAGAACTCGCCTCCCTTTGATAACGCGGCCATGGATGGGTTCGCCGTTCGGACGTCGGATTTAGCATCGGCCAGTCGGGGGACTCCCGTGGGGATTCCCGTCCAGGAGGTCCGGCCCGCCGGGAGCGCCCAGGAAGGCGCTTTACGGCCCGGCCATGCTGTCCGGATCATGACCGGCGCGCCGGTGCCGCCGGGGGCCGACGCGATCGCGATCAAGGAAACGGCGGTGTCCGACGAAAAAGAGTTCGTCCGGATCGCCCACCGGCCGGATCTCGGCGCGCATATTCGCCGAGCGGGAGAAGACGTTAAAGCCGGGGACCTCCTTCTGGAAAAGGGCAAGAGCATCAGCCCCTACGATGTCGCGCTCTTAGCGGCCCAGGGGATGGCCCACATCCCCGTCATCAAAAATCCCCGCGTGGGAATCGTCGCGACCGGCGACGAATTGCTGGCCCCGTCCGCGGAACCGTCTTTCGGAAAAATCCGGAACTCCAACGGTCCGTCCCTCGCCGCGGGGGTGTCCCGCTGGGGAGTGGACGTCGTCGACCTGGGCCTGGCGCTTGATGACCCATCCGCCCTTGAGCGCGCCTTCCAAAACGGTCTTGAAACAACCGACGTCCTCCTGATTTCGGGCGGTGTTTCCGTTGGCGATCATGATTACACTAGCCCCGTTTTAAAAAAGATGGGCTATGACATTCTTTTTTGGAAGGTGGCCATCAAACCGGGAAAACCGCTCCTCTTCGCCAAACGGATGGACGGTTCTGTCCCCCGCTATGCTTTCGGTCTTCCCGGCAATCCCGTTTCGGCCCTGGTGTGCTTGGAAGAGTTTGTTCGCGTGGCGCTGGAAACCTTGCGCGGGGCTCGGCCCCGTTATCCCAGCTATCATCTGACGGGCCGCGCGCTCAATGCCTACACGAAACCCGTGGACCGACAACAATACCTCTTCTGTCGAACACGGAGAGAGACCGAGACATTCCAGCTCGACATCATTCGGCCTCAAGGGGCCGCGATGATGGGCATGGCGTCCCGGGCCGACGCGTTGGCCGTGGCCCCCATCGGCGTGTCACGGATTGAACCGGGCGACGCGCTTGCGTTCCGATGGATCAAATAAGCCGAAAAATTCAGGTCGACCCAAAACCCCGCCGATCGAGCCCGCGCGGCCCGATCGGCGGAACGCAAGTCCCCATCGGGGAACCCCGGATCATCGAGGGTGTGACGGGCGCCGTTTTGGCGGGGGGACGCAGTCGGCGATTCGGGTCCAACAAAGCCCTCACTCTCTGGCACGGCAAACCCCTGGCGGCCGCGGTTTTGGAAGTTTTCAAAGACCTTTTTCGAGAGAGTTTTGTCGTTGTGAAGAAGAAAGAGGCTTTTAACCTTACGGTCCCGCTCATCGAAGACATGGACCCCGATCCCCATCCCTTGGGCGGCATCGTCACCGCCCTGACGCGCGCTTCGATGGAAAACGTTTTCGTGTGCGCCTGTGACATGCCATTCGTTTCCGCCGCGCTGGTTCGATTCCTCTGCGATCAGCGGGGAAACGGGGCCGCCGCGGTGATTCCCCTCTGGGCGGGCGTGCCCCAACCCCTGTGCGGGGTGTATGCGTCGTCTTGTGTGGCCCCCTTTCGCGAACGAATTCTGCACGGGGAACTCAGCGTTGTCGGCGCGTTGGCCTCGGTCAATACCCATTTTGTCCATGAGAATGAGTTGAGACGTTGGGGGGAAACCGGGATGTCATTTCAAGACATCGACACGCCGGCGGATTTTGAACGGTTGTCGAAAAGTCCGTCATGACGGAACTCTCGCTGAAAACCGGTTTGACTTTCGCGGTCGCGGCCGTCTACGCCGCGGTGGGTCACGGCGGCGCGTCCGGCTACCTGGCCATTCTTTCTTTTTTCGGCACACCGCACGACGCGATGGCGTCCAGCGCGCTCTGCCTGAACCTCCTCGTCTCCGGCGTGGCCTTCGCCGCTTATGCCCGGGCTGGACACTTCGCTTGGTCTTTGAGCTGGCCTTTTGCGCTCACCTCCGTCCCCGCCGCTTTCGTGGGAGGTCTTCTGAAAATATCTGCCGCTTCCTACGCCCACCTGCTGGCGGGCGTCCTTGTGATCGGGGGCGGGCAACTGCTGTTGAAGAAAGAGCGGACCCCGGCGGCGCCCAAAAAATATTTTCCCCGCTGGGTCTCGCTGGGAGGGGGGGCCGCTCTGGGGATTTTGTCGGGAATGGTGGGGGTGGGGGGAGGAATTTTTAAGTCCGCTTCTCATTCTTTCCGGCCGGGCCGGCGTCAAAGAAACCGCCGCCACCGCCGCCTTTTTTATCTTCGTGAACTCTCTGTCCGGTCTGGTCGCCCGTTCGGCCCGGGGCGCGTTCCATCCTGTGCCCGGGCTTTCATTCCTGTTCATCGCGGCGTTGTTGGGCGGATGGACAGGGTCGCGTTTGGGCGCCGGCCGACTGGTGCCGCTCTGGTTGCAACGCCTTCTCGCCGGCATTTTGTTCACCGCCGCCTACGGGGTCAATAATCGATTTAATTAGGTCGCAAAAAGCGGATCAGGCTACATCCGCGGGGGCGGAGCGGGAAGATAAGAAGGCGATGAGGCGGCGGGCCGGGAGAGGAATCGTTGACTCATTTAAATGGACCGTTTTTTCCCCGGCGGGCCCTTTGATCGTCAAACGATAGGAAAACGTGTCCCGATCCGGCGGAGGCGGACCGAGTCCCCCCTTTTTCCGCCGGATCGCCGTGAGGCCCGCCCGGGCTTTAGCCGGCAGGGCCTGAACATCCACCACGCACCCTTTTCGCACACCCGAAAATCCACCCGATTGGACAAACGAAAGAAACGTTGTCGGCCGACTTCCGTTTCGAGAGCGAACTTTGTTTTTTTTATGTAACCGTTCAGGTGCTTTTCCCTCTCCTCTTGGGAGGCCGGTCGCAGAGCTCCCGTCACCTGAGGCGCCAGAGGCGCTGAGGCGAGGGCAGGGTGAGGGAAACGTTTTTCCGACAATACGATCGCCCATTCCCCTCATCCGGCCCTCCGGGCCACCTTCTCCCAAGAGGAGAAGGAAAACCTTTCTTTTTCGTCGGGGACAACAGTACGCCTGAACGGTTCCTTTTTATTAGTCAATGACGATCCGGTAATCTTCCCACGGGAGCGTGGGGTCGATCGTCATCGTTAAGGGACGTTTGATTATTTTTTCCAGCCGGTCTTGGCGTTCTCGCAGAAAATCGCCGACGCCCGGCGGCAACGTGATCTTTAACCGTCCTTCCGCGCGGCCTTGGGTCATTTCCAATATTTCTTTTTGGATTTTTAGATACATGGATTCTCGCGACAGCACGTTGCCCGATCCCGCGCATTCTTGGCACGGTTCCGACAACAACGACAACAACGATTCGCGCCTTCGTTCCCGGGTCATTTCCACCAGGCCCAACCGCGTGATGGGCAAAATCTTGATTTTGGCCCGATCGTTGCGAGTCGCGTTTTCCAGGGCTTCCACCACCTTGATCTGGTTGCGCTTTCGCCGCATATCGATGAAATCGATCACGATGATCCCGCCGATGTTGCGGATCCGCAACTGTTTGGCCACTTCGTCAGCGGCTTCCAAGTTGGTGGCGGTGACAGTTTCTTCCTGGGACTTGTGCCCGATGAATTTGCCCGTGTTGACGTCGATGGCGCACAAGGATTCCGCCTCTTGAATGATAATGTACCCGCCCGAGGGCAAATCAATGCGCTGTTGGCGGATGTGCGCCAGTTCCCGGTCAACCCCGAACGCCTGGAAAATGGGCGTTTTGCCCGTGTAATGTTGGACCCGATCGGCGAATTCCGGCGCGAGCATGTCCACGAACCCCTTGACGTCTTTGAACTCGTCGCGATCGTCGATCAAGAAAATGTGGGCGTCGTCGTTCAATAAATCCCGCGCCACTTGAAACGTCAGACCCAGTTCCCGGTGCAGAAGCGTGCCGGATTGGGCCGTTTCAAATTTGCGTTGAATGCCCTCCCAGAGTTTCGCCAGATATTTCACTTCGCTTTTCAGTTCTTCTTCGTCGGCGCCTTCCGCTTCCGTGCGGACGATCATGCCGCCCGTGTGTTTTTCCCCTTCGACAATGCGGCGCAGGCGTTCCCGTTCGGCGGGATCCTCGATGTGCTTGGACACTCCCACGTGCTCGCTGATGGGCATATAGATGAGATAGCGCCCCGGCAGTGAAATGTCCATGGTCACTTTCATCCCCTTGGTGCCAATCGCTTCTTTGGCCACCTGAACCATCATCTCTTCGCCCCGCTTGAGCATTTTTTCGATGTGGCGGTCTTTCGACGGGCTGACCACGTCGGTGACGTACAAATACGCGTTCTTCTCAAACCCCGTGTTCACGAACGCGCTGGAAATGCCGGGAAGAACGTTTTCTATTTTTCCCTTGTAGATGTTGCCCACCAGCTTCGCCATGCCCAGCGCCGGGCGCTCGATCATGAACTCCGCCAGTTGGCCGTCTTCCAGAACAGCAATTCGGGTTTCTTCCGGTAAAACGTTGGCAATGATTTCTCGTTTCATTTAATGCTCCCTTTTTCAATGATAAATCAACGCTTAGCTCCTCACCCTCCCTCGCATCAGTGGCTCGCCCGGGCGGGTCTGCGACCAGCCTCCCAAGAGGAGAGGGAAAATCTTTTCTTTCCTTCCCCTCTTGGGGGCTCGGGCAAGTCAAAATACCGAGGGCTTTCCGTCATAGAATATACCGACGCAGATGAATCGACAACAGCAATCCCACGGCCATGTAAGCCCCCACCAAACCCGATCCTCCATACGATAAAAACGGCAAGGGAACCCCCGTGACGGGCATGAGTCCCATGGCCATTCCGATATTGACCAACCCCGCAAACGCAAAAAACGACCCGATCGATACCGCCACATAACGGCCAAACAGGTCCCGGGCGGTCATGGCAATATCAAAGGCCCGCCACACCACCCAAAAATACACCACCAACAGTCCCAGGGCCCCCAAAAAACCCGTTTCTTCCGCCACCAACGAAAAAATAAAGTCCGTGTGTTTTTCCGGCAAAAATCCCAACTGGGATTGGCTTCCGGACAAAAATCCTTTTCCCACAAATCGGCCGGACCCCACGGCAATCTCCGACTGACGTATGTTGTAACCGGCGCCCAAAGGGTCCACGGCCGGGTCAACGAACGCAATCAATCGTTTGCGCTGATACGGTTTAATGGCCCGATCCACCACAAACGAAGCGGCCACGCCGCCGCCCACCACCACCAACGCTATGGCCAAAGCAAACCCGCTGATGTTCACCCGCCACCGCCGCAAAAACCACCACAGTCCCGCCAGCCCCGCCGCAACGCCGGTCCAAATGAGAAGCAGGGGCCCCGTTTCCTGAAACGATCGGCTGATCCAATGGATCACGGGCCGGTCAATCCAACGGTCACCGACCACAGAAAAGTACGTCGCCGCCAACGGAATGCCCAAGGCCAACGCCACCCCCGCCAACAGTGTCCCTAACAGGCCCAACGGAACCCCCGCCGCAAACAGGACCGCCAATGTCATGGGCCCCATCACGATCGTGCTGGACAGATCCGGTTGAAGAAGAACCAACCCAAAATGGACCGCCGCCAGCGATAAGGGCTTAAACGAACCAGTCCAATACCGCAAGTCCCGTTCCCGGGCCGCCGCGTAAGCCGCTAAGGCCACCGCCAGGGCCAATCGGGTCACTTCCACCGGCTGAAAATAAAATGCGCCCAAATCGATCCACGACCGGCTTCCCCGCAACCGCGTGCCGACCACCAACGTGGCCGCCAACGCCGCGACGCTGATCACATAGATTCCCTTCGCGTAAGTTTGGAACACCGAATACGGCAGAAGCGCCAATACCCCCATCGCCAACAGGCCCACCGCCGTGGCAAACCCCTGCCGCGCCAAAAAAGCAGGCGCGTGCCCCCCCTGAAGCTTGGCCGAGAATATAAACGTCAATCCCAGGGCTGTCAACGCCAACACCGCGCACACCAGAGTCCAATCCAATCGGGCCAAAAACCGATGAGATCGGCCGGACTCGCCCACCCGAAAAAATTGGGGCACGATCTCGGGCGTCATGGACGATCGGGGGGCGGATAAAAAGCGTTGATCATGTCCCGGGCAATCGGCCCCGCCGCCGCGGACCCATGCCCACCGTTTTCCACAAACACCGCCAACGCGAGTCCCGGCGGTTCGCCCGGCCGGCCCGCAAACGCCGCAAACCATGCGTGATCGTCCCCGTGGGGATTTTGCGCGGTGCCGGTTTTCGCGCCGATTTTTAAGTCCGGCCGAAACGCCACGCGCCCGGACCCTTCCCGGGCCACCCCTTCCACCGCACGATGAACGTTGTCCCACACGGTTTCCCGCAAATCCACCCGATGGCGCACATGCGCTACCCCTTTGTACAGAACCCGGTTGTCCGGCCCCGTCACTCGGTCCACCGTGTAAGGCTTCCACACGGTGCCCCGGTTGGCCACCGCACCGAAATACACCGCCGCTTGCAAGGGTGTCACCGTAGCGGCCCCTTGCCCGATACACAGGTTGAGGGTGTCGCCCTCAAACCAGTTTTGGCGAAAGACCGACTTTTTCCAGGTTCGACCGGGTATCAGGCCCGTGGATTCGCCCGGTATGTCCAACTCGCTTTTTTCGCCCAAACCGAACTCTTTGGCCAGCGACTCAATCGCGTCCACGCCCACCGCACGGCCCAGGTTATAGAAGTACACATTGCACGACCACGCCACCGCGCCCCAAAAATCTTTCCGTCCGTGTTTGCTCCAACAACCGAACTCCCGATTTCCCAGCTCAAACAGGCCCGCGCAAAAAAAGGTCTGGCGAGTGTCCCACTGAATCTGGTTGAGGCCCGCCGCCGCCGTCACGATTTTAAAAATGGATCCTGGCGGATACACCCCCTGAATGGCCCGGTTAAAAAAGGGCAGGGCCGGGTTCCCCAAATAGTCGCCCAAATGGGCCGAGGGATCGTATCCCGGCGAACTGGCCATGGCCAAAATGGCCCCTGAAACAGGATCCACCGCCACCGCGGCGCCCCGGCCGGTGACCGACGCCGCCAATCCCGCCTCCGCGGCGGACTGGATTCGCCGGTCCAACGTGAGATGCAAGTCGTTGCCGGGCACCGAGGCGATCCGCTGAACCACTTGAACATGGCGGCCCGCGGCGTCCACCTCGAATTGAAGACCGCCGTCGATACCGCGCAAAAAACCGTCGAAGGCTTTCTCCAGGCCGCTTTTGCCAATCCATTGGCCGGACCGCACGGATTGGTTTCCCGCGCGTTTTAATTCCGATTCGTCCACTTCCCCCGCGTACCCCAGCACATGGCACGCCAGGGACCCATACCGCGCCCGACGTTGGGGTTCCACCAGAACGTTGACGCCGGGCAAAAACACGCGCCGTTCCAGCAGAGCCAAAGCCGCCTCGGTCGGGACGTTGCTCAACACCCGGGTGATTTTCCCCGATTTGCGCGCTTCGTTGAGTTTGCGTCGAATGACGCTCTCAAACCCCGGCAGGCGGGCCCGCAACTCCGCCTCAATTTTTTCCAGGCCGGTTCCGGCCTTTTTGTCACACGAATAAAAAACCGAAAAACGCGGCGCGTTTTCCAGTACCACCTCTTCCGCCGAGCCGTTGCGAACCCACACCAACCCCCGCGGCGCCAGCAGGGGCAGAATTTGCGTCCGATTCAGATCGGCTTGCCGAGCCATTTCGGGTCCGCGCACCACCTGCAAAAAGAAAAGACGCAACACCAGCAGAGCAAACGCCGCGGTTCCCAACGATGACAACAAAAAGATCCGCCGATCGTCCCACGCCGAAAAACCCGACGAGGGAAAGTTACGCATTTTTCACCGGCAAAACCCACAGATCCGCCCACCGCGAAAATACCCAAAACACCGCCGGCGCCACGAGCCCGTTCAAAAGGGTTTGAACCGCCACCACACCCCACCCGGGCGAGCCCACTGGCGCGTCCACAAACAACGCCGACAGGACTTGAACCCCCACCGCCACGGCCAACGTGGCGGTGATCGTCAAGGTTTCCTGAGCGCCCCATTTGTCGGCGTTTAAATATTTTGACACCGTTCCCGCGCCGTACCCCGCCAAAGCGAACAGCCATCCCTGGGTACCAAACGCTGTCACACCAAACGCGTCCTGGGCCAGTCCCCAAAAAAATCCCAGCGTGGTGGCCGTTTTGGTCCGGCCCTGGGCGCCCAACGCCAGAACCCCCAACAAGAACCATTGGGGTGTGGGCACGGAGGTTGGAACAATGTAAAAAAACAGGCTTTGAAACACCAGCCCCGATCCGAACGTTAGTGCCAAAAAAATCAAGTGTTTTTTCATGGGACGAGGGGGGGAAGGCACGCCAAAATCAACACCTCTCGAACAGTTCCTAGCCGCGCCGCGGGCCTCACCAACGCCCGTTTAGACAACGATCCCGACGCTTCCAAAACATCGCTCACCCGGCCCACCAACAGGTTGGGCGGATAGACACCGCCCAATCCCGCGGTCACCACTTCGTCACCGGCACGAATTCCCGAATCCGCAAACAAATAATTCATCAATAGGCCCGAACCGCGCCCTTCGATCAGTCCCAGCTCGCCCGTTCGATCCACTTTGGCCGACAGGGCCGAAAACGAGTCCGTGAGTAAAAGAACCCGGACCGTGCCATCAGGATTGACGTCCCGGACCTGGCCGATCACGACCGGGCGGTTGTTGTCCACGGTGATCACCGCGTCACCCACCGACACGGGCTCGCCGGGCCGAACCAACACGGAATGAAACCAATCGGCGGCGTCGCGACCCCACACGCGCCCGGCCACGGGCCGAAAGTTCGGATGGGACGGGAGATGATACAGGTCGGACCATTTTTTATTTTCCTCTTCCAACACCCGCAACCGCGCCGTGTCCAACCGTTCCTGGAGCCAGCGGGACTCAAACTGACGGGCCCGCTGGTCCGCTCGCAATAGTTGACCCAACCGGGCGCTGAACCGGCCCGCATGGTCCAACGAACCCACCAGGACGTGGGTGGACGGCGCCCAAAGATAGTGAAACGCGGTTTGGAGGGAACGAACGACCCGGTCGGCTGACCAGGACAAAAAGGCCAGACAAAGAAAAGAGGTGAGACCCAACAAGAGTGCTGCTTTGTGCCGCTGAAACAAAATTGTTCTCCCTGCCCCCGCTGGGGGGCGTCCCCGTTCGGGGAACGGTTCCGGAAAGGGAGGTTACCTCGGTCGGCCGCGGGAGCGCTTGATGTTGTCGAGCTCTTCCAAATACCGGCCGCACCCCATGACCACGCAGGTGAGCGGATCCGACGCGCGAGTGACCGGCAGTTCCGTCTCTTGGCTTAAGAGTTCCGGCACGCCCCGCAGGAGGCTTCCGCCCCCGGCCAGAACGATGCCCCGGTCCACCAAATCCGCCGACAGTTCCGCCGGCGTCTCTTCGAGCGTCGCTTTCACCACGTCGACAATGAGTTTGAGGGGTTCGGAAAGGGCCTGGCGCACTTCTTCCGAAGTAATCGTGATCGTTTTCGGAAGACCCGACACCTGGTCGCGCCCTTTCACTTCCAACGACTGCTCGTCCACCAACGGAAACGCGCTACCGATTTTTATTTTCACGTCTTCCGCCGTGGTTTCGCCGATGAGCAGGTTGTACTTCCGTCGAAAATATTGCATGATGGCCTCGTCCAACTCGTCTCCCGCCACATCGATCGACTTGGCCACGACCATCCCCCCCAACGAAATCACCGCCACTTCGGTCGTGCCGCCCCCGATGTCCACGATCATGTTGCCCGTGGGCTCGGAAATGGGCATGCCCGCGCCGATCGCGGCGGCTTTGGGTTCCTCAATCAGTTCCACATACCGCGCGCCCGCCTGATCGGCGGCTTCTTTGACCGCCCGCCGTTCCACCTCGGTGATGCCGGACGGAATACCGATCACCACCCGAGGATGAAGCAGACTGCGCCGATTGTGAACTTTCCGGATAAAATATTTGATCATTTCCTGCGTGACGTCGAAATCGGCGATCACGCCGTTGCGTAAAGGTCGGACCGCGTAGATGTTGGCGGGAGTTTTTCCGAGCATTCGTTTCGCTTCCGCGCCGAACGCCACGGGTTCACGGGTGTCGCGGTTAATGGCCACGACGGAAGGTTCTTTTAATACAATGCCTTGCCCTTTCACATACACCAGGGTATTGGCCGTGCCCAGGTCAATGCCCATGTCGTTCGAGAAAAGGCTGAAAATATAATCAAACACGCGTTGTCACCTCTCCCCGTTCAAAGGGGATGAACATCCCCGGGGATGAATATCCCCCCCCCTACTGAACCAATCGGACGAGGGCGATTTCGGCGTTGTCGCCGGCCCGCGCGCCCAACCGGTTCAACCGCGTGCACCCGCCCGACCGGGTTTGGTATCGCGGAACCAGAACATCGTAAATCTTTTTGCGAACCTCTTTGTCGTTGATTTCCGCCGCGACCCGGCGCCGATTTTCCAAGGTTTTTGTTTTCGCCAACGCCAACACGCCGTCGGCGTACCGAGACAACTCTTTGGCCTTGGCCACGGTCGTGCGAAGTTGCTCGTGGCGAAAGAGACTGACCGTCAGTCCCCGCAACAACGACATCCGCGCCCCGGTTGGACGCGACAACTTTCGCCCGGCGTGGGTGTTCATTTCGCGTCTCCCAACGAAGCCGTCGACAACATGCCCAGCCGCATGCCCATTTCTTCCAGCCGTTCTTTAATCTCGTCCAACGATTTGCGGCCGAAATTTTTGAAGTCCATCAGTTCCTCTTCCGTTTTTGAAATCAGCTCGCCGATGGTGTGGATCTTAGCGGCTTTCAGGCAGTTGGACGCGCGAACCGTCAGCTCGATCATTTCCACCGGCTGATCCACCACATCTTTCAATTTGCCTTTGCCCTCGACCCGGACGGTCTTGGCATCGGACGCGCTGTCGGTTAACGACGCGGACACCGGCGCAACGGGCATAAACACGCTGACAGACTGGCGCAGAATGTCCGCGGCTTTCGCCACCGCCGCCGCCGGCGTCAACGAACCGTCGGTCCACACTTCCAAAACCAATTTGTCGTAGTCGGTCACCTGCCCCACCCGCGCCGACCCCACCTCGTAATGAACTTTCGACACCGGCGCAAACAACGCGTCCATCGGAATGGTGTTGACCGGCTGTCCTTCCCGTTTCAAGCGTTCGGCGGTGACGAACCCGCGTCCGCGGCTGACCTCCACTTCCAAATCCAGCTCGCCGCCGGCGTCCAAATGGGCGATGACCAGATCCGGGTTCAACAAGTCAACCCCCGTGGATGTTTCTAAATGTTTCCCCAACACCTGCCCGCCCTTTTTCTTGAGGATCAAGGTTTCGGGACCGGGCGTATGAAGACGGAACCGCAATTGTTTAAGGTTCTGGATCAAGGTGATCACATCTTCTTGAACACCTTTGAGACTCGAAAATTCGTGCGGAGCGCCTTTGATACGGACGGCGGTGACCGCCGCGCCTTCCAAAGACGACAACAAGATCCGCCGCAACGAATGGCCCACGGTGTGTCCGTACCCTTTTTCAAAAGGTTCGGCAACAAATTTTCCGTAAGTTTCCGTGGAAGCGGGATCGGTCTCCAGCTTTTGCGGCAATACCAATCCAAGGCTGGTCATGGGGTCAACTCCTCCTTCAAGGGTCGAAATCGAATGTGTTATTTGCTGAAAAGTTCCACGATGAACTGTTCGTTCACCGGGTATGACATTTCGGCGCGGCTGGGCCAGGTTTTCATTTTTCCGGCCAGCGTCACGCCATCAAACCCGACGGTATCCAAAGAACCTTTCACCGCCTGGGCCAAACTGCCGTCCCACTCCAACCAGGCCGGCAACCCCCGCTGGGACGCGGCCCACAGGGCTCGTTTAATAAACAAATTCCCCCGGAGCCCTTCGGCCAGCGACACCGTTTCTCCCGGTTGAACCTGATACGAGGGGATATCCACCGTTTTTCCGTTCACCAAAATGTTCCCGTGAAACACCAGTTGACGCGACGCCCGCGGCGACGTGGAAAAACCCAACCGGCGCACCACGTTGTCGAGCCGAGTTTCCAGGAGACGGAGCAAGTTTTCGCCCGTGTTCCCTTTTTCGTGGGCGGCCACGGCGAACATCCGCCGGAACTGCCGTTCCAAAACGCCGGACATGCGGCGGGCCTTTTGTTTTTCCCGTAACCGTTTTCCGTATTCCGTGGGTTTACCCGCGCGGCGGTGGGCGTGTTGTCCCGGAGGGACAGCCGCGCCTTCCTTATCGATCGGACATTTGGCGTAACAACGGTCGCCCTTCAAGAAGAGCTTCACGCCTTCGCGCCGACAAAGTTTGCAAACCGGACCAGTGTATCGAGCCACAAAACCTCCGTTAAAACCAATTGATGAAACAATCAAAATTAATAAAACCTACTTCCCTCACCCTGCCCTCTCCCAAGAGGAGAGGGAAAATCTTAGTTTCCTTTCCCGTCGCGACAAGCTCTTTGAAAACCATAGCCCCTCGCAACAACCCGATTCCCTGATCCCTCAACCATCCAAAAAAGAACCCGCTCGCGACAAGCCCTGTGTAAAAAGGGACGAATGTCCCCGAATGGCCCCGTTAGACTCTACGGGCTTTGGGGGGGCGGCAACCGTCGTGGGGGATGGGGGTGACGTCCTTGATGGACGTGACCACCAACCCCGCGCCTTGAAGAGCGCGGATGGCTGTTTCCCGGCCCGATCCCGGGCCTTTCACGAAAACCGATACCGTTTTCACTCCAAGCCCGATGGCTTTTTTGGCCGCGCCGTCGGCGGTGACCTGGGCGGCAAACGGCGTGCCTTTTTTGGTCCCTTTAAATCCGGAACTGCCCGCCGTGGCCCAGACAATGATGTTGCCGCGTTCGTCGGTGATACTGACGATGGTGTTGTTAAAAGACGACTGGATGTAGACGCGAGCGTTGGCGATATCGCGCCAATTTTTCTTTTTCAGTTTCGGCGCCGGAACGCCCGCCGCACGGGCCGGCGGCCGAACCGCGCTTTTGGCGTCGGCCGGCGCACGGGCCGACTCTTTTTTCATTTCGGGTTGATCTGCCATCTGGGTTTCTCCTCGAAAAAAGGGTTACGCTTTGGCCGCGGGGGCGGCGGCGCCGGCGGTGGTGCCCGGTTTCGCCGATCCAACGGTTCTTCGTCGACCCCGACGGGTTCGCGCGTTCGATTTGGTCCGCTGTCCGCGAGCCGGCAAACTGCGCCGATGCCGCGATCCGCGATACGCGCCGATATCGATCAACCGCCGAACATTGGCGTTGATTTCACGTTTGAGGTCGCCTTCCACCTTGTAACTTTTAGCGATTTCCGTGTTAATTTTCGACACTTCCGCCTCGGTCAAATCTTTCACGCGGGTGGACGGCTGTACTTCCGTGACTTTCAAAATCGCCAAGGACCGGGCCGGACCGATTCCGAAGAGATAGCGCAACGCAACATCGACGCGTTTGTGTTTGGGAAGGTCAATCCCCGAGACGCGAGCCATAGTGACTCCTTATTTTTTAGCCTTACCCCTGGCGCTGTTTGTGGCGCGGGTTTTCGCACAAGACAAAAATTTTTCCGTGCCGACGTTGAACGCGGCACTTACTGCAAATCGGTTTAACGGACGCTCGAACTTTCATAAAGACTTCTCCTCGGTAACAGCTCAGATCCCTCACCCTGCCCTCTCCCAAGAGGAGAGGGAAAATCTTTTTTTCTCTTCCCCCCTTGGGGGAAGGTTTCGAGTAGCGACTCTCCTCGCAGAAATTCCACACCCACCGCTGTTCTCGCTAACACTCCCGGTTCGCGCCCGACCTACTTTTCTCGATAGGTGATGCGGCCCCGGGTTAAATCGTAGGGAGACAATTCCACTTTGACTTTGTCGCCCGGCAAAATTTTGATGTAGTGCATCCGCATTTTTCCTGAAATATGGGCCAACACCTTGTGGCCTCCATCAATTTCCAACCGAAACATCGCGTTGGGAAGCGCTTCCAAGACCCGTCCTTCCACCTCAATTTTGTCTTCCTTCGTCAATGAACACCGCTCCTTTCTTCGTCGGGGACGGTCAACACTTCCGGCCCGTTTTCTGTTAAAGCCACCGTGTGCTCAAAGTGGGCCGACCACCGACCGTCTTCGGTGACCACCGTCCACCCATCTTTTAAGAGCTGAACCCGCCAGGTGCCCGCGTTGACCATCGGTTCCAAAGCCAACACCAACCCCGGCTCCAACCGCACGCCAGTCCCCGCCGACCCGTAATTGGGAACCGAAGGTTCCTCGTGCATTTCACGGCCAATGCCGTGACCCACAAAATCTCGCACCACCGAATAGCCCTGCTCTTCCGCCGTTTTTTGAATCGCGCAAGACACGTCGCCGAGCCGATTTCCGACTCGCATGGCCGCGATACCCTGATTCAAAGACTCTTGCGTTGTTTTCAACAACCGCTGAGCCTCGTCGCTGATCGGACCCACCGGGAACGTGGCCGCCGTGTCCCCCACGAACCCGCCCAACGTGGCCCCGATGTCGATGCCCACAATATCGCCCGGACGCAAGACCCGCTTGACGGTGGGAATCCCGTGCACCACTTCGTCGTTGATTGACGCGCAAATGGATGCCGTAAACCCTCGATACCCCAAAAACGTCGGAATCCCGCCCCCGTCGCGGATTAATTTTTCCGCTAACCGGTCCAACTCTTTTGTCGTCACCCCGGGCGCCACCGCCCGTCCGACCGCGCGCAACGCAGTGGCCGCTAACCGACCGGCCCGTCGCATCCGATCAAGATCGGCCGGCGACTTCAACTCAATTTTGCGCGCCCCCATTAAGTCCGGGGAAATGTGTCCAAAATTTTTATGACGATTTGCGCCACTTCCGAAACCGGTTTATCCGCCGGAATGGTTTCAAGCATATCCAACCCGTGATAATAGGCGATCAACGGTTCCGTCAAATCGTTAAACACCCGCAACCGTTTTTCGATCGTTTCGGGTCGATCGTCGTCGCGCTGAAAAAGGCCCGCGCTGTCCACATCGCAATGGTCGGCGATTTGGGGCGGCTGGGTCATCAGGTTATACACTTTTCCGCACCGCACGCACTGCCGCCGACTCGACAACCGCCGAATCACCTCTTTTTCCGACAAGCTCAAGTAGAGCACCTTGTCCAACGGCCGCTTGGCCGACCGTAAATAGTCGTCCAGCGCTTCCGCTTGGGCCACAGTCCGAGGGAACCCGTCCAACAAAAAACCCTTTTCGCAGTCGGGCTGGTTCAACCGCTGAGTCATGACTTCCAGCACCAACGCGTCCGGCACCAGCCGCCCGGAATTGACATATTCCTGAACTTTCATTCCCAGCGGCGTCATCTGGTCCATTTCTTCGCGAAAAATATCGCCCGTGGAAATGTGCGGCGTTTTGTATCGGACCGACAACGGCTGTGCCTGCGTGCCTTTTCCCGACCCCGGCGCCCCCAGCAGAACAATATTCATGGTGATCTCCTTGGCCGGGCTTCCCCGGCGCGCCCAACATTTTTAATCGGGATCAGGTCCCCGAACCGACGTTAAACCAACGTCCTTTGACCCGCCCCGTCTTGGAGAACCCTTCGTAGTGACGCATGATCAAATGGGACTCCAACTGGCCCACGGTGTCCAGAGCCACGCCCACCACGATCAAAATCGACGTCCCGCCGAAATAGAACGGCGTGTTGAGCACGCGATGCAAGATGTCCGGCAAAATGGCCAGGGCCGCGACGAACACCGCGCCCCCCAACGTGATCCGCGCCAAAACCCCATTGATGTAGTCCGCCGTGGGTTCCCCCGGCCGAATGCCCGGAATAAATCCGCCCCACTTTTTCAAATTTTCCGCCATGTCCATCGGGTTGAACTGAACCGAATTGTAAAAATAACAGAAGAAAATGATCAACCCGGCGTACGCCGCTTCGTACCACATCGCCCGCTGGTTCCACACGCCCAAGATTTTTTTGGCCCATTCCCCGTCGGGGTTGAAACTGGCGAACGTCACCGGCACCGACAACAACGACACCGCGAAAATCACCGCGATCACGCCCGACTGGTTTACTTTGAGGGGCAAAAACGTGCTGGCCCCGCCGTACATTTTCCGGCCCACCATGCGTCGAGCGTATTGAACCGGAATTTTCCGTTGGGCCGTTTCCACCCACACCACCAGCCCCACCACCACCAAAATCAGCGCGCCCAACCCCAACGCTGTCAACAACGACATCTCTTGCAGTTCAAACACCATTCGCCGCATCTGGTTTAACGAACTGGGAATTCGGTCCACGATGCCCGTAAAAATCATCAATGAAATGCCGTTGCCGATCCCCATCTCCGTGATCTGTTCGCCCAACCACATGATGAACACGGTCCCCGCCGTGAGAGTCATCACTGTTGTAAAAACGAATAAGGCGCCCGGTTCCCGAACCACCGCCATATCGCCGCCCAACCGAATCTTCGTGATCAACGTCGTCAACCCAAACGACTGAATGAGCGCCAACAACAACGTGAAGTAACGCGTGATTTGGTTGAGCCGTTTGCGTCCGGTTTCCCCTTCCTTGGCCAACCGGTCCAAGTAAGGAATCACGTGCGCGCCCTGAAGCAAACTCATGATGATCGACGAGTTGATGTAGGGCATCACCCCCATGGCGAAAATGGACATCCGCCCCATGGCGCCGCCCGACATCATATCAAGAAATCCAAGGAAATTGTTGGCTTGGGCCTTAAATAATTGTTGTATGGCCCCCGCATCGATTCCCGGAATTGGAATGGCCACCCCCACCCGATAAATGGCCAGGATACCCAACGTAAACAGAACCCGCTTGCGCAGTTCCGGAATCTTAAATATGTCGACGAACGACGTCACCCGATTCGCCCTTTAAAGAAATTTTTTGTCACGCTTTTTTTCGTTTCCAAACCGCGGGACCGGCGATGAGTTCCGCCCGGCCGCCCGCCTTTTCAAGTTTGGTTTTCGCCGACGCTGAAAACGCGTGGGCTTTCACCCCGTACGCTTTCACCACATCGCCGTCGCCCAACACTTTGATGGGATGGGACCCTTTCACGAGCCCCGCGGCCCTCAAGGTATCCGGAGTCACCTCTCCCGCCGTCGCGATCACCGCTTCGATGTCGCCCACGTTCACCAACGAATAAACCGTTCGAAACGCCGTGGTCTTAAAGCCCCGTTTCGGGATCCGTCGAATGAGAGGGATTTGGCCGCCCTCAAAACCATGCCGCATGTGCGAATCGCCCGACCGGGCGGTTTGGCCTTTAAATCCACGGGTGGACCCTTTACCGCCGTGTCCGGACCCTTCCCCGCGTCCCACGATTTTTCGGCGATGGCGCGAGCCCGGTGCCGGTTTCAATGTGTTTAAACGAATCATATTCAACGTCCTTTTTTAAAAAATTCGTGGCGACTCAACTCCCTCACCCTGCCCTCGCATCAGCGGCGCTGCCGCCTCCGGTGCTGGGAGCTCTGTGACCAGCCTCCCAAGAGGAGAGGGAAAATCTTTGTTTCCTTCCCCTCCTGGGGTAGGCCCACAAAACTACGCGGTCGCGGCGACAGCGGGCGCGGCGGTCCGGACAGGAAGCTCTTTACCCCGCCGACGATACGACTCTTCGCGCGTCTCCAAATCTTCCAACCCCGCCAACGTCGCATACACCACGTTGAACGGGTTGGCGCTACGCAACGACTTGCTCAAAATGTCCCGCACCCCCGCCGCTTCCACCACCGCCCGCACACTGCCCCCCGCGATAACGCCTGTTCCTGAAACAGCCGGTTTCAACAGCACCGTTCCCGCCCCAAACACGCCCATCACTTCGTGGGGAATGGTGCCGTTTTTGAGGGGAACCCGGATCAAACTTTTTTTGGCATGGGTCACGGCTTTTTGGATCGCCGCTTGCACTTCTTTGGCCTTTCCGATGGCCGCTCCCACGTGACCGGCCCCGTCGCCGACCACCACCAGGGCGCTGAACGAAAACCGTTTACCGCCTTTCACCACTTTGGCCACCCGGTTGATGGTCACCACTGTTTCTTTCAGGTTCAAACTGTTGGCGTCTATTTTTGGCACAGGATCTCCTACGTTAAAAGTTGAGGCCCGCCGAACGGGCTCCGTCGGCCACGGCCTTGATACGGCCGTGATACGCCCGCCCGCCCCGATCAAACACCACGCGGGTGATACTGAGACTTTTGGCTTTTTCAGCCAACGCCGCACCGACTTTTTGAGCGGCGTCCACTGTCGCGCCGGTCTTTAACTCTTTTTTCAAGTCGGGAGACAAACTCGACACCGCCGCCAACGTCCGGCCAGCCGCGTCGTCCACCAACTGGGCGTACATATGCTTTTGCGCTCGATAAACCGACAAACGGGGTTTGTCCGCTGTTCCGTAAATTTTCCGCCGCGCCCGCAACCGTCGAAACGCCAGACGCTCTTGTGGACTTTTTAAGCTCATTTCTTGGCTCCTCCCGCCGCACCGGCCGCGCCCGCCGCCGCTTTTCCGGCCTTTCGGCGCACGTGCTCGTTGGCGTAGCGAATACCCACCGGCTCGTTGTTGGCCCAATACACTCCGGGCCGACGGAACCGCCGAATCTCGGCCGCGACTTGGCCCACTTTTTCTTTGTCCGCTCCCTGGATCACCAGCGTGGTCTGCTTCGGATCCACCGTGACCTTAATCCCCGCCGGAACCACGTAGTCCACCGGATGCGAATACCCCAGGGTCATTTGCAAATTGTTCCCCGTCAACGTGGCGCGAAACCCCACGCCCCCGATCCGCAGTTCCTTGGAAAAACCCGTGGACGCGCCTTCCAACATATTCGACAACAGCTTGCGAAACGTCCCGTGAAGGGACCGCTGAACACGGCTATCGTCGCGCCGGTCCAAAAGCAGAGTGTTGTTTTCCGCGCGGGCCGTTAAACCCGCCGGCAACGTTCGGGTCAACTGACCCAACGGTCCCGACACGCTCACCACCGGCCCTTGAAGGGCCACTTTAACTTTTTCTGGAACTGGAATCGGTTTTTTTCCAAGACGGCTCATTCGAGAATCCTTTTTACCAGATCGTGGCGATGACTTCGCCGCCGAGCTTTTGTTTTCGCGATTGGCGGTCGGTCATCAACCCTTTGGGCGTCGACACGATGGACATCCCCAACCCGCCCCGCACCTTACCCAAATCTTCGTACGCCCGATACACCCGCAGGCCCGGCCGCGACACCCGCTTGAGCCCCTGAATCACCCGCTCTTTGTTGGGCCGGTATTTCATGAACAGCCGCAGAACCCCCTGCTTGCGGTCCGGCAGAACTTTGTAATCGGCAATATAGCCTTCTTCCCTCAACAGGTGGGCAATGTCTTTTTTCGCCCTCGACGCCGGCAAATCCACCCGTTCCAAGAACTTATGGTTGGCGTTGTTGATCATGGCGAACATGTCGCTGATCGGATCGTTGCTCATAGTGTCCTCGTCTCCCCTTGCTTTACCAGCTGGACTTCGTCACGCCGGGGATTTCCCCGCGCAAAGCCAAATTTCTAAAACAGATTCGGCACAAGCCGAAATCTCGGAAAAAAGCCCGCGGCCGACCGCACAGCCGGCACCGGTTACGATATCGCCCCGCAAACTTGAGGGGCTTGCGCATTTTCGCGACCCACGCGTGTGTGGCCATAAGGGTTACGCTCCTTGACTCAGCGCGGATTTCTTATCGCGCTTAAACGGCATACCCAACAGCGCCAACAGTTCCAGCGCCGTCTCGTCTTTGCCCGCGGTTGTCACCACGGTCACGTTCATTCCCCGGGACTTGTCCGACTTGTCCAGGTTGATCTCCGGAAACACATACTGTTCCGTAAGACCCAAATTGTAATTTCCCCGCCCGTCAAACCCTCGGTTCGGGTCCACCCCGCGGAAATCCCGGATTCGGGGAATGGCGATGTTCACCAACCGGTCCATAAAATCCCACATCCGACCCGCCCGCAACGTGACGCGCACGCCAATGGGCATTCCCGCCCGCAACTTAAAATTGGAAATGGCTTTTTTCGCCCGACGAACCTGGGGTTTTTGGCCCGACAACACCGCCAACTCTTCGGCCGCGAGGTCCACCACTTTGGCGTTTTCCCGTGCTTCCGACAGGCCCATGTTGACCACCACTTTCTTCAACCGCGGCACCTGCAACGCGTTCGTCCAATTGTGCCGTTTCATCATTTCCGGCACCACCGCCGTCCGGTACATCTCTTTGAGACGGGGTTCCACTGTTTTATTTTCTTCGTTTGACATCCGAACCTCACTCCCTTAAGTTAAAATCGTTTCAAGAGGAAAAATAGGGTAACTACTCAACTCCCTCACCCTGCCCTCTCCCAAGAGGAGAGGGAAAATCTTTGTTTCCTTCCACTCTTGGGGGAAGGTGACCCGAAGGGACGCATGAGGGACCTGAGTAGTCACAAAATATTTACTAACTTTCCCCTCGCTCCCAACCGCCTTCCTCGAACCGCTGAAGACCCCCAAAAAACCCCGCCGAAAACTCGCCGTTTGAAAAAAGGGCCGAATGGCCCGCCCTTAGCCGATCATTTCACCGCAGGAACGGCAGACGCGGGCTTTGGTACCGTCGGAGATGGACCCGCTTTTGAACCGGGTCGCCTTGTTGCATTTCGGGCACACCAACATGACCTTGCCGATCGGCAAATAGGCTTCTTTGTCTTGAATCCCGCCGGGCTGTTGGGGCGGTTTGCCTTTGGCATGTTTCTTGACCATGTTCACTTTTGCCACCAACACGCGCCCTTTGACATGATCCACTTCGATCACTTCGCCCTGCTTCCCGCGATCTTTACCCGCCAACACCATCACCTTATCTTTTTTTCGAATCGGAGAAAGAGCCATGGCTTATACCACCTCCGGGGCGAGGGAGATGATTTTTAAATAGTTTCGTTCACGCAGTTCCCGGGCAATGGGCCCAAAGATACGGGTCCCTTTCGGTTCGCCCTGGTCATCGATCAGAACCGCCGCGTTGTCGTCGAACCGGACATAACTTCCGTCGGGCCGAGCCCGCTCTTTGCGGGTGCGAACCACCACGCACTTGACCACATCGCCTTTCTTAACCGCCGAATCCGGCAACGCTGTCTGGACGGAAGCCGTCACCAAATCGCCCAGATACGCATACCGCCGCCGAGACCCTCCGTGCATCCGAAACACGCGAACCAACCGCGCGCCGGAATTGTCGGCCACCCGTAAAATGCTTCGCTCTTGAATCACGACTTCCCTCCCAACGCCTCGTCCAGCGATGCCCCCACCGACGCTCGGGCCAGCACATCCACCAACCGCCAGCGTTTCAGTTTCGACAACGGACGCGTTTCCATTAACCGCACGCGGTCGCCCGACTTGCTTTCATTTTTTTCGTCGTGGGCATAAAGTTTTGTCGACCGGGTCAACACTTTTCCGTACTTGCCGTGGCGCAACCGCCGTTCCACCGCCACCACCCGGGTCTTGTCCATCTTGTCGGAAAGAACGACCCCCACCACTTCTTTCCGATCGGCGCGTTCGATCTTGGTCACAGTCACGCGGACACTCCCTTTTGACGTAAGAACGTGAGCGCCCGCGCGATGACCCGCCGGGTCGTCCGAATTTCCCGAGGATTTTTCAGCGGAGCGGTCGTGTTCTGAAATTTTAACTTAAAAAGCTTTTCTTGATTTTCGCGGACCTTCACCCGCAACTCGTCCGCTGTCAGTTCCGAAAAATTAATGTCGTCTTTTTGTTTGGCCATGTCACTCGTCCTAGAAATGGTCCCGCGTTACCAAGCGGGTCGAGATCGGCAGTTTGTGCCCCGCCAGACGCATCGCTTCTTTGGCCTGGTCCGCGTTCACCCCTTCAATTTCAAACATAATTCGGCCCGGTTTCACCACGGCCACCCAAAACTCGGCGTTGCCTTTGCCTTTCCCCATCCGGGTTTCCGCCGGCTTTTTGGACACCGGCTTGTCCGGAAAAATCCGCGTCCACACTTTGCCGCCCTTCTTCAAGGCACGCGACAGCGTAATTCGCGTCGCTTCGATCTGGCGCGCCGTGATCCAGTGGGACTCCAACGCCTGCAACCCAAACTCGCCGAACGACACAAACGCGCCGCCTTTCGTTCGACCTTTCAACCGACCTCGATGCGACTTACGATATTTAACACGCGAAGGCATGAGCATGGCTATTCAACGCTCCCTTCGCGTTTTTTGGCTTCATCTTCTTCTTCTTGGATCTTGCTCATAACTTCTTCCTCGATCGCTTCCGCCTCGGCTTGCGGTTCCACCGTCACCACCGGTTCGACCGGCAAAAGGCCCGCTTCCACTTTTTTGGCCAACTCTTCTTTTTCTTTTTCCTCAATCACACGCACTTCCGCCATGAGATCCGCGTCCGTTTTTTGGAACAGCTCTTTGCGAAACACCCACGCTTTGACCCCGATCGTGCCCATCTTGATTCGGGCTTCTGTAAATCCGTAATCGATGTCGGCCCGAAACGTTTGCAACGGCACGCGCCCCTCTTTCAACCATTCCGTCCGAGCAATTTCCGCGCCGCCCAACCGGCCCGCCACCATGATTTTGATCCCCAGAGCCCCGCCCTGCATGGCCCGTTCCATGGACCGTTTCATGGCCCGCCGGAACCCCACCTGTTTTTCCAACTGCATGGCCACCCCTTCGGCCACCAACTGCGCGTCCACTTCGGGACGTTTGATCTCGATGATCTGAATAGCGGTTTTAAGACCCGTCATTTCTTCGATCACGCCGCGCAGGCCTTCGATGTCCGCGCCTTTTTTTCCGATGACCAAACCGGGCCGCGCGGTGTAAATGTTCACCCGCAAATACTTGCCCGTCCGTTCAATGCCGATCTTCGAAACCGCCGCGAGTTTCAGACGGTCTTTCAAAAATTTTCGGATCTTAAAATCTTCCTCAATGAGGGCGGGCATCTCCTTGAGGTTAAGCCACTTGGAGTCCCACTCCCTGATGTATCCGAGCCGTATGCCCTTGGGATGCGTTTTATTGCCCAAACGAATTCTCCTTTATCCTTAACCGTCTAATTGTCGCTGACGACAATGGTGAGATGGCAGGTTTTGCGTTTAAACATGGCCCGCGACCCCATGGCTTTCGGCATCACGCGTTTCAACGCCGGTCCGTGGTTCACCCACGCCTTGGACACCTTCAACCGGGTCACGTCGACCCCTTTGCCCGCGTTGGCCACCGCGCTTTTCAGCGTTTTGCCAACCAACACCCGCGACACGCGCGGTGCCCAGGGAAGCACGCCCATCGCGTCAATCACGGTCTTGCCTTTGATCAGATTCAGCACCTGGTTCACCTTTCGATAAGAGAAGCCGCGCGAAACGGCGTGCGAAATGGATTCCATGGAAATATCTCCTTTAGGTTTTGGACGAGGCTTCTTTCGTATGCGCCTCGCCGTGGCCGCGGAAATAGCGGGTCGGGGAAAATTCGCCCAACTTGTGGCCCACCATTTGTTCCGTGACGTAAACCGGTATGTGTTTTTGCCGTTGTGCACGGCGAACGTGATCCCCACAAAATCCGGCGCGATCACGCTGGCCCGAGCCCAGGTTTTGATCGGCTTTTTGTCGCCTGTCTTCTTGAGGGCCTGAACCTTTTCCACCAGGTTCGCGTCGATGTAGGGCCCCTTCTTTTTGGATCGTGACATGGTTTCTCCTTACACAGCCTGCGTGGCGGTGGTCCGACGACGCAAAATCAACCAATGATGTTGTTTGGGCGACCGCGTTTTGTACCCTTTGGCCGGTTGGTTCCAGGGCGACCGAGGCTGGTTGTTCCCTTTGCTTTTGCCACGACCGCCCCCGTGCGGGTGATCCACCGCGTTCATGGCCGTTCCGCGCACCTGCGACCGAAACCCTTTGTGCCGCCACCGCCCCGCGTTGCCGATGGTCAAATTTTCGTGCTCGGTGTTGCCCACCTGCCCCACCGTCGCCATGCACCCGTCGGGAACCATGCGAATCTCGCTGGACGGCATCTTGAGCGTGGCGTACCCATTTTCTTTCGCCATGATCTGAACCGACACGCCCGCCGACCGAGCCAACTGCGCGCCTTTACCCGGCACCAACTCCACCGCGTGCACCACCGTGCCCAACGGAATGTTTGCCAAAGGCAACGCGTTGCCAGCCCGGATTTCCGCGTTGGGACCCGACATCACGCTGTCCCCGGCCTTCATGCCCACCGGCTGGAGAATATAGCGTTTTTCACCGTCTTTATAAAACAGCAAAGCGATCCGAGAACTCCGGTTGGGGTCATATTCGATGGCCGCCACCGTGGCCGGCACACCGACTTTGTCCCGCTTGAAATCAATCTTGCGATACATCCGCTTGTGCCCGCCCCCACGAAACCGCACGGTGATGGACCCGGTGTTGTTGCGTCCGCCGGTTTTGCGCAACGGCTCCAACAGGCTTTTTTCGGGCGCCTTTTTGGTGAGGTCGCTGAAATCCTCCACCGTCATGAACCGCCGCGACTGCGTGTAAGGCTTAAATGTTTTCATGGGCATAGCGTTATCCCTGGGGCTCCGCGTATTTGATGTCCTGGCCTTTTTTCAACGTCACAATGGCCTTTTTCCATTCCGATTGGTAACCCGTCCGCTGTCCGCGCCGGCGAAGCTTGCCGGGCACCCGCATGGTGTTCACTCCCACCACGTCCACATTGAAGGCCCCTTCCACCACTTCCCGAATTTGTCCTTTGGTGGCTTCCGGCGCGACTTCGAACACGAACTTGTTCAGTTTTTTCAGCTGGGTGGACCGTTCGGTCACCAGCGGCCGACGTAAAATATGCGCATACGACAAACTCATTGTTTGACCTCCGCGGATCCGTCACCCAACCGCTGTGTCAATTCGGCCAGGGCGGCTTTTGTCACCACCAACTCGTCGGCCAACATCGCTTGATAACTTGTCAGATCCCGCGCCAAACGGATCCGAGCCGATGGATTGTTTCGCAACGCACGGTCCAACGTTTCCGGCACGGCGTTCACCACCAACACTGTTTTCGGACCCACCTTCAGCGCCGCCAACAACGCCGCTCCCTGTTTGGCTTTCGGTTCGGACACGGAAATATCGTCGATCACCCGCAGTTTGTTTTCCCGAACAAACGACGACAACACCGCTTTCAAAGCCAACCGCCTTTTGGCCGGCGGGACCGCCTGCACATACGACCTCGGTTTCGGTCCGAACGTGATTCCGCCGTGGCGCCACAACGGCGACCGCGTCGAACCGGCCCGGGCGTTGCCCGTGTGCTTTTGTTTCCAGGGTTTCAACCCGCCGCCCGACACTTCCCCTCGGGTTTTGGTCGAGTGCGTGCCCCGCCGTTCGTTGGCCAGATACATAGTCACCACTTCGTGGATCAACGCCGACGGCGCTTTGACCTCAAACACGTCCGCGGACAAAGACACCGTGTCCACTTTCTCGCCTTTCTTATTTAAAACGTCGACAGTCAACATGGGATCCTCTTACTTTTTCGCCGGCGCGGCGGGCTTCGCCGCCTTTTTCGCTACAACCTTGGTTTTGGCCGGCGCCGCTTTGCTCACTCGCTTGGGGCGGGTGGTTTTATAAATTCGCACACAAGAACCGATCGGGCCTGGAACCGAACCTTTGATCAGCATCAAATTTTGTCCGGGATCCACGCTCACCACTTTCAATCGTTGAACCGTGCTGGGCTCGTGTCCCATATGGCCGGGTCCCCGTTTGCCGGGCCACACCCGTTCACGCCCACTGGACCCCGGCGCGCGCCAACGGTCGGACTGACCGTGGGTCTGTGGTCCGCCCTTAAACCGATGCCGTTTGACCGCCCCGGCAAACCCTTTTCCTTTGTTGGTGCCCCGGGCATCCACCACATCTCCGCCACAACTTGGTCAACGCGAATT
>JADJZR010000007.1 GCA_016715645.1 Elusimicrobiota bacterium | reverse complement strand
TACGAAGTCCCATGGATTTCTTGGGTTGGAAGTCGTAATCGAAATAAAATCATGGGGGTGGAACTGGAAGAATATAACGCACCTCGGTTTCAGTGAACATCCAGGCGATTGGTGACACGCACTTTCAATTATTGCCCCAGTTATCTCGGCCACGTGGGCTATAATTTTGACGGGTCTACTGCTTTTCGGTTCTTTGCCGTTCGGGGACAAGAAATCGTCAGATTATGTTCGGCCCGATCGTATTTTTCTCAGGTTGCACAACGGGGAACTGGCAACCCCAAACGTTCCATCACGGTTTGCCTTTACCTGATGTCATTGCGGTCAACGAATTCAAACCAAGACGTCTTTGAGTTGGCCCAATCTCTTGTGCGAGCCCAGGCTTCTGGTGTTCGTGTGGACGTGTATCTCGACAACAACGCGTCTGAAGACGATCCTTCATTCGCGGGGTTTAATGCCCCCGCTGTGGCGTTTCTTCAGGCGCAGGGGATCGCTGTGTATCAGGACGATCGGTCCCGTTTGGCTCACGGGAAAATGATTATTATTGACGAAAAGACAATATTGGCGGGTTCCAGCAATTGGACCGATGCGGCGCTTAACAAAAACAGCGAAACCAACTTTTTATTTCGATCCACTGGCGCCGCCCGCTTGGCGTTATGAATTCGCCGGTTGCCCTGGCGTTTGGTGACCGACCCAAACAACCAAAAGGGGACGGGCATTCCTCTCGTTTTTGCAAAACCCGCGCTCTTAGGGGCCATGGCCGAAAAATCGAGACGAACGAGCATTGGACGTGGCTCCTCCTCCTATTCTCAATGTCAACGGCCACGGTGGTGAACATTGATGACTGGCCAACCGGCTGGGATTGGGCGATTGGACGAGAGAATCGTCCCGCCGGCAGGTCAAAAACCTCAACAAACTTCAAAATCGATACGGCTTGATTCAGGTGGAACGAATTTTCAAAAGACCTCGTATTCGGTGGACCGGCGTTCACGACGAGAGTCGGCCCAAATTCCCGACACGTATTGGTCCTTTGGCTGGGACCGGCGGTTGTCGCTGGCAGGGAAATGTTTTTTCTGATCAGCCAAGCCGAATCGTCCCGCGCCGCCACTGGCCCTGCTGGAGCGCGGCGCGAACAACGTTAGCCCAACGGTATCATTTATCGACCGGGCTCCTCACCCGTGGCGTTACCGAACTGCGTCGCCGAAACTCGTGGAGGTGGAGTATGGCCCCTGACCAAAGAGGGGGCCTCCCATCGACCTCCTAACATATACACCCCCCAAACCGCTATGCGATCCGGCCGTCTTCGAAGAGGGTCGAAAAAAACTCATCGCCCGGGCGGGCGTTGATGCGGTGGCCCGGGCCGAAAACGGCACGGCTCATTTACGAAGATAGCGATGGGGTTATTTTAGAGGAACTGGTGGATCTGGAATCCCGGTACGGACGCCGTCCAATGGCCCATGCTGTTCGCGTGATAGGCCGCATGAACGTGGACAACCCAAAACGCAATTTCCTACTTAAAAGCCATCGTCCAAACCGAATCAATGGAAGGGCATGACCCCACTCCCACAGCGGGTCCGCCTCAGCGATTCTGACCGGCCCCTAAAAAGACTTGCGTCCACCCGGCATCGCGGTGTATCATTCTTTTATCTCAAGGGAGGAACCATGAAAAAATCACTATTTGTTGTGGCGTTGTTGTGTGGGGCGGCTTGGGTTTGTCCGGGCGTTGCGCAGGCTAAAGAGGCCGCGGAGGAGGCTCCCAAAGTTATTTCTGAAACCGTTTTTTACAAAGACATGTCGGTTTTTTTCTACGGCCAATTGCCGTTTATGAAAAAAGGGATCAAGTTTCTTGATGCGTCCAAAGAAATAACACCGTCGGAAGGAGCCATCAGTTCTCTGGTTGTTCAGGGGCCTGGAGAAGCCAAGGATTCCAACACGATTGGGACGAACATTCATGTCACAAAAGATTTGGTCCCTTACGTGGACAAAATTAAAACCGACAAAGAGGCGATGCAATACATCATGTTTTTGAGCCGCAAAGGGTTCCCTTGGATGGAATCCGTGAAGTTTGATTATTTCCAAGACGTTCCCTTTGTGGCCTTGGACTATGTGGGTGTGTCCACGACAGCGCTGGCGTTGAACGGGATCAAACCGCCCAAAGTGGCTGTTCAGCCGGCGAAAATGTTGGGCAAGAAATCGTTCGTGGTTGTCCGCACGGTGGTCCCCTTGGACCAGCCGGCCTTGGCGGAGAATAAAATAGTGTCCGGCGCCAATCCCATCGTCTTGACCGAACTGGCGGAAGCAACGGAACGGGTTTCGAAACGGGCGACTATTCGTTTTCGCTTCGCCGGTTTCCCGTCAAACAGTTCGCGATTCAAAACCCGCTCATCAATCTTCGCAAACCGAAGAAATAAAGAAAGGACGGTTCCATGCTCGACATTAAGCGGGTCCGATCGGATCCGGACGGCGTGCGTTTGGCCCTGACCAACCGGGGCGGGCGGTTTCTCCCAAAGTTTGAGGAATTGCTAACCCTGGACAGTGCGTTGAGGTCGGTTCAAGCGGAAGTGGAACCGTTGCGCGCCCGTCGCAACCAGGCGGCGGAAGAAATCGGCCGTCTTAAACGGGAAAAGAAAGACGCCGCGCCTCTTCTAAAAGAAATGGAAGAGTTGAAAGAGCGGATGAAAGCTCTGGAATCCCGGGCCGCGGAAAGCGACGCGGCGGTTCAGGCGGCTCTCTTGGAACTTCCGAACATGCCCCTGGGTACGGTGCCGCCGGGCCGGGGCGCCGAGGAAACCGGGAAGTCCGCTGGTGGCCGCCCCGGTCGTTTGGGTTCAAACCCAAAGATCACCAGGAGCTGGGGGAAATTGGGATGATGGATTTTGCCTGGGCGGCGAAAATATCCGGGGCCCGGTTTGCTTTGTTGACGGGCATGGGCGCACGGCTGGAACGGGCGTTGATTAACTTTATGTTGGACATGCACTACCACGGAACACGGTTACACGGAAGTGTTCCCGCCGTTTCTGGTCACCCGCCAAACCATGACGGGCACGGGCCAACTCCCCAAATTCGCCGAAGAGCTGTATGCCATGAAAGACGACGATCTGTTTTAATTCCCGGCGGAAGTGCCGTTGACCAACCTACTGGGACGAAGCGCTCGACGAATCGGCTTTGCCGCGGGCGTTGTGCGCTTACACGGCGTGTTTCCGTCGAGAGTCGGGCAGTTACGGCAAAGACACCCGCGGGCTGACGCGCAATCACCAATTCAACAAAATCGAGTTGGTGCGGTTTGTCCGGCCCGAAGAGTCGGAGGCCGAGCTGGAACGGCTCACCGCCCACGCGGAAACGGTTTTGCAACGGGCTGGAGTTGCCTTACCGGGTGATGGCCTTGTGCGCGGGGACCTGGGGTTTTCGTCGGCAAAGACCTATGATTTGGAAGTGTGGGCGCCCGGGGAAAACAGCGGAAAAGGGCAGTGGCGTGAAATATCGTCGTGTTCGACGTTCACGGATTTTCAGGCCCGGCGCATCGGTCTTCGGTATAAAAAGCCGGACGGGTCCCGGGCGTTGCTTCACACCTTAACGGGTCCGGAGTGGCCGTGGGTCGAACTGTGGCGGCCATACTGGAAAATTTTCAAAGCAGAAGACGGCTCAGTGGATCCCGTCGGCCCTCCGACCATACCTCAACCATCTTGACCGGATTTGTTACCGGGGCTGGCGAAGCCCAGGCGTAAACCTGCGGTAACCCAGAACCGACCCGCCGTTTGGGTTCGCTCCATGGTTTTCACGGTGGGTTTTGATTGTTTTGGCTCATGGCGGGCAAGTGGCCGCCATGGCGGCGCCCTGATCGTCCAAAGATCGCCGGTTTGTTGTCCGGCGTCTACCAGACACCTGGGCGTGCTTGTCCCATTTTGTCAGCTCCGGGACGGGTCTTCCCTACGATACCAGCCGCCGCGGGCCCTCCACGTCTGCGGGAAACACCGGTTTGTATTTGGCGGCGTGCGCGGTGGCGGGCCGAACAGGCCTCATTGCTGAACCGGAAGCCAAATCCCGGATCGAAGCGGTGTTGGCCTCGTTGGAAAAATGGCCCCGATTTCTGGGCGGGTTTCCCCTGACAAGGGTGAACGTGGACACCCTGGCACCGACGGACACAACGTTTTCCACAGTGGAGGGGCTGTCCCAATTGACGGCCGGCCTCTTGGCGGTCAAAGGGATTATACCCGCCTACGCGGTTCGAATCGATAAACTGTTGACGCCCATGAACTGGGGTGACCTCTATGACCCGGATCGGGGGCTGTATAAGGGCGGATGGAGCCTGATACAAAAAAATTTTCAGGTACAGCAAAAGGGATGGCTGTGAAGTACCACGGCGAGCTGGCCCACAGGAAACCCGGTTTGGATACCTGTGGGGAATCGGCACCGGAGGGATTCCGTTAGAAAGTTGGGGCGCTTTGCCTCACCAAACGGAAACCAAGCACGGTTTCACGTATTTTGTGCCCGGGGGCGCGGGGGGGTTGGCTCCGGCTTTGGCGACGGGGATTTTTGTGGATGAGACAGAGACGGAGCTGGGCCGCTCGGCGGCGCAGTTTATTTGGGCCCAACGGCAGAACGGCCAGTTGATTGGAGCGCCGGCCTGGGGCCTGTCTCCGTCGGAAAGTCCCGACGGGAAAGAATTTTTGGCCTACAGTGCCCTCACAGAGGACGTGGCGGCTCCGGTGGGATCGGGTTTGGCGGCGATATATTACCCTCGCCAATCGGCGGACAATCTCTGCGCCGAGATGGAAAAAAACGAGTCCGCCTTGCGTGGCGCGGTGACGGCCGCCGGCGGTCGTTTGGGTTTCGCGACAGCTGGGATTGGCGGACCGGACGGGTGTCGGAGGTTTACAGCTGCGCGAACCAAGCGATGATATTCTTGTCGTTGGCCAACGTGCTTCACGACGGTGTGGTCTGGAAATCGGTGGGGGTGGATCCGCACATTCAACGGGCGATCCGGGAAATTCCCGATTACGGTCAACGGGATCCGGGTCTGAAAGCCCCTGTTTGCGGAAAGAGGATGCCCAGCCGTTCAAGGAACCGCCGAAAGAAAAAAATGAAAGGAGCAACCCATGGCTTTTGATGAACTGTTTGCATTGCGGACCTGTTGCGGGCAACAGGCGTTGGGATGGAAAAGACCCCGCCCGTCAACAGCAGCGATCCCGCCAGTCCTGGAAGATCCGCGACGTGTTGGGGCGCGGCCCAAACCGGGAGCGGAAAAACGGCGGCGTTTGCCCTCCAATTTGAACCATTTGGCGTCAGATCCGAGGCCGGGTCCCAGGTGTGGTGTTGGTTCCACGGGGGGCTGGCGGTGCAAGTGACCGAAACGTTTCAGAGCCTTTCGCAATTCACACGGTTCAAGGTGGCCACCATTGTGGGCGGGGTGGGGTATGACCAGCAGAGGAAGGCGGTTTCGGACGGGGTGGATGTGGTGGTGGCCACCCCGGGCCGGTTGCTGGACCATTTGCAAAACAGGGCGTTCACGTTGGCGCGGGTGGACCATCTGGTGTTGGACGAAGCCGACCGCATGTTGGACATGGGTTTTTTGCCCGACATCAAATCCATTATTCACCGGGTTCCCACGGATCGGCAAACGTTGTTGTTTTCGGCCACCCTCGTGCCCGAGGTGGAACGGATCGCCGCGTTCGCCTTAAAGGACCCTCTTCGCATCGAAGTGGCCCGCCCGGCCACGGTGGCGGAAGGCATCAGCCAAATTTTGTATCCCGTGATTCAGGAACAGAAGCAACCGACCTGCTAATTACGCTGTTGAAAAACACAGAAATGCGGTCGGTGCTGGTGTTCTCCCCGCACCAACACGGGGCCGTATCGGCTGTGGCCCATCGGCTGGAGAAGTCGGGTTACCCGGCAGAAGTGCTCCATTCCAACCGAACCCAGCGGGAGCGCACCGAAGCCATGGACAATTTCAAGGCTGGCAAATCGCAGATTTTGGTGGCCACCGACATCGCGGCCCGGGGCATTGACGTCAAAGACATTTCTCACGTCATCAATTACGACGTCCCTCAGCATCCGGAAGATTACGTCCACCGCGTGGGCCGAACCGCCCGGGCCTATGGAGTGGGAGACGCGTTGACGTTAATGGACCCTCTGGAACAGGTGCACGTGACGGATATCGAGCGGTTCACCAACCTGGTGTTTCCCCGAGCGGTGGTGCCGAACTTTCCCTACAAAATCGCGCCGAAACTGGAAGCCCCCAAAACGAGCCACAAAACAGCCTGGGACCGGGTTTCTCCAAACGGCCGAGCCACGCCGCCAATTCCCGCCGCGCCGCCGGTAATCGCAAAAAAAAAAAAAATAACCAGCGAAATTTATAATTGGTTTGAGTTTGGATACTCACCCCAAGGACAGTTTACACCACGAGGGAACGCTGAATGGCGCAAAACGCAACCGCAGGCACCCGCAAAACGGTTAAGGACATTATCGCCGACGCCCACATTGTCGCGCCGGTTGACCTCAACCGTGCCGATGAAGAGGCCAACCGTAGCAATAAACCCCTTCAACAAGTGGTGGTGGACATGGGCCTGACGGACCGGACGGCGGTTCTGCAGGCCCTATCCGCAGAATGGAAAGTGAAACCGGTGGATCTTGACGATCTCAAAATCCAAACCGACGTGGCCAAACTGTTGTCGGACGCCACGGCCCGCAAAATGTTTTGCTTGCCGTTCCTTCGCGAAGACGGCTTTATTTTGGTGGCCATGGCCTGTCCGCGCGATCCTCCTGCTGGAAGGCAATCCACGAATGAAATCCGTTGACGAAAGTGCGCCCCTTTTTGGCTCTCCTCGACGACATCATCCAAGGCTCGACAAAATTTATGGAACCCAGATGGCGACGACGCGCCCCAGGGAGAACCCGAGCAGTCGTTGGAGGATGTGCCGAGGAAAAAACCCGGAAATCATGGAATCGTTTCGGGACTCGGACCAAGTGGAAACAATGGTCAAAAAAGCCGACCTGCTGGAAGTGGACGCGTCGGCCCCGGAAGTGGAACGGATCATCAACGCCATTATTTTGTCCGCCATTCAGCAAAAAGCGTCGGACATTCATGTGGAACCCATTGAAGACCCGATGGGCAAAAAGTCCCGGTGATCGTGCGGTTTCGGGTGGACGGATTTTTAAAGAGGCTCCGTTTCGCATTCCGTGGATGTTCCGCCACGCGATTCTTGCAAAAATTAAAATCATGAGCCAAAGCATGAACCTGACGGAACGACGGATTCCCCAATCGGGCCGCATTGAGGTCATGGCCAAAGGGCGGCCCATCGAGTTTCGGGTTGAAACAATTCCGACCGTGTACGGCGAATCGGCCAGCATGCGGTTGTTGGACCGAAAAAACGTGAACGTGGACATTCAAAAGATCGGATTTTTGCCGGACATTCTTCAGCGGGTGCTGGACCAACTGCGCGGCGTGGGTGGAAAAAAGAATTTCGGAATGATTTTGGTCACGGGCCCCACGGGGTCGGGCAAAACCACGACGTTGTATGCGTGTCTCAACCACATCAACCGGCCCGACATCCGCATTTTGACCGCCGAAAACCCGGTGGAATACAACATCGACGGCATCGTGCAGGTGGCGGTGAACCCGGACATTTCGCTGGGCAAAGACCGGGTGTTCAATTTCGCCACGGCGTTGCGGTCGTTTTGCGGTTGGACCCGGACGGCTGATCATGGTGGGCGAAATCCGCGACAAAGAAACCGCCACCATCGGCATGGAAGCGGCCAGGTAGGCCGCTTGGTGTTGTCGACGATTCACACCAACGACGCGGCGTCGACGCGGTGTCGCGTTTGGCCGAAATGGGCCCGCCGGCGTAATTTGGTGAGCGATGTACTCAAGGCGGTGTTGGCGCAACAACTATGTCGGGGGTTGTGCCCCGGGATGCAAGGCGCCGATCGCACCCACGGATGACGAGAAAGTTTTCCGCATGAACGGATTTGGTGCCCGGCGACCATGGATTGTGCAGGGCAAGGATGCAAGTTGTGCAACGGAACCGGGTTCAAAGGGCGGATGGGGATTCACGAGTTGCTGGTGATGGACGAAACCGTGCGCCGCGTGGCGCTCACCGACATGACCGCCGACAGCATCCGCAACGCCGCCATTTTTCATTCGCCCCAGCGGATGCGCACCATGGTCCAAGACGGGTTGATCAAGGTGCTTCAGGGCACCACCACGTTATCGGAAGTGCTGGGCGTGGTGATTAAGGAAAAGGAAGAGTAAGATGGCCGACGGAGCTGCGGAATTCAGCGGGGTGTTGATGGTCTTGTCCGCTCCGTTGGGTGTGGGAAAACGGACGTTGTGCCAAGCGCTCATCGACCGCAACCCGGACCTGCGTTTGTCCATCTCGAACGCCCACCGCCCGCCGCGGCCTGGAAGTGCACGGGTACGTTATTATTCTGTGACGGACGACAAGATTTAACCGCCGGGCGCAAGCGAGGACTATTTGAACCGTTCGCACTTCACAATCACGGATACGCCACCCGTTGGAGAACCGATTCAGGACCATTTGTGGGGGCGGGGCGAGACGTGTTTGCCGGGGGGACAAGCGCGGGGCCGCGAATATTGGCGCGTCGAGGGCCTGTGATGGTGTTTGTGTGTCCCACCAACATGGAAATCGTGGCGGCGCGGCTGATGTCGTTCGATCCTCACCGAGAGGACTTGTTTTCCCCCGGCTGGCGGCCAAGAAGAAATATCCCGGGCCGCCCAGTTTGATTACGTGGTATTAAACGACAGTTTGGTTGAAACGGCCGACGAGATATCGGCCATTTTGTTGGCCGAACGGCGCCGGTCCGTCCGGACGATCGGGCCCCTGCAAAAACTGATCAACTCGGTTCCCTCGCTCACGCCAAAATAGCCCGTAGACGCAAAGCCTTTGGGCGTGATACTTGTTGCCCTCTTCCAGCCGACGCAAGGCGGGGCCTTTCCCCATGGAGCACCCAGTGGCCGAACCGGCACCAACAAAAGACAACTCGCTCTCGACGCGTGACGGCGGGCTGACCCGATTCAAATCGTTTGCCCGCAAGAATATGTATTTGGGCGCTGTGTGGGGGGTGGGGTCACCGCTGGGGTTGCTGGCGGTGCGTTACTACGCGGATCATTGGCCGACGGTCAACGTTTGGTTGAGGATCGAACTGCAAGACCACGGGGCCTATTACATTTACGTGGGCGTTGGCACGGTCGCGGCCATGGGCCTGTGGGGGTTGTGGAGCGGGCGCAACTTGGACAAGCAACGCACCCGAACGCAGGCGTTGGAACGGGCGGCTCTTCGGTTGCGGGACATGGCGGACACGGACGGTTTAACGGGCGTGCATGTTCGCCGGCACCTTCTTGAAAAGCTGGACGAAGAACTTCGCCGAGCGGAACGATACAAGTATCCCATTGCCAGCCTGTTTGTGGACGTGGACAATTTTAAAGCGTTCAACGAAGTCCACGGCCACATGGTGGGCGACGAGGTTCTTAAGCGGATCGCCCAGGTGACCCGGGCCAGCGTTCGGGAAACGGACATTGTGGGCCGGTATGGGGGCGACGAATTTCTGGTGATGTTGCCCCACGCCAACGCGCGGGAAGCGTTTTTGGCGGCGGAACGCATCCGCAAAGGGGTCGAAAAACTGTCGGTGACGTCGGCCGCGGGATCGTCGGTGCCGATCACGGTCAGCGTGGGCATGATCGCCGCGGTTCCCCACGAAGCGGACGTGCTTCGATTTTTAGAGATTGCCGATCAAGCCCTTCATCGATCGAAAGGGTTGGGCAAGAACTGCACCATATTATGCGACGTGCCGGAAACCACGCCGGGCGCGCCATCACTGAAGGAGAAGAAGTCATGACCACTGCAAGCCTAGAAACTCCGCTCACCAAAAATCCCGCGGTCCTTAAATGGGTCGAAGACTGTTCGGCCTTGCTGAAGCCTGACCACATTCATTGGGTGGACGGTACCGAGGCGGAACGCCAGAACATGATTTCAACGTGTTTGAAAACCGGCGAATTGGAAGAGCTCAATCAGGCCCTTCTTCCCGGGTGCTATTTCCATCGCTCGGCCCAAAACGACGTGGCGCGGACGGAACATTTGACGTTTATTTGTTCGCCCACCAAAGAAGACGCGGGGCCCACCAACAACTGGATGGCCCCCTCCGAAGCGTACGCAAAGCTGAAAGGCATTTTCGACGGGGCCATGAAAGGCCGCACTCTGTATGTGATCCCCTTCATCATGGGTCCGGCGGGGTCGCCGTTCTCCAAGATCGGTGTGGAAATTACCGACAGTTTGTATGTGGTGCTTAACATGGGCATCATGACGCGCATGGGCAACGTGGCGTGGAAACAGTTGGGCGACTCGCCGAACTTTACTCGCTGTCTGCACTCAAAAGCAGACCTCAACGAGAGCCGCCGGTTCATTTGCCATTTCCCCCAGGACAACACCATCTGGTCAGTGGGGTCGGGGTACGGGGGCAACGCGTTGCTGGGCAAAAAATGTTTGGCGTTGCGCATCGCCAGCGCCCTGGGCCAAAAAGAGGGCTGGTTGGCCGAGCACATGTTGATTTTGGGCATTGAAAACCCCAAGGGGGAAAAACGGTATATTGCGGCGGCGTTCCCGTCGGCCTGCGGCAAGACGAACTTGGCCATGCTGGTTCCGCCGGCGCACCTGGTCAAACAGGGATATAAGGTGTGGACGTTGGGCGACGACATCGCGTGGTTGCGGGTGGGCCCGGACGGACGTCTGTGGGCGTCGAACCCGGAAGCGGGCTTTTTCGGCGTGGTGCCCGGCACCAACAGCCGGTCGAACCCGAACGCGGTGAAAACCATTCGAACCAACACCATCTACACCAACGTGGGCAAAATGGCCAACGGCGACGTGTGGTGGGAAGGCCACGACAACCTTCCGCCGGAAGAATGTTTGGACTGGAAAGGCCAAAAGTGGAATCCGGATATGGACACCAAAGCCGCCCATCCCAACAGCCGGTTCACGGCGCCGGCGCGGCAGTGCCCGTCGATTGCGCCCAACTGGGAGGATCCCGCGGGGGTGCCCCTGGACGCCATTTTGTTCGGCGGCCGCCGAGCCCATTTGACTCCGTTGATCACAGAAAGTTACAACTGGCAACACGGGGTGTTCATGGGCGCCACCATGGCGTCGGAGACCACGGCCGCTCAGCAGGGGGGCAACGTGGGTGTTGTCCGACGAGACCCGATGGCCATGCTTCCTTTCTGTGGATACAACATGGCGGACTATTTCGGCCATTGGTTGTCCATGGGAACCAAAATCAAGAATCCGCCGAAGATCTTTTTGGCCAACTGGTTCCGGCAGGGCAAAGACGGCAAATACCTGTGGCCGGGTTACGGCGACAACATGCGGGTGTTGCTCTGGATCTTGGACCGCGCACAAGGGAAAGGAGCGTCTGTGGAAAGCCCCATCGGGACCCTTCCGACAAAAGACGCGATCGACGCGGGCGGCTTGGACCTGACGGCGCCGGTGATGGAAGAATTGTTGTCGGTGGACCGAGCGGCCTGGGAAACGGAGATTGCCGACATCGACAAGTTCTTCGCCACGTTCGGGTCGCGTCTGCCGGCCGCGTTGAAATCCGAACGGGACGCCCTGGCGGCCCGAATTAAAAAGGCGTAATTTCCAAGTCCCCCCGCGCCCCTCTTCCGTCATAGAAGAGGGGCGCAAGGGGGGTGTGTTGGAAGGAGGAACAATGTCCACCGCTACGGAGCAGTTGTTGAAAGATCACAAAATGATCCGGAAGATTCTGGAAAGCTTTGACGTGGACAATCCGCGATTTCCGGAGATTTTGAAAACGCTCCAGCGGGTGGTGGTGGGGCACGCCTGGTTTGAAGACGAGTTTTTCATGCCGGCGGTGAAAACCCGGCCGTTGATTTTCAAGCCGTTTTGGTCGGAAGTGTCCACGGAGCACGAGCACATTGGCGGCCTGCTGGCTCTCCTTCGTAAAACCGGGTTGAAGGAAAAGAAGACGCTTCAAGCCCGAGCGATTACCCTGCGCTCTTTGCTGGAGACCCATTTCACCAAGGAAGAAGATGTTCTGTTTCCGTTGGCGGAGCAAGTGATTGGGCGAGAGAGTCTGGTTAAGTTGGCCGCGACCATGGAACGCCGAAAAGAAGAGGTGCGCGACCACCTTCCCCGTTGAACAAAAAGTATTGTCGGATGTTACACGGGATGAAATCCCGAGGAAAACGTGAATGGAGCGTTTACCTGGTTCGCTGCGCGGACGGATCCCTTTACACGGGTGTCGCGAAAGATGTTGAGGCCCGGGTTGAGAAACATAACAAGGGAGTAGGCGCGGCCTACACCCGCTCCCACCGGCCGGTTACTCTGGTTCACCACGAAAAAGGTTTCACCCGTTCCAAAGCGCTCATCCGCGAAGCCCAAATCAAACGATACCCCCGCCCGAAAAAAGAGGCGCTGGTTTTCCCCGTCCCCGTCCCTGTTCCGTCACTGGTGCAAGACTCCATGGCCTGGCGCCAAAAACGGGGGAAAAGACCAGTTCACAAAAAAGTGGAGTAATTTACAAAATTTTTTTAAACCGACATAACATTGATATAATCCGACCTATGGATCCTGATAAGAACCCCTACGCTCCTGGTGCAGGGACGCAGACTCCCGAATTGGCGGGGCGAAACGAGCTTCGTGAAACCGTTCGAATTGCTTTAGAACGGGTCCGTGCTGGGCGGTCGACGAAAAGCGTCCTCTTGGTTGGATTGCGCGGCGTTGGGAAAACGGTGTTACTCGACCGATTACGCGGGAGACGCCATGTCTTTTGGAGGGATGGCCGAGTGGGTCCCGTGTGCCCTTGGGCACACGTTTGGGACGGGTCGAAGACCCGGGCAACCACATCCTGGGCATCCCTCCATATGTGGTTTTTACCTAATGGTTTTTGGCACCCACACAGAGCTTAGGGTGCCAGCGGCGGCCCAGAGGGCCGAAAGCTCCGCTGGAGGGATGGCCGAGTGGTTGAAGGCGCCGGTCTTGAAAGCAACCCAAGAACCCCAATAAACCACGTTTTCCCGTCCAGAGATTTGATACGCTGTATTACCGAGTGATACCGGTTTACGTCTTGTGGCTGTAAAGTCGGTTGTAAAGGGTTGTAAAGTCCCGATCGACTTACGAACCAGAGAAGGGGTAAAGAGCAATGGCAAAAAACGACAGAACTGTCTGGGGCATCCACGGAGGAAAAACGGGGGATGCCGATGGTCTTTTCCTAAAAAAGGACGTAGTAGCACTCGCATGGGTCAAAGTCGGCGATATTGGCCTATTGCCTGCTGATCGTGAAGCGTTCAAACAAAAACTACAGGAAGTCATGCCGGAACGGAAGAAAGGATATTTTCCAGTGGCCGCAGGCCAACTCTTTCGATTTGCCCATGATATGAAAGCCGGTGACGTTATTGTTTACCCCTCCAAACAGGATCGCCAAGTTCATATTGGCGAAATAATTGGCCCCTACAAATTTGATCCAAAGACAGAACCGGGCTATCCCCAGCAACGAGCAGTCAAATGGATAAAGGCCTATCCACGTTCCCGCTTTTCACAAGGGGCGTTGTATGAGATTGGGTCGGCGATGAGCTTTTTCCAAGTAAAGACATACAACGAAGAATTTCTGGGGGCGATTGAAGGAAAGGCGATGGCTCCACCTGTTCAAGAGGACGTTACGGTCTCTTACGTCTTTGAAGAAATCGAACAGAACACCAGAGATTTCGTTATCAAGAAACTGGCTCAAGAATTGAAAGGCCACGGACTTGCAGAGTTTGTTGCACATCTTCTCAACGCTATGGGATATCGCACACGAGTATCACCGGCAGGGCCTGATGGAGGGGTTGACATTATTGCGCATAAAGATGAATTGGGATTTGAGAAGCCTTTGATCAAAGTTCAAGTGAAGAGCGGCGAAGGGAACATCGGAGAACCGATAATCTCCCAACTCAATGGAATTGTTGAAAAGGATGAATTTGGGATGGTAGTGACTCTGGGAACATTCACAAATCAGGCGGTCACTTTCGTTCGGAACAAAAGCAATATTCGGCTGATTGACGGTGAGGATTTAGTCTCACTCATTTTTCATCACTATGACTCGTTTGACTCTAAGTACAAAGCGATGATTCCTCTCAAGCATGTGTATGTGCCTGAAAGTGTTGATGAAAACGAAGAGGAATAAAATTTCAAAACTGATGAATCTAATTTTTGGAGGGGTGCCCGAGAGGTTGAAGGGGCCGGTCTTGAAAACCGGTGTGCTCGCAAGGGTGCCGGGGGTTCGAATCCCTCCCCCTCCGCCAATTAATGGGAAATTAACAAGGGAGGAAATTGTGATAGAGTAATTTTTTTAAGGAGTTTCTCGATATGGCAAAACTTTTTCAGATTAGCTGCCCAGCAGAAAACGACCGGATAATAGAGGGGCTTCGAAAAGCGGTCCAATCGGCCAACATTAATTTTCTTATCGGTTCGGGATGCGGGAAATCGGCCATACCACCGCTTGGCAACATCGAGAATGAGATTCAAAAACTAATTACGGACAAAAAGAATCAAGAAGCGGAAAAACGCCTGTTCCAATTCCTAAGACCGTTTCTTGAGTCTACCGCAGAAATGAGTAAGCCTTCTCCATCTGATCCTGTCAAAACGGCTATTGAACTTCATCGTCAATTCCTTGAAGTCCTCTCTCAAATATTGATTGAACGCAAGAGCAACATCCTCACAAGACAAGCGACGATCTTTTCCACGAACTACGATTTATTCATCGAGAGAGCATTTGAAGGACTCGACACTCCGGTACGTCTGAACGACGGCTTCAAACGGTGTCCTACACTGATGGGTTCTTTTAAATTCTCCTCATCAGAATATTTTAACACGATGTACAACAACGGAACAGTGTACAACTATCAAGTCGAATTGCCGTCGATTAATTTGGTGAAGTTGCACGGTTCTTTAAGTTGGAACACTTCGGGCAGGGAAATATTGTTCTCTACGGATCATTTTGATGATCAGTTGAAGAAATATAACGAAATTTCGGCCAGCGACAAATACGATCAAATTGAAACCTTCAATCAAAAGTTTTCCATCGTTCTTCCGACGAAGGAAAAGCTGAAAGATACTCTTCTGAAGCAAACCTACTATGACCTTTTGAGGGTTTATGCCAATACGCTCGATAGAGAAAACACCATCCTAATTGTCGAAGGATTTTCCTTTTCTGACGAACATCTTTTAGAGATCACCCGACGTGCCCTGAAGAATCCGACCCTTAAAGTCGTAATATTCAGCCACTCAAAGGACGAGGTAGGTGGATTCAAGAATAAGTTCCAATCATTCAATAATGTCGAGATCGTGTATTCGGAAACCGATCCGATTGAATTTCAAAAGTTCAATGCTCTGATGGCCATGTTGCCTCCTTCGGAAATTACCCCCGCTAAGGCGGGGAGCACCTCAAAATGAACAACAGTCTCCTGAGAGATGCCGTCCTTCGCATCGGAGAGGTTTCTGGAATTGAGGGACGGACCGTCAGCATTAAGGTCGACAAGAACAAGAACTCATCGGATTTGCTTTTTGACGGAGATGTCGTAAAAAACGTTTCTGTCGGTGGATATGTCGAAATCAGGAAAGGATTCTCCAGCATCATCGGGAAAGTGGACGGCGAACGGTTGCTCGAAGACTCCAGCGCTTGGAAAGGCGAACCCAACCAATATCAAGTCGTGGACAGAAACCGACGAACCCTAACCATAAGTCTTGTCGGCTACATAGATACGAAAAGCTGTTTTGTCGGTGGCATCAAAGAGTTGCCTCTCATCGGCAATGAGGCGTTTGTTCTAACCCAAGACAAAATACAGAGCATCCACAGGCTGATAAGAAGTGATTCCAGCCTACACATCTCCGTGGCAAGAACGGCGATTGAAGAAGTCTCGGTCGATTTGCCAATCGACGGTATTTTTAACAGTCATTTGGCCATATTCGGGAATACCGGTAGCGGTAAGTCAAACACTGTGGCAGCTCTATACCAAGGCCTCTTCGACGTGTGCGGTGGAAAATCTGGATTCAAAACAGGGTGCTATTTTCTGTTTTTTGATTTTAACGGCGAATACACGAAACCCGACTGTATCACACCAAATAAAACCATCTACAACCTGAAAACGGACGATGAAACCGGGGATAAGTTGCCGGTGTCCTTTGAGGAGTTGTTTGACAGCGAGACGTTGTCCGTATTGGTTGAAGCGACGGACAAAACACAGAAACCCTTTCTCAAACGCGCCCTCAAGAGATACCGCGACGCCAGAAGTAAAGATCTCTTCGGCAATTACCTGCGAGCCATTGTTCAGAATAAAATCAAAGATATCTTGGTTATGGCCAACAAGGACGTTGCCTACAAGCTCCTTGATTACATTGAAGAGATCATCGAGATGTTCGATGAGACTGCAACCAGCTTGAGAGATGACATTGAGTTTCACAATAAAAACGAAACATTTTTAAGGAAAGAAAACGGGCTATCATATTATTTTTCCAGTTGCCCGGCAGAAATAGAAAACACCGTGATTTACAAAGCTACAAGCAATGTCATAAATGAAACCGCCATCATCGGAATCAGGCCGCTAAACTGCTTTCTGGTTTTTCTCCTCTTGCAACTCGCGGATGATCTATATCGATACAAGGTTCAGAACGACCATATTTATCCTGTAATCAATCGATTCAAAGCCAAGCAGGTCAGTATTGAGCGCACTTTTCAAGTAGAGGATTCCCCTAGGTTTTGGCAAGACAACAATTGCGTGATTGTGAACCTTCACGATGTGAGCCTCGACATGCGCAAGACCATTCCCATGTTACTTGCGAAGAACATCTACAACTCGCACAAAAAAAAGGACAATAAGAAAACCCTGAACATCATTATCGATGAGGCACACAACATCCTATCGAAAACTTCTTTCAGGGAAACTGAAGATTGGAAGGACTATCGACTCGAAACATTCGAGGAGATCATCAAAGAGGGACGTAAGTATGGGGTGTTCTTGACGATTTCGAGCCAGAGGCCGAACGACATATCCGAAACGATAATTTCTCAGGCGCACAATTACTTCATCCATCAGCTGATCAACGAGAAAGATCTTCAGACGATCGGCAAAGCTGTTTCATACATCGATAAGATATCGGAAGAATCCATTCCAACCCTTGCCGTCGGGACCTGCATTTTTAGTGGAATTGCAACCCCGATGCCCCTGAAATTGAAGGTAGCGGAATTGCCCGACAATAAAAAGCCCGACAGCCATACTTTAAAATTTAAAGACGTCTTCGAGTTAATTTCTATCCCGTCATAGCGGCCACCATCTAATCGCCCTTCTCTTTCAGGCTTGATCATTTTAGTCAACCCTATGAATTCAGTTCCAGAAAAAAACAGACCACTCACAAGATAAAAATATCTATAGTCTTAGCAGGTGGAGAAATGATCCTTTGACTTTTGACAGGGGATTGCTAAAATACCCCTGTCGCTAAATTGATCTAACCAAGAGGCCACTATGCGCCTAGCCCCAAAGTTCTCCTCCTTTCGATTCTTCCTACCAAAAATTGTTTCCGTGGCTCTTTGCATGGCCCTCGTTAGTTTAGAGGCCGTCCCCGTCTTCGCTCGGAACAATGACGATTATCAGACGAACAACAACATGTTCGGTAATAACTATGGTTCTCAGGGCGGATATTCCGCCCAATCTTTTGATCTCCAAATGCAGAGGATGAACGCGCGGATTCAAAGTTTTACTGCGCCGCCCGTCCAATATTTTGATTCGAGCCGGTATACCGCTCCTAAGTTAAACTTAACCTACCAACCCACCATTCAATTCCAGTATTCCCCGCCCGTCAAAGCTCCGGAGATCACGACCAAAGCCCTCGTCAAACTGGATAGTTTTACTCCCGTCCAAAAACCCACGTTTATGGAAAACGTGGGGCAAGTGTTCAAAGGCATCGGGTTTGCCATTTCCTCAGCGTTCAGGAAAATCGGTGATGGGATCGTGGCCGTTGTCCAAAAGATGTTCGGGACGACCAAGAAGGAGGTCCCTATAACGACCCCCCAGGCTCAAAATCTCTTGGGTTCCTTTAAGAACCTCCAGGAAATGGCTCCAGGGATCTTGGAAACCCAGCGGGGGAAAACCGTCGCCTTAGGCCAAACATGGGAACCGGGATCAAAGTTTAAAGTGGAGGGGAACAACCTTCGGTTGATTGAGGGAACCACCTATGCCCCGAACTTAGGGGGAATCACGAGGGCGGACGGCGCCGATTTCCCCGTCCGGTTCGCCGACGACGCCGGGAAAGTCAAACCGATTGGGCTAGACTTCTCCCTAATGGCCAAAGAAACGCCGTTAAAGATCCAAGCCCCATTAAATATCGAAGGATTCGGAAAGATTGTGGGCGGGGATATGATGTTTAAGGGCACGGTCAACACCCCAGAAGGGACCGTAGGGAAATTCCAATTCAAAGGGGCGCAAGTTCAGTTGGACAGCGCCATGGCCGGGACACTGGATATGTCAGGACCGGCCAGCCTAGCCCGTGCGACGTTCATGGTCAAAGCGGCCGTGATGGAGTTGAATAGCGCCGTGGTTGAAAAGGGGGACAAACGGGTCTTCGTCAGCAGGACCCAAGCCCCTCTCGAAATCAGCGGGATAGAGAAGGGGGTCAACGCCCTGGACGCAACGAGTTCCGCCAACTTTTCCAAGATATCGAACGTTGAACGGGACCTCTCTGCCCGAAGCAGTGCGGTAAGCCAATTCTTTAAAACCGTTTCCCAACAGACAGGTTTAGAGGCTACTCTCAATTTTGAATTCAAAGACGACTTCAAGAACCTTTCAAAAGAAGCCGGAGACATTCGTCAAGGCAGTCTAAACCTCTCCCAATCGGTAGAAAACGTATCTTATGACAACGTAAAGGAACCCCTCCAAAATCTCCAACAGAGACAGGATGTCTTAACACAAAAGACCCAGGGTCTCGAAACCCAAGCAGAATCCTTCCGTGAGGTTCAACGTGGTATGCGTGGGGTTACGAACGAACTTGTTTCCATGCTCCCCCATATCGACGCAGACCGCTTAAAGACAGAAGCTCCGGTCCCAGATCAGGAATTGGCCCACCGGGCGGCCACGTATTTCCCAGACCAGAAAGCCGTGGTGTGCCAACAAACGGACAAAGCGCTCGCAGGAATTAAGAGCCTCGTGAGTGCAGGGGCGATGACCCCAGAGCAAGGGGGAAAACTGGGCGCCCAGATGATGGCCATGAGAGACAAGATCCTCGGCGCGGTGCCCAATGACGCGCTCTATAATCAAAAACGTGCCTTAGCGGACCCTCTCCAAAAGACTTACGACACCAGCAAAAACCTAGTCAATCGCGCCACAGACGCGGCCTTCTTCAATGTAATGGGCATGGAAAAACTTGCGGAAAAATATCCGAAGACAGGCGAGGCCGTGGGGAAGTTTTACTTAGGAGAAGCCAAATTCGCCCAAACAGGTGCGGCGGCTGTTGGAACCGCCGGACTGGCGTATTTCGCCGTGACGGCAACAATCACCACAGGGGCGGCAGTCGGGACCACCTACGTAGTTAAAAATGTCTTGGAATATGTGGGGGTAAATAAAGAAGCCTCCACTGCTTACGCGGCCGTAACAAGTTTTCTAGTTGCGGCCAAGGTTGGGAATAGCGAAACGGTTAAGGCGGCGGAAAGCTCGATCTCAAGAATAATTTTATCCAAAGCACAGTCCGCTTGGGGCGTTGCCAAGAATATTTTCGGAAGTGCTAAACAGCTTGTGGAAAATGACGGTGGATTTGTACGAGTCTTTGGCGGTAGCGAACCTCCACTCCTTGTGAGGAATAACTTGCCACGGCTTTCTCCAGAATATCGAGAGGCATTTGACGGGGTGCGCCCACGAACTTTTAGGGTAGGGGATCGCTTACATAGATCCCCATGGGTTCCCGAAGAAACAATCAGTGACCCTGGTCCGTGGATGGGCACAAGAAAAACGATGACGAAGATTGGAACCGAATCTTCTTTCAATATCGAGAAATTTAATAACCCAAATTCTGTTCGACGGACATTTGAGTTCACAAAGGACGTGACCGTTTATTATGGGAAAGTTAAAGACGGGACTGGTTATCAAGTTTTGTTTCCAAAAGATGTTCAACCGGGCGATGTTTTAAAATTCATCGAAGAGGTGAATTTGAAATGAACCAAGAGTTGGAACACCTTATCCAAGAAGTTCAAGAGATCTGTTTGCTTCTTGAAAAGACCACTTTCCGGAAACATGCTGTTTGGTATAAGGACAGGTGCACTGCGCTCGGATCAGAAAATCTTCGCCCAAAAGAAATTGAAAGCACGATTCTTGAGATAAAAAAATCACTTGTTGGGATGGGATCATTTCATGATATGCCCCTTGCTCCTGCCAAGGGCGAAACCATCTCGGCAAAGGACCTCAGGAACAAGCAATGGGAATTGGTAGATCGAGTGGGAAAGACGATTGAAAGAATTCATTTCTAGGTGGGGAAGGGTATGTCTTCTAGAATGGGAAAAAATGGAGAAGGGAACGTGCTCATCGATAAAACGGGCGACCATGAAAATACAAAGCAACGCGGATCTGAAACTTTTTCTTGATATCTTGTCGGGACAGTTTGCGAATGCTGGCGATAAAGAAAGCGTAAATCTATTGGACCAAGCCTCACAGAGTTATATCGGTTCATCCTCGGAATTCCTGGGGGAAGCTCGAATCTCTTTATCCAAAATTCTATCAACAAGAAAAGACAAGCTGACTGAAACAGAAAAAAACGATTTGCGTGAGGCCATTCAATCCATTGGGATTGCTTTTAGGAAAGCCAATGGATTGAATGGCGTGTGAATTTGTTTGGAAACGGATGGATCTTTAAAACTAGAAAAATTTTGGCGGTGAGGGACGACTATAGAGAAAGGGTCTCCATTTAGGCCGAATTGAAAAAATAGATCAAAAAACTTTTAACGCCGACCGGGATGCGAGTTTTGGAATTGCGCTAAGGGAAAAAGGTCATCAGCTCTTTCTTGTAAATTCGTGCCATTCTCTGAAGATCCACTACATCGACGCGCCTTTCCCCCATCTCGCATTTTGAAACGTAGGATTGAGGCTTCTTGAGAATTTTTGCCACCCCGGCTTGAGTTAAACCCGCTTCAAGTCGGGCAGATTTTAGCCTCTCCAAAAAGACCTGATATTCCTTCGTATGAATGTTTGACAATGCCAACCCCAGTTTTTGAGATAGGCAGAGTCTAGAATCCTATTGTGGGATAACCCAAAATAGGTTATTTTGTTTTTCATGAAACTAAGTAGCGCAAGTCTGTGAAAAACTTTTACGCGCTCAATGCGGGCGAGTTTTTTGTGGCGCAGGAAATTCTCAAGAACCGAAAAGACATCCGACTTTTCTTTCCCATCAAGGACGACGGCGTAGACCTCTTGGCCGTCAAAAACAATTCCACTCGCCCCACATCTATTCAGGTCAAGGAGAGCCGAATCTATCCGCAAGGGTTCGCTTGGCATCAGGTGCGTCCGGAGAAAATCAAGGACGCGGACGTTTTTGTATTCGTTTCTTACGTGCCCATTGAAAGGGGCGGGAAGACGGAATTTGAGAAGGATTTCGTCGTGATCCCAAGTGGGGTCCTCCTGAAGCTTTGCGAAAGCAAGAAATTGAACAAGGGGAAATATTCCTTTTATTTTGCCAAAGAGGACAACAAGCTTTTCGACGTTAGAGACGGAAGGGTGGAAGTCACAAAATTTTGTCGAGCCTGGGATTTACTTTGATCGGCGTAAGAACGGGTGCATTGATTTAGCCATTGATTAAGGGAAACCTTTTCTTCAAAATATGGTAGCCAAAAGCGGTGGTTTATACTTAAAAATCAGATCAAAAGCAAAAGACAAAAGTTTCGGCGCCGTGTTCGTGTGAACCAAGGCGAATGCATTGCATCACATTGACTCCCCTTTGCGGTTTAATATTTCGTCAAGTCTGGAAAAGGCTTTTCGCATCACAATTTCGCTTTGATGTCTGAAACCTCCGATTCCGGGGAAAAACTTATCTGCTAGGACAAAGGGATTTTTATGCCCACCTTTTTTGCATAAGCTGGAATTTTCTAAACGATTTTTTGTTGTAACCCATGCTTTTTTAACTTTAACAATCTCACGTTTTGTCTGTGGCCAAATTTTCAGTCGTTTGGCCTGAAAATAAATTGAATTCCAGGAAGCATGATTTAGCCAGTTATGCAAATGGGCCTCAATAAGGGAGATTTTAACGGCATCATAAAAACATTCCTTAATTGGATGAGGGCAAGCTTCAAATTCAAACCCATTTTTTGGACGGCGACCATTCCACCATTGGAGCAATTCCCATCCGCCACGGCCATTAAAATTCTTACCACGATAGGCTTCCGCCCAACGTAAGATCCATCCCCAATTTGGTTTTCCGGTAAGGAATAAAAAATGGAGAGCAAGGGCGGGAACCCCAAAGTAAAACGGGGTCAATATAATTGGTTTGCCACCCAACTTCGTTTTTCCGAGGTATTTGTCCCTTATAAAAAAAAAGCGTTCCTGTTCCCTCTTGTTTTCAAGGATAATCTTCAGCGACATCAGGCTATTCTGAACGCCAATGAAAATATCGGGGTGGATATCCAATCTATTTACTTTACCAACAAAGTTTGAGAGGACATCTCTGGCCTTTAAGGCTTTTGCTATATCCTTCTCCGATATCAATCGCCCCATGATAGGTTCGTTCCAAAAGCCCATCCCTTCTTCAATATTATCCAGGAAATATTCCCTACCACCCAACGCAATAAATTTACGGCGAACAATTTTTATCTCGGCATCAAATTCTACCGATAATTCATTTTCTTTAGTCACAGGTTTCCCTCGACATCTAACCCCCCTCATTTAGAGGTAGGTTAGTTTCTATTTCTTTGATCAGAAATGCGCGATGATACTCTTCAAGCGGCTGGAAAAATAACGCCCCAAGAGGAGATTCCATGAAAACTTCAAAACTAATAGACATAGCACTTCATTACGCCCGTCGAGGATGGGCAGTTCTGCCGTTACATTCCCCTGACGTTGACGGCAATTGTGATTGTAATAATAAAAATTGTAGCAGCCCTGCGAAACATCCATGGACGTCTCATGGCGTAAAAGATGCGACGGTCGATCAGAACATTATCAAATCGTGGTGGAGAAAGTGGCCAAGTGCAAATATAGGAATAGCTTCCGGGGCAATGTCTGGATTTTTTGCGTTGGATGTTGACGGGCGGAAGGGATGGGATTATTTAGAAAAGATGGGTTGGCCGAAAACAATTCAATCAAAAACCCATAAGGGGGCGCATTTCATCTTTCAGTATCCCGGTTTTCCTGTTACGAATCAGGTAAAGAAAATCGCCGAGGATTTGGACGTCAGAGGGGATGGCGGATACATTGTTGCTCCTCCTTCTCAACACGCATCCGGTTCACAATACAAGTGGTCCCCCGGTCGAGGACCTAACGAATTAAATGCGGCTCCGGCTCCAAAATGGTTATTGGATGCGTTGCGTCATCCATCAGTCAATAGGGTAAGCCATCCATTGAGGGGAGAGATAATAGAAGAGGGACGTAGGAATAGTCACTTGATGAGTATCGCGGGTAGTTTGCGCAAACAAAAGCTCAGTGAGGAATCCATCTTTGCCGCACTGCTCCAAGAAAATCGTGAAAAATGTCGGCCATGTTTAGATGAATCTGAAGTTAAAAAAATTGCTGAAAGTGCATCCCGCTACGATCCTGAACCGACAAGAACCAGTGAGTCCACCAAGGTCCTTCAATTGGTTTCAGGAATTAAACTGTTCAATCATGGGGACCAAGGATACGCAACCGTATCCGTGAATAACCACGAAGAGACTTGGTTTATTCGGGGGAGCATGTTTAAACGGTGGCTTCAACATCGTTATTTTGAGGCCGAAGGCCGTGCATTGGGAACTGCAAATCTTCAAGATGTCGTGGAGACTCTTGAGGCGCGAGCTCTTTTGGGGATCTGATTGCTGTGTGTGGATGCGATTAGCCAGGCATGAGGGAAACATTTATATCGACATTGGAGATGATGCTTGGAGAGTCATTGAGGTGACGCCGAAGGGATGGAAAATAATCGACAATTCGCCGGTTAAATTCCGACGCCCAAGGGGAATGCGTCCTCTTCCGATCCCTGTAGCTGGTGGATCAATGTTGGATCTTAGGAAATTCATCAATTTAGATGGAGACAGTGAAGTGTTGTTATGGGCATGGCTTTTGGCCGCGCTCTATCCAAAAGGGCCATATCCCATTCTCATATTATGTGGAGAACAGGGAAGCGCAAAAAGCACTGTGGTGCGAGTGATTCGGTCGTTAATTGATCCAAATGCCTGCCCCCTTCGTGCTTGGGCGCGAGAAGAAAGAGACCTGATGATTGCCGCAACCAATGGATGGATGCTTTGTTTCGATAACATCAGCTCCTTGAGTGGTTGGTTGTCCGACGCTCTTTGCCGCATTTCAACTGGAGGAGGGTTCTCAACACGCCAACTTCATTCGGATGACGATGAAAAACTTTTCGACGTTCAACGTCCCATCTGTCTCAACGGAATAGAAGAGTTTGCTACAAGGGGTGATTTATTGGATCGAGCTCTCGTGCTGGAATTGCCATCGATACCAAAGAGAAAAAGGAAGACTGAGGGCCCCTTCTGGGAAGAGTTTGAACAGGTCCGTCCGAGAATTCTGGGAGCGCTCTTGACTGTCCTTAGCGATGCTCTCCGAAACCTCCCTAAAGTCAACTTGGTGTCCCTTCCTCGAATGGCCGATTTTACGAGACTGGCCACTGCGGCTGAATCTGCTTTCGGCTGGAGACAAGGGGAGTTTCTGAGGGTCTATGAGGCGCACGCTGACGATGCCAACAACACAGCATTGGAGTCAACCCCGATAGGCCTCCCGTTGATGAATTTCATGAAGAAGAAAGTTACTTGGACGGGGACCGTAACGGACCTTTTGAAGCAGTTGTTGCAGTATGAGGGGCATCGAAATTATTTCCCCAAGGGATGGCCGGACACTGGGCAAAAAATTTCGAACGTGATACGTCGAATTGAGCCTCATTTGCGGAGAGCTGGTTTGACGCTTGAGTTCAAAAGAAATAGAGGCGTCCGGAAGATTACCCTATGGTATGAGGAACCAGAAGCGTCATTAGTGTCCACAGTGTCCACGCCTGCTGATGACGCTGCGGACGGTATGGACACTAAAATACGGGCGACCAATGAAAGGAAACGATTGGAGCGAATGTGGAAAGAGGCTGACAAATGGGCAAAATAACAGCTCCTTTCCTTAACGTCCAGGAATTGGCCATGTGGCTTCATGTCAAAGTATCAACGATTCGGAAAAGAGTTTGTTACAACCGCATTCCTTACATCCGAATCGGTCGGTCAGTTCGCTTTCGACAACACGACATTGAGGAGTGGCTTAATGCCCAAAATGGGGCTTCCGGGGGTCCCAAGTGACCCCCGTGTTCGAGTTCAAGCAAACACGACATAATTCAACCTTGAACATTGGATCCAGGAGGGCAACGTCATGTCGGTCAAAATGTTGGAAGAGGGAAGCTGGTATTACCGATTCAATTGTGGGAAAAAGCCTTATCGAGAGCAGGGATTTTCATCCAGAGCGGAGGCGTTGGCGGCGGAAGCGCTAAAAAAGGCCGAGGCTGTTCGGAGGAGTTCGGGTGGGCAGGAATTCAATGATAGCCTTCGCCTGGGGGACGCCTGCGATACCTACTTCGAGGAATACACCCTCCCATTAAAATCACACGCCAAGGGGGATAGGGCGCACATTGCAGCGATTAAAAAATATTTTGGCAACCGTCGCATTAGGGACATAACGCCGCGAGACGTGGAGAGCTTCCGTCGGTGGGTCTTCAAGAACGCCAAAGGCCTATCGAGACCACAGGTGTCGCCTCATACCGTAAATCGTTATCACGCCTGCTTGAAGGCCATCATCAACTGGATGAAGAAAAAGCGCCTCTACTTTGGTGAGAACCCCGCTTGGGGCGTCGAAATGGCGACGGTTGAGAAGGCGCGGGTCAGGTTTCTTTTACCAGAAGAGGAGAAGCGCTTGACGCCCATCGTGGCGAAGAGCGAGCGGCTTTGGCCGTTTTATGTGATTGGGCTCAACACGGGAATGCGGGTGTCGGAAATTTGTGCCATTCGGATGAAAGACGTTATTTTCTACCCAGAACCGATGGTATTCGTTGCTCACTCCAAAACCAAACGAAGTCGATACGTGCCACTCTCTGAGATGGCCCGAAAGTTGCTCATGGAACGCGCCCGGGACCACCAGGACGAGCCCGAACGGCGCGTATTAGACCAAGTGCAGAGCCAAATGGTATCCCGATGGTTCAAGGAGGCCTGCCAGGAGGCCCGGGTGCCGAATTTTACTTTCCATTGCCTCCGTCACAGTTTCACCGCCCACATGCTCAGCAACGGAGTGCCGATTTATAAAGTGTCCAAAATGCTTGGTCACTCGACCGTGACCACCACGGAGTCGCATTACGGCCACCTGGACAAGCGGGTCCTTTCTGATGAGATTCGGCACATTGACGGGATCATCACGTCATCGGTGGATTTGGGGAGCAAAAATTCGGGGAACGAGCTAATGGTTGTAAGAAAAGTTGTAAACTCAAGTTTCGCGGAGGCGGTCCAAGTCGCTTGATTCGGCTTGAATATCACGTCGAATCCACTGGAAGGCTTACTTGGAAAGCGGTTGTCTTGAAAACCGGTGGGGGCGCAAGCTTCCCGGGGGTTCGAATCCCTCTCCCTCCGATTTTTCTTTTAGTTCATTATGGGGGACGGTCTTTAGATAATTACTTAAGTTTTTTAGACAGGGCTTTATCGGAACTTTATGGAAGAACTTGAATCAAATCCGACGTGTTGGTTAATCTCAATGCCCAAACACAATTTGACTTGACTTTTTTCGTTCATGGGTTACACTGGAGATGTGAAACAACGCTCCTCTTTCTTTAATAAGGTTTTTACTTTTGTTTCCTGGACGACTTTGGTGTTTCTGGGTCCCGTGTCCGGTTACGCGGCGGTGCCCGTTGATCCGGAAGATCTGTGGGTCACCAACGGCGATGTCAACGCCATCGCTCGGGCCGGATCCGTAACCTACATGGGCGGATCGTTTACCGTTGTCGGACCCAACCACGGCGGGGGTGTGCCCCTGCCCGTGGCCACGGGAGTTGCTCCGGCGTCATTTTCCAAAGTGGCGGGCGTCGTGTATGCTGTCGCGTCCGATGGGGCGGGGGGATGGTATGTGGGGGGCGATTTTTCCGGCGTGGGCGGCGTCGCTCGCGAAAATCTGGTTCACCTGATGGCCAATGGATCCGTGAACACCGCCTGGGCGCCGAATCCCAACGGCATTGTTTACGCCCTCGCTGTTAACGGAACCAGCGTTTACGTGGGGGGCGATTTTTCTGAAATCGGAGGGGCCTCCCGTTCCCGCATCGCATCGGTGGGGCCGGACGGGTTGGCTGTGCCGGGGTGGGCACCCGACGTTGACAACACCGTGTTTTCTTTAAGTTATGCCGGATCCACGTTGTATGTCGGAGGAGAATTTTCGCTTATTGGCGGTCAAAATCGGTCCCGCTTGGCCGCCTTGGACGTGGCCGGCGTTGTTGTTCCCGCGTGGGACCCCCAGCCCAACGATACAGTCTATGCCCTGGCTGCCACCACCCAAACAATCTACGCGGGGGGGGCTTTTACAAACATAGGAGGCCAGTCGATTTCGCGCTTGGCCGCGTTGGATAACAATGGGAACCCCAACCCAAGTTGGGTCCCCGCCCCCAACCAACCGGTGTTTGCCGTGGCGGTCGGAAGTGCCGCTGTCTACGCGGGGGGAACCTTTACCCAGATCGGCGGTGAGTCCATATCTTATGTGGCCGCGCTAAACAATTCAGCTCACGTAACCGCTTGGCGTCCGGTGGTCAACGGGTCCGTTTACGCTTTAACGGCAACCACCTCCGCTGTCTACGCCGGCGGCGATTTCACCGTGGTCAACGGAAACCCGGTGTCGCGTGTGGCGGGATTTAATGGAATCGGGGAAACGCTGTCGACCTGGGCGCCCCAGGCCAATGGGACTGTGCGAGCCCTTGCGGCGGATGCGCAAACCGTTTTTGTCGGAGGCGAACTGACCACGGTGGGGGGCGAAACCCGGCGGTACCTGGCCGCGTTGGATCAGTCGGGAAATGTGACATCCTGGAATCCCAATGCCGATAACCCCATTTTCACCTTGGCCGTGTTGGGTTCGGCGATCTACGTTGGGGGCGCGTTCACGCATGTGGGTGGATCACCCCGCAACCGGATCGCGGCCCTCAGTTCTGCCGGTTCGGCCACTTCTTGGAACCCCAACGCCAATGGGCTTGTTCGAGCCCTTGCAGTCACGGCGACCACGGTTTATGCGGGCGGCGATTTCAGCGCCATCGGTGGACAAAACCGATCAAATCTTGCGGCTTTAAACGGGTCCGCCGCCGCATTGGCGTCGTGGGCTCCGGAACCCAACGGACCCGTTCGCGCCATCGCCGCGGGATCCGACCGAATTTTTGTGGGAGGGGATTTCACAACCGTCGATGGTCAATTCATCGATCGAGTGGCCGCCTTGGACACGTCGGGCCATTTAATATCGGGCTGGGCCACTGGGGCCAACGGGGCTGTTCATGCACTGGCGCAATCCAGCGACCGGGTGTACGTGGGCGGCGAATTTACCGTGATCGGCGGAGAAGACAGAAACCGCTTGGCCGCGCTCAACCTGTCCGGCCAAGTCGTGCCGTCCTGGAACCCCAACGCCGACCACCATGTTCGGGCCCTGGCGGTGGACGGCGACGCGGTTTATGCGGGAGGCCTTTTTGATGTGATCGGAGGTTCCGCGCGTCCCTATTTGGCCGCCCTCGATACCATCACCGGCGCCGCCATCGACTGGAACCCCCAGGCCAACGACAACGTCTATGCGTTATCGGCAGGGAACAACGTGTTGTTGGTCGGGGGGCGATTTACCGGCATTGGAAACCAAGCTCGAGGTCATTTCGCCCAGTTCGGCGCATTTTCATCCAATAACGTCGCGCGGCCCTCTGTTCAAGGCCGGGCGTATCCCAACCCGTTTCGGCCGGGACTCAACGCGCCGGTCATGACATTTGTGGATTTTCCGCCCAACGCCGCGGTCACCCTGTTCACCGTCGCAGGCCAACGGGTTCGTCAAATGACCGCGACCGATTCAGGGACCGTGTCCTGGGACGGCACAAACGATGACGGAGAACGCGTGGCCAGCGGTGTCTATTTCGCTGTTTCTTCCTCGTCCGAGGGAACCCAAACTCTCAAACTCGCTATTCAACGTTGACCCCCCTTCCCCCGCCCACTCGATGAGGTGGGATTTAATTATAATAAGCTGGGAGGAGACCCAAAGACAATGAACTCACAACATCCCATCGGTGTTTTTGATTCAGGCGTCGGGGGGCTGACCGTGTTGCGCGCGTTGGTCCAGCTGTTGCCTCGGGAGAGCTTTATTTATGTGGGCGACACGGCCCGGGTTCCCTACGGGAGTAAATCGCCGGAAGCGGTGAAACGGTTTTCGTTGGAAATCGCGGGTTTTTTCCGTCGCAAGAAAGTCAAAATGATGGTCGCCGCCTGCAACACCGCCAGCGCGTTGGCCTTGCCGGACTTGCGCGCATTTATGCCGGTGTCGGTGATCGGGGTGATCGAACCGGGGGCCCGGGCGGCCTTGGCGTCCACCCGGTCGGGGCGGGTGGGCGTCATCGGCACGGAAGCCACCGTCAACAGCCGCGCCTACGAAATGGCCCTGAAACGGTTGGACAAAAACGTGCGTGTGTTCGCCCGCGCCTGTCCGTTGTTTGTGCCCTTGGTCGAAGAAGGGTGGTTGAACCACGACGTGACCCGCCGGGTGGCGAACGCTTATTTGAAACCGCTTTTGAAACACAAGATCGACGCTTTGGTGTTGGGATGCACCCATTATCCTCTGCTCAAGTCCGTGCTGGGCCGGGTGGCGGGATCGGTTGAACTGATCGATTCGGCGGACGAAACGGCCAAAGCGGTGCGGTCGAGACTGGAACAAGACGGTTTGTTGCGGCACGGCCGACGCAAAGGTCGGTTGGTCTATTTTTCTTCCGACGATCCCGCCTCGTTTGCGCGGCGGGGGTCGCGGTTTATGGGCGGGCCCCTTGTGCGGGTGCGTCGGATCCGTTTGGAAGGCATCGACGGCTGATGGACAAAGCCATTGTTCTGTTGTCGGGCGGGTTGGATTCGGCCACGGCGCTGGCTTGGGCCCAACACGTCAAAAAGTGGGATTGTCGTTGCCTGCTCTTTGACTACGGCCAGCGCCATCGACGAGAACTGCGCGCCGCCCGGGCCCTCGCGCGCCGGGCGGGATGCCCGGTTGAAGTGGTGCGGTTTCGGTTGCCCTGGGGCGGGTCCAGTTTGATCGATTCGCGCGTTCCGGTTCCCACCCATCGCTCCTCATCGATCGGGCGGGAGTTGCCTAACACGTATGTTCCCGCGCGCAACACCATTTTCCTCGCGCTGGCCCTTTCCTGGGCCGACGCGATCGGCGCTCCCAACGTGGTGATCGGCGCCAACGCCTTGGACTATTCCGGATACCCCGACTGCCGACCGGCGTATTTGCGCGCCATGCAAAAGGCGGCGCGATTGGGTACGCGGTTGAGCCCTGCGTCGGGCCGGCCGGCGCGCCTGTGGGCGCCGCTCTTGCGATTGTCAAAAACCCAAATCGTCCGAATGGGCCGATCTCTTCATGTTCCCTACGAACTCACATGGTCCTGTTACCGCGGCGGACGCCGTCCGTGCGGAACCTGCGATTCGTGCCAACTGCGGGTCAAAGGGTTTCGCGGCGCCGGCGAGATGGATCCGGCACTTGTGTAGAAACACCCCTGTCGACCAACCCCGATTATTTCAAAAGCCATCCGCGCGACGGAATTTGCTAAAATAAGCCGCGCTCCCCCAACTTATGACAACCGATCTCCCCCCACCGTCCCACGAGCCGGTTTTGGCCGAATCTCCGGCGTTCCCGTTGCGGGGCCGGGTGACCGAAATATTTTCATCTCTCCAAGGGGAAGGTCTCTATGTCGGCCAACGTCAAATTTTTGTTCGTTTATCAGGATGCCCGTGGCGGTGCCGGTACTGCGACACACCGGGAAGTTTGGCCCACGAAGGACATCCGGCTTTGACGGTGGACGACGTTCTTCAAAAAATCAAAGACCTCCAAGCCGTTCGTTCCCATTCGGCGGTCAGCGTGACCGGCGGGGAACCCCTGTTGCAATCGGATTTTTTGGTGGATCTTCTTCCGGCGGTTCAGGCGTTGGGTTTGCGCACCTATTTGGAAACCAGCGCCACCCATCCGGACCGATTTCGCCCGTTGGTCCCCTTTTGCGACGTGGTGGCCGCCGACATCAAATTGCCTTCCGCCATCGGGCGGCCCCTGTGGGCGGAACACGAAGAGTTTTTACGGTTGGCTGGGGACAAAGCGTTCGTTAAAATTGTTTTGACCGACCAAACCACCGACGACGAATTTGAAACGGCGGTCCACCTTCTGTCGCGGTTAACACCGCCGCCTCCGTTGGTGCTTCAGCCCGTCACGCCGGTGGCGGACTTGGAAAGCCGCCTGCAAGAAGCCGGCACCGTGGCGGCCGCGCGGATTGTGCCGCCCGCCCCCGCGCGGCTGGTGGGATTTTGGGAATGGGCCCGCCCGCGCTTGCCCACGGTAAAACTGGTTTCTCAAATGCATCCCCTGTGGGGACTTCCATGAAAATTCCGAAATCGGAGGAGAATGTGAAACCCGATCCAGCGCACAAAGGGCCGTCTGTTCCGGGTGGGTTGCCGATCGTTCGATTAAAAGCCCAAGAAGACCGGCGAATCCGCCGGGGCCACCTGTGGATTTTTTCCAACGAAATGGAACGAGCGCCGGAAGGATTGGCTCCCGGCGCGTTGGTGGAGTTTTGGAGTTCCCGCAACGAACGGCTGGGTGTGGGCTATTACAACGCGCGATCCCTCATCGCCGGGCGGATCTTGGACCGACGGGAAACATCCATTGACGCGTCTTTTTTTGCGGGGCGGCTGCAATTGGCGTTGTCGCTTCGCAAGCGGTTTTTTAAAGACGACGCCTACCGATGGATACACGGGGAGTCGGACGATGTGCCCGGCCTGGTCATCGATCGATACGGCGACGTGTGCGTGGTGGAATCGTTCTCCGCGGGCATCGACGCTCTTCTGCCGCGGGTCGTGGAGGCCCTTAAAACGGCGGGGTCTTGGAAAGCCATTGTTCTGCGCAACGACGCCGCCGCCCGTCGGTTGGAGGGGCTCACCGAAGAGGTTCGGGTGTTGGACGGCGCGGTGGACGAGACCCACTGGTTTACCACCGATGGCATGGCCATGGCCGCGGATGTGCGGGCCGGGCAAAAAACGGGATTTTTTTTTGATCAGCGGATGAACCGAGCCGCCGTGGCGGCGTGGGCGGACGGGCGATCGGTGTTGGACGTGTTTTGCCACACCGGCGGGTTCGGCCACGCCTGCGCCAAGGCCGGCGCGGCGCGGGTGATGGGGGTGGACTCTTCCGCGGCGGCGTTGGACCTGGCCGGCCGCGTGGCCCAACGCAACGGGTGGGCCGACCGATGCCACTGGCGCGAAACCGACGCGTTTGATTTTTTGGCCCAGAGCAAAGAAACCCACGACATCGTGGTTCTCGACCCGCCGCGTTTTTCCCCCACCAAGAAAAATGTGCCCGCCGCGATTCAAGCCTATATCCGGTTGAACACGTTGGGACTCAAACGGGTCACCGGCGGCGGTTTGTTGGCCACGGCCAGCTGTTCGCAACACGTGGGCCGCGACGAGTTTCGCCAAATTGTGGCCCGGGCGGCCCACGAATCCGGCCGCAAAGTGAAAATTGTTTATCAGGGCGGCGCGGGTCCGGACCACCCGGTTCGACCGGCCATGCCGGAAACCGATTATTTAAAGTTTTTTCTCTTGCACGTGGGGTAAGCGTGTTTAAAAAAATCCAGCGCATTCATTTCGTGGGCATCGGCGGGGCGGGAATGAGCGGGATCGCCGAAGTGTTGTTGACGTTGGGATACACCGTCAGCGGGTCCGACGCGAAAGAGTCGGACGAAACCCGCCGTCTGTCGTCGATGGGCGCCGCGGTGCGCATCGGCCATCGGGCCGATCAAGCGTCGGGCGCCCACGTGGTGGTGACGTCCACGGCGGTTCGGCCCGACAACCCCGAGGTGGTGGAAGCCCACCGGCTTAAAATTCCCGTGATCGCGCGGATTGAAATGCTGGCGGAATTGGCTCGGCTCAAATACACCATCGCCGTGGGCGGCACCCACGGTAAAACCACCACCACGTCGTTGATCTCTCTGGTGTTGCAGGCGGGAGGGCTCGACCCCACGGTGGTGGTGGGCGGGCGCATGCACAATTTGGGCACGGGCGCGCGGGTGGGCAAAGGCGATTATTTGGTGGCTGAAGCCGACGAGTCGGACGGGTCGTTTCTAAAATTAACGCCCACGTTGGCCATCGTCACCAACATTGACGACGACCATTTGGATTATTGGGGTACGATGTCCAGCCTGGTGGCGGGGTTTGAACAATTCGCCAACCGGGTGCCTTTTTACGGGCGGGTGATTGTGGGCGTTGATGACACGGGATCCCGTAAAATTTTGGATAAAATCCGACGACCTCTGATCACCTACGGGTTGGCGCCCGACGCCGATATTCAGGCCCGGGACATCCGCCCGGCGCCGGCGGCCACGGCGTTTTCGGTCTATCGGAAAAGCGAAAAGTTGGGGGACATCCAATGGAGCGCGTCCGGTCGGCACAACGTCATCAATTCGTTGGCCGCGGTGGCGGCGGGGCTGGAGCTGGACGTGCCGTTTGCCGTCATTGCCCAGGCCCTCGCGTCGTTTCAGGGTGTGGGCCGGCGGTTGGAATGGAAAGGCGAAAAAAACGGCGTGGCCGTGGTGGACGATTACGGCCATCATCCCACGGAAATCCGGGCCACCTTGCAGGCGTTGAAAGAATGGTTTCCCGCCCGGCGAGCGGTGGTGTTGTTTCAGCCGCATCGGTATTCGCGCACGCGTATTTTGACCGAGGAATTCGCCACGTCGTTTGCCAAAGCCGACGTGTTGGGACTGTTGGACATTTACGCGGCCAGTGAACCGCCCCAAGAAGGCGTGACCAGCGATTGGTTGGCTGACCGCATTCGGGCCCAGGGAACCTCGGTCACCCGCCTGCCCGCCGACGGCGGTCCCAAACTGTTGCGGAGCCTGGTGAAACCCGGCGACGTGGTTCTCACCTTGGGCGCCGGCGATGTGTGGAAATGGGGCGAACACCTGTTGGCTTCTCTCGGTTGAGGGCTGGATTGCTCGCGGACGAACTGCGATTTTATTTTCCCTCGCTCAGAACCGATGAGCCCCTGGCGCGTCACACCACCTGGGGGATCGGAGGTCCGGCCGATTATTACCTGGAACTAAAAAATCAAAACGAGCTGATCCAATTGATCCTCTGGGCCCTGGCCCATGGGTTGCCCCTGACGCCCCTCGGCCAGGGGTCGAATGTGTTGGTCGGCGATAAGGGAATTCGGGGCGTGACGTTTCGGTTGCGGGGGGAATTTGAGCGATGGCGGTTTGACGGCGACGTGGTCCACGCGGGGGCGGGGGTTCTGCTTCCGACCCTGTCGCGCGCGGCCGCGGAACGGGGACTGACCGGGGTCGAACCGTTCTGCGGTATTCCCGGGACGGTGGGGGGGGCGCTTCAAACCAACGCCGGGACGCCCGAAGGCGACATCGGTAGCCGGGTGCGCTCGGCCACGGTGGTGGATTCCAAAGGCGGCGTTCGGGTTCTTCAGCCGGGTGACATGTCATTTTCCTACCGACGGTCCAGTTTGGCGGGCGTGACAGTTATTTCCGTCGATCTTCAATTGAGGGCCGGGCCGAAAAATGATATTCTGGCCGCGGTTGACCGTCAATTGAAACGCCGGGCCCAACGCCAACCGTTGGGCACACGAAATTGCGGGTCCGTGTTTAAAAATCCCCCTGGCGACCACGCCGCCCGGCTTATTGAAGCCGCGGGGCTTAAAGGGTTGCGGGTGGGCGGCGCCCAGGTGTCGTTAAAACATGCCAACTTTATTGAAAATGTGGACCGCGCTACGGCGGCCAACGTGCGCGATCTTATGGACACGGTTCGCCGGACGGTTCGCGACCGGTTCGGTGTTGGGCTTGAACTGGAAGTGTGGACGGTCGGGGAGTAACCCGTGACAACCCGCGGCGCGCAAAAAAATCGGTGGCGGGCGTTGCGGCGGGTGGCTGTTCTGTTTGGAGGTCCTTCGTCCGAACGGGCCATCTCCATCCGGACAGCGGCGGCGGTTCGGCGGGCGTTGAGCCGCATGGGTTTATCTCCCATCGCGCTCGAGGTGTCGCCCCGCGTGGCGGAATCTCTCCGTGAACATCGAATCAATTTGGCGTTTCTGGCCACCCACGGTACCGTGGGTGAAGACGGTCGGTTGCAAGGGCTGTTGGATGTCTTGGGGATCCCGTACACGGGCAGCGGTGTGCGCGCCAGCGCGTTGGCCATGCACAAACCGTCGGCCAAACGGATTTTTCAAAGCGCGGGGTTGCCCACGCCCCGTTGGGCAGTGGTCCCAACGGGAGAGCTAACAACGCCTCCGCGACTGGGGTTGCGGTTGCCGTTGGTGGTCAAGCCGGCCGAACAAGGATCGGCGGTGGGCGTCACCGTGGCGCGGACGCTCCGGGAGTTCCAGGCCGGATTAAAAGCCGCGGGTCGGGTGGACGCGGAAGTCTTGGTGGAAGAATACGTTGCGGGCACCGAAATCACGGTGGGGTTGTTGGGCGACCGTATTTTGCCTGTGGTGGAAATTTTACCGCAACACGCGTTTTACGATTTTCATTCAAAGTACGCTCCCGGCGGGTCGCGGCACATTCTTCCGGCGCGGTTAACTCCGGCGGTCTACCGTCGGTCCCAGGAACTGGCGGTGGCGGCGTTTCACGTGTTGGGATGCCGCCACGTCGGACGGGTGGATTTGATCGTGGACCGCCGCGGTCGGCCCACGTTGTTGGAAGTCAACACGTTGCCCGGTTTAACGGCGACGTCGCTGTTGCCGGAAGCGGCCCGGGCGGTGGGTTTGAATTTTGCTGAGTTGGTGGGAACGTTGTTGACCTTGGCACTGGAAACCCATGGCCGTCCGGCGACGTAAAAAGTTAAAAGTGACGGTGCGGCGGTCGCGGGTGACCTACCAATGGCGCGCTTTTGCCGAAACCGTGGGCCGATGGGTGCGCGTGGCCGCGTTCGTCGGCTCGGCGGCGGGGTTGGCGTGGACGGCTCACTGGGCCTGGAGGCAAACGGATTCAATTGTCATTGCCCGGGTGAGGGTGGACGGACCGGTCCCCGATGGATGGGTGTCGTCACCGCCGATAAAAGAGGGACAGCCTTTTTTTGGGTTTTCGGCGGGTGCGGTGCAACGGCGGCTGATGGAGCGGTTTCCCGAGTTGGCGTCGGTTCGTGTTCGGCGAGGGGCGGACCGGTCGGTCACGATCCGATTGGAATGGCGTCGGCCGGTGGCCCGATCTTCCGATGGGGAGCGTTGGAAGGGCATCGATCGAAGCGGAGCGGTGTTTGTCTTAAGCGGCGACGGCGAGGGATTGCCGATTTTGGCGTTGCCGGACAACGCAAGGGGTGCGGGGGAGGCGTTGGCTTTTTTAGAATCGCTTCAACAGTCAAAAGAGTCCTGGACGCAACGTCTTTACAAACTTAAAATATCGGCCGACGGCGAGGCCGTGCTGATGTTGGCGGGCGAGACGATGGTTTATTGGGGCGACGCGCGAACCAATTTGGCGGAGGTGGGGCCCAAAGCACGCCGACTCCAGCGTGTTTTGGACGCGCCGGAATCGGCTGGGGGAGTGGAGTCCGTTCGATTCGTGGACGACCGGCGGGTGGTGATCAAACCCCGCCGAGCGGTTGTTCAAAGGAAGGAGACTCATGGCTAAACCGGATATCATCACGGGGTTGGACATCGGCAGTTCGCAGGTGGTGGCGGTGGTGGCCCGTCACGATCCTGACGCGGAAACCACCGATGTCATCGGAGCGGCCCGTCAGCCCTGCGCCGGTTTAAAAGGCGGGGTGGTCATCAATATCGACGAAACCGCCCGTTCCATCACCCGGGCGGTGGAAGCCGCCGAAGAAATGGCGGGACTGGTAGGGCATTCCAAGGGGGTTCTCATCGGTGTTCGGGGCGGACACATCCAAACGTTCAACCACCACGGGGCCATGAACATCGCCCGCACCGACAAAGAAATCACCGCTTCCGACCGTGACCAGGTGGTGGAAAGCACCAAGGCCGTGCCCATTTCCCCGGACCGGGAAATTGTGCACGTGATCCCTCAGGATTTTATTTTGGACCGCCAAAACGGCGTGCCCAATCCCATCGGCATGGAAGCCATGTTGTTGGAAGTGGATGTTCACATCGTCACCGCTAGCCAGAGCCATTTGAACAACGTCTGGAAAGCCATCGCGCGGGCGGGGTTTGATGTGGAAGAGCCCATCTACGGATTGTTGGCCGTGGGCGACACCGTGGTCACGCAAGAAGAGAAGGGGCTCGGGTGTTTGTTGGTGGATTTGGGGGGCCAAACCACGGGGTTGGCGGTGTACGCCGAAGGAAGCGTGCGGTTTACCAAAGAACTGGCGGTAGGGTCGGATGCGATCAGCCACGATTTGTCCCACGCGCTGAGAACGTCGCTGGTTCAAGCGCAGAAGGTCAAAGAGATGTACGGCGCGGCCAGCCGAACGTTGGCCGAGGGCAACGTGGACGAAGAAATCGAATACACCAGCGTGGACGGTCGCACGCCCCGCCGATTAAAGCGGGCCGCTATTTTCGACTACATCGCGCCACGGGTGGAAGAGATTTTTTCGTTAATTTCCGAGGAACTCCAGCGGTCCAATTACGCCGATCATGTGGCGGGCGGCGGAGTGATTTTGACCGGCGGCGGGGCCCAGTTAAAAGGGTTGGCTCAAGCCGCCGAACAAATTTTGGATTTGCCCGTGCGGATGGGGTTGCCCCAAAACATCGGCGGTGTGCCCGACATCGTCACCAATCCGGGTTACGCCACCGCGTTGGGATTGATCACCTATCGCCATTTGGGCGACTGGGCGCGCAGTCGTCGGGCGTCGCGGCGGGTGGGGTTGGGTCAGCGTCTCAAATCGTTGGTCGAGGACTTTTTCTGATGGTTCAAATTAAATTCAGTGAGGATTTCAACGAACAACCCGCATCCATCAAGGTGATCGGGCTGGGCGGTGCCGGGGGCAACGCGGTCAACCGAATGATCGAGGCGGGCCTGTCCCATGTGGAATTTATTACGGCCAACACCGATTCCCAGGCGCTCCGGCGCAACAAAGCGCCCGTTCGGCTTCAGTTGGGCGAACGGATTACGAAAGGATTGGGCGTGGGCGGCAACCCCGTTCTGGGTCGGCAAGCCACCGAAGAAAGCCGCGACCGATTGGCTGAAGTGATGACCGGGGCGGACATGGTGTTCGTGACGGCGGGCATGGGTGGAGGGACTGGAACAGGCTCGGCGCCGGTCGTGGCCCAGATCGCCAAAAGTTTGGACCCGGCGCCGTTGGTGGTGGGCGTGGTCACGCGGCCGTTTGATTTTGAAGGGATGGTCCGAAAAAATCAAGCGGACCAGGGCATCGAAGAACTGCGCGCTCACGTGGACACTCTCTTGGCCATTCCCAACGACCGGTTGTTTGATATCATCGACGAATCCACAACGTCCATCGAGGCGTTTCGGGTGGCCGACAACGTGTTGCGCCAGGCGGTGCAGGCGATCACCGACGTGATCACCCGGCACGGGCTGATCAACGTGGATTTTGCCGATGTGCGAAGCATTATGTCCGGCGCGGGGGAAGCGTTGATGGGGATGGGTGAGTCGCGTGGGTCGGGCCGGGCGTTGGAGGCGGCCAAGATGGCGATCCAGTCGCCGCTGTTGGAAAACGTGACCATCGACGGGGCCAAAGGCCTGTTGGTGAACATCAGCGGAAGCAAGTCGATCACGTTGTTTGAGGTGAAGACGGCCATGGATTTCATTAAGAACGCGGCCAGCGCGGAGTCCCATGTGTTCTACGGTCAGGTGTTCGACGACGCGCTGGAAGATCGGTTCAATGTGACGGTGATCGCCACGGGTTTTCCCCCGGCTCGGCGGGAACCGGCGCGGTTGGCGTTGTCGCGGCGAATGCCGCGCGATGGTGAACCCGCGGCGGCCCGACCGGCGGCCCATCGGTCGGCGGTGGACCTGATCTTAAACGACGACGATTTGCGGCGTCCCGCCTACTTGCGGCGCAAGGCCCGGAAGCTGGGATAATGGAACTGCGTCCGGTTTTGCAAGCGTTGTTAAAAGAGGTCACCGACCGGCGGGCGTCGGACCTGCACGTGGGGCCGGGGTTTGTCCCGGTGATTCGTTTGCACGGCGACCTGGAACCCACCCGTTTCGGCAAAGCGTTGTCGCCCGAGGACACGCGGGCGTTGGCCGCGTTGATCATGGGCGAAAAGTTGCGGGCGAAGTTTGAACAAAAAAACGAGGTGGATTTGGCTTTTTCGGTGGCCAACGGCGCGCGGTTTCGCGCCAACATTTACACGCAACGGGGGATGGTGAACCTGGCGTTGCGGGTGATCCCGTCAACGATTCCGACCATTGAGGGATTGGGTCTTCCGTCGGCGGTGCAAAAACTGGCGGATCATCAGCGGGGCTTGATTTTGGTCAGCGGCACGACCGGGTCCGGGAAATCCACCACGTTGGCGGCCATGGTCGACCACATCAACACCCAGCGCAAGGCCCACATTTTGACCATCGAAGATCCCATCGAGTTCGTACACAAGAACAAAAAATCCATCGTCAACCAGCGGGAATTGGGTCTTGATACGCTCAGTTACGCCGACGCGCTTCGATCGGCCATGCGGGAAGATCCCGACGTGATTTTGGTGGGCGAAATGCGCGATTTGGAAACCGTCTCGGCGGCCATCACCGCGGCCCAAACGGGGCATTTGGTGTTGTCCACGATCCACACGACCAACACGATCCAAATCATCAGCCGTATTTTGGACTTGTACCCGCCCCACCAGCAAGCCCAGGTTCGGTTGCAGTTGGCGGAAACATTGCGGGGCGCCATCAGCCAGCGGTTGTTGCCGGTGTCCGACGGGGGTGGGCGGGTGGCGGCTTTGGAAATCATGGTGGTCACTCCGCTCATCGTGAAGGCCATCGAAGAGAATAATTTTTCGGACATACACAACGCGGTTCGCGCGGGCCATTTTTATGGCATGCAAACCTTCAACCAGGCGTTGGTGGGCCTCTACAACCAGGGCCGGGTCAAAATGGACGACGCGATGGCGTCGGCCTCGAACCCGGAAGAATTTCTGCTGGCCACCCGGGGTATCGAGGCGGGTGCGACCGGGCGTGACTTTTCAGGTGGGTGACGGCGCTATGTATAAAGACAAACGGTTGGACCAATTGCGGTCGCAGGTGGACAAAATTGACGATCAGCTGTTGGCCGCTTTAAACGCCCGGGCCGAGATCGTGCGCCGGATCGGCCGAGTGAAAGCCGAAAAGAACGCCGACGTCGTGGCCGCCGGCCGGGAACGCCAGATCATCGACCGGCTGACGGCGGCCAATGCGGGACCTTTACCCCGGGAAGCGGTGGAAGACATTTTTAACACGCTCATCGCCAATTTTCGCCTGTTGCAAAAGCGGCTGACCGTGTCGTATTTCGGGCCGGAGGCCACCTACACGCATCAGGCGGCGGTGAAACATTTCGGCCGGGCCGAGTTTGTTCCCGAAAAATCCATCGGCGACGTGTTCGACGATGTGGAAAGCGGCCGGGCCGACTACGGCGTGGTGCCCATTGAAAATTCCACCGAAGGGGTGGTGAATCACACGTTGGACATGTTCATGGAATCCGACCTGGTCATTTGCGCCGAGCGCCAAGATCCGATCGCCCATTGTGTGATGGCGGCGCCGGGGACGGGAAAAATTAAACGGATCGCCTCCCATCCGCAGGCGTTGGCCCAGTGCCGAAAATGGTTGGAAAGCCACATGGCGGGGGTTCCTGTGGACACGGCGGCGTCCACGGCGGACGCGGCGGCCCAGGCGGCGTTGCAGTCGGGGGTGGCAGCGATCGCCAGTCCGTTGGCGGCGACTCTTTATCGGCTCAAAATTTTGGCCCCCGCGATTCAGGACGTCAAAGACAACCGCACGCGTTTTTTGATCATCGGCAAACAGGTGTCGGCCCCGTCGGGTTCGGGCCGCGACAAAACGTCTCTGATGGTGTCGGTTCGCGATCGGGTGGGGGCTTTGCACGATTTGTTGGGACTGTTCCGCGCGGCCCATCTCAACCTGACCAAAATTGAGTCTCGGCCCACCAAACGCCGGGCGTGGCAGTACGTTTTTTTCATTGATTTTCTTGGGCACATCCTGGAACCCCGGGTTCAAAAATTGTTTTTGGAAATGAAACGGACGACCCAGATGGTTAAAATGCTGGGTTGTTATCCCAAGGCGGACTGACTGTGGCCGATGCAAACATCGTTTTTTCTCCCCGCAAAGAAGTGCAGGGCTTTGAGCCCTATGTCCCCGGCCGCGACATGGAAAACGTGAAGCGGATGTATAAACTGAAGCGGGTGATCAAACTGGCCTCGAACGAAAATCCGTTGGGCCCGTCGCCCAAGGCGCTGGCGGCGTTGAAAAAGGCGGCGGCGGGACTTCACCGGTATCCCGACGGGTTCAGCACAAACCTTCGCCAGGCGTTGGCGCAACGGTGCAAGGTGAAATCCAGCCAGGTGTGCGTGGGAGCGGGTTCCGACGAGTTGATTGAGCTGTTGGCCAAGGCCTATTTGGGCCCTGGGGACGAAATCGTGGTCAGTGAACACGCGTTTTTGCGGTATCGAATGGCCGGTGAACTTATGGGATCGAGGGTGGTCACGGTACCTATGAACGTAATGACACACGACCTGGAAGCCATGGCCGCGGCCGTCACGGCCCGGACCAAATTCGTGTTCATCGCCAATCCCAACAACCCCACGGGAACCTACAACACCCGGGAGCAACTGGAAGAATTTTTGATCACGCTTCCCGCGCGGGTGGTGGCGGTGGTGGACGAAGCTTACTTTGAATTCGCCCGGTTAAATTCGGATTATCCCAACGCCATCGATTTTTTCAAGGCGGGCCGCAACCTGGTGGTTCTGAGGACCTTTTCGAAGGCGTATGGGTTGGCCGGGGTGCGGTTGGGTTACGCGGTCGGGCCGGACGCATTGATCGATACCTTAGAACGGGTGCGCCCGCCCTTTAACGTTTCGATCCCGGCCCAGGCGGCCGGGGTGGCGGCTTTGGGCGACGGGGCCCATCTCAAACGGGTGGTGGCGCTGGTGGCCCGTGAGAAAAAAGCGATGGAACGGGCGCTGAAAGGAATGGGCGTTCCGTCGGTTCGATCGGCGGCCAACTTTTTGTTGGTTCAGGTGTCCCCGCACCGGGGCGACGAACTGTTTGAAGCGCTCCTGCGCCAGGGGATGATCGTCCGTGCCATGGACGAATACGGTTTTCCAGAACACATCCGCGTGACCATCGGCCGACCGGAAGAAAATCGGATGTTCTTATCGGCCTTCCGTGAAGCAAGGAGACTCCTATGATCGTGACATTGAAAAGCGGCGCAAAAAAATCCGATGTGCAGGCGGTGGTGGCCCGTGTTAAGAAGCTCGGGTTCACTCCCCAACTGTCGCGCGGAGCGGAGCGGGTGGTCATCGGTGTGATTGGGGAAGGCAACAAGGCCATCGCCCACAAAGAGCTGTTCGAGTCCATGCCCCAGGTGGAGGTGGTGACGCCGATTTCGAAACCCTACAAAGTGGTCAGTCGCGTGTTCAAAAAAACCGACACCGTAATCGATGTCCGCGGGGTTCCCGTGGGGGGCAAAGGGATCGTGATCATGGCCGGGCCCTGTTCAGTGGACACCCGCGAAAACGTGATGGTGACGGCGAAGGAATTAAAAAAAGCCGGTGTGCAGATTTTGCGGGGCGGGGCGTTTAAGCCGCGAACGTCGCCGTACGCGTTTCAAGGGTTGGGCGAAGAGGCTTTGAAATATTTGGCCGAGGCGCGTCGGGTGACGGGTCTGCCGATCATCACCGAAGTCATGGACCCGCGTCAGGTGGATTTGGTGGAACGATACGCAGACATTTTACAGATCGGCGCGCGCAACGCGCAAAACTACGATTTGTTGCGGGAAGTGGGCCGCACGCGCAAACCCGCCATGTTGAAACGCGGAATGGCCACCACGATCGAAGAGTGGTTGATGGCGGCGGAATACATCATGGCCAAAGGCAACGAAAACGTCATGCTGTGCGAGCGGGGGATCCGCACGTTTGAAACGGCCACGCGGTTTACGCTGGATCTCAACGCGGTGCCCGTGTTGAAAACCCTGTCCCATTTGCCGGTGTTGGTGGACCCTTCGCACGGGGTGGGCGTGCGCGATTACATTGTCCCCATGGCGAGGGCGGCCATTGCGGCGGGGGCCGACGGGATCATCATTGAATGCCATCCGAACCCGGCGGCGGCGTTGTCCGACGGCCACCAGGCGATGTTGCCCACCCAAATGCACGACATTCTCAAAGGGTTGCGAAAGGTCGCTGAAGCGGTGGGGCGAACCCTCTGATGGGGTTCCCCGACCGCCCGTCTTCGCCGGAATGAAACGAATCACCATCGTGGGCCTGGGTCTGATGGGCGGGTCCCTGGGGTTGGCGCTACGTCGCCGGGGGGGCTGGCGCGTGACGGGTCTGGCGCGGCGGAGCACAACAATTAAAGAGGCTTTGCGCGCAGGCGCGTTGCACGAGGGGTTCATCGATCCGGCCCGGGCCCTGGCTGGTGCCGACGTGGTGGTCTATTGTTCGCCTGTGGACAAAATTATTCCGTTGGCGCGGCACCATCGGCGATGGGTTCCGGCGGGGGCGTTGGTCATGGACGTGGGCAGTGTCAAAGGCCCCATCGTGCGTGAGATGGAAAAACTTTTTTCGGGTCAAAACCATACAGCGTTTGTGGGAGCCCATCCCATGGCGGGATCGGAAAAAACCGGCGTGGCCAACGCTCGGGAAGATTTGTATCAAGGCACCGTGTGCGTGTTGGCCAAAACACCTCGCACCGATGCAGGCCGATTGGTTCAGGCGTCCCGATTTTGGAAATCCGTGGGCGCGCGGGTGAGGGTCTTGGACCCCGACACCCACGATCGGGTGGTGGCGCTGGTCAGTCATTTGCCCCACGCGATCGCTGACGCGTTGACGTTGGCGGTGGGCGATGGGGCCGGGCCGGCCGGCGTCCGGCTGGCCAAAGAGCTGGCGGCGGGCAGTTACCGCGATGCGACCCGCGTGGCGGGGGCCGACCCTGGTTTGTGGCGGGGCATTTTCACGTTAAACGACCGGGCGGTTCGCCGGGCCGTTTCTCTTTTTTCCAAAAATTTGAACGGGTTGGTTCGACAGGGCTGGCGGGTAGGCGACCTGCGCCGGGCCCAACGGCTCAACGCGTTCCTCAAGGATCTTTCATGACTCTTTCCACATCCAGCCGCGTCGTGGTGCCCGGTGGAGCTTTGCGGGGCGAACTGCGGCCGCCGCCGGACAAATCCATTACCCACCGGGCGGTTTTTTTATCGTCGTTGGCCCAGGGCACGTCGCGAATTGTTCGTCCGTTATCGGCGGACGATTGCGAACGCTCGGCGGAAGCCTTCCGAACCTTGGGGATCAGCATCGAGACCAATCCCGAGGGAGACTGGATTGTGGTGGGCCGAGGTTTGTACGGTTTGCGCGAACCCCGGGCGGACCACCTCTATTGCGGCAATTCAGGCACCACGTTGCGGTTGGTGTCGGGGGTGTTGGCGGGCCAGCCGTTTTCCACCAAACTGATGGGGGACAAAAGTCTGTCGGGACGGCCCATGGCGCGGGTGGTGGATCCGTTGACCGCGATGGGGGCCGACATCACCGCGCGCAAGGGGTGTTACGCTCCGCTTCGTATTCATGGCCGACGACCGTTGCGCGCGGTTGAATGGATCAGTCCGGTGGCCAGCGCGCAGGTGAAATCCTGCGTGCTGTTGGCCGGTTTGTACGCCGACGGCGTCACGACCGTCGAAGAACCCCTGCGGTCCCGGGACCATACGGAACGAATGATGGCGGCGGCGGGTGTGCGGTTGACGGTTGATGAGCGGCGGGTGTCGGTGCAGGGGGGACCGTCTTTGAAACCCCAAGATTGGGTGGTGCCCTCGGACATTTCCAGCGCCGCCTTTTTCATGGTGGGGGCCCTGTTGGCGCCGGGGTCGGAACTGATGTTGCGCGGGGTCAACACCAATCCCACCCGCGACGGAATAGTGGAAGTGTTGGAAAAAATGGGCGCGGGAATTCAACGGGAGCGTTCGCTGGTGTCCGGCGGCGAACCGGTCACGGACCTGCTCATTCGCCACCGGGGCCTCAAAGGCGTGACGTTCGGAGCCGACATCATGCCCCGGCTGGTGGACGAAGTGCCGATTTTGGCGTTGGCCGCGACCCAGGCCCAGGGTGTGACGGAAATTCGCGGCGCGGCCGAACTGAGGGTCAAAGAATCGGACCGGTTGGCCCACATCGCGCGGGGGTTGTCGAAAATGGGCGCGCGCATCGACGAATTGCCTGACGGGCTTCGTATCGAGGGACCCACGCCGTTGCGCGGCGCGCGGCTGGACTCGGCGGGAGACCACCGGCTGGCCATGACGTTCGCGGTGGCGGGTCTGATCGCCGAGGGCGAAACCGAAATAGCCAACGCCGATTGCGTGGAAATATCGTTCCCCACTTTTTGGGAAGATCTGGAACGCGTGCGGGTCCAATCATGAGGGCCCGTCGCGGGAGCGCCAGTCGATCGGCGGCCGCAAAAAATAAAAAAGGGCTCACGGCGGACGGCCGTTTGACCATCGCCATTGACGGGCCGGCGGGGGCGGGAAAATCCACGTCGGCGCGGGACCTGGCGAACGCGTTGGCGTTGCGTTACATCGACACCGGGGCCATGTACCGCGGCGTGGCATGGGCGGTGGTGCGGGCGGGGGTTGCGCCCGACGATCGCCGCCGGGTTCGATCGTTGTTGGCGCGCACCGCGCTGTCGTTTACCGACGAAGCCGAGCCGCGCCTGTTGGTGGACGGTCACGACGCGTCGGCGGCATTGCGATCGCCCGATGTGAGCCAAGCCGCCAGTCGGTTGGCCACGGTGCCGGAGGTTCGGACCTTTCTCGTGCGCGCTCAGCGGCGGTTGGCCCGCGGCGGCGGTGTGGTCATGGAAGGCCGCGACATCGGCACGGTGGTGTTGCCCCGGGCCGACGTCAAATTTTTTCTGGACGCGTCGGTGGAAGAACGCGCCCGCCGGCGGTGGAAGCAACTGGGGGCCACCGGCCGATCCGAGCCCCGTTCGGCCATCGAGGCGGCCATTCGTGAACGCGACCACCGTGACCGGACCCGGGCGGTTTCACCGTTGAGGGCGGCCGATGACGCGGTGGTGTTGGACACCACGCGCGATTCCCGAGCGCGCGTGAAACGGATGTTGTTGGATTGGGTGCGTCGAAAAACCGGTGTCCGCTGACGAGAGCGTTTCCGCGTCGGTGTCGTTGAATCCCGGAGGGCTGGCGGGGTTCGTGTCGCGGATTTTGTATGCCACGGGCCACCGGATGTTTCGAATTTTGTACGCTGTCGTGTGGCGATGCACGGTGCACGGACGGGAACATGTTCCCGCGGCCGGGCCCGTGTTGTTGGCGTGCAACCACGCGTCGTTCGCCGATCCGCCGTTGGTGGGCTCGAGTCTGGATCGCCCGTTGTATTTTATGGCGAAAGAAGAATTGTTTCGGATCCCGTTGTTCGGGGCCGTGTTGCGGGGGGTCCATGCGTTTCCGGTGCGTCGGTCGCGTGGCGACGTGGGCGCGTTTCGCACGGCCCAACGGCTCTTGGCGGCCGGGGGCGCGTTGATTTTGTTTCCCGAAGGCCGTCGGCGGCGCGACGGGGTGTTGGGCCCGCCGAAAGCGGGGGTGGGGTGGCTGGCGATTCAGTCCGGTGCGCCGGTGGTGCCGGTGTATGTGCACAACACGCATCGCATGGCGCGGTTTCCGTCGGTGGCGGTACGGTTTGGGCCCCCGTTGGCGGTCAACCCCGGCGAACCCGCCGACGCGTTCGCTCAACGGGTGATGGCCGCGATCGCGGGACTCCAGGAGACGGTTAAGCATGGACGCGAAAATTAAGCCTCTTTTGCACGCGCTGGCGGTGGCGGTCCTTTATTTGGTACTATTCGCAATCGTGACACCGCCCTTGCTGAAGGTGTTGGATAAACCTTTCGGGAAGGTTGTTTATGGGATTTTGGTGTTGGGGGGCGTGGGGGTGGCTGTCCGATTGCGCCATCTGTTGCATAGGCTGTGAAATTTTTCTTGCAATTCCTTTCGTATTTGCTAGATTATCGCCAAGAAGTATCGGCCGCCGGCCAACGCGGCGACAGTCGTAACACACAACAGGATTTACAAAGGATCGCACCCGTTTCAAGATGACGTCCCACGTCAACGCGCCTTCCTCAGGTTCCGCTCCGCGGCCGGTTTCTCCGGCCAGCGCCGGTCCGTTGCCTAAAGAGTATGGCGTGACCCGTTTGGTTATTCTTCCGCGCGACCCTCGCTGGATCCACGCTTATTGGGAAGTGGCTCCCTACACCTGGGACGAAGCCCGCAAACAGTTTGGCGACATGTTAAAACAGGGCCGATCGGTTCTTCGAGTCCATTCCAGCCGGTCGGGCAAATCCGGGTTTTTCGATGTGGACGTTCGGGTGGACGCCCGCAATTGGTATGTGCACTCGCCGGAACCCGACGGGGACTGGCACGCGGAGCTGGGGTTGGTTCTGCCCGACGGTCGGTTTGTGTTGCTGGCCATTTCCAACCGGATCCGCTTGCCGGCCGGCCAGGTGTCGGACATCACCGACGAACGGTGGGGCGTTTTGCAGGCCGATTGGGAACGGTTGTTTGAGCTCTCCGGCGGCGGTCGGCTGGGGGCCGGGTCGTTGGACGTGGTCAAGATTTTGGCTCAGCGTTGGGAACTGCTTCGCAACGTTTCATCGGCCTCGTTGATCCCCACATCGCCGGGTGGCGCCAGTTGGGGCCGGATGCCGTCGTTAAAGAAAGAAAAAGGGTTTTGGCTGGTGGCCGACACGGAAGTGATTGTGTATGGCGCAACAGAGCCCGACGCGTCCTTAACGTTTCAAGGCCATCCGGTGGCGTTGAACCCCGATGGCACTTTTTCGTTTCGCTTTTCCCTTCCCGACGGGGAACAGGTGTTTCCGATTCACGCCACCCACCGCGACGGTGACTTATCGCGGTCCATCGAGTTTCGGGTGACGCGCCGGTCCCACAAGAGCGAATAGTGTCCGACCCTCAAGGTTACCTTAACCTCGTTCTCCACGCGCACCTGCCGTACGTTCGACATCCGGAATATCCCGACTTTTTGGAAGAAGATTGGTTTTACGAAGCGATCACGGAAACGTACGTTCCCATCCTGGACATCCTGGAACGATTGGCGTCCGAAAAAATTCCGTTCCGGCTCAGCATGTCCCTGACGCCGCCCTTGTGCAACATGTTGTCGGACGATCTGTTGATGACCCGTTACCGCGCGAAACTGGAAAAACTATTGGAACTGGCTGAAAAAGAGGTGGTCCGCACCCGGTCTCTGCCCGCGGCGTTTCAAGAAACGGCCGCCATGTATTTGGGCAAGTTCCGGCGGGTCAAAGAAATCGTGGACGCGTGCGGCGGGCGCTTGCTGACCCGGTTTAAAGCCCTTCAAGATTACGGTTTGCTGGAAATCATCACGTGTGGGGCCACGCACGGTTACTTGCCGCTCATGATTCACGAAGAATCCCGGCGGGCCCAGGTGCGCATTGCGGTCCAGGATTATCAACGCCATTTCGGCCGCCCGCCCCGGGGCATTTGGTTGCCCGAATGCGCCTACGCACCCGGCGTGGACACCATTTTAAAAGAGAACGGCATCCGGTTTTCGTTCTTAGATTCCCACGGAATTCTATTTTCCAAACCGCGGCCGCGTTACGGCGTGTTCGCGCCGTTGTATTCTCCGGGCGGTGTCGCTTTTTTTGGGCGGGACATGGAAACGGCCCACCAGGTGTGGTCCGCCGAACAGGGGTATCCCGGCGATTTCAACTATCGGGAATTTTACCGCGACATCGGTTACGACTTGGACTACAACTACATTCGTCCCTATTTGCACGACGACGGTGTGCGGCGAAACACGGGGATCAAGTATTACCGCGTGACCGGCCGGGTGGCTTTGGCCGACAAGGAACCCTATGTGCCGTCCCGGGCTCGAGCCACGGCGGCCAGCCACGCGGGAAACTTTTTGTTCAACCGTGAGCGGCAAGTGGAATATTTAAAAAATGTCATGAACCGTCCCCCGCTGGTGACATCGGTGTACGACGCGGAACTGTTCGGTCATTGGTGGTTTGAGGGGCCGGACTTTTTGGATTCTTTGTTGCGCAAAATGCATTTCGACCAATCCGCCGTCAAAACCATCCACGCCGTGGACTATTTGCAAAAGTTTCCCGAACACCAAATCGCCGAACCCGAACCCTCCAGCTGGGGCGACAAAGGCTATCACGAAGTGTGGCTCAACGCCTCCAACGATTGGGTGTATCCCCACCTGCACATCGCCTCGGAGCGGATGATTCATTTGGCTAACGTTCATCCCAACGCGGAGGGGGTGTTGCGGCGTTATCTCAACCAAGCGGCTCGGGAGCTCTTGTTGGCCCAATCGTCGGACTGGGCTTTTCTGATGACCGTGGGGACCGCTCGGCAATATTCCGAAAAACGTACCCGGGACCACGTGGGGCGTTTCCTGGACTTGTTCCATCGCGTTCAAGAGATCCGTCTGGACGAAGGCTTTTTGTCTCACCTGGAATCCATCGACAACCTGTTTCCCCAAATCGACTACCGCGCTTACCAAAGCGCTTCGTAAAAATCTCAAACACAGGGGTGTCCCATGAGTGTCCTCAGTGAATTTAAACAATTCGCCATGCGGGGGAACGTGGTGGACATGGCGGTGGGGGTTGTGATTGGCGGCGCGTTTGGTAAAATTGTCACGTCGTTGGTCAACGACATGGTGATGCCGGTGGTGGGCGCTTTAACGGGCGGCGTGGACATCAAGGACAAGGCGCTGGCGTTGACCGCTCCCGTGGACGGGGGCCCGGCGGTGACCTTGCGCTACGGGGCGTTCATTAACACGGTCCTCGATTTTATCATCATTGCGTTCGCCATTTTTATGGCCATTAAAGTGATGAACAACGTGGCGCGGACAAACGTCGTCACCATCGCTGACTCCAACAAATAGGGTGAATAGGGTATGAAACGTAAAATTCTCGGTGGGATATTTTTAGTCGCGTTGACAACAATGGCGGTCGCCGGTGATGCCACGGGTCGCATCGGTGTGGGCGGGGCTGGCGGATGGGGTGATCTCATTGCTCGCAAAGACGATAAACGTGAGACCAATGGGGATTTGTTCCACTCCCTCTGGCTTCGTTTGGGTCTCAGCAAACGAAACGAGCTCGTAGTGGGTTACGATTCGATCCAGTTGAAGGTCAAGGACGATTCTTCGGCGAACCGAATCCGCTTGGAGCCAGTCACGGTGGGAGTGTGGCATTCGTTTCGGCCGGACAGTCGGCTGGTTCCGGTGGCCCTGTTGAGCGTTGGCGCCGCCGAAGTGAGCGGCTTGGACCCGACAGGCGAGGAAAAGTCACAAACCGCTTTTGCAGCCCAGGGGGGGCTGGGCGGCGAATATTTCATCGCTGACTGGGCCAGCGTGGGGGCTTTGGCGCGGCTGCATTACGTGTTGAACCAGTCCAGCGAGAATCGGACGGAAGCGACTGCCTACACGCTGGGCCTTATGGCGAACTTATTTTGGGGTGGATCCCCGGCCCCTGAAAAACAGGAACTGGTCCCGGTGGCCGTTGCGATGTTAGTGGACAGCGATGAGGACGGTGTGATCGATGCTTTGGACCAGTGCCCCAACACACCCGCGGGAATCTTGGTGGACCATGCCGGGTGTTCCACTCAGAAAGTTTCGATGACGTTGGACGTGAAATTTGTTACCGGCAAAACGGACCTTGGTCCCGAATTTGATCCGCAATTAAAAAAAGCGGCCGACTTTATGAAACGCTATCCTGAGACCACGGTGGAAATTGCGGGTTACACAGACAACGTGGGTTCGCCCGCAAAGAACAAGGCTCTTTCGTTGAAACGGGCCCAATCAATTCGCAAGACTTTGGTGGATCGATTCGGCATCGCGCCCGAACGGGTGACCGCGGTCGGTTACGGAATCGAATCGCCGGTAGCTGATAACGCCACACCGGAAGGGCGCGCCGCCAACCGTCGGGCTGTGGCCACTCTTTCAGCAACCAAGAAACAATAGGAAAGCCCCATGAAACGATCCCTTTTTTTGACAGCGGTTGCAGTGGCAACTTGTTCGTTGGTATCGGCGGAGGAGCCGGCCAAGAATTGGGAGAATGAGACACAACTCACCTTTTTGTCTGCACGGGGCAACAGCCAATCCCGCACGGTGGGCGCCGGCGAGAAGTTTAACTGGAGTAAAGACAAAAAGGCCCTGGAGTTGTGGGCCCACGCGCTCAACGTGGAAAGCGACAATCAACGCACGTCGGAACGGTACGACGCCGGTGAAAAGGCGGAGTGGAAATTGTCAGGCCGAAATTACCTGTTTGAGCGGGCCCAATGGGAATCCAACCGATTCGCGGGGTACAACCACCGCTACGACGCTTCGGTGGGTGTGGGACGCGGACTGCTCAAAACCGCGGCGGACGACCTGTTCGGAGAAATCGGCGGCGGTTACATCAACGAACAACTCGTCAAAGCGCCCCGTAACGATTTTGTTTCCGGTCGTTTGTATGCCAAATATGTGCGGGGGATTTCAAAGACATCCTCGTTTTTCCAGGACGGTGAATATTTGCACAACTTTGACAATCCCAACGGGTATCGCGTTAACACCGAGACCGCCCTCAAAGCCTCCCTGTCCACCCGGATGGCCCTGAAGGTCTCTTACATCTGGAAGCATGTTCACGAACCCCCCGCCGGGTTTAAACGGGACGACAGCCTCACTCTTCTGTCGCTCCTGATCAACTACTGATGACCATGCCACGACTCTTCCGTCGGCTTCAGTCTTTTGGCCAAGGAACGTGGACGTCCAATGTGACGGCCGGTGCGGGGCTATCTTGGGTCAATGATACGGGTTCTTTACCCTCCGGGGGGGGGCTGGTCAACGACCTAAGATGTCCGGGGAAAACGGTTTCCGTGTCATTGGATCTTAAATTTCCGGCAGGCAAATTCTAATTAATTGGGATTCTCCGGTTGGTACGGGGTCCCCTTTGACAGTGTGTGGCACAGAATTTTCCCGCCTTCGTTCATGATTAGAGCGGGTCGATCACACCCCTTATGACTCCCCTTGGTTTCGCGGTTCGAGAAATTCGGTACCGGCCCCTTTACGCCGGTCTTTTTTCGTTGTCCATCGCGGTGGGGACGGCCAGTTTAATGGCGTTGGCGGGAGTGTCGGGGGTGGTCAAAAAAACTGTCACAGCCCAGGCCAAAGAGTTGTGGTCCGCCGACATCACCGTGAAGGGCAGTGACGTGGTGTTGGACGATGTGGAAGTGTGGGCCCGCCGCCGGTGGCCGGCGGCCGCGTTCGCCCGCTCCATCGATACTCTATCGATGGCCCAACACCGCCGGGCTCAAAAAACAGGTCAAGTCACGTTGTCAGCGGTCAGCAACGCTTACCCCCTTTACGGGAAATTCACAACGGGATCGGGTCGGCCGTTCGCGTCGGTATTGAAACCCGGATCGGTGGTGGTGGGAGACCGGTTGCTAAAAGGGTGGACCCTGTCCGTGGGCGACACATTGCGGATCGGCGCCTTGGATTTAACGGTGGCCGACACCGTGTTGGACCGAACCGACGTTCCCACCTCTTTTTTTGAGCTTTCACCGACCGTGTTTATTTCCCTGGCGGATCTGCGGGATTCAAAATTAATGGCTCCGGGCAGTCGGGCTTCCAACACGCTTTACCTCAACGTGCCGCCGGGAACGGATTTAGCGGGCGCGTTGGCGGAGGTCAAGGCCCGGGCGTCGTCGGAAACCACGGAGGTGGCGAGTTGGTCCACCGATAACCCCGGAATTCTCAAATTCATTCAAAGGACCATTTTGTATTTGGACTTTCTAGCCCTATTGACGTTGACGCTGGGAGGGATCGGAGCGGCGACCGCCCTCTCGGCGGCTCTGAACGCGGGAGAAAAAAGTGTGGGCATGATGTTTGCCATGGGCGCGCCCACCCGATATGTGTATCGGGCGTGGTTGGGGTGGGTTGGCCTGTTGTCATTGGCGGGGTTGGGGCTGGCGTTGGGCGCGAGCCGATTGCTGGCGTCGCTCCTGTTGGCGTTGTTCGGTGACCTGTTGCCGAGCGGGTTGGTTCCAGCGTTTCCGATCGGGGCGTTGGCCCGGTCTGCCGGTGTTGGGATCGGGGCGGGTCTTTTGTTTACGGTCTGGCCTCTGCTCAAGCTGGGAGACCTTTCGCCCGCGCGGATTTTGGCCGACGATATCCCCGCGACGGGGTTACGGTCCGCTCGAGGGGCCGTGTGGGCAATGGCGGGCGCAACACTTTTTTATCTGTTGGTCTGGGCCCAAACGGGTCGGTCTCTTTTGGCGGGTCAATTCGTGCTCGCCCTGGCGGCCACGGTTGTCGGGGGGGGCGGTTTGGTGGGCGTGGGAATGGCGTTGTTTCGGAAACTTTTTTCGTCCTTGAAGGGTTTGGTCCCGCGGTTGGCGGCGCGGGGCTTGTCGCGGCCCGGCAATTTAAATAACGCGGTGGTCCTATCGGTGGCCCTTTCACTGACGGTATTGTTGACCCTCTTTCTTATGGAAAAAAATCTTTTTTCCCAACTGATCCAAAGTTTTCCACCCGATGCGCCCAACACTTTTTTCATTAATATTCAACCTGGCCAACGGACGGAGTTTAACGAGATAACAAATAATCCGGGAGCCCGCTTGTTTCCGTTGATTCGGGGCCGCGTGGTGACGGTCAACGGGGTGCCGGTTCAGCAAATCAACCGGCGAGGGGACCGCAAAGGTTCGGGCGATCGTTTGACCCGGGAATTTGGTTTGACTTTTGGCGACGACCTTTTGCCCACGGACACCGTCGTGGAAGGACCCGCCTTGTGGGACCCCGCCGTGACGGGCCCTCAAGTGTCGGTGTTTGATGAGTACAAAAAAAAGTTCGGCCTGCGACGGGGCGACCGGATTGCCGTTAGTGTGTTGGGCCGCCGGTTTGAGGCGACCCTTTCGTCTTTTCGCGCGATCAACCAGTCGGTTCGACAACCGTTTTTTTATTTTTATTTTCAACCGGGCCTCTTGGACAACGTGCCTCACACGCTCATGACGGGAATGGCCGTTTCCAAAGAGCGACTGCCCGACCTTCAAAATCGGTTGGCCGAGGTTTTGCCCAACGTCACGGTCATCGATTTGACGGACGTGGCGGCCTTGACGGGCCGTTTGTTCAAACGGTTGGGAACGGTTGTGCGGGCGTTGGGCTATTTCGGGTTATCGGCGGGCGTTTTGCTTTTGATGTCGAGTTTGTTGGCGTCGTTGGCGTCGCGAAAACGCGAATCGGCCCTGTTTCGCGCTTTGGGTGCGTCCCCCGGACAGGTGGTGGCGGTGGCGTTGGCGGAATATGCCATTATCGCCGGCGCGGGCGTGGCGGCCGCGTCGGTATTGGGGGTCGGGGCCAGCGCGTTACTGCTCCAGCGTGTGTTCGAACTTCGGTTGAATCTATTCCCGCTGTTCACGGGCGCGTTTATGGGCATAGCGGCGGCGAGCATTGTTTTGCTTTCGTGGATTGTCACACGGGGTTCTTTAGGCCAACACCCCATGGAAACTCTTCGCCATGAATAGGGAAGACATTCGTCCCCTTTTTGCCGTCGTGGGGGTATTGTTCTTGGGGGCTTGTGAAAAAAGTGATCCGTCCGTGAGGTCTGTGCCGACAACCCCGGGAGCGGCGATGCGTGTTTTGGCGTTTGGGGACAGTTTGACGGCGGGGAAAGATTTGGTGGATCCCGACCGGGACGGGTACCCCGCGGTTTTGGAACGGTTATTAAAAGAAAAGGGCTATTCCGTGGCGGTGACCAACGCGGGCCATTCGGGCGATACCACGTTCGACGGGCTCGCCCGGTTGGATTTCAGTTTGGCCGAAAAACCCCATGTGGTGATTGTGGGACTGGGATCCAACGACACCTTCCAGGGCAAACGTCTGAGCGATATCGAGAAGAACCTCGACGAGATTGTCCGCCGATGCCAAGACGCGGGGGCTGTTGTGGTGTTGTGCGGAATGAAAACGTTTCCCAACTTCGGGCTGTTTTACTCCGCCGACTACGGTAAAATGTTTAAACGGGTGGCGGACCGGCGCGGGGCGTTGTTGGTGCCGTTTCTGTTGGAGGGGGTGGCGGGCAACCCGGCTTTGAACCTGCCGGACGGAATTCACCCGAACGAACAAGGCTACGACCGAGTGGCGCGCACTCTCTTGCCCTCTGTTGAAAAAGCCCTTAAAAAAGCGAGGCGGTGATGAAAACACTCGTTACGGTTTCGTTGGTGATGATAGTGGCCTTCCTGTATGGTCTGGACCGGGGGAGTTTTGTTTCTGAAAAGGAGGATGTTCGCCGTTTGGCGGTCGAACGGATTCGATCGGCGCCCATGGACTATGAAAAAGTGATGGTCTCCGCCGAAAAAAGAGTACGCGTTTTGCATGAAGAGTTTAGTTCGGGTGGCGAGGTGAATTCCGTTGCTTTGGAAGAGGACCTTCGGCGCCTGCGTGGCGCTTGTCAAAAAATGCAGAGAACCGCCACGCTCGGAAAAGTGCCGGCCGAGGATCCCGAGGCACGGGCCCTGGTTGAAAAAAAGTGGGTTCGCTACCAGTCCGAAACCCGACTCTTGCGCGACCAGGTCTTGGAAAAGACCGCAACCCCTCGCGAAGTGAAAGGGGGCGAACGCCCCGGGGGCGAAGGCCCCCCTAGTGAGAGTCGGGTTTATTGGGAGACAATAGGCGCTTTTATAGAACTGCGGGAACGGACAATTTTAGACCTGCTTTACAACACGCCTCCGGGGGAGCGGGGCCTTAACGAAGCCCTCTTGCGAGACGAAGTGGCCCTGCTAAAAGCCTGTGAAATAACGCCCAAAAAAACCCGCGGCGTGTCGGTTCGAGTTGTGGTGCCTCAAGAACATAGTTTGAAGGCGGATCCGGACGTTCAGACGTTTTACCGATCCTTGGATTTAGTTCCTGACGCCCAGCCGATCCGGTCGGGCGGGTTCCTTGTGCCGGTGGGGGCGCGGACGGTGACGTTACGGGAAAACAAAGCCAAAATGGTTTTTCGTCCGCGCCGGGGCAAAGGGGTGGCTTACCTGGGCCAAAGCGAAACCGAAATCCAATACGGATACGTGGCGGTTCCACCCGACACGGCCTACTACTTTGAAAATATTGGTCCCGAACCCCTGGAACTGGAATACGTGGGGTTAAAACCGTGACTCAACCAACCGACCAAATTATTTTGTCCGGCCTTGAACTGTGGCTGAAAGTGGGATGCACCGACGCCGAGCGGGCCTTTGCCCAACGAATTGAAATGGACGCGGCTCTGCATTTGCCGCTGAACGAAGCGGGCCGAACCGATTCCTTGGATGCCACCGTGGATTACGCCGCGGCGTGCTCGTTACTTAAAAACACGTTGGAACCCCGCACATTTAAACTGGCGGAAGCCGTGGCCGAACAAGCCGCCGACCTGTTGCTGGGCGCTTACGGTTTAAATTCAGTGACGGTCCTTGTCAAAAAGCGCGCTCTTCCCGGCCTGGCCTGGGCCGGTATTCAAATCCAACGGCCCTGATAATGGGAATCCGTTCTCGACGTTGTATTATTGTTTATAATTTATAGTAAACTATAAAATATGAAAACAGACACCCGTCGTAAAATCATGGCTCTGATCAGATCCCGGTGCGCCGAGGGGGTCCGGCCTGTGGAGATGGTTCGTCACCTGGGCGTTACCGCGCAGGCGGTGCATTACCATTTGCGCGCCTTGCTTTCTTCGGGAAAATTGGAGGTGGTGGGCCGGGGGCCCACGACGCGCTATGTCGTCGCCGGGATTCCCCGATTCGATGCGGCCATCCGGTGGGCGACGTCGGCCGCTCCTCCCGGTCAAAGTCCCTCGCAATGGGTGTGCGAATCCCGGGATGTGTTTTTGGGCCGGTTGGCCCGAATTTCAGCCCTATCAAAAGAGGGTCTGTCGGATCGTGAAATTCCCTTGCTTATCTCGGCTGTTGGAGAGATTGGGAACAACTGTTTTGACCACAATCTTGGAAAGTGGAGGGACAGCCCGGGATGTTGGTTCGAAATCCAGGTGACCGGAAAAAAAGCATGGACACTCATTGCTGACCGGGGGCAGGGAATATTCCGATCCATTGAGCGCGTGTTGCCGAAAATAGTGGGCGAGCAAGAGGCTCTGCGTGTGGCGTTTGAGCAGGTTATTTCTGGCCGAGCCCCCGAAAATAGGGGAAATGGTCTAAAGTTTGTCAGGGGAACCCTCTCGTTGTATCCCCAGTGCGGTATTGCCTGCCGTTCAGGGCAAGGCCTTGTCGATTACGGACCTTTGGGGCCGGAATGCCGATCCTATTTAGAGAAGCCGACCACCCCCTGGCCGGGCACCGTTACGCTGGTCGTGTGGAGTCTGAAATGAAAATCCAAATTAAAAAATTCGGAACAATTCTGTCATCGCGCCCGGCCGGGCGAGAGGCGGCCCTTGTCATGAAGTCCACCCTCCGTCCGGGGCCCCGTGAGAAGGTCGAACTGGATTTCAGCGGGGTTTTGGCCGTCGGTCCTTCCTGGCTCGACGAAGTGCTCACGTCTCTCCAAAATGATTTCGGAAAGGAAAGAGTTATTTGCCTGCCAACCGATAACCTGTCTGTGATCGAGTCATTGAAAATCATTGATGCGACCCATCGCCCTTCCCCATGATCGATCCCGATCTTCATTTTAACACCCTCATGGACCTGCTCGAAATGGAGCGGGAGGCGGAAAAAGAGGAAAACAAACGGGAACTGGACCGTTGGCCCGTTGAGATGCGCGAGCAGTTGGGCAAAACGGTGACCCGACTGACCATTGAGCAACGGGACGTGGGCGTGGGCAACATGCCCCTTCTTGTGCTCACCCGTCCAGCCCAGGGCGAAGCCCTCTCCCCGTTTCATGCCATGGACCAGGGCGACCTGGTGCGGGTGACGTTTGTGAACGGTGACTTTTCCAGGGACGGGACGTTATATTCCGTGGAAGATTACCGCGTGACCGTGGCTCTTAACGACGATTTGTTGGAAGAACCCACGGGAAAATGCCGGATTGATTTGCTGGGATCCGACGCCACCTACAAGCGCATGCGCCGGGCGTTGGACATTGCCTTGCGCGAAAAGGGTCGGCTGGGCGAACTGCGCGACATCCTGCTCGGCAACAGGCCCCCGGCCTTGGGCCAGGCCATTCCTCTCCCCTTGGGAGAGGATGTCCCGAAGGGACAGGTGAGGGACTTGAATGTCACCGTCCCAGAAAACGCTGCTCCCCCCTCGTCGGTGTCAGGACCGTTTTTTAACGAACGGCTTAACGAGTTTCAACGGCAGGCTGTGCGGTCGGCTTTGGCGGCACGGGATATTGCGCTGGTTCATGGGCCGCCGGGGACGGGCAAAACCACCGTGTTGGCCGAGATCATTCGCCAAACGGTGGCCCAAGGGAAATCCGTGCTGGCCACGGCGCCGTCGAACATTGCGGTGGATAACATGTTGGAAAAGTTATTGGACGCGGGCCTGAACGTGGTCCGGTTGGGCCACCCGGCGAGGATTTTAGAGAATTTGCGTCACGCCACCCTGATGGCCCAACTGGACGAACATCCGGACCAAAAAGTGATTCGACTCATGGACCAAGATCGCGAACGGCTGGCGGTTCAACGTCTGCGCAAACACGGGCGATTGACCATGGAAGAAGACAAGGCGCTGAAGAAAGAAATCAAAGCCCTCTGGAAAGAAGCCCGGGCCATGGAAAAATCCATTTCAAAGCGGATCATTCATCAAGCGGATGTGGTGCTGGCGACCCATGGGGGGATCGGGCAGATCTTGGCCTCGGAACGGTTTGATTTGGTGTGCATGGACGAAGCCAGCCAATCCACGGAACCCCTGTCGTGGATCCCGATTTTGTTGGCGGGCAAAGTGGTGATGGCGGGGGACCCGTTGCAGTTGCCGCCCACGATCCATTCCCAAGAAGCCGGGGACCGTGGCCTTCGCACCACGCTGATGGAACGGCTCCAGCCCACTTTGCCGGACCAACTTCAAACCCTGTTGCGCGTCCAGTATCGGATGAACGAACAAATTATGGGTTTTTCGTCGGCGCAGTTTTATAAAAATCAACTGATCGCCCACGACACCGTGAAAGATCATTCGCTTTTGGACATCCCCCACGTGACACCGACGGGTTTGACCGGCGCACGGCTGATTTTTATCGACACCGCCGGGACGGGTTATTCGGAAACGTGGAACGAGCTGTTGGACAGCCGGGAAAACGAGGGTGAAGCCCGCCTGGTGTTGAAGTTATGGGACGAACTGGCTGAAGCGGGCGTGAAACCCCATTGGGCGGCGTTGATCAGCCCCTACGCGGCCCAGGTGCGAAAGTTAAGGCACGCGGTGCCCCCGAAACTGGAGGTGGGAACCGTGGACGGGTTCCAGGGCCGGGAGAAAGAGGTTATTCTTTTATCTTTGGTGCGGTCGAACGAAACCGGAGAAGTGGGTTTTCTGTCGGACACCCGCCGAATGAACGTGGCCATGACCCGCGCGCGTCGTCTGTTGATTGTGGTCGGCGATTCCGCCACCATCGGCCGCCACAAATTCTACGAAGCGTTCCTCGATTATGTCCAAACCCACGGCGAACACCGCAGTGCCTGGGAATGGATGTCTCCGTGAATCTTCCCACCCTTTCTACGAAGCGCGTTCCAAACTTGTTGCAAAGATTTGGGCCCTTGCTGGCGTTGATCATCGGTCACGTCGTCACAGGCCCTTAGGAGCCGTTCAATAATAACTTCAACATTTGGCCTGCGCCTTTGTGTCGCTCGGCTTACATACCCCACGGTATGCTCGCCTCTCGTCGCGTCGGCTCGGCTCAAAATCAACTCGGCCAGATGTTCAACTTATTTCTGCGCGGGCCCTTATTATTCAGAGAGAAGAGGTTCAGTCCCCAAATAGGGGGTCAGGGGTGGGAGGGGTGGGAGGTCTCGAACACTCCGTGATGCTTCGATAAGGGTCGTTTTTTCGGACCGAGAGAGTTTTTTCAAATCTCCCCCCTCAAAAAAAGTCAACGCGCGTAGGCTTTCTTGAGGTTGAAAAGCGTGGGGGTGCATTAAGGTCGCGGTCGCGAGCCCCTTATCCAACCGCACACCGGCGCTAATCATGGCCGCAATGTCCTGGTAATCTTTTGATTCGATGCGGTTCATAATAACGACCAACTTCGTTGCCATTAAGTCGTCCAAGGAGGCCACATCGAGAACCTCATCTTGCGTTCTCTCCGGTGTTCCCACGCGTCCCAGACGAAGCCCGCCAAAAAAAGATAATTTTACGTTCGAGCTTTCGAGGCCAACCGGATGAGTAAGGAGGCTTAACGTGTTTGGATCTTCTTGGGTCACTTCGCCCCGGTTCACTATTGGGAGGCGGTCACGAATCGCTTTTTTATCCAAAGGGGCGCTCGTGAAGAAATCGAAATCAACCGACGAGCGATGTCCAAGTCGAAGGGCGATGGCTGTACCGCCATACAACACAAGGCCAAGAGTCGTTGTGGGTTTTAATTGAGGCCAGAGGCTCAACTGGGCTTTCGGCAATACGCGTTTAATAGGTTTGAATCTTTTTATCAAGCGACTCTCCGCCGTTTCATTTCGGGGACTTCGTTTGGTTTGGCCATCCCCAGCCGATAGTGCCAGTAGTGCCACGATCTTTCATTAAACCACCCAACCTCCGCGCGTTCCACTACCCCTCTCAAGTAGTCTTCGCCCATAAGGCCGACAATTTTTTGAACATCTTCAAAAGTCCCTGAATTCAGCACATAGGCCACCACGCGTTCTGGGTATTCAATCGCTTCGTCGGGAGATTTCCACCAGACGTATTTCGCGGCAAAAGGGATCAGATTTTTTTTGATTGAGTTGGCCATGGATACTCCCCCCGAGTGAACGACTTGACCACGAAGAAATTATACAAGAAAGCCTTCCTCCCTGCGGGAACACACACGTCCCGGATTCAGTCTCAGTGCCGGCCCCGCTACCAACACAAAATCGTGCTCAAATCGCCTGAAGAACCTGGTTGAAACACTGTGTAATCCGTCTTGTCCTGTCGCGTTGAAAACGGGACAGGGTTCAGCGCTGGTCTAAATTTTTGACAGGTTCTTTCTGAAAGGTTTCAAAAGAAGGGTCAAGGAAGTTCCTCTCTACCCCGGTGTTCCCGATAAAATAAAGCTGTAATCTTGATGGGGATGTGAACCCCCATGAAGAGACGAAAGACGTGCCGCGTCTGCGGCGAGCTGTTCTCCCCGTATAGCCGATCCCATCGACGACAAAAAGTCTGTTCAAAGGAATCCTGCCGAAAAGCGAGGGCGCTTGAATTGTGGCGCCTGTGGCGAGAGAAAAATCCATTGAGCGTAGGCGCGAGCGCGGAGAAGAGAGCGGCGTGGCGCAAAAAGAATCCGGGGTATTGGCGGGAGTGGCGAAACAAACACCCGGCCGCGGTGGAGCGAAACCGAGAAGACCAAAGAAGGCGAAATCGGGAAAAAAGGGGCGTGATTGCAAAACCAAGGGGATTGGAATGGATTCACAGCGAAAAGATGCGTCGAATCGAATCTCTTGGCGTGATTGCAAAAACAAAGGGGATTGAGGATGTCCCTGGTCGCAATGAAGATTGCAAAAACAAAAGAGATGGACGTGCGCACCGAGAAGGTGAGAGAATGCGCCCCGAGTTAAAAAATGAAGGAGGGGCCCATGGACGAGAAACGGATACGCAAGGGAGTGAAAACCCATCGGAGTCGGGACCAGTTGCATCGGCGAATGAGCTGGCGGACGGTATGGAACATCGTGGAGCAGTTCGTACTGAGGAAAATGCCGCCGGCCAAAGCGATGGAATGGTTGGGGATCAGCCGAACGCGGTTGTATGTGCTGAAGGACCGATGGCTCAAAACGTGGCGGGAGGGTGCGAGGGAAGGGTGGTTGTATCAACGCCCAGAAACCGGGGCGGGGCGGTTACCATCGGAGGTGCGCGGGTATTTGGAAGAGGAGTTGAACTACATTCGGACAGAAGCGCCGAAGCCGTTTCGTGGGCATTACAACTTTGCGTTTCTGGCGCAACAGTGCGAACAACGGTTTGGCAAGCGGTTTCAGCGGGATACGCTGAGGCGGTGGGCGATCGCGCAGGGGTATTACGACCCTGCGGTGGACACGTGTCGAAAACCGTTCATTCTCTTCGAGATGGGCGGAATCGGGATGCTGTTCCAGCACGACAGTTCCATTCACGGGTGGGTTCCGGCGCGCCAACGAAACGATGTGCTGATCATGACGGAAGACGACCACAGTCGCAAGGTAGTGGGCGCGATTCTGGTGGAGCAGGACACGTCCTGGAACCACCTGCAAACTGTGCGATCGACGGTGGAGCTCTTTGGATGTCCGTTGGCCTATTACACCGACAACCACAGCATCTTTGCCCCGTCGACAGAAGGTCACACGCAGTTTTCGCGGGCACTGAAGAGTTTGGACATCACGTTGAAATTGGCGGGGCCCCGCCGTCCAGAATCGAAGGGAAAAATTGAAAAACGGTTTGGGTATTTTCAGTCGAGAGTTCCGTATTTGTGCGAACGATACAAGATCACGACTCTGGCGAAAGCCAACGAGCTCTTGCGTGAGGAGGTGGCGTTCTACAACGAGAAACACCCGCATGCGGAGACGGGAGAAATTCCGGATAAACGATGGAAGAAAGCCTTGGAGGACGGGCGGGCCTATTTGAACGATATTCCGGCCAAAACGCCGATGGATCTTGTTTTCTCGTTGCATTACGAGCGTGTGGTGGACAAGACGGGGAGCATCGAATTCGGTGGTCAAACATGGAGAATTCCCAAAGGCGCGCCCATCCGCCAGACCGTGACGGTGGCCCTGCGCCTGCCGACGGGGCCACGGCGGCCGCACACGGAGATTTCCGTGATTTGGCGGGGGAGCACGCTGGCGCACTTTATTGTGCCGCAGACACGTCGGAGGTCTTTGCCCCCGGAGAGGGAGACGCGGCCATGAAACGGCTGGTTGTCCACCTGGCTGACGAGCTATATGACCCATTGGAACGAGAGGCTCACAAGCGGGGAACGACCCTGACGGAGATGGTGTCGACCTATTTGCGGCGTGAATTTCCGAGGGTCTATTTCGAATATATCTGGGAGAGATGCAAGGCTTACCACGCGCGACCGTCGTCAAGTTCCCCTGGCGGTGCGAGCGGCTCGAAACCCATTTAGCCAGCTATTCTGAAAAAGTCTCATCACCCACTTCCCGCGGTTGGAGCCGACCCCTTGAGGGGCCCACCGGGAAGGCGGGACCCATTGCACGTCCGGGGCTGTTTTTTAGGCTCGTCCGGGGTGTCCCGCTTTGCCTTCCCATTTGTCCCGTTTTGACGCGACAGGACAGGAACAAACTCAAGTGTACCGTAACCATCAAAAGAGGCGGGTGGGAACGCAAAGGAGACAAGGGGAGTTGGGGTTGAATTCTGGGGGAACTCTGTTTTTGAAGTTGAGGGTGTGATTGGATTTAGGTTGGTTTAGATTTCGGGCATTTGGGTAAAAAGAGGGTGTAGGCTTGTGGGGGAGGTGAATGTCCATGAGCCGACGCCGAAAGAAATGTCGTTGTTGTGGAGAGCTGTTCCTGCCTTGTGCGCAAACTTACCGTCAACAAATCACCTGTGATAAAGAACCCTGCCGAACGTGGCGACGCCGCCGGGTGCAAATGGACTGGCGAATAAAAAACATCGGGTATGACGAAAGCCGCGGGGCGAAACTGGCGCAGTGGCGAGCCGCGCACCCGCAATACTGGCGAGAGTGGAGAGCTCAGCACCCGGGCTACGTGGAACGCAATCGCCAAGGCCAAAAGTGGCGAGACGCGACAAAAAGAGGGGTTCTTGCAAAACAAAACGAGTGGACGCGGTTTACCGACGGGAAATACCGCGGGATGATTCTTGCAAAACAAAACGATATGGCGCGAAGTGGAGTGACGTGAAAGAATGGGGCTGAGAAGAGGCAAAAGGAGGCCCCATGAAACGGATACGAATTGAGTTGCCCTGGTGCACGTGGAATCTGTTGTGTAAAAAAGCGCGGCATGAAGGGCGAAGTTGTTCATCGGTGGTGGACCAGTTGATCTGGGAGGATCGCCGACGGTGGTGGGATGAGACGTGGCGGATCGTGTTGTCACGCTTGTATCCAAACCAGGAGAGATCGGCAGGTCCATCGATGGGAAGGCCGCAGGAGCCACAGGCCCGGGTGGAAAAACATGACGCGTAAGGGGCCCGTTGGAGGCAAACAACAGCTTCATAAACGGATGAGCTGGCGGTTGGTGTGGCAATTGGTCCAACGGGTGGCGGTCGGGCAATTGACGGAAGAAATGGCGGGGAAATTGTTGAATGTGGGCCGAAGCCGGGTCAATAAGTTGAAACAGAAGTGGTTAAAGATCCGCGGACAAGAACCGTCGCCGGATTGGCTGTATGGACGGGAAGGGAGCGGACGTAACGCGTTGTCACAAGCTGTGAGGGCGTATGTGGAGGAGGAGATCCGCTATTACCGGGAAGAATCGCCGTTTTTCCGTGGGCATATCAACTTCGCGTTTTTGGCGCAGCAATGCCAGCGGCGTTACGGGCAAAGGATCCATCGCAACACGATCCGACGTTGGGCGATCGGGCAAGGGCTCTACGAACCGGGCGTCGATAAGGTGGGCAAACCCTATATCCGGTTTGAAAAGAACGGGATTGGGATGTTGTTCCAACACGATAGTTCAACCCATGTCTGGCTCCCGCACACGGGAGCGCACAGTGATCTGATCATGACGGAAGACGATCACAGTCGCAAAGTGGTGGGGTGGTTGCTGGTGGAGCAGGAGACGGCATGGGATCATTTGACGCAAGTGCGCACGACGTTGGAAACGGTGGGGTGCCCGCTGGCGTATTACGTGGATAACCACCTGATTTTCAAACATCCCGATGACATCGAGACCCAGTTTGTGCGGGCGCTTCGGACACAACAGGTGGATGTGAAATTCACGGCGAAGAGGTATCCGGAGGCGAAGGGAAAAATCGAGAAGCGGTTTGACTATTTCCAGAGGCGAATTCCGTTGTTGTGCGAACGATACCGAACCAAAAGCTTGGCCGAAGCGAACCGGATCCTGACGGATGAAGTGGCCTACTACAACGCATACCACTTGCACGACGAAACCAAAGAAACGCCGAATAAGCGGTGGGCCCGTGCTATCCAAGAAAACCGAACGTATTTGCGGCCCCTCACGAATACCGGGACACTGGACCTGGTTTTCGCCATCCATCACAAACGGTATGTGGATAACTGCGGTCGGATTCAGTATCAGGGGCGGTCCTACGCGGCGCCGGGGGCGGCGTTACGTCGCAAGATCACCGTGGCCATCCGGCCCCCCACGGGCCCCCGGCGCCCCCACACGGAGCTTTATATCCTCAATGACGCGGGCCGCGAGATGGTCCATTACGTCATTGTGGAGAAAACGGGTGGAAAAACCCTCCCGTCCGAAACGGCCCCACGGCCGATGTTGTAAAGCGAATGCCGGACAAACGCCGGCATTCCCACAATCACGTTGCGCCCGGGCCGCGTGGCCGACCCCCAGGGGGCCCGCCGGGCATAACGGCCCAACGGTCTGAGCCATTTTTTTAAAAGGCCTTCCGACGGCGCATCCTTTTGCGTTCCCAAATTGTTCCTTTTGATGTTACGGAACACAGGAACAAACTCAAGACTTGACCCCAAAAAGTTTACAAAAATGTTACAAGTTCTTAAGGGAATCTTTTGGGGGGGTATGATACATTCTGGACATGGAAAGTGGGCAATCTAAGCCTTTACTGAGATTAAGGAGCTTTCAATGAAAAAATTTATTGCCGCGTTCGTGGGGATCGCGTTTTTGTTTTCGACGGTGTCCGCACCGTTGGTGGAAGCCAATTTTTGGAAAGAACGGCGCGACGCCGCTCGGACAAAAAATTCGACCGGCCAGGGCGTTCAATACGCTATGGCCCCTGGGGCCCAGGGCGCTTTGGCTGATGCGCTTCCTTTGGTGGGGTCCTTTGATTCCGCCATGGCCGGCTCCGCCGGTGGGGGGCAGGCGCATATGTTGGCGGCACGATCGGTGTTGTCGCCCGAACAAATTAAGTTGATGCCCGCTTGGCTCAACAATATTTCGTCGGCTCACGGAAGCATTTCCGCCGCCTATTTCGCGCCCAACGCCTCGGACCGCCCGCTTGTGGTCCACATCCAAGACGTCCACGAACAACGGGAAGCCCAAATGAACATTTCCGGACTGATCAGCGAAGTGGTCAACACAGGGGCCGTGTCTCTGGTTGGATTGGAGGGAGCGACGGGAGCGTTTGATTTGGTTCCTTATCGGACCTTCCCCAACCAAGCGGTCATTGGAGATGTGGCGGATTTCTTTCTGCAGGAACATTTGATTGGCGGCGGCGAGCACGCGGGCTGGACCATGGAAAAAGAACCCACCCTCTGGGGAATTGAAGAGGTCAACGTTTATTTGAAAAATCTCAACTCCTTTAAAGAGTCCCTGCCTATCCAACAGCGGGTGCAAGACCGGATTAAAAGCTGGGAATACCGTCTGTCCCAGGCGAAACCGAAGGTGTATTCTCCCGCGCTAAAGAGTTTTGATGAGGCCCAGGCCCGTTACCGCACCGATTCAATGCCCTTACCGGACTTTGTGGCTCTTATGGAAAAGTCGGTGAAAATTGAGAAAAAGTATCCCGCGATGGCGGCGTTCAAAAAGTGTTTGGCCATGGAAAAAGGCATCGATTTTGCCGACGTGGAACGAGAACGAACCCGACTGATTGAAAGTCTCACCAAGGCCCTGTCGGAAAAAGAAATTTCCGCGCTGGTCCAGCGCACTCTTCTTTATAAGTCCGGCCACTTGACCTATGGGGCATATTACGATTCGCTTCAAACCATTTGCGAGGCTCGGGGTGTGTCCCTGTCCCGGTTTCCGGCCATGGCGTCCTATATAAAGTATGTGTTGGCATCGGAACAAATCAAACCGGAAGCTCTGCTGGAAGAGCTGGACATGATCCAAGACCAAGTGGCCTCGACCCTTGTCCGGTCCGCGGACGAGCGGGCTGTGTATGAGCTGGCCCAAGACCTGCACAGCCTGGCTAACCTGACGGCGTTCAAAATGGCGCCCCGAGACTGGGAAATTTATCAACGGACACGGGACCGCGTCATGAACATGGCCGCCCGTATGGACCAAATAGCCCCGGGGGCGGACAACTATAAGGGCGACTTGCCCAAAGACCTGGTTTCTTTTGAAGGGTTTTGCCAAGCGGCCTTAAAACGTGACGAAACGTTGGTCAACAACCTGTTAGCTAAAATGAAAGAAACAAACCAAAAAACCGGCCTTCTGTTAGCCGGCGGTTTCCACACCCAAGGCATGACCGATTTGTTGAAAAAAGGAAAAGTGTCTTACGTGGTGTTCACCCCCACGCTCACGGAAGTTTCTTCCGATTCCCATTACCTGGATTTCCTAAAAGATCGCCCCGCACTGGAAAAATTGTTCACCCAAGAGAAAATCACCACCAAAGCATCGATCAACGCTTCTGTCAAAATCGCCACACCTGGCTACGAGAGGGCAGCTGAATCCGTTAAAGCGCTTTTAAAACTGACGCTTGCGGCTCTCGGGGGCAAGCAAACGACTCCCGCAGTTGAAGCTTTGAGCCAATCGGAAGTTGAGAGTAGTGATGGAGGTGTGTATTTCACGAAAACTGAAGGCAGACAGGTTTCGGTCGCCGTTGGGGAAGGGAGCGAAAATAAAGGCAGATTAGGAAAATTGGTCGCCGCTTTCTCGGGCAAAGTCAGTAATTTTGCGATTTATGTTGAGGAAAGAGGCATCGCGAGTTATTTTTCTCCGATGGCGCTCGTCGCAAAAGTTGTCGACCTGTTTTCAGGACAGAACAGACCGCCTTCAACCGAGGCCACACAGACTCGAAATTTCATGAAAACTGGGCAACTGGTGATTGGTGGGCTTGGTGTCGTGGCCGCGTCTGTTTCCATTTTTGGCTTAACCTATGCCGCTTTAGTATCGGTGGGAGTTTTTGGCCTGCTTGGTGTGTTGTTGCACGAAGTTGCCGGCCATTTGGGGGTTTATTCTTTCTTGGGTGGCAAGAGTGGAAAGTTAATGTTCGGTCGAGAGGGCGTTTGGGCTCAAACGGATGACCTGGGGTTTCGAAATAACGCCTGGGTGGCTATTGCGGGGCCCCTGGCCAACATATTTTTTGCGGCTTTAGCGGGCCTATTGATATGGGCGGGTGTTGACAGTTCGGCCCTGCAGGCTTTCGCGGCAACAAACCTGGTTTTCGGCGTGACGACCCTGCTTCCTATTGGGAAAGGTTCCGACATCGAAAACATTTTTTAATTTTCGCCAAAAGGCTCGCATTTTAGAGGAATATGCCGCCAGACCTTACCCCGTAATTCTCGAAACGGGGGTCCAAAATTACGCTTGGGGACAACGGGGAGAAGATGCGTTTATCCCGAATCTGTTGGGCATTCCAGCGGGCGATAGCCCATATGCGGAGGTCTGGATAGGAGCCCATCCGGATCTCCCCTCAACGGCTATTTTGCCTAAAAGCACAAAGATCGATATGGGTCGTTTGGTCGAGCGGGCCGGAGAGGGGATCATGTCTCCCCACGCTCGGGGACTTTACAACGGACAACTGCCATTCCTCTTTAAGGTGTTGGCGGCGGGCAAACCTCTCTCCATCCAGGTGCACCCGAACGCGGAGCAAGCGCAAGCTGGATTTGATAGGGAAAATCAAGAAGGGATAGATGTTAGGGCTGGAAATCGGAATTACAAAGATCCCAATCACAAACCGGAACTGATCGTTGCGGTGACCGAATTTTATGGTCTTCGAGGTTTCAGGCCGTTAAACGAAATTGCAGGGGCGATCAATGCAAATGCGGAACTGATGACCATTCAAGGAGCAACTGATTTTGTTTCAGTGCCGTCTGAAGGGAATTTAAAAACTCTTTATGGGAATATAATGGGGCTTCCCCAAGAACAAGTAAACACCATTTTATCTCCCCTAATCCAGCGGTTGCGTGAGGTTAACAATAAGACCCCGTTTCCCAAAAACTCAGCCGAATACTGGGTTCTTCGTTCGGATGCTGAGTTTTCTACAGAGGGACACCACGATCGGGGGGTGTTTTCGGTATATCTGTTAAACCTTATTCGTTTGAATCCAGGGCAGGCCATGTATTTGAGTGCGGGTGTGCCCCATGCGTATCTGGATGGGGTCGGAATGGAAATCATGGCCAACTCGAACAACGTTCTTCGCGGTGGTTTGACGCCAAAGCATGTGGACGTTCCTGAACTGATGAACACCGTGGTTTTCCAAGGCGAACCTCCGTTGGTGCGGGATGGGGTTCAGGTGGCGGAAACAGAAACAGTTTACCGCGAACTCGGAGACGTGCCTGAATTTCAGTTGAGTCGGATAAATATTGCAATGGGGCAAAACCACAATCAACCCCCATATCACGATGTTGAAACTTTAATCGTCCTTGAAGCGGAAATGCCTTTACTGCTCCAAATGGATGATGGGAGTAAATTAACTCTGACTCGTGGACAGACGGTCATGGTTCCCAAAGGAATTGGATACAGAATAGTTTCCACAAAAGGAGAAGCAACTCTTTTCAGAGCCACCGTTCCAGTGCAACCCATGGCCATGGACGGAATGCCTTACCAAGCCAAAGAGGACAAGGCGAAGGAAATCTTTGAGGAACTTCAAACGCTCCAACAACAGCTCAATTCCGGGGCAATTGAACAAAGAGGTTTTGTTGTGGGTGTAGGTCGTTTAGTTAGTGGTCTTTTTGAATTGCAACGGGACGGCAATTTAGGGGACGTTATTGATGTTGCCGGACTGGTCATCAATAATCTTGAAAGTGCCGGGATTTCTTCTGTTGATATTCAAGGGTTGTTTGTCCGTCCTTATACTATTCGGCTCATACGCGAAACCAGTCGACAAATTTCGAGTGGGGAAATCCTGGGTTACGATAATGCTGGCAATCCTCCTAGGGTAGACAGTGGTTACGTAGCCCAGGGTGGGATGGCGCAATCGGAAAAGACGAGGATTGCCAATTCTTTTATTGTGCGGTTGGCGTTGGCCACAACCGATGAGGAAGTTAATGCTATTGCCTCTAATTTTGGGCGTATAGAACAAGCAGAGCGTGCAGATATCCTCAGGCTTATAGGGATGAGATCAGGCGAACTTCGGGCTGAGTGGGTTGAATATCGGTCCAACTTTATTTCCTTTGCTGATAATTTGCAAAGAAACGGGGTTTTTGGGACAGGCGAAATTGCCGGCCAATTGAATAATTTAATCAAATCGCTTAATAATATAAACAGCGTTATGGTAGGTAGCGATTTAATCCAACCAGTTGTTGACGTACCTAAGGCGGCTGAAGATATTTTATCCCTTATCAAAACGGGGAAGCCTGAACAGGCGGCACTCGAATTGATTGTTCTTGGCGCAACAAAATCACGTGGGGCCCAAATTTTCAGAAGAATGAATCCTTCGTTGGGTGAACCTTCAATGGACAACAACTGGAACGAATTTGTCGGGGATCTTCTCCGATTAATCAAAGCGATTCCTCAACAAGGTTCCACGTGGATTCAAGACCTTCGTTTGGCCGCAAGCGAGACCACGAAACCCGATCCAAGAAAGCCGGATGCGTTCGTCCTGGACATTGCCCAGATCGCTAAGGATCCCAATTATTCTCAAAAACTTTTTGTCACCTTGAGTCGTTTCGTTAGTGCGCATAGTAACGACACGGAGACCGACAGGAAAAAAGCCTACCAAGACCAAGTGGATAGCCTTGGAAGGGCCATATTAAGCTTGGATGCTGCTGTCGCGGGTGCCGGTCTAATCGGAAATCCATACAGGGGGCGATTGATTCGAACGAGACGGGTACTTGAAGACGTCCAGGGTGCCCTTAAAACCGCCCTAAGCATTGATTTTGCATTAGGTCAAATTGAGCTTCCTGGGATTCGGCAGCTTGTGGTGGACCTGCGCGAGGGACGCGTTGACGACGTGGTTGGTTCGCTCAACAGTCTCGCCCTGGAAGACTCAAAAATGGCCGAGGCGTACGTCGCCGAAGTTGGCAACCTGCTAAACGACCAATACAGCCGAGAATATTTAGGGTCGAGCCTGGGAGAAAGGTCCCGCCAGTTTTTCCATGCCATGATGTACCAGGGACAAACAGATCACATGAGAGGTATCGCTGATCAGGCCATGTCGATCCATATGTTTATGGTTAAAATAGTTTCATCTCAAGAAAAAAATAAATACGATCTCTTGGCCTCCTACGCTAACATTAAACTCACGGGGGAAACCAAACAGAGGATAGTTTCCCAAGGTGTGACTTCCTACCTTAGTAAAAAAACGGTTCCTCGGGGAACAAATCTTAAAATGTTGATCCCAGAACTCCGCCGTCGGGAGGCCCAGAATTTAATCCAAGCCATGATTTATTTCCCAAATTATCCCGCATTTGGGACCAGCGGTGTGCGTGGGCCCGAGCACGAGTTAACCGATCTTGCCGCCTACGCCGTAGCGCGCACCCATTTTTCTCATCTTGGAAGTGAAACCGGCAGCCAAATTTATTTTGGCGGAGACAATCGGCCCTCCACCAAACGGATGGAGACCGCCGTGGCCCGCGCGATCCTTGACATGGAAGGTCAACCCTTCTACTGCGGAAGAATCCCAACGCCATTTTTGACCTACGTTGCAATGCAGGCAAAGGGCCTGTTTTTTATGGTGACTGGAAGTCATATCAAAACGGGGCTTAATGGAATGAAAGGGGGGAGCGCTGTCGGAGAAACAACTCCAGATGACAACGCTACGATCGCCAGATTAACCGCTGAAAAAATAAGTGAATTAGTGTATCGCCGGACCCTCCAAGATTCTCAATTTGACGATTACGGTCTGTTGAAACCCACCCGTGTACCAAGACCAGACCAAATCAGGGACTATCAGAAAGAGGCAAGGGAAACGTCCGAACGGCGCTACAGTCGATTTTTTGGCCCCGTGGCTGGTCTTCCCAGTGCCGCCTTCTACGAACATTCCGCTGTTGGGCGTGAAATGGTCCAGAACATTGTGCGAGTTTTTCTTAATCGTTCCAAGGTTGAAAAGGGAATCTCCACGGTCGTTGGTTTTGGCGCAACTGATGATTTTGTTCCGGTTGATACCGAAGGTATTACACAGGAACAGTTGAACAGGATTTTGGCTATTTTCAGACAACTCAACCTGAACGATACGGTGCGCTACATTTTTTCCACTGACGGCGATTCTGACAGACCGCTCGTTTTGGTTGTCGTCCGAAACGGGGATCAAATTTCTTTCCGGTTTGTCCCTGGCGATGTCCTGGTGGCATTGACGGCGGTCTACTTAAAAGAGAAGAGCGGCGCAAGAAATCCCCACATTTCCTTGCCAAACACAGTGAATCCCGGGGTTGTGGCTTACCTTGAGCGCGAAGGTTTTACGGTGGCTTTAACGGACGTGGGGTCTCCGTATGTTATTGCTTCCATGAACGCAGCCGTCGAAGGGGGGCAATATGACATGGTGGTTGGTGGGGAAGCGAACGGAGGATTTTTAACGGCAACAAAAATTGGAAATCTTGAGGCTGTTCCCACGAGAGACGCGACCGTGGTTGAACTGGCTGTTCTGTCCCTGGCCGGTGAAAAGAAAAGGGACCTTCTTGACATAGTCGATAACGATGTTCGCCCTTTACCCGGTGAGTCTTCGGTTGTGCGCTATGAATTCGGAGAACATCAAAAAGAATTTAATGCGATCATGCAGAATACATTCTCACCCACAACAAATGGGATTATCGTGGACAAGGCTGTGTGGGTGGAATTCAGTAACGACGGTTCCGTTGTTCTTCTCGATGACAATAAAGACCAAATTAAAGTGTGGAATGCCGAGAGCGATGAAGCTAAATTAATGGTTGGCAAGAAAAGGTTGCTGGAGGGGATGTTAGCCAACGTTTTAGCCGATTCTCCCATCGTTCGCATGAACTTTAAAACTGGAATTAAATGTTATCTTGCAGATGGAGAAGTGGTTAACTTCCGTGGATCGGGAAATGACAAAGAAATTCGGCAATATTTCTTTACCACGCCTGAGAGGGGCAAATCTCGGGCTAACCAGGCGGGCAGGCTTTCTCGCGGAGAGGCTACGGAGGGGGTTTCCGAAGCGGAAAGGGAAGCTTTGGGTCGAACGCAAGGGAGGGGTGTCCTCTTACAAATCGTGGATTTCGCTAAATTGCCCGCCAAAGAAAAAGAAACGGCGTTCCTCTCTGCATCCGAAACCGGTGTGAAACCTTTGATCGCAAAGCCCTACTCCACGGCAAGAAAGTTGGCGGTGGGAATACCCTCCATTGTATTCGCAACGGGGGTTGGTTTCATTTTCGTTGCAAACGCAATTCCTTTTGTTGGAGGGTTGCTGATTTGGTCTCTGGGCCTGTTGGCGGTGATTGCATTGCCCTACACCGGGGTTGCGTTAATGGCCTACAGGGCTCTTAAGGTGCCTTTTGAAGGAGAGGGTAACATAAAAGATCTTGCTGACGGATTCAGGCGGTTCTCTTACGACCCCACTTTTGACCAAAACTCTAACGAAGCCACATTAAAAATCGGCAAAAGAACTGTGACCGTTAAATTTGGAAGACCAACAGACGCCCGGTGGTTTGCTGAAACAACCCGAACCGATACGACCGCCAGCATCACTGTCCGCCCCGAAACTCCCGCGTGGCTGTTGCCAATTGTTTTAAGTCAAGAAATATATCGCGTCGACTGGTGGAAAGGAGTTCAGAGCACATTCGATTTCCTGCTCGGGCTTCCTGACGTTACATCCTCTCCAGCATGGTGGATCGCCAAAATAAAGAAACAAGCGGCAGACACCGACACCCGCGCCCCGCCGGATCAGCCCACCGCGGACATGACGCGTGTCGCGTCCATTACCTTGGCGGGTGGAGCGAGTTCCCGATTTTGGCCGCTTAACAAAACCCTATCCGAGTTGAGCGGAATGGGCGTCACAATGATCCAAGCTACTTTTCGTCGGGTGACAGAAAAAATAAGCGGCGCTTTCTCTAGTTTTATCGATGTAAAGAATTTCTTTATAGTTGCCGGCTCGGATGTCGAAACCCCATTAAAAAACCAATTACCGGATATGCCTTTAGAGAACCTGCTGATTGAGCCGGGCCGAAGGAACACTCTTCCCGCCATTTTATTTGCAATGGCCAATATTAAGAAACAGAATCCAAATGCCACCCTCACGATGTTAACCGCAGACCATATCATTCCAGATACGGAACAATTTCGTCGAACAATGGATAAGGCCATCGCTTTGGCTCAGGACCCTAAAGCGAACAACATCGTGACCATTGGGATCAACCCTATCGATTTGAAGACTGGAGAAGTGGCCCCTCCCGCAGAATGGACCCCCTTTGGAGCGATTGAGGCCAACACCCAATCCCAAGTTGGTGTTGGATACAAAATTAAGCTATTCACTGAAAAACCTTCGGCAGAGCTAGCGGGACAAATGGTGCAAGAACAAGAAACTGGAGATGCGACGCGTTATTGGAATTCCGGAATGCTGGTTTTCTCCATTGAATCGATGGAAAAGGCCTTGGAGAAATTTCAACCAGAACTTTTCGCAAAGTACGAAGCGCTAGTCAAGGCGATTCAAGATGGTGAAATGGAAAATGCCCGTAATATTTTTAATTCGTTTCCGTCAAAAATTAAGCATCCGACGGAAGATAGACAAGTACACAACTCAGTCGACTATGCTCTCCTGGTCCCCATGACTCTTGAAACAGAAGATTCAGGGGTTCAGGGGATCGTGGTTCCAGGCAGTTTCGAGTGGATTGATATCGGAAGTTTTGATGCTTTGAGAAAAGTTAAGTCCATCCCAACGGATGAGCATGGAAACCGAAGGATAGGGGCCGGGTCCACAACGGGATCGAAAGATACAATCTTGGTTGCAGACACCGAAAGGGAGATTGCCGTGGAAGGGGTGGACGATGTTGCGGTTGTTTTCTCAAACATGGGTCAGCTGCTCGTTATACAAACCTCCCTTGCGCAAGGTGTCAAAAACGTCAAGGAGGCGTACGACAAAGACTCGGAAACCCCCACGGTAGTCTGGGATTCTAAAATGACTATCCAAGCAGATGGTGCCGGAGTTACCGTCATTGGGGCAGACAGCCAGAAAGTCCGAGTATTAGGAGTGGAAAACATTTCAATTACGTTCGAAGGGAACAAAGTAACAGTTCGAAATACCGCTTTATTCCCGACAAGGCCGGCGTTGCTTTCAGTGACCGACCAAGTGGTTCCAGCGGCCACAGTCCAACAATTTGGGCGGGAAAAGGGCGTGAAGGTTGAACCGGTGCAAACGCCAAACACTCTTCCCAGCTTCATCCGTTATTCGGGGGAAGGAACTGTGGCGCCGCCCGCCGCGCGCGCTGCCAAAAAATTTGACACTTTAACGGCCGACGTTTTCTTGCGTGCCAACGCTTACTGGACCGATGGCGAATTGGGTGAATTTACACAGTGGGCGCGCACTCCTAAAAACAAGCCAACAGCGCAAAAGCTTTTTCTCGACGTGGCCTTCACGTTGGCGCGCCTCCATGGGCACAATCGCACATCCACGGGCAATTACTCCGCTGAGCGTCAACGGAACGAAATGATCGCCCTGGCTGTTTTGGCTGACCAAATGGGGATGAGCGATGAATCCCGTTCGCATGCCCTTGGCCTCTATAGTCGCGAAGCCGCCGTCCAAACCATTGCGGCTCGCAATAATGAAAATGGGCGGGTGGACGACGTCCAACACCAATTCATGTTGGCTCCTGTGGTTCGCGGTGAGGATGGAAATGTGGGTTGGGATCCTGCCGCTGGGGAAGACGGGATCAATCGGTGGAAGAAAGAACTGAGAGAGGCGGAGGAAAAAGCAACCGTTACTCTTTTCTTGATGAGCGGAGACACGTCCATTACTCCCAGCGAATTGGAGGGTTTTCTAAAAGCTCAACAAGTGGAATCTCGGGGGCCCATGCAGGGAACATTCTTTGTGCATCAGGGCAACTATTTGACCGATGATGGGAGAATCGATTTTGGAGGTGTTGTGGGAAGTTTGGCTCCTGTCCACAAGATTTTAACTTCCGGAACCATCGCCATTGTTTCTATGTATGAGAATCGGTTTAGCTTTGACAACATGCCGGAGGGATTCGCCAGGGAAAACCTGCTTGTTTACATCATCAACATGTTGGGCAAATTAACGCAAGCGGGAACGTCCATTGAAACCGACGTCAATTCCTTGAGGCTGTCCTTTATCGCGGCGTAATGCTCGAGCTCCGAGGGTTCGTTGTCATCAATGTTTAGTTTAAGGGAAAGATAATCCTGGGGGGCCACTCTCGGGTTTGTCTTGACAGGCGGGACGTTATTTCATTTGATTAAGGGCGACGGTTCACCGTGTCCCCTTCGGTTGGTTTATTCGAGGGGACAGACACCTATGGAGTACTACACATGACATCGCTCAGTCGCACTATAAGTCAGATGACCCTTTCTCTTTTTGTTGTTGCTGGGGCGGTGGCCGCCCGAGCGGCGGCGCCCATGGTTTATCTGAAAGCGAATTCGGCCAAGGTGTCGTCGTTTGACATGACGCCCACCTGGGCACCGGACCCCAATCCCAATGCGTTGATCGACGGTAATCTTAAAACCCGATGGGCTTCGGACGCCAAGGACGCTCAATGGATTGTTATCGGATTTGGATCGTCCAAAGTGGTTTCGGAAGTGACGATTCGGTGGGAACGGGCCTACGCCGAATCTTACCAGCTCTATTCGTCGGAAGATGGCAATAAATGGGCCCAAATTTTTCGGCAAGACAAAGGAGTGGGCGGCGTAGAAAAAGTGAAAGTGAAGCCCACCACCGCTTCTTTTTTGCGGTTGGAGGTGTTGCGCCGCGCCAACCCCAACTGGGGGGTTTCCATTTGGGAATTTGAAGCCTATGGGCTCAAAATTAGAAATCACGACGATAAGCCTATTGGGGAAGTTTTTCCCTGGCGGGCAAGCGACGGAGTCGATGCGGCCGCGGCGTTGCCCACCAAACTGCCAAAAGCTTTGCCTTCCCCAGGCCCGATCACGCTGACCGAGTTCCATCGCGGGGTTAACCTGACATCCTGGCACGAGTCCGAGTTGGCCACCCCCGCGGCCGATCGGACAATGGAATGGCTCAAATCCAAGCACGTGGGCCATATTGCGTTATTGGTGACATGGTTTCAAGAGTCTCCCACGTCAACGGAAATGGGCCCCGACAATCCTCTCGGCGGTCAGACACCCTCGGATTACGCCCTGGCCTACTGCATCAACAAAGCCCATGAACTGGGCATGAAAGTTCTCCTCAAGCCCCACTTGGACATTCGGGACGGAACCTACCGGGGCGATTTTTATCCTTCCAAACAGGCGTGGTTCAACAACTACACAAAATTCATTAGGCGGTACGCCGCGTTCGCTCACAAATACAATGTGGAGGCCTTTTCGGTGGGGGTGGAATTGAAAGGCGCTACCACCTGGGAACAAGACGACAACTGGCGGCGGCTCATAAAAGAGGTGCGGAACGAATTTTCGGGTCCCCTGGTGTATTCGGCTAACTGGGATGAGTATAAAAATGTCACGTTCTGGGACGCTTTGGACTACATCGGGATTGACGCCTATTTTCCCATTGCCGAGGGAAACAAGCCCACGCTCAAAGAACTGACCGACGGTTGGCGAGGGCACGCCGAAGGGATTCAGCAGTGGTTGGTTTCCAGCAAGTTGGGCAAACCGGTCCTTTTCACGGAGTTGGGTTACCCGAGCGTGGAAGGAGCCGGCAAACAGCCCTGGATCGAGTTGACCAACGTGAAGGACAGACAACAGCAGGCGGACTGTTTTGAGGCTTCGTATCGGGAGTTAACGCCGCGGGACTGGTTTAAGGGATTTTACTGGTGGCATTATTTCCCCACCAACACGCGGCCTGTGACGGAAGATTTAACCATCCGGGGAAAACTGGCGGAAGATGTGATGGCCGGATGGTTTGAACGGATGACCCCATAATTTTTATAACAAAGGAGGATGTCAAAATGAATCATGTTCGTCGTTCGATGATGGTCCTGTTGTCGGGGGCGCTGTTGTCGGTTTCTCCGTTGTGGGCCGCTGAAAAGGCGGCGGCTGAAAAGAAGGAACCCGCCACGAAATCGGCAAAATCGGCGGATAAAAAGAAATCATCAAAAAAACAGGATGGGAAGGTCCTCTTTAGTTTTGAGGTGGACAGTGACGGATGGCGGATCCCCGACTGGGCGTTTGAAAAATCCGACAATGCGTCCGTGGAAGTGGCGGTGGGCGGCGAATTCGCTTCGGATGGAAAAAAAGCGTTGAAAATGGCCACGAAATTTCCCCCAAAATGTGGAGCGGGGCGTATGTGGAAATCGAACAGGATTCCAGCAGTTACATGGATTTCAGTCCCTTCCCCTACCTCATGGCGGATGTGTATGTGCCAGCGGAGGCGCCTAAGAGAATGAAAGCGGAGATTATTCTCACCGTGGGCGACAATTGGGCGTGGACGGAAATGCGCCAACCGGTGGAACTTGTTCCCGGTACGTGGACGACCATTCAGGCCAATGTGGCTCCCGACAGCACCGGCTGGAAAGCCCGGTTGACTCCGGAATTGATCAGCGATGTGCGAAAGCTTGGGGTTCGCGTTTCCGTGAACGGCCCCCCCTACGAAGGGCCGGTTTTCATCGACAACGTTCGTTTGGAAAACGCGCCTTTAAAGCCCGCAAAGTAGAATTCTTAAAATGCGCGTGAGAGAAGAGATCCGGCGATGAGGCGATGGTTGTGGGCAATGGTGTTGGTCGTTGCTGTTTTTGGCGGTGTGCGCGCCGAAAATGGCAAGGCCATGGAAACCATTGACCGGGACGCCGCTCATCGATCTTTTTTCGTCCCCGGGTGGGGGCAGTGGTATAAAGGTTACCCCGCCCGGGGAACGTGCATTGCTACAGCCGAAGCCGCCGCTTTGGTGGGAGCCTACTTCACTTACTCCTCTGCTAAAGACGCTTACGACGATTATCAAGCGGGAAACGGCAGTTACGCCGATTACAATCGGCGCGTGGACATGACCAATTACCTATTAATTGCCGCCGGTTTTATTTGGGCTTACAACGTGGCCGACGCTTATACAACCAAACCGGCTTCGGGCCTATCGTTAACCTTTGGTGATCGTCAGTATGCGGGACTGGTTTATCGGGTGGAATTTCAATGACATTGCCCCGTCGCCTGGATTTCGTATTTCGGGCACCGATTCTTTTTTTCTTAACGGTGGCGGGTTGCCAATCAAAAGACCGGTTTATGGGAGCGGCCCCGTCCACGTCCGATCCGTTGGTCGGCCAAGTGGCCGGAACATCGGCTGTTGTTTATTGGACCACCAGCGAACCTACGACATCCGAGATTCAGTATGGTCCCGACACTCTGTATGGATCCGTGGGCGGCGTTGGCGGGTCTGCGATGACGACTCACGAGGTGACATTGTCGGGATTAGCGCCTTCCACGCTTTACCATTTTCGGGTCAAGAATCGTTCCAGCGCGGGTGAGACCCTGTACAGTTACGATCGTACGTTCCAAACTCCCGGGGCGGGCGTGACACTTCCGCTGACAGGCGAATACGATTTTGAAACCGGCGTTCAACAGTGGGTTCCTCAAACCTATCAAGACAGCCGGTCGGTGTTATCCATTATTCAAACGGGCGTCCAAACCTATGGCGGTTCAGGGGCTTTGCAGTTAAATGTCGATTTGCGGGCGGGGGGGCACCCGGAACTTTCAAAGGGGGAGGTCTATGTGGAGTTTAAGAACCTTTCCCCCGTGGGCGTGCCCATGGGATTCATCGACTTGGATCTTGTGGAGATATCGGCCTGGGTGTACGCTCCCGCCGAGGCCCGGGGAGACGACGCTCATCCCAACGGAGTTCAATTGTTTGTTAAAGACACCCAAGGGCGAAGCGAATATGGTCCGTACTTTAACCTAGTGGGGGGAGCTTGGTTTGAGGTGAAGTTCAGCCCAGGTGAGGATCCTCCCGAACCTACTCCCGGATTTGACTACAAAAAGGTTGCGATGGTTGGGGTTAAGGTGGGAGTTGGAGACAGTTCCGCTGGTCCCGACTACGACGGGCCCATCTATGTGGACAGTGTGGGGTTCTGATGAGAATTAAATTTTTATTAAATGCGGTTTGGGTTGGTGTCGTGGCGGTTCTCTTGTTGGGGACATCCGCGTCGGTTTGGGCCGGGGCCTGGACGTTGGATCCGGGCCGATGGTATTCGGAAGTGGGGACAAATTTTTACTGGGACGACTCCAGTTTTGATGTGAATGGAAACGAACGCGACACTCCGTTTCAGGGAGGATACAGCGAGTTTGCAACGAAAATTTACGTGGAGTATGGGCTTAAACCACGCCTCAACCTTATTTCGTCCATTAACCACAAGGTTGTTGAGTACACGGACGACTATTCGAAACTGACAAATTCCGGCATTCAAGACGGGATGGTGGCCGTGAAGTGGCGGTTCACGGAACAACCGGTGGTTTTTAGCGGCATAGTGGGGACCCGTTTTCCGTTGGGGTATTCCACTCAGCGGGACCCTGAACTGGGTTCGGGAGAATGGAACCCGGAAGCGCGATTGTCGGTGGGTAAAACGTTTGTTCCGATGCCCCCATCGGAATCAGGGGTGAGCTGGTCGCGGTTCTACGCCAACGCCGAACTGGCCAAGGACAAACGAAGTTTGTTGTCGACGTTGGAAGGCGGTTTCTTTGCCACGTCTTGGCTTATGGCCAAGGGCTTGCTCAGCGGCGCGCGGGATTTACCCTCTCAGCCGGACGGGCAAGAATATAATAAGTGGAACCTTTCGCTGAATATCGCCTCTGATGGAACAGGGTTGTTAACCCGTCAGGGAGAAAACAAAAGCTTTAATTTGAGTCTCGGATACGGGCAAATTTTCGATGGACGGAGTGTGGGCGCCGGTTCGGAATGGACCACTTCCGTCTCCATGGGATTTTAACTTCCAATAAAATAAGGCGGTCCGCGCATGCGAAATATGAATTGTTTTGTTTTGTCTATTGGGTTAATGGCCGGGTTGGCGGCGTGTTCTTCCACAACGGTTCCGGCGGAGAAAAAGCACGTCCTGTTTTGGCATGTGGGTTCGGAAGAGGAGGCCCAAATCCTCCAACGGCTGGCCCAGGAAAAATTTACACCAGCAACAGGAATCGATGTCCGTTGCGAATCCATGGCCTGGGCCGAAGCTCACAGCAAGTACTTAACCGCCATGGCCGGCGATGTGACGCCGGATATCGGGACCATGGGCCTCACGTGGGGAACGGAGTTCGGGTCAAAAGGTCAAATGGTGGATTTAAGAAAGACTTTTCCTGACGAACTCAGCGCCTTGCAAGCCGGGACGTTTCCGTCCATTTGGGAAGCGGTCGAATACCGGGGGGCCGTGTATTCCCTTCCGTTTGACATGACCCTTCAGCTCCTGTATTACCGAAAAGATTTGGTTCCCACGCCTCCAGCCACCTGGGACGATCTGGTGGCCACCCTCAAACGTTTATCGCCAAAAAAACAAGGGTTGCTGATGGATTGGGGATCTATGGATTGGATTGGGTTTGCGCCTTTTCTGTGGCAGGCGGGGGGAGATTATTATAACGCGGACAAAACCAGTTCCAACTTGGATCAACCTGAGGCCGAGAAAGCGTTGTCGTTCTACGCGGACTTGTATCGAAAATACGATGTTCCTAAAGCCGGTCAGGGCGTGGCTCAAGGGATGAGATCGGGAGATTTTCCTTTGGGAATCTCCGGCAACTGGTTGATAAACAGTTTGCCCGCGGATGCGCCGGAATTGAACGGCAAGTGGTCCATTGCTCCGTTGATGGCGGGTCCGTCGGGCAAGCGGACGGGATTCATCGGTGGCCGGGCGATGGGCATCTTTGAGCGGTCCGGCAAAAAAAATGATGCGTGGGAATTTATCAAGTTTCTTTCACGGGAAGATATTCAACAGGCTATTTACGTTGAAGTCGCCAAAAGCCACAATATCTACATGCCGCCCAACATGAAGGCCTGGGATTCTTTGCCCATAGAGCCTGAAATGAAAGAGGTGTTGGTGGCCCAGGCCCGTGAAGCCAAAGCGCCCCCTTCGGTGTTGGGGTGGAACGACAGTACTCGTTTTGTGGTCGAGGCCATTCAAAAGGCCGTCGTCCGGGGTGAAGATCCCAAAAAACTTCTGGCCGATGCGGCCAAAGCGATGAACGAAAGGATAGAAAAATAACATGGCAAACGAAACCGTATTCCAGAGGTACAAAAACAATCCCATTATAACGGCCAAGGCGGTTCCGCGGGCCAACAGCATCCACAACAGCGCGATCGTGCGATTTGGGGATGGTTACGCCGGGGTGTTCCGCGTGGACGAAGTCAACATGCATTACGTCCTCCATTCCGGGTTCAGCAAAGATGGCATCAATTGGACCATTGACCCCAACCCGATCAAAATGATCAGCGACGATCCGGAAGTGGTGATGACCCCCCACAGTTACGATCCTCGCGTGACTCAGCTGGAGGACAAGTTTTACGTCACGTGGTGCAACGCGGGCGCCCAGGGGCCGTGCATTGGGTTGGCGTGGACAAAAGACTTTAAGACGTATCACCAAATGGAAAACCCCACCGCCACGGCGAACCGCAATTGCGTCATTTTCCCCCGAAAAATTAATGGGAAATACGCCATGTTGCATCGTCCCAGCGACCGGGGCCACACGCCTTTTGGAGACGTATTTTATGCGTCCAGCCCGGACCTGGTTCATTGGGGCCATCACCGTTTCGTGTTTGGACCCCGGGGCGGCTGGCAGTCGACCAAGGTGGGGCCTGGCCCGGTGCCCATTGAAACGAAAGAGGGATGGTTGCTGATCTATCACGGCGTGTGGACCAGTTGCAACGGTTACCTCTACTACGCCGGCGGCGCTCTCTTGGATCTGGAAAAACCTTGGAAAGTCATTTATCGAACTCAGGATTATTTGTTGGCGCCCACGGAAACGTACGAGCGGGTGGGGGACGTTCCGAACGTTGTTTTCCCCAGCTCGGCGGTGGTGGACGGTGACAAACTGCGCTTGTATTACGGTTGCGCCGATACCTGTATTTCCATGGCCGAGGCCAAAATCGGCGACATTCTCCAGTTCATCAAGACCCACAGCTTCCCCAATTGATATTGATGCTTCCGGTCCCCCTTTCAGCGAAAGGGGGACCGGAAGGGTTTTTCCAGAGAGGAGCGCACTCTAAATGATGTTTTTTCTAAACAAATTAAAAGCGCGGGACCCCGCCGGTCGGCTGTTATTTTTTGCCGAGTTCAAAAAAATGATTCCGGGTTATTTGTTTATTCTTCCCGCCGTTTTGATTATCTCAGTTTTTGTTTTCATGCCGATCGTCGCGTCTCTTTTCTTGAGCTTCACTCAGTACAATGTGCTTCAGCCGCCGAAATGGGTCGGACTGAACAACTATTACCGCCTTATTTTCGAGGATCGTCTATTCTGGATTGCGGTTCGCAACACCTTGATGTATGTGGCCGGAACCGTTCCCATTGGTGTGGCCCTTTCTTTGTTGTTGGCGGTGTGGGTCGATTCGGTAAAAATTCGGTTCATGAAATATCTGTTCCGAACGATTTACTTTTTGCCGACCATCACCGCCATCGTGGCCATTTCCGTTGTGTGGAAATGGCTGTATGCGGGGGGGACCTACGGACTCATCAATTTCGTCCTGGTGAAGATGGGCATCCCCCCGGTGGATTGGTTGACCAACCCGAAAACCACTCTTCCGGCCATCATGCTCATGAGCATTTGGGGCGGGATCGGTTATAACTTCATCATCTTTTTAGCGGGATTGCAGGGAATCCCTCGGACCATTTACGAAGCCGCCGAGATCGATGGCGCGTCGGGACTGCGAAACTTCTGGCACATTACACTTCCTCTTCTACGTCCCGCGATCGTTTTTGTGGTGTTGATGTCCGTCATCGGGTCATTCCAAGTGTTTGACCAGGTCTACATTCTCACCCAAGGGACGGAGTATGTGGGGGGCGTTCTCCATTCCGCGCTCACGATTGTCACCTACCTGTATGAGCGTGGTTTTGAGCGATTTGAGATGGGGTACGCGTCGGCGATCGCCTACATGTTGTTTCTCCTCATTTTTGTGCTCACTTTGACAAACCTTAAGTTTCTTCGGTTGAAGGAATAATCCATGGCACGTGCCGCCGGTCATTATCCAAGCACCGCGTATATACGTTTTGAACGTTGGGGAAAAAACACTCTCTTGTACGGGGGGCTTTTGTTGGGGGTGTTGGTCATGGTGTTGCCGTTTGTGTGGATGGTCCTTACCTCCATCAAGCCCCGGGCGGAGATTTTGAGTTATCCGCCGAGCTTCGCGGTTCACCACCCCACGTTCGAATCTTTTCGAGACCTCTTCCGGTTGGTCCCCATGAAACGCTACATCTTGAACAGCGTCATCGTGGCAGGCGCTGTGACGGTGACGAACCTTTTCTTTTGTTCCATGGCGGGGTATGCCTTCGCGAAACACAAGTTCTGGGGTCGGGACAAAATTTTCCTTCTTCTGCTGGGTTCCATGATGGTTCCGTGGCAAGTGAACATTGTTCCGGCGTTTGTGCTCATAAAAAAGTTGGGTTGGCTCAGCACCTTTCAAGGGCTGATTATTCCAACCATGGCGGGAGCCTTCGGCATATTTTTAATGCGCCAATTCATTCGAGAAATCCCCAACGACCTTTTGGACTCGGCCCGTATCGATGGGTGCAAAGAGTTTTATATTTATTGGCGGATTATTCTTCCTTTGTGTCGGCCCGCGTTGGCGTCCCTGTCCATCTTTATGTTTATGCAACAATGGAACAATTTTGTGTGGCCCCTCATCATCATTCACGACTCCAAAATGCGCACCGTGCCTCTTGTTTTGGCCGTGCTCAACGGCCAGTTCGGCGGCAGTTTCGGCCTTCTGATGGCGGGCGCCGTCATCTCCATTCTTCCCATGATGATTATGTTTCTTTTATTCCAGAAACAAATCATTAAAGGCATTGTCCTCGAAGGCATCAAAGAATAGCCTGACCTGTTACTAATAATTTACAACTTCTTAAGACAATCTTAATCCCGCTGTGTTACACTATTACTCATGGGGCGGTGAATCCATGGGGAAACAAAAATTTAGAAAACTTTTTTTTGTTTTCGCGACAGGGCTCTGGGTCCACGGCTCAGTGGGGTCTTTGAGAGCCGAATCCGCCTTTTGGGACGAACGGCGGACCCAATCGGTTCGCCAAAGATCGGTAGCAGAGCGGGCAGGACGGCTCCAACTGGCGGCATTGCCGACTCCCCATCGGATCACGTTGGTTTCTCCCGACCCGGCGGATTCTCAGTCTGTTGGGAATCCCCTTGGTTTCCCTCTTCCACTCGAATGCGGGTCCGTGCGAAAGATAACGTCGCCTCACGCTTCCCACTCTTCCCGTGTTGTCATTCACATTCAAGATGTCCATCACAACGAAGCCGCCCAACGGAAAATTGGGCGCGCCATCGAGTCCCTTGTTTCAAACGGGTCCATTGGCCTTGTTGCTTTGGAGGGGGCTTACGGGCCCATTGAGATTGGGGGATTGCGCCGGTTTTCCCGGCCGGACATCCTGCGAACCGTGGCGGACTATTTGCTTCGGGTCAACGACATTTCAGGCCCCGTCCATTCGGCCATCACGGGAAACCGGGCGTTCCCTCCCATCGTTGGTGTGGATGATCCGGCCCATTACCGGGCCAACGTGGCGGCTTACCAACAGGCCGAGCCCCGCCAAAGGGGAATGCAAGAGACACTCAAGCGAGTTCAGGCGGACCTGGATCGACGGTGCGAGGAAGGGTTGAATCAAACCCTTCTCGCATTCGTCAAACTCGCCCAGTCTTTCCACAACGAAACAACGCCGCTCGGGACTTATATTCGCGCCCTTTTATCCGATGCGCCCAAAAAGGCTGTGGGGCCCTCCTTGGTTTGGTTCCAGGAAGCCCTGGACCTCGAAGGCCGGCTTGATTTTAAACAAGTGGATCGGGAGCGAGAGGATTTGTTGGGGGTCCTCCTGCGCCGGTTGAACGCCGGAGACATCGAAAAGTTGACCCAAAAAAGCACGTCTTACCGACTCGGCAAAATCCGGTATTCGGAATTCTATGGTGACCTCCGCGCCCTGTGCGCCCAAAACGGGGTTGACCTCCACCGCTTTCCACAGATGGAAATGTACATCCGGTATGTCCTGATGGCGGACAAAATTGATCCGGAGACATTGTTCACAGATTTACGGGCTCTTGAAGGAGCGATTCTGGCCCTACGGATCAAAAGCCCTTCCGAAAAACGGTTGGTGGAGGAAACAACGGTTTTAGGGTTAGCCAAAAAACTGGCGGCCTTTTCCCTTACAACGGAAGAGTGGAATCAATACACCTCTTTGAGTAAAGACATTTTAATCCAGGAGAGGCTTAACCTTCAGGATTTTGAGACGTTCTACTGGGAAGCCCAGGCCCGGGATACCGCCATGTCGGACAATGTGTTGAGGGAGATGAAAAACAATCCCTCCAAGCCCGCCGTGCTTGTGACCGGGGGGTTCCATTCTTCCGGTTTAACCGATCAACTCACCCGTGCAGGCGTCACGGTGGTCCGCTTTACTCCTCGGATCGATAAGATCGATACGGCCCAAGGATCGGCTTACCTAAGCGTCTTTTCCCAGGAAAAAACTCCACTGGAAAGCCTCTTCCAAGGCCAAAAGCTCTTTCTGGCCACTTCCCCCGCCAACGTCGAAAAGTTGTCTTTCCTTTCCGCATTAACAGCGGCGGTCAAAGAACAAGATCCACAGGTCCGAGCAAAAATTTTCGCCGACATTTATAGAGAAACAGCGAGCCTTCTTGGTTTTAACAACATTAAACAGGTCCTCCCAAAAATAAAAATAAAAGACTCCGCCGATGGAAAGAAAACTTGTGAGGTTCAATGGCAAGGCAAGCCCTATGTGGTTTCTTTCAACAAACAAAAAATAGTTGATTTCCATCCTTTGCCAACGGAAGATAGCATGCGGAAAAGAGTGATTGCCTTCCTAAAAATGTTGGCAGGTAAGATCATTAGCTGGATCCCCTTAAAGTGGTTGCTGATCGGGAGAGTGGGCTTCCACACGTTGATATCACGGCAGTGGGGAGACCGGGGTTTGCCAAGGATAGGCTCCTGTCCGCTTTCCATGCCACACGGGGCAGGCTCGTCCGGGAAGGCCGCCCTAACGGGAAACCGTATTTTCCATATCTGTACGAATCCCGGGACCGCGAAAATGTTATTGAAGCCAATGGAATTAAAATAGTTTTAGTGGATGTGGCCGAACGCGCGGACTACGATAAACCCCGTCGCTTGTCTGAGTTCGCACGCCACCCTCGAGACATACGTGAAGGACACCCGGATGATAAATGTGTGTTTTGTCGTCTTATGGGGGCTAATTCCGATGAATTCTTTGTGCAGGTTCAAGGAACGGGCCGGAATGTTTATCGTGCCACCGTTAATCTTGGCGAGTATGGGTATCCTCATTTTCAATTCATTTCTGAGGATCCTGTTCCTAATCTTTACGATCGCGACAACCGGTTCATGGATTTTCTTCTATCGGCCCAGGCACTTGGTCCTGAATTTGGGGTTATGATTAATGGCCCCTTTAGCGGAGCGTCTCAACGGCACCTCCATTGGCACGCCATTAAATTAAAGGCCGGCGGTCTTTGGGCCTATCTGGACTCGCTTTCCCCACCAGAGGAAATGGGAGCCGCTGGGCGGGAAGAATTGTCTGAGTATCCAGGCCATCCCATCCTTTTTAGGGGGACTTCACTCGAGGAGTTAAACAAAATAGTCACGGAAGAGCTCGTTACCTTGTACGACCAAAAAATATCCGCCGGGGTTCATGCGCGAGTTAAAAAGGATGGAACGTTTGAAGTCGTCGTTGCTCCGACCCGGGGCGAGGCCATGGTTTCGTTTGACGTCGTCCTGAATGCATCCGATGAGGAATTCGAAAAACATCGAGAGGCTGTTCGGAATTACAACCTGTTTGGAATAATTGATCCATCCTTTAATCCCATCGCCGAAGGGATGGGAGCCGCTCTCACACCCGGAGCGCTACCCAATATCCTCCTTGAAATGCCATCAAAGTTTCTACAGGATCCGGAATGGAAAACACGCACCGCCAAACGACTGATTCTTCTGATGGGTGACTACAATCCAACGCTCTCTTTACCACCGGCTGTTCTGGCTCAAACGCCCCTAACGAAATCGGTCTGGAAGGGTGTTGCGAGATTGTTTAAAATCTCGCCGAATTATAAATATTCCAAACACTTGGAATTTGCATTTACAGCGTTGTGGGAGTTCTTTCTCCATTGGGTTGCGCCTTTTTTTGTTGTTTCGTGGTTGTTCGCCTCCTTCGGAGTGCCCTTTCCGGACATGTGGTTGATCCCTGTGCTGGCGGTCATTTTGGAACCTGTGTTTGTTGGTTCCCATTCGCTTTCGGATCAGGGAAAAGATTTAACACGGCTTGCCCATTTCCTGATGTCTTTTTATGGGTCGGGGGGATTTCTGATTGCGTGGGGAGGGTGGGGACCTGCCCTCGGCGTGGTGTTCATAATCATTGGGTTGGTGTTACATTATCGCCATGACTTCTTCCGAGCTCCGCCCTCTTCATCCGATGGGGACCATGTCGAGGGAAAAAACGGCAGTGGAGCGATGGGAAATTCAGAAACCGCCCTTCGTGCCGTAATAAGTCTGCCGGAGCCCGTTGACGCGCAGTTGAGGAACGCCACCGCTCGGTTTGTCTTTGTGGCGGCGTTGGACGAGGCGGCTGTGCGGGATCGTTCCGCCGTGAAATCAAAACAATCTTTGCTGAGCCTGCTCGACGCCTACGCCAAGGCCGGCGAAGGGTGGAAAGGGAGACTGGCTCAGGTGGTGAACGATGAAAATGCGCGGGTGTGGGTGGTTCCCGTTGGTGCGGATTGGAAGAGTTTGGGAGCATTGGCCCGAGCCTGTTTATCGTCTCGGGGTCGCGACACGGAGATTCGTTTTATCGCGGAAAATGAGGCGGTGGCTTTGGCCCTCCGTTTTTGGAGTCTTGGCCGAGGCCGTGTCCAGGTTCGAACGGTTCCCAAGGCCTTTTCTCCGGGAAGCGGGGACCGTCGGGTTGTTCGTCTTATAGCTGTTCAAGAATCCCTGGCCAGGGACGTTGTTTTACGGTCGGGAACGGCCTGGCGGATCGTCGCGCCGGAAAGTGTCGCGATGGATTATTCCGGGTTGGCTGAAAATTCACCCCTGTGGAACGCGTCGGTGGTCTTTTTGGATGCGCTCCTACGAGCTCTCCCGGTCCCGGCCCAGCATCTCCGCGACATGGACAACGCCGCGGCTCGTTTGGTAAAAAGAATGGCATAAACATCGGAACCGTTCGTCGAATCCCGCGTCCTATTGCAAAATTCGAAGGCGCAAACGGGTATAGAGATATGGAATCGAATGGAACATATCCTTAAATTTATATTATAATCCTAAACAGTGATTACGAGACTTCTTGACCTCCCTCGACTTCTGGGGAAAACGCCGCAATCCGCCCTCCTCTTTGGTCCGCGGGGGTCCGGAAAAACGCGCCTATCGTTGGCCTTCCTTCGGGGCAAATCTCCTTTGCTTGTTTTTGACCTTTTGGACAACGCCAACTTTACCCGTTTTCTGACTCAGCCTGATTTGTTCAAGCACGAAGTCGAAGGGGGGCTGAAACCGCGCGGGCTTCTCACCGTCTTCGTGGACGAGGTTCAACGTCTACCCCAGCTATTGAACGACGTTCATTCCCTCATCGAATCACACAAGGGCAAAGTCCGGTTTCTGCTCACAGGGTCAAGCGCTCGAAAACTGAAACGAGGAGGAGCCAACCTTTTGGCGGGCCGTGCATGGACGCTTCATTTGCATCCCTTGACTCACCGGGAAGGAGTGCGCGACCTTCGCAGGGCACTTTCGTTCGGAACCCTTCCGGCTATTTACCTGGAGGATGCTTCCCCTGAACGATCTCTGAAGGCTTACGTGGACACGTATCTCAAGGAAGAAATTCAACAGGAGGCGCTGACACGCAAGGTGGACGGCTACGTGCGATTTCTTGAAGTGGCGGCCCAAATGAATGGCGCCCCGCTCAACTTTTCTTCGATCGCTCGGGTTTGCGGTGTTTCTGTGCCAACGGCGCAAGAGTTCTTTTCCATCCTGGTCGACACCATGATTGCTTTCCGTGTGGAGGGATGGGCGTGGTCTGTTCGCAAACAACTGCGGCAAAGTCCGAAACTGTATTTTTTTGACTGCGGTGTCCTGAACGCCGTTCGAGGGGAACTCACAACCGAATTGAAAACCGGTTCTTTCCGGTATGGGATGCTGTTTGAAACGTTTATCGTTCAGGAATTTTTCCGTTTGAACGATTATCAGGAAACCGGGTTCAGAATGCATTACTGGCGGTCCAATTCCGGGGTGGAGGTTGATGTGGTCCTTTCTCGTGGCCCCTCCGACCGTCCGATAGCTGTTGAAATCAAATCCTCCGCCACGCCCAACTCCAAAGACCTTCGTGGGTTGCATTCGTTCAAATCCGAAAACAAACACGCGCGTCTTTTCTGCCTGTGCCAAACCCCTCGACCCTACGAGATCGACGGAGTAAAAATTCTTCCCTGGACGGAAGGGCTAGCCACTCTTTTTCCATACCCCCCAGTTTGATGAAAAGATAAGGAAAGTGCTCGGTCGCCACTCGCCAGAGAAAATTTGCTTGAAACAAAGGGATGCGTCTTGATTTATAAATGCGATAGAATGACCCTCTCGGAGGAAAGGAGATGGAAAAAGTAGAGGTGAATAAAAAATTTTTATGGGGAATGGCGACCTCGGCTTACCAAATTGAAGGAGCCGTGGAGGGGCGTGGCGAATCGATTTGGGACCGTTTTGCGCAGCGGCCGGGGAACATCTTAGACGGCAGTCGAGCAACCATTGCCTGCGACCATTTTCGGCGGTTTCAGGAAGACGTGGCCCTTTTAGCGGATTTAGGATTGAATGCCTACCGATTTTCCGTCTCTTGGCCACGGATTCAACCGGACGGAACCGCCCGGTCCCACTCGGAGCGCGGGATCGATTTCTACAATAAGTTGGTCGACGCCCTTCTTTCAAAGGGCATCATCCCGCTTGTCACTCTTTACCATTGGGAGCTTCCGCAATCCCTGGAAGATCTCGGGGGTTGGAAAAACCGGGATACCGCCCGTCGTTTTGAAGAGTTTTCTTCCGTTGTCGCTCGTGCCCTCTCCGACCGGGTCCATCACTGGATTACCGTGAACGAACCCCGGGTGGTGGTGGAACTGGGGTATCGAGACGGAATTCATGCGCCGGGTTACCGTGAAAAGCCGGCCACCCTTCGCCAAGTCGCTCACCATCTTCTCCTGGCTCACGGACTGGCGGCACGGGCGGTTCGGCAAGAATCGGGTCAGTCGGCCCAGATCGGCCTGGCGGATAATTGCGCCATCAAAATCCCATTTTCTTCGTCTTTGGAAGATGTGGCCGCCACACGGTCCGCCTGGCGGCAAGACAACGAACCCTGGCTGGACCCTATTTTTAAAGGGGTTTATCCGCAAGACTCGCACCCCGCTGTCATGGCGGGAGACATGAATGTGATTTCCACTCCTTTGGATTTTTATGGGTTGAACGTGTATCATGGGGTTCGGGTGCGTGCCTCACCGGCCAAATGGGAATTGGTTAATTTTCCCACTTCTCATCCCCGGACCACCATGGGATGGCCCGTGGTCCCGGAATGTGTTTATCACGGGTTGATGGATCTCCACGACGTTTACCATCCCCGTTCGATCTTGATGACCGAAACAGGAGCCGCGTTCCGGGACACGGTGGATTCTCGTGGAAAGGTTCACGACCCCGATCGAATCGCTTTCCTGGAGTCATACTTGACACAAGGATTCCGCGCCAAAAAAGAGGGAGTGCCGTTGACCGGTGTTTTGGTGTGGTCGCTCATGGACAATTTTGAGTGGGAACGGGGTTACACGCAACGCTTCGGATTAGTCTACGTGGACTACCCGACCCAACGTCGAATCCCCAAATCCAGCGCCCGCTGGTTTCGGGATTATCGGAGAAAAACTCAATGAAAAATAGTGTTCTGTCGTTGATCTTGTTTTGTTCGGTCGTTGTTTCGGCGAAGGAGGTAACATTTATTCCGCCGAAGTCGGTAAAAACTCCAACCGAAAAACTTCGCGGATTCAATGTTGAAGGGAAATACGCCCTAGAATGGGCCAACTCGGGCTATGTCGAATCCGATTTCGACACGATCGCGGAACAGGGATTTAACCTGGTCCGTCTTCCTCTCGATTACCGATGCTACACCAATAAAGGCGATTGGTCCGCTTTTGACGAGAAGAGTCTCAAACAGATCGACCAGGCCATTGCCTGGGGCATGACAAAAGGCATCCAAGTGATGCTCAACATTCATCGGGCTCCGGGCTATTGCATCCATGATCCCAACGGCCTTCCCTCCCCGGCGAAGGTGCCCGAAAATCAACGGGGGAGTTTGTGGGTAGACCCCTCGTCGCGCGCGGCGTTCTTGGATCATTGGGCGATGTTCGCCCGCCGTTACAAACGTGTGCCGGCACAATTTCTCGCATTCAACCTTTTAAATGAGCCCATCGGAACCGACGCAAACACCTACGTAACCCTCATGGTGGAGGCCACCCGCCGGGTTCGAGAGTTTCGAACGGACCGGCCCGTGGTGGTGGACGGGCTGAACATGGGGGCGGGCCTCGATCCTCTCTTGGTGGAAGCGGCCTTGAAAGAATCTTTCACCCTTTCTAAACATTGTTATGAACCTTTTATGGTGACCCATTACCGCGCTCCCTGGATCGAAGGGTCCGGCGCATGGCCCACTCCTGTTTGGCCGCCGGCTCTTCTCAACAGTTATCTTTTTGGGCCCAACAAAGAAAAAAACAGCGCCAAACGGACGCTCCGGATTGAGGGTCATTTTCCGAAAGGGGCAACGATCGGGATCCAAGTGGGTCAAGTGTCCATGGACGGGCGGCTGGAACTTCGCGCGGACGGTAAAGTTGTTTTTACAAAGAATTTTCGGCAGGGTCCTGGGCCGGGGGAGTGGAAGAAGGCGATCTATTCCAATCAATGGAAGATTTACCAAAACATCTATGACCGGGAATATGGGGTCCAGCTCAAAAAGGCGGCCCAGGATATTTCGTTTGAGCTTGTTCAGGGAGACTGGCTCACATTCAACGAAATTAGTGTGGGCCTTCCGGGTGGGGAGAAAAGTGTTTTCTCTCCGTCATCCATGGAGTGGGGGAAACCTCAGTCGTCCTACGTTTTGTCAAAGGACATGAAAGTCCTCCAGGCGGCGGGAAATAAACTCAACGGAGGCACTCGGGTAGACGATCCGTTCGCCTTGGAAGAATGGATCGCCGCCTCAAAGAAAGGCATTCCCGTCATCGTTGCGGAGTTTGGGGTGTATAACCGGGTCCCTCACGACGTGGCCATGGCCGTACAAGAGGCGAAGCTGAAGGCATTTAAAGAGGCCGGATTTGGTTGGTGTCTCTGGTCTTTTAAGGGAGAGTTCGGCCCCTTCAATCCCAAACGACAAGGTATCCCTCTGGAACAGTACCGGGGCATGGCCGTTGACAGAAAATATTTAGATCTCCTCAAAAACTATTAATGAGTATGGACGCTATAGTATCCCATCTGGTCAATGTCGGAAACGCGCTGTTGAAGGAAATAGAACACCGGCCTGAAGTGTGCCGGTTGGCCGAGGAATTTTTTCGCGGAATATTAAAAGGGTGCGTCGGCTCTTCGTTCGGGATGGCGAGACCCCCGGATTATTGGAAATCGGTTCAGATTATTGGTCAGCAGGGACTCAATATCCTGTCGTGGAACCACCATCAATTTCCCGGCGCCCCGGCTGTCCGATTAACCGATAATCCCGCACGAATGATAAGTGCGCCGGGGCGTGACCCAAGTTACCTTGACCGGGAGACGTTTGCGCAAGTTCCGGCCGATCAAGAAGGGCGTCCGGGTCCCTACTGGCGAGGCCTCGAAGGATTTGGAAAAGTTGAAAAAAGTTTAATTCCCTCTTTGATCGATTCAGAAGACTTTGCGAGAGACAACCTCGTGCTTTACACCATGGTGCACGGGGTTCTTCCGATGCCCGAGGCGATCAGGACCGAGACAGAGGCTGGACGCATCAGCACGTTTCATGACACGGCCTTTTTGTGGGATCGTGTGCCCGGGACCCGCCAAGCCGCCAGCACGGGCGCCGGGCATTTTCAAGGGAACCAATTGGATCTGAAACAGGTGGTCGAAGGGTACGGAGTCCAGTTTAACGTCTCTTACGACGAACACGGCGCGGTTCGGCACGTTTACGGACAACGGCTTAAACCGTTCACCTGGACAATGGCTTTTCCTGGTCACGTGGATTACATAGTTAACACAGGGGGACTCCGATTTCACGACGTCTCCTTGCGGCTTACGGCGGACTGTGCGCGACTGTTCGGGGAAGGAGCCAAACCAACGGACCTATCACGTGCTCCCGTTGCGCTGGACACAGACGGAACTGTTATGTCGGCTTGCGCAAACGCCCCCCCATTGATTTGGGTGGAATGGCCCGACTTGCGCATGAAAGAGCTTCCGTGGAAATCATTGGCACTCTTATACACCCATCTAACCGATTCGATCACTGAGGAGTTATTGGGTAAAATATCCACGTATTTAAAACAAAAATCCGTTGTTACTCAACCCAATAACTAGCCAGGATTGCCCGGTTGGAACAGGGCCGTCGTCGACAACGTGTTGAACAGAAATTCCCAGTCCTTGTCGACGAAAAAGACCGGTTGACTGAATATTCTGGGTTAGGGCCCGCGCGAAAATAAATTTACATTTTATCCGAGCGGATTTTGAGCCGAGCCGAAGCGACGCGAGGCGCGCATACCGTGGGGTATGTAAGCCGAGCGGCGCAAAGGCGCAGGCCAAAAGCCGCCGGAGAAAATGTGAAGTTATTTTTGCGCGGGCCCTTAAAGACCCAATCGCCGGATGCCGTCTAACCAGGGAAGGCACCACACCCGCCCGATTTTTTTAGGATGGGAATCGCGCGAGAAGCAATAAAAATCGGCTTTGGGGAAGTCTGGGGCAAAGTGAGAAAGGGTTTTCACATCGCGTTCCGTGACATTTTCCGTGGATTTTATTTCGATGAGCGCCGGGGGGGCCCCCGGTCGATCCACGATCAGATCGATTTCTGCCCCTTCTTTTGTCCGAAGATATGAGAACCGGAAATCTTTCGAAAAATAATCGTTCAGCCTCTTCATTTCCAGGATCGCAAAATGTTCAAAGGCCGCGCCGAATCCGAAGGTTTGGGGAAGGAGAGCTTGTGTCAATGTTCGATCCAAGGCCCGCTTGACGCCGGTGTCAAAGAAGAAAAACTTGGGGTGGGTGGATTGTTGTTTTCGAACCGATCGGTGATGGGCTGGCAGATAAAATCCCAACAACGTATCTTCCAGGACGCCAAAATAGGACTGGGCTGTTTTGACATCCACCCCGACGTCTTCAGCGATGCGTGTAAAGTTGAGGACCTGTCCATTGGATTGTGCCGCGACTTCAATAAAATTGCGAAAGGGGTCTAACCGACGGACGGCTTGCTCAGCAGCGATTTCTTCTTTCAAATAAGTGAGCGCGTAGGAACGCAAAAAGGAGGCTTTCACATCGGTTTCATCCATTTGCACCACTTTCGGGAGGCTCCCCCAGTGCAGGCAGGCATCCAGATCGAATTGGGGGCCGAGTTCCCGATGGGTTAATGGGTGGAGATGGTGGACCAACGCCCTTCCCGCCAAAAGGTTGGACGCACCCCGCTTTAGTTTTCGAGGGCTGGACCCGGTTAGGGCAAAATGGAGCGGGGTGGTCTCAATCAACCGATGGACGATATCCAAAAGTCGGGGCGCTTTCTGAACCTCGTCGATGACAATCCAAGAAACGGTGGAAGCCAAAGTTTGAGCCCATTTTTCCAACTCCATGGGACGGCGAAGGAATCGATCTTCCTCGTCCGTGTTAAGTAGATCAATCGTTGGGGCGTGTCGCAGAAAAGCGAGGGAATGGAGCAATGTGGATTTCCCCGTCCCTCGCGGGCCGAAGAGAAAGAACGAATGCCCGGATCGGGGAGTTTGAAGTCTATGGAACATGGTCCATTTTTATACGCTATAAATGGATCATTGTCAAGCCTTGGTGCAGTTGCACATTGAACTCGGGTGCCCGAATTTACAGGATGTTTACAAGTTCTTAAGACGTTCTTCTTATTTCCCGTGATAAACTTATATCGATGATGACCAGGCAAGATCGGAAGATTTCAGTCGATCTCTTAATCGCCCTGATGAGGAGGGGGTTAGGGGTTTTTTTATCGTGTTTGCTGGCGGGAAATTCGGTGGCCTCTTCCGTTGTTGAGGGGTCTTTTTGGAAAGAACGTCGTAAATCTGTCCTGGCCGGGGCCAGAACCCATGGGTCCGCCGTTTCAATAACGTTAACAACCGGTTGGCCGGCCCCGGGGCCGTCCGGATTGTCCGGTCAAACCGTTGATCCGCTTATTTTAGAGACCTTGCCGATCCAATCTCCCGGAGGTCGATCCCAACCAAAGGATGACCCGTTGTTCCCGGTCCTCTCGAAGATGGTGCGATCTCTTCCCAACGAATGGGGGACCGTGCGATCCATCGTTCTTCCCCCAGGACCCCTTCGCCGGATCGTCGTTCATATCCAGGACATCCACGAATACACCGAGGCCCAAACCCATATTTCCCGCGCGGTCAGGAGCCTCCTATCCACAGGAGCCGTGGATGTGGTGGGGTTGGAGGGAGCGTTCGCACCCCTGGCGTTGGAACCCTTCCGCCGGTTTCCCCACAGGGACACCATGGAGATCGTTGCCGACGACTTATTGAAACGGCATGTGATTTCTGGTCCTGTTCATGGGGGGATGCTGTTGGAACAGACGTCCGTCCCCTTTGTGGGGGTGGACGACGAAATCCACCATCGACTGAACGTGGAGGCGTACCGTCAATCGCTCAGGACCCGCGCGGAAAATATCAAAAGCCTGGACGAGGCTAACCAGTTGTTGGAGTCCCGAAAAGAGGGCGTTTTTTCACCCGCCCTTCTAACGTGGGATAAATCCCTTCGTGCTTATCGAGAAGGGAAGGTGGGTCTCGCCCAGCACGTTGAAACCCTGTCTTCCCACGCCCCACCCCTTCCGCCCCAGTTAAAAATTTTACAAAAGGCCGTGGCCCTGGAAAAAAGAATTGACTTTGGTCGGGCGGAGCAGGAACGGGCGGAGGTGGTGAAACGCCTGGTTCAGGGTCTATCAGAACAAACGTTGGCCGAGCTGGCCGCCCAGAGCTCGGCGTTCAAGGCGGGTCGGTTATCCCACGGTGATTTTTACGGATACTTAAAACGCCTTTGCGAATCCAGCGGTTTGCCTTGGGAATCTTACTCCGCGTTTAGGGACTATGTGACCTATGTCTTGATGGCACAAAGTTTGAGAATGGACCAAGTTCAAAAGGAACTTTTGGCTACGGCCCAAGCGACGTCCGCCCGCCTGGCTCGTTCGAAACAGGAAAAAAGCCTGCTCGCAGAATCCGAACAGTTGCGTCTGTTGTCGTTGCTAACATCCTTCACGCTCACGCCCACCGAGTGGGCCGAATTCAAGGACCAGTCGTTTCCGAAACCGTTGGTCGATCTGGTTTCCAACCGAAACGTCTATGAATCATTCTACCGCGAGGCCGAACAACGGGACAACGCCATGTCGACCCGCTTGTTGGAAGCCATGGGGACAGGGAAAAACAAAACCGCCCTACTCGTGGCCGGGGGGTTCCATAGCGCGGGACTGCGAACGCTTTTGACGGCCCAGGGGACCGCCGTAATCGAGTTCGTTCCGCGGGTGACAAAGATCGAGGCGGAATCCGGATCCGCCTACCTCAGCATTTTCAGCCAGGATAAGACCCCCCTGGAACAGTTGTTCACCGCCGAAAAACTTTTCGTGGCCAAATCCCCCATGGCGCCAACCACCTCTTTTGAGGCCGCCGGTTTAAGCGCGGCGGTTGAGGCATCTCGGGAGGGCATGAGCGCGGACGATGTTGCGCGACATTTCCTTTCAGACAAATTCCGGTCGCATATCAAAAGAATCAATACAAAATTGTCTGATGGAAAAACCAACGTTGTGTTCTTTTTCAAAAAAAACGCCTATAGGTTCACCCATTTCATCAGTCGAAAAACTCACGTGTTCGAAGCGGGGGCATTGCCCCAAAAGGGCAGTTATGTTCGGAGGCCTCCCTTTTCTTTTCTGACAGCCCGATTTCTTGCGAGGGTGCTTCCCTGGAACGTCGTAAAATGGATTGTTCGGACCGGACGGGTGGAGACTTTATTGACCAGTGCATTTCCCCAATATTTTGCTGAGGTCGTTTACTATCTAGGTCTCAACACGGGCCTGATATACAGATCCTACACTCGGCCGGGTTGTTTAGCGGCTGTGGACAACCTGATGATCCATTTGGGAATTGGAAATAAGGAAGAGGGCCCTCTTATCTACGATGTTGGCCCTGGGTTTCCCCCAATGACTTCCTACGAGACGGAAAAAAATACCGGGGCTCGCGTTGTTACCTACGAAACCGGAAATCCAACGTATTTGGTTACTCTGGGAACTGTGGGAAAGAACGGTGAAAGTCCACTCTATGTGCGGTTTAACGAAAAAAGTGAGCTGTTAAGTGTCTGGAGATATGGCGGCAATAGAGGGGTTGGTTTCAATCGTTTCTTATTGGCGCGCTATTTGTTGCTCCATTATCTTATAACCGGACAACAATGGGACATTGGTCTAGTGCGCAAGGACCCATCACTCCTTTCGCTTAACCCGAAGATAGGCTTAGAGAGGAGAACCGGAAATTTATTTTCTGAGTTGGACGCTCCCGAGGGAGAATACGCCGACGCTGTCCGTGCCGCCAACGTGCTGTGGTTTCAAAACAGAGAAGACGAGTTTGCCGCCATCGAAAAATTGGGTCGTCACCTTCGCATCGGAGGAAAAATCTACATTGTTGATGGTGGGGCGGAGCAAATGGAGGTTTTTGTTTACGAAAAAACGAAAAATAATTTGGTCGCTCGATTTTACGCGGTAAGTTGTGATCCTGGGAATGAACACCGATTTGAAGTGAATCTTGGAACGGACCGATATGGAACGAGAGGGTGGTTGTTTAACTCTTTTGCGGTACAACGCAAAGAGATCAGTCGAATCACTTCTGATCTTCAAGAGGAACTTCAGTGGTCTCCGCAAGCTGTTGTGGATAAATTATCCATCCAATTCCCAGGGGTTACATCTGTGGGCAATCTTTACCTATTTCCGTTAACGGCGGATGGGAAAGTAAGGTCGGTCACCGCTCAAACTCCGTTGACGCGGAAAATGTGGGACGTGGTTGTGAAATGGTTTCCGCAGGGGAGGAAGTCCGTTCAGGCGTGGGCCCGGTTCACGGCGGATAAAAAGGTTCTTTGTGGACTTCTTATTTCTGGGACGTTGGTTGTCATGGGTTATACCGTTGGCGTGATTATGTTGTTGACGATTTTCCAAGTATTCGCGACGGTTGCGTTTATCGGGAATTTGTTGTTTTCCGTCTATTTCCTTTGGATATCGCACAAACATCCCAAGGAGGTCCCCCTCCCCACCGATAAATTTAAGGAATTGCCGATGGTAACGATACAACTCCCCATGTACAACGAGGCCAACGTGGCGGAACGCGTGATCCGCTCGGCGGCCGCAGTCGATTATCCTCCTGAAAAATTGGAAATTCAGGTGTTGGACGACTCCACCGACGACACCAAAGAGCATATACAGAGGGTTGTTGAGGAATTAAAACGATCCGGAACAAATGTGGTTTTAGTCCGCCGCGAGAACAGAAAGGGATACAAAGCGGGGGCGCTGAGAGAGGGGTTAACAACGGCCCAGGGAGAATTTATTGCCATATTTGACGCGGATTTTGTCGTTCCCGGAGATTTTTTGCAGAGAACGATTCATTATTTTACAAGCGATAAGGTGGCAATGGTAGAAGGTCGATGGGGCCACCTCAATCGGAACAACTCCTCTCTCACTCAGGCTCAGGCCTCTTGGTTGGATGCCCATATGTTCATTGAGCAAGGGGGAAAAAATAGAGAGGGCCTTTGGGTCCATTTTCATGGGACGGGCGGTGTTTGGAGAAAAACGGCCATAGCGGATGCAGGGGGATGGTTGGAGCGCACTGTAACGGAAGATGGCGATCTAAGTTACAGGGCTCTCCTCAAGGGCTGGAATATGGTGTATCTGAGAGACTATGAATCTCCCGCGGAGTTGCCTCCCACCATGCAAGCCTATCTTGCACAACAATATCGATGGCACAAGGGGGGCGCACAAGTATTTAAATTTCTTGTCGGTGGGCTGATCAAAAGTTCTTATTCGGCCAAAATCAAAATGACCACCTTGCATCGACTTGTGAATCCCTTTCTCTTTCCGGTCAGCTTGTTTTCCATACTTCTCCTGCCCATTTTTTATCTGTTGGGCGCAAATGTCTACTTATTAAATGTGGGGTGGATTCTGCTGTGGTCTGTGTTGACGCCAGCGTGGCTCATCATTGAAGGCATCTCTTATAGAACGGCCCGCCTCCAGGTAGAAGGAGAGGGCTGGAGTAATAAAACTTTTCTGCATCGATGGTCACTTTTGCCTATAGGTGTGATGTTAAACGTTGGAACAACCGTTCATAAAAGCTGGGCCGTGGTGGATGCCCTCTTTGGCAAGAGTCTCGTTTTCGAAAGAACACCGAAATACAACTCTGTCGACAATCAGAGGGATTCTAATATAAAAGAATCGTACAAACCGAAGAGGCTAAGGACACTTGATTTGTTGACGTTGGGGGCGGCCCTTTGTGCCCTTATTGGGAGTTTCTATTTCGGAATCCTGGGAATTTATACGCCCGCTCTCTTTTATCTCTTCAACAGTATTTCATTCCTTTGGGTCGGGTTAACCCCTTTCCTGGAAAGTCGCCCGGCAAGAGAACAAAAAGCGACACCTCCCCCCGCTCAAACCCCCTTGACTCGCCGAGTGTGGATCTCGCTGTTACGATTTTTTCCTGAAAAGTGGCGTACCTCCGTGAAGGCGGAGGCAGGGTTCACGGCGGGTTGGGAATTTTTCTTTCACTGGGTTCTCCCCTCTCTCTTGGTTTACGCGGCCACGGTAGGGTTGGGCATGGTGGGTATTGCTGTTCCTCCTGAAAAGCTAATTCCCGCGCTGGCTCCTGTTTGGGGGTTCATTTTTTATAAATCCCATAGGGAACGGGGGCCCCCGTTGGCCGGAATGTCGGTTTATCTGACGACGCTCTACGGATTTGGGGCCCTGTTTTTATCCTGGGGAGGGGGCTTCGTCTTCCTGGGGGCCAGTCTTGTGGCCCTCGGGCTTGCCGGTCACATGGCCTACGACACGAAGTATATCCCCCTGAACTCGGGTGAATTTTCCGAGCGAGACCGCAAAAATATAACCGAACTGGCCGATGACACAGAAAAATTTATTCGCGAGAACCCTAATGAACTTCCCATCCTGGAAGACATAATGAGCCAGCCTGTCACGTCGTTGGGGGTGGGGGAAAAATATCGGTTGGCGCAAGAGTTGGCGCGGGATGTTCAAACGCCACAAGGGGCGCGGGCGCTGAAGGCGGCGCTTCGGGAAAAAGGAGTGGATGTTTCCAACATCGATGCCATTCGCGACTTCTTCGCGTTGCTCATTCCAGGTCGGTCCCAACTGTTTTTTGTGTCGCGAAAGGATGAATTAACCGATGCCCAATGGGAAACCATGGGCGACACATTTCGGTCCCGGTATCGGCCTGGGGAGGTTGTTCTTGTTGTTCCGACGAACCCTGACGCAATGTTGCGTCAAACCTTGACGCGTCATGGGTTGGATTCGTTTATAGCGATTGCTCCAAACGATGGGTATGTCCATGCGGGAACCGGTGGAAAATGGATCCTTGCGGCGGTGGAACGGGCCCCCCTTGTTCGTCGCGCTTTGGCTGGAAGTCCGTTTCTTTCTCTTTATTCTGTCCCGTCGGCCGTTTTTGACAGGACAGGCGCGGTTTCGAACAATTTGTCTGAAGCGGCCCGGCACGTTCAATCTCTTTGGGAAACTTTAAGATCGTTTTCAATCCAGCGTACCCGGCTGGAAATCATCGATATCCTCGCCCGCGCTGTTCAACAATCCGCCTGAGCCCAGTTTATTTTAAAAACTTTAATTATCAATTCCGATGTCCTTGGAGCCGCTTGCGAATAGCAGTTCTGTTTATAAAATGTTTACAAAAATGTTGCAATTAATTTACAACTTCTTAACCCTTTCTTAAGGCCTCTATGATAAAGTTAAGACGGAGTCAAATGATATTTCATGAATTGGAATGACTGTTGTCGAGGGGGCCGTTTATGAGCTACGCGCGAATGAAAAAGGTGGTCGGCGTGTGCATGGTTGGGATTCTGTTCTTGAACCAAATGGGGATGAGCGTGGAAATTGGATTATTGCGCGCCGCTCGACGGTCAAGCGCCGACAATAAAAAAGACGCCTCGATGGAAACGCCAACCCCTAACACCGCTCCGACCATTTCGAAGATCACCGACCGCACCGTCCCCGAAAACGGGGTTTCAATCGCCACTTTCCTGGTCAACGACGCGGAAACCCCGGGCGAATCGTTAAAAGTTGAGGCGACAAGCAATAACCCGCTCTTGGTTCCGGACCTCGGTTTGACTGTGAACGTCCAAGGCCGTGAACGAACCCTTGTGGCAGTGCCCGCCCGGGAAACCGAAGGCAAAGCGACGATCACGGTCACGGTGACGGATCCGAACGGCACGCAAGCCGCCACAGACTTTTCAATCACGGTGACAAACGACCTTCCCTACGTCCCCGGCGAACTTTTGGTGCGCGTCCGAAAAGGCGTCGACCCCTCATCGGTGCAGTGGACATCGATGCCATCAACGGGCCGCGCGGCCTCGGCCCAGGCGGCCCCCTCTGTCCGCCCCTTGCTTCCTCCCCCATCGACAATCGCGCGGGCCGCTTCCCAATCCGGCCCACCGCCGGCGCGGGCGGCCCGCATCCCGCAAGGAGGCAGTGAGTTGGCGGCGCGAAGCCTTGAAAACTTGCAACGGACCTTTGTCATCGCCTTTGACCCGAACCAAGACATCCAACACCTGATGGAAATGGTTCAGCGACAACCCGGCATCGAAAACGTTGAACTCAACCACGTCGCTCGGATTGACGCGGTTGATGACCCGGAATTATCGAATGGAAACCTGTGGGGACTCAACAAAATCCAGGCTCCAGCCGCCTGGGACAACTCACCCAAAGGGGAGGGCGTTGTCGTTGCGGTTCTTGACACCGGCATCGACATGACCCACCCCGACCTCGCCAGAAACATCTGGAGTAACCCCGGGGAAACCCCGGGCAACGGTATTGATGATGACCAGAATGGCTATGTGGACGACGTGCACGGATGGAATTTTGTCTCCAACTCCACAAGTCCCGCGGATGGGCACTCCCATGGGACCCATGTGTCCGGCACGATTGCCGCTGTCGGCAACAACGGCATTGGTGTTATTGGGGTCGCTTATAAAGCCAAAATCATGCCGTTAAAAGGTCTGAGTGATGTGGGGGGGAGGGGGGAATCTTCCAATCTCATCAAGGGCCTTGTTTACGCGGCGGACAACGGAGCCGATGTGATCAACAACAGCTGGGGCGGACCTGGTGCGTGCACTTTGGGTTCAACCTATTACGATGCCGTCAACTATTTGCATGGGAAGGGCGTTGTGGTGGTGGCCGCCGCTGGAAACGACTATTATGATGTGGCCGCCTTTAATCCAGCAAACTGCCCGAACGTGATAACCGTAGCGGCGACAGAAAGAAACGATGCAAAAGCCGATTTTTCAAATAGCGGCGAGGAAATCGATGTTGCTGCCCCGGGAGTTGGGATCCTTTCAACCACCCCCAAAGGCGGATACACGACGAAGGATGGTACGAGCATGGCCTGCCCTCACGTCGCCGGAGTGGCGGCCCTTATTTTGAGCAAATTTCCCACGTTACCCAACTACCGTGTCAGTGAGATTCTCCGTAGTTCCGCTGACGACCTCGGGACGCCCGGTTTTGACACACATTTTGGATTCGGCCTCATCAATGCCGAAAATGCCCTTCTTCTTCCTTCGAGTGACACCGTAAGGCCTACAAAGCCAACGAATCTAAACTTGGTTGTGAATTCTGCTGACACATTGAGACTCACTTGGTCGAGGGCAACGGACGACAAGAAGTTAGGCGGTTATCTCCTGGATGTGTCGACTCATAGCGATTTTTCGGATTTCGTTGGCATGTACAAATCTCTTCAAATCGATCTTAGCAGGAACTACGTGATTGATAATATCCCCACTGGGACGACATTTTATGTCCGACTCAGGTCGATTGATTCTGCCGGAAATGTGTCAACATTCAGTCAAACAGTGTCCGCGACAACACCACTTGATTCGGAAGCCCCGACCGTCCCCAACGAATTCGAATGGCACCTTAGTGAAAGAGGAAGTTGGTTGGCAAGCTGGAGACCATCAAGCGACAATGTCCGGGTGTTGGGATACAAGATAGACATATCCACATCTCCTGATTTTTCAACCTTCGTAAACCAATACCACAATCACTTAATAGACTATAACATACACAGTGGGGAATTGTATTTTCATTTTGATTTACCCGTAAAGAATAAATATTACGCGCGTATCTGGGCCTTTGACGCCGGAAGCAACGATTCAGATTACGCCATTGACCCGCTGGTTACAAACGATAGGATCCGGCCCACGACACCGCAAATACAGGGCGTAAGTGCAAATGGGTCGACTTCTCTTCATGTAACTTGGACTGCTTCGTCCGATGCGGGGGGGCTTAGTTTTTATGCCGTGGAGGTGTCCATGAGCTCCGACTTCAGCGACTCCAGGTTTTTTTTAGAGCCCGAAGGTTTTACGGGAGGGATGATAAATTCTCTTAGTCCGTCAACCGAGTATTACGTTCGGATGCGGGCATATGACAGAGCCGGGAATATCTCGGGTTATAGTCAAACGGTATCGGGCACCACGGCGGAGCTCCCGGCTCCCCCCACCGACCTGCGCATGGAGAGTGTCGATCAAGAGCCTGACGCATTGTTCCTCAACTGGAAATCGCCTTACACGGAAAGCCGTTATGGGTACATTGTGGATCTTGCAAAGGATCCTGACTTTACAATTTACGTTCCAGCAACCAAATTTTATAGATCAAAGACCTCCCTTACGATCGTAGGCCTCGACCCAAACACCACCTATTACGTTCGGATTCAAACCACCGAAAGCATTGACGGTCGTCGCTACAACTTATCGCCCTGGAGCGATACCGTCTCAGCGAAAACGGGCATTGCCTCCGTGCCTGGGATAAGATTCCAACCCAGAAATGAGACGGTAAATCAGGGTGAATCCGCGAGGTTCAGGGTTGAGGCATGGGGTGCCAATCCACTGACTTATCAGTGGCAAAAGAACGGCGTCAATATCCGTGGTGCCACCCAAGACATTTACGAAATGTGGGAGACAACGGACAATGATAACGGCGCCCTCTTTAGGGTAATTGTTAGAAACAGGGCGGGTTCCATCACAAGCAACTCAGCCAGGCTAACGCTTATTGTTCCGCCCACCATTACCAGAGAGCCCAGAGATCAATCAGTGGAATTGAACACCTCCGCTACATTCAGTGTTATCGCCACAGGATCACAACCACTGTACAAATGGTATAAGAACGACGTCCTTATCGATGATGCGACTGAACCGACTTACACCACACCCCCGATTAACATGGGAGACGACGGCGCCTTTTTTAAGGTGAAAGTTAGTAACAGAGCGGGATCCGTCACAAGCAACTCGGCCAGGTTGACGGTTATTGTGCCGCCTGAAATCTCCACCCAACCGGCCAACCAGTCCGCGGAGGTCAACACCTCCGCCACGTTCCGGGTCGTCGCCACCGGGATCGGCCCGCTGACTTACCAATGGCAAAAGAACGGAGTTAATATCCCTGGCGCCACGGGGTCGACATACACTTTTCCGACCACCAACGTCAACGACAACGGCGCCCTTTTTAAGGTGATCGTTAGTAACAGAGCGGGATCCGTCACAAGCAACACCGCACGGTTGTCGATCACAACCTATTTGAGGGTCATCCAATCCCCACAGGACCAATCCGTGATTGTGGGACAACGCGCCACGTTCACCTACACCGTCGAAGGTTCAGCCCCCATGACCTACCAGTGGTCAAAAAATGGGGTGAATATTTCCGGCGCAACAAACCCGTCTTACACCACTCCACCCACCACAGCCGCGGATAACGGAGCCGCCTTCACAGTCATTGCGCGAAACGGAGCTGGCGCAACCGCGCGCGCCAACGCAACCCTAAATATTATTCTGCCGCCTGCAATCTCCACCCAACCGGCCAACCGGTCCGCGGAGGTCAACACCTCCGCCACGTTCCGGGTCGTTGCCACCGGGACCGGCCCGCTGACTTACCAATGGCAAAAGAACGGAGTTAATATCCCTGGCGCCACGGGGTCGACATACACTTTTCCGACCACCAACGTCAACGACAACGGCGCCCTTTTTAAGGTCATCGTTAGAAACAGAGCGGGATCCGTCACAAGCAACACCGCAGAGTTGTCGATCACAACCTATTTAAGGGTCATCCAATCCCCACAGGACCAATCAGTGATTGTGGGGCGAACCGCCACGTTCACATACAGGGTCGAAGGCTCCGCGCCCATGACCTACCAATGGTCAAAAAACGGGGTGAATATTCCCGGCGCAACGAAGTCCTCTTACACCACTCCACCCACCAGGGCCGTGGATAACGGCGCGGTTTTCACTGTCGTTGCGCGAAACGGCGGCGGAGCAACCGCCCGATCCAGCGCAAGATTAAACGTAAGGAACCGTTAACCCCAATGCCGGTCAGTTAAGGCCTGAATTGTAGTTGCCCTATTCACGGTACGAGGTTAGTCCTACCCCCCTGGACGTGCATTTCCGCGGACCACTCCCCGTGTTTCTGGCGAAATAAGGCGGACGTTGGATGATCCGGATGTCGTTGTTGGAGAGAGTCGGTTGGGCAATAGGGGATCGGTAGGGGGGCCGGGTTCCTGCTCAACCCATCGAGAATCCTCCCTCTAAAGTTTACATTTTGTTTACAATTTCTTAATCAAATCTTTCCCAAAATTGTGCTACAAAAGGGGTGTGAAAAGATCACTTTTCCGCCGCCTCACGGGCCTCATGTTGGGCCTGACCTATTTTGCGGTGAACGGCGCGTTTGTTTACTCGTTGGAAACCGCTTTTTGGGCACAACGTCGACAGGCCTCCCGCGCCAAACGCACCCCCTCTTCTCTCCTCGCGTCATTTCCGACGGCGACGCCCGCGATGGGGGTTCCGGATGTTGATATAAATTTAACTCGGGGTCTTGCTTCCTCTCACATTCCACGATCCATTGCAAAAACGTTGCCGGGCCCGTTTGTTCAAGACCACGCGCGCCTCCTGGCCGCCCTCTCCTCGTCAGACGGAACCATCCGACAGATCAAAACCCCCGCCCAGGGGGTTTCCGGCAAGATCATTCTCCATGTCCAGGATGTCCACCTTAACACGGACGCTCAAAAAAGCTTAAGCCGGTTAATGACCTCCGTGTCCCAACGGGATGCGGTGGACGTGGTGGGGTTGGAGGGGGCATTTGGTCCCCTTGATTTCTCTCGCTATCGGGCCTACCCTCGCCGGGACATTGTTCGGGAAGTGGCCCGGGTTCTTTTGTCCCAGGGCGACATTTCGGGGCCCATCCACGCCGCCCTGTCACAAGATCCAACTCCCCCCGTTACGGTCGGGATTGATGACCCGATTCACTACCGCGCGAATGTGGAGGCTTACCGCGCGGCGGCACCCCTTCAAAAAAAGGTCGCCCACCAAATCGAGGAAGAGGGGCGCCGTCTGGCTCTTGAAAAAAAGCGCGTCTACTCACCCGCGCTCCAGAGGTTCGACGATCAATGGGCGGCCTACCAGGACGGTCGTTTGCCGTTGGGGGACTACATTCAGGTGTTGCGCGAAGGCCAACCCCATTCTTTTCAGACTTTGGACGATTTCACGGCCGCGCGAACCCTTGAAAAGTCGGTGGATTTCGCGCTTGCGGAACAACAACGGTTTGCTTTTGTCGAAGCGTTGGTGTCCGCGCTGGACAAACAAACTCTAACTTCACTATCCGCCCTTGCCGCGTCCTGCCGAGCGGGCTCACTGGGGTACGGGGATTTTTATTCCCAGCTTGAAAGCACAGGTCAAAAGGCGGGCGTTTCCCTTAAAACGTATCCGGCGTTTTCGATGTACGTCCACTACGTGTTGGCGGCGGATCGCATTTTTCCGGATCGTCTTTTCACGGACCTTCGCTCCGCGGAAAAGGCCGTTTACGCCCGGTTGGCGCGCACGGACGCGGAAAAACGGTTGGTGGAAGATACGCGACGGGCACGTTTGAGAAAAAAATTATCCGAATTCTCGCTCACACCGGAAGAGTGGTCCGAATGGGCCTTGTTGCCGCGGGAAGATATGGCGCCTTTTGAAGCGTTCTACCGGGAAGCCCAAATCCGTGATCAATCCATGACAGAAAAATTTTTGGCCGCCATGGAAAACCGTCAGGCCAAAACGGGACTGTTGGTGACGGGTGGGTTCCATGGGCCCGGCATGGAGGAACGGTTCTTGCGGGCGGGAGCAACGGTTATTTCGTTTACACCCCGGATTGACAAAATAGATACAGCCCAGGGGCCGGCCTATCTTAATGTGTTCCTCCGGGAAAAAACGCCTCTGGATCGGATGTTTGCGGGTCGGACACTTTTCTTGACCCCGCCTGTCTTTGCCCCCCCAACATCGGAGGCAATCGGACCCCTCCTTGCGGCCGCGCTGGAAGCGGCTCAATCCGCGCGGGGCAATCCCAACCAAAGGGTGACGACGACGTTTCGGTCCCTTTCATCGATGCCTGGAGCTGAGAAGGCTCGACTCACTGTGACACAGTTGCCGAACGACCAGATGGGCGTAAGGGTTGAAGTCAACGGTGAGACCACCACCCTTTGGGTCAAAATGAATCCGGAGGGAAATCGTGTTCTGGCCTACGATACGGTCCGACCGGGAGATGAACGTACCACAGAGCGTGCCCAACGCCTGTTCCGTAAATGGTTCAACCGCGAGGCGTCGGCCCAATGGATCCACGCCTTTGCCGGCATGGTGGAATGGAACTTCCTTTCGCCTCGGTTTGTTGTTCAACACCACCCCCAAACCCCAGCGAAGTGGGTGCACCAAATTCAAAACCGCCGGTGGCTTATTTTTGGGTCCGGCATCATTTTGGTGGCAACGGCTCTGTTGGCCGTGGCACTCTCCACCGGCGCATTTTCAGGTTCCGCTTTGGTCAAAACGGCCACGGCTTTGGCCGTGGCTTTGCCGTTTGCCTACTTCGCAATGATGCTCTGGCACTTTGTCTTAGCCGAAGTTCGCTTTGCCCGAGGTGAAACGCCGCCGGCCAAGCGAGCCCGGTCGCCTCCCTTTGCGGATGCATTGGTTTCTGTGGTTCAGGACCTTGCCCATCAGGGCCTGGTTCCGTCCGTTAACGAGCGCCCGCTCAACGATCTGGTTGGTCAACCACGGGATCTGTTAAACCATATTCGTCGGCATGGCGTCGTCAGATCCCCTTCAGCTGTTCTGGGTATTCTCAGTGACCGCCTTTTGTTGGAGACACACCCCCAGACTAATCAAGAAAGAAAAAACGAAATCCTCAACCTGTACGACGGATTGTTCAACCAGGACGCTTATCTCAGTCGGCATCCTCTGAAGGTGGTGCTATTCCGCGGGGGGCGTGCCGCTTCCTCGTTGACGAAATTATTATCGAAAATAGAAAATATTCGGATCACCGCTGTTGTTGCGGGGTCGGACTCGGGACGAAGCCACCATGTCGCCGCCACCTACTTTGGAACCCCAGGTGTTCCCGACATGGGGAAAGCCCTACTCGATCTGGCCCAATCGGAACCGATGAAAGAATTTCTGGAGTCGCGTTTTCAGATTGAAAACGGGGAGGTTAACGATGAAACAGAAATAAACTACATGCGGGACTTCGAGGGGTTAACAGAATATTTGGTCAACCAGAAAACAAATCGGTCCTCAGAGAATCTAGACCCGTGGTTACGAAAAGTAGACGGATTGCCCGATGAAGATAAACGGGCTCTGGGTATTTACTTTAGTTCTTTTCTGAGAATCATGAAAACCGTTCATTCCAATCAAGTGATTGGGGACCCGACACGGAATCGGGCTTTGCCCCCGTTTCGGTTCAACAACTATCCCCTTCGGAGCATTGCTCTTCAAGGAGCGGTGTGGTTGCATCTAGGGGAAGGCTGGCCGGACCCCTGGCAGAGGGCAATGAACGGGATGGCGAAAATATTGAAACTTCGCGAGGGGGACTCCGTCCGCATCGCCACGTCCAACCCCCAACACCTGGTGGCTCTGACAACGGACGGGACCATCTTTTTTGGCGAGACGGGCTTAAACGAATTTCCCCGAACCACCGATATCATTCCTCTGTGGATGGTGGACCATATCCCAGCCTTGGAAAAAGAGGGAGCGGAAGGCCAAACGACAGAAACTCAAAAAAAAGACCGACCCCGAACCCCGAAGTCCCTCGATGAACTTTTGAAGGAGTTTAATGAAAAAACTGGATTAACCCTGGAGCCTCCGACACTAGACGAGTTGAAAGAACAGGGAATTGATGCTTCCGTTCATGACGAACTGATAGCCACGGTCCGGCGATTGCCGGTGGGTCAACGGTCGCCGGAGAATGTTGAAAAGATGATTCGGTTTTTCCGTTTTCTCTCTCGATCGGCCCGAGACGCGGCCAACCCTGTTGTGGTTCACCACCAAACCGCCCAGGCGATCCGCGAAGCGCATGTCGTCGTTTATGGCGCAGGAACACAGGAATCCAACATCATTAGCAGTATGCTTCCGCGGGGGATCCGAGAGGCTCTCTTCGACGCGGTGGGCGCTGTTAAGATATATTTCGTCAATCCGACGAAAGAAAACAAGAGGATGTTTTCAAACGGCGCCACTCTTTTGCAGACCTTCTATCGCCATCTGAGCGGACAGGGAGAAAAATTAGCGGGTGTTGACTGGAGGGGAGCGGCCGCGTTTGTGGATTACGCTGTTGGTCGATCCGATGAATTTCCCGGGCTTGATCCAAATAAGGTTTACAACAGTTTGACAGAAAATATGATCCACGAAGAAACCCGCGGTCAAGTGGTGGCGGTGCCCTTAAATTTAGAATCCCAGGAGCCCCGTTTACGCGAGAGCGGTGATTACAAAAAAAAGGTCGAGGAGTTTGGGTTTTTCCATGACCCCTTAACAAGAGAGTCGATCATCGCCCTGCGCGCCCTGAAAGCGGCTGGACGGCAACTGACCAAAGACGGGGACATCGTTCGTCGGAAAACCGTAGCGCGGCCTGTTCAGAATAAGGAGCTCCTTGTTCGGCACATGAACATGGTCCGCCGCCGAATGGAAAGCGCTGGAATAGAGAAACAAGTCCAGGACGCCTTATTGGCTGAAATGAACGACTTTACCGTAAAAAGTCAGCAATGGTATTACACCCGCCTGATGCGAATTCTAGGACTTCCCGTTCAACAATGGTTGCTGGAATGTCAAAACGCGGAATGGACCGAAATGACCAGTCGCATGGTGGAACTACTCAACTCCGTGACGGAAGTTATTTCCCTGGACTACGATGACACTTTGGAACCCCGAAATACCAATTTGTCCAACGCAAAGGCGAGGCTCTTGGCCCTGCGAATTGCTTCCGGCCAAAAAATCACATTTATCACGGCCAAAACCCTGGAGGAACTGGCCACCGTGACCAATGCTGGCACTGGGGAAAAAGGGGTTGAGATTTACGCTCCGTTGCGAGAGGCCCTTGTGGAGATTATGGAATTGGAACGAATCAACCCCCCTGAAGATTGGGCCCAAAACAGGGCCGACGATCTTTTACACGACCTCTTCTTTATGTACATGAATTCCGGCGGCGCCCTGGTTCGACCAACGGTTCGGGGATGTTTACGGGCGGCCGACCTGCCTTTGGATCCTTACTTTACGGTGAAGTATCCGCCGGAATTGGAAGCAAAAATTGATCGTCTTTTGAAAGAAAATCCTTCTAGCGGAATTTTTTCATTTCCCCTGGCCATGGTGGTTCAATTTTATAATCTAATGAAAATGATCATTCGGCCTTTTGGGGAAAAGGCAACTCCAAAAAGTGAACGGGCCGTCATTGCCGAGCGGATCAATTCCCTTTTTGAGCAATACGGTATTCCCGCCCGCGTGAATCCGGCGGGAAAAACGAGCATCGATGTGAATCAATTACTTCTTGGCGGCGAAGCTTTGGAAAAAAGCCGGGCCATCCAGCACTTGTTTAACCAGGGGCATCGGCGGGTCACGTTTATTGACAACGAAATAACCGAAGGCAACGCTGTTTCTGTCCTGGAAAAAGTGAAGGAAATGGCCGCTGATCCATACGCGCAGGAAGGGCGAACACTCCGCGTGATTGCCGTCGACCGAGACATAACAGAACAAAAATTAAGAGACCTCCTGGGTCTTGCGCCCATCCTTGTCCATAAATTTCCTGATTATTCTTTAACACATTCGGAAATGTATCGTCCCTTTTCCACGTCGGACATTGTTCTCCTGAACGGATTGACGGAAACGGAAGCCGTCGAGGCGTTTTTAAGAAATGCCCCCTATGGGAACAAAGGGGCGCGCGGCCGAATTCCTTCCGGGGAGAGGTTAATGTTTGAGGCCGTGCTCACCCTGAGGCCCCAAGGATTCGTGAGCCGGCTGTACTTGTTAACCCTCGAAGGGCGGCGAAAGCGATGGCGGGAAATACGAATGCGGAATCCAAAGCAACCTCTTATTGACGAACTGACAACCGCCCTCCTCTATCTGCGCGGGTCAGCCTACACTCTCGAGGGAAGTCTCCAATCCATTGTGGTTAAAATTCTTCCAGGGTTTAATCTCCCAGACGCGGCCAATTTTTCGAGTCAACTGGAAGAGAGACTGGGCGGTCTGCCCGTGTATTTTGAATTTCTCCCAATGCGACAATCGGGGTCACGCCCCTTTTCGGTCGTGGAACAAAAGGCTAAAGCCTATCTTTTCGGGGGATTGGCCCTGTCAGCTACCGCGGAAACCTTGGTTTACCTTGCCTTTGGGATGGGATCATTTTGGGTCCTGCCCGTGGCCTTTCTTTCCGTGGCGTTTTTCTTCCGGTATTCCTGGAAAGCCGTGCTTGCCCGTAACGAACAACGCCGACTGATGGCCCAGGCGAGCCAATGGGATCCCAACGATGCGAGCCAGTCTGTGGCGGACCTTTTTTTTCTTCGGAGGGCCTTCCAAAGGGTTGGAATTGCTTCTCGGGTTGTGGACATGACCTCGTTCGAGGTCTCCATCGGTGGTCAGCGTGGGGTTGTTCGATTGCCGGCCAATCAAAATGAACTTTCCAGCGTGCTCAATCGAGGAAGGCTGGCGGAAACACGGCGCGGAAATAATTCTTTTGAGATCGTTATCAGTCCGGGCATCGATCCCGCCCTGCTCCCTTCCGTCGTTTTGACCGAAATCCACCGTGTCTCTCCGGTACAGTCCATCGTGGCCTCCCTCCGGCAAGTTCAAAAGTTATGGGATCATATTTTTCCTTTTAAGTCCTGGCACCAATCGCGCCTGGCGCGGCGAGATCAAAAGACATCGGGTGCACAGATTCCCGAAAAAACAAGCCGATCGGCTCGCGATTTTCTTTTCTCTCCCGTTCAGTCATTTAATATCGATGGGATCAACGGGAGATCAAGTCTATATGCCCAAATCGCGGAGAGGGCCATCGCCAGTCCGTCCTATGCCCGCGAATGGAATGGGAACGTGGACACATTGGTTTCGTTTCACCAGGTGCTTGAAGAGGACTTGCCGGCTCTGCGGGCCTTAATCAATCACTCTTCTTGGGAAACAATGGGCCGCCTCCAGTTTGTTCTTGTGCCGGGGGCCAACGATATCAAGCTAATTGAAGAATTAAATCGCATGGCCAGCGATCGCGTGACAGTTTTTCAGCATCGTTTTAACACTGCCGGCGAGCTCGAAATTGATAGGGGCCATTTTGAACAATGGGCGGAGGGGAAAGGTTCCATCGCCTGGCTCGCCACGCGCAATCCTCGCGCTGTTCCCCTTTCACCAACCGAGGATCTTCCCGCGTTAAATCGTCTGCTGGACATCCTTCGCTCGGCGCCCCCGTTGACAAAGGCCAATCTCAGCGCTATTCGCGATTTGGCTTTGGCGATCTTGCATTCGGCGTAGTTCGTGCCCCTTGTCAAGGGGGGAACGAAGGAAGTACCATGGAGTCAAATGTCTCCCTTGCCCCTCCGGTGCCACTCTATTTTGTTGACGTTTGTGTGTGCGGTGCCTTTTGGAGTATTGGCGGGAGATCCGACAGGTTCTTCTGCCAAAACCCTCTATGACCAAGCCCTGCTCGCCCAATCCAACGGGGCGTACGGGGATGCCCTTTCCCTTTTTTTGAGTGTTCAAAGCCTCGCTGGAAATGATCCAGCGATTCATCACCATATTGCCCAGTGCGTTGAATCGTTGCGCACCCAACGGGATTTCCAATTCCATTTATCGGCGATGGAACGGGCGCGCGGGATGTTAACCTTGCGCGCGTCCGCCGCGAAAGATCTGTCGCGACGATTGGGATCCGAGGGGGATATTTCGGACGACGGGTATTCGTTTGCCGGCTCATCGACGTTGTTCATGCAAGACGAACAGGTGTGGGAGGCGTTGGCCGCGTTGATTTCGACCGTTCCCGGCGGCTGGGTCACGATTGAGTCAGAAAGCGGATCGGACGCGTCCCGCGCGTCCCGCCAGGTGGCGGAACGGTTGGTGCGTGAGGGAATGGTGCCGTTTGAGAGAGTTTCATTATGGAACAAGTCCCGAATGGGGGACAACCTGAACGTGGTAGTGTCATTTCGTAAACGGGAATCGGGCGGGCAACAAACAGTGGACCCGGGCGTGTTGATTCAGGTTGAAACCCCCCTGTGGGTATTGGACGAAACTCCCGAACAACAATTTCACCTTTTTGTTCTTAATCCCGGGGCCTACCGTCGTTGGACATTGGAGATATCCAACGAAGAGGGAAATTTGATCCATCGTGTGGAGGGGGCCCCCAAAGTGTTGGCTCAGGTTCGATGGAACGGACAGCGCACGGGAGGACAGCGAGTGTCTTTCGGGCGTTGCCGGGCCCGTTTGACCCTGGAAGAGTGGAGGAGCAACCTTATTTCCGATGAAACGTCGTTTATCGTGTCGGACCGCATAGTTTCTCCGGACAAACCCGTGCCGGCCGCGTCCCCCCCTCCTCCGCTCCAACGTCAGCACCGATTTTTTATTCGCTTTAAGGAACGGGGCGGGACGCCCCTGGATCGGGATCGTGAAATTCTGTCTCGGGTTGCCTACCTTTTGGCCATTAACCCGAACCAACGGGTGGTGGCCATCGGCAGTGTAGACGGTTCGGAGCCTCGCCCGGAAGAGTTGGCTTCTCTTCGAACCCAGTGTGTTCTTGAAAGTCTGATGGAATTGGGTATCCCACGGAATCGGCTGGTGGTTCGGGAAAACCCGGCACGGGACGGCGCCGGGGTGGCGCTGACGTTCGAAGACGACCTCCCATGAAAATTGCTCGAAAACTGTCGCTCACGTTTCTCGCCGGCTCGCTCTTTCCCCTGGCGATTGTGGGGGGTGTGTTGTTACGGGAAGCGAACCGGTCTTTGCGGGGCGCCGCGCTTGACCATCAAAAACAAGCGGTCGAGAAGGCGGCTGAACAGGTGAGCGAATATTTGGATGAAATTCGCCGTCTTCTGGGTGTGCTCCGTGGGAGCGCCGATCTGCAGTCTCCCGATCGTCGATCGGCGGCTCTGGAATCGGTTCTTAACAACGGGCCGATGTTTTCGGAGCTGGCTCTGTTGGACCTCTCGGGACGGGAAATCGAGCGGTTGTCTCGGTTTCGCGCGGGCGAATCAACTCTGTTTTCCGACCTGTCGCTGGCTCTGCAAGAAGCTCGAAAACGCGAGGTGTATTTTGGACCGGTTCAGACTTCCGATTCGGGATATCCCGTTCTTCCGTTCTGCACTTTAATGGAAACACGAAACGGCGCTCCCATGGGCGTCCTGGCGGGACGGTTGAACTTGTTGGATCTCAGCGCTCGGTTGCACAGGGCCGATGCGGGGAAAGATGCTCTTTTGCACGTTTACGATTCACAAAAACGTCGCGTGGCCCATTCGTCCGCCCAGGATTTGTTCGCGCGGACGGACCCGCCCGAAGGTCTTGTGGATCCAGAAAAACGGTTGGAGGCGCGGGCGATTGTCCCAGAATTAAACTGGACCGTTGTGTTGGATCAACCCGAATCGGTTGTGTTCGCCATGGTGGGGACCCTTCGCACAAGGATTCTCTGGGGACTGATGGCGGCGGGAACGGTGGCGTTCCTCTTGAGCGTGCTGGTTGCGCGGTCTTTGGTGCGACCTCTTTCAACCATCTATCGAGCCGTGGACGATCTGTCCCGGGGTGAGTTTAATACCCGATTGACCGGGGTCGCTCGCGATGAAATCGGCGCCGTGGCGGCCCGGTTGCGGGACGCTCAGCGTGTTTTGGAGGCCAAGGTGCGACAGTCCACCGTGGGGCTTTTGGTCCATCGGGTGGGGCACGATCTTCGCCAGCCCCTGGCCGCCATTCGCGAGAGCGCGGCCGTCATCAAACGGCACAATGTCGGGCTGGACGACACGGCCCAAAAGCATCTCGGACTCATCGATTTGGAAATTGAAAGCGGCATGGAATCCGTTGAAGACCTCCTAACGTTGGGGCGGGAACGGCCCCCCCATTTGACGGTGGTCAATTTGAACGCGATGGTCCGGGAATGTGTGGAGCGGATGCGTCCGTGGCCGACGGGTGTGGATGTCGCGGTTATGCCGGGCGACGAAACAATGACCTGTGTTTTAGACGTTGATGAGATTCGCCGCGCTATTCGTAACGGACTTCGCAACGCATTCGAGTCCGGAGCCACCCGGGTGGCGGTGACCACGGAAAAGAGGGCCGGGCGGGGTTGCTTGAGAGTCGAAGACAACGGTCGGGGGTTGCCCGAATCAGTCCGGGGTCGGTTGTTTAGCGATTTTTTCACCACCAAATCAAACGGCACCGGTTTGGGGTTGGGGATTATTCAACGGGCGGGGGAACGCAGTGGGGGAACGGTGGCTTTGGAAAACAATCCCACCGGCGGCGCCGTGTTGACTCTGACCTTTCCATTAGACCTCCCGCCCGGGGGTCATTCCAATGAATAAGTTTCGGCTTCTTTTGGTGGACGATCACCCCGCCCTGCGCGAATCCGTCGCGGCCGCGGCCCAGGATTTTTACCCCAAACGACTTGACATCGTTGGCCAGTGCGGGGACGGAATAACCGCGGTGGAGCAGGCCAAAAAATGTCGACCTGACGTGATTTTACTGGATCTGGGTCTTCCCGGAAAAAATGGCGTTCAGGTTTTGGCGGAAATCCGGTCCGCTTGTCCGTTGACGCGGCTGGTTGTGTTTTCCATGCACGATGATCAGGCCCATGTGGTGGAGGCGATTCGGGCCGGAGCCGACGACTATTTGTTCAAAGGCCTTGTGGGCGCGAAGGAGGTGGTGGATCACCTTGTTCACTGGATGGAACGAGAGTTGCAAAGGCCGGATAAGGTCAAGAGCCACGTGTTCTCGGCTTTGCGTGGCCTGACCGCCGACCGCATCGCGCGGGGAATCCCCGTTTTGACGGAAATGGAACTGCGCGTTTTGGGGTTGGCGGCGTTCCAGGGGATGTCGGTAAAAGAAATGACCAAACTGCTCCGTGGAGGAACAACCTCTTTGTCGGCCCGGACAATTCGAAAACATTTGGAAAACAGCTACGAAAAGCTGGGGGCCCGCAACCAGGCTCACGCGGTGTGTCTGGCCTTAAAATACGGCCTTTTAAGCCCCGAACGCGCCGAAGCGGGGGATGATCGTGCCTAAGCATCGGCGCGGCGGGTCGCTGTTCCGCGTCAACGGGATCCCAATGGGGTGTTGGGCTTTTTCGTTTTTGTTGGCGGTTCCGGCAGGGTTGAAGGCGGCCGACTTTTTAAACGTGGGTTACGGTGCCCGCGCCGTCGCGTTGGGTGAAGCTTACACGGCACTGGCCGAAGGACCGGAATCCTTGCATTGGAACCCCGCGGGACTGGCCCGCGAGGAAACGCCTCGACTGTTTTTTCAGGCGGTGCCCCCATCCGGTGGGGCCCAGGTCGGCGATCTGGGTCTGTCGGTTCCCACGGGCAAAACAGGTGGGCTCGGGGCATCTTTGCGCTGGGCTGGCGCGGGCGATGTTAATCAAACCGATGAATCTGGAAATAACCTGGGGACGCTCAATCCCCAGGCTTTGGCGATATCTTTGGGGTATGGCAGAGCCATCGGCGAGCGAGGACAGAAACCCTTTGCGTGGGGGATTAACGGTCGATATGTTCGTTCGACCCTGTTGGATACCGCGGACACGGTTACCGGGGGTGCGGGAATTTTGTCTTCGCCCTTCGCGTCTAACCGCGGCCGATGGGGTTTGTCCTATTCGGGCGGAGGGAAGTTGACCTACGATCAAAGGTCGGAGTCCCTCCCCATTACCTGGCGAGTGGGCGGCACTTTTCTTTTGGCCGAACGATGGCGTATTTCTTCCGACGGCGTGTTTCCATCAAACGATTCCGCCCATTGGGCCATTGGAACAGAGTATGACATTCCCCTCTCGGCGGGAGTGAGTTTCGTCGAACGGGTCGGGTACAACACCCGCTGGAGGGACCCTTCGAACGGCCTTGCCGGCCTCTCCTTCGGACTTGGAACACGGTGGGACCGCTTTGTGTTGGATTACGCTTACCGTATCCAAGGGGGATGGGACACCCATGTCATCAGCCTGTCGGTGAGCTGGGGACCCGGGAACCGTTCGTCCCAGGCGCGGGCGTTGGTGCGGGAAGGCCAACGCCTTCAGGCTCAAAATAAGCTTTATGAGGCGATCCTTAAATTTAACGAGGCTCTTCAAATGGATCCGAACAACGAGGAAGCCAAAAAATCCATCCGATCCGCCGCCGAGGCGCTGAGAGCTGTGCCATGACGTCTGGGCGACTTAAAGCACTCATGTTTTTACCGATTCTCTCCGTTGCGTCGTGGGGGGAATTGTCCGTTTCCTCTCCCCAGGGTGAGGAAGTGTGGCGGTTGGATTGCGGAACCATTGACGTGCCAGTGTTCCCCGCCGACACCGCGGCCCATGCTGTCGACCCGGACGGCAACCTGTGGCTTCGGGACGAACTGTTTTCCGCCAACTACCGGTGGGGTTACGCCCAGGGGACCTCCGCTCTTTCCGATCATGTCATCGAAGGGACGAGTTTTGATTCCCTTTACCAAACCCATCTTTGGGGGCCGGAGGAGATGAATTACAAAATTCGCCTTCCCAACGGGCTCTACCGGGTCAACCTCCACTTTGCCGAAACATCGCATGGAGCAACGGGGGCCCGGGTGTTTGATGTGGCGTTGGAAGGCGAGGTGGTGATGGACGACCACGACGTGTTCGTTCACGTCGGATCGGATACCGCCGATGTTCATATGTTTGGAGTGACCGTCACCGACCAACAGCTCGACATCACGTTTCCGGAAGTTAAAGTGGACAATGCGATGATCGCGGGCATCGAAGTGTTCGCGGTGGACGTTTCCGATGACAGCCTCCTTGATTTTCTGGAAAAACGGATGTTTTATTATTTTGCCAACCACACGAACTTGTCCACGGGGCTGACCCCCGTTTCTCTCGCCAACTGGACGCCGGAAACCTATGACGAAGGCGGGTTGGCCGTTTCCGGGCTTGGACTGTCGGTCTTGGCCGTGGCGGTCTCCCGGGGCTGGATTTCCTCCGCGGAGGCCGTCGATCGCATCCGGCATACGCTGACCACACTGGAGATTCCCTCCGCGCGGGTGCGGGGGTTCCCCTACCACCGCTATGTGCACAACACCGGCGCCGTCCAGTCAGGAGCGGAGGTGTCCTCGTTGGAATCGGCGCTTTTTATTCTGGGGGCCCTGCAAGCGGGGGAATATTTTCGCGACGTGGATCCCACTCTCCTCCAGCGGATTGAGGATCTTGACGACGAAATGGAATGGACGTGGTGGTTGAACCGGACGCGGACGGGCACAGACGACCCTGACAATAATTTGGCCATCGCCAAAAGCTGGCGCTCCACCCTGGACGCCGATTTCGTGATCCCCAGCGCGGACCCGGCGGGTTATTTCCGAGCCGACTGGTGGAAAGCCTATTCCGAAACCCTGCTTGTGAATTTGGCCGCCGCTGGCGCGCCGACCACGCCCGTCCCTCCAACCATTTTCGATTCCATGGGCCGGCCCTGGGCCCGGCTTTACGGGGAGGATGTTCTTCACGCGCCCGCTTTATCCCAACATCAATACCCCCACTTGTTTTTTGATTTGCGGTCTCGGCCGGATTCCTATGGGATCGATTACTTCGATATGGCCCGTCGGGCCACGGGGGTGAACCGCCGGGCGTGCCTGGCGGATCCGGCGGGACGTTTCGCCGCAAATCGGTGGGGACTCTCGGGCGCGTGGGGGCCGGGGGACGTGTATCGGATGTATGGGCCGCAACCAAATCCCGCCGGCGTTCCGGACGGAACCGTCGATCCCAACGCCGCGCTTATCTCTCTTCCGTTCACTCCCACGGAATCCCTGGCGGCTGTCCGTCACCTGTTTTTCCAGTACAAACACCATATCCTGGGACGCCACGGGTTCTGCGACGGGTTTAACGTGAGCCAAAATTATCGCGCTTCGGTGGCGGAGGGTTTGGACCTCGCCGCGGCCATTCTCGCGATTGAAAATTATCGGACCGGCATGCCCCGTTCCCGTTTTATGGCCAGCGCCCACGCCCAGGCGGCATTAGCCGCTCTTGGAACAGGGGCGGGACCCGTTCTCTATCACGCCTCGACCGCGTTTCAGCCACCCTCCTCTGCTTTTGACAACAACAGCTCCACGGCCTGGGAATCGGCCGATTACGATCCCCAATGGCTCCGGGTTTCCCTGGGGGGTGAACAGACCGTTGGCCGGGTTCAATTGGACTGGAACGAGGCCCGTCCCCGGCGTTACAAAATTCAAATTTCTCAGGACGGTGAATATTGGACCACCTTGGCTGAACAAAGCGGCGGTTCTGGCGCGGTCCGGGAAACCCTCCGGTTCTCCCCGGTGGCGGCGCGGTATGTGCGATTTTACGGTGAAGACCGCGCTGGGGCGGCCTATGTCCTTCGGGAGATGACGATCGACGCGGACGCAAACCCCGGCATAAAGGCTTTCCCGAACCCGTTGCGCCCCTCTCGGGGACACCGATTTCTCACGATCTCCGGCCTGGCCCCCGGCGCGCGCGTGTCGATTTACACCTTCTCCGGCGCGCCGGTCCGTTCCCTGACGGCCGACGCCTACGGCTCCGCCCAATGGGACTGCGCCGACACCTCCGGCGACCGTGTCCCCAGCGACGTTTACATCGCCCGCATGGACGACGTCGGTCAAACGCTCACACTGATCGTTCAATAGCCAAAATATTTCGGTCGAGGGATTATTTCGATGCAGGAGAGCTAGAAAATTTTGCCCGGGGCATTCCTGGATTTTATCCAAGAAGAGCAGGGATTTCCCAGAGGTTAACTAAAACCAGCGAAAAGCGCTGGGATCAAAACCCGGTGGGGGCGGAATTATTCCTGGGTTCTCCAAGCATTGGGTGTTTTTGTAAAAAATAACCTTGACTTAATTTTACTCATGAGTAAAATTAACTATGGTTAACTCCACAAACGTTGTTGGTCCCGTTCGCTCCCTGACCGCGCCGATCCTTTCTGATCTCCAGAGACGCATGGTTTTCGTTGGCGGGCCTCGCCAGGTGGGGAAGACGACCCTCGCCCTTGGTCTTTTGGGAAAGGGCGCCACGGAAACTCACCCTGCCTATTTCAACTGGGACAATGCCCAGGACCGATCCCGGCTGTTGAAGGGACATCTTCCTCCGGGTGAAAATCTAATCATCCTGGACGAGCTCCACAAATATCGCCGTTGGCGAAACCTGGTCAAGGGTCTCTACGATAAAATGAAATCCCAATACCGATTTCTGGTCACGGGTTCGGCGCGACTCGATTATTACCGGCGCGGGGGAGATTCACTATTGGGGCGGTATCATTATCTTCGTCTGCACCCCCTTTCTCTCCGGGAGGCGGATCCTTCCTGCGGGCAGAAAACGGTGGACGATCTGCTGACCTTCGGAGGGTTCCCGGAACCGTTCTTTGCCGCCGATCCCGTTCTCCACCGCCGCTGGGCTCGGGAAAGAAACGAGCGCGTCCTGCGCGAGGACCTCCGCGACCTGGAACAGGTAAAAGAAATCACGTCTCTGGAAGAACTGTTGGGCCACCTCCCATCGTGTGTGGGATCGCCCCTATCCATCGGACACCTGAAAGACCTTCTGGGGGTTGCGCATCAGAGTGTGGAACGGTGGGTGTCGATCTTTGAACGGCTTTACCTGTGCTTTCGCATCGCACCATTCGGGTCCAAACGGATTCGGGCGGTTCGAAAAGAGCGAAAACTCTATTTTTGGGACTGGTCGGTGGTTCCAGACCCTGGCGCGCGCTTTGAAAACCTGGTTGCCTCACAGCTCCTAAAGTATTGCCATTGGATTGAGGACACCAAGGGCCACAAAATGGAGCTACGTTTTTTGCGTGACACTGACAAGCGCGAGGTGGATTTTGTTGTTCTCCGGGACGACCGACCGGAGTTCGCCGTGGAATGCAAAACAGGCGAGCGCTCCGTCAGTTCTGCCGCCGCGTATTTCAAAGAACGGACCGCCATTCCCGCTTTCTATCAAGTCCACCGGGGCGACCAGGACTTCGTTCACGCCCCCACCGGCATCCGCGTCCTCCCGTTTACAACCTTTTGCAAGGAATTGGCCCTCCCCTAAGCATGCATTAGGGGGGTCCCGAGTTCAATAAGCTAATGCAACAGCCAAAGGGCATAGGATCCGCTAAAGTGAGCGGACCATGCCCAAAACATTCAGACACTTGAACGAGGAAGACCGTGACACCCTTGCCATACTCTTCAATCGAGGACGTACGTTAACGAGCATTGCGCGTTTCTTGGGATGTTCCACCGGGACGCTTTCCCGTGAAATACGACGGAATACGACCCCGACGGGGTATCGCCCCCACGCCGCCGATCGTTTGGCCCAACAACGCTTCAGCGAAGGACACCAACGTCCCCGCATCAACCACCCGGGGCTGAAGGACCACATCGAGGCCAAGATGCGCATCGGATGGTCTCCCGAAACCATTGCCGGGCGGCTTCAGCACGAGCGCACAACATCCACGAACCCAGAAACAAAACTTCCCGTGGTGAGCCATGAAACCATTTACCAGTGGGTCTACGCGATGAGTGAAAGCATCAATAGCAAGATTCAGAAAATCAAACAGATGGCCTGTGGCTTTAGAAACATAGAGAACTTCAAATAATCGATCTATTTCCATTGCGGGGGGCTAATTTATACCCATGCTAAACCCGGAAGCCCCATAAAATATTCTTGCAATTTGTTGTGCTTTAACTTATGATATAAATATGTCGCTCAATTATATATTATGTTTAATAGATTAATAAAAATATTAGATAACAACAGCTTTTTTCTGTTCGGGCCACGTGGAACGGGAAAAACGTTATATCTTAATTCGTTTTTACCCCGGGAAGTAACGCGTCGCATTGACCTGTTGGACCTGGACCTCCAACAAAGGTATGAGTTGACCCCGCGGGCCTTTTCGAACGAGCTCCGTGAGCTACCGGCCGAAATCAAATGGGTTTTTATAGACGAAATTCAAAAGGTGCCCCAGCTTCTTGATGTTGTTCACCAGGAAATCGAACGGGGGCGATTTCTCTTCGGTCTGACTGGGTCGAGCCCACGAAAACTGAAACGGGGAGGTGCAAACCTCCTGGCGGGTCGAGCGTTCATCAACCATCTCTTTCCTCTAACCCACAGGGAACTGGGAGATGTTTTTTCCCTAGAAAACGCCCTTCGGTGGGGAACGCTTCCAAAAGTATTTTCACTTGATGATGTCGAGGCGCGCAAAGAATACCTGCGCGGATATGCTCACACCTATCTGCAGGAAGAAATTATCCAGGAACAGGTGATCCGAAAACTGCCCCCCTTCCGCCGATTTTTGTCGGTTGCCGCCCAGATGAATGGCCAACCCATCAACTATTCGAAGTTGGGGCGTGACATCGGCACCGGGGTTGTGTCGGTTCAGGCCTATTACCAGATCCTGGAGGACACACTTTTAGGATTTCGTTTGGAACCCTTTCATGAATCTCTGCGCAAACGCCAAACGGCCCGATCCAAGTTTTATTTTTTTGACATCGGGGTGCAACGGGCCCTGTTCAACCTTCTCAACATTGATCTGGCTCCAGGAACGTTCGCATTTGGTCAGGCCTTTGAACACTTCATTGTCAACGAAATGATCCGTCTGTCAAGCTATGGGCGCAGAGACTACCAGTTCTCCGCTTTTGCGACACCCGACGCGGAAATTGACCTGGTCATCGACCGGCCGGGCCTTAAACGGGCGTGGGTGGAGATCAAGTCCACCGACCGAGTCACTCCGGAAGATGTTCGCACCCTCAATCAAATTGGCCCCATGGCCGGCGAAAGCGAGTTGTATTGCCTCTCCCGCGATCCCCTTCCGCAGAAAATTGGCGCGACGCAGTGCCTCCCCTGGGAAAAGGGATTGGTTGAACTCGGATTGTAGTTGGGGTCTATAATTTGGGAAAATGAGCCCATGTCAAAGTCCGATCGCCATCCGATCACCAGGCCCGTGGGGATTGTTGATTTGGCCCGGATGCTCAAGATTTCCCACTCAACGGTGTCGCGGGCGCTGGACCCTGAAAAACAAAACCTGATATCGGAAGAAGTTCGCAGAAAAGTGGCCGATTTGGCGGATCGATTAAACTATCGCCCACGGTGGATGGGAAAATCCATGGTGTCGAGACACCCGCGAACCATCGGGCTCATTGTCCCCGCTATTTTGGATTCGATCTTTTTTCAGGAACTGATTGTCAAATCGCTGATGGGGGTTCATGACGTTCTGGAATCTTTCCCCCGCTACACCTGTCGAATCCACATTCTGCCGGTTCGCACCCCCATGACCTGGCCGGATTCCCGTGTTTTTGATGAAGGGCTTGACGGATTTCTTATCTCCGGACTTTGCGGGCCCTACATAAAAGATTTCACCCCCTTCCCCGATCGCGTGCGCGCCTTTTGGAATAAACCGGTTGTGTTCTTGAACCTGGAATTTCAGCTGGGAAAAGGAGTCAACTTCGTTGGATTCGACAATCAGCAGGCGGCCTATCTGGGAACCACTCACCTTATTGAGCGCGGTCATCGCGCCATCGCTTACTTGGATGGGGGTGGCCATTTTGAGGAATCCATCCGACGAAAAAAGGGGTATCTGTCCGCCCTCAATGACCGTGTTATCCCGGTAAAAAAAGAGCTCATCCAGGACAGTTTCCCAGACGAAAAAGGCGGTTTCCAGGCCGTGAGCCGTCTCTTTCAAAAAGTACGGACCCCGCCCACCGCCATTTTTGCATGGGACGACGAAACAGCCATCGGAGCGATCCGCGCCCTGGAAACCCTCGGAAAACGGTGCCCGGGCGATGTGGCTGTTTTGGGTTTCGACGGTCTTCGCATCGGCGAGTACGTTCGACCTCGGCTCACGACGGTGGCCCAGCCGTTGCGAGAAATGGCGCGAGAGGGGACCGGGATGCTCATTGATCTCATCGAAAAAAAAATCAAAGGCCCCGTCCTTAAATTGGTCCCTGGGACACTCATCGTTCGCGAATCCACCTGACCAACGATGTCCTCGATCGGACTTTACGGTCCGCGTCGGATGAAACGCTCTCAATGCACGGCGTGCATTAAAATTACAATTCTGTTACAACTTCTTCCCTGTTTCGGTAGGGCCAACCAGTTACTCTCTGGGCATGGACCTCTACCTGCCGCATTCCGTATTCCGAAAAGCCACCGCGATCGGCTTGTCAATCCTCGTTGGGGCTCTTCAATATGCCCCCCTCCAGGCGGAATCCTCCTTTTGGGAATCCCGCCGCACGGCGGTGCAACGGAGGGCTGCTCCCCCTCAAACGCTGTCCGTCTCCGCTGTGGGAGAGGGGGTTCTCCCCCTGGGAAGGGAAAAGGCAGATCCTTCTTCTCTTCTTGGTCTGCGCCGAGTCTCGCCTTTGGGATCAGACCTCTCTTCCTACGATAGGAATCCGCTGACCCTCTCACAAAGACAAAGAAAGACCGTCTATCTTATTCAAGATGTTCACCAAAACGCCCAGGCCCAGGGAAATATTGCCCGGGCTATCCAATCCCTTATCGAAAAGGGAGGAACGGAGTTCGTCGCTCTGGAAAGTGCTTTCGGTCCCATTGACCTCTCCCGGTTCGCCCGGTTCCCGGACCAGGAATCGGTTCAGGAAGCGGCCAAATACCTCATGGGCCAAAACCGAATTTCCGGTCCTGTTTTGGCTGTGTTCTCCAGCTCCTCGCCAGTGCCGCTGATCGGGGTTGATGACAGGGACCATTATTTGGCGAACGTGGATGCCTACCGGCGTTCTCTTCCGGGCTCAACAGAAATCAAAGCCCGTTGGGTGCAGGCCAAACAATCCCTTCAAGAACAAAAAAAGAGCGTCTTTAACAGTCGACTGGCCACGTTCGATGGGAAGGTCCAGGCCTATCAGGATGGCCATCTGTCCCTGGGAGACTACATCGAATCCGTTCCCATTCCCATTGATTCTGGGTTCCCCCAGGCAGTCAAGTTCATCGAGGCCCATCGCCGTGAGAAAAAAATCGACTTCAAGCGGGTGGAAACAGACCGAGCCTCCCTGGTTCGTGAGTTGGCAGACCGGCTGACTCCGAATCAGTATTCATCATTGGTTGATCTCGGCGCGGCCTATCGGGAAGGAAGGATTCGCTACGCCGGGATCTACACGCACCTCTCGGGTCTTTGCCGCGACGCATCCATTCACCTCACACACTACCCCGCTCTCAACGAATACATCCGATATGTGGTTTTGGCCGACGGGATCGACGCCGAAAGGTTGTTCACTGAAATCCATCGCCTGGAAAAGAAGGCCTACGACGCGCTGGCCGTAACTCCAGCGGAGAAAAGCCTTGTAAAAGAGGCCCGCTCCCATCGTTTAACCGGAAAACTCCTCGACTTTTCGTTGACGCGGGAAGAATGGGACGAATACGAACGTGTGACCAATTCCTTGCCTGCTCCGGAGAGAGATCCTTTTGAATCCTTTTATCGAGAGGCTCTCTCCCGGGACGAGGCCATGAGCCGTAACCTCCTTTCTCTTTTTGAATCCCGTCGCGCCTCAAAGGCCGTCCTGGTGTCAGGCGGATTTCATTCCCGCGGGATTGAAGAGCGATTGAAGGCGGCTGGCCTGGAGATCATTACCTATGTCCCGCAAATCGACCGGATAGATTCCGACGCGGGGACGGCGCTCAGCGTTTTTTCCAAAGAGAAATCCCCGCTGGATACCCTCTTCCGGGGGCAAAAGCTGTTTCTAGCCGCCCCGCCCATAGCCCCGGAAGTCCGGGACACCCAACTTCCTCTCATCGTGTCAGCACGACGGTTCGCCAGGATGTCTGCGCAGGCGTTGGAATCTCAGCCGGAAGGTACAGTCCGTTCCGACTTTCATGCCCTCTCAGCGCACCCTGATGCTCCGAAAGCGACTGTGCGGGCCTATCGGCTTCCAGATAACCAGGTCGGCGTACAAGTAACGTCAAACGGTGTTTCCGCTTCCCTGCTGGTTCAATTCAAAGGGCCCCGGTATGAAATTGTTGCGGAAAAGGTCTTTCGCCCTGGGGAAGAACAGACCCTGGAACGGGGACGTCGCTGGTTTAGTTCGTTCTTTTTAGGTTCTGTTGTGGAAAAAGTTGTGCGTATAGGATTCGCTCCCCTTGTGGAATGGAGTGTATTCACCCGGGCGTTTCTCGTTAACCACCATCCCGAGACGTTCGAAGAGTGGATGGACATCCTATCGATCCGGAATCGGATCCTGGCCGGTGCACTGGTGGGAGCTCTCGTGGGGGCCCTCCTGGTCCTGTTGTTCCCCGCCGGACCCGTGGTTAATTTATCTGTTGTTGTCGGGGGGACGATATTGGGGAAAATAATGATTCAATCAGGGCTCAACGCCATTCGGGATAGTATGGGTCTTGCTACGGCGACGGAATCCATACCGATTCATTTGTCCGATCCGGCGGCTGTTGAGCGCGGCCAACGGATTAATCAAGATCCCGGATCCCTGGGCACAGAACTTATGTCCTCCTGGGACGAAAAAATGGCGTCGGGCCAAGTGTTTAAATTTAACTTGAATGATGTGGTGTGGCTCTATCTCGATCGATTTCGGAAGGTCTTCAATCCTGGCCGGGGTGGAAAACGGCCTCGCCAGATGGACGTTGCCGACCTTCATCAATCTTTCAACCCGGACGCATTCCACTTCGACAGCTCGAAGATGAACCCCGCTGAACTGTTGGCCGAGGGAGTGATCGTCAATGGATTCGAAACGGACTTTGTGGCCAACGTCAACCCTCTGCAAGAGGGCCACTTTCTTATCACGCCGCAACGGCGGAGCCGGCATAATCAATTCTTTTCCCGGATGGCGGCCCTGGTGGCCCTGGGGACGATTGCGATGTTCGGAAGCCGTCTTAAAATCGGTTACAACAGCGTCGGGGCATTCGCTTCCATAAATCATTTACATCTTCAAGGGGTGCCTTATGACACCGGCGACGAAATGCCTGTGGAAAAAGAGTTTGCCGATTCCCACAAAAGAACACTTCTCCGGTCCGACGGCGGTATCCAGCTGTGGCAACTCACGCAATGGCCGATCAAGGGCTATGTCCTCACCGGGCATGACCAAGAAGCTTTGGCAAACCAGTTGGTCGAAATGGCAACTGTCCTGCATAAGAAAAATCAACCGTTCAACATAATATTTACAAGAAAAGAAGGCGGAGAATTTTTCATTTTTTTAATGCCGCGCCAGCCGGAGAAATCGACCCGGTTTGGAACGGGAGCGGCCTTTTTCGAATGCGGGGGGGAGTTCCTCTTCGTTAAACAGGATGGAAAAACGATGGAACAGTCCATCGCCGAATTTCAAGCGGCCAATGACCAGAACATTCAAGATGATTTAGCGACCTTTGATTTGGACGAAACCCAAAAAAAAGAAATTCGGGGCAAATTATTGGCAACCTTCCCACCTTCTGTGCCCGATCTATATGAAGAGGAAATTGCCTACTATTCTCCGGATCGGCAATCCGTGAAAAGAATGGTCTTGGACGCATGGGAAAGGGAAATTTCAATCATGGACACGGGCATGGACATTGTTGATGAAGGGAACAAGGTTGGTCTTATTTTTAAATGGCGCGGAGGAGGAACGGGCATCCTGGTGTATTACGACGATGATGGGGTCGTCGTTAAAGTGAGCGAAGTTGTTGGAGGAAAAGACGATATTACACGGTTCAATGTTCAAGAAACGCCTACCCAAAGGGTGGTCGGATTGAATATAAATAGCGGAGAAACAATTGCAATCCACTTAAAATTATCTACAGCGCCCTCCTATGTAATCAAAACAAATGTTCCGACCCGGACCAGTCCAGCCTTAAATGGCTTGCCGACGAACGGATTGTCACCAATTGGGCAACGGGTCGCGGAGTCACTAAGAAATAGGTTGGCTCCCTTAGGCAATCACGGTTCCCGCTTCGGGAGAGGATATAATGAAACGGGACTAAATTGGATGATTTCATCCGAAGGGAGCGGCATGTCCTATGATCCGCAAATTATTAAACGGGTGGAAGTGCAAGTGGGCAATGATGGTCGAATTAACGTTTTTGACAGCAGGGATTTATTCATTATAAATGGAGCGATTACCCATAATTATCGATATGGATTGGGAGAGGATCAGGACCTCGCCCCGTATGAGCAAGGGGGGTCTCCCATTGTGGGGTTAGTTCTTCCGAGAAATATAAAGGAAAACATTTCGGACATTACGTTAGTGGTTACGGACCAGTCATTTGAAATCATGAAAAAAAAATTACCCCACCATGTTAAGATGACCAAAGAAAGCGAACTCTTTACGCCAGCGAATCAGGACATTAGAGCCGCTTTCATCGGTGCCCCAGTCAACCTGCCCCGCCTTACGAGCCCGGGAGAAGAAAACCGGGGGACATCGGACCAGCCCAAAAAGGAGAGGCGAATGGCGGATTATTCCCTCACCGAGCTTGTTCACTCCTTTTATCAGGAACTTTCCAATTGGCCTTGGGACGGGGATTCCCCTCAGTTACCCACGAATCCAGCTAAGTTGCTCTCAATGATGGCCGCTCTCTCTGAAAAAAGTGTGGATGCATCAAATGAAGAAATTCTAGAGGCTTTTCAAGCAACGATCGACACCCTTGGATGGCAGAATTTGGAAAAAATCCTCCATCCCTCAGTCGTTAGAATGCACTCCAATGAAAAATTCCAGGGAGCGGTCGCCGAATTGTTGCGGCGTGAATGGCGCGGCCTGGGGATGTCTCGAATCGAAGGGAGCCAACATGGAGCTATCCATAACGTGGGGGATTGGATCCGCCAGGTTGCGAGTTCTTTGAATGTCACCCTACCGGACGTAAACCTATATGCGGCTACGGGCGGTGCGCTGGTGGCGAACCCTTCTTACGCCCGGGAATTCCTGAAAAACCCCGCCGTTCGAACCACGGACGGAGTCTACGTGGCGAAAGGCCATGCGATTATCCTCAACCTCTCTCCGAGCGATCCCTTGGCGTTGGTCGGCGCCGTCACCGCGCGTTCCTATTACCATCCCCTTTTTCTGGCAGGGGTTTTCCCTCAAGGGCCGTCTTTTCACATGATCGCTTCCTGTTTGGAAATATTTTGGCTGATGGAGACCAATTTAATTTCCGGCGACGCCAGTCAAAGGCTTCGAACCTATCAAGAGTCTCCGTTTCGAGAATTTGATGTGCGAAAACATGTGAACATCCCGGCGCTCGTTCACGCGGGAGAAAAAATCAATTCAGACCGTGGGGTGGAAAATGCCCGGAACTGGGAGGACATTCAAAAGGTTTTGGAGAAGGCGGCACTGGAAGTCACTAAAAAAAGCTTTCCGGTGAACACCTGGAGACGGCCGCGGGATACGTTTTAGCGGGGTTTATTAACGGATTCGCCCGCGACAAGGGGGAAGGATCTCCGACTCGGATGTACATTTTAAAAACGGTGTTGAAGACGGTGGCACGTGTGGATCGTCAAGCGAATAAGGACGGCAGGGGAATGCCGGGCGCTTTTAAATTCTGGGAAAAGTGGGGCGTTTCACCTGTGTGGGCCGGCCGGATTGAAGGCGCGCCGGCCGCGGTGGGGTATCTGGCCCTGTTCATCTTTCAGGTGGTGTTTATGAATGCCCCACCTTCCGCCATGTCCTGGTTGGAAATGGCCAACCTAATAATCACACCCGCCCTGCCCATCGTCTCCGCTTTTCTCATCGGGCACCTCTTCGGCGTGTACGGAAAAGAACCGAAGAATTTCAAAGAACGTTTCAACAACGCTTTGAGCGCCACCTGGACTGCCAGCCGGACCACGCTCTTCGTTCCAGCGGTTGTGGCCATAGCCCTGGCCACGCAATGGCTCGCGCCAACGGGACTCGCCCTGGGTGCTGTGGTCGTTGTCACGGCCCTCTCCAGCGGTTGGTTGCATGGGGAGGCGAACCGGCGGCGCACCGCCATCCAATCCGCTTTGCCCCTGGAACCTTTTAGCGTGAATGACCTGAACCACCGATGGGCCTTTGTCCACCAGGTTTCCCAACAGATTCGTGCGGGAGATCCCGCCGCCCGCGAATGGGCGAAAACCGTGGACACCCTCGCCACCCTGGCGGTTGTGCGACAGGCAGATATTCCACTTCTCCGGGCCCTGTTGGCGAAGACGGTTGCGTCGGACGGTCAAAACAACCTTCATTTCCTTTTGGTCCCCGCTGATCAGGATCCGGCCCTTGCGGAGAGTTTGGATCGCCTGGCAAAAGAGGATCGCCGTGTTGCGTTGCTTCATCCCACTTACGCGCCGGGATTGATCCGATTGCCCAGCCAAGAAATCGCTGATTGGGCCCAAGGGAAAGGGCGGATATTCTGGACCGCGTTTAAGAACACCGCTGTTGAGGCGGCCATCGTATCCGACGTGGACAGGCCCCAGGCTGAACTCCAAGCCCTTCTGGCCCTTCTCCGTTCCGCTCCGCCGTTGAGCGCCCACGATTTCGAGGCCCTGTTCGAACTGGCCCGAGCCGTTCTAATGGCGGCTTAAGATGTATACCTGTAACTGCTCAGGTCCCTCACCCTGCCCTCTCCCAAGAGGAGAGGGAAAATCTTTGTTTTCCTTCCCCTCTTGGGGGAAGGTGCCCCGAAGGGGCGGATGAGGGACCTGGGTAGTTACGTATACCTTACGTTACGATCAGGAAATAAACTGGTGGGAAGGGGGTGGATCATGAGCTCTAAACGCAACGGTCTCTATGGGAAATGCCGGACGTCTTGGGTGGGAATCGGCCGATTTATTCTTTCGGTTGTTTATCTCGTTTCTCAAACCATGATATCTTCCGCCGAATCCAATTTTTGGTCTGAACGGAGGGCTGCGACACGCCAACATCGGGAAAGAACCAATCCCAAGGGAACCGGTCTCTTGGTCTCTCTTCCCGCGGGTACATCTCCCTACGGCCATGCTCTTTCATTGCAATCGATTGTTCCACTGTCTCTCCAAACACTCTCTTCGTCAGGGAGAAAAAATTACTCTGATGAATTCTTGTCAAAACACGAAATCCTCCTCAACGCTATGCCGTTGACATGGGGATCCGTTCGCAAAGTGATCCAACCGCCAGCGGGACAACGAACGTCTCGCCTTGTGGTTCATATTCAGGACGTCCATCACAACGAGGATGCTCAAAGGAACATCGGTCATGTTGTCCAATCCCTTGTTGAAAAAGACCAAGTGGCTCTCATCGCACTTGAGGGGGCCTTTACCCCCATTTCCCTGGAGGGACTACGTGGTTTTGCTCGTCCCGACATCCTTCATCCGGTGGCGGACTATCTTTTGCGTGTTCACGAAGTTTCAGGCCCGATTTTTTCTGCTCTGACCAGCACAATGGTTTTTCCACCAATGGTTGGGATCGACGATCGTGATCACTATCGATCCAACGTGGAGGCCTATCAGCGGGCCGCGCCGCGCGTGAAGGAATACCAAGAAAAATTGGTGCGCCTTCGGTCCCAACTGGATCGTCAGCTGGAAACAGAGTTAAACCCAACCCTCCTCTCATTCGTTCGTGAAGTGTGTTCTTTCCACAGGGACCAAACGTCTCTGGGAAACCACCTCAAATCCATCATTCAATTGAGGCCCCGTGTCCCCTTCGGACCCTCCGTAAAAGCTTTTCGGGAGGCTTTGTCCCTTGAGACCGAGCTCGACTATAAGGAAGTTGAGAGGCAACGGACGGAATTGATCCAAAGTCTGGCTCGAAAATTGGATGACAGCCAAATCAGGAACCTAGCCAAAAAAAGCGAGGCCTACCGTTTGGGCCAAACACGGTACACGGAATTCTATCGGGACCTCCAAATTCTTTGCCAAAACTATGGCGTGGGCCTCGAACGCTATCCCGCCATGAAAAACTATATCCGCTACATTCTCTTAGCGGACCAAATAGATCCCGAATCGTTGTTCACTGAACTGGCGGCCACCGAAGATGCGCTTCTCGCGGACTTGTCCAAAACAGTGGGCGAAAAGCGGCGCGTGAACGAAGCGCTCGCCCTGACTCTCGTCGAAAAGCTCGTGGATTTTTCCCTCACACCGAGCGATTGGTCAAAATATGAATCGCTCAAGAAGGTGATCTCTTCCCCCGCGGTTTTGGACTTGACGGACTTTGAATCGTTTTATCATGAGGCCCAAGCCCGAGACGATGCCATGGCAAAGAACCTCATCCAGACTATGGACACCGCTAAAACGGAGACAGCCGTACTCGTCACAGGGGGATTTCACGCCAACGGCCTTGCGGAAAACCTGAAAAAAGCCGGTATCACCATTATCAGTTTCATCCCCAAAATCGAGAAAATTGAAACAGAACAGGGTTCGGCCTACCTGAGCGTGTTTTCTCAAGAGAAAACCGCGCTTGAAAACCTCTTCAAGGGGCAGAAACTTTTTCTTGCCACAAACCCTGCCGATATGGGGAAACTGCCTTTCCTTGCCGCCACAGGGGCGGTAGCGGATGCCCAGGCCGGTCGTCAGGGAAAAGGCTCCTTGCCGGAAATCTTTTCCGGGATCTACGTGGAGTTGGCCAGGCGCCTTGGATTTCCAAACATCGAGGCATTTCTCCCGTCGCTTGAAGTGGAAAAATCACCCGATGGAGATGTCGAGGTCATCGTCAAATGGAAAGGCACGAATTACAAGGTAGCCTACACGGGAAAGGTAATCGCCGGTTTTGGGGCTGTGACGACACGAACGACAGGTAAAGCGGGGACAGTTTCAAAAGCCCTGCTTGACTGGGGGTCCTCTATTCTGGGAAAACTCTTCTATTTTTCTGACAGGGCCTATCAATTTACCTTGCAACGGGCCAGAGATGAAAACACTCTTCCGCTGATCCCTGTCCTGTCCCAGGAGACCTACCGAAAACAAATGGGTCGCGAATCGCTCTATTTCTTTTCGTCCGTGGTTGGGCTTTTATTTGGGCACATCGTTGGTCTTCAACTTGGGCTCGTGGCGGGTCCCCTTTTCCATGCTGAAATATTGGGCGGCTTGATATTTCTATTGTCGGGGACGAGCCTCTTGCTTAAACAACACGGAGAGGAGGCCAGGCGCGCTCTGGAAATTTTGGGGATCCGTCGTTCCCAACAGGAATACAGGGGGGATGTGGCGCTCGTTCTTTTTGGGAGCGCATTATCCGTCTTATCTCTTTTCAGTGCTCTGACGTTAGGATTTGGTTCATTTCCATTAACGACCGACGGTTTGATCGAACGCCTTGCGATCGCTGGTGTGTCTGTGCTGTTAACTGGGTTCGTTGTTCATCCGATATTAAATCATCTCATGATTTCCCATCGCCGCGCTCCTGGGACGTCAAAAATCGTGGTTGTTCCTGACCCCGAAAGAGGAAAGGATGCCAATGGAAAGCACTTGCCTAACGAAAAAAATCAGAACTCTCTCCAGGAATGGTCCGGTCCGACGCAAACCCGTGAAGAACTCAAAAGCCATTTGTTGGCTGTGGAAATGAATGAAAGGGCTAGGAACGACACAGTCATAAGATTTATTGACGAAAAAAATCGAATGGGGATGATATTTGAACACTATGGGTACAACTTATTTACACGAATATCCTATGGGGTAATCGTTGAATACGATACCCAGGGAATGGGGGTTCGAGTCGCGACAGTTCGAAATGGAGAAGAAACGATTTCGTTTGATCGCACGAAAACTCCTCAGCATTTTGTCAGGGGAATTTGGGTTACCAACCCACGGGATGGAATATTTGTTCAAGTCTTTATAGGCGAAGGGGAAAGCGTTCCTGATTTATTGCCTGCCCCCCGGAGAGATGCCTCGACCCAGGCCGTGGTTTTAGAGAGAGCCCCTCCGCCCGTTCACGGGAACAAACTTCCATTTTGGCTTAGAGATATCAGCAATCTATTCTGTTATTTCAAGGAAAGCGTGAATTATCGCGGGCATAGGGTCATTGTCGCTGACAGCCCCGGGAGAGGGGGTATGGATTCGGATTATGTCCGTTTGGAGATTGATCTGGATGAGGCGGACCATGTTAAATATTTTCGATTTTCGAAGGCGCGCGTAGGATACAGTGGACATGATGAACACAACCTTTTCTATGAAAAGGGGGAAGGGGTTTCGGATATCCTGGCGGTGGTTCTGAGGGAAGATCACCGCGAAAGCGACCGCCCTTACCTAATGAAGTATACGCTGATCGTCCCGGATCATCGCGCTAAATACCTAAGGTCCGTTTGGCCAGGTGAAAGAATTGTTGGAGTGTCTCAGTGGAACAACGAAAATCCAACTCGGCCTATCCCAATTCCTTTTGATTCGGTTATCGAAATGAACGAAGGCGGAGCAAATATCACGGAAGAAAATGGAGCCTTGGCGGTCAGGGAGATCGAAGAACCTGTCTGGTCTGTGGAACAGTTTGTGAGGCTCTATTATCCTGGATTGGCCCAGTTGATCCAATATCTTCATGAGGGAGATATTAAATCATTCCGGCGCGTCTACGAGAATTTTTTGAAAATGTGTGAAGATTTTTCAAATGCGGTGGATCATTCTTCAAACGAAGCGATAGAAGATTCGTTCACGAAACTATGGAGTCGTGGGTTCTTCAATGGATTGTCTGATCTTATTCACCCCACGTTGAAACTTGGCCTCTCCATGGGGATCTCTGTAAAACAATTACTTCCGCTTATTCGAAACGAATGGCGAGGAACAGGGCGCACCACTTTAAATCTATCTGAAAAAATCAGCGAAATTGAAACTTTATCATGGCTGAGGCGTGAGCTGGGCCCTGAGGCGGGAATCATAAAAAATATGAACGTACTTCCGATGCATTTGGGTAAACGACTGCCTTTGGACGAGGCGGAGGCCGATCCGCAAAACGCTCTTGAGGTGCTTAGCCAGGCTTGGCTTGTGGGAAGCATCGCTCTCTCGAATCCGCAGAAAGGGCGTATCTTTCTTAACATCCCAGAAGAAGCGTCAAATGCAGTCGGCTATTGTACGGTGGCGCACGAATGGGGCCATTATTTGGCCGGAAGGTATATTTCCGGCATCCCGGAGTCTGAGGAGATTCTTCCCCACGCATTTGAAATTCTATGGGTCTTGGATTCTTTCGGTTCCTCCGGAGTTGATTTTGAAAAAGAGGTCGCCGCCCTTGAAAATGACCCTTTTCAGATTGGGGAGAAAACACCCATAAGGGATTTGATTAATGCGGGACGTCGTTTCGCACGGAGCCTTCCGGTCGGGGGCCTGGTCATAAAAAATTGGGGTGTCATGCGATCCAAACTTAATGGCATTGCAAGCGCAACCCTAAGGGAAGCGGGTTTGAATACCCATAATGAGGACCAGGAGGCGCTGGAAAGGTGCCAAGGATTTGTTCTCGCTGGCATGTTGGATGAACTGCACAACCAAGACAATAGTCTTTCGCGACTTCAATGGCTTCGTTCCATGATGCCCGCACCTCCTCTCGCTCAAACAGCCCTTACAAAATCGGTCTGGAGATTCGTCCCAAGCGAATCCAAACGAATGGAGTTCATCTTTACAGCGATATGGGAGTTTGCTCTTCATTGGGCGGCGCCCTATTTTGCCGTCTCGTGGATGTTCGGGCATGTCGGGATGTCCATCCCAGACATGTGGCTTATCATGGCTCTGACGGTGGTCATTCTGAAGGATGTGTTCGTTGGTTCCCATGCGTTTTCGGCGCAGGGAAAAGATTTATCCAATCTCGCTCTCTTTCTTGCGGTCCTCTATGGGTCTGGCGCGTTCTTTATCTTGTCGGGAGGGTGGGGGATCGTTGTCGGGGGGGTGTTGGTTGTTGTCGGTTTGCTCAAACACTATTTCCACGATATCTCTCGTGTTCCGCCGTCGTCGGAAGCGGCGCTTCGGGAGATTCTGGATTTGCCGGCGCCTATTGACATACAATTGAGAAGCGCCACCGCGCGGTATCGGTTCATTTCATCCCTGAACGATGTCTCCTTACGTGGACCGTCCGCCGTGACATCCAAGAATTCTCTGCTCAGCTTGCTTGATGCCTACGCCAAAGCCGGGGACGGATGGGAAGGCGATCTTCGCCAGTCGGTTCAAGAAGACAACGCCGGGCTCTGGGTGGTGCCGGTTGGCGCCAACAGAAAGAGTTTGGGGGCCTTTGTTCGGACTTGTTTGTCGGAACGCCGCCCCGAGACAGAAGTTCGGTTCATCGCGGAAAATGAGGTGGTGGCTTTCGCTCTGCGGCGGTGGAGTGCTGGGCGAAGCCGGGTTCAGGTCCGAACGGTGCCCAACGCCTTTTCGCCGGGAAGTGGCAACCGCCAGATCTTCCGGCTTTTGGCAACAGAGAAAGCCTTGGCGAGGGATGCGTCTCTTCGGTCGGGATTGGCCTGGCGGATCGTCGCGCCGGAAAGTCTTGCTCTGGATTATGCCGGATTGTCGGAAGACTCTCCGCTGTGGAATGCCGCGGTGGTCTTTTTGGATGAGCTCCTTCGCTCTTTGCCAATTCCAGCGAGCCAGCTTCGTGACCTGCACGATACGGCCGCCCGCCTCGCCGAAAAAATGGCGTAAGGCTCTGGAAATAAATTACCGATCCATTTCGCCGGTGGCTTTCCCCCTCCGGGGGCCCGTGGGCGCATCCGCGCCCGTCCTGATCGGCTGCCACCGACAGGCAGGACCCTGCGCCTTTGCGCCGCTTCGGCTCGGCTCAAAATCCACTCACCCAAATGAACCGTTTATTTACAGCGCCTTACCGGACGTCGCCCACGGGGAATCCCGTGTTAATTTCCAGCATGTGGGTCGGGGGAACGGGGGGATGAAATACCCCTCCGAGGCCAGAAGGGGCCTCGGAGGGGGGTGAGATTTATCTAATGGCGATGAATCGTTCGGTTTCCCGTGGATCCAGATACGCTGTGAATCCTTTGGTCGTCGACACGGACTTCACGACGGTGGGTTTCCCATCTTTTCCCACGCCATGGAGTTCAGACACCGTCCGCAATTTGGTCCCGTCTGACGAAAGAGTGGATATGTCTTTCCTCCACGACTTTCCGCCTTTGGCTAGGATTGTAGTGGTGGTCGTAACGTTGTTTTTCTGGATGCCCTCAGAACGCGGATAGGGTTGACCAACAATAGACGTCTTAAACGTTCGCGTGAAGTCCCCCATCGCCAAGTCATTGGTCTCGAAGGTGGTTATTTGCACCCCCGTCTTGCCGGGAGCGTATTCCACGCCCGTGGTTCTCTCGGTGCCCTTGATCGTCATATGACCTCTGGGCGTTCGAACCGCCTCTGACTCCACAGTTGTTTTCCCTATCACCAGGGTCGATTTGATAACCACGTTACCGTCCTTCCTGTACGAGTAGGTGCTGGTCCCCTTCGCAATCGTTTTTCCCTTCGCATCCTTGAGATGAGTTGTGGATTTGACAACATTTCCCGTTTTGACATCCAGTGTATTTTCTGTGACTTGCACTTGAAGTGTGTCACGATACACCATGGTGTCCGTCCTCTTTTGGTTAATTAAGTCCAGATTTTCGACGATGAAGCGGGGCGGTTCAAAGGGAGACAAAACCGCATCAACCCCATCCGCTTTTTCGACTTTCTCGTATACAGTTGGTTGGCCATTATAGGTGTGAATCGTCGTGCTTGTTGTTATTGTCCCATCGGCGTTACGAGTGATGACAGAGTGTTCGCTTGAGCCACTACTCGGGCCCCCATGTCCATTCCGCGTGTACATTGTCGTTACATTGTTGGTCTGGTCCCCATTTGAATAGGGCGAGATCAATCCTTCAAACTTGCTGGAAAACGTGCGGGTGAAGGATCCTTTACTGTCAACGATTGTGTTGAAGGTGGTGATCTGAACCCCTGGCTTATGTAGGTGTTCGTTTATGACGCCAGTGGTTACCTCTGTGCCGGTGATCGTCACATTACCGTACAAATCACGAACCGCAACCGAAACCACCGTGGTCTTTCCTTCAACCAAAGTCGTGTTGACTGTAACACGACCGTCTTTGTCGTAGGCAAAGGTGCTTTTGGCAGTCGCTAACGTTTTTCCGTCCGCGTTCCTTAAATGCGTGGAGCTCTTAACCACCTTCCCTGTTTTAAGATCGGTCGTCGCCACCGTTGTCTGCGTTTGACCGCCCGGGTACTTGAGGACCGTTGTTGTTTTATCACCGACTGTTTTGGTGCTCATCACGGTCGGTCGCGTAATTGTTTTATTGCCGGATTTCGTGCCCACTCGAACCGCGCTTATTTCGGCTTGCACCGCTTGAGCCGCTTGTTGACCCGGCGTCAATGCGTTGTTCGCGTTGAGCTGAAGTCCCATCGAGGCCTGGGCCGCGTTCGATTGAGCGACAAAGGCGCTCGCCGAAGCCTGAGCCTTTTGGATTTGATCGAGCGAATAACTGCTCCCCTGGGTCTGATCACTTTTCCGTTCGTCGCTTGCGGCATACAACGGCACAACAGAACCCTGCGTTCCGACGAAAACAATCGCCAAACAAAACCTCGCCCATCCTCGCGCGGACAAAGGGCACGATGCGGCACTCCTTTTTTCTCTTCGCATGACGATTTCTCCTTTTGTTTCGATCTCGCCAGGGCATTGATTGTCTCTGGTGGTTTAACACAGATAGTTTACTTTTTCCGTCTTAAGATTCGATTAAGAAGTTGTAAATTATTAGTAAACATTGCCATCGGTAGAGCAGACGTCTTTGTTGTCATTTTCCCTTACGCGGGCGTGTCGCCCACGGTCCCACCAAACGCACTCTTTTTTCTTCCGCAGAAAGGACAAGGGCTCTCTGGGAATATTGCCCCCCCAAAATTGACAAAAAGACGTAGGCGGATTTTCTCGTAATTCGCCATCATAGGGTTGGTCATACGATCCATTCTTTGAGGAGTCCTTGCCATGAAAACCTGTTCGGTCCTACGCCGCGTTGTCCGTCGGAGTTTTTCTTTTGTCTTGATTCCCCTGATGAACGCTGGTCTGATGGCCGCGCCGCCCGCCGGGTGGCGCACGGATCCGACCCCGGCGGTGAGCGCAACGGAATTTCTTTCTTACTCGGGCGTGAACGTCCATTTCAATTATTTCAGTTACGGGTGGTCCATCGGGGGTGTGCCGCCGGCGTGGGCGAATAGACCGGGATATAACCACTCCGGGTTCAGTTCGGCGTGGGGGTCGCAAAAATGGCGGGAATGGCTGAACCTGTGCGCCGATAACAATATTCGAGGGATTCGGATCATGTCGCCATTCGGCGATGGGCGCAACCTGTTCGACACCGCGGGGACCATTTCCATTGACGAGACTCTCTTCCGCGCGGACTTGGACGCTTTTCTGCGGATCGTCGAAGAGGTGGAAACCCAACGTAACGTCAAGTTTCGTCTCATTTTTACCCTGTTTGATTTTCGGATCGCCGACGGGGAATGGATCGACGGAGTGGGCGAACATCCGGACATCATGGACCCGGCCAGCCCCAAACGGGCGCAATTTCTGAACCTGTTCCGGGACAAATTTTTCAAAATGGTTTACGACCCGGCTCAGCCCTACGCGCAATGGGGCCTGGTTCGGGAAAATCGGATTGTGTGGCAATTGGTCAATGAGTTTGTCTCCATGAAGCCAGACACCGGCGGGCGATCGGAACTTCAGGCCATGGACGACCTGGCCTACCAACACCGCCGGGAAGCACTTTACGTCCAAGGGGAAAGTTTTTTCCTCGCTTTCCGGGACATGATCAAAAACGTTCGCCCCACCGCTCTGGTGAGCCTGTCCGACCTGGGGGCCGAAAACACCATTCGTCGATGGCAAAACAAAGGGTTTGATTTGCTGGACTATCACAGCCATCCGGACTATCTTCATTATAACGGTAACATTGGTACCACCTTGAAAAATGTGGGTTGGAACGGGACCCAACCGATCATTGAAGGGGAAGCCTACATCCCCGGGTGGAGGTCCGTGGACAAGGCTGTTTTGACAGAACGGCTTCGGGCCTCGTATCAGCGGGGATCGAGAGGCGGAATGTTTTGGTGGGACGGGTGGTACCGGTTTGACCCGTCCATTTACAAAACGATCACAATCGCGGACCTGGCCTTTGTCAGAGGACCGGATTTGGTGGTGGAATCTATTTCCGGTCCGGATCGGCCCTCGGTGGGGGATTCCGTCTCCTTTGGGGTGACAGTGGGTAACTGGGGGTCCGTGAACGCGGGGGAAAGCGTTTTAAAAATTCAAATGGATGGCTCTTATTTATCCGAATTCACCGTCCCAGCCTTGGCTCCGGGACAAACTTTTGTGACCTCTAGGATTCCCTGGACGGCAACCTCGGGACATCATCGGTTTCTGGCGGAGGCGGACAACTGGTTTCGCAACGCCGAACACGATGAAGACAACAACAATGTGTCTAAACAAGTGGTGGGCGTCCCGGCCTTGGCCGACCTCGTGGTGGAAAATGTTGAGGGGACAGAGGGATTGATGGCGGGGCTCTCGACCACTTTTAAAGTGACCGTGGCCAACCGGGGCCGGGAAACAGCGGGTGAGAGCGCGTTGAAACTTCAAATTGACGGGCGCGAAATCGCCACCGTGATGGTCCCGCTTTTGTCCCCGGGGAAAACCCATGTGTCCAACGTCTCCTGGATCGCTCTGGCGGGGGAGCACATGCTTCGGGTGGAAGCGGACAATTGGCAGAGAGTGGTGGAAATGAGCGAGTCCAACAACAACGTTGACACCTCTCTATTGGTCACCGCACCAGCAATCCATTACAGCCGTTTCTTTGGCGGCGCGGGAACTTCCCGCATATTGGACGTGGTCACGGACAAGGCGGGGAACACGATCGTTGTGGGGGAAACGGACGGGGGCGGGTTTCCTGTCACGGGCGGAGTCTGGGACACCCGCTACAACGGGGGTACGTTGGACGGATTCGTGGCAAAATTTTCCGCCAACGGGACGCTTCTGTTTTCCACCTATCTGGGGGGGAGCGGAGAAGATTCAGCGTTGGGGGTGGCGTTGGATGGCGCGGGGAACATTATGGTGACAGGTAAGACCTATTCAAGCAACTTCCCCACCACGTCCGGGGCTTACGACCGAACGTTGGGCGGAGCTCGGGACGCGTTTCTAGCGAAATTGACGCCGGACGGAAAGTCGGTCGTATACGGGACGTACCTGGGCGGTTCCAGCTGGGATTACGGACATCGGGTGGCGATGGCGCCCGGGGGCGACGTGGTTGTCACGGGGTTCACCCATGGCGGCTATCCCGTGACGACGGGGGCGGCACAGACGGTGTTCGGCGGGGCGGGAGATGTGTTTGTGACGCGATTGAACGCGGCGGGAAATGCGGCGGTTTATTCCACCTATCTCGGGGGGAACAGTTGGGACGGGGCCGGGGGGCTTGCGGTAGACGATTGGGGTCAGGTGATCCTATCGGGTGACACCCACTCGCCCACTTTTCCAACGACAACCGGGGCCTGGGACCGGAGTTGCAGCAATTGCGGGACGAACACCAGCACGGACGGTTACCTGGCTAAACTGAGCGCGAAGGGGGACCGCTGGATTTTCTCCACTTTCGTTGGCGGATCGGCGACGCCGTCGACGGAGAGCCTCCGGCGAATTGCGGTTGCGCCGGACGGATCGATTTGGGCTGTGGGCACTTCGAACGGGGCGGATTTTCCCGTCACGGTCGATGCGGTTCAGCCCCGTCTAGGCGGGGGCGCGGACGCGGTCGTGGTTCGGTTTAATGACAGCGGGTCAAAGCTATTGTACGGAAGTTATCTGGGCGGAACCGGACGGGACCTCGCCATGGACGTTCAGCTTGATGGGGAGGGAGGAATCATTTTTGTTGGGACAACAGATTCGTCTAATTTTCCGACCACTTCCGATGGGGTGCAAAAGAATCACCGGGGTTCCACAGACGCGTTTCTGGTCAAATTGAAACCGGGGAAGACGTTGTCCTACTCGACCTATTGGGGGGGGACGGGAACGGAGCTGGAGGGACTGGCTCTGACGAAGGATATAACGGGGAATCTCATATTGGCGGGGGGGACCGGTTCCTCGGATTTACCGGTCCTTGGTGTCCCAGCGAATGGCAACGGCGGGGGATCTTCGGATGGGTTTCTCGTGGTTTTTAAGGGGATCGCTTTGCCGGACGTGGTGGCCCCGCCACAGAAACCCACGGGGACGAAATTCGTCTCAAAAAAAGGGCGCCCCGTCTTGGCGTGGAAAGCCAACGGAAATTTGCCCGGGACTTCTTATCAGGTCTATGGGTCGACCAGCAAGGTGTTCCAATTATGGACCTCGACCACAAGCCTGGAAGTGACGCCGGTTCTTAAGCCGGGGGTGCTTTATTACTTCAAGGTGCGCGCGCGAAATAAGGCGAAGGAAGTGTCTTTGTTTGATCAGGTGGTGTCCACGAGGATCGCGAAAAAACCTTTGGCTTCTGGCCTTATCGCCGAAGAGGAAGGAGAAACTGAGTCCTTGCCGGAGTCCCCACCGTTGAAAGTCGTTTTTGCGGGAGAGGAAGGTCCGGATGTCTCGATTCTCCTGGATCCTGTGGACGAGAGTCTGTCCCCCTCATTCAACGAGGGACTTTTCGGGAAACCCTGGAGGGTATCGGTGGACGGGAAAGATACGGCGTTTCTGCGTGTGACCTCCCTAGACACCAATCCCAACAGAGGTTTAAGCGTTGTTCGATGGGGAGAAATTGGGGCCGCTTGGGAAGAGATTGCGCCGGGGGAATCGGCCCCGCCTGGGATCTTTGCTGTCCGACAGGCCATCCCGCCCTCAGCGAGTTCGTCCAAGATCTATCCCAATCCGTTCCGCCCGGCTCGGGGACACACGTCAGTCAAGATGGAAGTCCCGCTGGGGAGTACGGTGCGGCTGTTCACCCTAACCGGGGAATTGGTTCGGGAACTTTCCCCGGACTCCGAGGGCGTGATTCTCTGGCGCGGTGACAACGGGGCCGGTCAATCGGTGGCCAGCGGGGTCTACTTTTGTTTCATTGAAAAAGACGGCGATAAAAAAATCTTCCGATTGGCGGTGGAACAATGAACTCCCTCACAGGACGTTTTGCGCGGTTTATTTTCGGTGGAACAACCCTGCTTTTAGCGGGCGGGATCGGGTGGGCGGGATCGACTTCCGACCGAGGCACGTCGTCGGGAATGTTTTTGAAGGTCCCCGTTAGTGCCCGGTCTTCGGCCCTGGGGGGGGCGGTCACGGCCGTGACCGGCGAGGCGGGCGTGTTGGCGTGGAACCCGGCGGGGATGGCGGAATCGGACAAACGCCAGGTCTTGCTGTCCCACGCGCCTTCTCCGGAAGGAACCGCGACGTCCAACGCCTACTTCGTTCATCCGGCAGGCGCGGGCGCGTGGGGGGTGGGGGTGACGTATTTTTCCGCGGGTTCCATCGACGAAACTGAACCCACGGCCGGTGCCACGGTGGGGACGTTTCGTCCGTCGGACGCGGCGGCGACGGTGGGGTATGCTCGGAAAGTGGCCGGATGGGATCTGGGGTTGGCCGTGAAAGGTGTTCAGAGCAAAATCATTGAATCGGATTCCACCCTGACTTTTGATGGGGGAATCCTCTCCCCGAAATTTTGGCAGGAACGATTGCGGTTGGGGGTATCGGCCCTGAACACGGGGGGATCTCTTCGATTGGGAAACACCGCCCGTCCGCTTCCATTTCAGATTGCGGTGGGAGTTGGGTTGACGCCTAACGAGAAATGGACTCTGTCCTCTGATGTGAAGTTTCCCCGGGACAACGACCCGTTTTTATGTGTGGGGGGAGAAGGGGTGTATCCCGTGGGAGCGGACTGGCGGTTCGCCGGTCGAGCCGGTTGGGAAGGCGCTATGGCCACGGAGGTGGGGGACTTCGCTGGGTTTAACATGGGGTTCGGGGTTTCCAAGGGCGCTCTGGGTCTGGACTACGCTGTTTCCCCCATGGGCGATTTGGGTCAGGCGCACCGAATTTCACTCACCACCTCTTTTTGAGGGACGCAGGATGATCGGCGGCGGACTCGCGGCACCCTCCCAGGCCGCGGTTCCGCCGCTTCTTTTTTTCTTCCGGGGGCAAACGGTTGTGCTAAAATCACCCTTCGCCGGTGTCCGGTGGCGCCTGGCGGGGGGGCTGATGGGAACCAACGCAAACCGATCGATTCGGATTGGTCTGGATGTGGGGGGCACTAAAATTTTCGCGATCGGTGTGGACCTTGATGTCAGCCACAGCCCGTCGGTTCTTTTCTCCCGAAGCGTTCCCACCCAAGCGGACTGTCCCGAGAAATTCTTCGACCGACTGGCCGATTTTCTCCGTGACGTTTTGAAAGAAGGGCAGGAAAAAGGCTGGGTAGCGGACGTCCGTATCGGTGTGGGTATGCCCGGGCGTTACATCCCCTCAACGGGCGGCGGGCGCGTGATCGCGACCGGCACCGCGCCCAATTTGGGGGTGAATCCCAACGATTTCGATGGCGTGAACCCGGAACGGGAACTGTCCAGGCGTCTACCAGGTTTTTCATTTTGCGTTCACAACGACGCGGTGGCCCAAATGCGATTTGTTTTGGACCTGCTCCTACGCCAAGAGTCGACCTCTTCCGTGATCAAGGGCCGACGCGTTTGTTACTTGGGGCCGGGGACAGGGTTGGGCGGAGGGTTTGCGGAAGTGGGCCCGACCGGGCCTGTGGAGATCCGAACAGACGGCCATGTTTTTGATATTGTGATTGAACCCGGCGGGGTGACTGTCCCGTTCGTTGTCCAGGGGATGACGATTGCCGTTTCCCGGGGCGGAACCGCGGAAGAACTGGTGTCCGGCAAGGCCATCAGCGCCCTCATGACTGAAATCGATCAAAAACTCGTTCAGAACGGCCAGCCCCCTCTGTTTTCGCCGTTGGGGAGTCCGGGAGGTTGGTTGTTGGACCGATGTTTGATGGGAGAGGTGGGGGGCGAACCTGAGCGTGAACTGGCCATGCAGATCGCTCGGTTTGAAGGGCGCATGTTGGGCCGGGTTATGGAAAAGATATACAGGGGCGCTATCGAGAAAACCGATCGGCGTGCCGTGTGGCCTGAGGATGACGTGCGTTTTGTTCGGGGAATTTCCACGTTTGTGTTGGGGGGGAGCGTGCCCCGTGGCCGGGTGGGGGACGTTTTGAGGGAATCCGCCCTGGCCGAACTGGCCGAAAGAGTTCCGGGAACCCCATTTTCACTTTTATCTCCTCCCGCCGAAAGCGGTAACGCCGGCGCGTTGGGAGCCGCTCTTCTTGCCGGAACTATTCCAATTCACTGAGGTTTTTATGAAAACATCAAATCCAGTCTCCCAGGTGGTCGAAAAGGATGGCGTGGTGGTTTTATCCCCCGGTGTTCAGCATTACGAGTGGGGAGGGTCCTCCGTGATCGCCGACTTGTTGGACCGATCGAATACGGACGGACGTCCGTTTGCCGAATTGTGGATGGGGGCTCACCCCGGAAACCCGTCGAAGGTGGCCCGCGCGTCCGGCGATTCGGTGGGGTTGGATGAGTTGATCGCCCGAGACCCCGAAGGTCTTTTGGGCCGTGAGACGGCCGCCCACTATGGGGGCCTTCCCTTTTTGTTCAAAGTCCTGGACGCGGCGAAACCCTTATCGATTCAGGTCCATCCCGGGCTGGAACAGGCTCGGGCTGGTTTTGCCGACGAAGACGCCCGGGGCGTTCCGCGCCAAGCTCCGTCGCGCAACTACAAAGACGCTAACCACAAACCGGAACTGGTGGTGGCTTTCGGAATCGACTTTTGGGCATTGCGGGGGTTTCGTCCCTATTCTCAAATAACCGAACTTTTGGGCGCCCACCCGGAACTTCATAAGCTGGCTCGGGAATTTGTTCCAACAGCGGAAGGTCTTAAACGTCTTTATGGATCGTTCATGACCGACCGGACGGAAAATGTGGAAGCCCTTTTGAGACCTTTGCTGGACCGTTGGCGTCGTGAAAACCAAAAAGCCCCTTTCCCAAAAGAAGACCCACGTTATTGGGTCTTGCGGGCGGACGCGCAATTTTCGTCGCCCGGTCGAACCGATCGGGGTCTTCTCTCGGTATTGTTGCTGAACCTGGTTAAACTAAAACCGGGGGAAGCGTTGTATTTGCCGGCGGGCGTACTGCACGCCTATTTGGAGGGGACAGCCATGGAAATCATGGCCAACTCGGACAATGTGCTTCGCGGTGGTCTCACGCCCAAACACGTGGACGTTCCGGAATTGCTGAAGACCGTGGTATTCGAGGGGGCCCTGCCCGAGGTGTTAAGCCCCCGCGCGGTGCGCGGGGCGGAGTCCGTTTACCGCACCGGCGCGGCCGAGTTTGAACTGCGACGTTTGGATTTACGGGCGGGGATCGTAACGGCTGAGGTCCCTCACCCTGCCCTCTCCCAAGAGGAGAGGGAAAAACAACCGTTTCCTTTGTGTGGAATGTTCCATACCACGTCTCCGTCCTGGAGCGGTGAAATATACCTAGTGGCTTCGGGGTCCGTTGATGTTCGGTGGAACGTTTCGGGAAAGATGAATGTCGAGACCGGGAAGAAAAAGGGGTTCTGCTTTTTTGTTCCTCGGGGGTGTGTGTGTTCTTTTAAAGCTGGATCGGACGCGTTGGTTTTTAAAGCGGGGGTCCCGCCGGTTCGGTCGTTTCGAGGGAAACAACCCACTGAACTGGCGTTTGGTACCAGCGGTTTGCGGGGACTGATCCGGGACATCACCGACCTGGAAGCCTATGTGAATACCCGAGGCTTCTTGCGTTACTTGGTCGACCAAAAAGGCACGGTTCCTGGGGACGTGATCACGATGGGGTTGGACCTTCGGCCCAGCACTCCACGAATTGCTTCCGCTGTAGCCCGAGCGGTATCGGATGAAGGGCTATCCGTGGAAAACACAGGTTGTCTGCCCAGTCCGGCCCTTTTGTCCTACGCCCTAGGCCAAAATCGGCCCAGCGTTATGGTGACGGGAAGTCATATTCCCTTTGACCGAAACGGAATTAAGTTTAACCTTAAATCCGGCGAGGTGCTTAAAGAGGACGAACAGGGTATTTTGGCTCGCGTCCAGGAAGTCCGAGCGGAAGAATACAATCGCCCGGCCCAGGAGTCTCTGTTCGACGACAGTGGATTTTTAGCATCCGCCCAGGCGAGGTCTCTCCCGATGGAAACCCCTTCCGCGCGAGACGCTTACGTGCGTCGATACTTAAACTTCTTTTCATCCAAGGGGCTGAGCGGTTGCAAGGTGGCGGTCTATCAGCACTCGGCGGTCGGGCGAGATCTGGTGGTGGATATTTTGCGCGGGTTGGGGGCCCAGGTGACGGCTTTGGGGCGGAGCGAAGAGTTTGTGCCCATCGACACGGAAGACATTTCCGATGAACGGCTGAGGGACCTTCAAAAAATGGCCGACCAGGCCCGGCAAGAGATGGGCGCGTTGGATGCCCTGGTTTCCACCGACGGTGACAGCGATCGGCCCTTGGTGTGCGGGGTGAGGCCCGATGGCGGGCTGGTGTTTTTGCCCGGGGACCTGCTGGGGCCGCTTGTGGCGGAATACCTGGAAGCCGACGCGGTGGTTGCGCCCATTAGCGCCAACGACGCCCTGGACATTTTCCTCAAAGGCCGCCGTTGTCCACCCACCCGAATTGGGTCTCCCTACGTGGTGGCGGCCATGAAAGACGCAACGTCGAACGGGTTTCGCCGAGTGGTGGGTTATGAAGCGAACGGAGGGTTTCTACTTCAAAGTCCACTGGAAAAACAAGGCCGACGATTGGCACCTCTCCCGACGCGAGACGCGGTGTTGCCCATCCTATGCGTTTTGTTTTCGGCGCGGGAGAAAGGGCTGTCTCTCGTGGCCCTCTTTGACCGGCTCCCTCGTCGGTTCAGCAAGGCGGGACTTCTGGATAATTTCCCGGTGGAATCCAGCCGGGCCATTCTAAAATCTTTTTCATCACCGAACCCGCGGGTGATTGATGTGGTGTTCGGCGGAAAAGAGGAAGTGACGGCGCGCGATGTCGCGGGGCAACCCGTTGCCCTATCGGTCCCGGATCGAGCGACCCTGCTTGCCCACCGCCGGCGTTTGGAGGGGCTGTTTAACAGCGCGGCGGGTTTTGAGGGAGGCCTTTGCGGGATGAACGTGTTGGACGGGATCCGCTTGCGGTTTGGAAACGGGGACGTGGCTCACGTTCGTCCGTCGGGCAACGCGCCTCAGCTCCGAATCTACGCCTGCGCGGGAACGCCCCAGCGGGCCCACGATATCGTCCGTTTGGGCCTTCGGGAACCCGATGGTCTCTTGTGGACGTTGGAAACAGTTAGGTAATGCACGACTTGAGCCTCTTTGATCTTGTGGGCGATTAAATGAAGAATATAAACTTGAGATAATTTATAATTAAGACGTCGTTGTATTGTGGGGTGGGTACAAATGTTTAATGTAAAAATGTGGGCACAAGCTTTTTTAATAACGATGATTGCCGTAGGGGGGGGGCTGTCCTCCACGGATGGTTCTCCAGTCGCAGAGGGATCTGAGTTTGGTGACCTGTCTCAAACGCCTCGCTGCCTCATTGGTGTAGATGATCAACTCCGATTTTTTGTGTGGCAACATCCTGAACTTTCCTTCGATTCAGCGGTTCGCCCGGATGGAAAGGTCTCTTTCCCTCTGATCGATGATGTTGACGCCGAGGGGCTGACCGTGGCCGAACTGGACAGCGCCATAACCCGTCATCTGGCGGAGTTCATTCTGTCCCCGCATGTCACCGTTTCCATTCTTGAGTTCAAGAGTCGCCGTGTCGCTGTGTTGGGGGAAGTCCAACGTCCGGGGATATTTCCTCTAACGGGTCGCCTCACCCTATTGCAAGCAGTGGCTCTGGCGGATTACACCAAGAGATCCGCTGATCTCACCAGTGTAGTTTTGGTTCGCGTTGGTCCTAAGAACCAGGCCCGTGTATCGCGAATTAATCTTAAAACGCACCTGGAAAGCCCTGAGCGGATCTTGGAAGATATTGTTCTCCAAGATAACGATGTCATCTTTGTCCCAAAGAGCTTTATTTCAAAGCTCGATGATTTCCTGGAATTTTTCACGCGGAAAATTCAGCCCGTTGTGAACTTCAATGTTTACAACAAATTGGTCCAGTAGAGCGTGTTCATGAGCGGGATTTTTCGAGAATGAATCGGAAGGAACCCACCTTAAGAGACTACCTGTTTATCTTGTTTCGGAGGAAGAATTTTGTAGTCGGCCACTTTCTTGTGGTTGTCGCTACAACAATTGCCTGGACATTTTCTCAAAAACCACTTTATCGGGCCGAGTCAAGAATGCTGATAGAATGGTCGGACAACACCCCCATTTCAGCCGTTCGAGATTGGATCAATGCGGAAAAAGAAATTCACTACTTGAAAACGCAGGCAGAAATAATTAAGAGTCGACCCCTGGTGGAGAAATTGGTTAAGCAATTTAAAGAATTGAGCCAGGTTCCCGGCCGCGCCCCTTCCAGTATCGAGAAATCCATCAAACGGCTACAAAAACGAATCGATGTTTCCGTTGAAGCACAGACAAATTTGATAAAGATTCGCGTCCTCGATGAGAACCCCCGTCTCGCTGCCCAGGTCGCCAACGCGCTGGCCGAATCCTATCAAGAATTCATTTTTGAAAGGCAACGGGACGAAGCCGGGCGGGGGACACAATTTTTAATGAGTCAGGAGAAAGAAGCGCTTGACCGTTTGCAACAGGCAGAAACCACCTTAAAAGAATTCAAGATAGGAAAAAATATTGTTTCCTATGACAGTGAAGTCCGACTTATACTGGAGGAAATTAAAGACCTGGAAACGATGAAAACAACCAGGTTCCCGGACTCGACCGATAAAGATCCGCGGCTTTCGGCAGTCAACGTCGCCTTAAAAAGGCGGAAAGAAAAGTTGCGTGACCTGATGGCGGACAGCGCCCATCTACTTAAACTTGAAAGGGATGTTCGTATGGAAGGCGAGATACACCGGGACATCCGAAATAAGTTTCAGGAACGCTATTTGGTGGAGGGTTTGGGAAAAACTCGAATTTCCGACGTTCGAAGACAGGAACTCATAGTTCCAGCGACCCCTCCGCTAAATCCTTCCTCCCCAAAGACCATTTTAAATATCATTCTTGCCGTCGTCATTGGATTGGGTGGGGGAATCGGCCTGTCTTTTTTTGTCGATTCTGTTCAACCAGCGTTGTGGGACGAAGCTCAGATCGAGGAAACACTCGGCCTTTCCGTGATTGCAACAATACCCCACCTGACCTTTTCCGGTTCCCCGTCTTTCAAAGGCGGTTACGAAGAGCCCTTTGGATTGTTGGCCCAAAAAATCGATTTTCTTATTCGGACCCCGTCTTCCCAATGCTGGATGGTGGCAGGCAGTGGCCCTAGGGAAGGACGGAGCGCTTCGCTTTTCCATCTTTCGAAAGCGTTGGCTGGGTTAAAGAAAAAGCGGAAAATAGTATTAATTGACACGGATTTGAGAAACCCGGGGATGGGAGCGTTGTCTCTCGGTCTGAAGAAGACCGGACTCGCCGAGGTTATAAGAAAAAAAGTCTCATTGAAAGAAGCTGTTCATGCCACCGATATTGACAACCTCTTTGTCATGCCGGCGGGCGAGGATCGGGTCAGTTACGGGGAAGGGGGGGGTGGGATTGGGAGTGTGTTGGCTGAGCTGAGATCGATGTTCGATGTTTTGTTGTTGGACTCACCGCCCCTGGGCCCTTATGGGGACGCGCTGGCTTTGGCGAGGGAAGCGGACCGGATTTTATTTGTTGTATCCTGCGGAAGAACTCGAGAAGGTTCTGCCCGAAGAGCATTGGAACATTTGAAATTGGTTGGCGCGGAAAAGATCGTGGGGATTCTCTTGAATCGAAAACCACGCCCCGTTCCTGAAATATTTTATCGGGCGATCTGAGTGGCTGAGCATGGGATGGCCTTTGATGGCAACCGAGGGTGGCATACCATGTTTTGGCTTGGAGCCGGGCTGGGGGGCGCTTTCCTGGCCTGTTTTACGACAACCTCGTCATCCTTTTTTGCGAAGTTGCTTTTTCCTTCCTATATTTTATTGATTCCAGCGGTTGTCCTCAAGGACGGCCAGGGATATGCCACGGCCTTGCTCGTATTTTTGGGCTCTTTTGGCCCGCTCGGAATAAAAAAACATTTTCTCCATGATCCCCACTTTGGCATCTACACGACAATCGATTTGATGGATTGGCTGTCCGTAGGGATTTTTATTGCCGGGTGGCTAAGAGCAACGGCCTGTCGCGCCCCGCAGGGGATATCCCAAACCACGAGGGGTTCCCTTTTGCTTTTTATCGGGCTTGCCCTTTCTGCGACTTTTATTGCGCACGACAAAACAATCGCATCTTTCCAGACGGCGACTCTGCTGAGGAACATCCTGATTTTTTATGTGCTGGCCGACCAGATCAATTCGGAGGCTCGCCTCCGTTTCGTACTACTGGTTCTTTTAGCAGGGGCGGCGGTTCAATCTGGTTTGGCGATTGCGCAAGAGTTTTTCCCGCATCGGCTGGGGTTATCTTATTTTGCGATCCGAGGTGATGGTGTTTATCAAGAACTGGACAAGGTCGGCGTTTTTCGGCGTGTTTCCGGGACGTTTCCGTCGCACAACGTGTTCAGTTTTGCCTACCTGGATTTTATTTTGCCCGTTTTGGCCTCCGTTCCATTCCTTGTTCGGTCCATTATCAGGAAGGTAATTGCTTCAGGGGTTTTTGGACTGGCGCTGATGGCCCTGGTCTTCACGTTGTCACGGGGGGGCTGGATTAGCTTCATTGTGTCCATGTCCTGTTTTATCTTGATTGGCCGGAGAGCCCGTCTTTTTCACCAACGTCATAACCTGATCTTATGGCTTTTTGTTGGGTCTCTTTTCCTCGGGCTTATTTTTTCGTGGGAAATCATTTTGTCCCGGTTTGTGAGTTACGACCAGGGGGCGGCCTCAATCAGGTTATCATTGATGCGTGTCGCCCTGGATATGATTTCGGACAACCCCTGGTTCGGGGTTGGGCCAGGAAATTATGTTTATGCCATGGGATACTATGATTCAACGTTGGAAGGAGTCACTTCTTATTTTAAATTTCCGGTACACAATTTGTTTCTGTACGTCGCCGGCGAAATGGGTTTGCCGGCCCTATTCTGTTTTTTGGTGTTTCTCTTCTTTGTTGCGCGCGCGGGGTTGGACACAATTTATCGACAACAGGGGGTCACCTCTCTTCTTTCTCTGGGGGTCCTGAGCGGATTGGCCGGCGGGTTGTTTCATGGTCTTTCAGAATATCAACCGCTCGGACAAATGTTCATGTTGTGGTGTATGGCCGGACTATTGGTCGGATTGAATCGGTTGTCGCTCCTTCCGAGGCACGGCAATGGGTAGAAATATGTCGGGTTTCATGGCGGGGATCTTTTGGACGGGATCGGGCCTTGTGGCTCGCAAGGGCATGGGTTTGGTGACCGTGCTAATGGCCTTGCGCCTCATGCCTCCGGACCAGTTCGGCGCGTATGTTCTTTTCGAGGCCCTTCTCTGGCTCTTTCTTGCTTTCTGCGATGCGGGGCTGTCTTTCTCATCGATACGGGCCTTCGCTCACGAAAAGGGGCGCCTCCGGCGACGACGAATCATGGATAATGCCTTGATCCTTCGACTGGCCTTGGCTATCCTGGCAGGTGCGGCGGCGTGGTTGTGCAGGCCTTTGTTTGCCGCCCTTTTCAATTCCTCCCCGTTGGAAAATCTGATTCCCCTCTTGCCGGTTCTCATCGTTCTTATGAGCGTTCAGGAACTCTTTTCCTCATTCCTGTTAGGGATGCAAAGAGAGAAAGCCATGGCACGATCCTATTTCATGTCAAGCGCTCTGGGTTTTGGGTCGGCCATTGTATTTATCGGGTTGATGCATTGGGAGGCTCGGGGACTGGTTTACGCGTCGGTGTGTTCCTCTCTCGCGGCCATCTTTTTCCAATCGCGTCAGCTCCGGTTTTTTCGGAGAGTTCGCTGGGACAAAAAAGGGATGGACGATCTTTGGCGGTTTGGGTTTCCATTGCAGATTAATTCCATTTTATCCTACGTTTTCATGAGAGCGGATTCCCTTCTTCTCGGGGTCCTCGCCGGCCCTGTCGAGGCCGCTTACTACGGTGTAGCCACAAAAGTCATTGACAACGCTCGGCAAATCTATGAACCTTTTCGACTTGTTTATTATCCGGCAATTTCATCTCTTTTTGTTGAAAAAAGGATGTCGCAGGCGCGAAACGCGATGATTGTGAGCCTGGGATTTGTGGCTATGACTTCGTTGATGGGTGCCGTTGTTCTTTTCCTATTTCAGGAACAGATTGTCCACTTTCTTTTGACTAAAAAATACGAACTAAGTGGCCCCCTTTTGCCCTTGCTCGCGTTAGGGCTGTCTGCAATGTTAATGAATAATGTCCTGGGGCTAACTTTAACCGGGATGGCCCGGCCACTGGATGTCCTCAAAATTAACGGGGTCGCAACAGTCTTTAATCTGGTTGGGAATCTCATCTTTATCCCCCTCTTCGGATTGATTGGAGCAGCCGCGTGGAATGTTCTGACCCATTGGATTTCTTTACCTGCCTACTTTGCTTGTATATACAAAGCAGGATTCAGCGAAAAAGTTCCGTCAGTTGAAAACCGAGCCCCTTCCCACTCTTTGTGTGGGGTGCGCATAGACCCTGTGGGGATGGCCGAGACACTGAGTCGGATTCAAGAATACATCGAGCGCAAGGAAAAGAAGGTGGTCCTGACACTGAACGTTCACGCGTTGGTCAGCGCCGGGAAGGATGAGGATTTGCGAAAAGGGTTGAATACCGGCGACTTGAACGTTCCCGACGGGGTCCCCCTCCTGTGGGCCTCCCGGTTTTTGTCCGGGCCACTAAAAGAGAGGGTGAATGGAACCGATCTACTTATGAGGATTTGCGGGGAGGCGGCGAAAAGGAAATACAGGCTGTTTTTCCTGGGGGCCGCTCCCGGGGTCGCACGGAAAGCGGCGGACGTCCTTAGCCACATTTATCCTGGTTTACCGGAAATAGAAACATTTTCTCCGACCTTCGGATTTGACCTTGACAAATCGGAAAACAATGAGATCGTCGACCGGATCAAACGAACCAAACCGGACATCCTGTTTTTGGGGTTGGGTTTTCCACGACAGGAACACTGGATCTGGAGAAATCAGAGCGTGTTGCCTCCCATGGTTTTCATTAACACGGGCGCCAGTTTTGACTTCGTGTCCGGAAAATTACGAAGGGCCCCCTCTTGGATGCAACGCAACGGGCTCGAATGGTTGTGGAGATTGTTTCAGGAACCTCGTCGTCTCAGTGCCCGCTATTTCGGCGATTTTTTCCCTTTTTGCCAGGGCGTCCTCGCCCAATTTTTCCGGTCTTCTTTCGTCAGTGAATAACCAATGAAATTAAACATTTTGTTTGTCACCGATTCAATCCCATTCCTTGACAATGGGGGCGCTGAGGCGCGGTATTTTAATCTCATCCGAAGGATTTCTCAAAAACACAATGTGTGGTTGATAAGCCTGAATCGTTCTCCCGGGTCTCTTGCCCATCTCGCGGAAATCAAGAAACACTGCGTGGTTGTGGAAGCAATTCCGTGGCGAAGACCGTTTTTTTTAAGCTATTTTTTCCTTGTCCTGGCCCGAACAATTTTCAGGCTAGAACCCCCCGTCAATAGTTATTACTCCATGAAGAAAATGAGAAGTAAAATCAATTCCTTTTTAAAAAGACAACCAATTGATATTGTTCAAATTGAGCATTCTTTCATGGCACCCTACGTGGATGCCATTCCCGCTGAGGTGGGGTGCAAAAAAGTGCTAACCGTTCACAATGTCGGCGAGCTTTTATTTCGGCGCATGTTTTCCATTGAGAGACGCCCATTTCGAAAGATTGAGTACTGGTTTGATTGGATTTTGTCCCGGCGCTGGGAAAGCCAATTGTGTAACAAGTTCGATCAATGTTTCACCATTTCAACGTTTGATGAAAAGGTCATTCAGGAGAGAAACCCTCGCCTCAGTGTTGTTACGGTTCCCAATGGAGTTGATCCTGGCTCCCACTTCCCTTTTCCCATGGATCCCGACTCCACCGACATTCTGATGGTTGGAAATCTGGCTTACACGCCCAACAGGGACGCTGCTTTGTATTTTGTCCGGACGATTTTTCCTTTAATCCAGGGGAAAAAAAAGAAAGCCTGTTTAACGATTGTGGGGGACAACCCGCCGCGGGAGTTATTAAAATTAGCTCGAAATCGAGGAGTCAAGATAACAGGGCATGTCCCAACCATCCTTCCCTACTACAAGAGCTCGGCCCTTCTGGCCGTGCCCTTGCGCGCTGGAAGCGGGGTGAGAGGAAAAATAGTGGAGTCAATGGCCTTGGGACGCCCAGTAGTTTCAACCTCCCTTGGATGTGAAGGTCTTGATGTTATTCATGGAAAGACAATCCTGATTGGGGATTCTCCCGGTGACTTTGCAGACTGCGTTATTCGGCTCCTCAACGGTTGCAAATTACGTCAGGAGATCGCAAAAAACGCTCGCACACTGGTTGAAAATTTTCACAATTGGGATCGTTCCGCCAAAACGATGGTGGATTCTTACGAGAAAATGACACAATCTCTATGAGGCTTGCATGACAAAACACTCTTTCCGCGGCCGCTTTTTTTCATGCCCGAATGGTTTTCAACCAATTCATTTTAAAGGACGGCTTTTTTGAAAAGGTTCAATATCGTATTTCTTTCGATTATTTGCTCGTTCCCCATCACAGGGATTAGTCAGGAGACAGGCAGGGCTGGTGGAATCTCTTTTTCCTATCTGAGTGGCGCGGGCGATGAAAAGGGGGATTCGAACGCCCGCGTTTCGGTGAACGTGGATAAACCGCTTGTGAACGGAAAGACGGGCCTTCCCGTTCGAGTGAGCTCCCAATTATATGGGTTAAACTGGGCCACCTGGTTGGGGTTGAATAACCCCGCTAGCGAGGCGGCAAAACCGTTAAACCTTCGGGTGATTCGGCTGGGGGGTGGACAGTTAAGCCGCTACAATTGGCGTACCGGAAAGCTGATTGAACCAGGTCAAACCCATGTGGAAAGGCCGTATACATCGATCGACGCTTTTGTGGAGTTTTGTCGCCGGACGGGGGCCGAACCATTGATCCAGGTGAACGCTTTAGGATGGGCCCCCGATCCCAAAAATAAAGATGCGTTCGGAAAATGCATGACGGAACAAGACGCGGCCGATCTCGTGGTTTATCTGAACGAAACCAAGAAATACGGGGTCAAATATTTCGAGATCGACAACGAATACGATATTTGGCATGAGATCAACCCCGAAGTCTGGGACCACGAGTGCACCATCGAAGATTACACGGAGATTTATAAAAAGTTTGCCTATGCGATGAAAAAGGCGCAATCTCAGATCGGGTCGCCTGAGGATATCAAGATTTTTGGCCCCGTGATCTGTAAGGCCTGGAATTTTCCGGAGGTGCCAAAATTTCTAAAGGCGTGTAAAGATTTTGAAAGCGACGAGGTTCGCAACCCGGAGGGGTATCGGATTGTGGATGTTCTCAGTTTTCATTACTATCCCCTCTTCCGAACAGATTTTCGGGATCTAAAAAGTTTTATCCCGGAGGGGATCCCGGCCATGTTGGAATCCGTTCAAACGTGGTGGAACCCTTCCTACGTCAACCGGTATGATCACAATCAACCTTTGGAATCTCCTGCGGCGACACTCCTTCAGTTTCGGGGCTACATTGACGATTATTTTCCTGGCCTCGAACTGGCGGTGACCGAGTTCGGTGTGGACTCGGCCCCAGGCGTAAATTACGATCCGCGTGTGAGACCGTTGTATCTGGCCGATCTGCTGGGTGTCATGGCCAAACACGGAGTTGATTTCGTGATGCCGGGGTGGGTCAAGCACAACGATCCTGTATTCGGACTTTTAGATACCGCTAACCGACCCCGCCCCAACTATTATCCCTTCTTGCTTTATTCCCAGCATTTTGAAGGGACAGTCTTGACAGCCGACTCAGACAGAAGTGACTTGCTTAACGTATACGCTTGCAAGAACACAGGCGGAAACGTGGTGATCATGCTGGTTAACAAAGACTCTGCTGATTACAGTGTGAAACTCGATTTGGTCGGGTACAAAGGTCGCGCTGTGAAACCAAATTTTAAAATACGGTCTGAAAAATATTCCCTCACCTGCATTCGCGTTCCGGCAGGTGTTGATTCACAGCAAGCCAGTGTCTGGGTCTATGGGGAACGGCAGATGCAAAACCGCGAGGGTACTCCGGAGGGGGGGCCATAGGCTTGTGAGAGAGATATTTTCGGGATTTGAAAAACTACCATGACTCAAAAAAAAATACTTTTTATTTCTCCTCTAATCCCGTGTCCTCCAGAAAAAGGAGGAAATCCAAGAACCTATGAGATTTTCCAAACGCTTCACAATTTTTATAAAGTCCATCTCATTTCTTTTATAGAAGACGACAGAGAAAAGTCGTTTTTGAATGGCTTGGCACCGGAGACATTTGATTTGATCCCCAAACAGATTCATTTGGGGCGGAGTTGGTGGAAGCGGCCTCTTGTCGGGTTATCAAGTGCCTTTTCTAGGCTTCCCTACAATTTTTTCAAATTCAAATCGGAAACGATGAAACGCCAGGTAAACAAGATGTTGCAAACGGGAGGTTTTAACGCCATCCATATTGAACATTTAAACCTGTGGCCCTTTGTACCGGAGGGTTTTCCCGTTCTCAAGGTTCTTCACCAGCACAATCTCGAGTGGCTTTCGATCAAACGTTTCGCTGATATTTCGTTAAACCCCGCCAAGAAAATATTTGGCTGGATGGATTCAATCAAACTGAAAGCGGCCGAGAAAGAAGCCTGTGAACAGGCGGACAAGGTCCTGGCGGTCAGTGACGACGTTAAACAACGGCTTCTGTCCCTTACCAACGGAAAAATCGACGTTTCCGTTGTGCGCACGGGGATTGATACAGAAGCCTGGCGCCCGGGCGATGGCCCTTGCGATTCGAGCAAAATCACGTTTGTCGGAAAAATGGATTATCCGCCGAACGTAGATGGCGTGCTTTGGTTTTCATCGGTCGTGTTTCCCCTCATCAAACGCTGGATTCCATCGGCGAAATTCGTTGTGGTGGGTTCGAATCCCGTGAGCGCGGTGCGCGCGTTGCGACGGCGGCCGGGGATTCAGGTGACGGGTTTTGTGGAGGACGTGAGACCCCATTTAAGGGAAAGCGCTGTGGGGGTATTCCCCCTCCGGTATGGGGGTGGGGTCAAGTTCAAGATTCTTGAGGCTATGTCGCTCGGGGTTCCCACCGTGACAACCTCCATTGGAGTTGAGGGGATTCTCGCGGATTCGGGTGCTGAGGTTTTTGTTGAGGACAAACCCCAAGCGTTTGCTCAGCGGGTTATTGCCCTCATGACCGATCGCGGGCTTCGGCTTGAATTGGCTCGGAGGGCACGTCGGCGAATTCTTTCCCTTTACACCCGCGAACAGATGCGGGTGGATATTAAAGAAGCCTACGAAAATTTGTGGTCTCGATAAAGATCACCCCGAGGGATACTCTCGGGACATTTCGACGCACGTGCGACAGTGGTTGGGCATTTCTTTTTTTAGAAACAGCCCTCGCACGTGACGGAAATAGGGGTTGTTCGTCACGTTCGCCATTTCAAAAATGTTCCCATAGGAGGGACTTGGTGTCAAAACTCGCATACATCCCGACACATTGCCAAAGCGGTCCACGTTCAGCACATTGTAAAAACCTGGACAGAAGTAGGAGAAGCCATCGCGCTTGAGCAATACGGGAAATTCAACAGAAGCTTTTCGCGCGGTACCTGCCAAAGATTTGATATGCTGCACGACATTCGTGTCGTCGGCAAACAGAGACAAATGACCGGTTTTTAGATCATGGAATGGCACTAAATTATCGAAAAGAATCTTGTCTACGCCGAGAGCATCCATGCGATTGATCACCGGCCCCATGTTTTGGTAGGTGTTGCAATCAACAACATAAGAAACCCTAACATCCATCCGGCTTTTGTTCCGTTTCTTTGCCTGGACCAATTTCTCGATAATTTTTATTTGTCTATTGAACAGGTAACCGGGTGTCCCCGTTACGCCCGCGTATTCGATGGGATCCATCCCTTTCAAACTGATATTGATTTGGACGACGTTTGATGTTATCAGTTGTTGAATTCGGTTTTCGTTCAAAATAAGTCCATTTGTTGTGATGTATACACGCAATTTTCTTTTTCCGGCCAAACCAATCATGTCGATAGCCTGGCTGTTTAGAAATAGCTCTCCCTGCCCTGCAAAACTTATGGAGGTCAATGATGGAAAACAATCCAGAATTCGACCAAATGAACGCAAATCCAGGTCTTGCATTTTTGCGTGTTGTATTTCTTTGGCTTCAGTCCTTTCGCGAAGGCACCAGGAACAACGGAGGTTGCATTTGTCCGTGGGGTAGAAGACTAAATGGGTGGGTTTTACACTCACTGTCTCGGAAAGAGCGGGTTTTTTTAATAATTTCATGGAATTAAGGAGAACGACCGGTTTTCTTAAAACAAGCCAAGCCCTTTGAGAATGGTTTTGAAGCCAGTTCATGAAGAATTAGTAGGGGAGAGCCACTTACTGCCCCACGAGAGACGCAACGGCTTCAAAGACTTTTTCGGCTTTTAAGGAGTTCATGCAGTGGGGATCTTTTTGGCAATTTGTCAGATAACAACCCAGGCAGTCCATCTCCGCGGACACCTTTAACCCCTTCCCGGCGAGGTCAACCTCCGACTGAGATGTGGGACCGAAGATCGCGACGACTTTCTTTTTTAAAGCAACAGCCATGTGCATCGCCAACGTATCTCCCGTGACCACCAGAGAACATTGGTTGATCAGAGAAGCAAAGGGCCGGAGAGGATGAGCGCCTTCGCCATCGATGATTTTTCCGGGCGTGGAACGGAGAAAGATTCGACGGTTGCGCGGCCTTTCTTCTATTCCCCCCAGAAGTAAAATCGAAGCCCCCAACTTTGTTTGAATCAGGTGAATGAGGTTAACGAATTCCTCCTCTTCCCAGGTCTTCCGCTTCCATCTGGATCCGGCTCCCGTGTTGAGGCCGATCACCATTTCGCGATCCGGGTCAATTCCTCTTTCCACCAGCCAGGATCGGCCGTGCGCCTTTTCTCTTTCGGTAAGGTAAAGTTGGGGACTTTCGGGCACCTGACAGGGGATTTCACATTTGACAAAGAAGCTCATGGTATGTTTTTTTGTTCGCTTTTTTTTGATCATCCAAAAGGCTCATCTCCAGCCATGGAACAGCGCCATCGTTGTAAGCAAACAGATTCCCGTCCTGTCCAATCCCGAACCCGATTTTAGCATCGGCCCGAGCCAGAGAAGCGAGGGCTCCACTTTCTTTGTCAACATCGAGGTTGATCGCGACGTTGAAATGCCCCGTTTGCAACAGGGGATAACCCGGAAACGGGTAGGGGATAATTTGATCGACCAAGGGGTTGTTTTCTAAAAGAGGGATTGACTCCCTTTGAGTCATCCATAGCAAACGGAAGGATGGAAATCGTGTGCGCAGGGATGGTAGCAGGGACGTGGTCCTCAATACATCCCCCATAGCTCCCAGTTTAATGAGCAACAATCTTCCCTGGCTTGGGCGATAGTGGGAACAGGCGGAACAGATGACCCCTTCTTCCTTGTGGGGAACGCAGGGGCGATCTCCTCTGAATTGCCAACAGTCCATTTTAAACAACGCGGGTCTGGCGGCGCCCATGAAGAGAGATTACATGGCCCCTTTCCCGAGGATAACGGCAGGGACAGTCCTGAGCAATATCCACATATCCAATTTCCAGGAAAGGGTGTGCACATACGCAAGGTCCAAATCTATACCCCTCTCAAAACTTAGGGCAGACCGCCCGCTCACCTGCCAAATGCCGGTCATCCCCGGTTTTACGTTGAGCCGCTGACGATGCGCAGGCCTGTAATTTTGGACTTCCACCATGGGGTGAGGCCGGGGCCCCACCAAAGACATTTCTCCTTTCAGTACATTGATCAGTTGAGGGAGTTCATCCAGGCTGGATTTTCTGAGGAATCGACCCAGCGGTGTGACACGCGGGTCCTTTTTCATTTTGAAAAGGGGTCCTTCGATATCGCTAAATTCCATAAGTGCGGATCTCATCCGTTCAGCGCCATCAACCATGGTCCGAAATTTGAACAGTGTAAATTTTTTTCCACTCCGTCCCGCCCTTTCCTGTTTAAAAAAAACAGGTCCGTCGCTCGATAATTTAATGGCAATGGCTATAAAAATAAGAGGGAAAAAAAGCACGACCAGCAACAGAATCGAGACGGAAATGTCTAAAAATCTTTTTAAAGGCCATTCCAGATCGTATGGACGGGATATTTTTGATTTATTAAGGAGAGAATCATTAAAAATGCTTGGACAGTGCAACAAGGGGTAGGAGTAGTTACTCAAACTACAGCTCCCCAAAGGGGAATCCCCGATTCCTTGGGGGGAAAGAGATACGGGCAATAACGCAGACTCGCTATTTCTCATTTTCAAAATCCCATCCCACTTTCACCCTCTGATGGTGATCTTCTATCGGCTGGCCGAAAAAAACTACTCCATTCTCCACATGCATCCTCGGTTCCAAACAAACAGAAAGACCTATAACATTGAATTTGTACTCAATGATACGAAATAAATATAATATTATTCGGACGGAGTGTCAATGTCCTGTCGCGTTGAAAGTGGGACAGGGGATGGGAAAAGGGAACAAGGTCCAGCTCAGGTCCTCCCGCTTTACCTTCCCATTTGATCCGTTTTGAAGCGACAGGACAGTTGCATTAGCTTAATGAACTCGGGGAAAAAAGTTTACAAAAAAGTTACAAGTTCTTCTGAGTTTCTTCTCACGTGTTGTGGTATCATATCGATGGCGGAGCCGGGAAGTGGGGCGTGTGGTTTATCTTGGGTTCGCCGTGTCGTCATACAAAGGAGGATACAATGAGTAAAAAATTGTTGGCCTTGGTAGTGTTGGGGTTCGGCATCATGGGGCTTGGTAAATCCGCATCGGCGGCGACCTACGCTTCCGCCTCGGTGAATGTGACGTTGACCGGGACCTTGAGTATGAGTATTGTTGGTTCCACGTTTACCATCTTGGCATCGATGGCTCCCGGAGGCTCTGCGGTGGCCACTTCGTCTATCACGATAAAAAACGATTCCGTTGGGATTGCGGAAACGCTCTCACTGAAAAGCTTCGATTCAACACCTTGGACACTCGCTCAATCGCCTGCGTTCAATCAGTTTGCGTTGCAGGCCATGTTCAACACGGTGGCACCGGCGGCCGCCAATTTTGCCGTGGGTGATGATTCGTTGACTACGGCGGATAAGGTCTCGACGTCGGCGGTATTTGCGGGGAACCAAACTGGAGTGACGGTGCCTCCGGGCGAGTCTCGTGGTTTGTGGGTGCGGTTTCAGGCTCCCACGTCGACCTCATCCCTTGGAACCCGGGACTTGACAATCACTATCACGGCTGGCATATAAATTAAATTTACATAAAAGTTACAAGTTCTTTCGCGTTTCTTTTGAGCCGGTGTGATACAATTTGCTCGCCGGGTGGGGATGTTGACCTGGATCTGGACATGACGTTGGAAATGTTCTCGAATGTAATGCGAAGCGTGGGCATACGGCCCGCAGTCTTGCGAGGGAGACCGACCGAATCATTTTGGGCGGATCCCCGACAAAAAAAGTAGGAGGAAAAAATGAATAAAAGAATAGTTGTGGCAGTGGCAGTGGCGATGGGAATGATGGGCCTGGTCAAGTCGGCGTCGGCGGCGAGTTTTGCCAACGCTATTTTAAAAGTGGAATTGACTGGGACTTTGAGCATGAGCATTGTTGGATCTCCCGAGACAATTCTGCCAGCGGTTGCCCCCGGGGGAAGCAGTATTTCCGGATCGGGAATCGTAATATTGAACGACTCGGTGGGGATGATCCAAACCTATTCTCTTGAAGGGTTTGATTCCGCTTCTTGGTTGCTCCGCCAAAACGCAGGACCCAGCCAAATGGCAATTCAGGCGCTCTTCAATGACGTCCAACCTGGGGCAGGGGACTTTTCGACCACTACCGACTACTTGATGGTTGATCCGACTCCCTTAGATGCCGTGAAAGACGGGTTACGTCCCGCCAGCGCCACGGATTTCTTTGGCGACCAATCCGGAGCGGCTGTCGACCCGGGCCAACAGAGGACCCTCTGGTTCAAATTCGACGCTCCCACGACGACGAACTCGTACGGCGCTCGTGACCTAGTGGTCAGCATAGTGGCGGGTCTGTAATTCGTAATCCGGCCTCATTCCCCCCTTCCTTCCGTTTCTAAGGGAAGGGGGGAAAGGGCGGGGTTTTCGTCATGGGAAGACGAATCATCATTTTTAAGGGATGGCGCACATGGCTCTCCGCGCTTGTCGTTTGTGGAACTCTCTGGGCGAGCGCGGACGCGGGGGGTATTTCGACCCGTTTCGCGGAGTTGCATGTGGAGAACCTTCGCCTGGGGCGTGTTTATTCCGGGACTCGGGACATCCTGGGGGAGCCGTATCGGGTACAAAACAATACCGACGGCCCGCTTAATTTTACGATGGTTTTGCGAATTCCGTCCCCGTCCGAGCTGAAGCCTGGATTTGAACCAATCCCAGACGCTTCGTGGATAACTTTCGAGAAAATTTTCTTCACGGTTCAGCCGGGGGAATCGGGCGGGACAGACTTTTACATTTCGGTCCCCACCAATTCGGCCCATGTCGGAAAAAAATACCAAGTCCAGCTCGGTGTGAATACGTTCGGCGGTGATTCTTTTGTCCAGATGGGACTGATGGGACGGGCTCTCTTAACGGTAACGAATGAAGAAAATCCTTGGTCCAAATCGGAACGCAAGAACCATCAATTTTCCGCGCAGATGACTTTGGTTCCACCAACTCAGGCTGGTTCATTGCCTGACTCAACCAAATGGGTGGATTTCGGGGAAGTCTTCAGCGAACCTCTGGTGGTAAAAAACAATGGAGATTATCCGCTCCGTGTCAAACTCGAGAGGGTGGTGATCGACCAGTCGTTCGTTCGTGCGCCTCCTGGTTTTATGGAGGCTCCCCCGGGCCTTGCCCTGAAATTAAGATCCCAACGGTTGGTGATCCCCCCTCATTCTGAGGCGGTGGTGCGAGGGTCGATCCGGGTCTCTCCCTCGGTTCAAATGTTGGGACACTATTACATTACCCTTCGCGCCGTTTCGGAACGAACGCCCGGCCAGGTGGAGGCCTTCACGCGACTGTTTCTAAAAGGGGCACCGTGATGAAAAAATATTATAGCCATGGCGGGTTTTCGTCCAAGAAGGGGGCAAGCATTAGGAAAATCGGGGATCTCGTTCTGACAATCAGAGTCTGTGCGATTCTTGTGGCGTTGGGATTGGGGTGGACACATCACTCGCAGGCCGCTAGCTTCGGAACGGCGAGGTTAATGGTGACTCTCTTGGCCCCCGATGGGCTGGTCATAACTCATATACCGCAACAGTTTGTCTATTTTGCAGACTATTTGACCATCAATGCTTCCGTTGCGGCACCCGCCGGAAACGGTGTGGCGAGAGTCCTTTTGCATTACCGACAGAAGGGACGAGTGGACTATGTGACCGCCACCGGCGGAAATGCTTTTACGCCGGTTCCTTCGGGCCGACGCAATTACACCGGTCGGGCTATAATCCCCGGCAATGTGTTGGCAGGGAGCGGGGTGGAATATTACATTGAAGCGTTCGATCTTTCCAACAGGCCGTCCTACGCGGGGACCCCGGCGGCCCCGCTTTTTTCACGATTGGCCGGCCAAGATCTCATTGCCGCGGGAACTTACGCGGGGGATTTGGGCGTGGCTGGCGGTGCGCTGAATTTACCCGACGGTGCGACGGATGATGGCAACACGTCCATTCAAGTGAATTCGGGTTTTCTTCCCCAAACCTACACCTTTACGATCACGCAGAAGGATAAGAATAATCCATCGCAGGTTCCTACCGGGAGCGGGCAGGCCACGGGACGCGCGGCCGTGGCGTACACATTCGGCGGTGGACCGGTCCCATTGCCGGGGATGGTCCGGATCTCACTTTTGTACGCGGATGTGGATTCGACGCCTGGAATGGTGGACGGAACGTCTATTGACGAAACCCATCTCCGGCTCTTTTATTGGGACGGAGCGGCCTGGCGTTTGGTGGGTGGTAGCGTGAACCCGGACCTGGACACTGTCACCGCGATGGTTCCTCGGCTGGGTCTCTACGCCCTGTTCGAGATAACGGATTTTTCACCAAAAATCTATGCGCCCGAAGAGCGGGTTTTTACACCGAACGGAGACGGGATCAACGATAAACTCATGTTTGACGGGCTCAGCGGAAATTTCGAGATCAAAATTTTTGATGAAACCGGCCAATTGATTCGTGTGTTGAGAGAACCCGAATGGGACGGCCGCGACACCTCGGGCCGGACGGTGGACAATGGGTTGTATGTCTACCAATACGTCTCCGAACTCGGCAGTGAGTGGGTCAGCGGTGTGGTTGCGGTGGCCAAATGAACCGTCGATGGGCCGCATTCTGCGGGGTTGTCTTGTCGGGAATCGTTTCGGCCCGGGCGGCGGTGCGCTACGACTTTGAATCGGGAACCCTGGGGTGGGTCAACGATACAACCGTTTACTACAACGCCAACTTTGGGGTTCCGACTACGGCGGCGTCTCCGGTTCACGCCGGGGCGAAGTCCCTCTCTGTTTTTGTCAATTTTTCTGATAAAAGTGTGTTTAGCTACCTTAACGATGCCGTTTACATCCGGCCGGTGGGGTTAAACCTCAGCGCGTCGCCGGGGGTGACACTGTATGTTTACGTCAGCCGCGGGGCCGGTAATGGCAACCCGGCTTATCCCCTTTTTGGGTCGGTCTATATTAAGACGGGTTCCGGGTGGACTTTTAAAGAGGGAAACCAAATACTTCTCCGAAGAAACCAGTGGTATAAGCTGACCATTGATTTTGCGGCCAAAGGGGTCACCAACACAAACGACGTCAAGGAAATCGGGGTTCACGTTTATGGGGGAGAATTTGATACGGGCACGGCGGTTTTAACCGTGGACAGTGTTCAGTCGGGGTTGGGAGATGACCTGACCTCCCCCTCCTCACCGGCGAGCTTGTCGGCCACTAATCTGGGAGTGGGCAACCAAGTTTCGTTGACCTGGTCGGCGTCGGGCGCGACGGACTTGAGCCACTACAATATCTACCGTTCTATCGCATCCGGGGCTTTGGCCACTAAAAAATTTGTCACGTCCGTCCCTGCTGGCCAAACCACTTTGACAGATGTTTCTGTGGTGGACGGGCTGACTTACTTCTATGCTGTCACGGCTGTGGACAAGAGCGGCAATGAGAGTCTGGCTTCAAATGAGAGCAATGCCGTGCCGACGGGGCCGTCGGCCATTTCGTTTTCCACGAAAGGGATAACTTTTGCGACGTGGAAGGCCGAGGAATGGCTTGAATTGTATTCTGACAGCGCTCTGGACGATCTCAAAGCAACGGGTGCGAATTATGTGTCTGTGGTTGTTACCCAGTACATGGCCAATGGATCGGCTAGTTCAATTGCGCGGAATGCCTCTAAGACGGCGACGGACCAGGCTCTTATATCCGTCATTAACAAAATCCACAATCGTGGCATGAAGGTCATGCTCAAACCCCATGTGGATGTTGTTGGTGAAACGCCCTGGCGGGGCGCGATTACGCCAAACGACCCGGCGGCCTGGTTCGCCAGTTACCAGACATTCATTTTCGGTTACGCCACGTTGGCTCAGGCTAATAGGGTGGAACGGTTTTGTGTCGGCACCGAGCTAAAATCCATGACACAAGGGAAAACGGCGAATTGGACCACGATTATTAACGGTGTCAAAGCCCGTTTTTCCGGGTCGGGTGGGTTGACCTACGCCGCGAACGCCGCTTTGTACAACGACGAATTCACTGCCATCGGGTTTTGGAACCAATTGGACTACATGGGTCTGGATCTTTATTTCCCATTGACGGCGATGACAAACCCCAGTTCGGATGGGTTAAAGGCGGGGTGGTCCTACAGCAAAGACGGAGTGAATATTCTCCAAACTTTGGCGGATTGGAAGGCTTACATCGACAAGGACATTCTGATTACGGAGATTGGGTATCAGAGCGCGGACGGAACCAACATGAGACCTTTTGGAATAGACGCCGCTTTTGATCCCGTGGAACAAAAACAGGCTTATGAAGCTGCTTTCGTTGCTCTCAACAATCGGTCTTGGATTCAAGGCCTGTTCTGGTGGGTCTGGGATCCAAACCCAAATGTGGATGGATACGGCGACACTGGTTACTCCCCTCAGAATAAACCTGCTCTGGATGTTGTCCTTAAGAATTACGGAGGGGAGGCGACCCAATCGTTCTATTCTTTTGAAGGCGGGACTGCGGGGTGGGTCGCGGACACAACGGCGTTTTTTGCCGACAATTTTGGCGCTCCTGAAACGGAAAATCAAGGGAACTCGATGGCTCTTCGTTACCCGCTCAACTTAAACAACAAACCCAGTGGGACCATCCAAGACTATGCTTACGTTGAGCCAACCATTCCGAAAGATCTCAGCGGCTACTCTGGAATAACCGCCTCCGTTTTGATCCCCGCTGGGGCGAACATTCCTTCAGGCACACCCGCCACGGCCGTTTTTGTCATTCAATCAAGTTCAACGTACCTTTGGTTTCAAAGCAACACCTTCCGAAATTTGGTGCCGGGACAGTGGCGGGAAATAAGCATGGATTTTGCGTCCGCAACCAGCACGACCACCCGGGGTGTGCCGGTCGAGTCTTTGACGGACATCCGGCGAATGGGGATCTCTTTGTCGGGGGCTGGAACCGCGTCCGGGTCAACCTTGTTTTATGTGGACAATGTTCGAGCCATGGGGGAGGGGACCATTATGGGGGTGTCGCTGGGCCCCAAGGAATTTAACCTGGGTTCGGTGTCGCCCCAAGGGAGCGTCATCGGCTCGTCTCCGATGTCGATTGAAAATTCCGGCAACGTCTTATCCCGGTACGCGTTGGCGTGTTCTGTCTCCGCGCCGGGAGGGTGGACGCCCGTTGCATCCGCTCCGACCTCAAAAAATTTTAACTTGAATGGTCAGTTTAGCGGTTCCGCTCCCGCGTCGTTTGATCCGGTTAAGCACGCCGTTCTTCAAACGCCGACGATGAGCGGAGCGGTTCGGTTTGCGGGAACTCAGAGGGGAGACAACGTCGCGCCCGGCGACACACGACAGCTGTGGTTTCAGTTCCGGGCTCCGCAAATTGTGGACATCAACGACACTCTCCTTCAAACCATTACGCTGTCCGTGACCGCGGAGGCCCAATGAAACGAGAACGAGGCTTCGACCGAAGGGGCATAAAAATTTTTGCCGCGGTGGGACTGTTGGCAATCGCGGGGTGGGTGCGGGCGGCGTTTGAAGAAAACGCACGGGGCGCTCGGGGCATCGCCATGGGGGACGCTTACGGCGCCGTGGCGGACACCGCGGACGGCCTGTTTTGGAACCCCGCCGCGTTGGTTCGTGTTCCCATGAAACAAGTTCTTGGAACCCACGCGGACCTTTTTACGGGCATTGAAAATGTGGACGTCATGACCGACGGACTAAATTACGCTCATCCCACGTTGCGCCACGGCGTCTGGGCCGCCAGCTGGAACAGTCTCAATGCAAAAAATATTTACGGCGAAGACACCATTACCCTTGGCTACGCCCGCGACGTGGGGGTGGAAGTGCCGTTTCTCAAGGGGTCGGAGATTGCGCTGGGAGCGAACCTCAAATACATGCGAACGCGCTATACCAACGATTCCTCGACGATCAACGACCCGGTTTTTGCCGGCGGCCAAAAAAACGATGCGGTCACGGGGGATGTCGGTGCCTTGGTCCGTGCGGGGGCTGTGACGACGGGGCTTAGCTTTCTCAACGTGACCGAGCCCGATTTTGGCTTCAAAGAAAGCGATCGCGTCCCTCTGGAAACTCGTTTGTCGGGGGCCTACGCGGGCCGTCTGTGGTTTTTGGACAACATGACGTTGGCATTGGATCTTGTTTTTACACGAGAGGACACCCGTTTGTGCGCCGGTTGGGAAAACATTTTTTTCGGTGATCAGGGCGCCGTGCGGCTGGGTGTCAACCCCGACGAATTTTCGACGGGATTGGGTTGGCGTTACGTGGCCGCCAGGCCCGCCTTGGACTTGGGATTGGACTACGCTTACGTGCTTCCTTTGGACATGGCGGACAACCAGTCCGTCACCCACCGCTTCTCTCTCAACGTTCGGTTTGGTCGCTAATTTAGGCCCGTCATCCATAACCACGACCCGACTCTAGCATTGGCTTACTTGTTGCATGTGATATAGGCGAGTGGTTTTTGTCTGCAAAAATTTACAAAAAATTTACAAGTTCTTTCGCGTTTCTTCTGGGGACTTATCTTATTATTTAATAGCAGGTCCGCGAAAAGGAGATGGCCGTGGCCCAAAGAAAGGTGGGTATATTTCCGTTCAAAAGATTAATCGCGGGAATAATGGCCGTTGTTTTTTTGGGGACCACGGTGAGCGAATCGTGGGCGGAAGCTTCTTTTTGGTCTGACCGCCGAAAGGCCCGGGAAAAATTTTCTCGATCACCGTCGAACGGCGCGGCCTCTCCCCTTCTCCTGGCCTCCGCCAACAGTTTGGGATCGGCTTTTGGCAATGCTCGCCCGGTTCAATTCGAACCCACCTCGGTTTCCCTCTCGAAAGAAGAGCGGGCTCTTCAACTTCCGATTCTCAGCGGGGTTCCTCTTTCCAGCGTGATGGTTCGCGAGACCTACGTTCCCGCGTCTGCCCCCCGTCGGTGGGTGGTTCACATCCAAGACGTCCACGCCCAATACGAAGCCCAAAAAAATATCGCGTCCGCGATCGACGCTCTCTCGGCTACTCACAAAACCCCGCGACTTCTTGTGGGTCTGGAAGGCGCTCAGGGGGCTTTTTTCCTCGACGCTTTCCGAACGTTCCCCGACAAAGAAACGTTGGTGGATGTCTCCGACGCGTTTCTCAAGAAAAACATTCTCACCGGTGCGGAATATGCGGCCCTCGTTGCCGCGCACGGTGTGGACCTGTGGGGCGTGGAAGATCGGGCGCTTTACGACCGGCACGTCAAGTCCGTGGTGGACGCGGTTGGGCTGGAAGAGAATTTTCGAAAAACCTTAACCGACCATTCCTCCCGAATTCGCGCCCTTAAAGAGAAAGAATATCCCGCCGACCTGAAGGCCTGGGATAAAGCCTACGAGACATATCACTCCGAAAAAAGTTCCCTGGGAGACTATGTTCGTCTCATTGCCGCGGGCGAACGGCGCGGCGCGTTTCCCCAAGTTGAAAAGTTTTTGGACGCGCTGGAAACTGAACAAAAGTTGGACTTCGCGCAGGCCGAGAGGGAACGCAAGTGGTTGGTGGAAGTGTTGGCGGCCCGGCTGTCGCCGACGGATTTGGCGGCGCTCACCCAACGAGCCCTGGCGTTTCGCGCGGGTCGGGTTGGGGTGGGGGCGTTTCACGAAGAGTTGATCTCTTTGGCCGGCAAAGTCGGCGTGACGAGTAAAGGGTTCCAGGAATTTTTGAAGTATTTGAATTACGTCAAGCGCGTGGAAGAAATTGACCGAAACGATTTGTTGAACGAAATCGATGGCCAGGAAAAGGCCCATGTGTCGCGGCTGTTAAAATCCGCGTCGCCCCGGGTTCGGGAAATCCAAACCGTTTCCCGCGACCTGGTGATGGCGGACAAACTTCTTCGCCACGCCTTAACCCCCTCGGAATGGGCCGACTACAATAAGAACGCTGACGGTTTCCGCGCTTTGCCCGACCGGCTGGCTCAACTGGAAACGGGCCGACCGGCCGCCGCAAGCGGTTTTGCCGAAACGGTTCGGGTATTGGAAGAATTTTATCGGGCGGCCTCGGACCGGGACCGGGTTTTGGTGGACAACTTGTTCGCCCGAATGGGTGAAGGGTCTGTTAATAAACCCGCCGTGGCCGTTTTGGTGGCGGGCGGATTCCACAGCGATGGCGTCACCGCCCTGATCAAACAACGGGGCGCCGCCTATGTCACCCTAACCCCGCGGTTCGAAGCGGTAGACGGCCGCGACGCGTTGGACATTTTCCGCCAAACCAAGACGCCACTGGACCGTCTCTTCGCCGGTGAAAAATTAAATCTTGTGGAAGGGCTGGGGGGAGCCGTCGCTTTCCTTGGACAAACTGGCCGGGGAGACCAAGTCAAGGGTGGGCTTCCCGCCGCCATATCGACGAGTTCAAACGTTGAGGCTGATACAATTTTGGCGTGGCTGGAGGGGCTAAAAAAAGACTTACCCGGTTTCACTTTCGGACCTCTGAAGTGGGACAACAAAACAGGTTGTCTCGTCACCTTCCCGGACGGCCGCCAACTGTTTGCCTGGCAATCCGAAACCGCCCCCCCCGATGCTGGTGATTCCTATAAAATTAAGAGCGGTTATGTTAATTTCAAGCCTTATAAGGCCACTATTTTTTCTTCGATGGGTGGGTATGTTTCCAAACACAGAAAACAGATTTATTTGACGGTTTTATCGTTTCTCCCCTGGTTCGCCCACGCCGCAGTGGATGGTGGTCTTGCGACGATCCCTGTACTCTGGATTGTCGCAGGGGTTATCATTCTTATTGGAGTTGTCGCTTCTTGGAATTTTCGTAGGAACCCCAAAAAACTTTCGGCGGTTATCGGGGGCGTCGCACTCGCGCTCCTCGTCACGTTCATCACCCCCTTAAAAGATGCCTCAGTTAGGTTTGGATTGTCGTCGTCGAAGGGGGAGGCTCGGACTTCCCAGCTTGATTCGGAAGGTATAGTCCTTGATGCCCAGTTTTATGAAAAGAGATTTAACGACTATCGATTTGATTTAAGAAATGCCCCTAGAACACTGAAATACGACAATGGGGTCGATCTGAGCGACTATGATGTGGAAATCGTTATTGAAAATTCGTCAAAAGAAAAAATCGATTTTAATGTGGACTGGTCTGATGAAAAAAATAAACAGCATGTGACTTCTGATAGGAAGAGCCTAGGCGTGGGTGAATCTAAAACATTTCGTTTTACTCCCAAAAATTACTCCGGAGAAAAGTTTGAGTTAACCAACATTTCCGATTTATATGTTCTCGTTTACGGTGATACTCAGAGAGTTAAGATTCATTCGATCCGGCTGGTTAAGAGGAGTCCCGTAGTCGGCACCGTTCTTCCCGCAGGGAAGAGTTCGACTTTATCTGGGAGGGAAACACCGGCGCTCCCTGAGTCATCTGTGGTGGTGGGGTCGACAGGCTTAGATTCAGTCAAAAAAAGATCAATAATTATCCCTTTCATCGTTGTTGCTTCCGTTTATCTTGCGTTGTTCTTTGTTGGCATACCGGATTTCCTCTCGTTTTTAAGCACATTTTCTGAAAACGCTTCTCCCTTTGTGAAAATTGTTTCTGGAACGGGGGCCTACCTTATAGGGTTTTTGGGATCAGCCATATTGGTTTTGACCACCCTTTCTGTTGCTGTCGATGAGGTGGCGAACACGGAAACACCCTTGGTTAAAAAGTCGAGAGAATTCTTGGCCAACGGGTTGGAGTTTATTGGGATCACCCGTTACCTGAGGTTCATGGAGAAGTGGGAGGAAAAAAAAGTAACCGCAAAAAAAACGAACATCCCCATCTCCCGTTGGGAATCATTTGGAATGGCATTAGCCCATCTCCCCCTTTCCCTGGCCAAAACCATGTACGGGTTTGCCTTTGAGAAACCCCATCGGTTATGGCGGATTATCCGTGGTCGCGAAGTTTCGGGCGACATGACATTCATTGAGGAAATGTTTTTCATCAAGAAAAAGCAGTGGGAGGGCAAGTCCACTATCGTGACAATCGGTCTTATGCTGGCCCTTCCTGTGGCGGCGATGTTGGGTATATTGTGGAAACGGTGGACACTTCTCATTTACAGCACGTGGGGACGGATGGTGTTGAGCGGGGCTCTCGTTCTTGTCCTTTCCGCCATGGGCCTTGATATTGGTCTTGCGGGGATTGCTTCCCAGTTCAACTTTTTGGATCTATTCTTTGGGGCAGATTGGGCGGCCCAGAGAGCACTTGAGTTGAGTGGTGGACATGGGTTCGACAATGTCGTACTGGCCGCGATCAACCTTTTTTCTCCTTTCAAAATTGCCTCGGTCTTCATCCTTAGTTACATTCTTGCCGTTATGAACATTGCCAAACAAGCTGAAAAAATGGCCCGATCCAGGGATCCTCCTGATCCAAAACAAACAGAAGAGACAGCTTGGGCGGTGTATAAGCGAAAGGTCAAGTGGCTGACGTACCTGCCCTTCACAAACAACGCAAGGGCGGCGCGCGCGGAAGATAAGCCGTTTTACACCTTCAAGGGCATAACGCGGCAGGCGTTGGTTTCGGCGTTTTCGATGGAGGGAATGTACCTCGTTGAGTTAGAGATTGCCATGGTGGTGTGGTTGGGCCAACTAACGAACTCGGATATTGTGAACGGGCTCATTCAAAAGATTGAGGGAAACCAGGGGTTTAGCGTCTTAAATTCGGGTCAGGGACTTGCGACGGCGTTGGGGATGAGCGCATGGATGGAATCTCTCGTGCCGGGGGGGCAAGCGGCCCAATCTCTCCCAGCCGATCGGCAAAAGAGCGCTCTTGAAAAAGCCGGAGCCGTCCTGAACGCTCGCCTTGCGAATGCGACAAGGTCTGAATTCCAGGATCTTCGCAGTCGTGTCGAAGGGATCAATGCCGGGAAATACCAACTGATGGCGGCGGGGTCGGTCTATTCAGACAACGATAGAAGAGAATTGGCCCAAAGCGAGACCCGTTTCGCTTGGGCGGTTGAACGGTTAAAAATACATGCAGGCGACCCGCTGGCCATTGCCGTGTTGCGGAGCGAAGGGGCGTCGGAACTCGCAAGCTTGACGGCCCATGCAAGAACTCTGCCGAAAGAAGCTCGAACCGTTTTACTGGATTTCGCCAAAGATCCTAGTCCCCAACATAGGCAGGAAGTCCAAGAGCTTCTTGAAAAAATCAAACAAACTGATAATATCAACCAGAAAGAGCGCGTGGGTCAAGTTGCGCTCGGTTTGCTTATCCTTTCCGATGTAACTTCCCCGTCGGCGGGGATTTCGCCTCCTACCGGGGCGTTATCGGCCTATTTGGATTTGCGCCAACATTTTCAGCCTCTATTGGGTCAACCTCCTCATTCTCCCGAAATTACGGGTAAGTTTTTGTTCGATTGGGTGCCATTATCAAGTGCATTTCCCGCGGATTTAGAGCCTTCTTCTGTCGATTCTGAGCAAATTCTCTCCGCGCCATCCGCAGATCTCCCGCCTCCCACAGACGCCCCAAACACAACGGTTACAACCGCCATTAAGGCGACGACCGCCGCGGGAGTTTTAGCGGCCGGCCTCCTGGCCCCGTACCCGCTGACTGCCAGCCCCGCGCTTGATCCAACGGCTGAGTATCAAATAACTTTGGTTCCAAGGCCGCCGACCTTTGGTCTTGTGGGCGACCTGCCCGAGGCCGATATTCTGATGGGCGCCGAGTCGACCCACATCAGACAATTTTCGGATGTTTCCGATCGGGTTCGACAGTCGCTGGTGGCTCAGCAGGAGCGCGAAAGAGACCGGGCGGCCCAATTGATGAAAAAAGCCGCCAGCCTGCCCACCAAAGCTCTCCCGAAAGTCGATGTGGGTGTGCAGGTGGATTCCGCAGACGCGGCGGGTCCTTTCGCCACGGTGGCGTCCCGGCTGACCACGGATGACTATGCCGCCTATGTTGAAGCGAAGCGATGGGCGGACTTTACGGACGCGGACATTAACCGCTTGGTTGTGGAACGAACCCAGGGGGCGGCGAAGGCTCTCCTGGTGCTTAAAGCAGTTTCGGATGCCCGTACAGTTAAAGATGAAACCCTCCGTAATTTCAGAGGGATTGACCAAAAAGGACCTTCAGATGCCAGAAAGGCTCTCGCTGTCGAGCTTAAAGCGGCGCAGGATGAAGTCAAGTTGCTTCGTAAAGCGGAGAGAGAGGCCACCCAAACCGCCAAAGACCTTTTAGGATTGGGGGTCAAAGATACATTGCAGGTGGACGATAATTTCATGGAGGGTTTGGCTGATTCGAACCTAAATGTTCACCAGGCCCGGATCGATGCGAACAAGGCCAAAATCAGCGCCCTCGCCCAGGAATTGGGAACTCAGGATGCGGACCAACTTGCGCGATTTTTTAGCCGGTTTCTCGGATTTGAAGTCCAAGCATCGGGTTTCACAGACACGGAAAATGCTTTCTTCCCAAAAATTGGGGTGTCCATGGACGTTAAGGCTCTCAGGGAAGCACGAAAAATCAGCAAGGAATTTCCCGCCCGGGTGGAAAAGGCCGCCGAACTGTTGACCTTGAAAGCCACAAATAACCAGTTGGAAGTGGAAGCCGCGCAAGTTCGAGACAATGCTGGCCAGCAACTTAAGCTGGCTCGCCAGGCCACTCAAACGGCGGAAAACGCGGTAAAGGCGGCGGAGGCATTCCTCTCCACCCAAAAAGAGGCTTATGCCTCTTTTGGTGGAACTCCCAGGGAAACCGTGAGCGTGATCGAAGCCGTTCGCTTAAGGGAAGAGGCCCGATCCCGTCTGGCGGGGCTCCGATTCGCTGAAGCCCAGGCTGAAACAGAATTCCGTTTTGCCGGAGGAACGGGAGATCCGTCCAGGTCAGATGCGGTAAGCGTTCCGTTAGGTCCGGATGCCGTGGCGTCCCTTGACGTCCGAGGTTTGGTTGAGGGGGCGATTCAACAAAAGCTTGGCTTTTCGGCCGCGGACATTGAAAAAGCCTCCAGTCCTGAAGACTGGCAGAGATTATTGGCTCGGATACCTCCGACCTTTAAGGTGAATTTAGGTTTTTCGAATGGGGGGGTGGCCATTGGTGTTTTGGTGGGGGTGCCTCTTTGGGATCCTGACGCCGAGACAAGAGATGAGCAGTCGGCTTTGGCCATGAAAAATGCCCAGATTTTGGTAAAAGCGGCTCAAAACCAAATTGTTGAGGATGTGACCGCCGCTTACCTCAACCTCCGAAACGCCCAAGACACTCGCCGCTTGGCGGTTCGATCGCAAGAAGCCCTTGGTCGATTGACGCCGGCGGACGCCTCCCACTTCGCCTATCACGAACGAGTGGCCCGAACCACGGCGGGACAATCACGGTTGTTTGACGCGGAGGCGGGCGTGCTCAGCGCTTGGCGGACCATGCAAGAGGCGGCGGGGGTAGGTCCCAAAGAGGCGGCCCAGACTTTTGGCCGACTACGCGGTCAGACCGTTCAGGATCCGCTCGAAGCCATCAGGGTCGCAACGGAGTATCACGATCCGAAAGCGGATAAATTGGCTTCCGCCGCTCTCAAAGAGCGGATATCGGAACTGGGTTTGCAAATCGCCGCTAACCCGGCCCAACGCCATGTGATTCATGTGGGCGCGTATTTTTCGCCCAGCGGAACTCCCGTTCCTTTGGTCTACACGCCCCAGGTTCTGGATGTTTTCCGAACAATTTTGACACCGCTCACTTTCCTTCCTCGCTATCTGATGAACGGGGACACCGAGGTCGTCTACAGTCCGCTCAACCGCCTCATTGCGACTCAGACAGCCCTCGCCCAGGGGGAATTGAACCTGGCCCGTAGCACGCGCCAATACGAGCAAGGACTCAAAAAAGTGAATGTTGTTTCCGCCGCGGAGGATTTGGAGTGGGCCGGAAAGCAATTGGAGAGAGCCGAAGGGCGAGTGCAAAGGGGAAGCGTCGCTCTCGCCACAGCCCAAGGGTTGATGGCCCAACGTCTTGTGCCGACAAGCGAAGTCGCGCAGTATCAACTGGCTCTTGTCGGACACGAGGCGAACTATCGGGCCGCCCAAGCCGAGCATTTGCGGGCACTCAAAAACGCCTATTTCCTCGGGTTGGATCCAGAAAACGCAACGCGGGAGGCCATGGCGTTTCCATCTCCGGAAGGGGAGGTGACCGGGCCCCAGTCTCCGGAAATGTTGGCGGCACAGGCTAAAGGCGTGGACGCGGTGGCCGCCGGGTTGGCTTACCTGAAAGGGGGGGTCCAAACTTTTCCCTCCGATGCAAAGGCGGTACTCTCGGTCGGAACAGCGGGAGAAGAAAGTGTGGCCTGGCGTCTTCAGACTGCACTTGGACGAGCGGCCGATCGCTCCATGCAGTCCGCCGTGGCCAAGGCCCAAGACCGATACAACCGAGCCAGCCAGGTCTACGATCTAGCGAAAGAAGTTGCTTCGATCGCCAAAACCAACAGCGCTGTCGCACGGGCCCTTTGGTCCAATGTGGTACAACCTCAAGTGGAACAGGTGTTTCCATCCAATGTGCCGGACCTCAGGGAATCCAAGGACCTTGCCACCGACCTGGCCCGTTTTGAAGAGTATGCTGCGCGTCAGACCCAACAGCCTTGGACGGACATGGGCAAAGCGCTGGGTGGTTTGCCGTTGGCCAGCGGTTCCGCGACGTCACGAACCGCGCTCCCTCCGACCGTTCAATGGAACCCAACGGCCGTTCCGGTGGACCTGGAGAGCCATCCCGACGTGGTGGCGGAATCGGCGAACGTGGACGCGGCTCGGGCCATGGCCGACGCCGATCGCAACGCTCGCCGCATGCCCCGCGCCACGTTTAACATTGAAACCATCGACTCCTCGGACGAGACGTCGGGGAAACCCGTCGGTTCTGTTCGGTTGGGCATGACGATTTCTCCCTGGGGAGAAGGCCAGGCCAAGGCAGAGGCTTATAGGGCGCAAGGCAATGCCGCCGGACATGCCCGATCGGACCAGCTACGTCAACTGGGGCTAAAGATAAATGGACTGGCCGACGGCATTTCGGAAGGGGCAGACCTATTGCCTTCCGTGAACGCGACGGTTCAAGAATCGCGGGCCAACTTCTTGGAAGCGGTGAGCCGGTACCAAAGTTACGGGGTATCCGAGCGGACAGGGCACACGCAACAAATAGCCGGTCTTGAACTTGTCACCCAGGCGGCGCGGTCGTACCAAGAAGCCCTGGCTCGGGCCACAAAGGTCCGGGGGGATTTTGACCGGTCCGTCGCGCAGTTCAACCACGCGATCACACTGTTGGGCCTCAACCCGGGGGATTATCTCCAAATCACCGATGGGACCGGGAACGAACCCGAGCAGACACTCCCTTCGCCTCAACGGGCAGAGCCCGTTGACATTCCTTTCCCCGGCTTTTTGCCCGGTTCTTACAGCCGTCCGGGATTCACCTTTGTTCGTGTTTTTGACAACACCCTTCCTCCCAACCACCCAGGGGCGGAACTCGCGAGCGAATATCGGGAACTGGATTTTGAAACGCGTCAGCCCACCGGACGGGTCATAAAGGCCTATTACACGTTCGACGCGAAAGATCCGTCTCGGCGCACAACAACTTTTGTGGACAACCGCCCGGATTTACTCAAAGATTTTCGCCGGGAAATCCCGTCGGCGGTCAGTATTTTTTCGGAAAGGACGCTTCGGTCCCATCCCCGCGATCCTTATCTCTTAGCCGATGCCACCATTGAGTTTGACCCGGAGACAAAAAAGTGGGCCATTTCCAATATCGTGACCGATCGTCCGTACGACGTGCGCTTGGTCGACCCAACCGGCCGAGTGGCTCCCGATACACTCCGTCGGTCTGAGGGCCGGCAGGCTCGGCTTGAACGTCAGGGGAACTCCGCGCGATTAACGTTGATCCATACCGAAACCCGCAAGGGAGAGAAATTTATCGTAAAAGATGTTCCATGGGACAGTTGGACAGGTCGTTTCACCATCCCGGGGATTCTGATTGATTTTAGGGATGACAAAAATAAGGTGTCGGGCCGGGTTGTCCGGGAAAATATCCTAAAACGTGACGCGGTTGTGACGCTTCCCAGCGGGGAAAAGGCGGTTTTGAAGTATGGCGGCGAGGTGTTGACAGTCGAGGCGGCCACCTATAAAACCAAAACCTCACCCAGTCGACCGATCACGATTTATCACGTTCAAGACGATTTGCACCGGCCTTTGATTAGCGTTGCCAAATCGCTGGGAGCCAAATTGCCCGGGGGAGACCCGAAGGAAGATCGGGTTGTCACCACCGCCGTGACACCTTTTGCGGCGAGGGATGCCCGCACATTGCACTTAGATTCGCCCTCGGTTCTCGTTACTCCGGCGTCGGTAAAGGTTGGTGTTGGCCCCCATTACGCCAATCTGTATTACGAGGGGAATCTCGTATTCACGGACTACTTGACGTCCCCGTTCCCGGGTGATTTTTATACGGTTTTTGCAATGCCTCGCGGAGACGCGGACCCCACATCAACGCGTCACGGGTTCCACGGAGATCCGAAAACGGGGCGAGTCATTTCGTCTGGGACTGAAGCGAAGAAAATCCGCTACGGTGAGAAGTTGCCCTCTGGCCTTGTGGAGGGCGATGCCGAAGATCTCGTTATTGTTGGAGGACTTCAGTGGAGAGATAAAACTTCCCTCCCGCCGGTCGCTGGGGGACCTGTTGTTCCCGGACAACGAACCGGATCCGATGCGCCCGTGTCCTCTCCGGCGGTCAACACGCCGCCGGAAAGGGTTCCCACCGGGGGATCGCGGGTGGACGATTGGGTTGATGGACGCACGGTTCGGGATCCTGACGGAAAAACGGTGATGTTAAATGGCGTTAACTGGCGCGGCGTCAACTACGGTCGAAACTTTGGGGATCCGAACCGGGGATTTTCTAGAGACAAGAATTGGATGGAATCCGAAATGGACAAAATGGTGCAAAGTGGGGTAAAAGCCATTCGCATCCCCCTCCTGGACGACGGCGAACATTGGAGTGGAAACGCAGATTTTAGAAAGTTCGAAGATGACATTTCTGTTTTTTTGGACGCCGCCGAAAAACGTGGAATGAGAGTGACTTTTGTGGTGCTCGATTTTTATGCTGTTTCCAGAGGAAATTTCGATATGTCAAAAGGGGCAACCGATCGATTACGAGACGGTTTCCTCAGGCCGTTTCTGAATAAGTTCGGGACCCACAAGGCTTTGTTCGCAATAGACCTTATTAATGAGCCCGAGTGGATACTCGGGAGAAATGTTCCGGGAGGGTGGGGCGATCGCATGAGGTCTGCCGGAAAGGCTCCCATTAATTATAAAGACTATCGGTATTTTGTGGAAACCATGTCTCAGGCGATAAAAGACCCTTCGACGGACGATAGTGGTGTGGTGGTAAAGGGCCGGCCTCTCGTCACAATCGGAACTTCTGTTCAGTATCTGTTAGTTGACACTCACTTGGTTGCCACCCATCCCGATATTAGAAGTCACCTTGATTTTTATGACTTCCACTTTTACTCACACATGGGTTTTTTGGATAATTCACTGGCCAAACCGCCTAAGGATAAGCCCTTTTTCCTTGGTGAATACCAGACGAATTCCTCTGCGACCATGAGCCCGACGGATTATGCACAAGCCGTAAAGAATGCGGGCGGGAGCGGGATTTACGCATGGAATTGGGGAGCAAAGGATGTGAATCCAAACACATCAATGGACGAACACTCGCGGGTTAATAATCCGCAGGCTCAGGAGGAGTTGAGGAAAGAAATAAAACGGGCGGGGGATATCCTTGCGCCGAAGGCTGAACCAGCGAAGCCGGCCCAACGAACTTCCTTAGATATTTTTTGGGACGGGGTTAAATACGTGGTATTTTTAGGGTTCGTAAGGGATGGATTAGAGATGGCGATGAATTTCCTCATCCCCTCATCAATGGCAGGGGATTTTGACGATTTCAGGGCTACACCCCAGGGGTTGTTTGGCCCCGGGAACAAACCTGTTCACGTGAGCGGAATTAACGACCGAATATTGGACTATGGGCACAACTTTGGCGATCCTTTTAAAGGGGTTGCTCGGAATCGGGAGTATGTCGACCATCAGTTGGCGGAAATGAAAAAGGCCGGGATTGGGATGGTTCGAACCTTGATCCTTGATGATGGGCGGCATCTGGGGCGAGATTACCCCGCGTTTAAAGCAGATATTAAGGCCTACTTGGATTTAGCGGAAAAGAACGGAATCGTCGTGGAGTTTGGACTCTTTGACCATTTGGCGATGGCGAGGGGAACGTTCACGATGACGCGGGCGGAGACCGAGGCTTTCCGGGCTCGATTCCTTGTCCCGTTTCTTGAAGACTTTGGAAATCATAGGGCTCTCTTTTCAGTTATCCCTGGCATTGAGTTGGAATGGGTCGTGGATCCCTCCTCGGTTCCCGGCGGGTTTGGCGATAAAATGGTGGCCCATGGCAGACCCCCCATCCAACAGGCTGACTATGTTTACTTTATTAAAACCGTGAGCGATACGGCTCGTGATAATACTCTGAAAGACGAGAGCGGTAAGCCGGTGGCGGGCCATGTGTTGGTGGGGGGCGCCGCGTCTTTTCCTCACCACCAAATGTTGACCCATGATTCCGTAAAAGGCAATTTCGATTATTTTTCATTCCATTCCTACCCCAATTTTGGATCTCCCTCATATTGGATCAAAACTCTCGAGGCCAACAAGTTGCTCGACCGTCCTTTCAACATCGGGGAATACCCCACACGGAACACCACCTGGGTCCCCGCCGCTTACGCAGCGGCTGTCAGAGAACATCCCCTAGGGTTTGGAGCTAACGCCTGGAATTGGGGTTTCCGTGACGGTGTGAAATCCAATATTGAAGGCGTTGCCGTGATGGATGAATACACGGCACCCAATTCCGATGAGTTACGGGAAAAGCTGTCGAGGGCTGGAAAAGTGGCCATCGGCGGGCCGGGCCTTTTGTTGCCCGATGAAAAACCACCCAAAGACCTGTGGAATCCCGGACGTATTTACATGGGCAAAGAATTCATTTATGCCCCTCAGCCTGATGGAACTATTTTTCGTGTTCCCAGGGATTGGGCCACTCGAAACCCCTATCTTTTGGCGGACCGACAAATAAAGCCTCCCAAAGATTTTGATTTTTCAAAACCCGGCGCAGAGGAACTTCTTTCCGATCCCCGTTACGCATTAGAAAGTTACCGCTATGCGCAAAAGGACGGGATGTTGGTCATCTCGGTTCAAAACGGTGTCGATGGTCCGGTTGTGCGGACAGATTTCCGAGATATGGCGGGCATCACTTACACCCAAGAGGAAGGGAAACCGAACTCTTATTTGACCATTCCGCGAGGAATGTCCGCGCCTTCGGGACGAGTTCAGGTTCCCCCCGGAACAACGTTGGATTCGGCCGCCTTGCGCAACCCAGCTCATCAGGTGGCGAGTTTCGGTTACGCCGATCCTTCGTCCCTTCCGCGTCCAGGGTATGGCCCTTCCGGGACTGCCCCCGGTGCGAGTGCGAGAGTGGAACGGATTGATGGTGTCGACCGCCCCGTCGGTCAAAGTTATGACCAACACCGACAGGCTCCGGACATCGAACGGCTGGCGGGTGTTCTTACCGGGGATACTTACAGTCCGTCCTTCAGCGAAGATCGCGCCCTTGTCTCGATGCTTCGTGGGGAGGTAAGTTTTCAGCGGGGGAGCCTCGGGCTGACGTATGAGGAAGGATCGGTTGAATTGGATCTCGCCATATTAATTACAGATCAACTGATGGCTGACTACGGTGAGGCTCTGGGGTCGCGAATGAATTCAAAAATGTCGGCGGCCTCCTTGGTGGAAGCCAAATTACCTGAATCAAGGTCCCAAGACGAGAGAGACCGGTCTGCCAGGGCTGTTCTGTTGCCAACAGCAGTGGCCCTTGTTCCGCGGGCTTTGGCCCTGTCCGCCGGTCTTCCCTCGGAACTTGCCCTGACCCCGCCCACCGTCCGAGTTGCTCTAGAAAACAACAACGCGGAAGACCTTTTTGGCGCCTTGTTTGGAGACGTCGTTCCGGATTCGTCGGTTGGGGCTCAACGACTCGAAATGCTCGAAGGGTTTCTAAGAGAGGTATACAACGGTTCGACTGGGACCGTAGACCTTGGGTATCTCAGACGACTTGTGGTAATAACAGAAGACACATTTTCTCTTCATTTTTCCAAAGCCGGCGATCGCGTGTTTACGAACGACCGGTTGTCCTTATCCGCTGTGGAGGGGGCCCTTCAACGAATGCCGGTTGTTCGTGGCCGTGTGCTGGAAGTGGCGACGGGAATCATGCAAAAGGCCGGGCGGGATCCTGCCCGCCTTTCCGATCCCACGACGCCCGAGGGGCGGAGCGTTTCTGATGCAGTTCTTTACTACACCCTATTAGGAGCGAATCCAAAAAACATTTTCCGTTATCCCATTGAAAGAATCGGGTTTGCCTCTTCCCTTTTGGCTCCCAGCGATTACGTGATTTATTCCAAAGCGGAAGTTTCGGCTTGGCGCGCGCGCTTGAAAGAAGGGGTGGAATCGGCGGTGCGCGATCATCCGGGAGCCACGTTGTCCGAAGTGGAAGCCTTGGACAAATTGGTTTTCGGCGAAGCGTTCAATTTAATGATTTTGGTTCGACGCCATTCGCTCACAGACCGGGACACCATTCGGCGAATGGTGGAAGTTTTGGCCGAGCTGTTGGAAATGCGCCAGGAACTTATGTGGGCGGCCCGCATCACCCCACTTCAAGGCACTCCCCGGCCGGAACTATACCCCAGCGACATGCAAGGCGTATTATCGGGTGTTTCAGCGCTTTTGGAGTCAGAAGGCATCGACGATTTGGCTTCCCTTCTGCAACCCGGACCCCAAAAGAAGTTGGTGGAATTTCGCAAAGGGGAATTCCCCGTTCTTACCCGCGCCTCTCCCTATCGGGACTTCGGATTTACCATTGGAAGTTTAGATTTAAGCATGCAAGGACTATTCGTAGCGCTCCAAATTAACAACGGAGGGCGTGACATCGTGAGGGTCACGGTTACCGATTCGAATGGCAAAAAGTATATTCGTTACTTGCTTCAAGACAAACCCGACCCGGCTCAAATTCGAACGGCGGAACAAAGTGCTCGGGTCTTTTATCATGCGGACATCGTTCCTTCCAACAACGGGACGGAACTATTGAATCAAACCATGGAACAGGACCCGGGTTTTTCACCCCGCCTGGCCACTCAAATTTCTTTTGAGATATTGGGACCCGACGGTGTTTCCCCGCCCGATCCGGCCACGACCGTTGTTATCACCGGCCTCTCAACCAGAGATGTGGAACGCGAGAATCCCCGGGGGAGTTGGAGCGCTAAACCGGCTGATTTAACTCGAATCAACGAAAGGCCCATCCTGTTTTCCCAGGAAAAAGACGGCAAAAAAAGTTTTTGGGGGTCCGTGTATTATCGTGTGTCGGCGGATGATTCGTCGGTCAATTGGGAAGGGGCGAAAATTAATGTCCCCATCCCCGGGCTCAGGGGAGTGGATCTATCCAATCCCGTGACGATCATCCTTGTCGACAAACAGGGACGTCGCCAAATTGTTCACCAAAACAAATTCGAGGGCTCGGGCGACGAAACACAGCCGATCGTCTTGGCCGTTGAACCGGACACCAATTTGGGTTTCGACGCCAAGCAAGTGGCAATGGTTGAGGTGCGTTATACTCCCTCATTGGCCCAACCCTCCGCCTTGGTGGCCACTCTGGCCACGTTGGCGGTGGCCGCTCTGGGTTTATTTTTCAGTTGGTTCTGGACCCTGTGGCGGCACGCGCGCCGGGTGGAAATTGAACGGATGAAATATGAAGGTGCCAAGGCAAGGTCCGAAGCCGCTGTTCTGTTGTCGTTTCTCGGGGCCGAACTGGTTGTTTGGGTTTCCTCCGTGTGGAATAAGCTGGTTGGCCCGGTAGATGAAAAAAAGGAGTCTAAATCTCAAGAAAAGGCCACCTACACTTCAGGGACCAAAAGCTATCAATACCCTGCCGACGTTACCTACGCCCAACAGCTTCAAGGGGTTGCGGATGAATCTGCGGGGGCCATTCGGCGGATTTACGACAAAGAAATTGACACGAATTTTGAGACCATCGGTAAAGTCGAGGATAAAGAGATATTTTTGCCTCGGCTGAGAAAGACCGAAGCGTGGATGGTCCATGTGGTGGATGCCCTCCCTCGGTTTTCCAATGAGAACACGCAAACTGGCGTGTTCTGGGGCTTGATGTCCGTTGTCCTTATTCTGAGCGGATATTCACAATTAGCCCTTTGGGTTATCCCCCTTCTGTTGGCCTGGAAAACCGGTGGCGGCATGCTCAATTACCGAAATGGGGGGCGCGTTTTAGGCCTTGTCTTCTTGTTTGTGGCCGCCATGTTTTTCTTCCCCGAATTTGGATTGGCCGATCGTTCAACCGTGGGCTTCTTTTCCGGCCTCCTTCTCTTTTCGTTTTACGTTGGATGGCCCCTCACCCGTTACCTTTGGGCGATACGTTCCCCGGACGGCTATATTAAAAAGCAACGTAGATTGGTCCAACTTTTGTACAGCGTGACCTATAACATAAAGAACGGAAACCCCATCCTGGCCCAGCTCGCCAACGATTGGTTGGTGGCTATTGAGGGGAAAGCAAATACAAATTACCTGTCCAGACTGAAAGAATCTAAGTTCAATTTGGGACCGGTAGGCCAATTTGTTATTCCTGGGGCTTTAAAGGAGAAGTTGAATAGTGAGGGGGGGAATTTGTACCTCCTCAGCCCGTTAACTGTTGACGAGCTGATGCGATTAGAGGAAAGTCCAACAAAAGATTCAATAACCCAATATTCTCACGCACTTTTTCATCTTTATACCCTGGCTTCTGTCGAAGGTGAAGCGGCTAAAAAAGCAGGAGCAGTGAGGGGGGGGAATGAAGGATTGCAAGAGGGAGTTGATAAGTTGGCGGCGAAGAAACTTGGGGGCCTTCGTAAGGCCCTGACCGGAACCATTGGAATAGCTAGGCAAGAATTGGTAGGAGTTGATGGACTCCTTGAGGAGAAAAGATGGATTCGGTCCCGAGATGAAAGCCTTACCCAGGGGGGAACCGTCTTTCAGACCCCTCCCCTTAAAGATGATTTGAATACCTCTTTAGTAACTCTTGAAAATTTATTGACGACTCCCCCCCCTACGCGTGGTTTCCTTTTTTATTGGTCTGTTTTCTTGGGGATATGCCTGCTTGTGGCCCCACCCATTGTGGGCGCAATTTCTTGGGCGTTGTTCGGGCCATGGTGGGGGGCCTTAGCCGGAACGATTATGGCGGGAGTATTGATTGCTTTGGTTAAGCCTACATCGGAGAAAATGAGGAACCATATGTTGATCGACCCGGCAGAGGGACGGGAAGATGTGCTTGTGGGAAAGGGCCGGGTCATCTATAACCAGAAAACAGGGGAAGAAATCCACACCAACAAGTTGTGGAGATGGTTCACTCAACTGGGGTTGGCTATTGTTCAAAAGGATTTGGCAATTAACGAGAACCCGGGACAAGTAACCCACCGTATCCACGAGGGACTTGATGAAGAAAAGCCTCCATTGGATGTTGCGGCCAGAAGTGCCCAGCATCGGCACAACATTGACGTGGGGCATATGGCGACCTATACGGGGTTTTGGAATAAGCTGGCCCTTCGGTTGAAAATTCTGCTTCTTATTTTCACCCTCGCGGTTCCCGTGGTTTTGATGTTCACGGGGACCACCTATATCCTCACCTACGGCGCCCTCTCGTTAACGGGTTTGGAATGGGCTGATCCCACGGCCATTTTTAGCCGCCCCTGGGCTCCCTTGGAATTGGCGCGGCAGGTTCTTGCTAACGCGGCGGCCATGTCCGCTGGGCAACTATTGATTGGAAGTGCCGTTTTTGTCGTTCCCGCGGCCATCGCTCTCTTTGGGATCCTGTATCTTGTTTGGAACGCCCCGTTCCAAAGTAAGGAAGCCAAGGAGTTCGTGAAGAAGTCCGTTGATAAAAAGAAGGGCACGCTCGCTAGTGTTGCGGTGGTGGCTGTTATTGCCGCAGGGCTGGTCTTAGGTTTTTATTCGCCGGATGGCGGTGCGGTTGTGCTTCAAGGAATTGCTTCCGATGAATCTGTCCAATGGTGGCACTTGTTTTCGGGCACGTCGCCCCTGGCCGCTTTTTCTGTTGGTCAAATTCTTGTCCAGGGGATCGTCATTTTGGGGTGGGCGATTACGATGGTGAAGTTTACCCATTATCGGTTGGGAGGGTTCGCTCGAGGGGTAAACAACCAACCCGTTGTGACCCGCCGGGATTGGCTCAATTACATCACGCTGTTGGCGGTTTCATTGACGTTGTTTTTAATTCTTAATCCCGGAGGCTGGGCCGTTGGGTATGCGGACGTGGCCCTGTTGGCGAAGGCCATTGCTGGGGCGTTGGCCGCCTTTGCGGTTCACACGCTTGGGGCCATGTGGGTTGGCCACCGTCGTTACAGCGGTATTTGGGTCAACGACTTGTTGGTCGACCATGAAACGCCAGTATCGGAAAGGTGGGGGGTGACACCAGAGGGGTCGTTTGAACGATTTGGAAATGTTGTCATGCGCGCTTACACGCCACGGGAGTGGCATTTGGTGTTGCTCCACGCCTCCAAAGGTGAATTAACTAACAGTGAAAGGGCCGAGGTGGAAAAGCTCCTGGGAGAAAACCATCGCCCCTCGGGGTTCCAATACGGGGAGATTTATCAATCGAGCGAGTACCTCAATGACGATCGTTATCGGGAAATTTTAGCGACCGCATACAATCAATTAACCCCCCAGCAAATTCTTGAACGCATGTCGGTTCGAGGTTTTGACGAATTGAAAGCGTATTTGATCTCAAACAGATTGGCCACCCCTGAACAAGTGGATTCCCTGAATTTATGGAATGTTCAGGCAAACACTCCTGATTGGCTGTTATCCCGTTTGGGTATGCGTCTTTCGGGAGAAGAAAGAGATATTGTCCACCAGTTCCTTGAAACTTCGCTAAAAGAAAAAAGGATTGTCTATTACTACGATTTTCTCCCACGGAAGAACCCCTGGATTGTGGCGGTGGCTGGAGGAGAAGAGGTTTATAAACTGATCCGGTTTATGACTCAGGTGCGCTATCCTCTCAATCAAAGGGACATGATCTTTGCCGGCGAATCCTGGGACGCCGACACCACCGTCCGTGTTCAGAACGGGATCAGAGATGGGTCTTTACCTCCTTACATTATACTCGCCCAGGCCAGCGTGAGAGAAAGCAATAAACGGTGGCTTCCCAGTTTCCCTTTCACAAAACCTGGGGCCAACACCATGGCGCTTTCCAAATCGAAAGGAAAAGAAGGCGTCATTTACGATGCTGAAAATACCCCTCTTCCGGACCAGGAATTAGAGTTCACTCTTGGCGTCATGGCCAGCGTGGCCGCAGTTCGAGAGACCGGCGTTCCGTTTAGGACCGCGCTCTTGGAAGAAGAGGTCCCAGCGGGCTGGTTGACATGGTTTCGTCGGCACCCGTTCATTCGAAACACGGCGATCGTGGGGGGGATAGGTCTTGCTTGGATGGGGGTGGCATTGTTTGGAGGGGTGGGTTTTCTTTTGCCCGTCCTCTACGCGGCGGCCGTGTTGGCCCGGGTAAGACATGTGGCTCTGGGGGAAGAAGCGCGTGATCGCAAAGTGAATTCTCTCCTTCCCAACGCCGATTTTGTTGACCAGGTGTGTGATCGGTATCAAGAACACTTCAATCGAGATGAAAATTTTCAGGAGCTCCACTATCGGTTTGACATTAAGTTCGGCAACATCCTCCGTCGCCATCTGCGCCATTTCCGCAATCACGCCCTTCGAGATCTTCTCGAACGTACAAATAATCTGACCGACTTACGATACCTGAGTGTTGGATACATTTCACAGGAGATTGACCGGTTGTACAAAGCGGGCCAAGATCCTGTTCGAAGTCAGGAGATTTCCGATCTACATAATCTTTACGTGATTCTGGCGAACATGCCGAACTACGCCCGACTTGCTGAGGAGTTTATCAACAGTAATAAAAGTGAAGAGGATAAGAAAAAATTCATCATGGGGCTGTTCGAGGGTGAGTATCGCCGCATCAACGAATCAAAAAATGGACAAGGTCGACTGGATAAAATTAACAACGCTCTCCTTCGCCATAAACCGGACTATGAGAATCATTCCCCGTTCCAAAACGCCGTTTTCATGAACAACGAGTATAAGGCCTGGTACCACAGGTTTGGTTGGCATGCCATGGCCGCCATGCGGGATGCCTTCAAGCCCCTGGGTGGAACCACCGGGTTCTTCAACACAGAACGCGTGGAGGAACTTTCCCCTGAAGTGCTTCGAGCAATATTTGCAAACGACAAGGAGTCGCTCGAATATATTCAACACCATTACGAAACCATGAACAAAATTCTTACGCTCGGCGGCTGGGACGAGAACCAGGTGGCCGAAGATTTTCAGTTGGGTTTTGTTTTTTGGAGGTCTGGGTTTAACGTGGCGCCTTTCGGCACGTTGACACCGGAAAATCCCGCCGGCGCTGAATCGGAACAGGGCCCCATGGTTGTGCCCCGTCAGCGGTCCCGATGGTTAAAGGGTTATTTCTTGGGGGTTATATGGATCGCTGAGAGTTCACGGAACTTTTTTGATATAGTCGAACGAAAAGGGGTTTGGGGGCTTGTGAGCTTTTTTGTTCAAGCCCTTTCCAGTGCGATCCTGCCGCTTTTTGCTCTGGTGGGCAGAATAATCACGCAATATTGGTGGCTATTTTTTATCCTCTTCCTTGATCCCACCCCGTATCTATTAAACGGGTTTTCACTTTTTGGGGTGGATTTTTCTTTTATTGCTCCTTACATGCGCTGGCTTAATGTGGAGACCGGGATATTTGATTTTTTCAGGTCGGTTCACCAACTGATCGGGAAATTGGTTCCGGACCTCTTTTTCTGGATGCCGGAATCCTGGGCCTGGTTACACGGACCGGCTGTTTACGTCTTGATTCCCATGACGTTTTACCTCTATTACAACGCTCGGGCCCTTTACCTGGCTGTCAACAACCGCCTCGCGGTGGGTGTGCTACTGAGAGAGCAAGACGAGTTGCTCGACGGCGTTTCCCGGCACAAAGATGGGGACGACCTCCGCGATCAGGGGTATCTGGGGTACAAAACATCGGAGGGTTATGAACCTTTTACTGCAGAGAATGTTAACTTTGAATATTTGCCTGCGGGGAGAGCTCAAGATGAAGTTGATATTTATAATTTGGTCCGCTCCTACAGCCAAAGGCCTGAGGAAATCCTTTCCGGGTTAAACGCGTTCGCAGATTTAGTGGGAAACCAGAGAAATGGTTCTCCGGACATGGTCAAAATTCTGTTGGAAAATGGCAAAGGGTTTACCTGGAGCGTTTGGATCTTCCATCGGAAGTGTCAGTCCTTCTTTTGCGGAGGTTAATTCGTGCAGGGTTTTCATCAGAATTTCTGGATGACCCCACCGAAACAAGGATATTGAACAGGGCCATTCTGGCAGCGATTTTTAGGGGTCAGGGCAACCTTCTTTCGAATTTGAACAACGAGTTCGATGATAGCGTGAGGCAGTTACTTCTAAACCTACAGAATGCAAATGATAAAGACGTTAGAAAGGATATCATCTCTAGTCTCAATCGTTTGATGCGTTTCAAGAAACAGATGCGTTACGAACCTTTCTCCGCTGAGAATATTGATATCATCAATCTCCCACCAGCATTTAAAGATATGGATGCAAATGCTATCGCCGATCAGCTTAATAGGCATGTTAACACGGTGGGAGATGAAAGGGCAGGCATCCTGGATATGATCGGAGGCCTTGGAGAAGCCGAAAGGAACAATTTGGCCAATTTGCCACTTTCAGAAGAGATTCGCTCTCTTCTTGAGCGGAGGCTGGATACTCTAAACCTCGACCCTTTAGACCCCATTGCGACTCGGATATTGAATAAGGCTATCTTGTTGGCGATTTTTGAGGGCAATCTTCTCCAGAACGTGGACCACCGATACGATGCGGTTGTGGATTTGACGCTTAAAGAAAGGCGGATTGTGGCCGCGGGAAGTTTGGAGGATTCCGATAACATCGCTTCCCCCAAAATGTATTTGGCTGTGGACGCGGGGATCATCGGGGCGGTATTAGCCATTATTTTCATGCCGACTTTAGGAACTATCGTCGCAACGGTGGGTGGAATGGTGGCTATGGCTGTTGGAATTGCAGTCGCATTTTATGGGGCCATCTGGTTTATTGGAAGTCGCTGGATTAAGGCCACGGGGGATCCACGGGAGGAAGGAGAGATTGACACAGACGAACGAACCCGCCGGGCATCCGAACGACGAATTCGGGCCTATGTTTTTCGCGCGTCCATTGTCGGTACTTGGCTTCTCGTGGTGCAGGGATTTGTTTATATTTTGGGGTGGAAGATTGCCTACGAAGAATTGGATAGTCGACTGGGATTTTGGTGGAGAACCCCCCGTGTCGGCGAGCCGTCCGAGCAAAAAATTGCTGATTATGTCAAAAAAAGGGGAGACCCGGAGGCTAAGGCGAAGAAAAAGGCTGGGGATCTGAGAGAAGATCGGAAGAGTGCGAAGAAACTTGACGTTACGCTCGAAAATACCCGTATGTGGTTGGATTTGATTTGGAGTTACATTTTCACGCCGATTATGTTGATCATGATCGCCATCGAATTGCGAATGGATACCCGAAACTATTTGTTCGGAGAAGCCTTTGCCATGGTCTTCAAAGAAGGGATCGGAACTTTGACCCCGTTGGGTCAGTTCTTAACACCGGAGGTCATTGGGATTGTGGTGATCGCCATGGCCATCGCCTGGCTTGTGATGCAATTCCGTTTCCGCAAAGACCCGCGAATCCCTGTGGGGGGACTGGCCCGTTCCCCCGGGTTTCAGTGGGCGTTGGCGGGGGTTTCGATTGGTTTCGCCCTTGTGTTTGGCGTTGGACTCGAATCTTTGGGCCATTTCGAATCGGCGTGGGGGCTCGTAGCCACAGGGATTCCGTTTGTTGGCGGTTTAATGGTCGCGGTTTGGGGATCCGTGGAACGAATAATGACTTTGGGGCGCAAATCCATGGGGGCCGCGAAATCGGAAGAGGATTTGCAACGGACGGTGAATGGGGTCCTTGCGACACTGTCGAAGGACCAGATAAAACTTTGGCGCGAGAAAGGCTATTCGGTTCGTCTGGCCCGGGACGGCGAGCTGAAACCCAATCAGTCTGGATTTCGACCAGCCGAGGGAACTGTCGTGATTGTTCATCCCTCTTTCGGTGCGCACGGTCCCACGGTTGCCCACGAAATGGCCCATCTGCTCAATGACCGGCCCGCAATCCCGGGGGCGAACCCCTTGACTCTCGCTTGGACAGCTTTCCGGAACGAATGGCAAGCTCGATGGTTTGAAATCGTCACTATGGTTCGAGTTCGACGGAGTCCGAACCGATCGGCCATCCCCGTTTCAAAAATGGGAGCCGCCATTGGGGCGATGGACGTAGGAACAGCTGATACTCAGGAGATCGGGAGATTCCTGATGACAGTTTTGGCGGGAATGCCATTGAAGTCTATGGATGTTTCAGCGCGTGTTGATCCTTTGGTTTTGAGGAGCCGGTTGGCTCAGGATGTCCCGACAGCGTTTGAGTCGATTGACTCAAATGTGGATGAATTATGGGGGAGGCGGGTGATCCCTCGATTTATTTGGGAAGGATGTTGGCTCCGGGTGTGAAGGGGCAGGCGTTTGATGTCGCGGTTCGGGATTACGCGTTTGCGTTGGGCTATCAGATGGCTCGGTCGGACAATCCTGGCGCGTTGGTCCCGCTCCTTGAAGCGGCTTATTTAACGGTGGCGTCCCGGTCACAGGAGGTGGGGGTGCACATGAGTCCCACCGGTTTCGCCCCAGGCGTTCCAGTTGGGAGCGAATTTTGCCCAAACAGTAAGCGTTCAGGACAACGAAGCCGCGGTTTTCCACGTTGGGCAGGCTGATTTAGCGGGCCAAGAAAAAAGTGAGGTTTTGGATAAATGGGTGGAGACGATTCTGACCAACGATCGAAAAGAAACCGTAGGGATGAAAACTTCTCCCATTGAGTTGGTCAGTTCGGATCCGGCCGTTGTGAGCGCTGACCAGGTGCGGGCGGCGGTTGTGGCTTACGTTAATAAACATCATCCCGCGGCAATCAACCAGGTTTCCAATGGTCAGTTCAATATTCGTCTTCGCTCGGGTCTCACGTTCAAAGACGGAAAGATCAATTCGGTTGCACTGTTTGACCAGATTAAACGGTCCGCGGGCCACGTAACCAGGATGGCGTGTTTCACGTCTCAGCCCGACGCATGGACTTTGAATGACGTCATACGGCTTGTGGCCCTTGAAAAAGTGTTGGCCGATGTGCTCCAGCGCTTGAATGCCATGAAGGCCACGGAAAATAACGCGTAAGGTGGGATCGATTTCGCCATTGACAAAATGTCTCCTATGGGATACACTTCGGGGTGAGCATGGAACCCACATCCCGTGAAGTCCGGCATTTTATATCCGTTTCTGGGCAAGATGTGTTTGGGGAGTGGCTGAAGGGGTTGAAAGATAGGGCTGGGCGCGCCCAGATATTAAAACGAATTGATCGGGTTGAAGAAGGGAATTTCGGCGATCATCGTTCCGTTGGTGAAGGCGTCTGGGAGCTTCGGTTCCATTTTGGTCCGGGTTACCGTGTGTATTACGGAGAGGACGGGCACACCGTGGTTCTCCTTCTCGCGGAGGGGACAAAAGATCACAAGAAAGGGATATCCGCCAGGCAAAGAAGTTCTGGCATGAATACAGGAGGGTAAAATGAAGAGTTTCGTTTCCCACCATGATTTTTTGCTGGAATCACTACGTGACCCCAAAGAAGCCGCGGCTTACTTGGACGCGGTTGCGGAGGATGGCAGTCTCCGTGATATTTTGAAAGCCATCCGGAATGTGGTGGATGCTCAGGGCGGATTGCTAAGGCTTGGTCGTAAAACAGGACTGAGTCGAACAACTCTCTATCGCACTCTCTCTGAGGAAGGCAATCCGGAATTCTCGACCTTGGAGAAAATTCTCGGGGTCTATGATCTGCGCCTTGGTTTCGCCCGTCTTAAGAAAGCGGCTTAATGGGCACTATCCCCTTTTTTTTCAGATGAGTAATATTCGCATTTTTGGGGTTAGAGAGGTTTGTCTCTTTCCGCGGGACTTCTGATAGAGAGGGTGCATTACCTGATAGAGAAAATGCTTTGCTTTTCTGGTTTGTTGGCGATATAATAACTCACTCATTTTTCGAGGATTAGGGACTCAGACCATGGCCCGTGTTGTCTTAAGAAAAGTCACTAAATATTTTGGCGATCAACCCATCGTCCGGGGGATTGATCTGGACATTCCCGACAAAGAATTTTTTGTCATGGTGGGTCCCTCCGGGTGTGGGAAGTCCACCACTCTGCGGATGATCGCTGGGTTGGAAGATATTTCGTCGGGCGAAGTTTTGATCGACGGGCGCGTGGTCAACAACATCCACCCCAAAGACCGCGACATCGCTATGGTGTTCCAGAACTACGCGCTTTATCCCCACATGACCGTTTATGAAAATATGGCTTTTGGCTTGAAACTGCGGAACTATCCCCGTTCAGAAATCAAAGCCCGCGTTAAAGAGGCCGCCGATATACTCGATATGGGGTCTTATCTTGAACGAAAACCGGGCGCTCTTTCCGGTGGCCAGCGCCAGAGAGTGGCGGTGGGCCGGGCCATTGTGCGTAAACCGCGGGTGTTCTTGTTCGACGAGCCCCTGTCCAATCTGGACGCCAAACTGCGCGTTCAAATGCGGTTGGAACTGGTCAAACTTCACCAACGACTGCAATCCACCATTATCTATGTGACCCATGACCAGATCGAAGCCATGACCATGGGCGACCGCATCTGCCTAATGAAAGACGGTGAAGTTCAACAGGTGGATCCACCCCTCACCTTGTACGAACGGCCGGCCAACGAGTTTGTGGCGGGGTTTATTGGTAACTCGCCCATGAATTTTTTTCCCGTGACGGTGGATGCGATGGGAAAAAGTGTTCTTCTTCGTCACCCCAGCTTTGATCTGGCTGTTCCCCTATCGTTGGTGGCCCAGGTGGCTCCGCTGGCTGGGAAAAAACTTATTTTTGGGATCCGGCCGGAAGATCTTTATGACCGCCTTTTTTACAATTACCCCGTGACCCCTGGATCCAGCCTGAAAGCTACGGTGGACGTCATTGAACCGTTGGGCCCCGAGATTATTCTTTACCTCAAAGCCGGTTCCGTTGACCTTGTGGCCCGTGTCCCGGGGTTTGTGAAAGCCCAGGAAGGTAAAAAAATGGACCTTGTTTTTAATCTGGAACGGATGCACCTTTTTGATTCCGAAACAAAAAAGGCACTCTTGAACCCGGATTTGAAAACCTTTGTCCCTCCTGCTCCGGTTGCGAAAGTTCCGGTTGTATAAACCGGTTCGTCTCCCTTTGTCGGTCCCATGAAAATCGCCACGTTTAATGCCAATTCTGTTCGGTCGCGGTTGCCTATTGTTTTAAAGTGGTTGGCGGACGAACGGCCGGACGTGTTGGCTTTGCAGGAAACCAAGGTGACCGACGATCAGTTTCCCCGGGCGGATTTTGAGAACGCGGGGTGGCGGGTGGTGTTTCGTGGGCAAAAGTCTTACAACGGCGTGGCGTTTGTTTCCAAAGAGCCGTTGACCGACGTGGACACGTCCTGGGACCCGTCCGGGTCCGGGGAAGCGCGGGTGATCACGGCTCGGTTGAAGGATTGGTTTTTGATCAACACCTACGTGCCCCAGGGGTTTGAGCCGGACTCTCCGAAATTCCAAAACAAACTAAAGTTTTACGCGGGGTTAAAAGACCTTTTTGCTCGGCACGTCTCCGCGAAAACACCCGCCCTGTGGATGGGCGACCTCAACGTGGCTCCAACGGAAATTGACTTGAACGACCCGGTTCGAAACGCCGAACATGTTTGTTTTCATCCGAAAGCCCGCGCGGCTTACGAAGCCGCCCGGGGAGATTTATGGACCGACCTTTTTCGGGAGAAAGAAAAAGGGCCCTGCCATTACACCTATTGGGATTACATGATTCCGGCGAATTTTCCCCGCAACCGCGGCTGGCGGATTGATCTGATGTTGGGAACACCACCCGCGGTTCAACGGCTCCAAAAAATCTGGATCGACAAAGCCCCCCGCGGTTGGGAAAAACCCTCCGACCACACCTTCCTCGTCGCTGAATTTCATTGACAACAGGTGTTCCCGACATGCGTGTTCGGGAATGGGGATAAAAACGTAACTACTCAGGCCCCTCATCCGCCCTTGGGCACAGGGGAAGGAAAACAAGGGGTTTTCCTCTCGGGAGAGGGCAGGGTGAGGGGCCTGAGCTGTTACATAAAAACAGCGAAAGAACTATGTAAAATGTGTCACTGCCCTGGGGGATGTGAGGAAGGAGGTGTTATGACGGACGAGAGCGAAAAAATACTGAAAACCTTGAGGGATCATCGCGAGGAAATTTTGGAAGTGGGGGAAGTGTATGGGGCTCGCAATGTTCGTGTGTTCGGGAGTGTCGCGCGCGGAGAAGCCGGGCCGAATTCGGACGTTGATTTCTTGATCGATTTGACGGTTGGGCGGACGTTGTTCGATCTGGTTGATCTGGAAGACCGGTGGGCGCAAATCATCCATCGTCCTGTGGATGTGGTGACGGAACGGGGGATGAGCCGCCACATGAAACCGCGCGTTTTGGCGGAAGCGGTCAACCTATGATTGGCGAAACAATCGTCTATTTGCGCCATATTCTCGACGCAATGGACAGCATTATCCGCTACTCATCTGGAAAGACCGAGGCAGAATTTCTGGCGGACGACATGAGGCACAAGGCCGTTATTCGGGATCTGGAAGTGATCGGCGAGGCGGCAAAGCGATTGCCTTTGGATTGGCAAGAAAAGTTCCCGGATGTCCCATGGCGGAAGATGGCCCGAATGAGGGACAAGCTGATTCATCACTACATGGGCATCGAGATGGAAACGGTGTGGGCCACAGCAACGGAGATTGTTCCTCCTCTGGTTGATCGGATAAGGGGCATCGTGGAACAAATCGAAAAAGATGTGGATCAACATCGCCCTCCCCAAAAACTCTCGTGAGCCTATTGGCATCGGAGCGGGGTCCAATGATGTGATGCTGGGAACCCCGCCGGCGGTTCAACGGCTCCAAAAAATCTGGATCGACAAAGCTCCCCGCGGCTGGGAAAAACCCTCCGACCACACCTTCCTGGTCGCTGAATTCGGGCGATAAGCTTTCTTACGGGATGGTTTCAAACCCCGCTTGGACGAAATCGCGGTCAAAGGAAAAGGCGCGCCGAAGGTTTAAGTCCTTCATAATAACGAAGGAGGTCACGTCGGTAAAACTGAACTTTTTGTCTTTAAATTTTTTGTAGAGTTCCCAGGCTTTTGAAAGAGTGGCCGGGCCCACCGAAATGGTTTTGATCAGGCGACTTGTGAAGAGGACGTCCCCTGCCACCACCGATTGTTTATGATCTCCTCGCATCAAAATGGTGGTAATGGTCTCGTCCACCACATAGTCGGATGTATAAAGCAACGTTCGAGAGTGTTGTAGGTCTTCAAAGGCGGCGGCCGCCCGTGAGTGGTGGGCGTCGTTGTGCGTGAGCAGGGCCACCCATCCGCTTGTGTCCACAAAGACGCTGTTCGCCGGGGTCACCGGTAAAGGACCTCGTCGTGGTTTTCGGCCGCGTCATCAACGGACAGCGTGATCTTTCCCAGGGATTTGGTGAGCGGGTCTTTTTTCCAATCGGTTCCCCGCTCGCGCGTCAATAAAAAAGCATCGATTGCCCGGCGAATGAGTTCAGAAACGCCACGGACCCCTTCTTTGCGAATCTCCATTTGCAATCGGCGAAATTGGTCTTGGCCAATATAGATTTGCGTGCGGTGCAGGTGCTCCATGTCGCCTCCTTTTATGTGTTATACATTATACATCATTTCGATCGTTTGTCAAGGGGATTTGTTAAGATAAGAGCATATTAGGTAAATGGAGCCTTTCTATGTCTACCCCCACTGAAATTCATTTTAAACCCGCCCCTATGGCTCTTCAAGCTCGGAAGGGTCCGTCGTTTCGACGGCCAGGGCCGGAATCCTTGGCCAATGTGCGCAATTTAGTGGCTATTGGAAGCGGGAAAGGCGGGGTGGGCAAGTCCACGGTCACGACCAATTTGGCCGTGGCGCTTCAGAAAATGGGCGCCAAAGTGGCTGTGTTGGACGCGGACATTTATGGGCCCAGTCAGCCGGGGTTGATGGGCGCAAGCGGGGAGCGGGCGGAATCCGAAAACGACCAAATTAAACCCCTGGATCGTTACGGCGTGGGGTTTATGTCCATTGGGCTCATTATGCCCCAGGACGGGCCCGTTGTGTGGCGCGCGCCCATGGCCATGAAAGCCCTTTTCCAGTTTTTAAACAACGTCCAATGGGGGGACCTGGATTACCTTTTGATCGATCTTCCGCCGGGAACCGGCGATGTCCAACTCACCATCGCCCAGCAGGCGCCGCTCACCGGATCCATCGTGGTCACGACGCCCCAGGATGTGGCGTTAAATGTGGCTCGCAAAGGCCTTCAGATGTTTCAGCAGGTCAAGGTGCCGATTTTGGGTGTGGTGGAAAACATGAGCGGGTTTGTTTGCACGAACTGCGGCACGGAACATTTGGTGTTTAAAAAAGAAGGCGGACGGGCGTTGGCCAAAGAATCCGGCACGGCCTTTTTGGGTCGCATTCCGTTGGAGACAGACATCATGACCGGGGGCGACGCGGGGGAACCTTTGTTGGTCCGAAGTCCCAACGCTCCGGCCGCCCAATCGTTTTTGGATTTGGCCCGGGCGTTTGAGCACGAAGTGGCTCGAATCAACGGGGCGCCGTTGGCCGACGAGCCCAAAAATGTGTCGATCGGTTCCGCTGGGGATCTTCGTATCGAGTGGGCCGATGGACACGAGGGAATCAACGCGGCGTGGGGACTGCGTGTGAACTGTCCCTGCGCGGCGTGCGTCGACGAAGACACCGGAAAAAGGGTGTTGGACCCCCAACGCATTCCTCTGGACATCAAAGTATCGGAAGTCCATCCCGTGGGCCGATACGGCATCGGCATCGCTTTTTCCGACAGCCACAACACCGGGATCTACAGATTTGAGGCTCTCCGCGCGGCGTGTGAGTGCCCTCAGTGCATTGCCAAGAAAGGGAACACTCCAACAAACATTGTCGTTTGACATCCCTCCCCCGAAACAGAGCTGTCCGGTTAACCGTCGACGGAAACCCCCGACTCTCCCGTCATTCCGGCATGAAGGTGGCCGGAATCCAGCATTAAAACTGGATTCCCGACAAAATCGTTCGGGAATGACGAACTTAATGCATTTGTTTCCCGGACAGCTGTGCCACCAAAAGCCTACGCGGCGGTTGGTTAGACTCGCTTCGCGACTAATGTCCCCGACACGAATTTGTGAATAATGCTGGAGAGAAGGGTTTGGTAAGGAATGGCTTCCTCCAAGGCCCTTTTCTGAACGCCTTCCAAATCTTTCGCCGAAATACGAATGTTAATGCGCCTATTTTTTTGAAAAGTGTCCCGGCATATTTTTGGTAACGGGCCAATTCGGACTTGTGTTTTTCAAGAGAATGCCACTCATCCGATTCGAATGACTTAAGGATGTTACGTTCCTTTCGGTCCAATTTAAGCATGGGATTCTCCTCCTAAATAATCACGCGTTGCTTTCCGGCTGGGGATGATCGTTTTAAGAAAAACCTCCCGCTCGGTTTCGACAAAAGGCACCAAAAAAGCGTAGTCGTCCATATTGACGACAAAAAGATATTGCCCCGGGTATTTCAATTTATTTGGATGCGCCAATCGATCCAAAAGCCCCCCCCGTTCAATATGGAAAAGGACCTCTTCAAACGAAACACCGCGATGGGCTTTCAACCAGGCGTTTTTGTCCGCATCCCAGGAAAAGATCTTCATGGTATAAGTTTAATCCAATGTGTGCCTTTTGTCAACGCATTCTTTTCGGCGCTTTTTCATCTTAATTGCGATAAAATAGACCCGTGCTCATGAACCCTCTCCGCATCACCGCCGCGGTTTCTCCTTCCGATCCCCGCGTTTGCGCGTTTACCTTAGATCGGTCCATTTTTTCTGGTTCTGTCCTTTGTCGGAACGCTGATGAAGCCCGGGGGACGCCATTGTTTGAACACCTCTTTGCCTTGCCGGGGGTTGTCCAGGTGTGGGTGGCCGGTGATCGGGTGACCGTGGCCTGCGCCGATCCCCAGCCGTGGGACGTTGCCGCCAAAACCGTCGGGAAAATCCTTCGCGCGACCCTGACCGATGTCGGGTTTTCACCCTTGGGTCAAAAATCGGTGTCGACCGGCGATCTCTTAGAACGGGTGCGCGCCGTTTTAAATTCTGATGTCAATCCGGGGCTGGCCCAGCACGGGGGCCAAGCGGAGTTGGTGGGAATACGCGACGGCGTGGCGGAAATAAATTTGACCGGGGGGTGTCAGGGATGTGGGGCGGCTAAAATGACACTTTCCCTAGGCATTGAGCAGTCTCTCCGATCCAAAATCCCCGAACTGCGTGGGGTCCGCGATGTCACAGACCATGCGTCGGGGGAACGGCCCTACTTCCGCGGGGCTGGCCAGAGTCCGTTTGAAACCACCGACCGCGGTCTTTGAATCTTTCGATCCCGCCCGATTGGGCTGGTCGGCTTGGTTTGGGCGGCCCCGCGTGGTGCGTCAAGCGAAGACGCTTTCCCAGGTCCGGCCCTTGTTGGATTTCTTGGAAGGCCAGGTGCGGCATGGCCGGTGGGGCGTTCTCCTCTTGTCCTACGAGGCGGCGCCGGGTCTCAACTCGGCGCTGACCACTCGCCGAGCGGGTGACATCCCCTTGGCGTGGGCGGCGGTGTTTGACCGGCCTCACACGGTTCGCCCCCCGATCGAGGGCCCTTTTCATCATTCCCCGTGGCGTCCCGCTTTGACGGAAAAAAAATACGCGGCCGCGGTTCAGAAAATCCAACATTACATTGAACGGGGAGACACCTACCAAGTCAATTTTACATTTCCACTTCGCGCCCAATGGTCGGGTGATCCCTGGGCGTGGTATCGCCGGCTCCGGGATTCCCAGGGAGCGCCCTATTCGGCCTACGTGGATCTCGGACGATGGAAAATCCTGAGCTTGTCGCCAGAACTTTTCGTCGAGAAGAGGGGCAATCGGTTGGTCGCACGACCCATGAAAGGCTCGGCCCCCCGCGGGCGGTGGGAAGAAGAAGATCGGGCCTTCGCCCGAGGCCTTCGCCTTAGCCCAAAAGAAAGAGCCGAGAACGTGATGATTGTGGACCTCCTGCGCAACGATATGGGAAAAATCGCCCGCGCCGGGTCCGTTCGGACCACGCGGCTGTTCCAAACAGAGCCTTATCCGACTCTTTGGCAAATGACGTCGGAAATCAAAGCGCGCCTGTGTTCAAACGTGGGCTTAAACGAAATGATGGAAGCTCTTTTCCCCAGCGGGTCTGTGACGGGCGCGCCCAAACGCCGAACCATGGAAATTATTCGGAGTCTCGAAAACGGTCCGAGGGGCCTTTACACGGGAACCCTTGGATTGCTTCGCCCGGATGGCCACTGGACCTTCAACGTCGCAATCCGCACCTTAACGCTGGATGAAAAAACGAGTGAAGCCCGTTGTCCGGTGGGGAGCGGCGTGACCATTGCGTCAGATGCGTCAGCGGAATATCGGGAATGTCTGCTGAAAGGCGATTTTCTAAAGGCCCCGTCTTGCGAATTATTTGAGTCGATCCGATTGGAAAACGGCGCGTGGTATTTGTTGACCGGCCATTTGGATCGTCTGCGCCGGTCCGCCCAAAGGTTGGGGTTCCCATGGAATCCCAAGGCGATTCGAGCGCACCTCAAGACCCAGGCGCACAAACGGCCGAATGGCCGTTGGAAAGTTCGCCTGTTGTTGTCACGCGATGGAACAATTCGGTGTGAATCGACGGGTCTGGAAGGCGACATCCCGCGTTGGCGCGTGGTCGTGGCCCAACAACCGGTGGACGAGTCCGACCTGTTCCTTTACCACAAAACCACCTGCCGTGACGTTTAGACTCATTTCGTCGGGCCCATCCTGATGACGACGATGTGATTTTGTGGAACCGCCGCGGGGAACTGACCGAGTCAACCTTGGCCAACCTGGTGATCGAGATTCGTGGACGTCGTTATACGCCCCCCGTTCGGTGCGGTTTGTTGGGCGGCGTGATGAGGCGCCACTTGATACGTCAGGGAAAGATTATTGAACGGGTTCTCACGCGACATGATCTTCGTCGGGCGGATCGTGTATTTCTGATCAACTCGGTTCGCGGTTGGATCCCGGTGGATCTTCCATCAAGAAAAACGAAAAAACGTCGATAATAGGAAAAATAGACTCCAGGAGATCCCATGCAAAACCGTTGGAAAAAAGATGCGTCGGGCGAAGACGTGGTGGAAGTGACTCGGGTGGGAGCGGGCCTTTTGGAAGACCCTTTGTTGAACAAGGGGAGCGGGTTCCCCGTGGACGAGCGATGTGCGTTGGGGTTGGAAGGTCTTTTGCCTCCTCATGTGTCCACCTGGGAAGAGCAGATCCAGCGTTCGTACGGCAATTATCTTAAGAAAACCACCGACCTCGAGCGGCACGTGTTTCTCACCTCCCTTCAAGATCGAAACGAAACGTTGTTTTATGGATTGATTCAGGCCCACATCAAGGAAATGATGCCCATCATCTATACTCCCGTGGTGGGGGAAGCGTGTCGCCAATACAGCCACTTGTATCGTCGGCCGCGGGGCTTTGTTGAGTTATCCCGATCGGGCCGGTTGGAAGTGATGTTGTCAATGTGTCCCACCGCGCCGTGGAAGTGATTGTCGTCACCGACGGCAACGGATTTTGGGTTTGGGTGATCTGGGGCTCAACGGGGTGGGTATCCCCATTGGCAAATTGAGCCTTACACGTTGTGCGGGGATCCATCCGGCGATGACGCTTCCTATTGTTCTGGATGTGGGCACAGACAACAAGGGAGTTGCTGAGCGATCCTTTATGCCTGGGGTGGAGGCACGAACGGGTGCGCGGGGCCGAATACGGCAGGTTCATTGAGCGGTTCGTGGCGGGGTGAAGAAATGCTGGCCCCACGTTCTGTTGCAATGGGAAGATTTTGCCAAGGGGCAACGCCGCGCGGTTGCTGGAAAATACGCCGGGACCAACTGTGCACCTTTAACGACGATATTCGAGGCACCGGCGCCGGTAAAGCGGCGGGCGTGATGGCATCAGTGCAGGCCATTGGCGGAAAAATGAGGATCAGCAGGTGGTGATTTGGGTGCGGATCCGCGGCCATGGGGATTGGTGACCAGTTGTTTGTGGCCATGCGGCAGGAAGGTCTTGACCTGGTCTCGGCCCCGGTCTAAAATTTGGTTAGTGGACAGTCAAGGATTGGTGCTGAAGGA
>JADJZR010000006.1 GCA_016715645.1 Elusimicrobiota bacterium | reverse complement strand
AGAGATGTTAATTTTGCCTTCCGTGGCGCCGGGCACGACGCTTAACGTGCTGGTGGACGGGGAGATGGAATCCCCGCCCGCCCCCACCACCCACGTGGACGTGGTGTTGGACACAGTTGACCAGGTGTTCACGTCGTCTTGTGTCCATAACACAAAGTAGTAGGTATTGGACACGGACAACCCGGTGACTACAGAATTTCGAGCACTCCCCACCGTCACGTTCGTTGTCGACAATGTAATTGTTGTGGCGTTAGTGGGCGTTGAGTTTGTGCTCCAACTCGCGGTATAAGACGCATACTGGATTCGGTAGGCCCCGGTTAAGTTCCCGTAACCACCGTCGTCTCCCGCCGAGTACCAGCTCAACGTGGCTTCTCCTGCCCCCCCCGTTACCGCCAACGTGCTAATCGAGGGTGGCGCCGCCGCCAGTAAACTGCCGGCATTGCTCCAGGGGCTTTCGGCCAACCCGGAGTCCACTGTTTTAACGCGGTAGTAATAGGTTGTGTCCGCGCGAATCCCATAACTGGCGGTCGTCTGGGGGTTCCAAGGATCCATGGATTTTAGGACAACGCCGTGGTATGTGGAACCGTTAAAGATCTTCGGTGGCCTCTGGTAACTGCCCATTCTTGGTTTGGCCCCCATCTGGCCAGGGAACATGAGCTTGCTAAAATCTGCCGTTGTGGAAATTTGAATGTCGTAGTTTAACCCGTTTTCGGGTGTGGCCCCCGTGCCGCTGTCCGACCCAGCGGACCAGGTAAAGCTGGCGACGCTCACATTTGTTTCGCTAAACGAAAAACCGGATGCCAACGCAACAGGAGCGGCGGGCACAGTGTTAAATTTTTGTATCCAGATTAAAATAGACCCGCAAGTCTGATCCACTTCAATCTGACCTCCGTCCATGGTTCCATTCCCATTGTTTAAATAAATCCTATTCCGATAGGAGGATGCATCAAAACCGTTGACAAGGATATCGAGGTCCCCATCGTTCTCGAAATCTCCCCAGGCCAAACCGCCAGACCGAAGCCCTCCCCCGGGCCCATCCACGTCGATTTCGGACGGATCAATTGTCCCGTTTCCATTGTTATTATAAATCCGTAACTGCCGTGCACTTGAAGAATCGCGACCACCCACTAAAATGTCCATATCCCCATCTGCATCAAAATCGCCCCATGCCAAACAGGATTCGGTGAACCCGTTGTTAACTCCATCAATTTCAATCTGATTATAGTCAAAGCTTGCGTTTCCATTATTCTTGTACACCCGGAGCTGATTATTCCCGGTGGCAAGGACATCTAAATCCCCATCATTATCATAATCACCCCAAGCCGCCCCCTCCCCGGTGCCATTACTTGGGCCATCGATGAATAACGCAGGAGCTTCAAACGTTGAATTTCCATTGTTTTTATGTACACGAAGGTGGCGCCCAGAATAAGACCCACTCGCAAGAATATCAAGATCCCCATCGTTATCGAAATCTCCCCACCCTACAGATCCGCCCGATAAACCACCATACAGGCCATTCACTAATATTTCATTGAAATTGAATGTCCCGTTTCCATTATTTGAATATACACAAAGTTCAGTCGCATCATCCATTTCATAAACAAAATACCCACAGACTAAAATATCAAGATCTCCATCTCCGTCAAAGTCACCCCAGTCGACGTCGGCACTGGCTAGACCCCCATTAACACCACCCACATTAAGTTCAAAAAACCCCGGCATAAAAACCATGGGTCTTGGAGCTGATAAATCGAGAGGGCTAATTCCATTGGAGTTGTATGTTTTTAATGCAAAATAATAAGTTAAATATGGTGTAAGGCCATTTACCCCCATCCCTTCTGTAACCCCGGAGTTGATGGGGACGGGTTCTCCGGTTAAGGCCGTGGCGTTGATAAATTCAGTATCGTTTGTGATGGGTCCAGCAGTGCTATAACGAATGTCGTAGGCAGGATTAACCCCCGAATTAATATTTAAAGGGCAAGTCCATGTTAAATAGGGTAACCCTGACACATCTGAAATATTAGCGACCAAGTCTGTGACAGCATATGGGAGAGAACTCGCCACAGCCGTAAAAAGCATCGCCGTGGAGCTCCAGCTGGATTCTTTGAGTCCGGCATCGATCGTTTTTAACCGGAAGTAATAGCTCGTATTCGATGCTAAACCTGAACGAAACATCACACCATGATTTGAATTCCCATTAAAAATTTTGGGGGGCTTAAGGTAATTGCCCATCCCCGGAGAAGCCCATCGGTCGGAAACGAACTGTTGACCTAAAAAATTGTTGGTAGTTGCAACATTGATGCTGTAGGATAACCCATCAACAGGAGTCGCCCCTGTGCCACTGTCAGAAGCGGGAGACCATGTAAACGTGGCCGTTGAACTCCCGATCCCATCAGAAGACCATGTTGCCGAAAGGGAACCAGGGGAGGACGGCGCGGTGTTGGGTGTGGCATACTGGTTGGAATAGACAGACAACCGATAAACACTTGTCACGTTATAGCCGCTGGCTAATACATCGATGTCCCCGTCATTATCGAAATCCCCCCAAACGGAGGTGCCACCCCTTAGTCCTCCGTCCAATCCGTCCAGCTCACTCTGTTCCGGATTAAAAGTGCCATTCCCGTTGTTAATATAAACTCGAAGTTGCGCTTTGGTTTTGTATCCGTTGGCTAGTATGTCCAGATCACCGTCGTTGTCGTAATCCCCCCAAGCCACACTGCCGCTTTGCAATCCATTATTTAAGCTCTCCACCTCAATTTGATTTGCGTCAAATGATCCGTTGCCATTGTTCAAATATACCCGCAATTCAGGGTATGACCCCACATTTCCAACGGCCAACACATCTAAATCTGCGTCATTATCAAAATCCCCCCACTCAACCCCTCCAGATGTAAGTCCTTGACCAGATGTATCGACTTCAATTTGGGCTGGATCAAATGAAGCATTCCCATTATTTTTATAAACACTCAATCGGTAAGTGGAGGAAAATGAACCTGTCGTAAGGATGTCCAAATCTCCATCTTTGTCAAAATCACCCCAAGCGACATCACCATTCGAGTTGCCCCCATCGGGTCCGTCCACATCAATTTGATTATCATCAAAAACACCATTCCCATTGTTCTTGTAGACACGAAGTTCATCTGAATCTGAATTGTATGATCCGCCATTGGCTAAAACATCCAGGTCTCCATCGTTGTCGAAATCCCCGGGTGCAACACCCCCGGTTATTAATCCCCCCCCCCGTCCATCTAAATCCTTTTCGCCTTGATCGAATGTGCCGTTGCCATTGTTAGAATAGGCACGAAGTTGTAAATCATTAGCCGAGTCTTTTCCACTGGCAACGATGTCTAGATCTCCATCCTTGTCAAAATCGCCCCAGGCTACCCCCCCAGAGAATACCCCCCCACCAGCCGCACACACATAAATTGGACCGGCATCAAATGACCCGTTCCCGTTATTTTTATAAACCAATAATTCTCGTGTACCGGATACTTTATACCCCGCACCCAAAACATCAATATCGCCATCCATATCGAAATCGCCCCAAGCCACCGAGCCACGGACAATTCCATTTCCAGGTCCGGCCACTTCAATTTGAGAAGCATTAAAGGGGCGTGTATAAAATAGGCCGCGGATTCGATATGTCTAAAGCACTTACCAATGCTATTGGAGGATTTTATAGCGAAGTAATAGGTTACATAAGGCGTTAAACCGGAAAAGATATACTCACCGACACCTGTAACCCGGCAACGGCTCACTGAGAATAGACGTTGCGCCGTTAAACTGAGAGTCATTTGTTATGGCGGCAATTGTGCTAAAACGGATGTCGTAAGTCGCATTGGCACCGGATTGAATATTAAACGGAGCTGTCCATGTCAGTCCACCCTGTCCTTCGCTAACAATTCCTCCGTCAGCTAAATCGGATATCGCGACAGGGACAGAACTCGCAACGGATGCGTAGAGGCTCCCCGTTGAACTCCAAGGAGAGGGATTTAAACCCGCATCAATTGATTTCACCCTGAAATAATAGGTTGTGTTGGTTAGCGGAAGGTAATGGAGCATCAACCCGTGGGTGGTATTTCCATCAAATATCTTGGGTGGTTTTAAATAATTCCCCATTCCCGGCGTGACCCGATGTGCGGGCACAACAGAACGGCCCAGGAACGAACTAGTTGATGAAACTTCAATGAGGTAGGTCAAACCGTTGGCCGGGGTGGATCCGGCTCCGCTATCCGTGGCCGGCGACCACTTAAATGTGGCTGGAAAAAGCCTGCCCCCCGAATGCCCAGGAAGAGGTCAGGCTTGCCGGGGCGGAGGGGGCCGTGTTCGTCCGTCCCAATTGAGCCATATTTTTATAAATACCTAGAACATCTGATGAATAATGTTTTGTTCCCATAGCTAAGATATCGATGTCCCCGTCATTTTCAAAATCACCCCAAGCAATTCTACCGATCAGGATGCCAAAATCCTTGCCGTCAATGTATGTTAAATCCGGACTAAACGTCCCGTTTCCATTATTTCCGTGAACTTTAATATGACCAAAACTATTATAATCGGTTCCAGTGACGAGGACATCGAGGTCGCCATCATTGTCATAGTCGCCCCAGGCGACATCGCCTCTTGTTGTTCCACCTGGCAAGGATACTTTCGTACCAATTGTGCCGTTCCCATTATTTACGTTATAATACAGGTAAGTCTCGCCACTGGACAACAAATCGAGATCACCGTCCGCATCAAAATCGCCCCAGGCGGTTCCCCCCAACCTCAAACCACCTGAGACCTCAATCTGTGAAGCATCAATTGTGCCGTTTCCGTTATTTTTATAAACACGCCTTTGATAGATGCTCGATTCAGCACCTTGGGCAAGAAGATCCAGATCACCATCATTGTCAAAGTCGCCCCAGGCCAAGCTGGAGTATTCCAAGCCATTGCTAAGACCCTCAATGTCAATCTGAGTTTGATTTATAGTTCCATTGCCATTATTTTTGTAAATCGAAAGTTGCCTTCCACTGACCTGCCCCCCCGTCCCCGTAACGGCCAGGTCCAAATCACCGTCATTATCAAAATCTCCCCAAGCCAAATCGCCATAGTAGTACCCATTGTTAACTCCGTCCACCTCAATTTGGTTTGGATTAAAAGTCCCATTGCCATTGTTAACATAAATTCGAAATTGCTTATAGGTCCCCGTGTATCCATTGACCGCAATATCGAGGTCTCCGTCATTGTCGTAATCGCCCAACGAAATTGTCCCGGATTCTAAGCCATTGTTTACTCCAGCCACATCGATTTCCATATCGTCAATGGTGCTGTTCCCATTATTTTTATAAACTTTTAAGCCCTTACCATCGGATCCTACCCCAATAGCAAGGACATCAAGGTCCCCATCATTGTCAAAATCTCCCCAGCTCAAATCCCCGGAAGACAGCCCTCCGGATGGACCTCCCACATCGATCTGGGTAGAGTCAAAAAAATTCGGCCGAAAACTGGGTTCCATGCTCGAAACGTCCAACGGGCTGGTCCCCAGTGCATTCGATGACTTAATAGCGAAATAGTGAGTGGTAAAGGGGTTTAGGTTTCCAATCGGCATGATATGCGGAAAGCCAGGATTTCCCGGTACAGGTTCCCCTGTCAAAGCGGTGGCATTGTTGAATTGGGTGTCATTGGATATGGCCCCTGTCGTACTATATCGAAGATCATAGGACGCAGTTCCTCCCGCGTTGATGTTGAGAGGAGCTGTCCAAGTTAAGACCACCTGTCCGTCACCTTGCACTGACGCAGTCGCCAAATTCACCACCGCCGATGGAACCGAACTGGCCACAAGTGCATACACGCTGGAACTTGCGCTCCAATCGGAAGATTTTAGCCCAGCGTCAATGGTCTTAACCCGAAAATAGTAGGTCGTGTTCGTTTGTTTCAGCCCATTTAGCCTGACCCCATGTTTTGTATTGCCATCGAAAATCAAAGGCGGTCTAAGGTAGTTTCCCATACCCGGCGTTGCCCAATGCGCCGGGGCCACGCTCACACCGGAAAAAGTTGAAGAAGTTGACACCTCCAACTGATAAGTCAGAACGTTAGCGGGAGTGGCTCCGGTTCCGCTGTCTGAAGCGGGGCTCCATTTGAAAGTTGCTGTTGATATCCCTCCCACGTTGTACGCCCAAGTGGCCGCCAGACCAACGGGAGCGGCTGGCGCCGTGTTAGGAGTTGATAACAAATTCTTATAAACGCGGAGTTGGACATAGACGTTATCACCATTGCAGAGAATGTCGATATCCCCGTCGTTATCGTGGTCGCCCCAGGCCACTCTCCCATCGTCCAGCCCATTATTTAGCCCATCCACCTCAATTTGCGAAGGGTCAAAGGTTGCATTTCCGTTGTTTTTATAAATACGCAATTGATAAGTCAGAGATACCGCACCCGAGCCCAGAATATCAAGATCGCCATCCAGATCATAATCACCCCAGGCCACAGAGCCGCCTCGTACGGCCACATCGGGGTCGACATCGTAGTGTGTTGGATTAAATGTTCCGTTTCCGTTATTTATTGCGATATAAATTTTCGAAAGACCTCCACTCACCATTAGATCCAAATCAGCATCATTGTCATAATCTCCCCAGGCCAGTCGTCCAGTGGTCAAATAAGTTCCCCCAAGAGGCGATATTTCGACCGTGTTAAAAGTCCCATTGCCGTTATTTATATAAACCGATAGAGCACCTGATAATGTCTTGGAACCATCCACCGCGATATCAAGATCCCCATCGCGATCAAAATCACCCCATATCGAATCACCCTGCGCATAACCGTTATGAGCCCCATCTATATCAATATGGTTGGTTGCAAAAGTTGCATTTCCAGTATTTGCATATACGCGAAGTTCTTTTTTGCTCTCATCATCATAGCCATTGGATAACACGTCCAGATCCCCATCGTTATCGAAATCTCCCCACGAGGCGTTGCCATCCTCCAGTCCGTTGTCTCCGGCCAATTCAAGGGGTGTTGAATTGAAAGTGGAATTTCCATTGTTTGAAAAGACTCTCACTTTGCGGAGAGAGTTTGATAATGCCCCATTTGATAGGATGTCAAGGTCACCGTCATTGTCAAAATCCCCCCAATTTCCTGCACCACTCCTAAGTCCATTGGTGGCACCCGCCACATCGATCTGATCCGGATTGAATGTCCCATTCCCATTATTAAAATAGACTCTTAACTCGTGAGTAGTAGGATTCATTCCGGACACGAGTATATCCAGATCCCCATCGATATCAAAATCACCCCAAGCAACTCCCCCATATTTCAATCCTCCGTTCAAACCGTCCACTTCAATTTGATTAAGATCAAACTGGCTCGTTGGCACGGCCGATGTCGTGTTGGAAACCCCAGACCAATTACCCACATCGTCTTGTGTAAACAAAGCAAAGTAGCACGTTGTGGCCCCCGATAGACCTGTGACAACGGAGGTTATCCCCCCTCCGGGCGTTGCATTCGTGGTGGAAACAGTGACTGTCGTTGCGTTCGAGGGTGTTGTGGTTGTGCTCCACGTGGCGGTGTAGGTGGCGTGTTGGATTCGATAATTGCCAGTCAGATTGCCTGTCGAACCATTATCCCCAGCAGAATTCCAGTTCAGCGTTACTTGGCCCACCCCCGATGTCGAGGCGAGTGTCGACGTGGACGGAGCAGTCAAGTCCATGAGCGTTGAGGTGGTATTAGAAATAGATGACCATCGGCTTGATGCGTCTTGGGTCCACAGCACGAAATAATAGGTCGTTGGAAGCGTTAATCCGGTGATGGATTGACTCTGCGACGTCCCGGGTGTGACACTGCTTGTGGCGATGGTCACCGTGGTGGCCCCGCTGGGCGTTGTGCTCGTGCTCCAGCTGGCCGTGAAGGTGGCATATTGGATGCGGAAATTTCCGTTTAATGTCCCAGTGGACCCGTCCTCTCCCGATGCGGTCCATGTCAGGTTAGCTTGACCGGTGGCTGTGGAAGATTGGACCGAATTTAGGGTCGTGCAGGCGGTCGGTGGAGCGGAATCAAAATAAATGGTTGTCGTTACATAATCCAAACGTGTCACGTTGCCGGCTGTGCCGGAGGCGTCGTAGGCAACTATTTTGACCCTGAGATTTGCGGTGGCCGTATTCACCGTCCACGACAATCCCCAAAGATCTGAAGCGCCGCCTTCCGTATACGATGTGTCCGCTGTTGGGAATTCACCAGAGTCCGGCGACCTATAGTTGGCGGAATAACTTGTCCCGCTGTTTGAGGAAATCGCAGTCAGTAAATAGCCATTAACCGCGGTGTTGCTTTCTGAAGCTTCCAGTGTGACAACGAACCCCTGAATTAAAGCGCTGGAGGGAACGGACGAAAATAAAAAACCTCTCACTGTCCCGGTTGCGCTGGTGTTTGTCCCCGTATCGGCCCGACTGTCATTGGCACTACTCAATTGAGCCGCGGTAAAGTTTGTCCAACCGGGTGGTGCTAACCACCACCGTGGCGTTGCCGAAACAACTGAAGCCCCCTCAACCCCCATCGCCATAAACAGGAGCGGGACAACCTTAACTATATTGAGGCCAAATCCCGTATTGGATGGCCTAAATAAAGGACCGATCCCCAAAAAAAGATGAAATCTCACCCTTCGAATATATTTCAAAAATGAACATATTTCAAGGGGTAGAATTATCCAATACAAGATGAGCCTGAAGAAATGGCCGTTTCCAATGCAAAATGAGCCTGAAGGGTGCCTCTTGAAGAGCGGCGGAGATCGTCATAATCAGGGATTATGACCATTACAGTGGACGACTCAAAAAATAGTGACTATAGATCAAGTAAAGGAGATCCTCAAATCATCCGACAACCTGCAATTCAAGGGGAGTCACCAGCGAAGGGAAATACCGCTGGGTCTCCCCAAACGCTCAAACGATTCGACTACGCCTCCTTGAAAAAACAGGCCAAGGGTCTCGTGAGGTTTTACCTGCAACGCCTTTCGGCTTCTCCCGAGCGCAATCACCCGGCTGATCGACCGACGGCTATCGACGGGGCGTTTGATCGTGACGGCTCGGCCTCGGCACCGATTCACCACCCTTTACGACGGCGGACCGGCGACTGCTGGCCCGGGTCGACAACGCCCATCAGCGTCTCTCGGGGCCCGCCACGCGGCGTCTGCTGGAGCGCGCCTATGACGTCCATGGAGACAAACGCTTTGAGCGGCTCAAAACATCTCCTCCGCCCATCTACAACCTGCGTGCGACGCCCGCCTACCAGCGATTGGCCTACACCTTCGCCGGGACCGGGTCCGTCCGCGTCGCCATCGGCATCCGTCGACGTCCAGACCCCCAGGGCCAACCGGGTTGGATCCGCGTGGACACCGTTCACCAAGGCGATCTCGACCGAAAGAAGGGCGCTTATCACATCAATCTGGTCGATGTCGTTACCCAGTGGGAAATCGTTCTGTGCGTCGAACAAATCGCCGAACGCTTCCTCGTCCCCGCCCTGGAAGGTGCACTGAGCATGTTCCCCTTCCGCATCCTGGGATTTCATTCCGATAACGGGAGCGAGTACATCAACCGAATCGTGGCCTCCCTCTTAAACAAGCTCCTTATCGAGCAGACCAAGTCGCGCGCAGGACGAACCAACGACAACGCCCTCGTCGAAGGCAAGAACGGCAGTGTGATCCGCAAGCACATGGGCTACGGCCACATCGCACCCCGCCATGCGAGGGCAATCAACGAGTTTTACCGCACGCACTTCAACGGGTATCTCAATTTCCACCGCCCTGCGGTTTTGCGACTATCACGGTCGACCGTCGTGGGAAACGTTGCCGGAAATACGAGACCTACCAGACGCCTTACGAACGGTTCCGCGCAATCCCAGAGGCTACCCGGTTTCTACGTCCCGGCGTAACTCTGTCGCGCTCGACGAAGAGGCTGGCCAACAAACGGACACCCAGGCGGCGGAGGCCATGCAACGTGAAAGACAGACTCTTTGGCGTATTTGATGCCATCAAAACCGGAGGCAAAAACAGGAGATTTCACGCCCCGCAGACCCGATTTATACCCCAAAAGGAGGCAAAATCCCAGACTTACCGTCGACACTCCGTCGTAAAGCTTCAGGCTCATTTGTGAATTGGAAAATGCTGGGGTTTTTGTTATCTCTCCTTCCTCAGGAAAAACGGCGTAAACCAAAACCCGGTCTGGAGGATGTGACCATAGGAGTCCGATCAACAGTTTGAATGTGATCAAATAGGCCTACTGGTTTTTCCGGCACACTTCAAATAACGGGTCCGGCGCATACAACCATTTGTTGAATCCGTCCCCTTTGGGGGTTTAGGGGGGTTGGGCGGTGATTTGGATTCGCATGGTTTGGGCGGCTTCGGTGCGCGATGTGGTGGGCATGTCCAGTCGGATCCAGATTTTGCGGTCTTCCCCAGCGGGCACCGAGGCGCCGGTCGTGGACCCGTCAATGCTGAACACACTGCTGTTGCTTCCGTTTCCATTGTGCCGATCAGGTCTTCTGCCCCGAAATCGCCCAACACCGGAGCGGTGTCATCGTCAAACAGGCCGAATATCACCATGGCGTCGGGCCCGGCGGGGTGCTGTCTTTCACGCTCCAGGGGACCCCACGGTTTGCGTGGACGCGCTTAACACGTATTTGTTCATCAACGTCCCGTCGTTTCGAATCACCACCCCCGTGCTCGCCACCACCTGCGACCCCAAATTCACTGCGCCAAACCCCAGAGTGTTCAACCCCTCAATCGTCATCGATCGGATAGAAACAAACGGAACCGCGGACGTGCTGTTTGAAATAGTGGACCAGTTGGGGACTTCGTCCCCGGTCCACAAAACAAAGTAATACGTCAGCCCGCCGGTCAGACCTGTGATCAGGTTACTTTGGGCAGAGCCCGGGCCCACGTTCGTGGTCGATATTGAAACGGTCGTGGCGTCCATGGGCGTGGTGCTGGTGCTCCAGCTGGCCGTGTACGTGGCATACTGGATCCGATAATTGCCGGTCAGGTTGTTCGACATGCCGTCGTCCCCCGCCGAATTCCACGCGAGGGCAATCTTTCCCACCGTGGCCCCCGGCACCGCGCTCAACGTGCTGGTGGACGGCGACACCACATCTGCCACGCCAACCACCCACGCGCTTGTTGTGTTCGACACGCCCGACCACAGGTCCACGTCGTCGCGACTCCACAACACAAAGTAGTATGTGTTCGACGCCGATATTCCGCCCACAGAGTAATTCTGCCCCGAACCCGGCACCACATTCGTCGTTGAGATCGTCAGCGTTGTCGCGTCCGTTGGTGTCGTGCTTGTGCTCCAACTGGCCGTATACGTGGCATACTGGACCCGATACGACCCCGTGAGGTTCCCGCTCGACCCGTTATCTCCCGCCGAGTTCCAGCTCAACGTGGCCTGCCCCGTCCCCCCCGTCACCGCCAACGTGCTGGTCGAAGGAGAAGTACCGTCTATCCACGCACTTATCGTATTCGACACATTTGACCAGGTGTAAACATCGTCCTGACTCCACAAAACAAAATAATAGGTTGTGTTCCCCGTCAAGCCCGTCACCGGGTGGTTCCGGGCCGAGCCCGCCACCACGTTCGTCGTTGACAGTGTCACTGTTGTGGCGTTGGTCGGCGTTGTTGCCGTGCTCCAGCTGGCCGTGTACGTCGCATATTGGATTCGGTAAGATCCTGTCAGGTTGTTGTAGGGCCCATCGTCGCCCGCCGAGTTCCAGTTCAACGTGGCCTGGCCTGCCCCGTGCTCGCCGTCAACGCATGGGTGGACGGCGCCATCGAAGTTAACAGGGCTCCTCCACCGCTCCAACCACTTTCCGCCAAAGCGGAGTCCACCGTTTTTACGCGGTGATAATACGTCGTATCTGTGCGAAGGCCATAACTCGCCGTCGTTTGCGCGTTCCAGGGGTCCATAGATTTCAACACCACTCCGTAATGCGTGTTTCCGTTAAAAATCTTGGGTGGTTTTAAATAACTGCCCATCCGCGGACTGGCTCCCAGCTGACCAGAGAACAAGACTTTGCTGAAGTTAGACACAGTGGACAGTTGAACATCGTAGGTCAACACGTTTTCCGGCGTGGCCCCTGTACCACTATCGGTCCCCGCCACCCATGTAAAACTGGCCACCGACACCGCGGTGAGGTTGAAAGAAAACGCTCCACTTAAAGTCCCGGGCGCAGTGGGGGCGGTGTTGGTTTGCGTGAGGTCGGATCGGTTTTTGTAAACACGGAGTTCCTTTGTGCTACCGCTGGTTTGCTGGCCACTTGCCAGGACGTCCAGGTCCCCGTCGTTATCGAAATCCCCCCAGGCCACATCACCTTGTTGAAGTCCACCCCCCGCGCCGTCCACTTCAATCTGGGTGGCATCAATCGTTCCGGTGCCGTTGTTTTTGTAGACACGGAGTTCATTTGTCCCTAAAGTTGTGTAACCGTTCGCCAGAACGTCCAGGTCCCCGTCGTTGTCGTAATCCCCCCAGACCACGCTACCGCTGGAAAGGCCGCCTCCCGCACCATCCACTTCAATCTGGGTGGCGTCCAACGTTCCGTTCCCGTTGTTTTTGTAGACGCGGAGTTCCCGTGTGAGTCCGCTGGTTTGCTGGCCACTCGACAGAACGTCCAGGTCCCCGTCATTGTCGTAATCCCCCCAGACCACGCTACCGCTGGAAAGGCCGCCTCCCGCACCATCCACTTCAATCTGGGTGGGGTTAAACGTCCCGTTGCCGTTATTCTTGTGGATCCAAAGTTCCCGGGTGCTTCCGGTATATCCACTGGCCAGAATGTCCAGGTCCCCGTCTTTATCGTAGTCGCCCCAGGCCACACCGCCGTGAGAAAGTCCACCCCCCGCATCGTCTACTTCAATCTGTGCGGCGTCCAGCGTTGCGTTTCCGTTGTTTTTGTAAACACGGAGTTCGTATGTGGTATTTGTGGCACCACTAAACAGAACGTCCAGGTCACCGTCATTATTAAAATCACCCCAAGCCACACTGCTATAATCAAGCCCGTCAAACGCATCTTCCACATAACTCCCCGAGAACGTTTCGTCACCGTTATTTCTGTAGATACGGAGGTTCCTGCCAAAGTTCAAGGTCTCTCCGCTCGCTAGAAAATCCAAGTCCCCGTCATTATCGTAATCCCCCCAGGCCACGTCCCCATTGCGGAGCCCCAGGCCATCCAGTGTAATCTCGGTGGCATCCAACGTTCCATTGCCGTTGTTTTTGTAAATACGGAGTGCCCTTGTTGAACCTGTGTAACCACTCGCCAGAACGTCCAGGTCCCCATCGTTGTCGTAATCTCCCCAGGCCACACCGCCTAGGTAAAGCCCACCTCCCGCGCCGTCCACCTCAATTTGGCTTGGATCAAACCAGGAAGATGTAACAGCGGAGGTTGTGTTGGATATGGTTGACCAATTACTGGCGTCGTCCTGGGACCACAACACAAAGTAATAGGTAACGCCACCGGTCAGACTGGAAATGGTGGTGCCCTGGCCGACCCGGGGACCACATTCGTGGTCGATATTGAAACAGTCGTGGCGTCCGTGGGCGTGGTGCTGGTGCTCCAGCTGGCCGTATACGTGGCATACTGGATCCGGTAGTTGCCGGTCAAGTTGTTTGTCATGTCGTCATCGCCCGCCGAATTCCATGAAAGATCCACCTGTCCCGGCCCTGGTCCAGCCACCGCGCTCAACGTGCTGGTGGAGGGAGAAATAAAATCCAACGCCATAACCACCGCCGAAGTTGTGTTGGATACACCCGACCAATTCAATGCCTCGTCCTCGGTCCATAAGACAAAATAATACGTCATCCCTCCTGCCAGTCCCGTTATCGTACGGCTCTGGGCCGACCCCGGAACTACATTCGTGGTTGAGACCGTCACGGTGGTGGCGTTGGCGGGCGTTGAGCTGGTACTCCATGAAGCGGTATACGTGGCGTATTGGATGCGGTAGTCGCCGGTGAGATTGCCGGTCATGGAATCATCCCCAGCGGAATTCCAATTCAATGTTACTTGACTAGCACCGCTTGTTGCCGCCAAAGTGGACGTGGACGGCATAGCATAATCATCCCCAGTAATCATACGGATTTTGTGTTGGAGGTCCGTAAAGTAAACCATATTGTTCGGGGCGGCCATAATGGAGTAGGGCTGATTAATATTTTTGGCCGTGGCCAATGCGTTTTCTCCATTGTAATCCAAACTCCCTGTTCCCCCAATACTATAGATGGAGTTGGCGGTCATAGACTGACCAAAATAAGTTCCGTCGGATTTTGGTATGAAACGAATACGATTGTTTTTTTGATCCGCGATGTAAACATTTCCGCGCACGTCCAGGCTCACCCCTGTAGGCTGGTAAATCTGTGCCGAGGTGGCGGGCCCCCCATCGCCTCCGTAAGATCCTGTCCCGTTCCCCGCAATCGTATAAATATAGTTCGCCGTCATGGATTGACCAAAATAGGTTCCACCCATTTTCGGGACAAACCGAATACGATGGTCATTCGCGCAGGAAATATAAAGATTTTCTTCCGCATCAAACGCAATGCTACTGGGGGCATAAATCCGAGCGGAAGTGGCGGCCCCCCCATCGCCCTGGTGGGGATAATTGCCGTCACCCGCTATGGTGTACATGTAATTCGCGACCATGGATTGGCCGAAAAATGTCCCACCTGATTGCGGGACAAACCGAACGCGATGATCATTCTTGTCTGCGATATAGAGGTTGCCACCGGAATCCACGAGGGTCACCCCAGGCTCGTTAAGATTTGTGGAGGTAGCCGCCATATTGTCCCCCGAGTAGCCTGCAATCCCAGTCCCCGCAATGGTGTAGATATAATTCGCATTCATAGACTGTCCAAAATACGTCCCGGATGTCGCTGGCACCATTCGAATCCTATTATGTGCGGAAATGTAAACATTCCCTGCGCCATCTAGACTGACGCCCAAGGGGTAAGCCACTGGCGCTGAGGTCGCTGGGCCCCCATCCCCGGAGAATATCGGTGTGCCTTCGCCCGCGATCGTATACATGCGGTTGGCCACCATGGATTGGCCAAAAAATGTTCCGCTGGTTTTTGCGACGAATCGAATCCGATTATTTAAAAAATCCGCAATATAAATATCCCCTGCGGAGTTAACGCTCACCCCATCCGGATTATAAATGGAGGAGGTAACTCCCAGTCGGTCGTCGCCATCGTATTCTTTCGAAGCTCCCGCAATTGTGTCGATGTAGTTCGCGGTAATGGATTTTCCGAAGTAAATGCCGTCTGTTTTTGGCACCACACGGATCCTGTGATTCGATTGATCCGAAATTAAAACCAGTCCCCGAGAGTCCACCGCAACGCAGGACGGATGGTAGATTTGCGCAGAGGTGCCCACTCCTCCATCGCCAAGGAAGGGAGATGAGCCGTTCCCCACAATCGTGTAAATATAATTGGCTGTCATGGATTGATTGAAATAAGTTCCCGTCCCTTTCGGAATAAATCGAACCCGATTATTTGTGTAATCGGAAATATAAACATTTCCATCAGCATCCAACGCCGCGAAGGACGCCCCGGAAATTTGTGCGGAGGTGGCTGGCCCGCCGTCGCCTCCAAAAGCCGCGGTACCGTTTCCGGCAATCGTATAAATGCAATTCGCAATCATGGATTGACCGAAATAGGTCCCGGGCTTTTTCGCCACGAATCGAATTCGATTGTTTAACGGATCGGCAATGAGGAGGTTTCCGCCATGATCCAAAGTCACACTGCGGGGACGATTTAGTTGTGCGGCGGTGGCCGCCCCGCCATCCCCTCCATAGGAACCGACGCGGTTTCCCGCAATTGTGTAGATATAATTGGCAATCATGGACTGGCCGAAATAGATCCCGGAGTCTTTGGGGACAAATCGGATGACGTTGTTATACCGATCTGCAATGTAGACGTTTCCAGTTGCATCCACGCTCACCCCGCGAGGAGAGTTGATTTGTGTGGAGGATGCGGCGACACCGTCAGCGAGGTATCCGGCCGTGCCATTGCCCGCAATGGTGTAGATAGAGTTGGCGGTCATGGACTGGCCAAAATAGGTGCCTGTTGTTTTCGGGATAAAGCGAATTCGATGCGCATCCCGTTCTGCCATATATAGGTTCCCGCTCATGTCGATACAGAGGCCCTCTGGAGAATAAATTTGACCGGAAAGGGCTGGCCCCCCGTCACCACTTGACCCCGCTGAGCCATTTCCCGCGATGGTGTAAATATTATTGGCAACCATGGACTGGGCATAATAAGTCCCACTTGTATTTGGGATAAATCGAATGATGTGATTATCTGTGTCTGAAACATAAATATTTTCCGCTTGATCTAAAAAGGCATTGGGGAAATTGAGGACTTCTCGTTGCGGGAGGTTTCCCCCCTTAAAATTCACAGGGGTCCCCGCCCCTAGAAATATATTTGATTTCGCCAACAGAGGAATGTCAACGGATGTTGCCGAGGCCACGCTACTCGCGGACGATGAACCGGCACGGTTAGCGGCAATGACCTCATAGTGCATCAGTTGGTTGGGAGGGAGATAGTCGTCCACAAACGTGGTGATATCGGAAACACCCCACAAAGTGTCCGTTTTGATGGAACTCGAATACGTAGCTCGATAAACATAATAGACGTCGGCATTGGAGGGTCCTCCCCAACTTAAATTCACCCTCAATAAATCTCCCGATGCCGTGGCCGTCAGGCCCGACGGAGCGGAGCTGGGTGGCGCGACCACCTCCGTGGTGTAGCCGAACTGTACAGGATTATTCCCAGTGGCCGCCGCAGTATGGATTTGTAGGGACAGATCGAACGCCCCTTCCAATGCGGACTCACCTATGTCGCATCTGACGATAAAGAAAAGTGGGGTGGTACTGATCATCACGTCTTGGTTAAAGAGGGCCACGTCGTTGGTGAACGATTTTGCGACGCCATCCAGGCGGATAGCATTGGCGTCAATGTAGCCGTTTGAACTGAGCCACACTTCCACATTTGTCAAGTTTCCATCAGCAACGTAACCAGTGGTTTCCAGAACGGCCACGGAAGAAATGATTACGCCCGACTGAGTATCAGACACAATCTGGGTAATGCCCGCGATCCGTGACGTATCTCCCCTTGCCACCCAACCGGGTTGGCCCACGGTCTCCATCAATGTTGCGCTGGAAGGGGGAACGACTGATGGTGTGTTTGAAATCGCGGACCAGTTGCCCGAGTCATCCCGGGACCAAAGCACGAAATAGTATGTTGTCCCGATGGTCAAACCCATGATGGCCTGGGTTTGAGCGGAGCCGGGAATCACGTTTGTGGTCGAAACGGTCACAGTGGTGGTGTTCGTGGGTGTGGTGCTACTACTCCAGGTGACGGTATAGGTAGCGTATTGGATCCGGTAGATGCCAGTGAGATTACCTGAACTTCCGTCATCTCCAGCGGAGTTCCAACTCAAGATGACTTGCGAGGCGCCAGGGGTCCCAGTTAAAGTGGATGATGAGGGCGCTGTTAAGTCCACAAAGGTTGATGTGGTATTTGAAATACCAGACCACAACCCCGCGTTGTCTTGGCTCCACAGGACAAAATAGTAGGTGGCTTGTTGCGACAAGCCGGTGATCGATTTTGATTCGGCGGCGTTGGGCGTTACGCTGGCGGTGGCGACGGTGACGGTGGTGGCGTTGGAGGGGGTGGTGCTGGTGCTCCACGTCGCTGTGTAGGTGGCGTATTGAATGCGGTAATTTCCACTGAGTGTCCCGGAAGTGCCGTCGTCTCCGGGGGCCGTCCAAGTGAGATTGACCTGTCCCGAAGTGGCCGTGCTGGCCACGGCGGTGAAATCGGTTCGGGCTGACGGGGCCGTGTCGTCATACGTGACCGTCACCGAGGCCACATCAATTTGCAGAACGTCCGCGGCCCGGCTGTCGCTGGCCCAGATTCTGACCTTGAACTGGGAGGTCGTCTCCGCCACCGTCCAACTTCGGCCCCACAAATCGGTGGATCCCCCCGCGCTGTAGACTGTGTCCGACCCCGCCACTTCCCCCGCCGCCGGCACGCGCACCTCCGACGTATAGTTCGTCCCGTTGTTTGAAGATAGAGCCACCTGCATGTAACCGTCCACGCCCCCGTGGGTCTCCGACGCTTCGATGTCAAGCCGGATCCCTTCGATTCCCGCGTTCGATGGGATCGACGAAAACAAAAATCCGCTCAACGTCCCCGACGCAACGGCGTTAGTGCCCGTGTTGGCGCGTCCGTCGTTCGACGTGCCCAGGTTCGCCGTCGTGAACGTGCCGCCCCAGGCCGTGCCCAGGTCCGCGGCCACCGTTGCCGTCGAAGGAATCGTTTTGCTCGCCGCCGCCGCGTTCACCGCCCACAACAATAAAGGCAGGGCCCGAACAAGGGTCCAATACCTAATAATAACCCGCTCCACCCCGCGAGGAGATAGAGAAGTCTTATGCCCATTGTCACCATTTTTCACGCTATTAACCTAACACCAGAACGCATTTATTTCAAGGGTTTTATTTCAAAAGCAACCGATACGGCACCTCCCCAAAATTCCATAGCCGCGTTGTGTCATCCCCGAATGTTTTTATCGGGAATCCAGTCATAATGTCTTAAGTTGCCTGTGTTGTTGACCCGGAGGCGGGGCGGGTGTGTGGTGGTGTGGTGGGGTCAAGTCTTGACTTTGCATTCTTCGGCGATCCCAATTCCGGCTCCCCTCCTATGGGAATCGGATTCGCCCCGTTGTCGGCGACAAACAAGCGATGGATGGTCGTGTCAATGGCGACGCCTTGCGGTGTATCAAATCCTTTGAGAACCTGTGTGTTGTAAAATCCCCCCTGCGTAAACACCCCCGCGCCGTTTCCGTCGGTCTGACCGACGACGTCCTCCGCATTTTGTCCGTCGACAATAGCCGTGTCACCCGCCCGCAAAGCGGCCGACAACACCACCAACCCCAACGGGGCCAGAATTTTTCTGAGAAGGTCCTTTTTCATGCCCTTGCAGTCTAGATCAAGAACACTTCGATTTCAATGGTTTTTTAAATGCAAAGGATCGAGTCGCCCAGGGGATATTTCAGCCCCCAGGCGCCAAGTCGTTCCGGGGATTTTCACCCGGAGGCGATTACAGAACCGGACTTGGCGTGTCTCCCCCCCCCCCCCCCTGACAATATGTATCTTAATAGACCGTCCCATCTCCAGCAGGCGGCATAAGAAAACCAGAGAAACTGCTCAGCTCTTTCACCCTTCCCTCGCATCAGCGGCTCTGCCGCCCCAGGGTTTGGTGTGACTCGGGCGCGGGAGCCCGAGAAATGGTTGAAGGCCGTTAGGCCGGAAACCACCCCGGTCTCTGTGAGGGGCCTCCCCAGAGGAGAGCTCGGGTTATCGAAGGTTTTTAGAGGGGGAGGGATTAGTTCTTGGAAGAGTGTTAATAATTTGAAGTTGAATGGCATCCAATGAGAACGCTTTTGGATAACGAATGAGGACCTCTTGCCCTTGCGCCTCGACATCGACGGGATTTCCGAGCTGCTCGGCAAGACCGAGACGAATGACTGGCACAAAATCCCGAGCGAGAAACGCGGCGGTTCGTCGGTTTGATTCCTTTCCGAATTCATCCTGTTTCGTCACGCTTCGCTTTCTCCACGGTTCGTCCGGTGAATACTTTAACGATCTCCAATCCAGGATTAGATCAATGTCCTCGGAGAATATCTCAATGGCGCCAAAAGCTTTGGAGAGACTGGTTCCGCCCTTGAAAGCCAAATGGTCTTTCCAGGGGCTTTCATGGAAGAGATAATCCAATGTCCAGCAAACCCAGAAATCTTTTTCGATGATCGCCTCGTGTATACGCATTTTCTGAGCGGTGGCCCTGAATAACTCCCTGCGATCCGTTTGCGAGTGGCGGGCAATTTCACGCATGGGGGGTATCCTTCAATGCCAACTGTTTAATAATCTCATAGACCCAGGATGTGACATAGCGCGCTTCTTTGAGCGCGCGGGCCCGTTCCTTTGAGTTGAATTTGGAGCGGAGCGTTGCCACCGTTGATGCATCGATGTTATCCGTTCCTAACGATTTCAATGCTTGAACCAAGAGCGCCGTTTTTGGAGAAAGCGTTGCTGTTTCCTTGTTTGTTCGATGTTTCAGAACGAGAGTCCCCCCCGCCCATGTGTAATTCTTCGATGGTCCATCGCTTAAATACTGCCAGTGGGCCGGGACCTGTGTTGACAGGCCCAGCCTGTTCAGCGCCGTTGGGCCTGTTGGAACGATCGTCCACCCATGGGTGTGGGCGATGGCATGTGCGATCGCATCAGGGGCCGGTGCGGCGGGGGCATTCATCATTTTACTGAACATGGGGTATTCATACACCCCGCGCAACAATCGACGAATCTTCCCTTCCTTGGCCAAGCGCCAAAGCGTCTGTCTCACCGTTTCATGGCTTGCAAGGTCAAGAAAATCTTTTGGCGTAAAGACAGCCCCTTTGCCAAGACGAACAATCCGGGCAAGCGTATTTTCCGCGACGTTCTTTGTCATTCTCTCACCATATCTTTGTCACGAATAATACACAATATTCGTGACAAAGATAAGTAATGGTCGGGGGCGGTGGAGTCAAATCTTGACTTTATACTCTTAGCCGAGAATCCTCCCCCTCGCAGACGCGCGTCGTCAAGGTTCTTCTTGCGGACGGAGAGTCAAAGACGAAAGGCCCGCCTAAGCCGAAGGGTGGTGGGGTCAAGTCTTGAATTTGCATTCTTCGGCAATCCCAATTCCGGCTCCCCTCTTATGGAATGATCAGCACAACCGCCCGACGGTTTTGGGTTCGGCCGACGGTGCCCGAAACAGCCCGGTCACGCCCGTGTGGGTCTCCGACGCTTCGATGTTCACTGTGTTGCCCTCGATTCCCGCGTTCGATGAAATCGACGAAAACGAAAATCCGCTCAGCGTCCCAGACGCCACGGCGTTAGTGCCCGTGTTGGCGTATCCGGTTTGGGCCGCCAAATTCGCGGCCGTGAACGTGCCGCCCCAGGCCGTGCCCAGGTCCGTGGCCACCGTTTCCGTCGATGAAATCGTTTTGCTCGCCGCCCCCGCGTTCAACGCCCACGACAATAAAGGCAGGGCCCGAACAAGGGTCCAATACCAAATAACGACCCGCTCCCCCCCCGCGGGGAGATAGAGGAGTCTTATGCCCAATGTCACCATTTTTCGTAACCACTCAGCTCCCTCATCCGCTCCTTCGGAGCACCTTCCCCCAAGAGGGGAAGGGAAACAAAGATTTTCCCTTGTAAATCTCTCACAGCGATTAACAGAGCGGTGCGGGCAGGGATTTTCAGTTATTAATCTTCAGTGGTTCAGAAAGTTCTATCTTGTCTATCGTGAACGCATCACAATTCCATACCCAACGGGTATGGAATCTCACCCCTCCGGCGCTCCCCGCCCAAGGGGTGCGGAATTGACGGTCTCAGCCCAGAAAATTCTGGCGCGCAACGAACCCCTGTCGGGCTTCTCTGCGCAACTTTCCTGGTCGCATTATTGTGCCTTGATGCGGGTGGAGCATCAGAAAGCCCGCGATTTTTGCGAGCGGGAGGCCGTCGTGGGCGGGTGGGACAAAAGAACGTTGGAACGGCAAATCCAGTCCTTCTAATACGAACGTATTCTCAAGAGCCGCAAACCCGAGAAAATGCTGACCGAGGGCCGGACCCTCCCCGTCGTCGTATCGTCTGCCGCTGACCAACTCAAGAATCCTTATGTCTTGGAGTTTTTGGGATTGCCGGACACGGCCTCATTCCACGAATCCGATCTGGAGCGAGCCATCATCACTCACCTCCAACGGTTTCTTCTGGAGTTAGGAAATGGCTTTGCTTTCGTTGCCAGACAGAAGCACCTTCGTTTAGGTGAACAGGACCGGCACATTGATCTTGTTGGGAGGCCGGTCGCAGAGCTCCCGGTGGTTTCCGGCCTGGCGGCCTTCAACCATTTCTCGGGCTCCCACTGTAGGGGGCATAAGAGAACGCAAAAGGCGGACATTCGTAGAGCATCGGGAAGGCGATTTATCTTTTACATAACAAGCATTGTATTTTTATATTTTGTTATGTAAAATAACTCCATGGCACGCGGCCCCATCAAAGGTGTTTTAGCGGAAGAGCTCCGTCGTTCCTCTCGCATGAAAACAGCGTACGAACGAGATTTGCGTCAATTGCCCGTGGGGTGCCTGGTGAAACGGGTCATTTCTGGCCGTCCCTATGTGTACCTGGTCAAACGTGAAAAGGGGCGTGTGAAATCTCTTTATCTTGGCCAGATTCCCGACGACAAGAAACGCGACTATGCCGCCGCCAAGAAAAAGCGGGCTCAGCTTCGCCATCTTCTCTCCCGCGTTAAAATACAAATCCGGTATCTGAAGGGAGTGCTCCGTGGAAAAGAGCCAATTTGATCTTTGCCTCAACATCCTCCGTCGGTTTAACCGTGCCGGCCTCCTGGACCATCTGGTGCTGATCGGCAGTTGGTGCGTGGTTTTCTACGAGGGATTTTTTCGTTCTACGGGTGTGGACCTCCCCTCTCTCCGAACGCGGGACATTGATTTCCTCGTTCCGCGTCCCTCGAAATTCAAAGAAGTGGTTGACGTCCCGCGCTTGGTCGAAGACTTGGGTTTTACCGTGGTGCGCAACTCGAATGGTTTGCTCCGTCTCAATCACCCCGACTTGGTCTTGGAGTTCCTGGTTCCCGAACGTGGCGCGGGCCAAGATGATCCCGTGGCGCTCCCGAAATTGGGGATGAACGCCGTCGCTCTACGATTCCCAACCCTCCTCATGGACGACGTCATCCAAGCGGATGTTGAGGATTTCACGATTACACTTCCTCACCCCGCCCCTTTCTCTCTCCATAAATTAATCATTGCCCAACGCCGCAAAAACAAAGACAAATCCATCAAAGATCACCAAATGGCCGTCGACCTTCTCCGCGCCCTCATCCAAAAAGGCGATGCTCCACGCATCCATAAAACCTTCAACCGCCTCCCCTCCCCCTGGCAAAAGAAAGTCCTCAAAGGTCTGGACCCAACGACCGACATCGATCTCCACACTCTCCTGACCGCCCCTGCCTGAAATCCCCTCCCTTTTCCGCTCCCCCACTCCGTCGATCCCCTCCGCCTGTTTTCAAGTGCCTGTGATTAGCCGTAGAGTAATTGAGGAGGCCCATACGCACGCTTCCGCCATGCTCGTCCCAGAGTTCACGTCCAGACTCTGGTTTTAACATCATCTAAATAATTTCGACGCATGTTTAGCGGTTTGCTTTCGCTCATCTCCTCTGCCTTCACCTCACTTTCACGCTCACGACCGGTCCTTTTCGACCAAGACGCTCAAGGCGAGTTTGACACCTGCTCGTGCAAGCCGACGCCGAGGGGCCTTCCCTCATCAGGAACACAGTTGATACTTCTCGTGGCACACGGACCGTCTTGCTTAATTGTATTGTTAGTTGTTCTCGGTCTTACGGAATTTCCCAGCTACGGCATAGAATGGGTTTTTTTGTGCCCCAGATTCGAGGCGATTTCAAGGTGCGAGGACGGATGGCGGTTGAAACAAAACGTTGGTCATGCAACTATACCCCTGGAGCCACCCGTGCCCGCGTCGGCTGGAGCGCCTTGTTGGGCGATCTAGGCGTGTGAATGCTTTAGTTCAGATTCGAGCCGGTCAGCCAGATACATTTTCAAAAGAGACTGATAGGGGACATCTCGTTTATTGGCTAACAGCCTGAGTTCCTCAAGCATGGATTCAGGAAGACGGATGGAAATGGACTTAACAGATGGCCTTAACTTGGCCAACACGGTCTTGCGGGCCTTGTTCCAATCAACGAACTCCGTGGAGTCGTGGGAAGACCAGAAGGCCCGCTCCTCCGCTTCGTTCTTGAATTGTGGGATTTTATTCTTCATGGTTTTTGTAAGCCCCCCGTTCTTTGGCGCTCATGTCCCGCGCGGAAATGACACGAATCAAATGGCGTCGTACCGTAAATACGGCAAATAGAGGTCTGCCGGCGTCGGTCTGTCCAAGAGCGAAGAACCTCGGTTCGCTCCGAGAATGCCTCTCGTCCTCAGCCACAATCAACGGCTGATTGAAAAAGATCTGTTCGCACTCATACGGCGCGACTCGGTGCTTGAGCCAATTCTTGTCTAAATTTCCTTTGTCCCATTCAAATCCGGCACATCCCAGCAAGAGAGCGTAATAATCAAGCATAAGACAAGTATATGTTTGATATATACATAAGTCAAGGCCCCGTTATTATCGGGGACGGAGTATACTAATTGACTTGTCATTTTTCGCCAGATGACGGAGACTCCGTTTCTTCAAAGGGCGGCCGGCGGGGTTCTTTGAGGTCGGAAGTGTGGCGTTTGTCGGCGAGCATTTTTTCCCGGGCGCGCCGGCCGCGTCGGCGTTTTTGGCGGCGGAGGCGTTCGATGGCTTGACGTTTCGCACTTGCAGCGCCAAGAATTTTTTCTTCCAACCGTTCGGCCAGTCGTTGGGGGCCCGATAACAGGCGCCGGTGAATCGTCGGGGGTCGATGAACGTTTCCGGTAGCAGGATGGGATGGCCATTGCGAAGAGTTCAGTCCCGGGAGAGGATATGGGAGGCGAGGTGAGGCACGCGGACCCAGGAAAGGATAAGGAACCGATTGTTGTTGGCGATGAGGGAGAGGTTCCGACGTCTAAGCGCGGGGGTACTGCCGATGGCGCGATCGCGGGGTTTCTGTTTCCAGACCGGGAAACTCCATCCGAGGGTGGCCAACAATCGTCCATCCGCGGCATGGACAAGGTATTTGAGCCTTTTTCCCGCCAGTGTTGGGGACTACGATTCCCGTCCTTGTCAGGAATGGACAAGAGGGAACCGCCGCCTTAATCATTTTGAAATAGACGTCCTGGATGTTGCTAACGTTGTGATTTCCAAATTGAAACGATTCAATGCCAAGGACGCAAGCGACATCGCGGCAATGGTGCCCGAAGGTTGGGTAAGGCACAAGAAATTGATTGATCGATTCCTTTGTCTCTGTCAGCAACCAAGCACAAACTTACGCGGCGGCGAGTGTGATTGTTTCAAATCTTGTTTTTACTTTAAGCGCCTTCAACAACCGAAACAAACTATTCCATTCCGGATTCCCTTTTTTTGAGAGCATCCGGCTGAGCGTCTCACGATGGAGATGGGCCCGTTTGGCGATGGTGGTGAGACCTTGGGCCCGGGCCACGTTGTAAATCCCCATCAGAATAGTGTCCGGTTCTCCTTCCTCGAAAGCAATTTGCGCGCACGCGTTCAGGTAATGCATCGCTTCCTCCGGATCCCGAAGCTCTTTGATCCGTTCATCGGCGTGTGAAACGTAAGGCGGCAATCGATTCATTTTCTCCTCCCGTAATCGGCCGCGTATTGTCCCGCGCGGCGGATGTCCCTCTCTTGCGAGCTTTTGTCTCCTCCGCTTAGGAGGATCACGATACGATGGCCATCCCGAAGATAATACACGCGATAGCCAGGCCCAAAATCAATCTTCATTTCCCAAACTTTTCCATCAATGTGGCGCACGGTTCCAAAGTACCCGCTCTCCAACCGGTCCACGCGAGCTTGAATGAGGTTCGCCGCACGACGGTCCTTAAGTCCACGCACCCAGGCTGTGTAGGGTTGTTCCCCATCAACCATCTGATATCGTAATACCTCAAGTTGATCGCGCACGCCTTTATTGTAACGTAAACATCACTACATGTCAAGGCGGGGACAACGCCGACCTCATGGGAACTCCGTTATTCTGTTTTGTCAGCAGAACCAAATCGCGGTTCATTCAATTGATCAGCGTAGCTTTCCTTACTGAGCGGTGACGTCGATTCCACTGTCCCCGGCGTTTGCGTGGTCGTTGCGCACGTCACCGTGGTCGCGTTCGGTGGCGTCGTGCTGGTGGTCTCCGCCACCGTCCAGCTATGACCCCACAGAACCGTCGATCCCCCAACCACGTAACCGGTATCGGTCCCGTTGCTCAGGTCCCCCAAGGCGGGGGAGCATTGATTCGTGGAATAACTGTTAACGGGTAACAGGGACGGAGTATACTAATTGACTTACCGGACATGTTCAGGGGGTCGACCACTCACGACATTGCGGCTTGGAGTTGGTCGGAATGAAGGACAAACGGACATGGACGAAGCCTGAATCTTTATAATGAAACAGGCAACAGCCCAGACCCCTCCACCTGCCCTCGCATCAGCGCCTCTGGTGACCGCGCTAGCGGAAATGTCTCGTGGGAGAGACCGCCCCCGGGGTTGGTGTGACTCGGGCATGGGAGCCCGAGAAATGGTTGAAGGCCGCTAGGCCGGAAACCGCCGGGAGCTCTGCGACCTGCCTCCCAAGAGGGGAGCCAGACCAAAATGAATGATCGTTTTAGTCGGACTAAAACGCACAATCGTTCATTTTAGTCGACATTAAAACCCATTTGATGTAGCGTTGGCTCATGCTAAACCGGCGAATGGAGTCTATTGTTATTGCGTGGCTTCTCTCGCTGGAAAAAACGCCTACAAGGTTTCGGCCACCCGGTTTTTCTCCCAATAAAAAATAGCCGGGACGAGGCTTCTTCCGGTGGCGGGCGGCGGGACCTTTTGAGGTGGACGGTGTGGCGTTTAGCGGCAAGGAATAAAGTTTAATTTTAAAGCTTTAAAATTAAACATACATTTGCTACGATATGTCCATGCTGAGAACACTGTCCACCCCATTGATGGGTTCCATTCATAAATGGCGGTGCTCTGCCTTGCTGGGACCGCGTCAAGCGGGAAAAACAACGCTCCTTCGCCGGCTTGTGAATGGGGCGGGGGTTTTTATTGATTTTGACGACCCTCTTGTTCGGGCAGAGGCTCGACACGATCCCGTCTCTTTCTTGCGCGCTCATCGCGACACGGCGCGCATGCTTGTCATCGACGAGGCGGCCAAAGTCCCAGAGATTTTCGACGCCGTGAAAGTTTTGGTGGATGAGGGAGGAAAGACGCCCTCCCGGATTTTATTGGCGACATCTGGAAATTACCTGATGCTAAACCGCATTCGGGAAACCCTCGCGGGCCGTGTTCACCTTTTGCGCGTTTATCCGTTCGCTTGGGGCGAAGAGGGAGGAGATCCAGGTCTTCTGCAATTAAACTCTCTTTCTCGGCCGATGGCTTCCATGTCTCGACAGGCGTTGGCCTGGCGTCGATCCCGGGAATCCTTTCTTGTCGAAGGTGGGTTTCCTCCTCTTGCGGGACTAAATTCCGCGGATAAAGATATGTGGTTTAGAGATTACACAACCACTTATGTCGCGCCTTTGGTCAGCGAACATTTTCGGTTGAGAGATATCGGCGCCTTTGAAACATTTGCCCGTTTGGCATTGATGCGGACAAGTCAAACTGTTAACCTGAACGCCCTGGCGCCGCTGGTTGGGGTTTCTCTCCCGACGCTTCAATCCTATGCCGACATACTTGACGCGATGATGGTGACGATCCGTTTGGAACCTTTTTCAAGAAACCCCTCAAAGCGGCTCATTAAACATCCGAAATGGCACGCGGTGGACCCGGGCTTGGCTCGGCACGCTATGGGGATCCGTCCCCATTTTACCGCGCTCGCTGAATCAGGTAACCTGGGACCGCTCTATGAATCGTTTGTTGTGATGGAAACGATGAAGGTCTTGGCCCACCGGGATTCTATTTTCAATCTTTACCACTGGCGGACAGCCGACGGAGCGGAAGTGGATGCGGTTTTGGAAATGGGTGGGGACGTGTGGGCTCTGGGAGCCAAAGCATCTCCCAAGTTAAGTCCACGAATGATGACCGGATTGAAATCATTCCTCGAAGATAATCCCGGCGCGCGCGGAGGACTGATTGTTTACCCTGGCACAACCATCCAAAAATTAGATCGCCGCATTTGGGCTGTTCCCGACGGTTGGTTGTTTGGCCGTTAGGGCCCACGCATTCGGAAAATATAATCGGCCTTGTTCTGAACAAGGCCTTTTTCTGGCAAACCCACGCCACGGTGAAGCTGAGCCCTCGCCAGCGCAAGGCCGTCAGCCGGTTACTGGACGAACCAGCAGGCTTTTCCGCCGGCCTCACCACGCGGCACTACGTCGGCCTGACCAAAGCCAGCCGCGCCACCGCCTACCGTGAAATCATTGATCTCATCGAAAAGGGCCTCCTATGGCACCACAACGGCCAAGGCCGCAATGTGCGCTATGAGCTGATGATGCCGGGGACCAATATCAGTCCCACAAATCTAAGTCTACTGGAAAACGGCCGCGTGGACATCGGCAAACATCGGGCAGAACAGTTGGCCAAGGCCTTCGGCGTTCACCCCGCCGTTATCATGTTTCCAGAGTACGAATCCCGAGAAATAAGGAAAGCAGCATAGGATACACCCCCTTAGGGGACGTTATTACACGACAGCTGGAATTACGGTTCTCAGAAGGGGTGTTGCATGCAAGCCTTAAAACCGAACCCCGGCCTGGAGGCCGAAATCGTAGGAGTCACCCGTGAGACCAATCAACAGAAGGCCTTGGGTTTCAAAGGGCAAATCCGCGGGGTGCCACACGCCGCCGGGGGCCAGGTAGGCTTCCTGGACAGCGTCGGGCAATGTCACTCCGTCAATTTTGTCTTTAGCGTGGGTCAACACGCGCACGTCTCCGGACAGCATCCACTCCGACCCCAGCGAGTACATACCTCCCGCCGAATAACTGAGCGTGTTGCCCCATTGGGTATTGCGTCCTTCCGTGTACAGTTTCATCCCCAGCTGGGCGTACCCTCGAACCGCCCGAAGCGGCGCCGTCATGCCGACGTTTCCAAAGAAGCCGAACCCGCCCGCGCCGATCCCATGATCCGGATCCCCTGTGGGGATCGAAACGCCGAATTCCCCCACCCCTTTCAGGGAGTCGCCCATCCACTCTTTCGGCAATTTCCCCTTAGCCCCAAACGACAAATCCGTGATCCCCGAATCGTCATACACCCCCTCCGAGTCCAAGGTCTTGATCCCCCAGGTCCCAGCCAGTTCCCAGTTTTTCCATAGGGAGTCGTTAACGAATACCCCAATCCTGTCGTGTCCGTGCCATAAGCCCCGCTGTTGGCCACGTGGGCAAACACAGCATGATTCCATTTTTGGCTAGAGACATTGGCGTCAAAACCCGGAGCCCACGACTCCAACCTGTTCACCCGCGCCCATCCCGTTACCGCAATTCCCACCAACACCGTCGCCAACAGATGTTTTCGAAACTTCCCCATTAATATCTCCTTTCGATACGATATATTTGTTTGCGGATAATTTCTAATCGTCCAAATCTTTCGCGGTGAACGTCAAGCGGTCGCCGCCCATTTCTTCGCTCACGGCCGCGTGGACAAAATAGCTGAACAAGATGGATACCCGTCGAGCGGGCAAATCCAGCATCTGTTGGCGGACAGCGGGGGTCAGCGAATCCACGGCCCTCAAGGTGGTCGTCCGGCCCGGATCGTGGGACAGCTCTCTCGCCACGATTTCATTGGTAACAGCTCTGTAGGACAGCAGTGATAGGAGATATAAAATGTTATCTGAGTCTATTCAATCAGCTCCCCGTTCCACAGCCTGGTGAGAAAGTGGGACAATGTCCAAACATCGCCATGGGGTGTCTTGAGATCTCGGTCGCCTAGAAATACCCCAAGACATTTAACTTTTGTCCCCATCTCTTCCCGGACACGGGTCAGTCCTTTCCCAAAACGTTCATCCCATCGCGGGGAACTCTTGATTTCCAGCGCGAGATAGCCCTTTTTTGTTTCAAAGAGGATATCCACTTCAACGTCGTCCGGACTCCGCCAGAAGAACAGGGGATAGTGAAGCCGATGATAGGAAAGATACGCGCGAAGCTCATTGAGCACAAGGGACTCAAGGAGGAACCCCCTCTCTTCCGGCTGGACCGGATAGGCCGCCCGCTCCATGAGCGCGCGGCACACCCCGGGATCAAAAAAATAAAATTTGGGATGTGCGATCTGTTTGGTTGAACGTTTCAGTTTCCAGGCGGGCAACCAATACCCCATCAGGGTGTCAATCAATATCTCAAAAAAACCTTGCACGGTTGTCCGGGCCACAAGCGCATCTCGGGCAATGTTCGACACATTGGTGACCTGCCCGTTCTGCCGCGCCGCCACCTCCAAAAACCGAGCGAACCCACCCAGCTGACGCGTGAGCGCTTCACTTTTTACTTCTTCCTGGAGGTAGGTTTGAGCGTAACCCCTCAAAAAAGTGCCCGGATCTTCGCTCTGCCATGACATCGGGAGAGTTCCGTAGCGCATAGCCCGTTCCACATGAAAGAGATTTCCCAATTCCCGCGAAACCAATGGAAAAAGCCCCAACTGAATGGCGCGCCCTCCCAGGAGATTGGCCGCGCCTCTCCTCAGTTTTCGGGCGCTCGACCCGGACATCAGGAAGCGAAGGCGTTTTTCTTCCATGAGACGATGCACATCATCCAAGAGGGCGGGAACTTTTTGGATTTCATCGAGGATGACCCAGGTCCCCGGTTTTTCTCCGGCCAACTCGCGGTAAAGCAGTCCAGGTTCTTTCGCAAAACGAAGGGCTTTTTGGGCATCCAGGAGATCATAGGAGATCCCGCGCGGACCTTGGGCCTTCAGCCAGGTGGACTTGCCCGTTCCGCGCGGACCGAACAGAAAGGCCGAGGTTTTTGGAGAAGAAAGCAATCTGTTAAGCATGTCGGCAATTATACCGTAAAATTGCCGGTATTGTATACAGAATTCACAAAGGCACAAAGGGCCGGAGTATACTAATTGACTTAGCGGACATGTAAAAGTGCGGCAACCACTCACGTCATTGCGGCATGGAGTTAGCTGGAACCCATATTTCGTCATTCCGGAATGAAGGGAAAACCAACAGCGACGAAGCCCATGTCTTTACAAAGAAACAGATATATCGTCGCGAACCTGGTTGGCTCGCCTGGAATTGGGCAAATGTTTGGTCCGCCCAATACGAACTTTGGAAAGATCTCGTTTATCGCCACGGGCCGGGGATCCTCAAGAACTTTCCGGGGTTCCACGATGAAAAGCTGAAAGGGGAACGGGAATGGCAACGGTCTTCCCGTCTTAGTTTAAAATACCGGGTTGTCTATTTTGTTGACCCGAAAACGGGGCGAGTTCTGGTTCTGGAGATTTCCCCTCACGATTATTAGGAGGATGCGCATGAAGATCAATCCAAATGAATTTAAAGCGGCCACAGTTTTTGTGGGACTGACCACCGGAGAGGTGATCCGTCTTTTGCGTGAGCTAAAACAGTGGACGCAGGAAGAGTTAGCCAGGAAATCCGCTATCAGTCCCACAAATCTAAGTCTACTGGAAAACGGCCGCGTGGACATCGGCAAACACCGGGCAGAACAGTTGGCCAAGGCCTTCGGCGTTCACCCCGCCGTTATCATGTTTCCAGAGTACGAATCCCGAGAAATAAGGAAAGCGGCATAGGATACACCCCCTTAGGGGACGTTATTACACGACAGCTGGAATTACGGTTCTCAGAAGGGGTGTTGCATGCAAGCCTTAAAACCGAACCCCGGCCTGGAGGCCGAAATCGTAGGAGTCACCCGTGAGACCAATCAACAGAAGGCCTTGGGTTTCAAAGGGCAAATCCGCGGGGTGCCACACGCCGCCGGGGGCCAGGTAGGCTTCCTGGACAGCGTCGGGCAATGTCACTCCGTCAATTTTGTCTTTAGCGTGGGTCAACACGCGCACGTCTCCGGAAAGCATCCACTCCGACCCCAACGAGTACATACCTCCCGCCGAATAACTGAGCGTGTTGCCCCATTGGGTATTGCTTCCTTCCGTGTACAGTTTCATCCCCAGCTGGGCGTACCCTCGAACCGCCCGAAGCGGCGCCGTCACGCCGACGTTTCCAAAGAAGCCGAACCCGCCCGCGCCGATCCCATGATCCGGATCCCCTGTGGGGATCGAAACGCCGAATTCCCCCACCCCTTTCAGGGAGTCGCCCATCCACTCTTTCGGCAATTTCCCCTTAGCCCCAAACGACAAATCCGTGATCCCCGAATCGTCATACACCCCCTCCGAGTCCAAGGTCTTGATCCCCCAGGTCCCAGCCAGTTCCCAGTTTTTTCCATAGGGAGTCGTTAACGAATACCCCAATCCTGTCGTGTCCGTGCCATAAGCCCCGCTGTTGGCCACGTGGGCAAACACAGCATGATTCCATTTTTGGCTAGAGACATTGGCGTCAAAACCCGGAGCCCACGGCTCCAACCTGTTCACCCGCGCCCATCCCGTTACCGCAATTCCCACCAACACCGTCGCCAACAGATGTTTTCGAAACTTCCCCATTAATATCTCCTTTCGATACGATATATTTGTTTGCGGATAATTTCTAATCGTCCAAATCTTTCGCGGTGAACGTCAAGCGGTCGCCGCCCATTTCTTCGCTCACGGCCGCGTGGACAAAATAACTAAACAAGATGGATACCCGTCGAGCGGGCAAATCCAGCATCTGTTGGCGGACAGCGGGGGTCAGCGAATCCACGGCCCTCAAGGTGGTCGTCCGGCCCGGATCGTGGGACAGCTCTCTCGCCACGATTTCAATAGCGGGAACGGCGTCAGGGGCCAACACGTCGGAAAAAGGCAAAAACAACCGGCTCAAAAACGCCACCACTTCTACTTTTCGACCGGAGCGTTTTATTTCAATGGCTTTGCCCTCCAATATTTTGTTTCGATACCCTTCGGTCAAGGCCTGTTGCTGAACCAACAAAGGCGACGGCCTTTTCTCCTTTTGGTACAGCGACCCGGGGGTTGAATAAGTTGTGCGTTTTTTCTTTTTTGATTTTTTGGTTGTTTTTTTAGCGGGATTCAACTTGCGTTGACTGGGGGCCGTCCAGGCCGGGGCGGGTTCCGTGGGGGCGAACAAATCCGACGCGTTGGAACCTTCTTCCTTGGCCTTTTTCATGCGAATTTCTTTTTCGGCTTCAACAATTTTGTCTTGGCACTTATTGATGTATTCTTTCGGCAGGGGGTGAGACGGATCTTCTTTTTTAAGCCGTAAAAAAATTTGAAGAGCCTTGTTGTAATCGCCCTTATCAAACATTTTTTACCCTGTTCCGCCAAAACCGCCGGGTCGGCCGCCCACAGGAACCCCGCCGTTAACACAGCGGTCACCACAGACATCCATTTCCATTTCACGGAACGGTCACCGCGGAGAGCCCCATTAAAAACTCAGTCACCAACCCGCGCTCGTGGGGCGGTTGTACCCCAAACACAAACCGGTCCGCGTCCATAACCAACGCGTCCATAAAAAACTTTTTCATGACGGCTAACCGTTTTTCCGCCAACGGCCGGCCGGAATCCGACTCATACAAGGTGATCCGGTAAGGCGCGGTGTCGTGTACCCGCATCGCGTTCAACAACGAACGCACCAACGGCACCGCCTCCACAGCCATTTCTTGAGAGTTGTTCTGGAACAGGGCGTGGGTCCGAAATTCCACATGCCTCACCCCCCCCTGGTCGAACTGCAAGACATCCAACTGAATGGGGTCGCCAAAAAATTGTTGCGGAAGGCCCCGCGGGTCTGTCAGCCGCAACACCGGTTGGTAAACCACCCCCGCCAACATCAGCATCTCACCGTCGCGGTATCCATCCCAGGTTAAAATGGCCGGTGGTTTAGACACCCCCGCGGTCTGATACACCGCCCGCTCCGAAGGGTCTTCCACGCGAAAGGTCCATTGGGTGGCCTCGTTGCCGAAGGGCGACTCCATGCGGACAAAAGGTGGCGTTGGAATTTTTAAAGCCAAAGGACTTAATCCTTGCCGCGCGTCCACCACGGCCAACCCCAATATTTCGTTGCCGGGCATATGGTCCACAGGCCCTGTCAGCACCCGTTCCCCTTGCCCCGGACGGGCGAACCCCACCACGTCTTTAAACGGCAAATCCAGGGGCGGCGGCTCCAAAACGATGGGAACTTCATCTTGAGCCGAGGCTTGAATGTCTTGGCTGATGGTATCGGTGCTTGCGGCCACCCGTTCGGTTCCGGTAATGGAAACAGATTCGGCTCCCTTTTCATCGGCCCCCAGTTTTCCGGAAACTTTCTCAATTTCGTCTTTTTCCAAACGGGGAGCGGTGCGCGAGATGACGGGTTTGTTTTCAACGGCAGTCTCCGCCGCCCGGACCGATCCGGCTCCCAGTGAGTAAAAAAGGATCACGAATCCGTATTTTTTCATTTGATGGAGAACTTAAACTCGATTTCGCCGTCTTGGACTTCGTTGCCTTTATCCGCCGCCAAGGGCTCAAACACCCACTTCAAAAGCGCCGATCGCGCCAACTTATCCAACTCGGAATAGCCCGACCCCAATACCGTGTCGATGTTTTCTTTCACCCGCCCATCCGGCGTCACTGAAAACCGCAACCGAACCGTGGCCTCGATGCCCCTTTTGCGCGCCCATTCAGGAAACTCCGGCTGTTCGGATTTCAACACCCCCCGCCCCCGCAACGCTCCCCGAATAGGGAACAGTTCTTTTTTCCGCTCGTCCGGCGTCAGCTGTCGAGGCTGTGCCGAGGCCACCGAGACGTTTTCATCCGGACCCAATTCAATGGGAGCTGGAACAACGATGTTTCCTTCCCGAGCCCCCCTGTCTTTAAGCGCGGGAGCGGAGGTCATGCCGGAATTCATGGAGACAGGTGCGGGCAAAGGGATTCTCGAGATTTTTTTTTCAGCGGTGCCTAGGCCTTCTTCGGCCCGAGCGGTTGGGCCCGTTGGAACATGTATCGTTTGGGCCGAAGTGTTTGCCCCTGTAATTTTACCTGATCCAACAACCAGCGACTGTATGGAGTTGGGGGCGACACGAAAAGCGCCTTTATCGGCAACGGGAGCGCCTACACCCCCTCCACCAGGGCCCCCCGCTACATCAGGTACCGAGGTGATTTTAGGAGGAACCACGGTCGGCCCCGTTAAATTCATGCTCGGTGGCAACACGCCCTGCGACCCTATACTGAGATTGTTCACCGACATTGACGGCGCCGGAATGGATGGCCTACCCCGAACGATTCCTGAAAGATCCACCTTCGGCGGCGACATCCCCGGCACCGACTTGGGGATAAACACCCCTTTCGCCAATATCTGATCGATGGCCTTGTCGCGCATGTTGATCACGTACAACGAATCATTATTTTCTTTCACTTTTAAAGGCGCTTTAAATTGCAAAAACAAGAGCGGTAAATGCAACGCCACCGCCACGCCATACAATAAGGCCTCTTTTGAAATCGATGGCCGGCCATACACCATGTCCCAATGGGAAACGGTCATTTCTTGGACTCCTCATCGATGTCACGGGTGCCCAAGGCCACATACTGAGCACCCGCTTCTTTGGCAATTTTCATTAAATCCGTCAGCCCGCCGTATTGAACGCGCTCGTCGGCCCGGATGACCACAACCACGTTGGGGTCGCGGGTGCGAAGTTGTCGCCGAATTTCGGATCCCAAACCGGCCAAGTCCACCGGGGTTGTGTTCACCGCCATGTTTCCTGCGGGATCCACCGTGAGAGTGATGTTATTCTCCTGTTCTTCCTTTGAAATATGCGCTTTGGGAAGAGTGACCTCCACGGGCGCATCGTCCATCATGGGCGACAAAATCAACAATATCACCAACAACACCAAACACAGGTCAATGACGGGCACGATATTGACACCCGAAATGGCCCCGTCTCCCGTGATTCGCCGTCGAACATCGTTCATTTCGATCCCTCCACGGATTTCACTAACGACACCTCTTTCGCGCCCGCCTGGCGCGCGCCGTCCAACACCTCCACCACCCGCCCCACAAACACCCCGTCGTCAGCGCTGACAATCACGGGACGGTTCTTTTGCTGGCGCAACGTGTCCGCCAACGTGGCCAACAAAGCCGTCAAGGTGTCGAAATGAACGTTGTTCAGTTTGACTTCCGTTTCCCCCACCGAAATCAATAGAGGCACCGCTTCCACCGCCGGCGTCTCGCCCACATCCCCCCCCCCGCCGCCGGACGAAGATTCCACCTGGGGCGTGGCCACCCGAATCATGGACTGGCTGATCATGGGCGACAACACCATCAAAATAATCAACAATACCAACGTTAAATCGGCTAAGGGTACCACGTTAATCTTTTCGGTTTCTTCAATATCCCCGTCCGTTGCCGGATCATGCATGGTTCAAGTTCCTCCTACGAACACTCTATGGGACACCCTGTCAGCGAAATAGTTCGCTAAGGCCCGCGCCATTCCCCAACCGCCTTTTCGTCATTCCGGAATGGTTCTGTCCGGAACCCATCTAAAAAATTTGTAACTGCTCAGGGTTATTTCCCTCTCCTCTTGGGAGAGGGTAGGGTGAGGGAAAGGTTTTTCCGACGACACGAACGTCCATATCCCTCATCCGGCCCTCCGGGCCACCTTCTCCCAAGAGGAGAAGGAAAATCATTTTTATCGTCGAAAACAGACAAACCCTGGGTAGTTACAAAAATTCACACATCCCGTCCTAACGAGACGATGAGCGCCAATTCCTGCCCGAATATATTCAAGCTATTCAAAATATGTTTAAGCTTAAAATTGAAGTAGTTGTAAATCAGCGCCGCCGTTACAGCAACAAAAATACCCGCCGCCGTGGCATACAACGCCTCCGAAATACCCGCCGCCACCACCCCCGGCCCGCCGGACCCCGTCAGGGCCAAATCTCGGAACGCCGCCATCACCCCCAGCACGGTTCCCAACAACCCCAACAACGGAGAAATAAAGCTCAATGTCCCAAACACCCCCAACCGCCGACTCAGCAGGGATTGAGTCCGCTGAAAATAAAGGGTTAACACATGGTCCATTTCCACCCGATCTTTCGACTGCGCCGCCACCAACAATGCGCCCAAAGCCTCCGCGATCAAACCCCGCCCTTGACCCGCCATACTTTGAGCTTCTTTAAGTTTTCCGGCCAGCACCTGTTCGCGAATACTTTTGAACAAGTTCGCATCAATTTTCCCGCTCTTAGCGAAAAAAATAGCCCGCTCAAATAAAACCGCCACCATGATGACCGACAACACCAACAAAATCGGCATCACCAAACTCATTTTCAATAGTTCAATGAAACTCAACTCGTGCATAATTCCTCCTTAATTTAAAAAACGAGAACCTTCACCGCCCTCCGCTGGCCCCCGCCAACGCCGCCTGGATCGCGGCGACCTGTTGCTTGGCTAAAACCCGGCTGGCGTCGTCGGACGCATTTTTTTCCACGTCCGAATAGACCGAAAGCGCTCCCTCAGCGTCGTTGGCCACCAAATAGATGTCCGCCAACGCCAACAGCCCCGCGATGCGATAAGGGTCAGATTTGGCCGACACTTTTATCAACTGCTCGTAAGCGTTTTTTTCGCCTACGGGTTCCGACAAACTTTTGTGCAGTTGTGCCATTAAATACAACGCTTGGGGGTATTCCGGCCGCTTCGGCGGAACCTGTCGGTAGGTTTCCAGGGCTCGGCTTTCCTGGCCAACCTTCTCCAAAAACTGTCCCAGTTGAACGATCGCGGCGCCCGCATCGTCGGCGTCCGGGTACCGTTGCGCGTAAGTCAAATAGGTGAGGGTTGTTTTGTCCACATCGCCTAACCGGGCGTAGGAGATGGCGGTGTTCAACAGGGCGTTTTTGGCCAGTTCGTCTGAAGGGAACGTCCGCGTGAACTCCTCAAACACCGCCGCGCTTCGATCGAAATTGTTCAAGCTGAAATAGCACACGCCCAACCGAAACTGGGCCGGAGCCACGTTGGCGTTGCCGGGAAACCCCTGCAAAAAGCTTTCGTAGGCCGAGGCCGCGTCTTTAAAGTTGTCCTGATAAAACAACGATTCGGCCCGGTAAAACGACGCTTGGGGCGCCCACGACGAACTGGGAAATTCATACAAAATTTTCTGGAAATTGTCCCGAGCCTCATCGTATTTTTTGTCGTTAAACAACTTGGCGCCTTCGCGCCAATACACGTCGGCCAACACGGGCGTTTTGACCTGGCCGCGAAATTTCTCTTCCATTTCGGCCACCGACATGCCCGAATTGTAAGAAGCCAGTTGGATATAATTTCCCACCTGGGCCAGGTCCGGATCATTCGGAAACAGTGTTTTAAAATCCTGATACGCCTCAATGGCCTTGGTCCATTCCTTGGCATTGAAGTAAGCCTGCCCGATTTGAAACCGCGCGTCGCGTATCCAGGCCGACTTGGGAAAGTCCCTCACCAGCTTTTGGTAACCCGCCACCGATTCCAAATATTTGCCCAGCTCAAAGCGCGTCCGTGACGCGCGGAACAACGATTCCCCCGCCCGAGGATCCCGCGGGTATTGGGAAGCCATTCGTTCCCAGGTGTCGGCGGCTTCGTTGTAATATTCCGCCCGATAAAGACTTAACGCTTGCTGGTAAAGGGCGAACGGCCGTTGCTCGTTTTTGGGATCCACCTGCTCCAGTCGTCGATAGGTGGACGCCGCGTCCTCGTATTTGCCCGAATTAAACATAATGTTGGCGGTGTCCATCGTGAGCTGGGCCATGAGCGGGCGGTTGTCCGCCTCCTGGGCGCTTTGAAACGCCCTCTGCAAAACGGGCAAGGCGTCTTTGACGCTTTTGTCCATGGCAAATGCCAACGCCTGGGCGCGCAATCCTTGTGACAGCCAGTTGTGTTCCGGCGGGGCCATTTTCACGAAGTCCTGAAACAATTTTTGGGCTTGCCCAAAATCACGCAACCGCAGGGCGGCATGTCCCATCCAATAGAGGGTCTCGGGAAACTTTTTTTGAATATCGGGGTCCACCCGCCGCCACAAACTTCCGACCTGAGAAGCGATGGATTTGTATTCCCCCGCTCGGAAAAAGTTGATGGCCGACAGTTCCGCCGCCCGGGCGGCGTACGGCGTGGTGGGAAAATGTTCCGTCACTAACTGATAAGCCGCAAAGGCTTCCGCCCGCTTGCCCAACCGTTCGTAAGAGTAAGCTTGTAACAATAACGTTCGAGGACTCAGTTCTGAATCTTCCACATCACTCAGGAACTTATTTGCCAACCCCACAGACTTTTCGTAATCACCCTGGGCGGCGTGGGCCCAAATCAAGCGGTAAGAGTTTTCCGACGCCCGTTTGCTGTCGGGGCCCCGCTTTAACAAACGGATAATTTTTCCGAACTTGTCTTGGGCGGCCAACGCATCCGTCAACAGAAATTGGGTGTTCGCGGCCAAAGAAGGCTCCAATTTGCGGACAACCAGCTGATCCAGTCGGGTTTCCGCGTCTTTAAATTTCTTCAGCCGAATATCGCAACACGCCAATCGGTAAAGGGCCAAATTGTCCCAGTCCCGGGATCGGTGGGCTAAATAAATTTCGGAAAAGGTGTGGGCGGCCAATAAAAAGTCCCCCTGAGTGTAAAAGGTTTCACCCAACTCAAAACGGGCCCGGTCGGCCCAGACCGTGTCAGGATGTTCCTGGGTGATCCGCCGAAACACCCCGCTGGCTTCCGGAAAGCGTCTCAATTGGCGATAACAGAGGCCCGCAAAATACTGGCTGGCGGGATTTCGATCGTCGCGCAACAAGGAATCCAAGGCCGCCTGAAACTTCCGGGATTGCCATTGAATGAGCCCCATGGGAAGCATGTAACGCGGATGGGATTTGTACGCAGGGTAAAGCGCCGCGACTTCCCGGTAACGACGGTAGGCCCCCTCCGAATCCCCCGCTGAAAGCTGGGCCACAGCCAATCCGATCATAGATTCCGGGACCAACGCCCGCACGGGTCCTTCCAGCACAGCCGTGTAATAACCGATCGCGTCGGTGTATCGGCCCAAGTGCATCTGGCAGGCCGCCAACCGCATCAATATCGAATAACGGAAATAGGGGTCTTTGGAAGGGGCCTCGGCCAACACTTTCAACAACCGGGCCGCGTCGGAATAATTGCCCTGGTCCATTAACATATCGGCCACGGCGTGTTGGGCCCCCACCTCTTCCACTCCGGGAGCCACTTTATGCAAAAACGTCAGCTGATTTCGAACCGCCTCTTGAACCGCCTCGCTCTGAAACGAGAATTGAAATGTCCGCAAAGGATCCGAGCGAACTTCTTTTTTCGGTTCCCCGGCGCCAAAAACAACCCCTGAAAAAAACACACAAACCAAGGACGCCCATCGGGCCCCCAAGGCCCACCGAAAAAAATCAACGGGGACAAACATACCCGTTCCTCTCCTCTTGGGAGAGGATGTCCCGAAGGGACAGGTGAGGGAAATAACCTTCAAAACAGTTAAAAAACCTAGAGAGCGATTATTTATTTTCATCGGATTATAAGTCATGCAACAAAACGGCCAACCGCCACACTACTTCACGGTTAAAAGAGAGCGGCCTTTGGCGTCCGTGCGGCGTTGGTAAGGATCTCGAATCGTTTTTTCATCAACGATAAAGCTATAAGAATAGTCCCCCGGAGCCAGGGGGACCGACAGGGACCACCGTCCTTTGGGGTCTCGGTCAAAATTTTGGGGCATCCATTTATTAAAGTCACCCACCAACTGGACACTTTTGGCCTTCGAGCTATCGTAGGAGAAGGTTTTCCGGATGGGGTTCACAGGGGCCGGCGGGGACGGGGTCGCTGGAGGCTCAACAGGCCCTGGAACAGGGGCACCGTTTTCCTCCATTCCGGGACCCTTTTCACCCCCTGTCTTGGATGGTGAGGGATCAACTCCCGAAGGATCAACAGCGGTGTTCACGGAAACCACCGCCACTGTTCTTTCAATGGAGGGATCCATTTCTTCCCCCAGGGCCAACATCTCCCCACGCAACATCAGATAGCGAGACCACGCCCCATGACCTGAAAAAACCAGTATGAACAAATCCGCAATAATGAAAAGCATAAGCTGTTTTCGCGTCATGAGGCCACTCCATCCGCTGGGCCTTCGGCCAATTGCTCCAACAGTTTTTGCAAACGGTCCACTTTTTCCCTCAACACTTTCACTTCCGATTCCACTCCAGCCGGAACAGCCGCCGCCTCCACCGTCACATTTTTAATCGCGGGGGCTTTCAGTTTCTCATTCAATTCTTCCAACTTCCTTTCCGACACGCTCACCCGCCTCATCAAGGGGTCCAAATACAAGGGGTCTTTTTTTAGTTCGGACTCCAAACCCGCGATTCGTCGAACCAAGGTTTCGTACATATGAAAATCCACGCCCGGTTTCGCGTCCACCCCATCCCCCGATCCCTCCGCGACCGGGGTTTTCGAAACCGTTGTGCTTTCTGTTTTGAGATTCGTAGCCGCCGGCGGTTTCTCCGGTTGCGCCGATGCGGATACCGTTCCAGCGCTGGCTGGACCGGCGCCCGTCGATGGCGGAACCGCCGCCGCGGTAGACAAAGCAGAATCCGCCGCTGGTGGCGATTTCTCGGCCTGGCCCTTGACCGCAACGGAATCGGTGGAACCGGGAACTAACACCACGGTTTTTTCCGATTCTTTTTCTTTTGCGACAGACGTTTTGGGGTCCACATAGCCTGGCGGCAAAACTCGCACCGGCGCCGCCGGCGGCGGGGGCGGGTTTTTTCCTTTTTTCTTTTTTCCGCTGTCTCCGTCCCACATCATCGCGCCTTCCAATCTATCCGCCGCCGCTGTCCCGGCAATCGGGGAAACACCGATGTCCTTCGTGCCGCTCGCCGCCGCCTTCTCGGGGATGGAACCGCCCTCTTTTTTTCCATCCGCGTCAGCCGGTTTAACCTCTGCAACGGGCACGGGAGCGTTCTTTTTTTCCGCCGTCGCCAAAAATGTTTCGGCCACGGATGGACCCTTGACGTCGATCGATTTCCCAGGGGCCGTGGCGGGGTTCAAATTCTTTTCCCTCACCGCCGGCACGGCCTCTCCTTTCATGCCCAGCAATTTTCCGATCAAACCAAACAATAAAATGACGGAAAAAACGAAAATGCCCGTGTAAAGAGCAAATTCCAAGTCCCCCATCAATTCCACATACTGGCTCAAGAATTCCATCATGATAGAAATCTAATGGAAATACAGGGTTTTGTCAACAATTAATTCTCCTCCCCTTAAATCCTACGAAATCGTTTGGCCAAATCTTGATCGGAAAATCTCAAAAACGCCGGTCGCCCGTGCGGGCATGTCCACGGACGGGGCGCCCTCTGCAAATCTTTGATAAGTCGGTCCATTTCCTCCGCGGTTAAAGGGTCCCCGGCTTTCACCGATCCCCGGCAGGCGGCCCGTGTGATGAAGGCGTCCCATCCCCTCGGGATTCGACCCAGCAAAAGGTCTTCCACCAATCCCTCCAACAACGCCCTGGCCCGGTTCCCCTCGCTGAGCAACCCCGGAACAGCCACCACTCGCCAGGCCGACCCGCCGAACGGTTCAAGTCCGAACCCCAACTTTTCAAAATCGCTTTTTTGGTTGCGCACAATTTCGGACGCCTCCGGTGAAGGTTCCCATAACCACGGCAACAACAAGGCCTGTTTGGCCGGAGATTCTTTGGTCGCTTGCTCAAACAACGTTTCATACAACACCCGCTCCGCCGCCGCGTGTTGATCGAATAAGAAAAATTGGTTTTCCAACCGCGCCAAAATATACGTGGAATACAGTTGCGCCACCGCCTCAAACCGCGCCGACCGAAACACATGGATCCGCAACCCCTCCACAGGGGGACATTCGTCCCCTCGGGGACCTTCGGCCGGGGACCTGTCCACCAGGAAACTTTCTTTCCCCGGAGCCCATTGGTCTGCGGGGGATCGGTCTTCGGGATTTAAAGGGGCTTGAAGATTAAAAGCGGATTGGGATTCAAACCGGGTAATTTTGGTCGGGACAAACGGATCCCGAAGTTCCCCCACGGCCGGAGACGCGCTGGATATCGTTTCGGACGTTTCCGTGCCGCCCATCGGCGCAAACACCGCCCGCGCTTGAACGCTTCGGCTCAACGCGTTCTGCACCGCCCGGCTCAAAAAGTCGTGGGCTTCCGATTCATGGGACAACCGAACTTCCCGTTTCGCCGGATGCACGTTCACGTCCACCAACGACGGATCCAACTCCAAAAACAGCAACGCCGCCGGATGGCGTCCCACCAACAGGCGCCCTCGATAGCCATCGTAAAGAGCGTGCAACAGACGGCGGTTCGTGATCACTCGGCGATTGACAAAAAACCGTTGGTACCGGGCCGTCGTTTGGGGTTCGTTCACGTCGGACACCCACCCGCGCACGCTCATGTAACGGCCGGTTTCGTCCACGGCTTTCAATCCGTTCACCCGCTCGGTTCCCCACAGGGATTCCAAACGTTCCAACAGGCGTGAAGGGTCGTCCACGGCCGGCAACGACAGCGCTTCTTTCCCCTCCGACACCACCCGAAACCCCACGCGGGGTGCGGCCAACGAAGCGTCTTCCACCACACGAAACAACAAAGACCGCTCGGTCGCGTCCGTTTTTAAAAATTTAAGACGGGCCGGGACCCCGAAAAAAATATCGTCGGCCGTCACGCTGGTGCCCACGGGCGCGCCCGCGGGGCCGTCGAACGTGACCGTTGAGCCCTCAGCCCGGATGGCCCACCCTTCCTGGGCGCCCGGTGTGCGCGTGACCAACTCGAACCGAGAAACGGCCATGATCGACGGCAACGCTTCCCCTCGAAATCCAAAAGTTCCCACCCGTTCTAAATCATCCAAAACGTTTATTTTAGAAGTGGCGTGCCGCTCCAAGGCCAAACGGGCGTCTTCCGGGGTCATCCCTTCCCCGTCGTCTGAAACCCGCAACCGCTTGCGCCCGGCCTCGCGCCATTCCACATCCACCCGAGTGGCTCCCGCGTCAACGGCGTTTTCAATCAACTCTTTTAATACAGACGCGGGCCGTTCAACCACTTCGCCGGCGGCGATGCCCCGTATCATCTCTTCCGATAATTTCCGCACCTTGCCCATTCGATCTCCTTCAAAGACAATTCCAGTCCATTCAAGCGCTCTTAGCCCCGTTCATGGGGCCGCCTTTAAAATCGGTTCAACCCCTTGTCGGGCTCCCCCCCCCCCCTCCCCCCCCCCCCCCTGGGGGGGCCGGGCAGGATCTTAGTTCAATTTTAACTTCACCGGCTTCCCGCACAACGAAAAGTAATGGCACTTGAGAAAACACACGTCTTTGACCCCAAACGACAGTTTCAGTTCGCAATCCTGAAAATCTTCCGCCATCTGGTTGATGCGGTCAACAGTCTCTTTTTTGAGATGTTCGAAGGCAACCCCCACAGCGGTGGTATCGCCTTTGGGCGTGGTCCAGGCAACGCGCCCATGCAGTTCAAGCCCCTCCAAACCATGAATGTCCAAAACCAGTTTCAGTTTGGATTCCCCCGAAACGTGGGCGAACACGACCAAAGCCATTCCCCCGGCGGACAGGTTGGTCAACACCGCCGGCACTTCCCGAGCCGAAGGCCCCATCACCGTCAAGTCAACGGGTTCCGCCATATCTTTTAAAACAGGAAATCGCTTGTGATTGCGTTTTTCAGTTTTCAACATAGACCCTCCCAGGTCGTTCGAATCGCCGCCCCGTACATCATACCAAGACCCGCCCCGTTAGGCAACCTTCCCTCCTTGGGGTTTAGGGTAGGCTCTTTTCTTTGAGGTCATCCAGGGCCTGCAACGCGGCCATCGGCGTCAACCGGTCCGGCTGAATCGCCCGCAAGGCCACCAACGCCGGATGAATCTCGAATAGGTCCCGTTGAGCGGCTTTCGGCGCCGACGTCGCAGACCCCTTTCGACCCGACTCAAAATCTTTCAACAGCTCCCGGGCGCGGGCCACCACGTCCGGCGGAATCCCAGCCATTTGGGCCACGTGAACGCCGTAGGATCGGTCCGCCGGACCCGGCAGGATTTGGTGCAAAAACACCAATTCCGCCCGACCGTCCGGCCGAACCCATTCACGCACGGCCGCGTGGTGATTTTTTACCCGAGGCATCTTTTCCGCCAACTCGGTCAACTCGAAATAGTGGGTGGCGAACAAAACTTTTGGTCCGACCGATTCAGGCAACCCCGCCAACCGTTCCACCGTGGCCCAGGCCACCGCCAACCCGTCGTAGGTGGATGTTCCCCGCCCCACTTCATCAAGGATCACCAGGCTTCGCGGCGTCGCGTTACGCAAAATGTCGGCGACCTCGCGCATTTCCACCATAAACGTGGACGCGCCCCCCGCCAAATCGTCCCCCGCGCCAATGCGCGTAAAAATCCGATCCACCAACCCCAACCGGGCCTTGGCCGCCGGCAAAAAAGAACCCATTTGCGCCAAAATTGACAACAACGCCACCTGGCGCAGATACGTGGATTTCCCGCCCATGTTCGGGCCCGTCACCAACAACAGGCGGGGTTCCGCGGCGCCGATGGTCACGTCGTTGGGCACATACGACCCGTCGGACCGGGTTTCCAACACCCGTTCCACCACGGGATGACGACCCTGTTCAATGAACACCTCGTCATCGTCCGTAAGGACCGGCCGCACCCAGCGGCCCCGCTCAGCGGTGTCCGCCAAGGAAGCCAAAGCGTCGGTTTCGCCCAACGCCTGAGCCAACGAAAACAAATAGTCCCGATGGCTGAGAACTTTTTCGCGGACCTGAGCCAACAGGTCCCGTTCTAGCCCCCGAGCTTTTTCATCAGCCCCCAGAATTTTTTCTTCTTGGGCTTTTAATTCCGGCGTCACAAACCGTTCCGCGTTCACCAGGGTCTGTTTTCGGATCCATTCTTGAGGCACTTTGGCCAGGTTGGCTTTGGACACCTCCAAATAATACCCAAACACCGATGTAAATCCGATCTTTAACGACGTGATGCCCGTTCGTTTGCGTTCTTCGGTTTCCAACCCGGAAATCCATCCCCGCCCTTGGGTCGCGAACGTGCGCAGTTCGTCCAGTTCGGCGGAAAAACCGTCCCGGATCACGCCCCCCTCGGCCAAGCGCTGGGGCGGGTTGTCGGCCAAAGACCGTTCCAACAGGTCCCGCAACGCAACCGGCACGCGAAACGCCGATTGCAACGGGCCCAAGGGATGATCTCCCCCCCAGGTCTGAGCCCCCTCGATAATTTTTCCCGCTTCCGGCGCGAGCCGCAACGTGCGGCGCAGTGCGATCAAGTCCCGTCCCGTCACGGTCCCTGCCGTTAACCGAGACAGAATCCGCTCCAAATCGGCGGTTTCTCGAAACAGCGTTTGAAGGTCCTTGCGTTCCCGTCGCGCCGATAAAAAATACTCCACCCGGTCTTGCCGCGCAACGATCGCGGCCTTGTCCATCAACGGGCGAAGCAACCACGCCTTTAAACGTCGGCCGCCCATGGCGGTGGCGGTTTGATCGATTAAAGCCCACAACGAGTTCAAAGGTCCCCCCATCCGCGCCCCGGGTTCCGGCAACAAATCCAACCGTCGAATCGCCCCTTCGTCCAAAGACATAAATTCGTCCACGTTGCACGACTGCGGCGCGCGCAGGGCTCCGACCGCGGCGGGCTGGTTTTTTTCCACGTAACTTAAAAGGGCGCACAAGGCCGGTCGGGCGGGGTGAGCGGGGGTTAAACCAAACCCTTCCAGCCCGGTCGTGCCAAACAAGGAGGCGGCCCGGCGTTCAATCCCGTCGTCAAGATAAACCCGAAGAGGCACCCGCGTCACCGACCGACCCACCGGAGCCACCGTTCCTTCCGGCCAAAGAGTTTCCCGCGGGCTGATGCGGCCCAGTTCGTCCGACAACCGGCGAAGCCCCGCCTCGTCGCCTTCAAACCGCGCGTACCGCAGTTCGCCCGTGGACATATCGGCCCAGGCCAACCCGGCCGCGCCACGGTCCACCCACGCGGCGGCCAAATAATTGTTGTCTTTGGCCGATAACAATTCTTCTTCCAACACCGTGCCAGGCGTCACCACACGGACCACGTCACGGTTCACCATGCCCTTGGCCGAGGACGGGTCTTCCAGCTGTTCGGCCACGGCCACGCGCAACCCGTGCTTCAACAATTTGCCCAAATATCCTGAAAAACCGTGATGGGGAAACCCGCACATGGGCACTCCCTGCCTTTGAGTCAAAACCAATTCCAAAATTGGCGCGGCCTTGCGGGCATCGTCTTCAAACAGCTCGTAAAAATCGCCCAACCTGAAAAACAACAACGCGTCAGGGTTTTTGGCCTTTAACGCCCGATATTGCCGCATGATGGGCGTCACGTTGGCCGAAGAATCGCTCGTATCAGACATGAAAAAACCCCTTTATCTTCTTTAACCGCTGAAACCACCGCTCGGTCGTCAACACCCGCCGAACAAACGAACGGGTTTCCGGATAAGAAATGTCTTCCAGGGACAACGCGGTTCTCCGACGCCATTCCCTGACTTTCCCGGGCCCGGCGTTGTACGCGGCCAACACAGCCACCGTGTCCTCGCCGAACTCTTGGCGCAACACGTCTAAATATTTAACGCCCACCCGAATGTTCGTGTCCGGATCGCGCAAGACCATCGTGTCCGCGTTCAGCCCGATTTTCGGGGCGGTTTCCCGGGCGGTTTGGGGCATCAATTGCATAAGCCCCACGGCCCCCCGATGGGACAACGCCGAATGGGAAAAACCCGACTCCACCCTCACCACCGCCATCACGAACAACGGATCGAAATTAAAAGCCCGCGCGTGCCGGTCGACCAAATCTTTATACACCCAGGGACGGGCCGCCCGCCACAAATAGTTCAACGGAAAAAAAAGCGGCACCATCAACACAAGGGCCGCGGCCCCCCACTGCCACAGCCGGCGTCGTCGAGGGGATCGAGGATTAAACTCGGTCGTCAAGGGCTGTTCCATACAGAGTTTTTCCGTCCGCCCGATCCACCCTCGCCTCGAGAGTCGCCCCCACCGCCGCCGACCGCCGTGAAGAAACATACATTTTGCGGCAATGGGCCGTGCGCCCTTCCAATTCAAACCCGTCCCCCTCAGGCCGAACCGCTTCCACCAAAATGGTTTGGGTCTGTCCGACCCACGCCGCCATTTTCGCCCGCGACCGGGAATCCGTTTCGGCCATTAAACGGGCCAGACGCTCTTCTTTCAGCGCGTCGGAAACATCGTCGGGGCCCTGGGCCGATGCGGTACCCGGCCGGGGTGAATATTTGAAAATGTAGGCACCGTCCAAATCCGCTTCCCGGCCTAATCGAAGGGAAGCCTCGAAATCGTCGTCCGTTTCGCCCGGAAACCCCACGATAAAGTCCGTGGTCACCGCCAACCCGGGCACGTGACGGCGAAGCAGGTCCAGTTTTCGACAAAAATCGTCACGCGTGTAATTGCGGCGCATTCGACTGAGAACCGCGTCGGACCCAGACTGCACCGGCAAATGAATATGGGGAGGGACTTGGGGCAATCGTCCCAGCCGTTCGGCAAACAATTCGTCAATGTAGTGGGGATGGGGGCTCATGTAGCGAACTCTTTCAATTCCGGGCAACGCCGACACGGCTTCAAGCAAATCGCTGAAATGGCGAATGTCTTTTCCGTCGCGGCCCGGGTTTGATCCAACGGGGCGGTAGGAGTTGACGGTTTGGCCCAGCAAAAGGACTTCCCGTTGGCCGTTGGCCACCCGTTCGGCGGCTTCGTCCAAAATCGAAAGGGCCGGACGATACAGTTCCCGCCCGCGCACCGACGGCACCACGCAGTATGTACACCCGAAGTTACACCCCCGCATGATGGTGATATAAGCGGTGGCGCCTTCCCCCGGCAACCCGGACGGTCCCAACCCCGCCGACCACCCCCAGGCATCGGTCCATTCCTTTTTTCCATCAAAAAGAGGAACAGTACCCCGCTCATCCAATATTTTTTTCCCCCCCTTCTGGGAAGGGCCCCCCAGGGGCGGAGGGGGACCTGAGCAACTACCCCCCCCCACCCCAGGGAACAGTCCCTGCTCATCCAATAATCGATCGAAGTCAGAGATGGATTTGGCGCCCACCACCGCGTCCACCTGGGGAAACCGCCGTTGCAGTTGATCTTTAAGCCGTTCGGCGGCGCATCCGGCAAACACAATCCGCCGACCGGGAACAAGCTCTTTCCAATCCGCCAACCGTCCCAAAAAAGAAAGAGCCTTATGTTCCGCGTGATCGCGAACCGTGCAGGTGTTGACCAATACGACGTCGGCCCGATCCATGTCCGGGGTGGCTCGGTATCCTCGGGCGCGCAACCGGCGAGCCATTTCCAAACTGTCAGCCACGTTCATTTGGCACCCAAATGTTTCCACGTAAAACCGCATGGACGCATTATACAAATCCCGGATACCCCCGACAGGTGTTGACAAACCCCGTCTTGGGGGTTATTAATAGGGGAGAGGACAATCATGAAACCCACAGCCAAAAAGGTTGTCATCTGCGGGGGTGTGCGGACCCCCATCGGTCATATGGGCAAAGCCCTGACCCGTTTTTTGCCGGAAGATTTAATGGAAATCGCCATTCGGGGATTGATGCACCGCACCTCCATCTATCCCCAAGCCGTCGACGGTGTTTTGGTGGGATGGGTCGGGCAAGGATCCCACGCGCCCAACATCGCCCGGGTGTCCGCCCTCAAAGCGGGTCTGCCTGAAAAAGTCCAAGCCTACACGATTCAACAAAATTGCATTTCCAGTTTAGAAACAGTCGCCGCCGCATACCGCCACATCATCATGGGAGACGGGGATCTGTACCTGGCGGGCGGCACCGAATCCATGTCCAATTTTCCCTACGCCATCCGAGGTCCCCGCGACCACAAAAAGTTACGGTCCCTGGAAACGGTGAAATCCAATTGGAACGATTTGTGGGACGATCCCGACATTTTCATTACCGACACCACCGAGGAAGGGCTCACGGACCCCCTGTGCAAAATCAACATGGCGGCGACGGCGGAAATTTGCGCCCAAATCCATTCCATTTCCCGCCAAGCCCAAGACGCCTACGCCCTCGCTGGTTTTAAAAAAGGGTTAACCGCCCAACAGCGCGGATTTTATAAAAGTCATATTATCCCCGTCACGTCCAAAGGAGAAGTGGTCTGCGGTCGCGACGAATACCCGTTTTTGCGTGAATCCATTGTCGAAAAGCCTAAGCTCTTGGAAAAGGCCCCGGCCCTGTTTGATTCGCACGGGACCTCCATCGAGAGTTTTTATCGGGAAAACCAAAAATATATCGTTGGAAAAGATTTCGAAGAGGGCCGGACGAAAGCCACCGTGACTCTGTTCAACGCCTGCGCCCGATCGGACGGGGCGGCGGCGGTCATCGTGACCTCCGAAGAACGGGCCCGGGACTTGGGATTGGAAATAATGGCGGAAGTCCATTCCTGGGGCTTTTGGGGCACAAGCCCGGCCTATATGGGAATAGCGCCGGTCTTTGCCACCGGGGTGGCTTTGGAACGCGCGGGCATGCGGTTTACCGACCTGGACCACATCGAACTGCACGAGGCCTTCGCCGCCACGTGCCTGTCTATTTTCCGGGTGGGCAAAGAAAAGTACCGCCAAAACTGGGAATCCGCCAACGAACAGGGGATCATCAACCCCAACGGCGGAACCCTGTCGTTGGGGCATCCCCTCGCGGCCACGGGAGTGCGCCTTTTACTGAACCTGATTTATTCGATGAAAGAAAACCCCAACGCCCGATTCGGACTGGCCGCGGCCTGCGCCTCCGGAGGACTGGGCGGAGCCATGATCCTTAAAAAGGGCTAGCCTCCGCGGGGATCATCACCGGAATATCGTTTTTCACCTCATACACCAACCGACACGACCCGCAAACCAATTTATTTTCAGTCTCGCGGTAATCCAACACCCCTTTGCACTGGGGACACGCCAACACCTCCAACAGATCTTTCGCTAACGTCATGACTCGATCACCCCCTGGGATGAAACCGCCGGTGGGCCTTTTTAATGGCCGCGCCGTCAAGATGGGTATAAATTTGCGTGGTGGAAATATCCGCGTGGCCCAGCATTTCCTGCACTACCCGCAGGTCGGCCCCCCCCCGCAACAAGTGGGTCGCAAACGAGTGACGAAGCACGTGGGGGCTTAAGGGGCGGTTCACTCCGGCGGCGCGGGCCCATTTCTTCAGTTCCTGCCAAAACGCCACCCGCGACAGGGGTTTTCCTTTCCGCCCAGCGAACAGGGGGCCGTCCAGCGGACCGGCCCGTTTCGCAAATTCCAAATAGACCCGAATGGCGTGGATGGCCCTGCGGTTGATGGGCACAACACGTTCTTTGCCCCCTTTTCCGAAAACGCGCACATACCCCACGGTTAAGTCCACCGACGCAGCGGGGACATTGACCAGTTCACTCACCCGCAACCCGGCCGCGTACAACAGTTCCAACATGGCTTTGAATCGGAGGGTTCTGACTGTCGGGGACGGGGCGTGGGCCAACAGGCGGTTCACTTCGTCCACCGAAAGGACCTTCGGAAGCCGATCGCCCGTTTTGGGCGACACCAACGAAACCGTGGGATCTGACAGGGCCCGGCCTTCGGTTTTAAGAAACCGGTGGAACTGACGGAGGGATTCGGCCAACCGGTAAAGGCTGGCCGGTTTCAACGGCGCCGATCGGCGTTCCCACAAAAATTCGGACAGGTCCCCCGGCCCGGATTCAGCCACGGGAACCCCCCGTTTCGCAAGGAACGCCACATAGGGCCGCAAATCCGACCCGTAGGCCGCAACCGAGTTGCGGGCCAGTTTTCGTTCCACCCGCAAATGATCTAAAAATTCAACCAGGAGCGGGTGGGACGTCACCGGCAATGGGATTTATTTTCCGCCTTTGCCCGCCTTCGCGAGCTCTTTTTCTTTGACCGGCTGTTTTTCTTCGGCGGTTTCTTCTTTTTTCACACCGGAAAAGGAAGCGCGGATTTCTTTTTCAATCTGGTCCGCCAGGGTGGGGTTTTCTTTCAGGAACATGCGGGCGTTCTCGCGGCCTTGGCCCAGGCGATCGTTTTTATGCAAAATCCAGGTTCCCGCCTTTTCCAACACGCCGGAACTGACGCCCATGTCCAACAAACAATTTTCCCGGACAATCCCCTCCCCGAAAATCATGTCGCATTCGGCCTGCTGAAAGGGCGCGGCCAGTTTGTTTTTCACGACCTTGATCCGCACGCGGTTTCCGATCACTTTTTCCCCCACCTTGATGGATTCGATACGGCGGATGTCCAACCGCACGCTGGCGTAAAATTTAAGCGCCATGCCCCCCGTGGTGGTTTCGGGGTTGCCGTACATCACGCCGATCTTCATGCGCAGTTGGTTGATAAAAACAACGCAGGTTTTGGATCGTGCGATGTTGGCCGTCAGTTTCCGAAGAGCTTGGCTCATTAAACGGGCCTGCAACCCCACGTGAGAATCGCCCATTTCCCCTTCGATTTCCGCCCGGGGCACCAACGCCGCCACCGAGTCCACCACAATCACGTCCAACGCGCCGCTTCGAACCAGCTGATCGGTGATTTCCAGAGCCTGCTCGCCAGAATCCGGCTGTGAAATCAAAAGGTTTTCAGTGTCCACGCCCAACCGTTTGGCGTAGTCGGGGTCCATGGCGTGTTCCGCGTCGATGTAAGCGGCGGTGCCGCCCAACTTTTGGGCCTGGGCCACCACCTGCAAACACAACGTTGTTTTTCCCGACGATTCAGGGCCGTACACCTCCACCACCCGCCCGCGGGGCAACCCGCCGGTGCCCAAAGCCAAATCCAAAGGCAACGCGCCTGTCGGAATAATATCCACCTGAACCCGGCCCGACCGTTCGCCCAACTTCATAATGGCTTCTTTTCCGTGCTGTTTTTCAATGGTGGCCATGGCCAGCAAAAGCGCTTTGCTCTTTTCTTCTTTCGTCGTCATAATCCCTCCGTGATTTTCCAATTGGAAAGCGTTATACAAATAGTAGGTCTTTTAGTAAGGAATGTCCACGGAACCGCCTCCCTCCAAACGACCCCAGTCCCCCTTTACCCCCGGGGGATAACCCCGGACCCCCCCGGGCCCCCCCCCCGCGCCCCCCCCCCCCCCCCCCCCCCCCCCCCGGCCCCCCCCCCCCCCCCCCCCCCCCCCCCCCCCCCCCCCCCCCCCGGCCCCCCCCCCCCCCCCCCCCCCGCCCCCCCCGCCCCGCCCCCCCCCCCCCCCCCCCCCCCCCCCCCCGCCCCCCCCCCCCGCCCCCCCGCCCCCCCCCCCCCCCCCCCCCCCCGCCCCCGCCAGCCCCGGCCCCCCCCCCCCCCCGCCCCCCCCCCCCCCCCGCCCCCCCCCCGCGAAATACCCCCCCCCCCCCTATTCCCCCCCCCCACCGAAAAAATTTGGGGGGGAAACCCCCGGAAACCCCCCGGGGAAGGGGGGGGGTACCCTCCCTCCCCCCCCCGGGGAAACGGCAAAACCCCCAACCACCAAAACAACCGGAAAAAAAAAGGCGCCGGCCGGGGCCCCCCCCCCAATTTTCCACAAACCCACCCCCCCCCCCGGGGGGGCGGGGGTTTTTGGCCCTGTTTTTTTCCCCCCGCCCCCCTTTTTCCCCGTCCGGGCCCCCCCTCTGTTGCCCCTTTACCCCCCCCCCTACGCAACGAAAAGGCGGGTTAAACAGTTGGCCACCAGTCCGGCCGCGATGTCGTCGGCCACGATCCCCCACCCGCCCGGAAGCCGCGCCGCGGCCCGGCCCCAGGGCCCCTTAAACACGTCCAGAGCCCGAAACGCCACAAACGCCGTAATCAAAGGGACCGGCTCACGGGCCACTCCCCACGCCGCCACCCACATTCCGGCCACTTCGTCGATGACAATGCGGGGATCGTCGTGGGTCAAATAGGTTTCAGCCCGATGACTGACGATAATCGCCAAGGCGATCATCAAAAATGTCCACACCCCATACCAGGGACCCGCGGGAAGAATCCACACCAACCCCCACCCCACCAACGTGCCCAACAAACCGCCGCCTTTAAATTTCCGAAACGGAACCAGATGATACGGTGCCCACCCCACAAATCCAACGGTGGCCAACCCCAAAACAACCCACCGGCCTGTGGTGTGGAAGAAAGTCACGCGGACTCCTTCAGCAGTTGGCGGTGACGCCACAAATAGCTTGCGCCGGTCCACACCGACACCACCGTCGCCGCTAACACCATGGCCAAGGGCACGGCCCCGACCACCCGGGCCGCGTCGGCGCGCCATCCGCCCCGGGCCAACAGGTCGGCCGCGTCCACGCCGGCAAACCGTTCCCAACCCGACGTGACGATAAGTGCCAACAACGTCGTAATGATGGCCGCGTTTTGAACCGACGTTTTAAATTTCCCACCCGCGTCGGCGGGCACCAAGGTTCCTTGACTCGCGGCCACGCCCCGTAACCCGGTAATCAAAAATTCTCGGCCGACGATCGCGACCACCATCCAAGACGGAATCCTTAACGACGGAATTTCAACGAACAAAATAAACGCCGCCGTGATGATCATTTTGTCCGCCAAAGGGTCCAAAAAAATTCCCAGGTTGGTCACCAAGTTGTGTTTGCGGGCTAAGTAACCGTCCACCAAGTCCGTCACACCGGCTCCGACAAAAATCAACAAAGCCCCCACCCGGGCGTAAACATTATCGACGTAAGCCAACCCCATAAAAAAGGGCACGGCCAACAAACGGGCCACAGACAGTTGGTTAGGGACATTCAATGGATCCATTCTCCCGTTAAGTGAATTCCGTCCACACCGGTCACGCGGCACGAATAAAAACCCGGCGCGGGTGGATCTTTTTTAAACCGAACGCCGCCATCCACTTCCGGGGCCTGATGGGCCGCCCGGGCCGCCCAACGCCCGTCGGGACCCCGTTCGGCCAACACGTCCACCCTCGTGCCTTTTCGGGCCCGATCTTTTTTCTCTTTAATCCGGCGGTGTTCGTCCAACACCCTCTGCCACCGCTGCGACACCACCTCCGGCGGGACCAGCCCCGGCAACCGAGCCGAGGGGGAGCGGGATTCAAACGAATAGGGAAACACCCCCACATGTTCAAAGTGTCCCTCTCGCACGGTCCGCACCAATCGCTCAAAGTCGTCGTCTGTTTCCCCGGGAAACCCCACGATAAACGTGGTTCGAAGGGCCAACCCGGGAACCCGCCGGCCCAATTTATCCAAAAGGCCGCGGGTTTTCTTTTCCCCCCAATCCCGGCCCATGGCGGACAATATTCGATCGGATACATGCTGAAGGGGCATATCCAGATAACCGGCCAATTTGGGTTCGTCCGCCAACAGATCCATCAAGCCCGCCCCCACTTCGGAGGGGTAAGCATACAAGAGCCGCACCCATTGCGCCGGCGTTTTAACTAATTTTTTGACTAAAGGCACCAACCCCGCCCGGCCTTGGTCCGATCCATAATCCGTTGTGTCCTGGGAAATAACCACCAGTTCCCGCACACCCCGCGCGGTCAAATCGTTGGCTTCTTTCAAGATATCTTCAGCGGGACGGCTTTTAAGCGATCCGCGCAGTTGGGGGATAATGCAAAAGGTGCACCGATGATTGCATCCTTCCGACACACGCAGATACGCCGACAACTGCCCCGGCCGCAGGGGCCGGGCTTGATCGACGTCGTGCAGACCGGCCGGAGAAGACACCCGCCCCGGCCCCGCTTTCGATCCCAGGACATCAGACAACCGGTCCAACTGGCCGGTTCCCAAAATAGCGTCCACGCCGGGAATTTTTTTATTGTTTAAAAATTGGGCGAAACAACCCGTCAACACCAAAAAGGCCCGGGGCGCCGCCCGGCGAACCTGGTCCAATGTTTCTCGCGCCTCGGATCGAGCCGCTTCCAAAAAACCGCACGAGTGGACCACAACCCCGTCGGCCCCGGCGATGTCGGCGGTCAACGTCCACCCGTCGCGAGCCAGCCGAGTGGTGAGCGTTTCCGCTTCCACCTGATTTTTGGCGCACCCCAACACCACAAAGGCCACGCGGCCCCGCGTCATTCGTTGGGCGCGGGGAGGGGAGCGGTGGAAGCCGCCACCGGCGGCGCCGCGGCCGCCGGAGCCGGATAAATCACATGGGTGCGTCCGTCCCGTGCGGGGTAAATGACGTCGGCGGGTCCCGGCGTGGTTGAATCCACCAGGGATTTACCATCGACGAGCGCGATCAACCGCGACACATTGCCGGCACGGACCCGGCTGTTTGTCTCAAAAGGCCAGGTCCGCACTTCGCCCGCCATCAAGGTGCCTTCAAATTTGACCGAACCGTCCAAGCGCACACGAACCCACACCGATTCACTGGCCCGCAACACCAAGGAATGAGAACTCTTGACCACCGGAGCAATCGATGGCACCACCGACGAGGACGCCGCGGTGGACAACACCACCGTTTCCGGTTCGGTCACTTGGTTCAACGGTTTTGCCATAGACACGCCCGGGGTTTCTTGGCGCCTAAACAACAACAGGGCCCCCACCACAACCACCAACACCGCCGCCCCCGCCAAAATCCAGCGCAAAGCGGCCGTCGACGAATCGTCGATGGACTCGGGCACCGGGGAAGGATGAGTGAACGCGGGCGGGCCCGCCTGGCCCATTTTTTCCCGGAGTTGGTCACGAAGAGCCGCTCCGTTCAACCCCAAATAGTCGGCGTATTGCACCAAAAATCCTTCCAAAAAGACCTGGGCGGGAAGTTCATCCCACCGATCTTCTTCCAACGCCTTCAAAAATCGAGTTTGAATGCGCAAAGCGTTGGTGACAGTCTCCAACGTCACGCCCCGTTCCAAGCGGCGGTGACGAAGAATGGATCCTATCGATTCAGCTGTGTTGTCGGTCATAGATTGTCCCTGTTGTTTTTTCCGCAGTCACGATTTTCCGAAAAGAGATTAACCTCGTCATAGACTCGCCCGCCACCCCTTGTCCCGTCATTGCGTTCCAGCCAAAACCATACCGGAATCCACACTTTCTTTCCACCCAACATCATCGAAGCTGGAACAGTCTACTTGATTTTCCATGAGTGATCCACCTCCACACAGACCATCCTCACCGACGTTGCCCCTGTCACACCAAAATCAGCCTCAAATAACGGTCTTCACAAGGCATTGGCCGCTTAATTTTTTGATCATGCGCTCAGAAAAATTTACTGCCAGAAACTTGACATTACCACTCAACCTGTACCTCATACCAACCAATTGTCCCACATGTAACTTTGACAAAATATTTTTGTGCCTCTTCGTTAAAAAAGACTGTATACATGGTTTCAGAACCATGGTAAAGCTCTTTCATGGACGAACCTTCAACTCCCGAATGAACACATCACTTATTGATAAAGGATCAATTACGATCTCCGGCATCGCACCCTTCAGATCCGTTCAGCAATGTCCGGATAACGCTCACAAACCCAAGCATTCAATTCCTTGACATCCGAAATTCGTCTAGACGACTCAATCCCAATAGTCTTCCCATGCCCAACAACTTCTTTAAGAATTTTAAGCTTGGCGATTAACCAGTTCATTGTTGAGGCTGCGGCATAATTATAGGCTTCATCGAAAGAGGCTAAGAGCTCCGAATCAACAAGCCCAAAAGATCTCAATTTCTCATCAATAATCTGATTTGTATTTCTGTTCTCATCTTCTAGGGACATATTTTCCCTCTTGGACAATAAACTCATATTTTCCATCAGAAACAAGGCGGTTCATAAAATCGACTTCTCTGCCAAAACCCGTGAGTCGTCCACCTTTAGACAGAAGAGCATGGTCAAAGGGATTGCTCACAACAACAACCACATCTCCCCTGGTTGTGGCCTGCTGTAACCAAGGCTCGTTGAATTGCTTCCAAAAGTCGATCCCAATCGTCACGTCATCAGGAACGTTGAGAAGGTTGAATCCCCCTTCTTTGACGCCGAAATCGGTTGTCTTCGGATATTCAATCTCAGCCAAAATGTGCTGCATGTCCCCCTTGTAATTCCCAATAAGCGTCGTTGTCTTCCCCGGTGTCGGGGAGAGAACGCGCTCACCCTTCCAAGATGGTTTATGTGCGAGAGGGGCCTCACGAATTAAGTTTTGCGGCCAGGAAACGGTTCGAATGTCCTGTTCCCTCCTTACTAATTCGTATTTCGTTGTTACCGGGTCGGCTAGTTCGGACCGGGCAGCGGCGCCCAGACTGCGGGCGGGTTGAGGGGCCAGCGCTGTGGGCTTTTCAAGCAATTTGGAAACGGATCGGACCGCGTTGCGGATAATCGGGGTTCCTTCTCTGACAACCAGAGCGCCCCCGGTCACGGCCGCCGTGGCTCCCGCTTCGGCTCGAATGAAGAATTCACCGAAATTGTCCGTTGCCTTTCCAGCGGCCCTTAACTTCTCAACAGGGTCTTTTTCATGAACAACCAGGAAACTGTGAACGGCAAACTCGCTCGCGGGGTGAACACAATCCACCACAAAGGCGACCGTTTCTTCCACCAATTTGGGGATCACCATCGCCGTTGCCAATACCAGTCCGCCGCTTCGAATAATTAAATTGTTTTCGGGACCCGCGAACGCCGATAGGGCCGTGTCGTATCGGTCTCTCATGGTGGTGGTCCAAACGGGCTTTCTCTCGTCCAAATTCTTGTAATCCGAAAGATTGGCCAACCGGTCCGTGTTCAGCGTTATCTTGTTATCTTTTATGTGAATGTGCCCGTTGCCGGTGACCTCGGGTACTGTCTCCCAAAAACCCGGAGTTTCCCGGGGTTTTAAGATCGGGCATTGAAACCCCTTGTTGGTCAAAATGGCCTGGCCATTTTCAGCATCGATGCGCCCTGCCACTTCCCGCGTGATAGGTCTTACATGCTCGCCCGTCTTGAGCGGGATGTCCGGCAAAAGGGCCACAAACGTTCCCGATTTCCGGTCAATGCTCTTCACAGCGATGGCCGTTTCCCCGCCGTTTAAGTGAACCGTCAACCGCAATCCTCGGTCCTCACTCGCGAAAATCGTGCCCTTTTCCATGTTTAATTTTCCACTTCCACCCATCATGACCTTGCCAACGTAAACCGTTGCCTCATAATTGGGAAACTCCGTTTTTCCGGTCACCGTTAACCGTGTGCCGGAACCGAACAGAGCTTCGGTGTATAGGGTTTTTTGCCCTTCCTGGGGCCTTTCCTTGGGGGCGGAGACGGAAACTGTCGCCACCTGGCCGGAAGTGAAAACGTATTGATCCCCCTCCTGGTGTACCGTGGCGTTGGTCGCGGAGTCAGTCCGTTGGCCTTTGACTTCGAACAGCGCCCCTGTCTTTTGCCGCCAATCGTTAGTCTGGCCGGTGGTCAGGGAACTGGGTTTTGTGCCGGGAATATCTGTGCGGATCGTTTGATGGCCCGTCAGCGGGGTCACTTTCTCAATTTCGTAGCCGCTTGTCCCGGGGCTGGGCAAGACGTTCGTGATATACGCCGCCGGTTCAGCGGTGGGAGATTTAACCGTTTCCTTGAACCGGCCTTGTTCGTCAATGGCAACGGGAATATTTTTACCATCCACTTTGAGCACAGCCGACTGGTTGGGGTCAAAAGACCAAACACCGTTAGTGTTGCGGAAAGACAAGCCCGTGGTGGTCTCCCTAAACGTGTCGTTTCGCGACAAGGCGCCGTACCCCAAAACCGTTTCGTTCCCTTGGGCGTCACCGTTCACGTATTCCTTGAAAGGGGCGGTTGTTTGAATCGTGGGCCCGGCCTGGTTCGTGAGCTTGATGCCGGGGCCGTCCAAATGAAACTTTTCCCCGTCGTAAACAAACTGGCCGCTAAAATATTCGTTGCCGTTGATCGTGATGGGGCTTTTGCCCGGGACAAGAGCCATTTCGCCGGTTTCAAGCTGTTTAAACTCGCCGACCGTGCGCACCGTGCCGGGAGCAATGGACAGGATTTTGTCGTCCCGGTTCAGGGTGATTTGGCCGGTCAGGAAAGTCCCGTCCGGCAGGGTCGCGGTGTTTTCGGTGCGATGGCCCAGAACAACCCGGTTCCACAGAAACGAGGCCGCCTCTCCGATCTTGCTTGCCACGGTCAAAAAGAACGCCGGGATCGTCTTAACCGCACTGGCAACTCCGCTGAAAAACCCAATGGGCACCTTCGGTTGTGGGATCGAGGGGACGAATGTCCCTTCGGTTGATTGGACACCGGGGCTATGGAAGTTTAGATTTCTGATTAAATTCGTTGGAGCTTTAAAATCATAGGTTTGAACCACCGGTTTTGCGGAGAAACTACTGGACGAAAAGGATTTGTAGTTAAGGTCCAGCCTCTTATCAAATTGAGTGGAGTTAAAACTGCTGAAACTTCGGAAAGTGTTTTGGAAGGTCAAATCCAAACTGACTTTCGGAAACTGAATCGGCGAGCGAGTGAACGGAGCGTTGTAGTTGAAACTTTCCCGGGCATTAAAGTTTCGTTTCCAAGTTTCTTGCAAATTATTAAATGAATAGGAGTCCGGCCCGCGCTCGTAGCGGGAATAGTCGTCGTAAGAAAAAAGTGAAGCAGGAAGGGCTACCGACAAAGATAAAAAAACCGCCGTTAATTGGCGCATTGTAGCCCCTTATCCGTTATTTTGCGGAAGGCATTTCCAAAACGTCGGTGCCTTTCGGAGGGACAAATTTAAACTGGGCGTCTTTGATCGGGGGGTTCACCTGGGCGTTTCGAACGGTCACCACCGCCCGCACAGCCTCGGACTCCAACTCGGTTTTCACGGCCAAACCCGTGTTGAGATCAATCCATAACCGCAACGTATACGAGAAGGACCCGGAATCCCGCGGGGTCAAAACCAACACCGGCTGGCCGCTGGTATCGTCCAAAACAAAATCGTATTTTTTTTTCATTTCGGTCACGTTCATCCGAAACGGCGTTAGCCCTTGGGGAAACCCCGCCGCCCGGGCCCAATTGTCCATGGAATCTTTGATGGCCTGGCCCCGTTCGGGCAAATACACCCAAAACACCTTTCCATTAGACACGATCACCTGGGGTTCCGGAGCCGATTGTTCCACCCGAAACCGGTTGGGTCGCTCAAATAACGCCGACCCAACAATATCAGCTGCCCCGCGCCCCACTGAGAGAGACGTCGTTTGAGTGAAATCAAACGACAAGGTGCGCACTTCTTTTTCGGCCTGTTCCAACCGGGCCAACACCCGATCCAACCGACTGGTGTCCGCGGCAAACACGGTCACCGAAACAAAAAGAAACCCCATCAAAATCTTTTTCATTCGTCCATCGCCTCCACCTGTTCGGCGTTATTCCCCCCGCCGCCGGCCCGAAACAGGTCTTCGATTTTATCAAAATTAATCTCCCACTTATTGGTCCCCTCGGGTTTACGAATGTACCCTTTCACCTCCAACAACGACAACACGTTGGTGGCCCGGGCCGACGACCCGAAATGGGATTTCAGCAAATCCTGGGACACCCGACGACGTTCCATAATCAATCGCAACGCCTGATCCAATTCTTCCCGGGTCTCAACGTCTTCGTTCGCGGCCTGGTGGGCCGCGATTTCCGCAAAAATGTCCTGGTAACGGGGTCCGCCCTGGCTTTTGGCAAACCCCACCACCGCTTCCACTTCTTTTTCCGACACATACGCCCCTTGAAGACGGATCGGCGCGGGCGCACCCGCGGGCAAAAACAACATATCTCCCCGGCCCACCAACGATTCCGCTCCCGGCGTGTCCAAAATGACCCGGCTGTCGGTTTGAGACGCGACCCGCAACGCAATTCGCGCGGGCAAATTGGCTTTGATCACGCCGGTGATCACGTCCACTGACGGGCGTTGGGTGGCCAACACCAAATGGATCCCCACCGCCCGAGCCATTTGCGCCAAGCGTTGAATGCAATCTTCCACGTCCCGGGCCGACACCAACATCAAATCCGCCAGTTCGTCGATGATCACCACAATGTAATATTCGGGAGGAAGGCCTTGAGCCAACCGTTTTTCGTTATAGCCCTCAATGTTGCGCACGTTGGCCCGGGCAAAAATTTCGTATCGATATTCCATCACTTTCACCAACCGCATCAGGGCTTTCGCCGCCTCTTTAGGCTGAGTGATCACCTGCGCGTCTTCCGGTCCCGATCGGGGATCATACAGGTGCGGCATACCTTCATACATAGGCAGTTCCAGGCGTTTAGGGTCAATCAACACAAACTTGACCCGGTCCGGCGTGGCCCGCATCAAAATGGAAACAATGAGCGTATGCACGCATACCGATTTACCCGTGCCCGTGGCCCCCGCCACCAGCAAGTGGGGCATGGGCGCGAGGTCCGTCAAAGACGGTTCCCCCGAACTCGTTTTTCCCAAAGCCACCGCCAACGGAGACCGGCTCGCTTGGGCCCTTGAATCCGTTAAAATTTCTTTAAGCGTAACCGTCACGGATTCCGGGTTGGGAATTTCAACGCCCACCGCTCCTTTTCCAGGGATCGGCGCCAGAACCCGCACCCGCGTGGCTTTCATGGCCAACGCAATGTCGTTAGACAAATTCACAATTGAGCTGATTTTTACACCCGGAGCCGGTTCCAAATCGAATCGCGTAATCACGGGGCCCGGATGGATGTCGATCGTCCGGGCTTCCACGCCAAAATTAGCCAAGGTTTGTTCAAGCACCCTCGATTTGGCCACCAAATCCGATTCGGACAGTTGCGATACCTGTTTGGGCGGATCGTTCAACAACTCAATCGGAGGCAACCGATAAGGGGGGACATTGGGGACATTCGTCCCCTTGGAACTAAAACCCGTAATTTCTGCGGGGACGTTCGTTCCCTCCCCACCTGGATCGGATTGTTTTGGCGGGGAGACCTTTTTAACTTGTTCTTTTGGGGTGGGTTTGGGGGACAGGTTGTCGGAAGTTGTTTTGCCGGTCACCACCAACGGGATAGGACGGTCCACCGGGACCGGGGCCACGACCGCCCGGGCTTTAACCACGCTATCCCGACGTGTTCGGGGATCTTTACGAGCGGCGGTCCATTCCTGCCAGTCCTGGCGCAGGCGGGCCACCAGGTGTTCGGCCAAATGGATGGGCGAGACACGGATCAGCGCGGCGGTCAACAAACAAAGGGCCGAAAAGGTCACCAGCCACGCCCCCGGCAGTCCGAACAATCGGCTAAGAAATCCGGCCCCCGCCAACCCCAGCACGCCCCCCGCGTTGACCTGGTAAGCCAATTGACTGAACAAGCTGGCCAGGGTTACCCCAAAAACAAAGAGGCCGCTCCACAAAGAATAACGCAACGCCCCCTGGGGCCACGGACGCGCCAACGCCAATCGAAACCCCAAATATCCCGTCAAAACGGGAAACAGGAACCGCCCCACCCCAAAGGCCGTGGATAAAAATCCTTTGATGGGTTTTCCCCACAATCCGGACGGAAACAAAACACAATAAAGTCCCAGCGCGGAAACAGCCAATAAAACCATCCCCACCACCGGTCGGCGGGAAGATCGGCCTTTTTTGGCGGACCGTGCGGACAAGCGATAACGTGCCATCAGTTTCATAGGGTTTTGTAAAAAGAAAACAGGGCCAATCCAAACGTATAAAGGGCAAAGGGCCACAGTCGTCGCGCCCGCAAAAAACGCATGAGCAGGCCCAACGCCATCCAGCCCACAAGAAAACTCACCGCCGCCCCCATGACAGAGGGCAAGACCGGAAGTGCATGAATGTCCCGGGCCGTCAACAACGTGGCTCCGGCAATGGCGGGCATGGCCGCTAAAAAGCTGAATCGTCCAGCGTCCGTCCAGGCCCAGCCCAGGGCCACGGCCACGGCGATGGTCGACGCGCTTCGGGACAGGCCGGGCCACACCGCCGCCCCCTGGGCCGCGCCAATCATCAACGCGTGCCAGATCGGTGCCGTGCTCGCACCGGATGAGCCCCCGCCCAGTCGGCGAGACCGCCCCTCCCCCCACAACAAAACGCCTGTGGTCAATAAAAATCCGATCCCTGCCGCCCGATAAGATGTTGAAAGGCTCTCAATCGTATCTTTTAACCCCAACCCGATGGCCCCGGTCACCACCGTGGCGGCGCCTATCATCCACAGGAATCGTCGATGGGCCGCCCCGCTGTCCGTTTTATCCAACACGCCCCGGGCTAAACTCCACAGGTCCCCGCGGAAATACCAGACCATGGCCCCCAAGGTCCCCACATGCAGGACCACGTCCATGGCCAACGTGGCATCGCCCATTCCCCATCCAGCTTGGAACAGAGTCAAATGACCATCGGACGATACCGGCAAAAACTCCGTGAGCCCTTGAACGACGCCCAAAACGACGGCGCGAACGAGCTCGGTCATCGCCGCAACGAAACCCAGTAACAGCGGTCCCGATAAAGCAAATGAACTTTTCCTTCCCGGGCCAACCAGCCCAAAGAAAGAAACAAAAGAGTTTGGGTGATTTTAAGTGAAGACCGAATTTGAAGAGTCGACGATTCCCCATGGATATCCAAAAACCCCCACACCAACCCGGCCGTTTGACCGATTTCGTCCTGCATTACGCGGACAGAGAATCGATGAGAAACAGTTCTTGTCCGGCGGATACAGGTTTTCCGTTTTCCGCCAGGATTTTGTGAATCACCCCGGGCCGGTCGGACCGAATTTCGTTCATGACTTTCATGGCCTCGACAATGCACAGGACATCCCCGAACGCCACCTTGTCCCCTTCCTTAACGAACGAAGGCGCGTTGGGGGCCGGCGAGCGGTAAAACATCCCCGCCAACGGAGACGTGACCGGATGGTGGGGGCTTTTCGCCGGAGGGGCCGCCACGGGCACCGCCGCCGGTCAAAGGGCGCGGGGCCACCGCCGCCGGGGCGGCAACCCGTCGTTGGGTGGCCCGAGACAACTTTAACGTATCGGTCCCCTCTTTTAATTTCCAGTTCCGTGAGGTCGTGCGCGCGCATGATCTCGTAATAGCGCTCCAGCTTCCCCCCGATTCTTTTGATGCGTTAGTATCAATGGGCTCTTGTTCGCTCATGGTTTCTCCCAATTGAGTTTTTACATGTAACCGCGACCCGGCTTTCGCGTCAGGCCCGCGGCGATCGTTACTGCCACGAAACTCTCGCCGCGGAGGACGTTCGTCTCGTCCGCCTCGACGGTCGTCCGGTCCCCGCCCGCTTCCCCGCTGGGACGGCAGAGGACTTTCCAATTCCGAACCCGGCTTCAAAACCGCTTTGCGCGACAAATTCACGCGGCCTTGGCTGTCAACCTCAATGACCTTCACATCGATTTCGTCGCCCACTTTCACGGCGTCTTCCACCCGTTCCACGCGGTTGACGTCCAACTGGGAAATGTGGACCAACCCGTCTTTGCCCGGCATCACTTCCACGAACGCTCCCAATTTGGGCATGATGCGAACAACGGTGCCTTTGTAAATCTTGCCCACCTCGACCTCGGCCGAGTAGGATTCAACCTGATGTTTGGCGGTTTCCAGTGACGACAAGTCCGAGGCGGTGATGTACACTTTGCCGTCGTCTTCCACGTCGACTTGGGCGCCCGACTCTTCGATGATGCGGCGGATGTTTTTTCCGCCGGGCCCGATCAGCGCGCCGATTTTTGCCACGGGAATCTGAACCACTTCCATCCGCGGCGCACGGGGAGACAAGTCCGGTCGGGGCGCGGCCAACGATTCGGCCATTTTCCCCAACACAAACAGACGAGCCCGCTTGGCCTGCTCGAGGGCGCGTTTCATGATGTCGATGGAAATTCCCTCGATTTTGATGTCCATTTGGAGGGCTGTCACACCTTCGGTGGTGCCCGCCACTTTGAAGTCCATATCGCCCAAATGGTCTTCCATGCCCATGATGTCGGTCAAGACCACCCATCGGTCACCCTCTTTGACCAGACCCATGGCCATGCCGGCGCAGGGTTTTTTCATGGGAACGCCCGCGTCGAACAAAGACAACGAGCCCCCGCAAATGCTGGCCATGGACGAAGACCCGTTGGACTCCAAAATATCCGACACGACTCGAATCGTGTAGGGGAACACCTCCGGATCCGGCAACAACGGCAACAACGCCCGTCGCGCCAAGGCGCCGTGGCCCACTTCCCGTCGGCCCGGACCCCGTTCGGGTTTGGGTTCACCCGTCGAAAAACCGGGGAAATTGTAATGCAACATAAAGCGTTCTTTGTATTCTCCTTCCAACACGTCCATCACCTGCTGATCGGCCGGAGATCCCAGCGTGGCCACGGCCAACGCTTGGGTTTGGCCCCGGGTGAACAAGGCCGACCCATGGGTGCGCGGCAACACGCCTGTTCGAATCGTGATGGGCCGAACGTCTTCAAAACCGCGTCCGTCGGTGCGGCGGCTTTCGTCCAAGATCAAGCGACGGGCTTCTTCGTATTCAATCGTATCCAACAACCCGCCCACGCACGCGTCGTTGTCCGGGAACGCCGCGGCCGCCTTTTCTTTCACTTCTTTGTGAAGAGCGGAAACCAACTGTTCACGCGCACCTTTTTCGGCGGTCCGCACGGCTTCTTTGAATCGAGCCCGCGCCCATTCGTTGACCTTCGCCGACACGTCAGCGGGGACCGCCGACGCCGGCGCTTCCATTTTGGGTTTGCCCACCCGCCGGATCAATTCAATTTGCAGATCGCATAAACGGTCGATTTCCGTTTGGGCGAAGGTCAAAGCTTCCACCAACATTTCTTCCGACAGTTCGTACGCGCCGGACTCCACCATCAAAATAGACCCTTTTTTCCCCGCCACCACCAAATCCATGGTGCTTCGGTCCTGCTCGTCCAGGTTCGGGTTCAAAATAAACCGTTCATCCACTCGTCCGATCCGAATCGCGCCGATCGGGCCGTTCCACGGAAGAGCCGACAAGCCCAACGACACCGACGCGCCCAGCACCGAAAGGATGTCCAGGTCGTGCAACCCGTCGTGGGACATGGCGATTGCGCTCACCTGAACTTCCAGCCGCAAATTTTCAGGGAACAAAGGCCGAACGGACCGATCAATGATTCGGCTGGTCAACACTTCGTTATCGCGGGCTTTGCCTTCCCGCTTAAAAAATCCGCCCGGAATACGTCCGGCCGAGTAAGTGCGCTCCCGGTAGTCCACGGTGAGCGGGAAAAAGTCCCGATCTTCCCGGGGTTTTGTGCCGTGGGCAGCGGCCACCAACACCACGGACTCCCCCATTTGAACAAAAGCCGATCCCGCCGCCTGGCGGGCGACTTCGCCGACCGCGATCGAGATTTTTTTATCGCCGATTTGAATTTCCAACTTTTCTGCGTTTGACATCGTTTTTTCTCCTCTAAAATAGAAAAAACGCGCCGAACCAGGAGGACGATGAGGTTTGCGGGGAAGGGATTTAACAACAGGGCCGTGTCAAAAAGGGTCTACCTCCCCCCATCGACCGATGACCGGGTTGTTACATCCCTACACGTGCATGAACCTCAAGCGGGTCCTCCGGGGACGCCGCGTTATTTTCTGAGTTTCAATTCCTTCAGGATATCCACGTACCGTTTGGGCTCACTTGAGCGCAAATGCGCCAGCAGACGTCGCCGCTGGCCCACCATGAGCAAAAGGCCCCGCCGAGAACCGTGGTCCTTCGGGGCCTTTTGAAAATGATCAGACAAGCTGTTGATCCGCTCGGTGAGGAGCGCAATTTGAACAGCTGTGTCCCCGGTGTCCCGGGGGGTCGCGCCAAACTTCCCAACAATATCGTGCTTACGTTCTTTGGTTAACATGGGCGAGATGATACAAAAGCCCCTCCCCTTTGTAAAGAAAAATTTCGATCCCCCGTTCAACGACTACGGGGCCCTCAGCTTTTGAGTCCACAATCGTTCGAGAGCGGTGGTGTCGGGTATGGCGAGCCCGTAGGCCGAGCAAAGGGATTCATCCAACAACCGCCCGTTTCGCAGTCCATCGCAGAATGTGTAAAACGGACGGGGTCCATGGCCTCTGACCAACAACCGGGTCACGCTTTGAGCCTGGTTGTACCAATCGCCGACCCTTTCGCCGTCGTGAGGGCCCGCCTGTTGATACGAGTACGCCAAAAAATCAGCGAACGGAATGGTTCCTTTATTGCGAAGGGTATGCTCCAGGGCGCGTCGGTCTCCTTCCAAACCGTAATCCCATTCCATGAGGGTCGCCACCCCCTCGTTCAACCACAAGGGCGGGTGGGTGGATTTGGCTAAAAAGAATTGGGAAAAATAAAGGTGGCCCAACTCATGGGCCATCACGCGCTGAAAATCCGGGGCCATGTAACCGAACACTTCCTTGTCTTGAACACGGATATGCGCTTTGACATAGGCGGCCATACCCGTGCGCGAATGGTAAGATTCGGCGTCGCGGTAAAGATAAACGGTGAGGGGTTGGTGGTAGGCCCAAGGAGAAAAAACACCCAGGTCCAAAAGGAGCTTACTGTGCAAACCTTCCAACACGTTGAGGACCCCGGCTGGAGCCAACGGCTCTTCGTGGCGCACCACAAAATGAGACGACCGCACCGATCGGGAGTCTACAAACACCGATCTGTCTTCGTTTCCCTCGGTTCGACCCGCGCCGGGGAACAGAAGGAGCGCGGCCAGTAGGGTAGCGTGGGTTATTTTCACCCTTCCAGTATACCCCCGAAACCGAATTTTAGCGAGGAGGGGTGATCACGAACACCGTCGCGCGAATTGAACATCCCGCCCGATTTGCCGAATCAGGGCCTGAACCGACGGGAACTGAATTTCGTCGCGGATTTTTTTAAGCAACGCCAACCGAAGCGGGCGACCCGTCAGGGTTCCGCCAAAATCCAACAGATGCGCTTCCACAGACCGACCTGATTTCTCCCGGAACGTCGGGCGACATCCCACGTTCAACACGCCTGTTCGTTCGATTCCGGTGGGCAACCAGGCTTTTACAGCCCACACGCCCAGGGGCACTATTTTGTCGTCCGGCACGTCCACATTGGCGGTGGGAAATCCCAACGTTCTTCCCACGCCCCGGCCGGACACCACCGGTCCTTCAACAATGTAGTCGTGGCCCAAAAGAGGAGTGGCCTTCTCCAGGTCCCCGCGGGCGACCAACGAGCGAATCACGCCGGAGGACACCACCTGTCCCCCCTGTGTCACAGCGGAAACCAAATGAACCTTTTTCCCTTCGGCCCGGGCCCACTGTTTTAAAAAAGAGCCATCCCCCTCCCGCCCCCGCCCAAACCGAAAATTAAATCCCACCACAATTTCGTTGGCTTTCCATTGTCCAACGACAAACCGATCCAGGAACTGCCCGGCGGATAAAACCGACAGGGAGGCCGAAAAAGGCACGGACACAACCCGGTCCGCCCCGTGGGCCCGCAAAAGGAATTCTTTTTCCCGGGGCGTTGTCAGCAGAGCGGGCCCGTTGTCTGGGGTAAAAAAAAGGCGCGGCGGCCGCTCAAACGCCACGGCTAAAACCTCCGCCCCCAACGCCCGCGCCCGCCGACGAGCCAGCGCCAACAATCGCTGGTGGCCCCGATGAACGCCATCAAATGTGCCGAGGGTTAAAACCGTTTTTTCAGTCGGGGAGTTTTTCGATGGGGACAAAGGATTTCTCAAACAGGTCTTTCTGAAGAGGGGCTCGATCCTGCCAGGGATAAGCGTCGGAGCGTCGATACGCCCCGATGGATTCGCGGGTTAAAGCGGCCAAGGTTCCCCCGACGTTCAACGACGCGCCCAAGTCCCGGGCCAACGAACGGACATAAAATCCTTTCGAACAGTCCACAAAAAATTCCACATCGGGGGGGGTGTACCCTGTCATCTCCAAAAAATGGACAACCACCTCTTTCACCGGGCGTTCCACCGGGACGCCTTTGCGCGCCCAATGGTAGAGGGGTTTGCCTTTCCATTTCACCGCCGAATAGGTGGGCACCTCCTGGGATACCGGTCCGCGAAACGAGCCCAAGGCCTTTTCGATTTCAGCCGCGGAAAGGTCCGCGGGTTTGCGCGGGAACGATCCGGGCAACGGGGCGCCGTCCAAATCGTCGGTGGTGGTGGCCAGTCCCAATCGAATCACGCCCCGATAGGTTTTTCGTTCGGCCATGAATTGATTTTGTTTCGATCGGGTTTCCCCCACCACCAATAAAATCAGGCCCGTGGCCATGGGATCCAGAGAGCCGCAGTGCCCCACGTCGGCGGTGTTCAACACGCGCCGGGCCCACAAGACCGCATCGTGGGACGTGGGGCCCTTGGGTTTGTCCAACAACAACAGACCGCTGATCACCCGCCGATCGAACAGGGATCCCATCGGGTCAGCCCAGAGCCAACGACAGGGCCCGCAACAGTTGGGATTCCGCCTGGCCCAACGATCCCGCCAACGTCACGCCGGAAGCGTTTTTATGGCCGCCCCCGCCCAACGACACCGCCAAGCGGCACAGATCCACTTTGCCTTTGCCACGCAAACTGGCCTTCACCTCTTTTTTTCCCTCTATTTCCCTTAAAAACAAGGACACCACCGCGGACGGCGGCAGGAGCCCTTGGTTGACGATGTCGTCGGTATCATCTTCCCGCGCGCCGGTTTCCAAAAAATCCGTCCGCGTTAAACGCAACACCGACACACGATCGCGCAACTCCATCCGCAACGACCCCAACGCCCGGGACATCAACTTTAACGCCGCGGGTGAACGGGTGGCATAAATGCGGCGAGACACATCGGCCACGTCCACCCCGGCCTCCAACAAGAGAGCCGCCACCCAATGGCTTTGGGGACGGGTGTTTTCCTGTTGAAAACGCCCCGTGTCGGTGACCAGCCCCACATACAACGCCGTCGCCTCGGCTGGGGTTAACCGATGCTTCGCCCGGGCGAAAATTTGGCAGAGCTGTTCCGAATTCGACGAAGCGCCAGGATCCACCAAGTTGATATGGCCAAAATGGCCGTGGTGCGCGTGATGGTCGATGTTGATCACACAGTCCGCTTGGGTTTTGAGATCAACGATGTGGCCCATCCGTTCCGGCCCGGAACATTCGAACACCACGGCCACATCGAAATGCCCCTTCACCCGGGGAGCGGTGCGTATCCGCCGGCTTCCCGGCAAAAATTGAAACACCAGAGGAACGGGCCCCACATTGGCCACGGTCACTTCTTTACCCAAGCCACGCAAATAGCCGGCCAAAGCGAGCTCCGAGCCAACGGTGTCGCCATCGGGCCGTTCGTGGCCCGTTAAAAAAAATGTTTTCTTTTTTCGAATCAGATCAGCGATCCGCGCCACGGCGGCCCGGGCCGGCTTGGGCAACGGGGGAAGCGGGATCATCCGGCCGAAGGCGGGGTTTGTGGGGACCCGCCTTCCTGATGGGTTTTTTCGATGAGAGCATGCACGCGCGCCGCGTGGGAAGGCGTGTCGTCGTAAACAAAATGGAGGTGCGGAAACCGTTTCAAGCTTTCCAACCGGCGCATGGCGCGGGTGATGTCACTGCGCATTCGGTCCAACGATTCCGCGGCCCGGGCCTTTTCGGCGTCGGAGCCCAACACCGAATAAAACACCTTGGCTTCCATGAGGTCGTCGGTGGTATCCACCGCGGTAAAGGTCAACAACCCCGTTTCGGGCTCTTGATTTTCCAACACATACCGGGCAATTTCCCGCAACAAAAGTTCGTTCACCCGCTCCATGCGACGAGAAGGCATGACGGACCTTAAGCCAATTTCCGAGCGACTTTTTCGATCAGGTAAAATTCCAACCGATCGCCCACCCGAACGTCTTTGTAATTTCCCAAAGACAATCCGCACTCGAAACCCCGTTCCACCTCTTTCACGTCGTCCTTAAAGCGCTTGAGACTACCCAACCCGCCCTCATGGACAATGGCCCCGTTGCGAATCAGCCGCACCCGGGCCGTCCGGGACACTTTTCCATCCGTCACCATGCACCCGGCCACGGCGCCGACTTTAGGGGCCATAAACACTTTTCGCACTTCGGCCCACCCCTGGGTGACCTCTTTTTCTTCGGGTTCCAACAGGCCTTCCAGGGCGGCTTTGACCTCGTTCACCATATCGTAAATAATCCGATAGGTTTTAATTTCGATGCCCTCCCGTTGAGCCATGGACTCCGAAGAAGGATCGGGGCGGACATTGAACCCCAAAACGATCGCGTCGCTGGCCGCCGCCAACACCACGTCTGAATTGTTGATTCCCCCCACGCCGGCGTGGATCACCCGGACGGCGATTTCGGCGTTGCCCAACCGAACCAACGACTCTTTCACCGCCTCCAAAGACCCCTGGACGTCGGCTTTTAAAACGATCGGCAAGGATTTAACTTTGCCTGATTCGGCGGTCTTGTGAAACTCTTCCAAAGACAAATGGTGTTTGGTTCGACAGACTTCCGCGTCGGCGATCACCTGACGACGTTCGGCGATTTCCCGGGCTTCCCGGTCCGACGCGAGCACCACCAACGTATCTCCCGCCATGGGCGTGCCCGACAACCCCAAAATCTCAACCGGGAACGCCGGACCAGCGTCTTTCACGCGATCGCCGCGGTCGTCAATCAAAGCGCGGATTTTTCCGGCGTTCACACCGCACAAGAAAGAATCCCCCACCCGAAGCGTTCCCTTTTGAATGAGCACCGTGGCCACCGGTCCGCGACGAGGATCCAATTTGGCTTCCACCACGATACCCTGGGCCGGGCGATGCGGGTTGGCTTTAAGTTCCAACAGTTCGGCTTCCAACAAAATCATTTCCAACAAAGTGTCGATGTTGGTTTTTTTGCGGGCGGACACTTCCACCATCACGGTTTTTCCACCCCAATCCTCGGCCTGCAACCCCAACCCGGCCAGTTCCTGTTTGATGCGTTGCGGGTTGGCCGTCGGCAAATCGCATTTGTTGATGGCCACCACGATGGGCACGCCCGCGGCCTTGGCGTGGTCTAAGGCTTCCACGGTTTGAGGCATAACGCCGTCGTCGGCGGCCACGACCAAAACCACGATATCGGTGGCCTGGGCGCCGCGGCTTCGCATGGCGGTAAACGCTTCATGGCCGGGGGTGTCCAAAAAGGTCACCACGCCCCGATCGGTACGAACCTGATACGCGCCGATGTGCTGGGTAATTCCCCCCGCTTCTTTTTCCGCCACACGGGCGGAACGAATCGCGTCCAACAACGAGGTTTTCCCGTGGTCCACGTGGCCCATGACCGTCACCACAGGCGGGCGAGGTTGGAGAGTGTTCGGATCATCCGCTGGAACAATAGCTTCATCGGTCAAAAGAGATTTCACGTCCACGTCGAAATTGAACGCGTCGGCCGCGAGCGTGGCGGTGTCCGTGTCCAGCCGTTGGTTCAAGTTGGCGATCACACCCATCCCCAACAATTTTTTCAAGAGGTCGGGGATTTTAACGCCCATTTTATCAGACAATTCTTTGACGGTGATGCTTTCGGAAATAACCACCTTGGGCCTTGGCGCGACGGGCGGCGTCGGGACGGCCGGCGCCGGAGCGCGTACCGGGACCGTGGGTTTGGGCAAAACCAGGGCGGGTTCCGCGGGTCGGGCCGGCGGCGTGGGTGAAACCGTTGGCGGAAGGCTCGCTTTTGCCGGAGAAGGCGCCGAAACGGTTGGCCCAACGGGGTTCTCCGCCGCGGGATGCGTTGGTTTCGAAGTCGTGCGTGGAACCGCCGACGAAGGGTCACCCTTAACGCCGGTCTTTTTTAATCCCACGCTGGCCTCCTCGCCGATGACGGGAACAGTTTTAATGGCGGGGTCCGCCGGACGGGAAGACCGAACGTCCGCGACAGGCCCGCCCGGGAGTGGAGGCAATTTTAGACTTTCATTCGCCTTGGCGGAGGGGGGTGCCGGAGGGAGATGAGGCGAAACCTTCTTTTTGGTTTTGGCTTTTTCCACAGCCGGTTCCCGCAAAATATCTTTTTTCGGTTTGGACGTGGGCGCCGCGCTGGAAACCTCGGAAGAACCAACCGCCTTCGCCTTCTTTTTCGTGGGAGCCGCCTCTTTGACGGACTTCTCATCCGTCCCTTTGGGGGGAGCGGATTTTCCGGCGGGCTTGACGGTTTTTTTCTTCGCTTCGGTCATGGGGTCACTCTTTGGGTTCGGTTTCCACCGCCGGCTCGGGGGTGGGTTCATCGGCTTTTAATTCAGGGACGATCCCTTCGGTTTTTTTGACTAAAAAGGATTGGGCCGCTTCAATAATTTTCTCGGCCGTTTTTTCGCCGATCCCGGACAAGGCGGTTAAATCGTCAGGTTTGGCCTTGGCCAACCGGGACACGTCGCCCCAACCGCCCTTTTGGAGGGCCTCGGCCGTTTTCGGCCCCACACCGTCCAACAGAGACAGTTCATTGACTGTGGCTTGGGCCGACGCTTGGGCGGCCTCGCGTTTTTGGGATTCCGAACGAACGTCCAAATTCCAGTTCGTCAGTTTGTTGGCCAGACGCACATTTTGCCCCGCCTTGCCGATGGCCAACGACAACTGATCGTCGGAAACAAGAACTTCGGCCCGACGTTCCACTTGGCTGAGGATGCGAACCATCAGCGGCTTCACGGGCGACATGGCGTTGGAGATGAACGTTTCGGAGTCCGGTGAATACGCGACCAAATCGATCCGTTCCCCCTGCAACTCATTGATAATCGGCCGCACGCGGGACCCCTTCACTCCCACGCAGGCGCCCACCGGGTCCACTTTAGGATTGTTGGTGCGGACCACCACTTTGGATCGGAACCCCGGCTCACGAACAACGGTCACCACATCCACCGTTTTCTCGTAAATTTCCGGCACTTCCTGCTCAAAGAGGCGCTTGACGAAATCCGGGTGGGCCCGGGACAACACGATTTCCGGTCCCCGGTGACTGCGTTCCACTTTCAAGATCAACGCGCGAATCCGATCGCCCACCGCCCAGTGCTCGCGTCGCACCTGTTCGCGCACCGGCATAATGGCCTCGGATCCCCGTCCCAGATCCACCACGATGTTTCGGCTCAAAAACCGCAACACGGTGCCGTTGATCATGGTCCCTTCTTTGGGTTTGTATTCGTTGTAAAGACTTTCCCGTTGGGTTTCTCTCACTTTTTGCACCAGCACCTGTTTAGCGGTTTGGGCGGCGATGCGGGCAAAATCCCGCGCGTCCACGGGGATACGCAGTTCCGTGCCTTCCACCACGCCGTTTCGCACCCGAGCCGCTTCAGCGGCGGTGATTTCCACCACGGGGTTCGAGACGGATTCCACAATGTTTTTGACCACGTAAGCCTGAATTTGGCCCGAGGCGGGGCTAATCGCGGCCACGACATTGACCTGTTGACCCGCGTGTTTGCGATAGGCCGACACCAAAGCCTGCTCGACCATTTTCAAAATCTCGTCTTTCGAGATTCCTTGGTCTTTTTCAATCTGTTCCAACGCCGACATCAGTTCGTTATTGCTCACAGGGTTAACCTCTCAATATAACCGGATCAAGTTTTGCCGACGCAATGTCCGACAAGGGGATCCGCACCAATCCGCTGGTTCGGTCCAACAACACCAATCGATCGCCGTCCAATCCTTCAATGCGGCCATGGAAATTCCGTTGCGTTCCGATGGGCGCGCTTGTTTTAATGAATGCGTCGATCCCTTTAAACCGCTCAAAATCTTCTTGCTTTTTTAAAGGCCGCGCCAACCCCGGCGACGACACTTCCAAACTGTAAGAACGGGAAACCAAACCGCACTCATCGACCACCTGCCCCAACCGATCGCTCCATTCCTGACAATCCGTCAACCCAAAACCACCCGGCTTATCGATAAAAAAGCGCAACACCCATCCGATCTCCTCAGGCCGAAACTGAACATCCACCAATTCCAACCCCGCCGCGCTAAGAACCGGCAACACCACCTGTTCAATTTCCCGTTCCAACGTCATGAAAACCCCTACCCCACTAAATAAAAAAAGTGGCCCACCCTCAGCCACTGCCAGCATGATACAACATTTTCATCCCCCACAACACGGGGATGGAGAATACGGGTGCACTACCACGATCTCGGTTGATTTTTTTTAATCTGTATGCTATTATATATAACAACATGCAGTCGGAAAACCGAAAAACTCAGCTTACTTCGTCGGCGCCTCTTGACGCTGATCGAGAACCCCGCCGGTAAAAGCCTCCTGGACGTGTTCCTCGCGCCAGGCCCCTTGCCCCGCGGAACGGGTGTTATACGCTTCGCCGAAAATGTTCAAAACCCTCCTGCCGTTGCGCGCGGGGGAACCCCACACCACGGTGGTTCACAGCCGCCAGCGCCCAAGGCCGAACACGGCTTTGACCCTGCCCCTTCGGGTGGGCCTGGCCGAGAATGGACGGAGCGATACCGCCAGTTCCGCTAGCGCGAGATCGGTGGTGAAATGGCAGAGGAGATTCTACGCTTGATCGATGATGGGGCGATCTCGCATCCACCCCCTTCCATGGACGAGACGGATTTTCTGACGTTAGTCAAAAGGAAACTTTGGGAGGATACGTTATTCCATGACGAAAGACACGACCCTGTCGGAATTGGCGGTGTTTGCGGAGAGCCTCGGCCGTGAGCTGGCCCAGGCGATGCTCACATCGCGTTTGGAGGAGGACCCCGAACGCATCCCCAGGAGGCCCGCTGTCGACATTGCACAGGACGGTGGCGGTTTCAGAATACAGCGCAACGGCGGGTGATTCAAACGGCGTTGGTACCATTGAATACCGGCGGGCCTATGGTGTCTGCGACCGGTGGGACACACGGGCGCGCGCCGCTGGATGAGGCGCTGGGGATTCCGCCCGTTTGTTCCCCAGCGTGGAGAGACGCGCAAGAAGATTTGCCACGCGGCGGTGGTGGGCGATCTTTTGAAGCGGGCGAGAGATCCTCTGGTTCATTCAACGTTGATCTGAGCGCCAAACACGTGCGATGGATCGCGGGAACGGAGGGGGCCGTGTGCGCAAAGAGCGCGATCAGGAACGGTCCTCCTATCAAGCCGGGGCGCGCCCCGCGTCCACGACGCAGGCGCCGAGACTGCTGCGGTGATCGCGGCAGACGGCGGACGGGTGCAGACGCGATCGGCGGATCCTCGGGAACGGTGGAGAGGACAAAATTGGCATCGTCTACGACGCGACGTACCCCCCCACGCCGCACGTTCCCGGGGCGAATACGAAGGCGCACGGGCAAAAACAAAACCCTACGGGCCACTCGGCCTGACTGGGAGGCCATGGGTGGCTGCGTGTGGAAGCCGAACGCCGGGGGATACGCCCGCGCCGAAAATCGCTTGTTCGTGGCGGATGGAGCTCGGTCGATCCGCGAGCTCAAGAACCTGCATTTCCCGGAAGCCAGCCGTTTATTCTTGATTGGGCCCACGCCGCCGAGCATCTCTCCGACTGCGCCAAGCCGCCTTCGAGAGGGAACGCGGATGCCCTCCGCTGGTTTGAGGGACCACAAGGAGTTGCTCTGGGAGGGAAAATCCGACCGGATCATCGCCGATCTTCGTTGTTTATCCGACCGGCTGGGACCACCCGACCGAAACCGATTCGGAGGCATCTCCGCGCCGAGTCCTCCACCAAAAGCCACCTCCTTATTTTCCCAACAACCAAAACCGCGATGGATTATCCCCGCTTCCGGGAGAACGGATGGCCATTGGATCCGGGGTGGCCGAAGGCGCTGTCAAGCAATTCGGCTTGCGCATGAAGGGAAGTGAGTTTTTGGAATGGATTTCAGCCCACCGAAACCCAGCCTCCTCATCAAACGGGGCCAAGAAATGTCGCCTTTGTGTCTCCCTTTATCGCCGAAGGCGGCCGATGGGATCGCCACTGGCGCGAACGCGCTCGGCCGCGCTGATGATAACGTCACGCTCGTCCACCTCCTGTTGATGTTTTATCGCCTTGCTGCCTGCCTCCTCCTGATTTGTCGCCCTCCCCGATTCAGTTTACGGTTCGAACTAGGCGAGATGGAGGTAATGCACCCGGAGAATACGGTTTGACTTATTGAGGGACTACCGTGAGAAAGAAAAAAAATCGCAACGGGCCAGA